>NZ_FTOH01000028.1 GCF_900156675.1 Thalassolituus maritimus
AAGCTAATGAAATGGACACCCCTCCCTTACACTGAAACTTCAGTTTCTTCGCGGGAGGTGGTTTATGGAACAGCTAAGAGTGATAGGAATCGACCTGGCAAAGTCGGTGATTCAGATTCATGGCAGTGATAGCAGAGGGAAATGCTTAATTCGTAAAAAGCTTCGACGTAATCAGTTGTTACCATTTATGGCTAAGTTACCTCGTTGCTTAGTCGGGATGGAAGCTTGTGGCGGTTCTCATTACTGGGCTAGAGAAATAAAGCAGCTTGGTCATGATGTGAAATTAATACCGCCCCAATTTGTGAAGCCTTACGTAAAAACGAATAAAACTGACGTTGCGGATGCAGAAGCAATCTGTGAGGCGGTTGATCGGCCAACAATGAGGTTTGTGCCAATCAAAGGTCCGGATCAGCAGGCAGTACTGCTTTTGCATCGAGAGCGGGAGGGGTTGATAAAGGAACGAACTGCAGTAATTAATCGTATACGCTCATCCTTTTCTGAATTTGGAGTGGCGATACCAGCAGGACCAAAGCGACTGAGGCAATGGTTGTCTGATTCGTACGGCGATGTGGAAAATGACTTACCAGCAACACTTAATCGCCTGATGCTTCGGATGGTTGATCGCTTAAACTATATTGAGTCTGAAATTTGTGACCTTGATAAAGAGATCAACGATCAGAATAAGTCCGATGAACGTTGTAAGCGATTAATTGAAGTTCCTGGTGTTGGTCGTTTGGCAGCTTCGGCGATAGTAGCAAGCGTCGGTAATGCTAAAGAATTTCGATCAGGGCGAGAATTCGCAGCTTGGTTGGGGCTGGTCCCCAGACAATATTCAAGTGGCGGAAAGCAAAATTTACAAGGCATCAGTAAGAGAGGTGATGCTTATATTCGTAAGATGCTGATCCATGGTGCCAGAGCCGTAATTCGTCATATGAACAGGAATAGTGCTCCGGTAGATTGGCTTGAAGATCTTATGAGACGTCGTCACCACAATGTAGTCATCGTGGCGTTGGCGAATAAACTAGCAAGAACGATCTGGGCTTTGCTGAGCAAGGAACAGAGTTATAAAAGATATGAAGACACCGTAGTTGCGTAAGTGAAATTAGATGTCTAAAAGGTAGGACCGCAATCCGGAAACTCTGTTCCTAACTACGTTCTTCGGGAACGACAAGCTGATAAGAACCGGGTTGGCGAAGTTCATCAAGGATCTGGCCTGCAGGCCAAGTGGAATCCGAATAGATGGCTGCACTACACCAAAGACAGATTTCGCTTGCACAATGAGGGGTGTCCATAGATG
>NZ_FTOH01000027.1 GCF_900156675.1 Thalassolituus maritimus
GATCTGGCCTGCAGGCCAAGTGGAATCCGAATAGATGGCTGCACTACACCAAAGACAGATTTCGCTTGCACAATGAGGGGTGTCCATAGATGTTAACCATACCATTATATACCGAGAGTACGTCATGCTTGATGGACCGCTAGGACTAGCAACAGAGATAATTGAAAGTTGGATGAAAGGTGGTAGAGCTCTAAGATACACTATTTCTGGATCTCTATTGCTCATCGCCGCTGCGATGCTTTTCGTTATACTGGGTGAGGCCGAAATAACTGATAAGAAATTTGCGGAAATTGTTTCTGTCAGCCTGGGGGCAGCGGCTGCAATTCTTACTTTCGGTATTATTTCATATCAGCGAGCATTAGAATCCTCTCAGCAACACAGAAAAATTGAAGAAGTTGAACGTCGATACGAAGAAAATCCAAAAGAAACCCAGGCCGCATGGGACTTGGCTAGATTAAAATTAGAAAGCTATCTTAACCGAAATATAAATCAAGTTAGGGCTATATTTTGGCTTACTGTACTGGTTATGTTGTTTGGTTTCTCTCTAATAAGCTATGGTGTTTTTCATGTTTATGAATCTCCTGAAAAGTTTAAACCGTCAATTATGGTTGCGGTAAGCGGTATCTTAGTAAACTTTATCGGCGCCACCTTTCTTGTCATTTACAAGTCTACTATGCAACAAGCTAAAGAATATATGGGGATTATTGAGCGTATAAACGCAGTTGGCATGTCAGTGCAGATATTAGAAAATTTAGGTGGGTCTAACCTTGAATTAAAGGAAAAAACTACAGCCGAAATCTCAAAGCAACTTTTGCAGCTGTATACAAGCTCCGGAAATAGTAATGGTTAACAAGGCGCTGAAATTCGTTTCGGCCACAGAAAAAGCGTGGCCTTCACTTGGGACTCGCTTCGCTCGCCTTCTAGCGGAGCGTTATCTGTACAGGAGAAGCTAGGTGAAAAATTACTATTCCGAAGACGAGATAGTTCTTTGCACTTATATTGCGCGCTTTGGTCGAGGCCTTCTTGCAGAAAAGAAAGTGGCCACCTTTGGTAAGCGTCCAGTTTCATCTGTTCAAATGAAAGTTCAGAATATCGCCGCAATGTTGGACGAGAAAGGGATTCCCAGGAATTCAGATATTACGCCTCTTAGCGGAAAAACTACGGGAGAAAGCGGCAGGGAAACTGACTGGCCCATTGTCGAGAAACTAGTCTCTATGGAAAAGGCTGATATCTGGGCCAAATGCAAAGAGGTTCTCGCAAATGACAGATAACCAAGCGCATCACCACGCAGCCTGCGGCTGCCGGATGCTCGCAAGCTCGCACTGATCTGTAACCACTTTCATGGACAGTTTTTTCTGTTCATTAAAGAGGTGCAGTGTGGGACAAACAAAAAAGAGAAACTATGATCGCTATACGT
>NZ_FTOH01000026.1 GCF_900156675.1 Thalassolituus maritimus
TTCGAATACTGCCAGGTCTTTCTTGGCTGATTATATTTTGGCATTGGACACCTCGTCAGTTTGACTTTGGTGTCCGTTTTATCGGGGCAAGATCATGGTCCCTCTGGCTGGCCTTGTTAGCTGCTCGCATTTTTCCCACTGTAGAGAGGACTCTCATCATTATTTTCCTTAAGCCACATTTCGTATCCTTCAATGTCAGGGCCACCTACATTAATTGTCATTTCTACGCCAAATAGGGCTAAAACGAAATACAACTCTCCCTGCGAAGTATGAAGGAAATCATATTCATGGACTAGCTGACCTTTTTCGCCATGAATCTCTTTATCTTCATTTGCGTCGTATATACGCCTAGAGTAGATAGGCCATTCTTTTGGCTGGCCATAACGAGCATGATTTCTTATAGGGTCAAATTGTTCTTCGTCAACAATGTACTCAACTCCACCTTCGTGGCCGAGTACTCGTTGTGCTAACGCTTCTGTTGCTACTTTAGCGATAAATCTAGATGTTTCGCTAACAGTAGGTTTCTCAAAGCCCATGGGTAAGTACAGTTGTGAAGAACCGCCGCTCTTTACGAGTTCAAATTGCTCCGTATCAAGCTCTATATTCGTAACCACATCCTCGCCATCAAGAACTCGATGTGCTCTTATTGGGGACGATGACCCAGAAATAATACCCTTTATCGGTGGAATTCTACCCTTCTTACTCGGGATAGCCTGATGAAAACGCAATGCTTCCATATCTGGAGAGCACAAAAAGGGCTTTTCAACTTTCCTTGAAAAATAATTATTGCATTTGTCACAAACAACTCCGGCAGGGAGTATTTGCTTAGTATTCCATAAGCTTTCTGGAATGATATGTTCAACACTCTTTGATTCTGTCGAATCCTTTTTACAGAAAATGCACTTCATATTTTTTCAGTGATCCTACCCACGAAAAGTAGACACCGTTTCAGGCACACTTCTCGTGATATTCCTGTTCATACTCTGCCGGGCTTTTATAGCCTATCGCAGAGTGCCTTCGTACTCGGTTATAAAACAGTTCGATATATTCAAATACGAGTGAGTACGCTTCCTGCTTTGTCGTCGGTTGGTCTGCATATACGGATTCAACCTTGAGCCTTGAGAAGAATGATTCCATGGCAGCGTTGTCCCAGCAGTTTCCCTTTCTACTCATACTAGGGCGTATGCCTTTGCTGAGCAACCTGTGCTGATATTCACCTGATCTATACTGCACTCCGCGGTCGGAGTGCAGTATCAGACCTGGTTTCACCTGCCGTGAGTCATACGCCATCTGGAAGGCGTCTATGATCAGTTGATTGGTCATGGTGGAGTCCAGTGACCATCCGATGATCTTTCTCGAGTACAGATCCATCACGACGGCCAGATAGGCAAAACCCTTATCCAGTGGGATATACGTAATATCCGACACCCACTTTTCATCCGGCCGCTCCGCTGTGAAGTCTCTGCGTAAGAGGTTATCACTGACATGGTTCCTGGCCTGAATGTTTGGGAAGAACTTATACCCTTTACCGTTGCGGGCCCTCAGGCTGCTTTGAGCCATTAATTTAGCCACATAGTTCACACTGCACGGGATACCCGACTCATTCAATTCAACGGCCAGTCTAGGCGCTCCGTAGCGGTGTTTGAAACGCTCAAAGGTCGTAGCGATAACCTTCTCAAGGCTCTGCTGTCGTTTCTCGCTCTCAGACGTACCACGGCTCAACCACTTGTAGTACCCAGCACGGCTAACAGCAAGCCACCGGCACATCTTTAGAATCGAATACTCTCCGGCTAAAGAACGGATGTAGGCGTACCTCACCACTTTTCTTTGCTGAAGTACGCGGTGGCCTTTTTTAGGAATTCGTTCTCTTCTTTGAGATCAGAGATTTGACGCTTGAGC
>NZ_FTOH01000024.1 GCF_900156675.1 Thalassolituus maritimus
AAGTTTTTGACCATCCTGAATGCGATGATCCGGAATGGTCAGGAGTGGTCTTATGAATAATTATTTAGCTACGGTTGAACCACAGTCGCTTGTTATGTGAATTCATAGCTCAACGACTCGAACTGCTCGCTTGTAATCTCCACCATCAGGCTCAACAAAATACCTAATCTTGCAGTCCGGGCATTCGACTGATGTGTTTTCGCTTGGCCCTTTTATCTGACCCGACTTACCGATAAGTGGCAAGATTCGCTCGCAGCTACAGTGCCAACTAGCATTGTTACCCGTGGCCACAGCAGAATTTAATGCTCCGTTTGATAACACTAAAGGAATCAGTCTTTGCTCTTGTGTCATCTGCGCCTCCGGTAGCCCCTCTTAAATTGCATCACGACCCTCTAAGAGGCAAGGCAAGCAAAGCCTAGCGTTGGCAGTCCCGTAAGCGCCCTAACGATCGTAACGTATTTGAACATCTTGTTATGTGAATTTTGATAACTTCTTCAACTCCAAAATTGAATCTTGCCCTACCAACCTAGTAGTACCGTCTTCTCTTTCTACACGGTAGGACTTTGGAGTTTTCTTTATACATTTAACACAATTTTCATATTCTATTTCATAACGGCCCGTCGAAAAAACCACATCGTAAATTTCACCTATCTCCATGACCAACTGACCTCTACGTTACGTTCATTTCAGTTATAAATAATCTCGAGCCAGACGACCTTATACATGTAACTAGTCTGAGTGACACTACTTTGATTTTCTTTGTACGGTTTCCGTTAAATTCACTGCATAACGCTGCAATCACGCGTTTGTCGCGTGCATTGCCTTGTTATGCCTCAACTCCAACAAAAACCATTCGCTTTCGCACGTGAGAATTAGTTTTAAAATCTACCCTTATCGAAAACGAAGAATTGTGTGGTGCCTCTAGAAAATCAACATTACCGTCATGGTTTCGTATAGATACAATACTTCCACAGATTACATCAGTAGAGCTGTTCTCATTTATTGCAAACACTTTATCTCCGACAGAAATCTTTGCACACTCCTCGGGAATCTCGGCAGGGAAAAATCTCTGAAATTCTAGCACACGAATGCCTCCATACACCTTGTAGGGTCTTCCTAAATCAATTTTTCTCGCGCTCTGATACGCATAAGAATTTAATCTGGAAAATACTATAGAATGTATAGCCAGGCCATATCGGCGAATTATTTCAATTCGTTCCTGAAGCATATCCAAAGACTCTATTTCATCAATACGAACCCCGTGAGCTATTTCATTCCTGCGTTGCGCCAGGTTATCTAGCTCTGACATCAATAAGGAGATAAGAATCTTTTTTTCGAGCGTCCCTGTCGGCGAATGCTTGCGAGATAGTGCTTCAGCTAGACCAGCATCGTCCAGGCAGGATCTAGATATTCCATGTATTCCAATTCTAGTAAATATTTCATGAATCGAGTCATAGCGAAAGTTCGAAGTATGGCTAACAAATGCATCATAGTTAAGAGCATACTCCTGCGCCTCGACCAGGCAATTGTGCATATTTTTCACCGCTTCAGTAAGTGACGACTGCCTGTAATCGGCACTCATTCCTCTTAATTTCTTAAGCTTATTGATGTGATCGAGAGATGCATCAAGATGATTTTTTCTTATCTCTTGAGGAAGACTCTTATAGTCTAGAGACAGCTCGCAGATACCTCGAAGAAATTCGATAATTATATCCTCGACATATCTTTCTAAAAATCCATAAAGAGATATTATGCCATTCTTATATGAATAAACCTTTGAATCCGTTAGTGCCGGGCTTATCTTCTCAGCTAGAAAACTCCGAAACTCAACTTCGAGGGAGTGTTCTCCGGTGTACTTTTTTGCTCCGGTTTGAAAGTATACTTGGCAGCTCTTTTCATAATTTAGATGATTTATTAAGCCATCTATGCTACTCAGAAAATCTGACAACGATTGGAACATTTAAATAAACCTATCAAAGAACTCATTGAACTTTAAGTCTCTTTCCTCTAGGGCTGACTGGTTGGTGTTTCTACCTTCGAAAGCGCCATAATTATCCTTATAGAACTCTATGATGGCCTCATTCATTTCCTTTCTTCTTCTTACAAGTTCATCGCGGAATTCTAGTCTCTGGCTCAAGGAGTTCATCATGGGGTCGTATACTGCGGTTGTGGGTCGTTCAAACCAACCCCACCCTGTTTTTCTTTTCCTATATAGAAAAAATGCTTTATCCCCGAACAGATCGTATGCCAGATTTATAGTAGCATCGAACAGGTCTTCTAAGTTGCCCAAGACTTCCGTAGTAAAATAGTTTCCTTTTTCTAGGTAGAAATCTAGAAATGATTCCAAAGACCCTCGCTGCAAATTGGCTCTTTGCCTGTAAGCAAAGAACCTCAGAACCAACTCTACGTCACCCATAGTTTTGAACAGTTTGTTTTCTGCGCGTTCGGAATGGATCCGATCAGGATTTCCGTCTTCTAATGGTATACCCCAAGCCTTGCATAAGCTCTGATTCTCAGAAAGTCTAATGCAGAGTCTGTTTAGTTTTCCATCGAAATTAGCATTTCTTTTCTCCTGAGGAGTAAGTTTTTCACCCCCACTATTAATTCGGTCGAAAACCATCTGCTTAAGGTTCTCTGCTTCCTCACTAGTTTTCGCCGTTTCATGCAAAAGGATAATTGAAGATATATATCTTCTATCTACGCCTTGCTGTACAAGTTTTGGAAGTTTGCTATATTTTTTCCCATTGAGTTCAGGCCACTTCGTAAGACCTTCGAGTTCAAACTCATCATCGTAAAAAGAAGAGATAGCGGTTAGCCTTTGTAAGCCATCCATTACTTCGTATGAAGAATATTCGTATTCATAAAGAAATATTGGAGGTATCGGTACATTCATTATCAATGATTCAATTAGTGATGACCTTTTTCTGTTGCTCCACCTATGTCGCCTTTGATACTCCGGGTTCATTTTGTAGATATCGCTGTGAACCATTGAAGAAATAGTGTTTAACGGGTACCTGGCCTGTTCAGTTACAATTCGTATCTCGCCCTCGCGATACTTACTGTTAATCTCTTCATCGGACATCCGTAGCGGCTGATCATTTACTACCTCATGCTCAATGCTTTCACCTTCAAAGAGTTTCATTTTTTACCTCTACTTGAAAATATTCTTCAGCATAACGCCCGACCTTGGGGCGTGATCTGCTACCACTTTCGTGGACACTTCAGGCACACGCCCTTGAATAGTTTTCAGGGCTTTCATACCCGATTCCAGAGTGAAGTCTCTCACGGT
>NZ_FTOH01000023.1 GCF_900156675.1 Thalassolituus maritimus
GCTCAAGCGTCAAATCTCTGATCTCAAAGAAGAGAACGAATTCCTAAAAAAGGCCACCGCGTACTTCAGCAAAGAAAAGTGGTGAGGTACGCCTATATCCGCTCTTTAGCAGGAGAATACTCCATTTTGAAGATGTGCCGCTGGCTAGGTGTCAGTCGCGCTGGTTATTACAAGTGGCAGCGTCGTGGGACGTCCGAAAGCGAGAAGCGACAGCAGAGCCTTGAGAAGGTCATAGCTACGACCTTTGAGCGTTTCAAACATCGCTATGGAGCACCCAGACTGGCTGTTGAATTGAACGAGTCCGGCATCCCGTGCAGTGTGAACTATGTGGCTAAACTGATGGCTCAAAGCAGCTTGAAGGCCCGTAACGGCAAAGGATACAAGTTCTTCCCGAACATCCAGGCTAGGAACCATGTCAGTGATAATCTCTTGCGCAGGGACTTCAATGCGGAACGACCAGACGAAAAGTGGGTGTCGGATATTACCTACATTCCGTTGGACAAGGGATTTGCTTACCTGGCGGTCGTGATGGATCTGTATTCGAGAAAAATCATTGGATGGTCACTGGACTCAACGATGACGAATCAACTGATCATAGACGCCTTCCAGATGGCCTATGACTCACGGCAGGTTAAGCCAGGTCTGATACTGCATTCCGACCGCGGAGTGCAATATAGATCGGGTGAATATCAGCACAGGTTGCTCAGCAAAGGCATACGCCCTAGTATGAGCAGAAAGGGAAACTGCTGGGACAATGCTGCCATGGAATCATTCTTCTCAAGGCTCAAAGTTGAATCCGTTTACGCAGACCAACCGACGACAAAGCAGGAAGCGTACTCGCTCGTATTTGAATACATCGAACTGTTTTATAACCGAGTACGAAGGCACTCTGCGATAGGCTATAAAAGCCCGGCAGAGTATGAACAGGAATATCACGAGAAGTGTGCCTGAAATGGTGTCTACTTTTCGTGGGTAGGATCAATTACAAGGGTTCTAAATGGAATTTTTAGAAGAGTTCGATCAGATAATATCGCTTTGGTCTGATGGTGACTTAAATGGAGCAATATATAACAGCACCAATGAGCACTTGTTCGAACTTGCGGAAACGTTGGCATTAAGCTCTAGGTACCATTTCAAGCCTACAGGGAAACCAAATAGTAATTTTTCTTTTGTCGCAAATTCTTCATTAAGTGGTGGGAGGCATCCTTGCGCGGAAGCTACGTGCAGAATAAAAAAGCTAAACGAATTGGTATCATTTGCTTCTCTCTATTCTGATGAAGTCCATATTCAAAATCCATTTGAAGAGATTTTTTTATCTGGTCCAGAAAATTTAAATGAGGCTTCTCGGCAGGAGATGATGTATGGGATATATAACTATTTTTATCTAAGACCATTAATTGAAAGTGGTATTATAAAGTACGCTCAAAATATGGTTTCTTTATGTTCACACCATAGTGAAACGCTAGCAAAACCTCTTTCTGAGAAAATCGAAAGAAAAGAAAAAAAGTTATACGATCTTCTTGAAGAACAGCTGATTGAAAAATGTTCTATCTATTTTGATATAAAAGAAGATGGGACGCAGACCCTGAAGATCGAAGGGCCTGATGGATTGATAGATCACGGGGTCAGGTACTTCCACTTCTACGATTCCACACCAGATTTCATTACTCGTTTATCAAAAAAATCCCTTCCCTATAAATTTACAAAAAAAGAAATCTTAGATGAAGGGATATTGGGGGTTATTATTTTCCCGATAATTAAAGATTTATCAAACCAGGAATGGCATTCAGCGTTTTATGGTACTTCGTACCTATGTGACAACTCAACACAGATAAATATCGCATCAAAACTAAATAATTCAGCATATTTAGCTAGTTCATCAGCATTCAACAATGCCATGAACCACACGCTCCCATCTGTATATGGAAAAGATATTCGATCCATCGTCGATCTTCGAGAAAAAGAAGGTGAAGCATTTTCTGTATATAGAGACAAAGTTCATAAGCTACTAAAAACAACAGATAAATGGACAGAATCAGAGGTGTCAGAGATCTTTAGGGATGAGATAGCGCCAGAAATAAACCTGATTGATAAGAAAATAAAGGACTGGAAAGTAAAAAGTAAAGAGTCGCTTAAAGAGAAGCTTATATTTGGCTCTGGTGCGGTAAGTATAGGTCTATATGCAGGTATGCTGCCGCCCAATATTGGAGCAGTAGTAGCTGCTATAGGAGGCGGAAGTGCTGTAGTTGGTGCGGCTATGGATTATAATAAAACGCTAAAAGAAAAAACAGAGGCGCGTAGTAATGATTTCTATTTTCTGTGGCAAGCATCGAAGTAATTTAACAATCGCGTCAATTAGGACGCTCGCAGGCTCGCGCCAATGACGCGGGCGTTATAGGCCTCTACGCATATTGCCTTTTAGCTCTTAGGTCTCATTTTTTCTTCGGCCCACTCAACAAATTCATGCAAGGTACAGCTATCAGTTGTCCCTTTCCTATCGCCGTCTACTACTCGGTACACAATCAAATAAAGCGAAGGGTCTTTGTGTGCTCGATGGTCAATAACTTGACGTACTGACCAGTTTCTACCGGGCTCTCCATTGGTATAGAATGCGCCAGGTTCTAGCACAAAGCCTGCAATTAGTTCCTCATGATAAATTGCATCTGCAATATCAACAATATGCTTTATCTGTTCATCACTAGCATCAATTACTAATTCCGAGCGCTTTATCGCCTCATGAATATGCTGCATTTTGATACTCCTTGTATCTGGGTGATATCCAGCACTTTGGTATCGCATAAAACTTTGCGGGTATCTTCGCCAGCTAAATAGGTTGTTAAACACCAGTGCTACAAAAAATAATATACAACAATTGATAAGTGTTGGAGTAAGCACATACCAATAACCAAGTTCATATATGCTTGGTCCACCTATAACAGCCGCTAAAGCTGTTGCACCTCCTGGAGGGTGCAGGCTTCTAGTAAAGTGCATTGCTAGAATAGATAAAGCCACAGCAGCTGGGGCTGCAAGAGTAATAGGGCTAATTAACTGTGAACAACTTACTCCAACAAAAGCTGATATCAAGTTTCCTGCTAAAAATGCCCATGGTGTAGAAAGTTGGCCGTGAGGCACGGCAAAGAGCAATACTGTCGAAGCTCCCATTGATGGCAAAATTGCGACTGAGCTGGTTGCTCCGGTGAAATACAGGGTTGTATAGAAGCAAAAGAAAATAGCTAGCATTCCACCTAGCGTGGCTACCATTTTCTCAGAAAATACCACTCCACTTTGAATGCCAAGAAATCCAATTACTGTTTTAATCATACCGTGTCGCTTGCATTATTAAAATATTGATGTGCTCGAATGGGGATCGATTCTTAACTTTATCATGAAAGACCATAAGTATACTGTTGACATAGCCTATAACAAAGCACTGCTGTCGGACAAATGATCTTGCCCCGATAAAACGGACACCAAAGTCAAACTGACGAGGTGTCCAATGCCAAAATATACTCAGCCAAGAAAGACTTGGCAGTATTCGAACGAGTTTAAAGTTAAAGCAGTCCAGCTAAGTCTGATAGAAGGAATTCAGGTTCAGGAAGTAGCCAATACTCTCGACATCCATCCATTAATGCTGTCACGATGGCGAAAAGAGTACCGTGAAGGCAAGATCGTGGCAGATAAACGTAAGAAGCTGGAAGCAGAGAACAAGAAGCTGGAAGCAGAGAACAAGAAGCTGAAACAGGAGCTTGATCTGCTAAAAAAGTGGCAACGGTTTCTTGCGGAGGAACATCAGCAAGATAT
>NZ_FTOH01000009.1 GCF_900156675.1 Thalassolituus maritimus
TAGACCGGGCAAGTGTACAGATAATGCCCATATGGAATCGTTCTTCCATTCAATGAAGGCTGAATTGATTCGCAATACAACATTCCATTCAGCAGAGAAGTTGAAGTATGCTTTGGCAAGGTATATCAATGATTACTACAACCGAAAGCGGCTGCATTCGGGAATAGATTACTATTCACCAATGGAATACGAGCGAATAGCAGCATGAAAACGAACGTGTCCGTTTTATCGGGGCAAGATCACCCAACTCCGTTCCGGCTTTTTTGTGGCGCTTTCAGCTTGCCACAAAAATTCCTCCACTTCGGTGGGCCTTTGATGGCGGCGTTAACCCTCTAGGAGAGATTGTGGCATTACTCGCGGGATTAGATTTTCATTTTGATCTGGACTATGACAAGATTCCCCTTCAGGAAGCGGAGGTCTATCTTGAGGAGTTAACATCAAAGTATGCGAACCTTATTTATGGTCAACAAACAAAGATTTATGTTCGACTTGAAGAAGGAAGTCTCAAGGTCACTTTAGCTGTTATTGGCGCTTTGTATATTGGTATTGGCCAATATGGCTCCTTCCGTTCTGGTATCGATTATATGATCAAAGATGCCAAATCATTGAATAGCTTGGTTACTAGTGAAATAGTTAAAAACGGAATGAATGAGGCAGACATAATTGAGAGTAAGAAAATGCACTGTGATCCTGACAGGATACGTCGTGTATTGCTTGCAATTGATCGACTTGAGTCGAAACAAAAATTATCAAAATCTGAACTAGATAAAGAATTATCAAAGATAAGAACATCAGTACGAAACATATGTAGTTCATTGAGTGAAGAGGATGCTGGATTTTTTGCCACATCAATTAAAGAGGAATACTGGCCACAGGATAAAGAAATTCCCTATTTTGTAGAGCGTTATAAGTTAGTGGCTAGAGAAGAAGATATTGTACATTACCCAGTAGCAAGTATTGATATACCAAGGGTTAACAAGGCATTGCAGCGGACAAGCCGCTGAATGCAGAGTTATGAGAAAATCGAGCATTAAGTACCTTACCATCTTTTGGGGCCTCGTCTGCTGTATTCTGGTTTGGTCGATCAGCATGGTGAAAGCCCTGACGTTTTCAAATGTTTTTGGTTCGTTGGCATTTTCTGTTGCCATTGGTGCAATGGTATTCTTTTCCATTTTTTCACCATATGGCCTACGTTCATCTACAACTGTCTTCGGCCGTGAGCAAAAGTATCGATTTCCAGTCTCTGAAATACCGAAAAAAGTGGCTATTCTTATTATATTTACAGTTTGCATTCTTTCTCTAATCAGTTTTGGGTTTTTCATCTATGGCATGTAATACTCATAACAAACCGTTCAAATCCGTTCCGGCCACAAAAAGCGTGGCCTCCATAAGTACGTGCTGAACACTGACTTTATCGATCGGCGAAGTAAGATGATGCTTTCAGCTCTGGTATCCGCACTGTATCTGACGAGAGTTCATAGATTAGCGATGTATTGACCTTCACTCTGCTTAGACTAGACTGAACGTCGCCTTCCCAAGGCGACTATCCCAATTGGAAAAGAACAATAAAACGGAGTTGTACCTATGAAGCTAAAATATCTGGCGTTTGCCACTATCGCTGTTTCTTCAAGCACATTTGCCGGTGCTATGGATATGGTTTTCAAAGATGGAAACGGTTCAGTGCTTACCATCGATGATTTTCAACCGGCAGGAACTGCACCAATGAGAGTCCCCGGGACTTACACTGATGCGGTAGGTTTAGGTGGTTGTCAGAAGGGTAAAACCTACAATATAGACCTTACAGTGACCGGTGATCCTTCAAATAGCACTGTTTTATTCGATAGCCCTTTATGTGGTGGCTTGACGCTATCCTTTTCGGGTACTTTTAGTATGGAACCGCCACCAGGTGTTGCCCCTGGCCAGATTCCGCCGCCGGGAAGTAATGCAGGTCTACCGACGATGGATATTAAAGCCACCCTTGATGTGAGCAGTTCTACAAAGAATACTTTTGTATTGCAGCCGCCGATGTAATTGGCGTTGTTGGGGAGTCGATCCTTAAGATACGCTAGTCTGAAAGCCGTCTGATCGGAAGCGGTGGAGATTCAAAGACGTGTTAACTAGGCTCTCCACCCGCCGCCGTAATCAATTTAACTCTAGAAGAACTATCGCGAAATGAAAATTCGCCTAGCAAGACCACACGATTTGGATGAAATATCTGAGGTATACACTCAGGCTCGCTCGCGTATGGTCGAGTCTGGAAACCCAAATCAATGGATTAATGGCTATCCCTCTCGAGAAGTCATACTGAGGGATATTGAAGATCAATCTTTATATATTGGTACTCAGCATGAAGAGGTGCTTGGCTGCGTTGTCTTTACCGAGGGCGATGATCCGACATACCAAAATATCGATGAGGGGAGCTGGCTCAATGATAACGCCTATGCAGTGATTCATCGATTGGCGGTTTCCAGTCAGGGGCGGGGAGTTGGTCGGAACTTTATTGAATGGTGCATCCGTCATCATAGTAACATCAGGGTCGATACTCATGCAGATAACTTGCCCATGCAAAATCTTTTGAAAAAAGCTGGTTTTCATCCTTGTGGGATTATCAGAAATGCTTGGGGCGATGAGCGTGTTGCATTTCATGGCGTGTTTAACAACGAACCGTGAGCTCTGTTTATCATTCATCCTACAGAATCTTATTTTTATTGCCTTGGATCAGGCATCAGTATTGGATCTGATCTCGAGTGCGAACGCGTGCTTTGGTCGGCTGCTCTGGCCCGTCTGGTAGTAAAGCTTTTACGTCGGCTCGTATATTCTAGCGGCACCATTAACTCTCGATGATAACTCTCAAGGCTGAGTACCTATGACAACCGTAAATAACCTTCGTAGTAAGTTGGCGTCTTTCTCATTGACGCTGGTTATTATACCGTTAACTTTCATGGCTTCCTTTGTTGCTCCTATCGCTTCTGCAGAAATCACCATGCAGGGGGCTATGTACGGCAAGGTACAGACGCTAGTGATCCCAGGAAGTCGTTGCTACACAAAAGGGCCTATCGATCTTACGTCTGCAATCACTAAGTTCTGCAGTCAGAGTAGAAGGGACGATTACTGCGTATATACAGTGCCGTGGCCAACGCCAGAACAGGACCCAGGTTATGGCTGTTATAAAAACTTCCAGGCTGTTTACAAGTGTTCGGGGTTTCAGAATCTAAAGACGATAGATATTGGTGGTGTGGCTTATGAGGCTGCAAACCAGAAGGTAACGTTTGATTGTGCTCCGATGAGGGTGGGTAGTGTGACGGTAACTGAGGATAAGAAAGGGTCTCAGTGGTTCTCGTCTAACGGTAACAAAGCCACTGCATGGTATACCGTTCAGGCAAAGAATACCTATGGGGCGGACTTTGAAGGTTCGATTAATGTCAGTACCCGCGTTAAACCAGTCACTGAGCGTGCAGATTTAGATAAAACCTCGAATTACCTCACATGTTCAGGGACTCCTAAGGTCACAACTAACTCAAAAGGTACTGGCTATCTTGGAGTGGAGTATCAGGTAACTGGCTATCCGAAGGTGGTTGGCGGTTTGACTGACCCTACTTCTGCTCAAGTCACCTTTTCACTAGAAGTTAATGGGACACCGTGCTCTGGTGGCTTTCGATACAACAGAGATCGCTACCCGACCGAAGTAGTTCGGGGTAAGTTCTTTCTGGTTGTGAATAATGAAGAGGTTCCTCTTAATATAAACTTTGTTAACCCAAAGTCAGCAACTCCCAGTTTAAAAATGACAGGCGGGCAGCTGCTGAGTCGTGATCGTTTTAGTAGTGCTATATCTGCTGGTGGGAAAAGCTACTTTACCTATGGATTTTATTACCTCAATGAGTACGGGCTACCGACCAGTGCAGGCGTGACCTGCAACTTTGGTAAAACCAGAGATATTGCGTTTACTACGGACTCAGATGGGCGGCTGGAAATCACTGGTGACCTTACCGTCACCAGAGCTACAGAAGACGGGAAGGCTAAATCAGATGAGAATGGCAAAGCCATCTGGAGCGCTGAGACGAGCTTAAAAGAAGGCGTAGAGGCATTTTACTTACAGCGCGGTCAGCCCATTGGTGAAGTTACCTGTTCTGTGGATGGCACCGACGCTAAATATACTCAGAACCTTGGGAACTGGTGATTTATTAGTTTGCTTTGCAATCCCCCATGCTGATCGAGCCGTGGGGTGTTGCCCAGCATCGCTATCCATGAAGCGAAGACCTAAAACGACAAGGATTGTGAATGAGCATCAGGCCTGATTGGGCGGCTATCGCAGATAGCATGCCCCCGTCACTGAGTGACGAAGAGCAACATCAGCTTTGGTTGATTGAGTGTAAGAAGTGGCTCGGGACCATAGCAGACGAGTTTGGTGGAAGTTATCGTATTGCCGAATCGGAAAATTTTTTAATCCTCTCGGATGAGAGCGACCGCTATGTAGATGTCTTTTCATCTTTTCTAGAGCGAACACTGAAACGTATTCTTAAAACCCTGAACGGTATCGCAGCGGATGATGGTTTCGGCAAGCATGTCGCAGTGATTTTCAAAGACAGTGATGAATACTATCGCTACGTGAGCCTCTTTTATCCGGAAGAGGGGGAGTTTGGTATGAGCGCTGGTATGTATATTAATGAGGGGTATGGTCATTTCATATTCCCTTCTCAAGACATCACCTATGCTGAGCCAACGGCCGTTCATGAACTGACTCATGCCTGTTTGTCCCATCTTCCAATTCCGCTGTGGCTGGATGAAGGCCTGGCTGTCCTGATGGAAGATGCCCTGGCTGGTAATCACCTTTATCTGGATCAAGAAATCGTGAGCAGGCATCAGGCTTTCTGGAATATGCAGACAATTCAGGAGTTCTGGTCGGGCGATAGCTTTTCGAGAATCGACGAGGGGCAGGAACTGAGCTACAGCCTGGCGCATGTGCTTGTACGCAACCTTGTTCAGAACTTTGAAGTGTTCGCTCAGTTTTGCAATCTGGCGAATTATAGCGATGCCGGGGAGCAAGCTGCTCAAGAGGTTCTTGGTTGTTCACTTGCTCATCTTGTTGGTGGTTTTCTTGGCGAGGGCGACTTTAAGCCGAGAGACAAGGTTGGATTTCGAAAAGGTTTAGTGGATGAGGATTGATTACCAATATACTTTAAGCCGGTGGATGTTGCTTTTTGGCATTGCTCTGGCACTCGCTTTTCAGGTGCTTGGTTCAGGAGGCACTATTTTCATCCTTTCATTTGCTGCTTTTCAGCTTTACTTTCTTTACCTGATGTTGATTGTGAAGCCACAAGTTATCCGTCTCGATGATAAGGGTCTCACTATCCCTTCACTCTTCTTTCAGGGGCTTTCTTTCAGGCGGGTTAATTGGTCCGACGTTAAGAAGGTATATACCTGGGGTGGTCCTCATAAGGCACCAGTGATCAGGATTGAGCGCTACAATGGAGCTGGTATCGATATTAATTCAGCTTGGGTAAACCGAGAGGGAATAAGAAGTCGGGGCATAGAGCCGTATCAGCAACTTCTACGCGATATTGAAAACTATACCCGTTCACCTAACGAGTAATTCAGCGTAGTCAGAACCTACCCTGAAGAGTCGACTCTAGTAGCAAGCTAAGAAGGAACATCGCATGAGTAGTAAAACGGTTGAGTGCAACATCCATGGAGAAAGATCACCCACATTCGTATGCCATCACCTCCTTAAAGGAGAGGGTGTAGGATTCAATGTTGGCTATGATCCAGATGAGCCGGATGCGTTGTATCCCGATGCTTGGTGCGATGCTTGTGAGGAGGTAGTTGATAGTGAAGGCGAGTGGAATGATAGGTCAGAGGCCTTTGCCGATATCAGATTGCTATGTTCCGGGTGTTATTGTGAAACCCGCGAGCGGAACTGGAAAGAAGATGAGCAGGCAGTTATCGATCTGATTACCCAAAGTTTTGAATATCTGCAATCTGTTCAGGAGTCGTTTAAGAAAGACTTCAGATTGGACGATTATGAACGCTGGGACTGGAATGAAGACGACTGCAAGCTGATCTTCTCTAATGGTGGTCAAGCTGTTGTTGAATGCGATATCGATTTTGTTGGTAGCTTTTCCCATGCTGGAAACTCTTGGATGTGGGCGTGGGCTAATGGGTCATTTTCCGAGGCTATCAAGTCGAGATCACGACAGATCAGAAACATCGGTGAAGATCAGAATATGCTTAAATTAGCCTCCGCGGTTTGGTATGGCGATCAGATAGATGGCTGGGAAATGACAGCTATTATGGCAGCTCACTTAAAAGCCATCGGTGCTTATCGCACGGCATCAGATATGGGGTATGTGTATATGATTATCAAGAATGCACGCTGGGTCGGGAGTAAACAGCACAACCTATGAATACCTGCCCGTATTGCTCGAATAGACTGCCTTTTTTTAACCTGATATGGCAGCGTTTAAAGGCTAATCGAGACAGCGCTATTGTTTGTAAGCACTGTACTTCTCTCATTTCTCAGAACGGTGGCGCCAGTTGGATTGATGGGACGTTCAGTTGCATCGCGGGTGCGCTATCTTTTTATTTGATAGATTTTGATACAGTTTACTCAGCCGCTGTTGCTTTCTTAGTCGCATTTCTCGTTCTGTTGTTTTCTTCATATTTCACGGCTCCGATTCGAAAGAGCTGATTCGTAATGGCAGTCATTGATTTATTTTCAGAAAGACTGTCGGGAAGAAGCTTCCCTCCTACAGGGTGACTATGTAGAGGGCTTCGCGCATAGCCAGGCAAGCTGGCTGAAGCGTTCCTATAGCTTTGGTGTGGTGCATCAGGCTATTTAAGTACGAAATATCGCTGAATTTGTGTCATAAATGGTGCTTATCGGCCGCTCGTTTGAAATTTTCGCCTGAACCTATACAGTGTATAAGTTGTATACCAGTCGTAACAAAACGGGAGATATCGTGTCTGAGCCCAAAGACAAGTACAGTATCGACAACACTGACTACTCCGTTGGTCAGGATAATATTCAAAAGTGGGGCTTCGATGTCCACAATCCCGTGTTCGGGATCAGTACCGCTCTTATTCTCGCTTTTCTCATTGCAACCCTCGTCACCGATGCCTCTGTCGCTAAAGCAGCGCTCGACGGTCTGAAGTGGGACATTATCGGCAGCTTTGATAAGTTCTTCGTGTGGTCTGCCAATATCTTCGTTGTGTTCTGTATTGTCATTGCGGTGTCGCCCTGGGGCAAGATTCGCCTCGGTGGTGCAGATGCTGAGACAGAATATTCGCGGTTATCCTGGTTGGCGATGCTGTTCGCTGCCGGTATGGGTATTGGCCTGATGTTCTGGGGCGTCGCAGAGCCCGTTGCTTACTTCACTGGCTGGTACGAAACACCGCTGGGTGTTGAGGCGAAAACACCAGAGGCTGCCAGCCTTGCTCTGGGTGCCACTATGTATCACTGGGGTCTTCACCCTTGGGCGATTTACGGTGTTGTTGCGCTGTCTCTGGCGTTCTTCTGTTACAACAAAGGTCTTCCACTTTCTATCCGTTCTGCGTTCTACCCGATTCTAGGTGATCATGCGTGGGGCTGGCCGGGTCATATCATCGATATTCTGGCGGTGCTGGCCACGCTGTTTGGTCTGGCAACTTCCCTCGGTCTCGGTGCAAGCCAGGCTGCCGCAGGTATCAACCATGTGTTTGATATTGAGTCAGGTGTGGGCTTGCAGATCGGGGTGATCGTTGGTGTTACTCTGCTTGCCATTGTTTCGGTTGTTCGTGGCCTGGATGGCGGGGTAAAACTGCTTAGTAACGTTAATATGCTGATCGCGTTTGTGTTGCTGGTCTTCGTTGCGATGGTCGGAGCCGCGGTAGCCTTCGGCTCGATTCCTACCACGCTGATGGCGTATGTTTCTAATATCATCCCGCTGAGTAACCCGCATGGTCGCCCTGATGAAGCATGGTTACAGGGCTGGACTGTGTTCTATTGGGCGTGGTGGATCTCCTGGTCGCCATTCGTCGGTATGTTTATCGCACGTGTTTCTAAAGGCCGCACCATTCGCGAGTTTCTGATTGCAGTGCTCGCTGTTCCAACGCTGGTTACCGTTATCTGGATGTCTGTCTACGGTGGTATTGGTATTGATCAGGTGGCCAACAAGATCGGCCTGCTGGGTGAAAACGGCCTGACTTCAGTTCCTCTGGCGATGTTCCAGATGTTTGATGCTCTGCCTATGAGTATGGTTCTTTCTGTCATCGCGATCGTTCTGGTGCTGGTGTTCTTCATCACTTCATCCGACTCCGGGTCGCTGGTGATCGACAGTATCACTGCAGGCGGTAAAGTGGATGCGCCAGTTCCTCAGCGTATTTACTGGGCGTCAGTCGAAGGTGCCATTGCTGCGGCGCTGCTGTGGATTGGCGGTAAAGAGGCGATTGAGGCGCTTCAGGCCGGTGCTATTTCCACGGGCTTACCGTTTACTTTCGTGCTGTTGCTGATGTGTGTGAGCTTAGTGATGGGCTTACGCACTGAGCCGAAAGGTTAAGTACTCGCTTAATGAAGAGCCCAGCAGTTGCTGGGCTTTTTTATGGGTGTTCTCCAGGAGTTTTTTACAGGCACAGGTCTTTGACGGCGCGATTTCCTAATTGCCATTTCTGTATCTGAGCTTGCAGTAGCTCCGCCGTTGCAATCGCGTCAACCAACGCATTGTGATTTTCGTATTCGGGTAAGTTATAGCGCTGGCGTGTATCTGGCAGTCGTAAGGAGGGCAGGGGTTTACCCAGCAGACGGTTATACCAGCGCTGGCTATGAGTGAGGCAGCTTGCTTCCAGTGCAAAGGTATCGATAACGGGGAAAAGCCAGGGTTCAGACCAGAGGTGAAATCCCAGCTTTCTGAAAAATTCACGCTCCATCGCCCGGTAGTGGACAACGCACAGGCGCCCGGACATTGCGTCCAGTAGCTCTGGCATGATGGAATTAATCCTCGGTGCAGCTGAAACATCACTGTGTGTGATGCCGTGTATTACCACGGAGGTATCGCTCAGTTCACCCGGATTAACTAACCAATGTTTTGCGGTTGGCAGATATACGCGTTCGGCATCAAACTCAACGAGCCCGACACTGACGATCTTATCTTCCTCGGGGTTCAGCCCTGTGGTTTCTATATCAATGGCGAGACAGCGCGTCTGGTTTAAATTCTGTTCTAAATATGAAAATCCGGCATCGTAAAAGCGTTTGAGGTCGGCTACGTCGGCTTTCGACGTATCGGTTGAGTCCGACATTGTGTTCTGAAATTCTGGCCAGCCACGGGGCACAGAACCAGGTACTTTTAATGATTCATCCATTCGCGGTGTACCGGTACTTCAGAAAACGTTGTGCCTGAGCAACAACATTAAATGCTTCTTTCAGCGAACGCTGCCGGGTGAAACTCAGGGTGTCAGGGGCGATGTTGTTGTTGGGTTCTCTTTTGTCGCGGATGGCCAACATCTGTTGATGTGCACGTAAGCTGTAAAGCAGCTCCAGAGCGTTCGTCAGCTCATCGTATTTTTCTTGTGGGAGCAGTTTGGTTTTTGAAATATCCTCAAGGCGCTCGAAGGAGTTCTGCGACATCGACCCTGTCGCCAGTGCGTGAACCCGAATAATGTCCGTTAGCGGAGCGGTACCGCGGCGCTTAATATTCAGAGACTTACCTTGTCTGCCGTCTTCTTCCAGTACAAAGTTTTTAAATACCCCTAGCGGAGGAGTGCGCTTCAGTGCATTCCGAGCGAGCAAAGCCAGAAACGGTTTGCTGTTTTTGGCTTTCGTTGAGATAAATTTCTGAAGTTCTTTGGCCCATATCTTAGTGCCATGTACAGCGACCAGGTCGAAAAATATGCAGGCGTTGAGCAGGGCTTCTGGTTCAGGTTTTTCAATCCAGTTGGTGAACTGGGCGCGCCATTCCGACCGGCGCATCCGCCATTTCGGGTTTGAGGCCATGATCAAGCCTTCGCATAAGGGGTAGCCACAGCGATCAAGGCCTTCGCACACCATTTTACTGAATTGCTCGAAATAATTACCGTGTGCTGCTTCGTCGTAATCATCGGAGAGAATCAGAGCATTGTCCTGATCGGTGACCAACAGTTGCTCATCACGCGCGAGTGAGCCAAGGGCAATCAGGCAGTACGGTACGGGCGGAGGCCCTAACTCTTCCTCTGCCAGCTTGGCCATCTGTTGCATAAAGCTGGCCCCTATCACAGACATCGCCGAGCCGATCATATGAGATGTCGCGTGCTCATTGACCAGCCGCTCGTACACAGCAGGCAGCTGCTCTGAAAGCTGGGCGAGTGCATCAACGCTCTCGGATGACAGAATGCTTCGCACCAGCAGCAGGGAGTTCTGTGACTCATGTGCCACTACGTCGAGAAGGGAGACGATCCCGAGTACGCGGTTGTCATCAACGATAGGGACATGGTGGGTATTATTACGCAGCATCACCAGCATCACTTCATGAAGGTATGCGTGGTCGTCCATGACCAGCGGTTCAGTACTCATGATCTCACCCACCGGTGTGTCATACGGCAGCGACTTGGCGATAACGCGCGCGCGCAGGTCACTGTCTGTCACTATGCCCAGAAGGTTGCCCTGGTCGTCCTGAACTAATGCGGCGGCAATGTAGTTATCAGAGATACGCATTGCGCATTCTGCGACTGTAGTATCCGGAGTGATCAGAAGGGGCTCCGCCTTGATGACTTCTGTTACTGGTACCGTCGTCATATCGTCGGTGCCAACCTGAGTCGCCTGCTCCAGAATGGAGTGTTCGTTTACTTCAAAAAAATCGCCGAACTCAGAGTATTTTTCACAGTAATCGATAAAGAGTTCGCTGGGGATCAGGTAGAAGAGACTGTCTTTACGGGTCGTTGCCGGAAAGCGCACTTTGCCTTTCATGAGAAGCCCCATTTGCCCGAATACATGCCCCGCAGGCAGGCGGTTATAGAGACTCCCATCACGACGAAACAGCTCAACTTCGCCTGAGCGTATAAAGTGAAGGTGGTGTATGGGTTCATCCAGAACCAGTACATCTTCACCGGCCTGTTTGTAGCTCACTTCAATTGAGCGTGCCATGTCAGACAGGGCATCTGCCGGAAGCCATGAGAAGGGTTCATGCTCAGCGAGTGCTCGTTCAATATCAGGAAGCTCAATGCTCATTGGTTAATCCATCACTCGAAATAAAAGGGTAGCGCATAGACGTTTTGGATGTAGACGTTTTGGATATAGACGTTCTGGGCCTAGACTCGCATAGCCAGTAACGGGTGATCAAGCTCAAATGGTCATCACTGGTCTGGCTTAGTGAATTGCTGAAACGCGCCAGTCAGAGTGACTTGGCACTAACGGCAGTTCGTTATTCTCTGATGGTATTTATCTCATACCAACGTGGCTGGGTGTTCGCGGTATCTACACTGAAATTTCCTTCAAAAAGTTGATTGATCTTTCAGCAATATCAGGCATTCTTCGTAGTCTATTGGTTGATAATTGAACAATTTCGCGACAAAGGAGGTCATTATGGCGCGTTTGGATGATATCGCTATTGCTAAAACTCTTTGTGATTATTTCGTCGGCCGACGGGTATACGGGCAGGGGCTGGATACCAATACTCAAGCCGGCCTTGCTTTGTATCAGCGAGGCGGGCGTTTATCTACCGCGTTGACCCTTCAGAATGCTGCAGCGCAGCGAACGGTGAATCAACAAGCTTTCTGGGAGCATATCGGTGCTCGTCAGAGACGCGAACCGGATGGCTCTGGATTATGGTGTGATGGCTCGGCCGGAATTATTATTTCGTTGCTAGGACAACGCTCTGATTTTAAGTCAAAACTTGAAGTTATAAAGCAAGGTGACCCTACGGTTCATGGGCACTGGTGGGTATTAGCGAACCGACCTAATAATGCGGTTCTTGATTTTAATACAGATTTGCATCAGGACAGCTTTGTTATCGATATCTGGGGAGCAATTCGCGGGAACCTTCCATCTAGCGTTGCCTATAACCCATCGCATATCCTCTACGATTGCGGTCAAGATAACTCGCTGGAAATTGTTTGTACTGTTCCAGCTAAACCCTAGTTGCTTCAGTTTTTAATAGCTGTATCTCTGCATTTGAGTGCAGAGGATTAATGCTCTGTAACGCCATTAGATAATTTTATGGCGTGGATTGACAGTATCGATGAAAATACTTTGAGAGTGCAGGAAGCGATTATTGATCAGTGTTTCATTGCCCGCTACGGCTGCACGCAAGAGCTTCAGGCACTTAAGCTGGAGCTGGCTTTTGCCTGACGCTTAGTTTCGCCTATGGCGTAGTTTGCCAATCACGCCCTTCATTACTTGATGCCCTGTTAAAAAGTCGATACGAATAGTTCTGAGTTAGATCCAGTAATCTGCCATCCGGCAGATGGCGTCTTTCTTACAGCCACAGGTCGACCGGTCGCTTTAGCGTGTCATTCGCTAAAAGCGCTAAAGGCCCGTGGCTTTTTTGATTATTCAACAAGGAGTTAAGTTATGGGTGATTCAGCAATGAATTCAAACGTGGATTTCGAAATATGGAACCATAATGATCGCGGTGGCTTAAGCGATACCTTCAAAAATACGCAAGGTCAGGACAACATCACGGGTAATACCGACTCGTTAGAAACGGCATCAAACACCTGGGTGATTGTTTTCAATGAAACCAATTACTACGGCGACTCCATGCAGGTCGGGCCATCTACCTATCTCGATGATCTGAACCATACTACCCGTTACAACTCATCAGGCAGCGATGAGGGAGACTGGAAGAATCAGATTCAGAGTTTTGTGCTGTATAAGACCAAGCCTTCTTACTGGGGAAGAAATCCAACGAGGGATGAGCTTTTTGCTCCTCCTTCCGGGCATGCTGTGTTCACGGAGAATAATAATTTCCTCGGGGACAACCGTACCTTTACAGCACCCTATAACGCCCTGAATCTGGGGGTTGTCGGATACACGACCAGTGGCACAGAAATGTATCGGACGACGGGCGGCACGATCAATTCATTACGCACAGGTCCAAATGCCTGGCTGATTGTATTTAACGAGGCAGATTGCCGCGGTTGTGCCCTGAGAGTGACGCCAAACACGAAACATGGCGACCTGAATAATATCACCCGCTATAACCTCCAGGGAGAAGACGAAGGCGATTGGAAGAATCAGATAGAGTCTTTCCTGCTCTACAACAAAGAACCCGAATTCTGGAGTACTGGATATCCGCGCCCGTACATCGATTTCACAACTCTGTTCAACCTATATCCGGGGACGACCAACACCAGTAGCGACGACAAAATTACGTATGTCATTGAAGATGCGACCTATAAAATTGATGAGCCAGAAGTCGCTGCGCAGGCAACAACGCAGGTTATCAGCGATTACTACATTAATGATGACTTCAGTGTGTTGCCTGAGGATGGCTGGACGAAGTATCACATTTCAATGAGCCACGAAAATACCGGCGGCCGCAATGACAAAGCCGAGTTTGACATGTTCTTCGATAACTCAGGAAAGCTTGTCAGCATCCAGCACTTTGAGTGGTCATCGAATGGCGCTTATAACATTTCTCAAGCTTTGATAACGATTGTCGATGATGAGGCCTGGCTGCTGGGTACCATTGGTGCGCTTGAAACTCTGGGGATTTCAGAAGAGGTGGCCGATGGTTTCGTACAGGTTTTCGATTTTTTAACGACAGCCTTCAACGATATTTCATCGCTGGTCTACAGAAAGACAGACAACGGCGGCAGTTACTATTTCCTGCCCGTGATCTGCCATACGATCAATCGTGTTTATTCAACGATTGCGGGCACGTTTAACCGGCCTGCCTATGCTTCTTCATCCGATAGCCGCAATAGCTATGCGCTGGATTTCAATTACGATGCCTACACGGGGGCATTGTCGGGTATTGGTTCAGGTGTCTCAAACGTCGGCGCCTGGAGCCTGAAGTCGGGCACAAGCGGCGCGATGCCGTTCAGTCAGGTGATTGAGTTTGAGTATCAGGGATATAACTTCCGTGTCTGGTACCCGGAAGTTTCGTTCTCGACTGAGCTGGGTATGGTCATGTCCTGTAAGATCGACTACGAAATCAGTGACAACAAGGATGATCACATCATTCTTTTAATGGGCGTCAGCGTGCCGGCCAATGCAGGTGATCAACCGGTATTGAGTTTTGCGCAGGCCACCATCCAGTTCACGGATATGTCAGACTCAAACATCATGACGTCCCCGTGTGGTGGCAACAATATCATCAACGACGTTTACGACCAGCTCAGCAGCCAGCTGACAGGTACCAACATCGACAGTAACTCAGGTGGGCGTGCTTACCTTGCAGACGTCGCTAAGGCCAATATGCAAGCTATGCTCGACTGCGCTGTGTTTACTCAGAAGTAGCATTTTTCAATCGCGTGGCAGCGTTCTACGTTGCCACGTTTATTCGCTTGCTTCCTGCCAGAACTGGCATATATTAAGCGCTGAACCCCGTAACCTCCCAACGCTTGCCACGAGAAGGCGGCTCTGCCGGTTCACCTGTGTTTACTGTTTGCTTTAGCGGGTGTGACTCCATGAATGAAATGTTAGCGATTGCGCTCTTGATCGGCGCCAGCGCGTGCTTTGCGATGGCCGAAATTGGTATCGCGGCCTCACGGAAAATAAAGCTCCGTGTACTGGTAGGCGAGGGAAGCCATAAGGCTCAGGATGTGCTGGACCTTCAGCAGAACCCCGGCGCTTTCTTTGCCATGATTCAGATTGCGTTAAACGCTATCTCGATTCTTGGCGGCATCATTGGTGAAGAGGCGTTGACGCCATACGTAAAAGAAGGCCTTGGGCTCGTGTATCAGGGGCCTGCGCTGGATCAGATCAGCTTCGCTCTGTCTTTCTTTTGTATTACTGCGCTTTTTATTCTCTTTGCTGACCTGTTGCCAAAACGCATTGCAGTGAACCTCCCAGAGGTGACAGCGGTGCGTCTGGTCACGCCGATGCGCTGGGTGACGTATGCTGTGATGCCGTTAGTGATGTTGTTTAACGGCATTACCAATGCGGTCCTGCGGCTACTGAAACTGCCAACGGAGCGGGAAGAGCAGGTCACTACTGAGGATATCGTCGCCATGATGGACGCCGGTGCTGAAGACGGCAGTTTGCAGCAGCAGGAATACGAACTGATTGGCAACGTATTTGATCTCGATACTGCGCTTATTAGCGGCGTAATGACGCCGCGCGATCAGATTGTGTACTTCGATCTCGATGAGTCGGTCGAATTGATTTCGCAGAAGGTCGTGGATCATCCACATAACGATTTTCTTGTGTGTGATGGATCGCTGGAGAAGATACGCGGTTCGGTAGAATCCAAAATGATTCTGCAGCAGGTATTGAAAGGTGAGATGTCGGGGCTGTCGGCGCTGAGCTTCTCAAAGGAGGTTCTTTATCTGCCGGAGACTCTGACCCTCGCAGAAGGCCTGAATGCCTTTAAAACAGCAACTCAGCCGTTTGCCGTTGTGGTCAACGAATACGCAACGGTTGTGGGCCTGGTGACGGTGAAAGACATGCTCAGTGGGTTTATGGGGCAGTTGATCACGCACGAGGATGATCAACTGATTATTCAGCGTGATGAACACTCATGGTTGATGGATGGCATGACGCCCATCAGTGATGTAATGCGAACGTTGGATATTGATGAATTCCCAGAGCGCGGACAGTACGAAACGGTCGCCGGGTTTATGATTCATCAGCTTAAGCGTCTTCCGCGAAAGACGGACTCCTGTCTGTACGAGGGCTACAAATTCGAGGTTCTGGATCTTGAGGGCGTGCGGGTAGAGCAGTTGCTCGTCACCCGATTGAATGGATGAGGTTGGTCGATGGCAAAGCGGGGTGCTCCCGCTTTGCCACTGTCCCTAGCGTTATCCCGTTGCGCTTATTTTGCAATCAGCTCGCGCAACACATAATGCAGAATGCCACCGGCTTTGAAGTAGCTGATTTCATTACGGGTATCGATACGGCACTGCACATTAAATGTTGTGGTTTTGCCGTCGGTATCCGTCGCTTCGACTTCAAGACGTTGGTTGGGTTTTAACTCATCATTAATGCCTTTGATATTGATGGTTTCCTGTCCGGTTAAGCCAAGTTCGGCGATGTTCTGGCCATCAACAAACTGCAATGGCAGAACACCCATACCGACCAGATTGGAACGATGAATACGTTCAAAGCTTTCAGCAATCACGGCTTTTACACCAAGCAGAATCGTCCCCTTCGCGGCCCAGTCGCGACTGGAGCCGGTGCCGTATTCCTTACCTGCGAGTACGACCAGCGGCGTGCCTTCCTTTTGATAGCGCATGGCGGCATCGTAGATGGCCATACGTTCACCGCTCGGGGTGTGAATCGTTTCTCCACCTTCTTCGCCGCCGAGCATTTGATTACGGATTCGGATGTTGGCGAAGGTACCGCGCATCATGACTTCATGATTACCACGGCGCGAACCGTACGAATTAAAGTCTTCTGGTTTTACCCCAAGGCTCTGTAGATATTCACCCGCCGGTGAGCTGGTTTTGATGTTACCCGCTGGTGAAATATGGTCGGTGGTGATGGAGTCACCAAAGAGGGCTAATACACGTGCGTTTTCGACGTTCTCTAAGGGTTTTAGAGGTTGGTCGATGTCTTCAAAAAACGGCGGGTTTTGCACGTAGCTTGAGTTGTCGTCCCAGGCGTAGGTTTTCCCTTCGCTGATATCAATGCCTTGCCAGTGCTTATCGCCGCTGAATACATCAGCGTAACGGGTGCGGAACATGCCATCATCGACCTTGGCGACGGCTTCGGCAATTTCGGTATTGGTTGGCCAGATATCTTTCAGGTACACCGGCTTGTTGTCTTTATCCAGACCGAGCGGTTCGGTTTTTAGATTAATGCGGGTATTTCCGGCGAGCGCGTAAGCAACAACAAGGGGCGGTGACGCTAACCAGTTGGCTTTTACGTGCGGATGTACACGCCCTTCGAAGTTACGGTTACCGGATAGCACCGCTGATACGGTTAGGTCATGTTCGGTGATGGCTTTGGCAATTTCGTCGGGGAGTGGGCCTGAGTTACCGATACACGTTGTACAGCCGTAGCCGACCAGGTTAAAGCCGAGCTTATCCAGATACGGTGTGAGTTCGGCTTTTTCCAGGTAGTCGGTTACGACTTTTGAACCGGGAGCGAGTGAGGATTTCACCCAGGGTTTACGCACCATGCCCAGTTCTATGGCTTTTTTCGCAACCAGACCGGCAGCCATCATGACGCTTGGGTTGGATGTGTTTGTGCAGGAGGTAATAGCAGCAATCACCACGGCACCGTGGCTCATGGTGTGTTCTTCGCCGTCAATCGTGACTGTTGCCTGTGCGTTCGGGCCGCCTACGGCCGTGCCGCTGCCACCTTCGCTTTCCAGCCGTGCCTGTTCATCATCCGCGGGTGTTACCTGCAATGCCAGGAGCTCGTCGAAGGTATCCGGAACGTCTGGTAGGGCCACGCGATCCTGCGGACGACGTGGTCCGGCGAGGCTGGCTTCTACTGTGCTCATATCGAGATGCAGGCTATCGGTAAATTCAGGCTCATCACCGGCCTCACGCCATAAGCCTTGTGCCTTGCAGTAGGCTTCAACGCGCTTGATTACATCATCGGGGCGACCACTTAAGCGCATGTAATTGAGGGTTTCATCGTCGACGGGGAAGAAACCACAGGTCGCGCCGTATTCCGGTGCCATATTGGCGATGGTGGCACGGTCAGCGAGTGGCAGGTCGGCAAGGCCGTCACCATAGAATTCAACGAATTTACCGACCACGCCTTTCTTACGTAGCATCTGAGTGACCGTTAGCACCAGATCCGTCGCGGTAACGCCTTCGGGCAGTTTGCCTGTGAGTTTGAAACCAATCACTTCTGGAATCAGCATCGACACAGGTTGGCCCAGCATGGCGGCTTCAGCCTCGATACCGCCCACGCCCCAGCCGAGTACGCCGATACCGTTAATCATAGTAGTGTGCGAGTCGGTGCCTACCAGCGTATCCGGGTAAGCCCAGTCTTCGCCGCCAATATTGGCCGACCATACGCTTTGCGCGAGGTATTCAAGGTTCACCTGGTGACAGATACCAGTACCGGGCGGCACAACGCGGAAATTATCAAAGGCGGTCTGGCCCCAGCGCAGGAAGGCGTAGCGTTCGCCGTTACGTTGCATTTCAATTTCTACGTTATCGTGAAACGCCTGATCATCGGCAAAGCGATCCACCATCACTGAGTGGTCAATCACAAGATCAACGGGTGAGAGCGGATTGATGCATTCCGGATCACCGCCGGCGTGGGCGATGGCATCACGCATGGCGGCGAGATCCACAACCGCAGGTACACCAGTGAAATCCTGCATCAGTACGCGGGCAGGGCGGTATTGAATCTCGCGGTCGGACGAACGCTTATCCAACCACTCGGCGATGGCCTTAATATCGTCTCCGGTGACGGTGTCACCGTCTTCGTTGCGTAGCAGGTTTTCCAGCAGAACCTTTAATGATTTTGGGAGTTTTTCTATTCCCTCCAGTTGCTCTGCAGCCTTACTCAGAGAGTGATATTGGTATTCTTTGCCGTCCACTGTCAGCGTGGACTGGGTGTTCATGCTATTGATAGTCGACATCTGGGTTCTCTCTATAATCATCATTCAGAGTTGTTCTTTTTAGGTACGGAAAAGGAGGACAGGTTCAACCTGATTGGCAAGGATTGGCCAAACAGAGTGTTCCGTCGGGTTTAGCGCCTGACATTGACTTTTTCTGGAAAAGCCCTTAGCCGCGGTGCCTGGCGGACACATGTGAGAATTTTTGCCTGAAAAGCACCCGTTGACCCTGTGCGAACTTGCGTCATTCTGGTGTAAGGAACTGCAGTAACTTACTACGGAGATTGGAGACTTTATGGCTATTTGTGAAACGCCTGACTGCGGCGAGCAGTCGATCGGTTATTTTCGTAATCTGCGAATCAATAAAATGGTTCAGATGTGTACCTATTGCCGTGCCCGATGTAACCAGACAGAGCCCCGTCTAAAGCCAGGTAAATTGCCCGAGCCGACTAAGAAAACGGGAGCTCAGTGGGTGCTCGCTGGGGCACTCAATAGGTACGACTGGACTGCAGAAAAGGCTTTTTTCGATACCGCATTGCATGGCAGCGATGGCAACCTTGAAAAAATATGGAATGGACGCAGCGCATATCACCGGACCCAGCCCCGAACCAACCTGACGGTGGTCTATACACGTACTGAACAGACGATGACCATCATTGGCGTAGGGCACCATGTCGGTGATGGTAATAATAAATATTCTATAAGATTTGATGACGGTGGAACCCGTCGTTGTGAGCGAAAGTAGCATCCTCTCAGATAAGTAAGATCTGGCGTTACTCGCAGAAGTGTCTCGGGCACGGCATAATGACTGCAAATTTTAAGGAGCCATTATGACTTTTAATATTGTTCTGATCGTACTTATCGTTTTGCTGGTGATCTACGCGTTAAAGCGCGCGGGTGTATTCAGCAAAGGCGCAGCAGAGAATGAGACCGTCGGTGATGCTTATTTAGCTGAGAATGCGTTACGTGATGAAGTAACTCAGACAGACAGTGGGCTGCAGTACGAAGTGCTCACAGAGGGGGAGGGTGATACTCGACCGGCAGCGACAGATACTGTGCTGGTGCATTATCACGGCACTTTGATCAATGGTTCTGTGTTCGACAGTTCGGTAAAGCGCGGTGAGCCGATTTCATTTCCGCTGAACCGCGTAATTCCAGGCTGGACCGAGGGCGTACAGCTGATGACCAAAGGCGCAAGATATAAATTCTATATTCCTGCGCGTCTGGCTTACGGTAATCGTCAGGTGGGTACTATTCCGGGTGGCTCGCTGCTGATTTTCGAAGTCGAACTACTGGATATTAACCCGGCCTGATCTTATGGCGTTTGATGCTGAGCTTGCGGAGCGTATTCGTGCGGTGGTCTGTCACTTTGGTCACTGGGACGAAAAGAAGATGTTCGGTGGGCTTTGTATCATGCTCAACGGTCATATGCTGTGCGGTGTCTTGGGCGACGAGCTGATGGTGCGGGTTGGCCCTGACGATTACGATGCCGCACTTGCTGAAGATGGTACGCGAGAGATGGACTTCACCGGCCGTCCATTAAAAGGCATGGTGATGGTAGATGGCGCAGCGGTCGCTGAACCAGAGGATCTGGAATACTGGCTTCAGCGGTGTAACCGCTTTGTCGGGCGCCTGCCGCCCAAATAACCCGAAAGGGCTTTTGAAATAGCCTCCGCCTGAAGCGACCAATTGAATCGTGTTTTAATCAATCGATCTCTTGGTGACGTTTTTACGCCCTGAAAAGAGAGAGCCTCCGCGACCTTTTGGCTCTTTTGCTGGTGGCGCGGATGGCTTCTCTTTAGCGCGGTTGGCACGTGGCACGGAGCTCAACTCCTGATTGTCTTCACCGCTCTGTTTTCCTTTTGAAGCCTTTCCTTTCTGTGCTTTCTCTTTGCCTGCTTTTGTCTTCAATGGTTTACGCAGGTTGAGTTTACCAGGCCCTGTCGCGGGGACGCTGTGGTTTGGTACGTGTCCGATAAGATCCTCGCGACGTAGTGCGCGGCCGATCAGAGTTTCAATGGCGGTCAGTGTGTCGACTTCGTGTGCGGCAACCAGTGAAATCGCGATGCCTTTTTCACCGGCGCGGCCGGTACGACCAATACGGTGAATATAGTCGTGCGCGACAGGCGGCAGGTCATGATTGATGACCGCAGGTAAGTGTTCAATATCAATGCCGCGTGAGGCGACATCCGTCGTCACCAGAACTCGCAGGCGATGCTCGCGGAAGGCATCAAGAATGTCGTTACGTTCAGTCTGTGATTTATCACCGTGCAGCACTTCCGCCTGGATGCCTTCCGACTTGAGGTGATCCGTCAGAGCATCGGCGCCTTTTTTAGTCTTGGTAAAGACCATTACCTGCTTCCATTTATTTTCAATCAGAAGCGAAGCAACGGCATTGCCTTTATCGCTGTGATCGACAGGGTGCAGCCACTGACGGACGTTTTCGCTGGTGCGGTTGGCGTCTTTCTGCCCGAGTTCGATGGCTCCGGGCATAAGCTCAGACGCAAGTTCGCGTACGGCATTATCAAATGTTGCCGAGAAAAGAAGGTTCTGGCGAACGTCGGGTAGTTTCTGAACAATGCGTTGCAGATCTTCGGCGAAGCCCAGATCCAGCAGGCGGTCTGCTTCGTCGAGCACCAGACACTGCAGATGCTCAAAACTGACACGATGACGGATCATGAGTTCGTACAGACGACCTGGTGTGGCTACGACAGCGTCTGCGCCTTCGGCCATTTTATCTTCAATGGTGCGTGGGTTCTGTCCGCCGCAAAGGAGCAGACAACGGTGACCGCAGTTGCGTCCATAGTCCCGAAAATTCTCCGCCAGTTGCTGAGCGAGTTCACGCGTTGGCGCAATAATAAGTACTCGCGGGTAGCGATAACCTTCTTCTTCTGTGCGTGGGTGCTCGCTGAGTAATTGCAGAAGCGGAAGCATAAACGCTGCAGTCTTGCCTGTACCGGTTGGCGCTGCGGCCATCAGTTCGGTTCCCGCCAGGATATGAGGGATTGCGGCCTCCTGAATCGGGGTAGGTTCAGCGTACCCCAGCGATGCCAGCCGTTTCAGAATGTTAGTGTCGTGCAACAGGCTGCGGAAGCTACTCATGACTGGTCTCCACCAAAGAGTGTCTCAGGCGTAAATTCGATGGACTGCTCGTCATTTCCTAGCCACATGGTGCCGTCCTGGATCGTCGCTTGCAGTCGCATGGTACGGGTGCATAGTGACTCTAGCTGAGTGCAGGCATCGTCGGCGAGCTTAATTACGCTCAGCTTTGGGTATGCATGAATTTTATTTTCGTGCTGTTTCCACCAGACATCAAATGCATTGCCCTGATAGCCGTACAGTTTGACTGACTGTGCTTTATTACACGCCTTTCGTAGACGTTTTTCATCAGGCTGGCCCAGTTCAATCCAAAGCTCCGTCTCATCGCTGTATGTGCGCTGCCAGAGATCAGGCTCGTCATCTGTGCTGATGCCTCGGGTAAATTCCAGACGTTCGTGTGCATTCAACGCGAATACCGCGATGCGGGTCATCATTCTCAGTATGGTTTCTGAGGGATGTTGGGCGATCGTCAGGGTGTGGGTCGCATAGTAGTCGCGATCCATGTCAGAGATCATCAGTTCAGCTTTGTAGATGGTGGCTTTCAGTGCCATGCCTGGATTCTCGAGCTTTGTGTACGGGAGAAGAAAGGTGCGTACTCTACTGCGATTGGTGGAGCTTGCATAGTATAAATACTTTTTACTTTAAGGATCATTCGTGATTAATTATATGTATTAATGTTATTTAGGAGGTCATAAATGAGTGAATATGATCTTGATCCACTGTCAGATCAGCAGATTCTGGCAAAGTTGGCCGGGCGACTCCGGAGTGAGCGTCTCCAGCGTAACGTTACACAGCAGGCGCTGGCTGATCTCGCTGGGGTCGGAGTTGCCACACTGCGGCGTTTCGAGGGCGGGGAGGGTAACCTGAGCCTACTCAATCTTATTGCTGTTTTACGCGCCCTCGGGCTTGTGCACCTGTTGGATGCATTGATTCGTGAGCCTGATGTCAGCCCGATAGCGAGCCTTCGAGAGAACGGTGCCGGCATTTATCGGGAGGCGCCTGTTCGTCAGAGGGCAAGGCCTGAATCGTCATCGGCAGATGATGCAAGCTGGTCGTGGGGCGATGGCGAATGATCAGCCTGGCGGAAGTGCAGCTTTGGGGACGCACAATAGGCGCTGTTCAATGGGACAGTGTGCGTCAACTCGGCGTTTTCGAATATGCTCCTGAATTCCTGCGCTCGGGCATTGAGTTGGCACCACTGCAGATGCCGTTAAGAGCGGGGCGTTTCAGTTTTCCGCAGCTAGCTCATGAGACCTTTAAGGGCTTGCCGGGAATGTTGGCTGATGCCCTGCCGGACAAGTTCGGTAATCTCCTGATTGATCAGTGGCTGGTGGCACAAGGGCGTGATCCGGGGTCATTCAATCCTGTTGAACGTCTGCTCTACATTGGGCAACGAGGCATGGGGGCACTGGAGTTTGCTCCGGCGACGCGAGGCCATGTAGGCGCTGGAACGCCAGTCGAGTTGTCCGAGTTGGTGTCGCTGGCGAATAAAGCCCTGAATCAGAAGCAGGGCCTGGCGGTAGAAATTATTGAAGGTGAAGAAGACGCCCAGGCGTTGAACCAGATTATTGCAGTGGGAACGTCGGCGGGTGGTGCACGTGCAAAAGCCGTCATCGCCTGGAACGAGCAGACCGGAGAGGTGCGTTCCGGGCAGTGTGATACAGAAGCGGGCTTTCAGCATTATTTGCTCAAATTCGACGGCGTTGCGGCGAATCGTGATAAAGAATTGGCAGACCCTCAAGGTTATACCCGCATTGAATATGCATGCTACTTGATGGCACGGGCTGCGGGCATCGAGATGATGCCAAGTCGCTTACTTGAAGAAAACGGTCGTGCGCACTTTCTGACCCAGCGGTTTGACCGGTCTGAAACTGGCAAGAAGCTTCATATGCAAACGCTCTGTGGTATTGCTCATTACGATTTTAATGTGGCAGGCGGGTATTCTTACGAGCAGTGCTTTCGTGTGATTCGTCAGGTTGTGAAGAGTCAGGCACGCGTTGCTCAAGAGCAGCAGTTCCGGCGAATGCTGCTTAATCTGATGATACGTAATCAGGATGATCATACGAAGAATATTGGCTTTCTCATGAACCGTAAGGGGGGGTGGTCTCTGGCGCCCGCTTATGATGTAACCTATGCCTACAACCCTGATGGGGACTGGACTTCTACTCACCAGATGTCTGTCAACGGCAAGCGGGATCATTTTGCCCTTGATGACCTCATCGAATGCGGTAAAGCAGCGGACATTCGGGAGCGACAGGTTAAAGAGTTGATTAGCGAGGTGGGAGAGGCTGTCCGAGACTGGAGAAGGTTCGCCCAGGAGGCAGGCGTCCCGGAGGATTGGGCCGCCTCTATTGAATCATCCTTTAGGAAGTTTTTAATTTAAAATATCGTTAATGATATTTTGGTATTGGTTTCTGCAATTTAGTGATCATTGATGATCTTTTGATTCATTCCATTTGAACAGTAGCAAACGTACACGCTCATCGCATGGCTGATGCCAGAAGTTGGTGTCTTCGTACCACTCTCCGAGCATGTCGAGGCCAGGCTCTGCCTGACAGGCGCCGATCTCAATGGATGACTCTTTGCCGTAGGCGTCGTAGAGCTTTTCAAGAAGAAGCTCGCAGCGCTCTGCGTGGTCGGCTAGCAGAAACGGGTGATCAAGGTCTGCTTCCAGCTCGCGGATGACCGACCAGCCGGTTTCTCCCATCTGGTAGAGAGTGTCCTGAGATATACCATGCAGGTCTTCGAGTGCGAAATCCCAATCGTCCCAGTCATCGTCCGGTTGAATCAGAGTTGTCTTGACGGTGCCGTCCGCCAGAGACCAGGCGATTGCGATGGGGTGTGCGCTGTCTTCGTATGAGCTGGCATCAATCGCAACAAAAGACGGGTATTCCACGGCGGACTCCAGATAGAAATCGATTAGTCAGGCGGCGAATTTACTTCGCCGCCGGTCGATGTGCAATATTGCAGTGCAATAAGTCGTCGGGGTGCAGGAATTGCTCGGCGTCTGAGGCACTCACTGGGTGACCATAATAGAACCCTTGTGCGAGATCACAGCCGTTGCGGATCAGAAAATCAGCTTGTTCGGCGGTCTCAATACCTTCGGCCACAATCAGCATGTCGAGGTTTTTGCCTAACGTAATGATCGATGCGGCAATAGCCTGATCGGCGGTGCTCGTGCTCAGGTCCTTCACAAACGTCCGGTCGATCTTGATGGCGTCGACGGGTAAGTTCTTCAGATAATTGAGTGATGAAAAGCCGGTGCCGAAGTCGTCGAGGTAAATAAATATGCCATGTTCTCTGAAATACTCGAGGACGTGGCGGGCATGAGTGAGGTCCTGCATCAGCAGGCTTTCAGTGATCTCAACTGAAATCAGCGAGGTCGGTATGCCTATTTCGTTAATGGTGCGGACGATATCCAGATGAAAGTTCGGGATCAGGAACTGTCTTGGGGAAATATTGATGCTGATATTGGCCTGGTAGCCTTGCTGGTACCACTCTTTGGCTTGAGTGCATGCCTGCTCAAGAATCCAGAAACCAATCCGGCCGATCATACCCGCATCTTCGGCAATGTGGATGAAGCTCTCGGGCGATACGAATTCACCGTTAGACTTCGGCCAGCGCAGTAAAGCTTCAAAGCTGTGCAGGTGGCCGGTCGACATGCCGGGTCGTATATCGTGGAGGCATACCTTAGGTTGGTAATATAACTCCAGCGCATTGCTTTCGAGCGCCTTACGCAGACTGGTCTCCAGGGACATACGCTGAACTGCGATACGTTCGAGTGATGGCGTAAACAGGTGGTAGCAATTCTTACCATTCGCCTTTGCACGGTACATGGCGATGTCGGCATTGCGCATAAGAATACCGACTTCTTCACCATCAGTAGGGTATATGGCTATACCCATGGAGGCGCCAATGACGAACTCTCTGCGTCCGAGGCGAATCGGATCACACAAGCGCAGCAGCAGATGCTCTGCGGACTCCAGTACTTCATCGTGGTGCTCGACGTGGTTGAACAGTACGATAAATTCGTCACCGCCAACACGGGCCAGTGTGTCTCCTGGGCGCATTACTCCCTGAAGGCGTTGGGCGACCTCAATGAGCAACTCATCACCGGTACTATGACCAAGGCTGTCGTTGATGGTTTTAAAACCATCCAGATCCAGATAGCAAAGAGCAAAACGCTTGTGCGTATCCGTCGCTTCTTCAATGGCTTCAGACAGTTTCTGTTGCAGGTGTACACGGTTTGGCAAGCCGGTCAGGCTATCATGGTACGCCTGGTAACTGATGGTCGCTTCTTTTTCACGTACTTCCGTAATATCGCGGATCATCCATATAAAGCCGGCAACTTCATGGTGATGTCCGTAGATCTCCAGGGTTGTCCCGTCATGAAACTTGTATTCATCGAACGACGATGTACCGGGATCACGAATCGCCGCCAGTTGACTATGCAGCTTCGTTTTATCGCTGAACAAGGAGCAGGAGTAGTGGAACAGGTCGGTGCCCGACCGAGAAATGACTTCGTCCCGTGAGGTGCGGAGCAACTCTACGTAGCGGTCGTTGAACGCTACGACATGATCATCGTTGTCGACAACAAGAATGCCTTCGTTTGACGCATTGAGCGTGGCATTGAGTACTTCGTATGACTGACTCAGTTCCTGTTGTGACTTTCGTTGGGATTCAAGGTTGCGGGTCAGGGTAGCGTTCCGCTCCAGCATGGTACGCGCACTCTGCTCAAGCGTTTCCATGAGGTCGGACCGCTGTTGATCCAGTAATTCGTATGTTCGGTCAACGTCCCGGAGCAGCGCCTGAAAGTTTTCGGGCAGGCTCGCCTCTTCTCCGAGGTGTTGCTTTATGTGTTGCTCAAGCCTTTGGTGCATAGGGCCGCCAGGTACCTGTTTGTTTTTGTAGTTGTCGGTAAGCGTGGTGACGACCTGACGGGAGAATCAGGACGGCCTGACATCCGCTGGTTGCCGTGGCAATGAATCGAGCGTACCCGGCTATTTTGTCCTGTCTGCATCTTCCGCTCTGACTTTTTAAGGAAGGTATGCAAGGCATCCGGAAAGAACTCGACTTTTGCTAGCGGCAACCGGCTTCTGTTGCTCGATTATTGCTCTATAAAACGGTTTGTTTAAACGTCTCAGGAGTGTGATGGATCACGAAACTCTGAGCTCCTCCGCACCAGTCGTACACTCTATCTCGTTTGTCTCATCCACGGTAATCGTGCGCGCTGGCGCTGCCGGCACGGAAAGCGCTTTCATGTGGCGATAATGGCCTTTAATGGCTGCCCAAATCGTTGGGTACGAGCGCAGTTCATAGCCCAGTTCTGCTGCTTTCTTTTCAACCATAGGGTGCAGCTCAGCGTAATGCACATGGCTCACACGTGGGAACAGGTGATGTTCTGCCTGAAAATTTAGCCCTCCGAGAGCCCAGGTCAGAAAACGGTTGTCCGTGGCGAAGTCTACCGTAGTACGCATCTGATGTACGGCCCACTCATCCGGTAATACACCACGTTCGTCCGGGCGGGGGAATTCAGCTTTATCTACGACATGTGCCAATTGGAAGATAACGGCGAACAGGAAGCCCAGAAAAGCGTGCATCAGAAGAAAACCGAGCAGTGCTGGGCCAGTTCCCAAAGCAGCCATTGGAATCAGCAGATACAGGGTCACGTAGATGGCTTTCGATGCCCAGAACTCCACATGGTCAGCGAGCTTCATGCGGTGCGAATAATCCCTGCGGGCAATTTTCTGGCTGCCATAGGCTTTAAAATCCAACGCAAAGAACCAGAACAGACTGGTAATCAGGTACAGGAACCAGACATAAAAATGCTGATATTTGTGAAATGGGCGATGCGGTTGATGAGGGCTCATCCGGAACAGTCCGAGCGCGTCGATATCCTCGTCCGCCTCATCGACATTGGTAAAGGCGTGGTGATTGCGATTGTGCTTCTGTGCCCAGTAGTAACGATTGCTACCAACAAGGTTGAAGGACATCGCCATCAGGCGATTGATCTTGCGTGAAGCGCTGAAAGATTCATGTGCACCGTCGTGCATGATATTGAACCCGACCAGTGCTGTGGCTACGCCATGCAGTGCCCAGGCAATGTAATGCATTGAGCCAGACAGACCGTAGATGAGCAGGTAGCTCCCTACGTACAGCAGGGCAATAAAAATGGCTTTATTATGCAGGCGATCATCGCCGGTTTTCCTGATTCCTTTCTCTCTGAAGAAACGGGTCACTTCTCCAGATAATTCCTGATATACCGGGCGTTTGCCGGACTGAAAGTGTACGTGAGACATGTTAATTATTCTTTTGTTATGAGGCCGCAGCCTGTGCTTTTCGGACGCTCGTTTCTTCCACTTCCGTATGGACAATCAGCGCCTCAAAGTTATCGTTATTATACAGGTGTTGTGAAACTATGGTTGGAAATATTGTGACTCAGGACACATGTTTGGTCAGTTTTCGGTAATTTAATGGTGTGATTCCCATCCATTTCCGAAACGCCCTCACGAAGTTTGACGTGTCTGTGTAACCTAGTTGCTCGGCGATTTCTGAAACCTTCATGCTCGAGTTGCCAAGCAGTCTTGTGGCCTGTTCACGTCTTACTTCTTCAACCATTTTTCGGAAACTGGTGTTGAGCTGTGCCAGTTGCCGGTTGAGGGATCGGGCGCTGATACGCAGGCGCTCTGCAACATCTTCTAGTGACAGGCCGCTGCCGTAACTGATCAGAAGTGTACGGACCCGTGACGCAAGATCGATGTGCTCACCCGGCGCTTCCGCCAGTAGCCGTTCGCATTCCTGCTCAGCGCTATGACGAGCAACGCTGTTCGCTGTTGATACCTCGAGGCTCAGAGCTGCTTTGGGTAATACAAGTTCGTACTGATCACAGTTAAATTCGACGTCACAGCCTAACAGTTGTTCATAGAAAGCCACCGGTCGCTGTGCTGACTCGACCAGTCTGATGATTGGAGCCAGGATGTCATTATTGCGGGTCAAAAAACGCGCAATTGTTACCAGCGTCGATAGAATATTGTGCGCAATAAAAGGGTAGGAGTCGGGCAGGGCGGCAGCTCTGATAATTTCCAGAGCGCATTCATCCTGCCCCTGACGAAACCGAATGCGCGCCAGCCCCGTACGGGTGCCCGCATAACGTACGGCGAGGGACAGGCCTTCACCGAGCGTCTCGCTTGCCATCACGGCAAAACCAAGGAAGCCATGGCTGGCGATGCTCATTCTTCGCCCGTGCTCCAGCCCCAGCAGAGGATCGTTTGACAGGCGATAGGCGTTGCGTACGATCTGGTCATACTCACGCGCTGAGATATGTGTGCCGGGTTGTCCGAGCGCACGTGGCGAAAGGCGGGTATTTGCGACCAGCTGTGCCGGGCTTATCCCTCGGTTAGCCAGCAGCTCCAGCAAGGGGATCAGGTACTCGTTAGTAAACAGCGGGTGAACCGCGGATATTTCCTGACGTCCGGGCATGATAAACCTGATACAATGTGTGGCGATAAATGACCAAAATGATGTCACGAATATCACTTTCGCTCAAACTCGCTTTGCTTCATAGTCTGGGCGCCATAAAAAACGATCAAATAAACAGGGGAAAAACCTATGGATGCGTCTTTCTGGGACGGCAAACGTGCGCCCGGTATCGTTGATACCATCAATGTGAATGAATACGATTCGGTTGTTGAATGCATTGACAGTGCGTTCAAGCGCTACGCTGACCGCAAAGCATTCACCAGCGTAGGCTACACTCTGACCTATCGTGAAATCGACGAGTACAGTGCTGCATTCGCATCCTATCTCCAGAACCATACTACCCTGCAGCCAGGCGATCGCGTCGCGGTTCAGATGCCGAACATTATGCAGTGTCCGATTGCTGTGTACGGTGTTCTCCGTGCCGGAATGATTCTGGTGAATACCAACCCGCTGTACACCGAACGTGAGATGCTTCATCAGTTCAATGACTCAGGTGCGAAAGCCCTGGTGTGCATGGACATGTTCGCTAAATCTGTACAAAGCATCCTGCCAGAAACGGGCCTGAAGCACGTTATCGTGACCAGCCTTGCAGACATGCTGCCATTCCCTAAGCGTCAGCTGATTAATGCTGCTGCTAAATACATCAAGAAAATGATCCCGGATTACTCGTTGCCAACCGCTGTGCGTTTCCGCAAAGCGCTGAGCCTGGGTAAGTCTGCGGGTGCTTACAAGAAGAACCACATCACTGGTCACGACAGTACTATCGTTCTGCAGTACACCGGTGGTACTACAGGTGTTGCGAAGGGCGCTGAGCTGACCAACCTGAACCTGATTGCGAACATGCTGCAGGCGCGCGCCAACATGGCACAGGTTGATGATAACGGTAAGCCACTGAAACCAGCCGACGGCGCTACCGTAGTAGCTCCGCTGCCTCTGTACCACATATACTCTTTCACTGTTCACCTGATGGCGATGCTGGATTCTGGTGATCACAGCATCCTGATCGCGAACCCTCGTGACCCAGGTATGTTCATCAAGATGATTAAGCCTCATCGCCTGGACGGTTTCGTTGGTCTGAACACCCTGTTTGTTGGCCTGCTGAATCACCCTGAATTTAAAGAGTGTAACTTCGAGCACCTGAACCTGACGCTGTCAGGCGGTACCGCTCTGATGGACGACACGGCTAAGCGTTGGAAAGAAACCACAGGTTGCGGTATCTCAGAAGGCTACGGTCTGACTGAATGTTCGCCAATTGTTGCAGTTAACCCAGCGGCGGGCCTTGAGCGTCTTGGTACTGTTGGTCAGGCTGTGCCGGGCACGTCTCTGAAGTGCATCGACGATCAGGGTAACGAAGTGCCTCAGGGCGAACGCGGCGAGCTGTGCGTTAAGGGCCCTCAGGTAATGAAAGGTTACTGGAACCGTCCTGAAGCTACGGCTGACTCCTTCACTGAAGACGGCGAATGGCTGAAGACCGGTGACGTTGCTGTGATCGACGACGATGGTTTCGTGAAAATCGTTGATCGTATCAAAGACATGATTCTGGTTTCTGGCTTCAACGTATATCCAAACGAAATCGAAGAAGTCGTAGCGGCTCACCCAGCAGTAGAAAACTGTGCGGCTATCGGTATCCCAGATGATAAGAGCGGTGAAGCCGTGAAACTTTTCATCATTTCAACCGACAAAAATCTCACTGCTGACGATATCAAAGCGCACTGCCGTGAGAGCCTGACAGGTTATAAACAGCCTAAGTACATTGAGTTCCGTGACGAGCTGCCAATGACTCCGGTTGGTAAGATTCTGCGTCGTGAACTGAAAGACGAAGAAGCTGCAAAAAACAAAGAAGCTGAGCCGGCATAATTCCAGCTCTGTGAATTGTTTATAAGAGACAGCCCCTTTTAGAGGGGCTGTTTTGTTTCTTGATCTGCCTCAACATTCCCATCAGAAAGACCAGAAACTTACCCCTGTGACAGCCTGAATAGGTCTTCGCGGCCAATGGCGCGACACACCTCCGACTGAAAGAATGCTGACTGTCTGTTTTTTCAACAGCTTGTTTTTTTATTAGCGAGACAGTTTCATGATTCAATTTAAAGCTCCACTGCGCGACATCAACTTTCTGATTAACGACGTATTCGATTATCAGACTCACTACAAAAATATTCCGGGCGGCGATGAAGCGACGCCTGATATGGTTGACGCCATCATTGGCGAAGCTGCACGTTTCAGCGAAGAAGTTCTGTCTCCTCTGTATCAGGTCGGTGACGAAGGCTGTAAGTTCGAAGATGGTCAGGTAACGACTCCACCGGGCTTTAAAGAAGCCTATCAGCAGTACATGGAAGGCGGCTGGCAGGGTATGTCTGCGCCGGTTGAATACGGCGGTCAGGGTCTGCCTCTGTCACTGGGTGTGATCAAATCTGAACTGATCGGTACCGCGAACTGGGTGTGGGGTATGTACCCGGGTCTGTCACTGGGAGCGATGAACACCATCTACCTGCACGGTACAGAAGAGCAAAAGCAGACTTTCCTGGTTCCATTAACAGAAGGTCGCTGGACAGGCACCATGTGTCTGACTGAGCCGCAGTGTGGCACTGACCTTGGCCAGGTAAAAACCAAGGCTGAGCCAAACCCGGATGGCAGCTACAACATCACCGGTACCAAGATCTTTATCTCGTCTGGTGAACACGATTTTACCGATAACATCGTTCACATCGTACTGGCGCGCCTGCCTGACGCACCAGAAGGTACCAAAGGTATTTCTCTGTTTATCGTTCCTAAGCTGAACGTTAATGAAGATGGCAGCAACGGTGATGCGAACAACGTGACCTGCGGTTCTATCGAACACAAAATGGGTATTCACGGTTCGTCTACCTGTGTCATGAACTTCGACGGTTCTAAAGGCTTCCTGATCGGCCCTGAGAATAAGGGCCTGCACTGCATGTTCACCTTTATGAACACGGCTCGTCTGGGTACTTCTATTCAGGGGATCGGTGCGGCTGAACTGTCGTTCCAGGGCGCACTCCCTTACGCGAAAGAGCGTCGCTCCATGCGCTCCCTGAGCGGTAAGAAGAGCCCGGATAAAGTGGCTGACGCACTGATCGTTCATCCGGATGTCCGTCGCATGCTTCTGACTCAGAAAGCCATCGCTGAGGGTGGGCGTGCCATGCTGTATTACGCAGCAACGCTAGCTGACAAAATGATGGCCTCGCACGCTGCAGGCGACATGAAAGGTTACGAAGATTGGGATGACAAACTGGGCTTCCTGACGCCGATCATGAAAGCGGGTCTGACAGAACTTGGTTACGAAGCGGCGAACCACGGTGTTCAGGTTTACGGTGGTCACGGCTTTATCAAAGAGTGGGGCATGGAGCAGATCATCCGTGATACTCAGATTGCCAAGCTGTACGAAGGTACTACAGGCGTTCAGGCACTCGACCTGCTGGGTCGTAAGATCCTGCTGGGCCGTATGAAGTCATTCGATGATTTCCGCGCTGTGGTAAACCAGTTTATTAAGAACCACAAAAATACCAAAGAGATGAAGCCGTTCATCAAGCAGCTGAAGCGGGCGATGATTGCCTGGCGTCTGAACACTTTCCGTATTGCGTTCAAAGCACGAAAAGACCGCGACATGGTAGGTGCTGCGTCAGTCGATTACCTGATGTACTCCTGCTACATCGTGATGGCGTTCTTCTGGGCGAAAATGGCGGATGCTGCTTACACTAACCTCGCTGAGGGGAAAGACGTCGATTTTCACAAAGCGAAAATTCAGACCGCAGAATTTTATTACGATCGTCTTCTGCCTAGAGCGAAAGCACACAGGAAAATGATGCTAAAAGATCCGAAGTCTCTGATGCAGATGGATGAGGAGAGCTTTGCTTTTCTTTAAGTGAGATCTGACGATAATAAAACGGCCAGCAAATGCTGGCCGTTTTATTGTCCTAATCAGGCTTCGACTTCGCTTTCATCATCGTCATGCACTGACTCGTCAGAGTAATCATAGAGCGCGATCGAAAGATCAATATCGAGCGTATTCTCATCGCTTAACTGGCGGTTTAGATCGCCATGGAAGCGGGTTGTGGTGATATATTCAGCCAAACCAAAGTGCGGATGAGGCGTTACTTCGTCGGTTCCTTCCGGGAGTACCAGTGAGAAGTGAACCTGTGCCGTAGCGCCTTTTACTTCCGCACTGGATTTGAGAAGGGTTGCACGTTCCAACATTGGCTCTCGTTCGAGAATCAGGCTGATCAGGAATGACAGCAGTCCGGCCGGTTCTGATATCACTAAAGAGAATGGCATCTGATTCACGGTTCGAACTGACTTAAGAATCTCCGATTCGTGTAACAGGTCGTCGAAGAGCTTTGGCAGATCAACAGCGCCCTGGCCCTCGTTAGTGCAATGGCGCAGATACTCGCGCATGACCGGCATTCTGCCCGGGAGGTCTGCACCTTCCGGGTAGTGCTCTTCCATTTCTGCAAGCAGCCACTTCTTGAACTCATTCGTTGACTGCTGATTCATCTGAGCATTTTTCTGCTCGAGGCGGGTCTCGAGGCGTCTTACTGTTTCGCGGGCCTTCTGTTGCTCTGTGTACAGCTGCTCCGTGCGCTCAGTGACTTTATTCTCAAGCGATGCCGCCAATTCATGAGCACGCCGGGTCGCAGACTGCTCGCGGGTTTTATCCAGCATGCAGATCAGAACTTCACGAGGGCGCGATTCACTGAACTGGAGCGTTTGCATCGTGATATCGAAATAGCACTTCTCATTGCGGAAGTTGGCAATGGTAAATTCGCCATGCAGTCGCGATATGCGGCCAAGCAGTAACTGGTTGATCTTTTCCCGCTGCTCCGGGCCTTTGAGCCCCCGAACCATGTCACGGATATGTTCCATTGCACTGGGCATGGACTCCAACTCCTGGCGCGTGGTCGCCAGGTGCCGTGCAAAGTGATTGTTGCACTGCAAATGATCAGATTCTGGTAGGTATCTCGCAAAGCCCAGAGACGCGTTGTCAATTGCGACTGTCAGCTGCTCTTTGGTTTCGACCAGCTGCTCTCGGGCCTGCTCCCGTTCCTGGGCGTCACTGCGAAGGGTTTCGCGCATGCGGTTAATTGCGTTGGCGACCATGTCGAGCTCATCTGATCGCTTATGTTGATCGTTGAACTGAAGTGGGTCATCCAAATTATTCAGGCTGAAGGTGTGTGCCCACTGGGCCATCACATCTAACCGGCGGGTAATCAGCAGGCGTACCATCACAAGAATGAAAATAGACACGGAGAAAGTTTTGATGAACTGGGTGCCAATGATGGTGACCGCTTTATGTTTGAGGTCGTCGTACAGCCCGGTGTAGTTCACGTTCAGGTAAAGGTTACCGAGTTCGTATTCCTGAGAGGCGCTCTGGTGCGTCAGCGGAAACGAGTAGTGAAGGTCCGCGGCGGCATAAATATCTCCCGCGCTCTGTACCAGCTTCTCACGACTTTCGATGTAGACGTAAACCACACCTGGGAAGTTGAGGATACCGGAGAGCTGAGATTCGATCTGGCGGTTGTCAAAGTTCCAGAGGCTGTAGCTGATACTTTCCTGGTAACTGGCGTGGATCTGATCGAGGTTGCTGCGGTATTGGCTGACACCGCGGCGATAGTCGGAATAAAGTACAAAGCCTGACGCAAGAACGCTGACAATAAAACTGAAAGCCAGTAGATAAGAAAGCAGACGCACACCAACGTGGCTTTTCTGAACAAATTCCTGATCTGTTGTTTTCTGCGGGCTACTCAAGTCCTGTGTCCTGCAATAAGGGGGTTAAACTCGTCTTGTAACTATAGGCCAGAAATCAAATTTTGACGACCCGAGATCAACAGGGGCATATTCTCTGGCTTGTTTCGCACATTCTTCGCCGAAAATTGACATAGATCGTGCTTCGCGACTGTGAACCGTTCGTTGTTGTTTTGTTTTTGATTTGTATCAAATGACGTCATTGTCATTTACGTACTCTGGCTGTGTTTTCTATTGCACAGATATAAGGAGTGCGCGATGAAACTGATGAAAACCCTGATCGCTGGTGCTGTATCAATGGCTTTCCTTCCTGCCGTTCCCGCATTTGCATACGAAGCTGGGGATATTATCGTTAAAGCTGGCGTAATCAATGTTATTCCGAAAGATGGCAACGCCGATACCAGTGCTCTGGTGCCAGATTCAGAGTTGGATATCGATAGCAATATTCAACTCGGGCTGACCGGTGTTTATATGGTCAATCAGTATCTCGGTGTGGAATTGCTTGCTGCTACACCTTTTGAACACACTGCCGAAGGTGATGGTGGGGCGATTGATGGTGCTGACGTTCTCACCACAAAACACCTGCCACCAACCCTGTCTGCGCAATACTATCCGATGGGAGCTGATTCTGCGATTCAGCCATATGTCGGGCTGGGCGTGAACTACACCTTCTTTTTTGACGAAGAAGACGATGCAGGTCTTGGCTCCAACGGACTGAAACCAAGCTTTGGCTTAGCCTACAGCGCCGGTGTTGATTATATGATCAATGATAACTGGTTGGTCAATGCGTCTGTCTGGAAAGTAGATATCGATACTGAGGTAAAAGGTGGCGCTGCGGATGGTCTTGAAGTTGAGATTGATCCTATCGCCTTTATGGTCGCCTGCGGTTATAAGTTCTGATTATCCAGTGCGTCCAGAGCACAAAAAAACCGGGCTATTGCCCGGTTTTTTTTGGATATCGGTTTTAGAGTACAGGGGCGATCAAACGAAGCAAACGCGCAAGAAGCTGCTTCCACCAGCGCTGATCGACGTGGGTGGGGCGACAATGGTCGAGGTCATCAAGCATCATCGCCTCGATTTCAGCAGCGAACTCTTTGTCTTTAATCAGAGCGCCAATTTCGAAGTTGATGCGCAGCGAGCGGTTATCCAGATTGGCGCTGCTGACGCACGACCACTCATCGTCTACCAATAGAACTTTCTGATGCAGGAATCCGGGCGTATAAGTGTAAAACTGCACCTGAGCTTTCTGCAGAGAAGCAACGTAGCTGCGGTTCGCCTGAGCTACCATCCAGTTATCAGAGATACCCGGAAGAATAATCCTGACATCAACTCCACGCAGGCCAGCCAGTTGAAGCGCAGCATAGACGTTCTGGTCCGGAACGAAATAAGGGCTGACGATCCAGCAGCGCTCTGTGGCGGTGTTAATCATGTGGGTAAAAAAGAGGCTGCCGCTGTCGTAATAATCGGCAGGACTTGGGTTGATGCACATCACTTTGCGCTTACCCATGATTTGCGGCTGCTCCCAGCGCAATTCAGGCGTGACGCCTGTAGCCCACATCCAGTCTTCGCTGAACGATAGCTGAAATGCCAGCGATACCGGGCCAGACACGCGCATGTGTGTATCTCGCCAATGACCTATTTCCGGATCTTTACCCAGATATTCAACACCCACATTGTGACCGCCGACAAAGGTTGTGTGATCATCGATAATCACCAGCTTACGGTGGTTACGGAAATTGATGTTGGTGCGGTTGCGCAGTTTGAGTGGGTTAAAGCGTGATACTTCTATGCCAGCATCTGTCATCTGCCTGATGAAATTCTTATCCAGACCACCAGAGCCGATTTCATCATAAAGCAGGTAGATCCTGACGCCTTCAGCGGCTTTCTGGCACAGTACATCAGCAAAGCACTGTCCCAGAGCATCGTCGCGGAAAGTATAAAACTGCACGCAGACGGTATGCCGCGCTGTTCTTACTGTATTGAGGATGGCATTGAAGGTGTCGTGTCCGTTAATCAGTAACTGAGTGTCATTGCCATCCAGCATCGGGACGCGAAAAAGTCTCTGTAGTGGCAGGGTGGTCGTGTCAGGCGACAGCACAGCATCTGTCAGAGTTTTACGGATCTGCCGCTGACGCTTAGCCAGGTGCGTGTCTTTTTTACGTCGCGCCCTGCGATAGCCCCGGAAACGGCGGCTGCCAAAAAACAGATATACCGGCAGGGCAACCAGTGGCATTAAAACCAGGGCGAGAACCCACGCTGCGGTTCCCTGCGCGGTCCGGCCTTGCCACAAAGCGTCAGCGGCGGCTGCTATGCCGCCGATGTATAAGAGGATGGGCCACACCCACCAGGCAAAAGCTTCCATAATCTTCCTGAGACGACTTTAAGTCATGTAAAAAGGCGTCGGGCGCCTTTCGATATCAGACGGGTCAGCAGGTGAGGTGGCTTGTAATCAGAGGCCGACGAGTCTCATGAATTCTTCACGGGTCGCCTGATTAGCGCGAAAGTCACCCTTCATCACCGAGGTGCGCATCATTGAGTTCTGTTTCTGTACGCCACGCATCATCATGCACATATGCTTGGCTTCAACGATAACACCTACACCACGACAGCCCGTGACTTCTTCTACGGCTTCCGCGATCTGTTTCGTCATGTTCTCCTGAATCTGAAGTCGACGTCCGAACATGTCAACAATTCGCGCGAACTTGGAGAGGCCGAGTACTTTACCGTTTGGCAGGTAACCAATATGGCATCGGCCGATAAATGGCAACATGTGGTGCTCACACAGTGAGTAAAACTCGATGCCCTCAACTACAACCATTTCGTCGTTATCGCTGCTGAATACGGCACCGTTGACTACTTCATCGATTTTGGTCTCGTAACCACTGGTCAGGAACTGCATCGCTTTCGCAGCTCGTTTGGGTGTATCCAGAAGGCCTTCACGTGAGACATCTTCGCCTAATTCAGTTAATACATCACTGTAAAGTGACTCTAGTTTCGACATTTTGGTTCCGTCGCTTGTTCAGATTTGAAGTAATAGTACTTAATTCGATGAAACTTATACAGGATTTTGTGCTTGTATAAGTTTTATTGTGTTATCGGCCAGTCGAATGGCATCCGTTTTACGTGCTCGCCAAGCTCAGAAAGGTAGCCAGCGACGCCATCAGGTTCCTGTCTGCCGGTCCAGTGCAAACATGTATGGCTCTCGGTTTCTCCAGGCAGACCGCTTCCCGGCGAACCCCTGGATTCTGAGATATTTACTGACCTTGTTGAGACGGCAGCACGGAGTATTTTATCGGTCTGGCGAGCAATTGCTTCACCTGAGTCAATCCAGTGATGATCCGGCCAGAGATGTTCTAACTCTTCGCGCAGCAGTGGGTAGTGCGTACAGCCAAGTACAATGGCTTTCATGTCCGGGTATGTCTCCAGCCAGGGGCCAAGGTGGGCCTCAAGTTCTGAACTGACATCCTCCCCAGAGATCGCACGCTCCGCGTAACTGACCAGCAGCGGACTACCAAAACGGTGAACTTCGAAGCCATCAGCGAAGTCTGATATTAGGTTGTCGGTGTACGGGCGCTTCACCGTCGCGGGAGTCGCCAGAAGACCGAATGAAGTATCAGCCGAACTCGCGCAATGCCCGGCGGCGACCCTCACCGCGGGCACAACGCCCACAACTGGGATGTCGAGTACTTCACGGAGTAATGGCAGGGCTAACGTACTGGCAGTGTTGCAAGCGAGAACAAGTACCGCAGGATCGAAACGCTCGACTGCTGCCTTGCATAATTCAGGGATCCGGCGTTCAAGGAGGCTATCACTCTGATTACCGTACGGAAAACAGGCTGTGTCCATCAGGTAATGAAAGCGCGTTACCGGGAGTTTCTTGCGGACCTCACGAAGTATCGACAGACCACCGGCGCCAGAGTCAAAAATCAGGATGCTGTTGTCTCGGGAAGCATGAGGCGTGGAGGTAACCACTGAAGAGAAGTCCGCAGGTTAGTCAGTATTGCCGGCATTCTATCAAAGAAATTTCGCTCATGCCGGGCAAAAATCAGGACAGCGTCTACACTGAGTGGAACGGGAGAGGACAAACCTTGGAACTAGCGGAATTACTCGAAAACGCCCGCCGCAATGAAGCGCTGCTGAAGCGTCTACAGGCGTTTGAACTGCAACTGCTGTCAGCCCAGAACTGGCAGGATTTTCTGACCTTACTTCTTGAAGCCTTGCCTTCTCAGTTTGATCTGGACGCCGTCAGCTTGCGCATCTGTGACCCAGATGGAGAACTTAAGGCGTCGATGCTTCAGTCTCTCGACATCGACCAGGGTGCACTGCTTAATCAGATCGAATTCAAAGTCAGCCTACCCATCAGCAAAGCCGATGTAATCGAAACACCGCCGCCATGGCGCTCGGGTTTGCGCTTACCCCTTATGCGAAGCGGCGAATACATCGGCCAGCTTTGTATGTTCTCTTCTCGAGAAGATCGTTTTACCGCCGGTATGGCGACAGATTTTATGCAGCACCTGGCAGCTGTGATCGCCGCATGCCTGGTGATGGTGCGGCAGTCTGAGGCACAGGCGCTGATGGCACTGACTGATCCACTCACTGGCGCTGAAAATCGTCGGGGGTTTGATCGTGTTTATCGACGTGAATGGGCCAGAGGCCAGCGGCAGCATCATGTATTTGCGATGGTGCTGATGGATATCGATCACTTCAAAAAGGTCAACGATATTCACGGTCACGGCACAGGTGATCGCGTGCTGAAGACGTTATGCCGGACATTGAAATCGACCATACGACCCACCGATCACATCGGACGCCTCGGCGGAGAGGAATTCGCATTGATTCTGCCTGGTTGCCAGCCAGATCAATTAATGGCGGTGGTTTCCCGGGTTCAGGAGTCGATTCGTGAAATGTCGGTATTGAATGACTCGGGCAAGCGTGTGCCCGTGACGGCGTCGGGGGCTTTTATTGCTGTGACGCCACGTCCGCATCAGGATCTATCAGTCGAGCAGGTACTCGATCATCTGGATAAGTATCTGTACAAAGCAAAAGCGGCCGGCCGGGATAGGTTCCTGCCGGCGGCATCTGCCTGAGCGTTACTCAGGAGCTTCGGTAAACAGGAGAGTAAAGGTCACGGGCACAGTCGTTGAAATTCGATCCAGACCTGCGACTTCGCGCAGCGCTTCAACACCTTTTGCCAGTTTAAAGTCGCCAGCATTCACTAATACTGGGGATTGAGTGGTAACAATCACGTGACCGTCGGCAGCCGCAGTAGCGAGCACATCCGCTTCAATGTCTTTCTTCTCGCCGTGCAATTCGAGTGTCAGCGGTAATACAGACGTTGCGGTTTCACCGTTCTTAAGCGCCAGCATCATTGTGTCTGGCAGGTCCGTAGAAACGGTTGCGGTGGCATAGTCCGACACATTGAATAGCATCGATTGCATGCGTTCGTTGCGGATGCCAATGCCGGTTTCAACGCTGCTCAGGTCGATAGAAATTTCGGCATTACCTTTGTCACTGACTGAGCCCGAAAGCTGGGTAAACTCATGAACTTCGGTGATATTAGTGTTTTTCGTGCTCAGAAATTTCACTGAAGAATCCGGACTCAGTGTCCATTCAGCATAACTTAGTGGGGCGGCAAGAATTAGCAGGGTAGAAGTCAGCAGTTTCATGATTGGTTCTCGTTAACGTTTAGTCCGACTTTGACACGAAAGTTCCTGAAGGTTCAAGACGTATTGTGTGGTCCAAGGCGTCTGGAAAGGATCAATGAACATGGATTACTGAATAAGAGTCACCTGAGGAAATGAGTACCTGCTTAACCACTTCAGGTCTCGTTCGATGCTCAGGCGGTTGTCATGCTCAAGTGTCAGGCGCTCTTTATCTATCTTGAATTGCTGTTTGGGTGTCAGCGCTTTGTATTCATCAAGGATCGGCATCGCACGTGTAGCATTGTGGTGGGCGCGAACACTGGCAAGCTCATCCATATCCCAGACATCCGGGTCCAGGCCCTTTAATAAGTATTCCAGACGAAGCACGCCCTCGGTGATATCGCACTGCTGCTGCAGGACAGAGCGACTGACGAAACGGATATCTGAAATCAGCTCTTCCTGATGCTTACGAAGCTGCATAGCGGCTTCTGCTTCCTCACGTTCCTGTTCTTCCTCCATCGCCTGCACTTTGCGGGTCAGGCTCCAGGCGTACCAGGCGAGTGGAATTATTACGAGAACGGCAAGCAGAATAAGAAGGCTGGAAAATGACATGAATACCTCGGGTCAGATACGGCAGTCGTCTAATGATACCTTCTGCCATCGGTCGGCTGAACCCTGACTTACGCTTTCAGACGTCAGATCTCTTTCTTGTCGTGCTAACGTCAGATGATGTAGTTGTCATTACTCTTCTCCGGTATTGAATGGCCGAGTGCTGACATGGCATCACTGATAGTGAAGAAAACCTGCCCGGGCCTAATTTTTTCAGCCAGGTGAGTTTTACTCAGTTGATCCATAACAGGCCCTTTAAATTCTGCCAGATGCAGAACAACCGATCGCTCCTTCAAGCGACTGTTGAGAAGCTCGAGTGCTTCAAGGCCGCAGTAGTCAATGTGGTTGATCGCGGTGCCAACCAAAACAACGTGGCGGATATCAGGCCGGCGCGCGACTCGCTCCAGGACGTAGTCAATCAGGTAGTCGCTATTAGCAAAATACAGGTTTTCGTCGACGCGAATCAAAGTGACGCCGGGGATAGTCTCAACAGAATGTCGCAAAACATTTCGGAATTGCTGTGTACGGGGCAGACGACCAATCTCTGCAATATGGGGCTGACTGGTGCGGCGCAGATAAATCACGAGGGAAACAGCGACCCCTGCAATAATCCCGCTTTCTGCATCGACGACAATGACAAGTGCAAACGTAGTTAACCAGACGATGCCGTCACTACGTTGAAAATTCCACGCATTCAGCCCATCGCGCCAGCGAAAAAGAGGCCAGGTAGCGACAACGATTAAGGCGCCCAATGCCGCGTGGGGCAAGTGTTGAAACCAGCTGCCGGCAATGAGACAAACAAGGGTCATAAAAACAAAGGTGAAGATGGCTGCCCACTGACTTAATGCGCCCGCTGACTGCATCACCATACTGCGACCAAAGCCTCCTGCCACAGGCATCGCATGACTGATGGCTGCCGCGACGTTGGCAGTTCCCAGTGCCAGCAATTCTTGATTGGGCCTGATGCGGTTGGTTTGCTCCCGAGCCATAGTGTTTGAGATGGAGAGGCTTTCAAGAAAAATGATCAGGGCAAGTACACCTGATGGGATCACTAAGGCTTGCCAGTCGAGATCCGTGATTGCGGGCAAGGACAGCGCTGGAAAACCGGATGGAACGGCGCCAACGGTCGCCAGCGGTGGGTTGAGAACCAGCACCAGCAGCGTGCCAGTGGTAACCAGCACCAGTGGTCCGGCTCGGTTTGCCAGAGTGCGCAGAGCATCGGGTAACGCAAAGCGTGCCGTAACCGCAGGAATGAACTTTTGCCAGAAGGTGAGCAGGGCTACACCTGCCAGTGCCGTGATAAGAGGCCAGAGCGCGATTTCCCGCCAATGCTCAACAGTGAAGGCAGCAGGGCTCCAGCCAGACCCGCCTCTGGGCATATCAAGCCCTGTAAAATACTTAAGCTGACTGAGGATGATCACAATGGCTGCGGCGCTGGTGAATCCGGAAATCACCGAATGGCTGATAAATGAAGTCCAGGAACCCAGACCGATGGCAAAGAAGATAAATAGCCAGGCGCCGGTCATGCCCGCAAGCAAGGTGGCATAAGCGTGATAGTCAGAGGCATCAGGGCTGACTATGCCGTGGAGCGAGCTGAGCGTCATAAGTGAAATAATGGCAACCGGGCCGACCGCAAGTGTCGGACTGGAGCCCAGAACGGCGTATGCCAGTAACGGCAACAGGGAAGAAAACAATCCAGCCTCGGGTGGTAGCCCGGCCAGAAAGGCGTACGCCAGCGCTTGTGGAACCAGCATAACCGCGACGACCAGACCGGCGATAAAGTCCGGCAGCAGGCCCTGGCGGGGGAGCGGATAAAGCGTATTACGGATCTTCACTGCTCACGGGTCCGTACAGTTGGTTGAGAAGGGCAATAACGTCTGCAGCGCGCTGATCTCCTAGTCGATAAAACATGGACTGAGCCTCTCTGCGACAGGTGACGAGCTGCTCGTTGCGAAGCCAGGCGAGGTGCTGCGAAATGGCAGACTGGCTGAGAGGCAGCATACTGCACAATGCTGACACGGAAACTTCTCCGTTTCGCAGCGCGCAGAGAATACTGAGCCGGTGTTCGTTTGCCATGGCTTTGAGAAGGCGCACAGCTGCCGCTCGATTGTCACCGTGCCTGGTGCTGTTGCCGGAGCTAAAACGGTTGGCGGGTTGCATGGAGGTTGACCTCGTACGCGACTGGATATTTATCCTTCATTGCTGGATGAGAATATTCTAATATAATAATTCCATCAAGGTCAGTCTCAGAGCGGGGAATATATGAGTCATACTATTCAGAGTTACATCCATGAAGACACATCGACCTTCACGCACCTGCTGGTAGATTCCGGTTCGCGCACCTGTGCAATTATAGACCCTGTGCTGGGCTACGACCCGAAATCGGGCAAAACAGATACCGCCTTTATCGATCACATCCTGAGCGATATTGAGTGTCGTGACCTGGATCTTCAATTGATTCTGGAAACTCATGCGCATGCAGATCACCTGACATCGGCCGCCTACATACGCGAAAAAACCGGGGCGAGTATTGTTATTGGACAGAAGATCAAAGGTATTCAGAAGACCTTTGCCTCGATTTTCAACGAAGGTGCTACTTTCAGACCCGATGGTTCTCAGTTTGATATTCTTCTCGGTGATGGGGCTGAGTTGATGCTGGGTGATACCCGCATTAAGAGTATGGCGACACCCGGCCACACACCTGCATGCGCGAGTTACCTGATTGATGATACCGACGTATTTGTCGGTGATACTTTATTTATGCCTGATGTCGGTACGGCACGTTGCGACTTTCCTGGCGGTGATGCAGGAACCCTCTACGATTCAATCCGCAAGTTGCTATCTCTTGGCGACGATGTGTTATTGCATATGTGTCACGACTATCCTCCTGAGTCACGGACTGAGTTACGTAGCGCTGTGACTGTTGGTGAACAACGCCGGGATAATATTCATGTCAGCGATGATCACAGCCGCGACGATTTCATCAGCATGCGTACTAAGCGCGACAGGGGGCTGGCGATGCCGCGTCTGATTTTCCCGTCTTTACAGGTAAATATCCGCGCCGGTGACTTTCCAGCCCCGGAAAATAACGGAGTCATCTACCTGAAAGTGCCGCTCAATCAGTTCTGACGTTGTTTTTGCGTCGCTGGAATTGGCATTTTATGCGGCTTCCGTTAGTCTGAGGTGAACAGCAGACGCTAACGCAATAAGGAAAACTTCATGCTGGTGAACAACCGTTGGGTTCGTGCAGGCGGTAGCCTGAAGGAAAAGCCAATCAGTATTCAGTTCCGTGAGGACTGGCAGCTGGCAAAAGACTCGGGCCTGTATGGCTTATGCGTCCAGATCGCCTGGAACGCGGAAAGCCGTGACGAAAGCAGTGGTTTCCCTGCCACGGAAGAGCAGGCACGTATCGTGGCCTTCACAGAACAATTGCAGGCGCGCCTTGAACCCGAAGAAGACTCTGTTGTTGCCATGATGATCACTCACGATGGGATCAATCAGTGGATCATCTACACCCGCGATCTCGAGCAGCTTAAAAAAGGCCTGGATGCAATCCCGACCGATAATGGCTTGTATCCGATCGAAGTCGTTGCCGACGAGGACCCTGATTGGGAAACCTTCATTCAGGTTCATGGGCGCATCACCAGCGAAGAAGCCTGAACCGAACATCAGATCGGCACGACAGAGATTATTCGCTGTGGTGCCGCTTTCCGCGTGACTCCTCTTTGGCTGCAGCTTCTCTGGCAGCCGCTGCTTCCTCTTTCTGGCGCTCAATTTCTTCTGATTCGACCTGAATCATCGCCGGCGTTTCCATACTGATACGTCCGATTTTACCGGCGCGTAACTCGTGCAATACGATCTCTGACGCTTTGTGCAGGTCGACGACACCGCCCGCGCGCAGGCAGCCGCGCTTGGCCGCAATCGTATTCAGCAATTGCTCGGCATTTTCTGGGGTTTCTTTCAGCTTAAAGCGCGCCGTCAGTTCTTTTTCATAGGCGCTACGCAGGTAATCCAGAGCGAACATGGCAACGTCGGTGTACTCAATCGCGGTATCTTTCACTGCGCCACTGGCAGCCAGACGGTAGCCGCTTAACTCGTTCTCGAATCTGGGCCAGAGAATTCCGGGCGTATCTGACAGGATGATGCCGTTTTTCAGATCAATCATCTGATTTGCTTTGGTGACAGCGGGTTCATTCCCAGTCCGGGCGATGTAGCGCCCGGCCAGAGCATTGATCAGGGTCGATTTACCCACATTAGGAATCCCCATAATCATCACCCGCACTGCGCGGTTTTTATCCAGCTGCGCCTGACCGACCTTCTTCGCCAGCGCAATCAGCTGCTTAACTTGCTTCCGGTCTTCGGCAACCATGGGCAGAGCCTGTGTCTGGGCCTGCTCTGAGAAATGACTGACCCAGGCGGCTGTCGTGGAAGGATCTGCGAGATCCGCTTTATTCAGCACCTTGATCGTTGGCTTGTCGCCACGCAATTCGTTGACGAGAGGGTTGGTGCTGGAGAAGGGCAGACGAGCGTCCAGAACTTCGATGACCAGATCGATGTCTGGCATCGCCTCGCTAATTTTTTTGCGGGCTTTGTTCATGTGCCCGGGGAACCAGTTAATGGCCATTGTGCGCTATCCCGATTGACGTTCGCTCAAGAAAGCGACACATTGTAATGCATGGCAGTGCAAGAGTAACCTTCCTCTGATTGTCATAATCAGGTGATAAAAAGCATTGCTAAGGATGATGGGATTGGAGACAACCTATGGATCTTTTGCCTGTAGACATTATTGATACTGCGCGCAAGCAGGGCAGACACGCGTCAGCAACCGTTTCTGGACGTCGGCGTGAAGGGTTTTTACTTGGAAATCGCTTTGTCTTTTCGGATCAGAGTGAAGTGCTCTGGATGCAAGCGGGCCCGGGTGAATTCCGGGAATTGAAGATCTGGCGTAAATAGCCAGCCTGGCTCGGTAAGAGTTGAGGTAACAGTCGGCAGATTCTGCCGTGAATTCCAGGCCGCCCAGTAAAGATGGGCGGCACAGTGTCTTTCGCGCTTATAGATCCGCTTATTCAGCGTTGGCGGTTTGTTGTTCCTCGTCGTACTCGTTTGCTGCTTCTGTCTGAGTTTCCAGTGCGGCAGGGGCCTTTTCGATCGCGCTGGTTTCAGGGTAGTGGGTCGATTCTTCATTACTGCTGTCTTCAGCAGTAGCTTCAGGTGCTGTTGCCGGCTCTTCAGCCTGTGGCTTCGGTGTTTCCTGTTTGTTTGCCATAGAGGCTTCTTTCTCTGCCTGCTTGGCTGCCTTCTCGCGTTGCTTTTCTATTTTTGCGATCTGGCGATCCTGCTGTGTCCAATATCCGGTACGGAACTCGACATCACGCACACCGTTTTCTTCGGCGATGCTGTCTGCGATTGACTTGGCGGCATCGTCGGCATCGCGAGCCATCAGCTTACGTTCAGACGCATCAATACAGGAGAACAGATCCAGCAATGCGCTTGAGAGTACTTCCTGGGCTACATCATCACGACCTTTGCGGAACCGACGTGCGATCATGCTCAGCATGGCAAGGTCGTTCGCATCGAGGCGCAGCTTCAGCTCTGCCAGAGAGAGTTCTTTCTCGCGTTGCTCACGCTCTTCTTCGTAATATTTTCCAATCAGGGCGTGGGTCTGTGTGGTCTCGGTCATGGTTGAAGGCGTCCGTAAAGTAATTCGCAAAACGCGTACTTTAGCGATAACCCCTCTTGGTGTGCAACTGCGGGATAGTCGTTTATGATAGGCCTAATCTAAGTAGTCAGGTGATGTATGAGTCAGGAGCGCACAGCACAGCTAATCGAACAGAAATTATCGATGCTCGAACCTAAGTTTTTGCGGATAGACAACGAAAGTCATATGCACTCCGGCCCGGCCACAGATTCCCATTTTAAGGTGACTCTGGTGTCCTCAGCCTTTGATGGCGTGCGTACAGTGGCTCGTCATCAGAAGGTCTACGGCATTCTCAGCGATGAATTGGCTGGGCCCGTTCACGCACTCTCCCTTCATCTCCATACTCCAGAAGAATGGCAGACAGATTCAACCATTCCCGATTCTCCCGCGTGCATGGGGGGCAGTAAGCATGATTGATAGATTGATCGGGTTTGCGCTGGCTACTACGGCATTGGTGTTCACATCGGTGGCTGCTGCCGGTGATTGGGAAGAAGTGGCGTATGATAAAGACGAAGATATCCGCGTATATACCCGCTACGTCGAAGGCTCCGATATGAAAGCGTTTAAAGGCGTCACAACGCTTGAAAGTACAGTAACGGCGCCGGTTGCTCTGCTACAGGATGTTAAACGCGCTCATGAGTGGGTGTTTAATTGCAAGGCAATGGACCTGATTGAAGAGATAGCACCAAATAACGCTACCTACTACACAGTGACGTCTATGCCTTGGCCTGTGAAAAACCGAGATAACATCAGCGAGTCACTGGTGACACAGGACGCCAGCTCTGGCGTTGTCACAGTGACCATTCAGGCTCGCAATGACATTTTCCCGTCGAACGATGACCATGTCCGGATTCGTGAGCTGGATGCGACCTGGACGCTCGAACCGCAGGCGGAAGGTTTGTTAAAGGTGACGTACGAAGCACATGCCGATCCTGGTGGTGGCTTACCGTCCTGGTTGGTGAATAGCTTTGTCGTTGAAGCACCTCTGAATACTTTGCGTGATTTCCGCGAGCTGGTGGTTGATGAAAAATACCAGTCGGCCTCACGGGAATATATAACGCACTGATTTAAAAAGGCTTTTTTAGCTTTGTAATATTGCTGTCATAAAAGTCAGGTACTCTCCGCCGCTGGTGAATAGAGTAGTACCTACTATGCGCATTTTCGTAATTGTCACAGCACTGTTGTTATCTTTCGCGGGCCTGCCGTCTCTGGCACAGCAGCCGGAGTCGCTTTTCAGCGATATTTCCTCTGGGCGTTATCAGCATCTTTTCCGTATTGATGGCTCCAACACCATTGGTGCAGAGCTTGGTCCTGCTTTAGCTGAAGCCTGGCTGACCAGTCACGGTGCCAGCCAGTTATCCCGCGTTCCTATGGCGGAGAATGAGACCCGTATTACAGGCTACCTCGATAGTGTTGGTTCTCATGTGATTATCGATATCGCCGCCCACGGTTCAGGCACCGGGTTTAAAGCCCTGTCTAAGGGGCTGACCGACATTGCCGCCGCGTCTCGTCCGGTAAAAGCCAGCGAAGCGGCGATGATACCAACGGCGGACCTGACCAGTGTTGAAAGTGAACATATTGTTGGCATCGATGGTCTGGCCATCATCGTTGATCCCTCAAACCCGATTAATGCGTTGAGCGTGGACGCTCTCCGCAATATTTTCTCAGGTCAGGTCGCTAACTGGAAAGAGGTGGGTGGTCCGGACATGCCAGTCAGTATCTTCGCACGTGATGACAAGTCGGGTACCTGGGATAGCTTCCGTCATATGGTATTAGGTAAGACTCCACTGGCTGAGACTGCTGAGCGCTTTGAATCGAATAACGACCTTTCTGATCGGGTTAGCGGCGTTCGCGGCGCGATCGGATTTGTCGGCCTCCCTGCGGTGCGTCAATCGAAGCTGCTGTCGGTATCGGTGGGAGATGTAGCAGCGCTGGCGCCAGATCGCCTGACGGTTGCGACTGAGGATTATGCCTTGTCCCGTCGTTTATACATGTACACCGCGGGTACATCAGATAACCCCTACGTACGAGACTTCCTGCGTTTTGTTGCGACCGAGGGGCAGGAGCAGGTGGCTGCGACAGGCTTTATTTCACAGGACGTTTCTGCTGTTCGCCCAGAGAATACTGCCAGCTTGCCTTCAGAAATACGTCAGCGGGTTGAAGGCGCCTATCGCCTGAGTGTTAATTTCCGCTTCAAGGACGGTTCCGCCCGGCTAGATAACAAAGCCCAGCGTGACGTGGAGCGTCTTGTGAAGTATCTGAGTAACAACCCGGATGCTGATGTCATGCTGTTCGGTTACGCGTCTGAAAGCGACGACCTGAATCGTGCTCACCTGTTGTCCAAGCATCGGGCCATGGCGGTCAGTCGGGCATTGAAGCAGGAGGCGCTCTATCCGGATGAGATTGATGGATTTGGTGCGGAGGCACCACTGGCGCGCATAGAAGGAAACGATGGCCGTCAGAAGAACAGCAGGGTGGAAGTCTGGATTCGCCCGCCGCACTCAATCGCCGAAGCGCTGTAACGCGCTTCGCGATTGGCCGGACGTCGCTCGGAAAGATCAGGCGGCGCCGTGCATCATCAGATAAAGTTCGACGACTGCCGCAGGAATGTTGGCGCACATACGGTCGGACAGGTCAGCATCTTCATCGATATCCGCCATTTCTGGCTCTTCCATAAACAGCCCTGATGCATACATGATCGGGAACAGGTGCTGAGCCACGATTTCTTCACGTTCGGCGTACCAGGCCTCTTCGTTCAGAAGAACGGCTGACATAAAGCCCATTGCCCAGCTTTCGAGTGGTGGTTCGTTTTCATCGTCGATCAATGTCAGATCCGTAGGGACGGGAAAGTCCTGACCGGAATCCAGCCACGCCTGTATCTCTTTCGACAGCTGGCTCATCAGGGTATCAACTTCCTGACGTTCCGCTTTCGAGAAACCGGGCTGTGCTTCAAACGCACAATCCCATAGGGTTTGCTGGTCCATGCCAGAGGCACCCGAAGGGCCCGTCAGAAGGCCGGTAATGAAACCGTGTACAGCAAAGAAATCAAAGCTATCGTTGCGCTCTGCTTCGTCTTCAAGCAGAGTGCCGAGTCGTTCGAGTTCTTCTTCGGTAAGGGCTGGGATACTATTCAGATCAGTCATATATTCAGAAATCAGATTTACTTAATTCGGGCAATCGTATCAGGCTTATGAGACAGCGGAAATCCTACCGGCAGGAATTATGGTTAGATGTCGCCGGAGAACAGGTAAAAGTACTGCTGAGTGCGTCCGTCCGGAAGTCGATTCGCCTGCAAGTGAACTCAGAAGGTGACGTTGATATCCGAGTGCCTGTCGGTACACCTAAGAGCGATGTACTGACCTTTGTACGTCGTCATGAAAGCTGGCTGAGCGAGCGCCGTGAGGCGGTGAAGGAACGCGATCGTAAGCGTGCGGCATCGGTCACTTTATATGGCCGTGAACTGCCCATTATGGAAAGTGCGCTAGGTGAATTTCTGGTCACTGATCAGCAAGTATGGATGCCACTGGAGTGGTCGCAGGAGAAACGCGACAAGGCGCTCGACAAATGGCAGCGAGAAGAAGCACGCCTCTGTTTCACGCGCTTAATCGAACAATGGTGGCCACGTTTCACCAAACCCGGCCGTGAGCGTCCCGTGTTGCGCGTAAAGCGGATGCGTACGCGTTGGGGCAGTCTCTCAAAGAAAGGCTACATCAACCTGAATCTGGCTCTTCTGTCGCTGCCTGAGGATCTTATTGAGCTGGTGGTTGTTCACGAGCTGTGTCACCTCGAGCATTTTGATCATGGCCCAGGGTTCAAAGCCTGTATGACATCTTGCTTACCGGACTGGCGTGCGCGCGACAAGCGAATCAATCAGGCAGGCCTGATGCTGCTTTAAGGTAGGCACCAGGTCACCTGCAATACTCTTTCTTATCGATTGCTGACGTCTGTGTTCACCCACAACTGCGAATACCAGTAGAAACGGCCAGGTTGGCTCAGACTGGGAGCAGTGCAGTTATAGCGGCCCCGGCCAGCGGTGATGGCATCCGGTTGCTGCATCTTCACGGTCATGGTTTTACCTTGGACAGACGTTTCTATATCCAACTCTCCAGCGCCGGCGGCATAGCATTGCAGTTGCGCGGGCCTGAAGTCGTTCACATCAATAGTCAGTGTGAGTTCTGGTGGGTTATTTTCCAGTACGGGGTCTCGCACCTGATCGGCTGAAATCGAAAACGGCAGGCTCATAAGCTTGGTCGCAAGAGTGTCTGTGTTGGCATACGCCCCTGAGGCCGGGAAGCGCGCTATGACCTGCGGATGAGCGCTCTGACCAACGGCGCCGCTCTGTTGACCGAAAGCAATGTAACCATGATCCTCCAGCCATTCGGCCATCTCCAGTGTGTACTCGCCGTAGGGATAGGCAAACATACGTGTTGATGATCCGGTCTCTGCTTTAATACGTGCTTCCGCTTGTTTGATTTCGTTTTCCCACCAGTCTTCGGCATCCTGACCTTCAGGGGTTTCCAGTAAGTAAGGGTGACTGCGTGTATGGTTGGCGATGACAGCTCCACCGTCTTTAATCTCGCGAAGCTGATCCCAGGTCATCATGTCGGCGTATTTCTTATCTACCGGGTCCGTACTGGTGAACATAGTGAATGACCAGCCGCGTTTCTTAAGTTCTGGCCAGGCATTCTCGTAGACCGACAGATACGCATCATCGAACGTAATAGCAACGGCTCGTTCGGGTAAGGGCTCGCCGGTCATGATCGACTGGAGTGCTTCTTCGAGGTTCACCACGGTCATGTTTTTTTCTTCCAGCAAGGTCATATGTTCGCGGAAGACCTCGGGTGTCACACTGGTAATGGCCGGGGTCGAAGCATTGACGTGGTGGTACTGCAGGATCACCAGTGCGTTTGCCAGGCCCGGAAACAGGGCACTCATAATGAATACAGCAAAGATCAATCGGTGCGTCATAAGGTCCTCAGAGTTGGCTCTCTATTCGTAATAGCTTCTATCGTGGTCAGCTGTTAGCCGTGCCGATAGCGTAATCGTTGATAGGCGGAGCTGACTTTGCGGAAGGTCTCTGCGTCGCCGCCTTTGTCTGGATGATGCTGACTCGCCAGCCGTCGGTATTGCTGTCGGATGGTACTGAGATCTACCGGAGGCGTCAGCTCAAGCACTGCCAGATCATTGTCGTAATGTTCTGGTATGACCATGCGCTGCCAGAAATCGTTCAACAGGGCATCGACGCTGGCCTGATCTGTATCCAGATTGTTCAGATCGAGGTAATACCCAGCGAGTGCATCGTGTTGGTCGGGCAGGTCGCTCCCGCTGTCGGTTTTTAAAGGAACGAGTCCGATATCCAGTGCACTGATCTGAAGGTAACCCCGCGCATCCTCAAGCCAACGATTTCGCAATCGATACAGGGCATGCATGACGATGAAGTTAGCCCGGAAAAGAGTCATAGAATCGCTCAGGGCATCTTCACGAAATATGCCTTGCTCTGGGGCCTGTAACCACCGGATCAGTTCGTATTCCGGGCACCGGTGTCCATCGGCAAGGTAAGTCGCTAAAAGATCGGTGACCAGATTGAGAGTGTCTTCTTCCATGCACACAAGTTAGCACAGAGAGGCGCGGTCAGCTTCTTCTATCCGGGTCGGTTTCTTCAATCACGCGCCGGACGAACCCGGGCAGTCGTGGACTGATGTGATTCAGACGCTGAGAGGTAATGGGGTAGCGTCGGCGAATGCGCTTCAGATAGCGTGCAAGTGCGGGGATTGCCGGCACGAGCAGCGAAACGCCAAGGATGATCATCAGTAAACCAACGGGTACAGGCAATGGTAGAACGAGTAGACCGGCAACGATCAGTAGGGCGCCGCCGACAAGAGTTACACTGCGTCGGATCATTAGTTATGCTTTAGAAAAGCCTCAAAGGGCGCGTGCAAGTAGTGTGTGCGCTCAAACTACTGACCAGATGTTGCAATACGATGACCGAAAATAAAAAGCCGCTGCCGCGCCGGGCGCACCTGATTACACCGGGCGGGCTGAAAGCTCTTGAAGACGAGCACGATTTTTTATGGCGCCGCGAACGCCCGAAGGTAACCCAGGAGGTCTCTGACGCGGCTAAGCTCGGAGACCGCTCCGAGAACGCTGAATATATTTACGGTAAAAAGCGCCTGAGACAGATTGATAGTCGTCTTAGGTTTCTCGGCAAGCGTATTGAGGCAGTCACCGTAGTCGATCGCCCGCCCACAGATCTGGATAAGGTTTTCTTCGGTGCCTGGATCGAACTGGAAGACGAAGAGGGCGAGATCCTGCGTTACCGGATTGTCGGGGAAGATGAGATCGACTTGCCGCATGGTTATATCAGTGTCGATGCGCCGCTGGCCCGCGGCTTAATCGGTAAGTTCGTTGATGATGAGGTGACGGTGCGTCTGCCGAAAGGTGAGACGACGTACTTTATTGCTAAAGTACAGTACGAGCGGCCTGACTGGGATAAGCGGCCCACACCCGAGTTCTCGTAAGTGATCCCCGTACGGGAATATGACGCACGGGCAGGTATGAACTAGTCTTGAGCAAAGGAGGTGCATGATGATGCAACGATGGCTGCTTACGCTGCTCGCTATACCGGCACTGGCTCTGGCCGATAATCACGTGGATCACGGTTCAGATTCGAACCCAGATACTAAAGATGCGCTGTCAGAAGCCTATGTGATGCCGGTCTGGGTCGATGCTGTGACTCAGGTTTGCCCATGGAAATCGGAAGATGCTGAAGGCTATATTCGTCTGATCCGTAAACAGAACGACGATGGCAGTCACGGGCTGTTCGTACAATGGCTAAGAAAGGGTATTGCAGGAGCTCCGACGGCTGCGGTATCTACGCTGGCCGTCGAGTCTCTCGAAAAAGACTATCTGGTCAGAATTGAAATGCCGCAGCCGACACTGGCTCGTGATGCTTGCCGCCTGAAGGCGATGGCCGAAGATATGATGAATGAGCGACGTTATGAATTTGACCTGCTACTCCGTGGTCCCGGCGACATGCAGGTCAATATTACGCGTATGCTTGGCGGCGGAGTCTGAGCGGGTCAGTCGTCCGATGCCAGAAGGTCAATGCGGGCACCGAGGTGGCTCTTATCCTGCTCATCCTGCAGGCCTTCGAAGTTCCACAGTTCGCGATCGCCCAGCTGTGATGGCGCAACGTTACAGACAGCGGCAAAGATGTTTTCACTGCGCCCTGGTTGTTCTTTTTCCCACTGAGCCAGCATTCCTTTGATGTTCTGACGCTGCAGGTTTTCCTGAGAACCACACAGGTTGCATGGAATGATCGGGAATTCTTTCTCGATGGCAAACTTCTCAATGTCTTTTTCTTTGCAGTACGCCAGAGGACGGATGAGAACGTGTTTTTTGTCGTCGCTGAGCAGCTTGGGCGGCATGGCCTTGAGTTTGCCCCCGTGAAACATATTCAGAAACAGAGTTTCGATAATGTCGTCACGGTGATGACCCAATGCAATCTTGTTGGCGCCAATGGATTCCGCATAGCCATACAGAGTACCGCGGCGTAGTCGTGAGCACAGGCCGCAGGTGGTTTTTCCTTCAGGGATGATCTCTTTAACGACGCTGTAGGTGTCTTTCTCGATGATATGGTAGGGCACGCCCACCTGTTCAAGGTAAGCTGGCAGGATGTGCTCAGGGAAGCCTGGCTGCTTCTGATCCATATTGACGGCGATCAGTTCGAAGTTGACGGGCGCGCTCTTTTGCAGGCTCATCAGAATTTCCAGCATGGTGTAAGAGTCCTTACCACCCGACAGACACACCATGATTTTGTCACCGTCTTCAATCATCCGGTAATCTTCGATGGCTTTGCCAACGTTACGACGAAGGCGCTTCTGGAGCTTGTTGAATTCGGTTCTGGATTTGCGTTCAGCTTGATTGGCTGCAGCTTCAGTAGCTTCTGTAGATAGCTCAGCGGCCGCTGGATCGAAGATCTCAGGCTTATAGCCTTCTTCAGGTTGCGAAACAGCAGATTCAGACACGTTCAATTCAGACATACAACACCCCATGCGTAGGGTGCGCTTTATATCAGAATGCGGTGCTTATATAAACATCAGGCCACCGCGTCACTGGATTCAACCAGTTCTTCATAGCGCTGTACGAAGTCCTGTACGGTCAGGTCGTCACGGGTGTGATAACAGTTTTTCCAGAGCGTTGCCAGATGCAGCACACTGGCGCCACGGGGCAGAGTGAACTGAGGGTGGCGAACGTAGGCGAGCCAGGTAACAGCGGTCGCATAGGCGAGGTTTGTTGTTAGTTCAGCGTGCGGGTTCTCCAGGAATTCCCGTTGGCTGGCAATGCCTCGCACTTTACTGGCCAGTTCTGGCCGCTCTGCAAGATAGTCATCCCAGATATGCCGGTGCGTCAGGCCGTGCAGCCGGTAAATACCTGATGTGCGCTGCCCCTCTGTTTTCAGGAATGAGCCCAGCTCAGACTCGATAGCCGCAGTGCCTAACAGCAGGAGCTCTGCGTCGGCGCTGTAGGCTTCCAGTTTCTGCAGTGTCGGACGAATAACGTACGTCCGGAAATCATCAGCATCTATACCCATCAGAAACTCCAGAGGGTGTAATTTTGGCAGTCTCAATAACATCAGCAATAAGCGTACCTGAATAGCTGCCGGTATAGGCAACGCCTGTTATCAGATGTTTACTCAATAGTACTGCCCAGTACGTTAAGCATAGTGATGCAGGTCTCAGGGGGAAGCAAATATTTGCGCACTGTGACCAATGTCTGATATTGCGAGCGAAAAGAGGATGAGCACGGTCCGTGTGCTCATTGGGATGCTAAAAGCCAGAATCTAATTTAGCTTTCAGCCTGATGCAGACACTCATCGTTGGCGCGTGTCAGTCCCGCGAGATCATACAGGGTATCGCTGTCTTTCAGGATGATTTCTTTGCCCTGAGTTTCGATCAGTTCGTTTTTCTGGAAACGAGTAAATACACGGCTGATGGTTTCTACTGCCAGGCCCAGGTAGTTGCTGATGTCGACACGAGACATGGGAAGGCGGAAGTGAGTCGCTGAGAATCCACGGCGTTGATAACGTTGCGAAATATCCAATAGAAAAGAGGCAACGCGTTCTTCAGCGTTCTTTTTACTTAAAAGCAGCATCATGTTCTGGTCGTGACGGATTTCAGTGCCCATGGTGGTCATCAGCTGACGACGCAAATCAGGTAGCTCATCCGCCAGTTGTTCAAGCTGCTGCAACGGAATTTCACATACTGTTGTGGTTTCGAGGGCTTTTGCTGTCAGCGGGTAGGTCCCGGCGTTGTAGCCAGATAGACCAATTAACTCGCTGGCGAGGTGGAAACCTGTGATCTGTTCTTCGCCGTTACTTGCCAGGGTGTATGTTTTCAGTGCGCCGGTACGAACCGCAAATACAGACTGAAATTCCGTGCCTTGCTGAAACAGCAGTTGGCCTTTCTGGATCGGGCGGCCGCGGCGAATGATGTCGTCGAGGCGCTCCATATCACTTTCGGTCAGAGAGAGTGGCAGACACAGAGCATTCAGTGAGCAGGTCTGACAATGAGGCTGTGCTCCACGCAGAGGAGCATTAACTGACGTTTTCATAGGCAAGAACGATCTCTAAAACTTTAGATCAAGCGGCTGCGAACATGGCTGGATGCCACACGGAGGCCAAAGTCCAGCAACCATAACCGATCAATAATAGGCCCGCAATATTTCGCGCCCACTGGTGACGAATAATGTTCATCACGGATGCAGACGCCAGCCCAGCAGACAAAATAGCGGGAAAGGTCCCCAGACCAAAAACAAACATAGTCAGAGCCCCCATGGCGGGCTGCCCATTGGCTGCTACCCAGCTCAGAGTGCTGTATATGAGCCCACACGGCAACCACCCCCATAACATACCGAGAAGCCACTGGCTGGCGGGGTCTGAACGGCCCAGGCGTTTCTGGGCGTGGGGTTGAATTCTGCGCCAGAACAGTTGGCCAATTTGCTCAATGCGGGTGAGCCACAGTGCCCAGCGCGCGACGTATAGCCCCATCAATATCAGCATGACGCCTGCAATTGAACGTAGTGTGATCATCAGAGCTTCGTGCAGACTGGACAGCCACAGCCCGAGACTACCGACGATCAGGCCTGCGAGGGTATAACTGGTGATGCGGCCCAAATTGAACAGTAACGAAGCCCGGACTCTGTGCTGGGTGTCGAGTTGCCCAGCTGCCGCGGCAACTCCGCCACACATGACCAGGCAATGGCTGGCGCCAAATAAGCCTAGAAGGAGCGCGGTAAGAAGGGATAAGGGTTCAGTCATTCTTGGATTTTTCGGGCTCGCCGTCTGACTCTGAATCCGCGTCTGAATCGGTCTCAACGCTATCTTCGCGGCGCTCGTTCAGGTACTCATCGTCGTCGAAGAGTATTTTATGCGCGGGCGAATCGAGGTCATCAAACTGGCCGCCTTTCACAGCCCAGAAGAAGATGGCAACTGCAATGGCGAGCAGAGCAATCGACAGGGGAACCAGTACGTAAATAATATCCATGATCAGCTCTCAGCAGTAAGTGCAGGTGGGCGACGGGTCAGTCGCAGAGCATTCAGAACGACAAGTAGGGAGCTGAATGACATGCCAATGGCCGCGGCCCAGGGCGGAACCAGACCGGCCGCCGCAAGTGGTAACGCTATCAGGTTGTATAGTAACGCCCAACCGATGTTCTGACGAATGACATTGCGGGTTTTGTGGGAGACTGATAACGCATCAGCAATGACTTCAAGGCGACCATTCGTCAGCAGGGTATCTGCATTGGTTTTCGCCAGATCTGTGGCTTCATTCACAGCAAGAGAAACATCTGCGCCCGCAAGCACTGGAACGTCATTTATACCATCTCCTACCATAAGAACGGTATCGCCCTGTTTTTGCCACTCGCGCACAATCGCCAGCTTATCCTCAGGGCTGAGGCCATTGCGCACGTCTGGAATACTGAGTTCGTCAGCGACGAGTGTCGCAGACCTTGAAGGATCGCCGGTCAGCAGTGCGACTTCAATACCACGGGTTTTCAATGTTTCAATTAATGGGCCTGCGCTGCGGCGCACGGTATCGTTCAGAAGAAACCAGGCCAGGGGCTGCTTATCATCGGCAAGCAGTAACCACTGCCCCGATGCGCTATCTGGCGGCAGAATTCCCTCCGGCCAGACGAAATCCGGGCGACCAAAACGGAATCTGTAGCCATCAACCTGACCACTGACGCCCTGACTCGGGTGGTGCTGAATATCTTCGGTAGGTAGGACCGGGTAGTGACGGAAGGCTTTCGCAATCGGGTGGCTGGCATGTTGTTCAAGAGATGCGACTACCGAGGCCAGAGTATCCTGATCCAGCTCGAGGTTATCTTCTGTACCGCCCGCAACAGGGCGGACTTCCGTCAGTGTCAGGTGCCCCAGAGTCAGGGTGCCTGTTTTATCGAACACTACGCGGTTCACTGACTGCAGGGTTTCCAGAACATGGCCTTTACTGATTAATAGTCCGCGCTCGCGCAGCGCCGTTGTTGCCGCTGTCAGGGTGGTTGGCGTAGCAAGTGACAGGGCACATGGGCAGGTAACGACGAGAACAGAGAGTGCGATAAAGAAGGCATGGGCGTTGCCCTGAAACATCCAGTAGCTGAACACCGACGCAGAGATAATCAGAACCGCGGCAACGAAACGGCTGGCGATGCTATCGGCTATAAGAGCAACTTTTGGCTTCTCCTGCTGCGCACGATCCATCAGTCGAACGATGGTTGATAGCTGCGCATCGGCGCCGGTGGCCGTGACTTCCATGACGAGTGGGCTTTCGACGTTAATAGTACCGCCGATCAGTGTGTCACCGGCTTGCTTGTTCAGTGGCATATACTCGCCCGTCAGTGCTGATTCGTCGACGGTGCTTTGTCCTTCAATCACCACGCCATCCGCGGGGACTGGATACCCTGGCTTCAGGAGCAGGCGGTCGCCGGTTGAAATGTCGCCAGCGGCAATGATTTCTTCACCATCCTGCGTTTGTTTCATCGCCACATTCGGCAGAAGTGTCATCAGGTTGTTGCCTGCTTTACCCATTCGATGACGGGCGCGCATCTCCAGAAAACGTCCGAGCAGCAGCAGGAATGTGAACATACAGACAGAGTCGAAATAAACTTCAATGCCCTGGTTGAACGTGCTCCAGATACTGGCGCAGAAAGCGAGAATAATCGCCAGCGACACAGGCACATCCATGGTCAGGTGGCGTGTCTTTAAATCGCGTATCGCCGCATCAAAGAACGGTCGGGCGCTGTATAGCACGACCGGCAAGGTCAGAATCATTGACGCGAAGCGCATAAATACTTCGTACTGCTCTGCCATGCCTGCATACAGGGGCACCGCAAGCATCATCACCTGCATCATGCCTATACCGGCGACGGCGAGCCGCCGGATCGCTTTCTTGCCCTCACGCTCGCGCTGCGCGTCGTCTTCCGTTGATGAAAACGGTGCGGCTTTGTAGCCGAGGCGATAGATGGCTTCGAATATCTGGGAGAGCGCGATGTCGGTGCTATTCCAGGCAACGACAAGACGATGGTTCGAGAGGTTCAGTGTCGCCCGTTCGACACCTTTGAGTTGATTAATTCTGTGCTCAATCAACCAGGCACAGGCGGCACAACTGATTCCGTCGATAATCAGTGTCGCTTCTTTCTGCTCTCCCTGCGTTGCAACAAACTGCTTCTGCAAGGCTTCGCTGTCATACAGGCTGAGAGACTCGCGAGCGGTCAGGACTTCATCGTCTTCGTTCGCAGGCGATATCTGTGGGAGTTCTGTGCGGTGGCGATAGTAATCTTTAAGACCAGAAGCAACGATGGTTTCGGCCACGGCTTTACAGCCTGGGCAGCACATGGGTTCTTCTTTACCATCGATGATGGCTGTCCACTGCTGACCTGCTTTCAGCGGTTCACCGCAGTGAAAGCAGGGCGTGCGAAGGCTTTGCGTCATTGAGTGACTGTCTGAATCTTCTTACCGTTTTCGATGACTGTACGCGCAGTAACGCGCCATTCCTGATCCGGGCTGGTCAGCCAGATAACCCGCTTCTGTGGCAGCTCCAACTCATTGGCGGCAACGTACTGACCACCCGGAGTGCGCTGCAGAAACAGAGTAAGGTCACGATCTTCTAGTGTCGGGTGAATCAACTGAAGCTGCAGAGAGCCAGGATCTTCATCGGCAATGGATGTCGCGTTTACGATAATTTCGTCTTCGGTGAAGGTCAGGTCTGCCTGAACATTGAGGCGGCGGGCGCCCTCATGAAATCGCAGATCCTGCGTATAGCTCATGCCGTCCTTGTAGTAACTATTACTCACGAGCGAGTCTTTGGTGTCGAGTGCGAGTGACAACATGATGAAGCCCCATACTACAGCGGCGAGCGGTACGCCGATGACAAGCAGCATCATGGGTTCTTTGTACCAAGGGGTCGTCTTTTCGCTAGTCATGCAAGGTATCCAGGGGAAAAATGAAAAATCGCCCAAGTGTAACTACTTGGGCGATGGGGCTCCAGTGCTTCTGTGTCAGGAAGTTATATGACGTTCAGATCGCTCTTGGTGCGATAAAACGGCTTTCTTCCCGGGTCACTTCCTCACCGGTCTCTTTGTTGACGATGACGAATTCAATGTCCGTTTTACTGGCCGAGGTTTTCACTTCGTCCGGGTCGATCTCAAGGTTGATGGTGGTCTCTTTCAGTTCGTTAACGCTGAGTTCGTACTCAGTGTCGCCAAGCAGTTTAATTCCATCAAGACCGTCGACGCTCAGGACATAAGTGTGTGACTCCTGAGACATATTCATCATCTTCAGTGTGTAGGCATTCTGAATCGTATCGTTCACCGTGACCTGATAGAGGCGACCTCGGTCGCGCTCGATATCCAGCTCAAACGGTGTGCGGTCGAGGATTGCGTACCCCAGACCACCCATCATCAGAACCATGGCACCGGCATAGCCAAACAGGCGAGGGCGCAGAATGTGGGTCTTCTTACCTTCAAGCTCGTTCTCTGTGGTGTAGCGGATCAGACCTTTTGGCTTATCGAGTCTTTCCATGATGTCGTCGCAGGCGTCAATACAAAGCGCACAGCCAATGCACTGGTACTGCAGCCCATCGCGGATATCAATGCCGGTCGGACACACCTGAACACACATAGAACAGTCGACACAGTCACCAAGTTGCTGAGTATCGCCTTCCGCCTTTGCTTTTTTACTGCGCTTGCCGCGTGGTTCGCCGCGATTAAAGTCGTATGAAACCGCAAGCGTGTCGTTGTCATACATCACTGACTGGAATCGTGCGTATGGGCACATGTAGATGCAGACCTGCTCACGCATCCAGCCCGCGTTCAGGTAGGTAGCAACGGTAAAGAAACCGATCCAGAAGATGGCCCAGGCACCGACGTCTCCGAAGGTGAAAATATCGACAACCAGCTCGCGAATCGGAGTGAAGTAACCAACGAAGGTGACACCTGTCCAGAAGGCAACAATGAGCCAAGCGATGTGCTTAATACTCTTCTTACGCAGTTTCTCTGCCGACATCGGCGCTTTATCCAGCTTCATCCGCTGGTTGCGGGTACCTTCAGCGCGTTCTTCGATCCACATGAAAATAAACGACCACGCCGACTGCGGGCAGGTGTAGCCGCACCAGATCCGCCCCGCAAAATTGGTAATCGTAAACAGACCGAAAGCACAGATGATCAGCGCCCAGGACAGCAGCATGAAATCCTGAGGCCAGAAAGTGACGTTGAATATGTGGAATTGACGCGCCGGAAGATCGAACAGTACTGCCTGACGGTCACCGATATTGATCCAGGCTGTGCCAAAGTACCCGAGCATCAGTGCCCAGAGAGACCAGGTGCGTAGCTTCTGAAAGAAGCCTTCAACTTCGCGGACGTAGATTTTCTCGCGCTTCTGATACATGTTGACGGTGTCTGAGGCTTTGTCAGATTTCTTACTGGGCGGGGTGACGTCTTTGACCGGGATTTTACTCATAACTACTGATCACCTTGTTGCTGGGGTGAGTTCGGAATCAGTGACGCTGATTCTCGTTTTAGACAACTCTTATATAACGAGTTGATTATATAGTTTTTGGTCGTAGGTCGGGATAAAAAAAGCGGCCCGTAGGCCGCTTTTTCTTGTTTTCTTGCTCTAGCTCAAGAGGGGAGCGGAGCCCCCGCTTGATTACTTGTCTTGCGAAAGAGAGTAGACGTACGCAGACAGAACGTGAACTTTCTCTTCGCCGAGGGTCTCAGCCTGGGCAGGCATTCTGCCGGCACGACCGTAGCGGAGAGTGGTTTCGATCTGCTTGGTAGAACCACCATAGAGCCAGATTTCGTCAGTCAGGTTAGGTGCACCAACGAGGTGGCTACCTTTACCGTCTGCACCGTGACAAGCAACACATAGCATGTCGTACTGTGGCTTGGCTTTAGCCGCTGCCTCTGCATCGTGCTCAAGGCCTGACAGGCTACGAACGTATTGAGCCATGTCTTTGGTGCCTTGTTCACCCAGAGCGGCTTCCCACGCAGGCATTGCTGCCTGACGACCATACATAATGGTCTGCTTGATCTGTGCAGGCTCGCCACCGTACAGCCAATCGTGGTCTGTCAGGTTCGGGAAGCCTTGTGCACCCATAGCGTTAGAGCCGTGGCATACCGCGCAGTAACTCTTGAACAGTCGACCGCCGGTCTGCATCGCTTCTTCGTTCTGAGCAAGCTCAGTGATTGGCGTAGCAAGGTAGCCTGCGTACAGAGGAGCGATCTTCTCATCGAAGGCCTGAACTTCGGCTTTCCACTGGTTAGTCTGTGTCCAGGTAACGTCTTCGCCGTCAACTTTAACGGTACCGAAACCGTCGAAGTTTGCCAGGCCGTAGATACCGATGTAACCGAAACCGAATACGATGGTTGCCCAGAACATACCTACCCACCAACGTGGCAGTGGGTTGTCCAGTTCTTCGATACCGTCGTAAGAGTGGCCGGTAGTTTCGTCTGTTTCTTCTTTCTTCTGACCTTTACTGGTGTAAAGGATCAGGATACCGCAGGCAATCATGGACCCGATGACAATCGCCTGGACCCAGAAACTCCAAAATGAGCTCAACATAATTATTTACTCCGATCTTTATCGTCGTCCGCGGGCATTTCTGTGTTATCCCGGAAAGGGATATCGCCATCATCCTTGAAGCGCTGCTTACGGCTGGAACCGTAAGCCCACCAGATGATGCCCATGAAAGCGATCAGAGCGAATACTGATCCAAGGCCGCGAACGTCGTTAATATCCATAGGGTTACCGTTTAGTGACGACTGTGCCCAGCTGCTGCAGGTAAGCAACCAGAGCTTCGATTTCGGTGACACCGTCAACCGCGTCTTTTGCACCTTCAATGTCTTCGTCTGTGTACGGTACGCCGACCATACGCAGAGCTTTCAACTTGTTAGGTGTATCACGACCGTCAACCTTGTCTTCAAACAACCATGGGTAAGATGGCATTACAGACTCAGGTACAACGTCACGCGGGTTGTACAGGTGCGCACGGTGCCACTCATCCGAGTAACGACCACCCACACGGGCCAGATCAGGACCAGTACGCTTAGAACCCCACAGGAATGGGTGTTCGTAAACGTGTTCACCTGAAGTAGACGGAGGACCATAACGCTCAGTTTCTGCGCGGAACGGACGAACCATCTGGGTGTGACATACCGCGCAACCTTCACGCATGTAGATGTCACGACCTTCAACCTGAAGTGCAGTCAGCGGCTTCAGGCCTTCAGCAGGTTGTTGAGTGTTCTTATCAAAGAAGAGTGGAACAATCTCAGCGAGCCCCGCCCAGCTCAGAGCGATAACAATCATTACCACCATGAGTGGTAAGTTCTTTTCAATAGTTTCGTGCTTCATTTACCAAACTCCTTAAGCGTGTGCCGCAACCGCAGCTTCTTTCTTAGCTTCGCGGGTGGTCATGAACACGTTGAACAGCATGATCAGCATACCGGTCAGGAAGAAAGCACCGCCCAGTACACGAACCACGTAACCGCCATGAGAAGCTTCAACAGATTCAACGAAGCTGTAGGTCAGAGAACCGTCTTCGTTCACTGCACGCCACATCAGACCCTGCATGATGCCGTTCACCCACATTGCTGCGATGTACAGAACAGTACCGATGGTCGCCAGCCAGAAGTGAACATTGATCAGGCCGATAGAGTACATCTGGCCCGCTTTACGACCGAACATAATAGGAATCAGGTGGTACAGAGCACCGATAGATACCATCGCAACCCAACCCAGAGCGCCTGAGTGTACGTGACCGATAGTCCAGTCAGTGTTGTGAGACAGCGCGTTAACAGTCTTGATAGACATCATCGGGCCTTCGAAGGTAGACATACCGTAGAAAGACAGAGAGACAACCAGGAAGCGCAGGATAGGGTCAGTACGCAGTTTGTGCCATGCGCCTGACAGCGTCATCATACCGTTGATCATACCACCCCACGAAGGAGCCAGCAGGATCAGAGACATAACCATACCTGAAGTCTGAGCCCAGTCTGGCAGAGCAGAGTAGTGCAGGTGGTGAGCACCAGCCCAAACGTAGATAGAAATCAGTGCCCAGAAGTGAACGATCGATAGACGGTAAGAGTAAACCGGACGACCCGCCTGCTTAGGCACGAAATAGTACATGATACCCAGGAAGCCTGCAGTCAGGAAGAAACCTACCGCGTTGTGGCCCCACCACCATTGAATCATGGCGTCTACGGTACCCGCCCATACAGAGTAAGACTTGGTCAGTGACACAGGCACTGCCAGGTTGTTACCCACGTACAGGATCGCAATCATGATCATGAATGCAGCGAAGAACCAGTTAGCAACGTAGATGTGGCTTTCTTTACGGATAGCCAGCGTGCCAAGGAAGTTAATCACATAAGAAACCCAGACCAGAGTTACCAGGATGTCGATTGGCCATTCCAGTTCTGCGTACTCTTTAGTAGAGGTCAGACCCATAGGCAGAGTGATGGCTGCTGCAACGATCACTGCCTGCCAGCCCCAGAAGGTGAAGCTTGCCAGAGTGTCTGAGAACAGACGGGTACGACATGTGCGCTGAACAATGTAATAGGAGGTTGCGAACAGAGCGCAGCCGCCGAAGGCGAAAATCACCGCATTGGTGTGAAGAGGACGCAGACGTCCGAAAGAGAACCAAGGGGTATCGAAGTTCAGTTGAGGCCATGCCAGCTGAGCAGCGATGAGTACACCGACTGCCATGCCAACAACACCCCAGACAACAGTCATGATGGCAAACTGTCTTACCACCTTGTAGTTGTATTCTGGATGGTCAAATGCTGTGCTCATGATCAGATTCCATTAAACAGCGAGGGTTAGAGGGTTAAAAAATCGGCGCAATTATCGTCGCTGGCATCCCCATTTGCAAATAATCCATGTAAAAAAAGTGCCATAAATACAGCGGCTTAGGGCAGTTTTTACACGAATGATAATCAAATGAGAATCAATCGTATTGACGTTCGGTTGGAAATCTGACAGTTTTACGTGCCTCGCCAGGACATAAAATTCAGCCCCAACCTGCGCATACTCCAATTTTACCGCACTTCGGCAGCCCAATTGCAGCCCCTGCATGGTATTACTGTCGTAAACAGGAGTATTGACCCAGCTCAAGCCTTGACGCAGAACGCCTGAAAGCCAGAATACGCGCCGTCAGAACCACGAATTAACAAGCTTCAGAAGTGTCAGTCAGAAGAATAGAAGAGGAGCACCATATGGCCAGTGAACAGACTCAGGAAATACTCGACTCCATCACCGTTGATGGAAAAGAGGGCCTGCCGACGCTGATATTGGCGCACGGTGCAGGTGCAGACTCATCAAGCGAATTCATGACTGACATGGCCGGTAAGATCGCGGCGCACGGTATTCGCGTGATGCGTTTTAACTTCCCGTACATGATTAAGCGCATACAAGACGGCAAGAAACGACCACCAGACCGCGCACCAAAACTCATTGATGCCTACGCAGAACTTATTGAAGAGCTGGATATTCCATGCGTAATTGGCGGTAAAAGCATGGGCGGGCGTATCGCTAGCATGCTTGCTAACGGAAGTGATGTGCCTACACGGGTGCAAGGTTGCGTCGCATTGGGTTACCCATTCCACCCGCCGGGGAAACCGGACAACCTGAGAACAGAGCACTTGCTAGCACTTAAAACGCCGGCGTTAATTGCGCAGGGCACACGCGATGCGATGGGAACAAAAGAAGAGGTATCGGGTTACGGGTTAGATAAAACACTCGAACTGGTCTGGCTCGAAGACGGAAACCACGACCTGAAACCAAGAAAGGCATCGGGTTTTACCCATGATGCCCATCTTCAAGCAACCGCAAAACACGTCGCCGACTTCGTAAAACGCCTTATACCGTAGGAGTGCTTCAGCCAGCTTGCCTAGCTATGCGCGAAATATGCGCGAGCCGGTCGGTGTTTGCTGTGGGAGCGAATCAGCCGAAGGCTATTCGCGAAACCCATACGTGTAGAAGAGGGTCATACCCGCAGACCAGTGCCTAGAGGTACAGCCTCTTTGCAGGAGTGCTTCAGCCAGCTTGCCTGGCTATGCGCGAAATATGCGTGAGCCGGTCGGTGTTTGCTGTGGGAGCGAATCAGCCGAAGGCTATTCGCGAAACCCATACCTCTGCGCATCACGCCGTCAGAATCGTGATCTTCTCCTGCGTCTCCAGAATCGGCTGAATCGACGCAATCACATTGGCACGCTCTGGCGACTTAGCCCAGGTCTGCCAGGCTTCAACGCTCGTCCAGTTAGTGATAATCATCCGACGGTTCTCTTTCTTCACATCTTTATAGCTGGCACCTGACACATAGCCCGGCGCCTCGAGAATCGCACGCAAGGTGTTCTTAACCGCAGCTTCATAAGTTGTTTCCATATCTGCGGCAATCTCACGCTCGATAATCACTTTAATCATTACAGGGGCTTCCTTCTGATGTTTCTTAATATCAAGTAAGGTATGGGCCGATGGTGTGTATTGCAACCACGAAAACCCAAAAAGCGGAACAAAGAACAAATATGGCCAGCAGCGACCTGATTCAGCGACTCCACCGCCTGTTCTCTGAACAGACAACGGGCCTCAATACCATGATGCTCGCCGCAGAAACCGGCGTTGGCCCGGCTGAGCTACAAAGTGCGTTGCAACAACTCAAAAGCGACTACAACGCACCTCTGGAATACGACAACGACAGCCGCACTTACCGCTACCGTAAAACCCAGGAGCAAAGCTTCGAACTCCCGGGCCTGCAACTTACCGCGACCGAACTGCGTGGCTTAGCCATCGTTCTTAACATACTTAATGACCTGAACCCCGGGCAGGGCAGCAGCGAACTGAATCGCATTCATGAACAAGTATCGCGCCTGACAGAAGAGCGCGGTGTTGACCTTAGCGAACTGACACAACGCATTCGCATCCTCAGTGCCACGCGCCGTCCGGTAAACCAGAACATCTACCAACAAGTCAGTGACGCACTGTTCGCGCGAAAACAACTGCACATCCATTACGTTGCGAGTGACCAGAGCCTGAGTGAGCGCAATGTCAGCCCACAAACGCTGGTTTATTACCGAGACCACTGGTACCTCGACGCCTGGTGCCACAAGCGCCAGCAGCTACGCACTTTTATGCTCAGCCGCATTAACAGTGCGTATCAAACCAATGAGGGTGCCAAAGAGTTTGAGCAGAGCGAACTCAACGACCACTTCCATAACAGCTATGGCATCTTCTCTGGCGGCGAACAACACACTGCTGAACTCATCTTTATGCCCGGAGCCGCCCACCTCGTTGCGCAACAGCAATGGCACCCCGATGCCAAAGGCCAGTGGAAAGGCGGCGAATACCACCTCAGCCTGCCGTACAATGACCAGCGTGAATTACTCAGAGACATGCTCTCTTATGCACCCAACGTCATCATCACAGCCCCCGAAGACCTCAAAGCCGCGTACCGAAAACGCCTGCAGGAAGCCCTGAACCGTAACCTGTAATTCGTATCTCATTGTTGGCACTGCATTCTTATTTTGATTGTAGGAGGGGATCATATCCCCGACCTGTGCCTCGAGGTTAGTCTTCCTTGTAGGAGCGCTTCAGCCAGCTTGTCTTGCTATGCGCGAAATCCGCGTGAAACTGCTCTGTGTTGATTGTGGGAGTGAATCAGCCGAAGGTTAATCACAAGACCCATATTTGTAGGAGGGGATCATATCCCCGACCTGTGCCTCAAGGTTGGGCTTCGCTGTAGGAGCGCTTTACCCAGCTTCTGGGGCTATGCACGAAGGTCACTGTGCCGATTGTGGGAGTGAATCAGCCGAAGGCTATTCGCGATAGTCTCCATCATACCGCTTGATATACATCGCCCCCTGATTGCGTTGCACAGGTAAAACACGCCAATTCAATAACATTGTCAATTGCCCCTTAACCTGTCCTGTCAGTCTGATACCATGCCCGAACAATAAAGAGGACATGGAATGCCCGAACTCAAAAAAGGAAATACTCCCAACACGCCCCCTTCATATCGAGACAGACAGGCCTTTCGCCTGATAGAGCTCGTTGCACTCTGGAAAGGTCGGGTAACTTCGAAGACGATCGAAGATGCCTTTTCTTGCTCCCGAAGCACCGCCACAAGAATCCGCAATGACTATCTGGCTGCCTGCCCGAGTAACTTATCCTACTGTGATAGCAATAAAGGGTATTTACCTTCGGATGACTTTCAGTCTTCGTTCTGCAGTGGCTCGCTCGAAGAATATGCACAGCTTCGCTCACTAGAAGGGGCTAAATTTCCCGCACAACTGAGTCATCAGTTGCAGCGTAGGCCAGATCCAGCCATCGTGCGACCGATTCTAAATGCAATTGATAAGCGGGAGAGGCTTGATATCAGCTATGCCTCATTTACATACCCAAAAGATGGCGATCGTATTATCAGCCCACATTCACTTGTGAATGATGGAGCTCGCTGGCATGTACGTGCATGGTGCGAAAAAAATCAGGATTTCCGGGATTTCGTACTTTCCCGTATCCAGGAAATTCACGGAACTGAAGGCCCGGCAGAGAAAACTGAACCTGATGATCTCGCTTGGAATAAAACTCTGACAGTTTCTATAGAACCGGATATGCGTCTATCCGATGCGCAGCGGGAGCTTGTCGCTCTGGACTACGACATGAAAGAGGTGGGGGCTGGAAAATATCAGCGTGACTACGAGATTCGACAGGCACTACTGATTTATACACTTCAGAATTTACGCCTCGACCGCACCAGAGAGCGTGGCGAAGCGCAACAAATAATGCTCACATCAGAATGCCAGCGCGCGTTGGCATCATATCTCCCCTGATAGATTGATTGCGGACATGTATGAAAATAAAACATGTTTTTCTGTACAGTCATTGAGTGTGAATCATTAAATCGATGTAATGATCCGGCATTGGATGCAGGCAGGATGCCACCGCAGTTTAAAGGGCTTTTATAGGGGAAGTACCTTTAACATAACGCGGGCCTTAAACCGTAAGGACGCGAAGGCACGAAAGGAAGCAGGCCAGGGAAGGCCAATAAAAAATAGAAAACATACGGAAAAAGAGACTCATCATGGCTATATACACTATTGATAGCAGTAATCAGAACACTCCACTTGAGTTGCTGGAGCCGGCGACATTTGCAGCACTTGATTATAAAGAGCGAAACGACATCCAGGAATGGATCGACAAGACTCCCGGCTGTCTCGGTGAGCCACTTCTGATGCTCGGAAAAGAATTCGATGGCTTTGATAAATCCCGTGACCGCTTGGATCTGCTTGCAATGGACGCCAGTGGCAACCTTGTCGTTATTGAAAACAAACGGGACGACAGTGGTAAAGATGTTGTCGGTCAGGCCATTAAATATGCCGCATTCTGCTCGACACTGTCAGAGCAGGACATTATAAAGATTCACAGTAAAAAGTTCTCCAATAGCGACGACAGCCTTCAGTCTGCACGAGACGATATTGAAAGCTTTCTCGCTGAAGAGCAGGAATACGATAGTGAACTGGGATACAACCACGACCAGCGCATTATCATAGTGTCTGGCGGATATAAACCAGAAGCCATCAGCGCAGCGGTGTGGGTGCTTGAGAAAAATATCGACATTACCCTCATCAAACTCGACATCTACGAGATAGGTGAAGATGCCAATAAGACTCAGTTGATCAACATCGACAGAATCTTGCCAAGCGCCGACCTGTCCAACGAGCTGGTACGCCTGAAAACCGAACAGCAGCGAACCCGCTCCGCATCGCAGCGGGCAGCGCTTCATATGCAACTCTGGTCAGAAATTCAGCAGCGCTTGAATGATAGTGGCATCAATCTGTTCTCTGTAGAAACCATCAGTGATCGCCCGTATTTCAACGGCAAGAATATTCGCGGCGGCTTGTCTATCAATATGGGTCTGAACGATAAGGATGCCCGAGTGGAAGTACGTATCCGGATGAACAAGGCAGGCGCGACAGCGAAAATATTCGATTGGTTACAGGGCCACAAAAACGACATCGAAAAAGCGCTTTCCGGCTACAGGGTTTCCTGGGAGCCAGAGGCAGAACGAAAGGCCTGTCGTGTTGCTATTCGTTGGGAGATCGATCTGAAAGACGAATCAACGCACGAAAAGCTCATTGAACAAATGGTGGAGCGTACGCAGAAGTTTCATCGAGTGTTGCGCCCGATTCTGGAAGAGGGGCTTAACACATTAGGGCTGTAAAGTAGTCAGAATCTGTCAATGAAAGGTGAATTAACGATGAACGGCTCTGCAAAAAACTGTTTGTTAATACTATTGACGATATGTTCTGTGGCTATCGCATCTTCTTCTATACTCGCATTCTTTGTTGTTCCTCATGGTTGGATCAAAGCGTTAGTAATAGTGACGGTAGTTTTTTTGCTGGTTTCTGTCGTTACACCTTTGACGGTTTTAATGGATAACCCCTCTGGCCCGACTGCAGATTTTTTCGAAATCAACAAGCCGCTGCCGCTGACGTTTGAAGTAATTACAGATCATATAAGTCGCGTGGCGCTATGGGCTGTCCTGCTGGTTGCAAGCGGCGGAATCCTTAAACAAGCGTTTCTGGCAGGGATTCTCAACGCTGGTTGGTTTGGTCTGGGAGCCACTGCACTTGTTGTTCTTTACATCTCCATTCTTGTTCTGAACGGCATCGTTTTCCTTAGGCGGACTGTCACATTGAAAGAAGGCGTAACTACTAAGCAGAGAGCCTTGTTCAGTTTCGGGTACGGCGTTGTCTTTCTCGGTATCTGTTCGCTATCAACACACTTCGCACTCGCGAGTCTAGAAGGTTACGTAGATTATCTTGGCTAAATGAAACCTAACGGCCTTAGCTAAACAGTTGAGCCAACAGCGCCAATTACCACTTACCCTGTGAGAACAGTCTGGTACGATGCGGTATGCCAAAGCAGTAAGGACACGGAATGCCAACCCCAAACATGCAAGAGAAAGCCTGTCAGCAACAGAGCCAACGCAGGCTGATACAATGAATAAGCACATACTCATCAGTTGGATAGGCGCCAACGACCTGAAAGCCGTTGAAAATGTGCAGAGTGAGGTTTCTAGCGAATCTCTAGGCCCTCTGGCATCCACTCTGTCCGAACGCGTCTTCGACTCGGTCGAACTCATCTATAACTACCCGAAGAAGCGCGTCGCACCCTACATCAAATGGCTGAAAGCCCGCTGCAAGGCCCCGATTACAGCCACGCATGTGACCCTGACCTCACCGACCAACTTCGGCGAAATCTACGAGCAGGTCAATTCGCGCCTGGACGAACTGACTGCACACAAAACCGAGCTTTCGGTCCTGCTCAGCCCGGGCACCCCAGCCATGCAGGCGGTGTGGATTCTGCTGGGTAAAACCCGCTATCCGTGTGCGTTTATTCAATCGTCAAAAGAGCAGGGCGTTCAGGATGTCGATATCCCATTTCAGCTGGCGGCTGAATATATCCCGGCTGCGAAGCAACTCAATGCAAAACGCATTAACAAGCTGGCTGATACCAGTGCTCCGCTCAATGCTGCATTCGATAACATCGTTACCAAAAACCCGAAAATGCTGAAGCTCAAGCAGCAGGCCCAGATCCTTGCAGAGCGCGAAGTGCCAGTGCTGATCTATGGCGAATCCGGTACCGGCAAAGAGCTGTTCTCCCGTGCGATTCACAATGCAAGTAAGCGCGCGAAGAAGCCTTTCATCCCGATCAACTGCGGGGCGATTCCGGCAGATCTCGTTGATTCGGTTCTGTTTGGCCATAAAAAGGGCGCGTTTACCGGCGCTACAGCAGATAAACCGGGCGTATTTGAACAAGCCAATGGAGGCACACTGTTTCTCGATGAGTTCGGCGAGCTCGAACCACAAGTTCAGGTGCGCTTGCTGCGCGTGTTACAAGACGGCACATTCACACCGATAGGTGGCACCAATGAACAGAAGGTCAACGTCCGCCTGGTTACAGCAACACACCGAAACCTGATGGAAAAAGTTGCCGAAGGCAGCTTCCGCGAGGACCTCTTCTATCGTATTGCTGTAGGTGTATTGCATCTGCCCCCAATTCGCGAGCGGGAAGGTGACCTCACACTGCTGGCAAAGCAGCTACTGGCTAATTTGGCAGAAGAAGATGAAAGCCTGAAGGATAAGAAAATTTCTCCTGATGCATTAAATATTATCCTTGCACATGCTTGGCGGGGGAACGTCCGAGAGCTTCAATCGACGCTGTTGCGTGCGGCGCTGTGGTGTCAGGGTGATGAGATAACCGCCGCAGACTTGCGCCAGGCGCTGTTTCAGATGCCGGAAAACGGTTCGGGTCGTGAAGGGGTATTGAGTCACGATGTGTCTCAAGGCATTGATTTAGATGAATTAATTGGTGATCTTACGCGTCATTATGTGCCTATGGCATTCGACGCGGCGAAAGGTGTGAAGAAGGAAGCGGCGAGGCTTCTGGGCTTGGAAAATCATCAGACTCTGGATAACCGGATGACAAAGTACGGCATTACCAAACCGTAAACACAGAATTGGCACGGGCTTCGCTATAAGCCATACATGGATAGAATTACTTACATGAAATCAGTGAACTTCGAATTTCTGCGCCCCGGCAACGACGTCCTTGCGAATCTGGCGGGCCTGGCTGAAGCCGTACTCCATATCGACGCAGGAAGCTGCCTTACGCGTCTGCGTAGCTTTGCAGAAGAGCTGACCAAAGCCATTTACAAAGAAGAGCTGTTGCCACGTATGCCGCAATCCAGCTTCTTTGATCTGGTCAAAAATCCCGTGTTCGAAGACTGCGTCAGCCGGTCGCTGATACATCAGATCAACTTTCTGCGCATACAGGGCAACGAAACTGCCCATGGTGGCGAAGGCGATCTACGCAACGCCGAAATGGCCCTGCAAACAGCGCATCAGCTCGCGACCTACATGGCAGTTAAATACTACGGCCTGAAGAAAGACGACATCCCGCCTTTGGCCGACGTACAAGACCCGACCATCGAGCTGGCTCGGTTGCAGAAATCCGTCTCAAGCTACGAAAAAGAACTACAGAAGCAACAGTCCGAGCTCGAAAGCGTCATGGAGCAGCTCGAACGCGAGCGTGCCCGCAAGCTCGAAAATCTCGATCCTCCCGCAAAACCAGACCAGCAAAAGCGCCAGCAGCAGAGCCAGCAGGTTGCCGACAGCCTGTCATGGAACGAAGCAAAAACACGCAAGCAACTGATCGACGCCATGCTCACCCAGGCAGGTTGGGACGTCACAGATACTGACAAGGTCAGCGAAGAACTCGAAGTCAGCTTTCCCAACAACCCGAGCGGCAAAGGCTACGTCGATTACGTGCTGTGGGGCGATAACGGTCACCCGCTGGCCGTTGTCGAAGCCAAAAAATCAGGCAATACCAACCTTCAGGCAGGGCGTGAACAGGCTCGCCTTTACGCCGACGCAATGGAAGGCATGGGCTTTCAGCGCCCGGTAATTTTCTACACCAACGGCTACGAAACCTTTATCTGGGACGATCATCAATACAACACTTACCGTCCGGTGTATGGCTTCTACAGCAAAGACAGCCTCGAGTATCTGATTTATCAGCGTCACTACCGCGCAGCCGAACTCGAAAAATTCAATCCAGATTTGAACATCGCCGACCGCCCATACCAGATTGAAGCGATCAAAACCGTCGCCGCGCACTTTCAGACACAGCGTCGCAAAGCCCTGATCATTCAGGCCACAGGCACCGGCAAAACCCGCGTTGCCATCGCCCTGGCAGAACTGCTGCTGCGCACCGGCTGGGCAAAGCGGGCGCTGTTTCTATGCGATCGCAAAGAACTGCGGGTACAGGCCGACGACGCCTTTAAACAGAACCTGCCGTCAGAACCACGCTGCGTGATTGGCGAAACCAACGCAATTGACCAGAGCGCACGTATCTACATCGCCACCTATCCGGGCATGATGAACCGCTTCGCTCAGCTTGATGTCGGCTTCTTCGACCTTATCATTGCCGACGAATCACACCGCAGTATCTACAACAAATACCGCGACCTGTTTGACTACTTCGATGCCTTGCAAGTGGGCCTGACCGCAACGCCAGTAAAATTCATCAGCCGCAACACCTTCGACATGTTTGGCTGCGACACCACCGACCCGACCTTCGAATTCGGCCTGGATGCCGCCATCAACAACGAACCGCCATACCTGGTGCCTTACGTCGTAAAAGACCTGACCACCGACTTCCTGCGTAACGGCATGCACTACAGCGACATGACCGACGAACAGAAGCGCCAGCTCGAACAGGATCTCGGCGAAGAAGAAGCCCAGAAAACCACCATCGCGGGTAAAGACATCGGTCGTAAAATCTTCAGTGAAGACACCGACCGCATCATTCTCGAAAACCTCATTAACAAGGGTATCAAAGACGAAACCGGCTCACTCGTGGGCAAAACAATCGTCTTCGCCCAGCGCCAGGACCACGCAGAACACCTCGAAAAACTCTTCTGCAAGCTGTACCCGCAATACGGCACTAAGGTGTGCAAAGTTATTCACAACGCGATACCGCACGTCGACAGTCTGATTAAAGAATTCAAAAAGCCCGACAACGACTTCCGCATCGCCATCTCAGTCGACATGCTCGACACCGGTATCGACGTGCCCGAAGTGGTCAACCTCGTGTTCGCTAAACCCGTGCGTAGCTGGGTGAAGTTCTGGCAGATGATCGGGCGGGGCACGCGTCTGCGCCCGAATCTGTTTGGCCCAGGAAAAGACAAAACCGAATTCCAGATATTCGACCACTACGGCAACTTCGACTTCTTCGAACAGGAATACAAAGAGCCCGAAGACACCGGCAGCAAATCTCTGCTGCAAACCACCTTCGAAGCTCGTATTGAACTCGCGCAGGCCGCACTCAAACAAAACCACGCAGCGGCGTTTGATACGGCCATCGAATTACTCCGCGCCGACATCAACGACCTGCCGGATACCAGCATCGCGGTTAAGCGCGAACTGCGCATCGTGCATCAGCTACAGCAGACTGAACTGCTGAAAGCCTTCGATGCGAAAACACAACATGCGCTGACCAACACAATCGCGCCATTGATGTCAGCCCGTGTACTGCGCGATAAGCACGCCACCCAGCTCGACAAACTCATGGCAACGATAGAGCGCTGCATGGTTGAAAAAGCCAGCTGCTTCGAAGATGGCCGCGATCAGCTACTCCAAGAAATTGACCGCCTGGCCGTCAATATTCAGGCTGTAAGACAGAAAGACGCCATCATCGCTGACGTCCGCAGCGCCGACTTCTGGCAAAAACCTGCAATAGAACGGCTTGAAAAAGCCCGCACCGAACTGCGCGGTATCATGAAATACCGCCACACCGATGGAGGCGGGCTGTTTGCCATGCCCACCACAGGCACAAGTGACAGTAACGTTAAAGAAAATGATCGAGAAGTTAAAATCGCCGGTGCCAACGAAGCCATGCTCTATCGCCGCCGGCTTAAAGACATCCTCGACCACATGATCGACGCCAATCCGACTTTGCAGAAAATACGCAAAGGCGAGCCGATTGCAGAGCCAGAACTGAAAACCCTGACATCAACCATACTCACCAGCCATCCGGGTGTGAGCCTTGATACGCTCAATCAGTTCTACGGGCGCACGGCCGATCAGCTGCATATCACCGTGCGCGAAATCATCGGCCTTGACCCCAAAGCCATCGAAGAACACTTCAAAGGCTTCTTGCATGCGCACCCAACACTCACCGCTCAGCAAGTGCGGTTTATGAACCTGCTGAAAAACTACATCGCCCAGAATGGTACGATTCTGGTCGAAAAACTCTACGATGCGCCATTTACCACCGTATCGCACCGGGGCATCGACGGAGTCTTTACCCAGGACGACGTAGGTGAGTTAATCGCGGTGTTGAAACCCTATATCAAGCAAGAGCCGGCCAACGCAGGCTCAGATACAACCGAATATTAATAAGCGAGCCATTGAATGCTGACTGGCAAAATCCGAAGCGACATCGACCGACTCTGGGAAAAATTCTGGACCGGTGGTATCACCAACCCGTTAACCGTGATCGAACAGATCAGCTACCTCATGTTCGCGCGTATGCTCGACATGCAGGAAGACACCGCAGAACGGATCGCCAAGCGCTCAGGCAAAGACTTCGCCCGCCTGTTTCCTGCCACACCCGAAGGGCAACTGCTGCGCTGGAAAAACTTCAAAAACCTCAGCGGCAAAGAACTGCACGCGCATCTGAAACAAAACGTCTTCCCGTATTTTGCAACGCTCGGTAAAGCCTCCGACGAACAGGACGGCCTTGGCAGTGACGGCAGCGCCATCGAAGCCCTGGGACATATCGGCGAATACATGCAGGATGCCGATCTCGAAATCAAAAACGAATCCGTACTCGTCAGCGCCATCGAAATGGTCGACGAACTGCCCCTGAGCCAAAGCGACGTCAAAGGCGATATCTACGAATACCTGCTCAGCAAACTGACCACCGCAGGCATCAACGGCCAGTTCCGTACCCCTCGTCACATCATCGACGCCATGATCGAACTGATTGCCCCACAGCCAACCGACCGCATCTGCGACCCGGCGTGTGGCACCGCAGGCTTTCTGGCCCGCGTGATGGAATACCTCAATCGCGTACACTCAAGCTCAGAAGCCGACGGCGGCCAGTGGCAGGACGAAGACGGCAACACCCACTACAGCGGGGACCTGCTCGAACCCTACCGCGAACACATCAACAAAGAGATGTTCTGGGGCTTCGACTTTGACACCACCATGCTGCGCGTCAGCAGCATGAACATGGCACTGCACGGCGTAAACGGCGCGAACATTCTCTACCAGGACAGCCTCAGCAAATCTATCAAAGAGAACTTCCCTCAGCAGGAAGAAGACTTCTTCGACGTTATTCTGGCCAACCCGCCTTTTAAAGGTAGTCTCGACGAAACCAACACCAACCCCGACGTACTCGGGATGGTGAAAACCAAAAAAACCGAACTCTTATTTGTTGCCCACATACTGCGTGCACTTAAACTCGGTGGTCGTGCGGCCGTCGTCGTACCCGACGGCGTACTGTTTGGCTCCAGTAAGGCACACAAGCAACTGCGCGCCGAACTGCTCGACAACAACCAGCTCGAAGGCATCATCAGCCTGCCATCCGGAGTGTTTAAACCCTACGCTGGCGTCAGTACCGCCATCATCATCTTTACCAAAGGCGGCAAAACCGACAACGTCTGGTTCTATGATCTTCAGGCCGATGGCTACTCACTCGACGACAAACGCACGCCGTTAAAAGGCGAGGGCAGCAACGACCTGCCGGACGCCATTGCTCAGTGGAAGAAATATATGGCTGGGCGTTTGGCGTCAGATGCCGGACGTCCGACGTCTGACGACTTCAGCGACAAAACCCAAAAAGCCTTCCTCGTCAGCGCCGACGACATCCGTGCCAACAAATATGACCTCAGTATTAATCGCTATAAAGAAGTCGTATACGAAGAAGAAGAATACGAAGACCCGAAAGTGATTCTTCAGAAACTGAAAACGCTGGAGAACGACATTCTGAACGATCTGACTGAGCTGGAGAACATGCTGTGACGTGGCCTATGGTTGCAATAAAAGACGTTGCCAATGTTGTAACCGGAAAAACTCCTTCAAAGTCGGAAGATGACAATTTTGGTGGAGAAATACCTTTTGTTACGCCTGCTGAGCTTAATGGTATCGCTTACGTCTCATCTAGCCCTCAAACAATCACGGAAAAGGGAGCATCAAAACTAAAATTGGTTCCCAGAAATTCAGTAATGGTTTGTTGTATTGGGTCACTAGGCAAGCTTGCAATAGCAGGTCGAGAAGTTGCAACGAATCAGCAGATTAATTCAGTGATCTTTGATGAAAAAAGAGTAGATCCAAAATACGGATACTATGCGCTGTCGACGTTAAAGCCGGTGATGGAAAAGCTTGCCCCATCAACGACGGTTGCCATTATTAATAAAAGTAACTTTGAAGCCTTGGAAATCCCCCTCCCACCACTGGCCGAACAACAACGCATCGCCGCCATCCTCGACAAAGCCGACGCCATCCGCCGCAAACGCCAGCAAGCTATCCAGCTCGCCGACGACTTCCTGCGCGCTGTGTTCCTGGATATGTTTGGGGATCCGGTGAGCAATCCGAAGGGGTGGGAGGTTAGGCCGCTGGGGCAAATTTCAACTTTTGAAAATGGTGATCGATCGTCTGCTTATCCAAGCGGTGACGATCTTGTGTCTGAAGGGGTGTTATTCCTAAGCACGAAGAACATAGTCTCAGACACATTAAGCCTCGAATCCTGTCAGTACATCACTGAAGACAAATACATGGCTTTGTCTCGGGGTAAGGCCAAAAGGGGCGATCTGATTATCACGCTACGAGGAACGCTAGGGTCTTGTTGTGTTTTTGACTGTTGGCATGAAAAAGCCTTTATTAATGCTCAGATGATGATAATTAGACCTGACTTAGGTGTAGGCAATATATTCCTGCATGATTTACTTGTATCGAAGGCCATAAAGAATCGTCTGCAAAGTATTGGGCAAGGCGCAGCAGTACCTCAACTCACTGCAAAGCAATTGAAGGAGCTTCTGCTTCCAATTCCTTCGATTCAGGAACAGAAGAGGTACGAAAAGATTAGAGATTCCGTTTTAACAAGCATAAAAAAAATGCAGTCAGAATCTGGTGTTGGCTTATTTGAAGCAATCTCTCAAAAAGCCTTCCGAGGCGAGCTCTGACCGCCAATCGCTACTCGCCCAACTCACGTAAAAGGAATCACGTATGACAATCAAGCGCGCCGGAGACATGCATCAGTTTACGATCACGGATCATTATCAACTGATGCACTACCTCGAAACAGAAGGCAGGGAGGGCACCGAGCTGCTGCCCCTGCTGAAAAGCAAACTGGGCAGCGCGCTGCGTAGCGAAGTGCAGTCGGTGCGCTACCGCGCCCCGCATCTGGTGGCTATGGTTGCCGAAACCATAGAACCGATAGAGCTGGCTCAGGGTGGGCCGGATGCAGTGCACCCGGTAAGTATTCGCAGCATAACGCTGGATGATTCAGGCCTGAAAGTACACGGCCACTTTGGTTTTACCGAAGCCCTGATCAACACCTGCACTGAGGTGGATATCGCCCTGGATTTAGGCTTGATGTGGCTTGCCGATACAGACGCGATCAACCTGCGTAAAGAGCTCGAATCCCTCAAAGCAGAACTCGACAGTGCACGCGAAATCAACACACTCCTGATCGACCTCGCAAAAACATTAGCCGAAGAAAAAGGCGAACAGCTACAGGAACAGATCATCGACAAAGCCACCGCCACAATGCTGAGTGAATCGGCCGCCTCACAACTCGTCGCCGATACAGACGATGAAGTGGCGGATCTGTTCGGTTCGTCATTAGGCGGCATGCTGCAAGACGATATTCATTGCACGGTTTGGGAGCAGGTTAAACAGCTCCATGTCGTTGACCGTTTAGCACTCTGCCTCTGCGAGCCCGATGAAGAACTCGAAACCTGGGTCGCCAATCAATACGGTGAATTCCCAACGCCAACCTCATGCACCGACATCAAACTCAGCTGCGATACACTCATCGATCAGATGGCTCGTGCGGTTGAGGGGCGGATTTATGAAGCGGCAGGAGTCGAAACCGAAGAATAAGTATGACTAGAGGGAATTCTCAGTCTGAGTAGCTGGATATTTTTGTAACGCTATATAGGCCTTAACAGCTAAATTACCATTTGATAGACCTGTATATCTGAAAAGGAGCTTACCAAATGACGCTATCGTTGGAAAAAATCATGTCTGAATCTGAAATGGCCACTTTAGGTGTATCAGATATGACTGATGAACAGAAACAGGTATTGTCTAACTGGGCAATGGAAATATATCACATGGGCAGACATGTAGTTTCTGATATCGACACTGTGAAATATGACGGTCGCTTGATTATTCTGGATGACGGGAGTCGTTGGGAGGTAGAAGAGTTCGATACAGGGACCTCTGATATGTGGGATTTTATGGATAAGGTTGTCGTCATTGATAATGAAATGTACAAGCTTGACGACTCAGAAAAAGTAGAGGTCACTCAGGATTTCGACTAATTCTGTTTGACCGGTATTTAACGATTTATTGGGTTATCGACTTCATTAGAGGGACTACACATGAGCCAAACCAACCCGCCTGGCGTTTCGATTAACGTTACCTTGCTGGAAAAAATCAACTTTGCGTGTCATCAAAGTGCTTTTCCGGTATTGCGTGAGTTAGTGGTGTGCAACGCTGAGGAAGAGCGCGCGCTGGAGGGGCTGGAACTGCGTATGGAGTCGTCCCCTGGATTCGTCGCTGAGAAGAGTTGGAAGATTGACCGGCTTATCGGCGGCGGGGAGCTCATGATAAAGGATCGTGATATACAGCTGGATGGTGGGTTCTTGTTGGGGCTGACGGAGTCGATGAAGGGCTCTGTTCGCTTTACGTTGCTACAGAACGACGAGGTTCTCTGTGATCACGTGCAGCCTGTGGAGTTATTGGCCTATAACGAGTGGGGCGGCAATCATTATATGCCTGAGTTGCTGGCGGCTTTTTGTACTCCGAATGATCCGGCTGTTGATCGCGTTTTGGGCAAAGCCAGCCAGGTGTTGCGGAAGGCTGGTAAAGCTGACTCTATTGACGGTTATCGCGGCGGCAGCCGGCAACGGGTATGGGAACTAGCGTCGGCTATTTATTCGGCCATAGTTAATCAGAAAATTGGCTACGCTCTGCCTCCTTCCAGTTTCGAGCGTAACGGCCAGAAAATTCGCTCACCTGGTGCCATAGATGACAGTAAGGTCTCTACCTGTCTGGATACTACACTGCTATTTGCTGCGGCGTTTGAGCAGGCAGCGTTGAACCCGATTGTCGTGCTAACTGAAGGCCATGCGTTGGTGGGGCTTTGGCTGGAGCCTGAGGATTTCAGCAGTGTGATGATCACCGATGCCGAGTTGCTCAGGCAACGGTTGGCTTTGAAAGAATTGATTCTGATTGAGACAACGTTGGCCACACAGCATCCATCAGTGCCATTTTCGCAGGCAGTGCAGGTCGGCTGTAAAGCGGTAGCGCTCGATAAAGATAGCGACTTTGTCGCAGCGATAGACATCCGCAGAGCCCGTGACCACCGTATTAATCCATTAGCACTGGTTGTACAGCGTCATAATGATGTCAGCGGTGAGTTAGAAGAATCCGTCGAATCGGCATTTGAAGAAGCGCCTCTGCTGCCGTCGTTTACTGTACCTGTCAGTGAGGATGAAACACCTCTCAATGCGACAGGCCGCATGGAACGCTGGCAAAGCAAGCTGCTCGACTTATCTGCACGTAATCCCTTACTGAATTTTCGACCAGGTAAGAGCAGCTTGTCATTTGTACACGCGAATCCGGCCGAACTCGAAGATATGCTCGCGGCCGGTGCCCGTATCACAGTCTCACCATTTCCAAAGCTGAATGGTGCCGATCAGGATGAAGAAATCTACAGTCAGCGTAGCGGTGAAGAACTGAAAGAAGGTTACGCGCGCGAAGCATTGCAGAAAAAGCAGCTACTGGTTGATAGAAGCCAGGAAGAGCTCGATAAATCGACAGTTGAAATCTATCGTAAGGCTCAGACTTCATTGAAGGAAGGTGGGTCAAACACTCTTTTCCTGGCGATTGGCTTTCTGCTATGGAAGCAGAATGAAAAGGATTCGAAGCGCTATCGTGCGCCTCTCATTCTGTTGCCGGTGACACTTGAGCGTAAATCGGTTCGCAGTGGTATTAAAATCGTGGCTAGTGACGATGAACCAAGATTCAATACAACGCTGCTGGAATTATTGAAGAAGGACTTTGGTATTGAGTTGCGTGGCTTGCACGGGGCGTTACCCGAAGATGCCAGCGGCGTTGATGTTGAGGGGATATGGCATCAGGTTCGGCTGGCAATCAAGGATTTGCCTGGCTTTGAGGTCATTGAAGAGGTGGTGCTAGGGCATTTTTCATTTGCCAAATATTTAATGTGGAAGGATCTGGTAGATCGTGAAGATGCCCTGCGGGAAAGCCCGGTTGTTCGACATTTACTTGATAGCCCCAGAGAGCCATACGAAAGTGATATCCGCTTTGTCGATGCCGATCATATTGATCGTGATTATGCACCGTCGGATCTGCTTACACCGCTGCCTGCCGATTCTTCGCAGATGGCGGCGGTGGCAACCGCGGATCGTGGCAAGGATTTCGTCATTATCGGACCGCCAGGCACAGGTAAAAGTCAGACTATCAGTAACCTGATTGCCCATATGTTGGGTAAAGGTAAAAAGGTGTTGTTTGTTTCAGAAAAAACAGCGGCACTGGAGGTGGTGCACCGGCGACTTAAAGATATTGGGCTGGGTAATTTCTGCCTTGAGTTACATTCTAATAAAGCCCGTAAGGCTGATGTACTTGATCAATTGCGTTCATCCTGGACTTTGGCGGGCAGGTCGTCGGCGGAGGAATGGCAAGCTGAGGCTGTTCGTATTAAGTCGCTGCGTGATCGATTAAATACGCTGGTAAACAGTTTGCATCAGCGTTATTCCAATGGGTTGACTCCGCATTACGCAATGGGCGTAAGCATTCGTGATAACGATCTGGCTGCGAAAGCCGAGTTTAGTTGGAACTCTGCCAATGTGCATACACAAGATGATTTGAACAGGTTGCGGGAGGTGGCCGAGATTCTGCAGGTTCAGGCATTAGCGATAGGTGATGTCAGCCAGAATGAACTTGCGTCTATTGATCACTCCGATTGGACGCCGCAGTGGCAAGAGAAACTGGTTGCGCAGGTACAACAATTGGATCGCGCAGCTATTGCTTTGAATAAACGTCTGTCGGAGCTGCTCTCAGCACTAGGCATTGATGTTCAGATACACGAAGTTGAACGCTTGCAGGCGTTACGGGAGCTGGGTCAGGTATTGCTGGACTCTCATCGTCAGTCATCGTCGTTTGCTTTGGAGCCGGATGGTGTAGACAGACTAGAGGCGATGGAGTCGGTTATCGGCTTACTTAAGGACTATGTGAAGGCACAGTCGAATTTGAGTTGTCAGTATGCTTTGCGAGCCTGGCAAAATCTTGATCTGGTTCAGTTCGAGCAGCGTTGGCAGCAGGCTACTACGAGTTGGTGGCCCAAAAGTTGGTTCGCTAAGCGTTCGTTAATCAAAGAGGCCAAGCAAGCCGGAGCACAGGGTGAGCCCGATCTGAGCGCGGATATCACGCTGTTGAAGGAGATGAAGTCATCTGCTGAGAAAATTGATCAGCTGGAGAATTTGCTTGCTGGTCTGAAAGGGTGGCAATCGTACGAGACTGATCCTGAAGAGTTAAATCAGTTGCAGTTATTGGGTGCTCGGGCACGTATTGCTGTAGGTAAACTGGCTGATAATGCCGATACGCTGATGGCTTTCAGAAGCCGGATCAGAACCTTGCTCTATGACGGTAATGATCTATTGGCTGCCGATGCGCCCGTTGGGCGAAGTATTCTCGCGTTCTTGGAAGAATTGGCACTATTCGATGATCTGCTGACTCAGATAAGGAAGCTTGCAGGGGAGTCTGTATGGTCAACGCTGGAGTACTCTGACACTGTTTTACCTGCTGTTTCTGAATGGTGCCAGCGTATCAGTAGTAATCAGCAGTCGTTGCGTGACTGGTGTGCCTGGGTTCGTCGGCGTAATGAAGCCATTGACCTACAGCTCGGTTCGTTGGTATCTGGAATTGAGCAGGGCGTGATTGCAGCGGAGGATATTCGCGACACCTTTGAGGCGGCGTACTGCCAATGGTGGTCGAAAGCCGTGATAGGCGAAAATACCTTACTGAGCTCGTTTTCGTCTGCAGAGCACGAAGCGGCCATTCAGTCTTTCCGTGAGCTGGATACTCGCTTTAGTCAATTAACCGCTGAGTATATTGCCGCTAAGCTGTCTGGTCAGATGCCTGATCAGGATGATGTTAAGAAAAGCTCTTCCTGGGGAGTTCTGCGCCACGAGTTACAGAAGAAAACCAGACACAAACCTGTACGGGAAATGTTAGAACAGATACCTGATGTGGTAACAACTCTGGCACCTTGTCTGATGATGTCGCCACTGTCGATAGCTCAGTTTCTGTCAGCCGATCAATCACTATTTGATGTGGTGATTTTTGATGAAGCATCGCAAATAACCGTTTGGGATGCTGTAGGCGCACTGGCGAGAGGTAAGCAGGTTATTGTTGCTGGTGACCCGAAGCAAATGCCACCGACGAATTTTTTCGCACGCGCTGATAACGATCCAGATGGCGACTTGGATGTCGAAGGTGATCTGGAAAGTATTCTTGATGAACTGATCGGAGCCAGCATTCCGTCCCGCGTGCTTAATCTGCATTATCGTTCGCGCCGCGAAAGTCTGATTGCCTTTTCCAACAGCCGCTACTACGACAATTCTTTGATTACATTCCCTGCGCCTGTTCATCCAGACAAAGGCGTTCGCCTGGTAAAACCAGAGGGTTTTTATGCGCGTGGTAAAGCCCGTCATAATCAAGGTGAGGCAAAAGCGATTGTTGAGGAGATTCTTAGCCGTGTGACGTCATCGGATGAAAACGTCCGTAACCAGTCGATTGGTGTTGTTACTTTTAATACTGAGCAACAAAGCCTGATAGAAGACTTACTGGATAAGGCACGTTCCGCAGATCCGTCGATTGAATGGGCATTTTCGGATGAGCACTCGCTGGAGCCGGTTTTCGTGAAAAACCTCGAGTCGGTTCAAGGTGATGAGCGTGATGTTATCCTTTTCAGTATTACGTATGGCCCTGACGAAGCTGGCCATGTGACGATGAACTTTGGTCCGCTTAACAGAACCGGTGGTGAGCGCCGATTGAACGTAGCTATGACGCGTGCTCGTTCTGAGATGGTTGTGTTCTCAACCTTGTCGGCTGATCAGATTGATCTTGGCCGTACCAAAGCAACGGCGGTGGCTGATCTGAAGCATTTCCTGGAATATACAGAGCGTGGCGCTTCTGCGCTTGGCGCGGCTGTACATGGTTCTCTGGGAGACTTTGAATCACCGTTTGAAGTTGCGGTTGCCAGAGGCTTACAGCAAAAAGGCTGGACAGTACACCCACAGGTGGGGGTGTCTGCTTATAGGATCGATCTTGGTGTAGTGCATCCGGATATTCCCGGCATTTACTTGTCTGGGGTTGAGTGTGATGGTGCGATGTATCACAGTTCAGCCTATGCCAGAGAGCGTGACAAGATTCGTCAGCAAGTTCTGGAAGGGCTGGGTTGGCATATGGTGCGAGTCTGGTCGACTAACTGGTGGGTAAATCAGAAATACGAAATCGACTTGTTACATACCAAGCTTACCGAGCGACTGGCTGAAGATCGGCAACGTCGTCAGGCGCTCGAGGCTTCCGGCCAGCCGCTTACTACAGATAAAAAAGTGTCCGACGACGATGCCGACGGTACTGAAGAGGACAAGCTACCGGCAAAGTTAGCGGGTTTGGTTGCTGATTCCGAGTCCGATATGATTGAAGATTATAAGATATCGGATTTGTCCATCTTTAACCTCAATACGATTCAGTTTTATGACGATGCATACAGCACATCCTTGGCTGAAATGATCAGGACGGTTGTCAACTCCGAAGGACCGGTTCATGAATTATTGCTGTTGCAGCGTATCGCGAGAGCCCATTCTTTCAAACGCGCTGGAACAAAAATGCTTGATCGCGTAAATGATCTTGCTTCGGCACATTGTGGATGCAGTGAAGAGAGTACTGGTAGATTCTGGTGGCCGGAAGGAGTAGGTGAAACGGATAAGGAGCGCTATGCGCGAGTGAATAATCGCTCGGAAGAGACCGCCAAACCTGATTGGATTTGTGATACAGAGCTGAAAAATATTATCAAGTGCAGAGGATTGGATAATGACCCAGCTGGATTGTGTCGAGTATTGGGAATTCAGCGATTAACAGCCAATGTCAAGGAGCGTCTCGAGAGACTACTGCAAGAAGAGGATATTTCGTAGGTATGTCTTTTCCAGTCGAGAAAGAACTCGTTATTCCGTCGCATCCAGTGCCTTGTTCGACTTGTCAGAATCTGACCAAGTGTTTTAAACGGAAACATACTTCAACGGTATTGAACGTAGATGTAATGTTTTGATTTTCAGAATGATGGATTCTGTTCAAAGGAGATGGATTGGTGAATACCGCCTTCGATCTACCTCTGTAATGATTAATGACTCTGATCCGCAGGTTAGTAATAAGCTAAATTTTTAGGTAATAGAAATGGACACCTTAGTCTTACAGAAGCATTTACTCAAACTGATCGAATTACACGCACCGATTAAAGCCCGCAATCTGGCTAAAATTCTTTCCGATGAGTTCGGTAAGCATGTTGATCGTAGTGCAGTGAATTCAGCACTGTATTCGCTTAAAGCAGAGCGTAAGGTTGAGGTCAATTCAAGCTATGAGTGGAGTCTTGATGGTAAAACGGCGGCCCCGAAAAGCGCCTCAACCCGTAAGCCTCCTGAGCCGGAAGAAGAGGTAACACCTGTTTCCCCGGAGATTACGTTTACCCCAGAACAGCAGGCGGTCATTGACCTTGATCCTGCGGATCATCTGTTGATTCGCGGCCAGGCTGGTAGTGGCAAAACAACCGTCCTGGCAGCTCGTGCTGGTCGTATTTTGTCGGCGATGAACAAAGGCTCGCTGCTTTTTCTGACCTATAACTCGGCATTATCGGCCTATGTGAAGAAGGCTTTCGCTAAGTCGGGTATGAAGAACACTATTGATGTTCAGACTTTTCATGAATGGGCGCGGGGTTGCGCGAAATCACTGGGGTTTGAATTCAGTGGCTGGGTTGATGGTAAGGCGAGAAGTGAGCAGCTTCGTGAACTGATTGAAACAGCCCGGGCAGAAGTCGGTGACCACCGGTTATATCAGCTTAAAGAACATCCTGAATTGTTGGCCTGGTGGGGCGACGAGATCGCGTGGCTGTTTGGTCAGTACATGATCCGGCTGGACGATTATCTTGCTGTCGAGCGGACAGGCCGGGGTACTTCTGTGCGGGTATCGCAGGAGGACCGGCGTTTTATCTGGTGTGCTTTCGAGCTGTATGAAGAGTGGCTGGAAGAGACAAAGCAGGAAGATTACGACAACCCAGCGGGGCTGGTACTTCGAGCGTTACGCGAAGGTGGAAAAATCCTGCCGGATAAGCTGCGTTACGATCATGTGATGATTGATGAAGTACAGGATTTCGATAAAAGCTGGCTACTGGCCGCAGTAAAAATTCCTCGTGTCTCATTGAGTATGGCGGGTGATCTCGCTCAGAAAATTTACAAACGGAGTTTCAGTTGGTCGTCTGTGGGGATTCAGGTTCAGGGTGGCCGGTCGCGTCGTTTATCGGCGAGTCACCGTACGACCAAACAGATTATGGATGTGGCCGCACACCTGTTGATAGATAACGAAGTGACAAGTAACAGTGATTACACTGCCCCTGAGCGACCGATGAAAAGCGGCGATAAGGTTAAAATGATTATCGGCGCTAACCCGAAGGATGCGTACGATAAGGGTTATGACTGGATTGCTAAGCAGTTCAAGCGCCTGAGAAGCACAACCGTTGCGGTGGTTTTGCCTTTTTCCCGGCAGATGTACCCGGCTAAAATGGCGCTCGAGAAACGTGGCCTGAAGGTCCAGAGTGCAAAAGGTGCAGGTCTGGGCGGTTTTGATGGTGGTGTTGTCGTCACGACATTTCATCAGCTGAAAGGTCTCGAGTTTGACCACGTCGTCATTATGGGCCTGCATGACGCTCAATACCCGGCCCGCCTTCTGGAACGGTTGCCTGAAGAAGATCACACTGAAGAAATCAGCCTGATGAAGCGCGTTTTGTATGTTGCGATGACTCGGGCAAAGGTAAGTGTGACGCTTATCGGTTCGAAACCCTTCTGTCGCCTTTATGATGACGTGCCTGTGAGCATGTTTGAAGAAGTTTAGTTTTTCAGCATTATACGGAACACAGAACTTTACTAAAGAGTTTAGCTTATCAACTTTGAGTGAACAGATAGTATTCATTGAAATTTATGTTTTTATTGTTGTCCATTCGATAGTTTCATGAGATCGCAGATCTCTCGACGCTGGATAGCGGGAAAGTATCTCCGAGATGCTCAGTCGATTGCACGGCAGTTGCGATGAAGCCTTTATTCAGAGTTAGTAAAAAGGTTCTACTGGTTGGTAACTTTTTTAATCTGACTTCTAACGCAGTGCTTACCTGTTGATTCGCGCTGCAGTTCAGGCAGGTTGTACCCAGCTAACCATCGCGACTACCTGTGACTGCGCATCATCCGACAGAGTCTGGGCTAATGAATATCAGAATCTGGTTCCAGACGATTTTCAGTGTAAGTGGCTTAAGGTGCCTGACAGGTTTTCCATGATCGGTATCTGATCACCGATACGGGAGCAATCACAGCGGAGAATGGTTTCTCTGTAGCACCTCAGCAGGGTACGGCTGCCGATAAAGTGAATTTATCTTATTGCTCGTTCGATGAGGCTAATACGGTGAAGCAGCAGATAAAGGAATTAGAAGTTGATGGTCGAGCCTGCCTGATTTGGAGTAACTCAACTGGTCGTGGGCATGTTTCGTTAAGTATTGCGAACTTAGGTGAGCGTTATTGGGTGCTGATTCACTATAATAAATATTATTATTTCATAATTTTTATTATGAATTAAGGGTGCGTACTTTAACGCTGACTCTGCTAAGTTGTTGAATGTTAAGTAAAAACAATCTTGGCATGCCGTTTGATATACCTCTGTTGAATTAATGATACGAGGTAAGCAAATGGGATACGAAATCGATTTTCTGGGTGTAGGTGAAGAGTCTAAGAGTGGCGATGCGATAGCGATTCGCTTCGGTAATTTGCACGGAAGCAGAGAGGAGCAAACGGTCGTCATTATTGATGGCGGCTTCAGTGATACTGGCTCAGCTCTGGTTGAGCATGTCAAAACACACTTTGGCACCGAGCAGGTAGATCTGGTTATTAATACGCATCCGGATCAGGATCATCTCAATGGTCTTGAAACGGTGTTGAACGAACTGGATGTGCAAGAATTCTGGATTCATCAGCCGTGGAATCACAATGAAGGGCTGGCGGCCAAATTTAAGGACGGCCGTATCACTGATAGCAGTATCGGTGAGCGCCTAGCAAAAACTCTTGAGCGTGCATGTTCGCTGGTTGCGTTGGCTGAAGCGAAGGATGTGCTTGTCCGTGAGCCTTTCGCTGGGCTGACTGATTCATCGGGTGTTGTTGAAGTTCTTGGCCCGACTGTCGATTACTACGAATCATTGATTCCTGATTTTGACGGCCTGCCTGAAAAGGCCGCGCTATCTACTGCGATGGAAAGTCTCTCTACGGTTTTTGATGCGGTTAAATCCAAACTCCGGAAAGTCTTTGCTACGTGGGGCGAGGATAAGATTTATGACGACGGTGTAACGTCTGCGAAAAACAATTCCAGCGTAATCACTCAGCTTACATTGGATGGGCGTCGCTTTTTGTTTACAGGGGACTCAGGTATCGAAGCGCTTGAGCAGGCCGCAGACGTTATCGATGCTTATCACGCTCACAATGAGTTGCGGTTGATTCAGATTCCGCATCACGGCAGTCGTCGCAATATAGGCCCTACGCTACTTGATCGTTTGCTTGGTACTCATGTATCAACGGGGGAGACGATTGATGTTGTGGCCATTGTGTCTACGGCTAAGAACGGCGAACCAAAACACCCACGAAAGGCAGTTTTGAATGCATTCACTCATCGTGGTGCCAAGGTGCTTGTTACAAAAGGTAATGGCATTCGTCACGTGAAGGATGCTCCCGGGCGTATAGGGTGGAGCCCGCTTACACCTGAGCCTTATCATTATGAGTATGAAGAGGAGGAGGCTTAAACTATGCCGATATCTCTTAAAGCTCAGAATGTTGTGCCCCTTACCGTGTTAGTTCTATTGCAGGTTTACTTAGTTCTTTGCCTTGCACAGGGGGCGCTGGATCTCGGTGGGATCATATCGAGTATGGAGTCTGCCAGTCTCATGCTTCTTCTTAACGTGGTGATCGTATGGTTGTCCTATTTGGTTCCGGCGGATATCAAGAATGGGATGGTGTTTTTCCGGGTGAGAAATGCCTTACCGGGACACCGGTTCCTTTCGTTGATGAAGTCTGACCCTCGAATTGATGTCGCCCGTATACACGCGATCCATGACCTGAGTAGTTTGGTAAGTGACGAGAGTGCTCAGAACAGCTTCTGGTACCAGGTGTTCTACAAGCCGAATACCGCCAGAATGGAGATCAAATCCGCACACAAGTCTTATCTGCTGTATCGCGATGCCTGCGCGGTATCGCTGATACTCTGCGGCGTATATTGTTTGGTTTCGTGGCTATCGCCCGCGTATCTGGGGGGCTCGGATTCTTTGTACGGTCTTGTGTTTATTGTGTTCGCTCTGGGCTTCGCTCTTTCTGCGAATAATACGGGAAAGCGGATGGTTACTACAGCGATTGCTTTGTCTACGGCTAAGGCCGGTACGGATGAGTGATTTTTGGCTGGGCTTGTTCCATCCTGTGGAACTCTCTTTTCTAAGCTGTGGCGACTAATGGGTGTCGATTTAGCGTAAGATTTTACGTCTCTCTCTGAGAAGTCTCTGTGTTTAGTTCATTCGGAAATGAATGGCCGCTTGACTCAGAAGTGAAGTGTTTTGTCGCCCCCGCTACTGTTTGTGGGAAATTACGCAGAGGGTGGTTCAAACACTCCAGTATTGAATCTGGCGAGGCTGCAAGAAAAGTTAACAAGAATAAGAAAAATTACATCAAAGGCCGGTCTGCTAAAGATGTGGCCATCGTAACAATCTGTTTTTAATGAGTTTGTTGATTTGGCACGGCCTGTGCTGAATCACTTGGAGTATCTTTTTTAAGGAATATTTTATATGACTATTGGTGATTTTGTTGCAAAGGCTGCGAAACCTCTCCCGGTAATTGTGCTTGCGGATGTCAGTGGCAGTATGGCCCAGGACGGTAAGATCGAAGCGTTGAACGATGCCTTAAAAAGCATGGTATCGAGCTTCGCCGAAGAAGGGCGTCTGAACGCTGAAATTCAACTGGGTTTGATAACGTTTGGTATGACGGTTCGTGACCATCTGCCTTTGACGCCTGCTCATAAAATTGACGGTATTCAGCGTCTTGACGCTAATGGCCCCACGCCAATGGGAGCCGCTTTTGATCGCGTAACTCAGTTACTTGAAGATAAAGAAATCATCCCATCCCGTGCGTACCGACCGGTAGTAATTCTTCTGTCAGATGGTCACCCAACAGACGACATGCGCGGCCCGTTTGAACGACTGGCGTCGAGCGAACGTGCAAGCAAAGCTACTCGTTTATCGCTTTCCATTGGCTCTGATGCGAATGAAGCTGTTCTGCGCGATTTTTCGAATGACCCCGAAGCTCCTTTGTTCTTCGCCCATGATGCGAAGGATATTCGTAATTTCTTCCGTGCAGTGACTATGAGTGTGTGCGCGCGTTCGCGCAGTGCGAAACCCAACAGTCCAGTCAAAATTGAATATCGCCCGGGCGATGATGACGACGATCTGCTAGAACTGGATCTCTGATTCTGGTGCGCCGTTTTTTCAGTGCATCGGTCATTGGCCCCGGTCATGTCAGTGATGGGCTACCGAATCAGGATTATCAGCTGCATCGCCAAGCTCAACATTGCTGGTGCGCTGTCGTGTGTGATGGGATGGGCTCCCGACCTGATTCTGGTATTGGTTCCCGCGAGGCAGCGAAAGCAGTGTGGGCGTCGGTGAAGTCTTTGCCCTTTGACGTGCCGGACAAAGTTCTCGTGCAGACTTTTTATCAAGGCTGGCTGCAGCAGTTAAAACTATTAAATATTGGAGCAGCCGACGCGGTAACGACCTGCCTTCTGGTTTGGGGTCTGCCCGACGGGCGTTTTCGTTATGCGCATCTTGGCGATGGCTTGTTGGCATCGCCCCGTGGTGTGATTTCTGAATGTGAAGACGAACGTTTCAGTAATGAAACCACAGGGTTGGGGATTTCCCGGCAGTTATCCGACTGGCGCTTTGGTGTGGGTAGCTTGAAAGACTATGGGGGCTGCCTGGTATTGATGACTGATGGTATCAGCGAAGATCTGACTGATGTAAGCGCGTTTACTGCGTGCCTGGCAGGCACCCTGAAAACTAAAAGTTACCGCGTCGGCAAACGGTGGTTAAACAGGTTGTGCAATGACTGGCCGACACCTGGCCATAGTGATGATAAAACAATAGTGGTTGTCCATTGCTTATAGCCCACTACGCATAAAAAAGTGCCTATAAGAGCAGTTCCCATAAAAAGTGATGAGCAATTTCAGCAGGAAGCAAGTAATGACTGAGCAAACAGACACAGAGCAAAACGTGAACGCGGCCTCGAAAAAAGAGCGCCTGGTTCTGGATGAGTATGGTGCTGAATACACCCTTATTAAAAAACTAAACTCTGGCGGGCAAGGCGTTGTCTGGACGACGAATCATCACAACACGTTGGTAAAAACGTCAAATCAGAAGGATCAGCAAAAACGAAAGCGCTGGAGTGATCATATCCGCTGGATATTGCGGCAGGATCTTGAAGGGTTTTCGATCGCTTCACCAAAAGCTTTGATTACTAAGCCAGTGCCGGGTTATGTGATGGAGCTGATGGATGGTCTTCATGCGCTGGAAAAGGATATGCAACGCAACCTTGATGCTTTGAGTAATGGCGAGGGACTTCAGGGGTTTTTAAATACCGGTGGGCTTCGCCGCCGCTTGCTGTTGTTATCTGAGTTGGCAGGTACCCTGGCCCGCTTGCATGGTAAGGGTCTGGCGTATGGCGATTTATCTCCAAGTAATGTCTACGTATCTGAAAGTATCGGAGACTCCCGCCTTTGGTTGATCGACTGTGACAACATCTGCACAAACGAGCGAGCTGGCTGGGAACATTTGTATACACCTGGGTACGGTGCGCCTGAGGTTGTGCGTGGTGAGTCGGGTGTTAATAGTCTGACGGACGCGTGGTCGTTTGCTGTGATTGCTTATCAGCTTCTGACAAGTAATCACCCATTAATCGGAGAGCTGGTCGACGAGGGTGGTGATTTTGATGGCATCGAAGACTTTGATGATCTGAGCCCCGAAGAATTACAGGACAAAGCATTCAGTGGTGAAATTCCCTGGATCTGTGACCCGGAAGATGACCGTAATGCTGCTGAAGGCGGTATTCCTATGCGAATGGTGGCTTCTCCTCAGATGCAGACACTTTTTCATCGTACCTTCGAGCAAGGTCGGAATAGCGCCTGGGATCGCCCAACGATGGCTGAATGGCGGAGTGCTATTGACGAGGCCGACGCTTTGACGATGGACTGCCATAACAGTGAGTGCCGGAGTACATTTATTCGCAGCAAAAACTGCCCATTCTGTGATTCAGAAACGTCAATCGATAACCACCTGTTGATGACTGCGTTGGTGTATGCCGATGATCCAGAGCTTGATCGTAGTTTGTTGAAAATGGGTTATGGTCGTGTGGTTAATATGGATGAAACCATCACGTTTAAGCGCATACCTGCAGGTACTCCTGTGCATCACGATTCCGAAGATGTTTTCCAGGTTCGCCTGACCCACGAAGGTATGGCTTTGAAGGTTGTTCCGGGGCAACAAATTACCATTAAGGCTAACGATAATGCTCGCGAGATTACTCAGGGATTCACGCTCCCGCAGCATAAAAAGCAGCGCCGAAAGTATTTTATCCACCTGACGACAGATACCAGCCCGGATGACGTGGTTACGCATCCGGTATGGGCGTTTATCTGGTAAGGAGCGGCTATGAACTTAAAAGACTTTCGATTCTTCGATAAGAGACTTCATTGTGTTCGGTTTATTGATAGCGACGCAGGGAAGCAATCATGGCATAGCGGTGAGGAAGTTCGCCTCGTAAATGAGGGGGGCACATTGGTAGTGGCGCAAGGCGACGTCGCTGCGTTGGTGGAGGCTCCTGATAAAACTACATCGCATCTGGCATCTGCTGGTACTGACATCTGGCGTGTAGCACATAAAGCGAACGACCATCTTCAGCTTGAGGTACTGTCGGTACAAAGGCGTATTCATACAAAGCTCAGTATAGCTGTCGATAGTTACCTTATTGCTCAGCTATCCGATGATGATTTGATTGATGCGAAGTCGATAGATCAGGCGAGTGAATGGTTAAGCGATGAGTTTGTTGTCAACGGTGCTCAAACTTATGTACTTAGCCAATCTTTCAGTAACGACAATGAGCACGTCTTGAATCTGGCCGGGCGGCGCTATGCGTTGACGCTGAGGAAAGAGAACAATATCTGGGTTGCAAAGCGCCTTACCAGGTTACGCCATGACGCGGCTTCTTTTTCTGCTGTTGTGGGTGATGTGGCGTTTATCGATGGCTCTGTTGCTGCACAGGTAAGTACGTGGGAAATCGATCCCCTTGATAATGGTACAGGCAGTTATCTGAGTCTGTGGGAGCAATACAGTGATGTGCAGTGGCAGCAGGCTACACGCGCAGCAAAAAAAATCGGTTACTTTCCTTACATCCGACAGGAGCATACAGGTAGTGAAAAATCACGATTTCGCTTCGATATAGGGAAAGATCTCGCGGAAGAACTTCAGAAGCGGTTGGGCGAAGTTCGTGAAAGTGGCGAGCTTGATACTTCTGACCTCACCTTTGAAATCGCAGAGGAGCCACCTGAGTGGTTGGTGGAAGGCAGTGTTATAGCTGATAATAGCCGTGCCGGGAAACCCCCTTTATTTGGACGTAATGTTCGGATAATCCCTCCATATATTGAGGTCGAGGTAACTCAGCGTAGACCCCAGAGGAAAGGTGTTCTCTTTCTATCTATTCAGGGGGATAAAACGGCGCATGAGCGTCGACGTGGCGCTTACACGTCGATTCGTGCCCGCAGTAACCCAATGCCGCAGCTCAGTATGCTACTTGAGGGAATCGATTCACCGGTTGAGCGTCGGAGAACTTTGAGAGCTCTGACTGCGACGGCCCGTAAACGATTCAAAGGTGAGCCAACGCCTCGGCAGAAGGAGGCCGTCGATGTTGGGCTTAATACCCCGGACGTTGCTTTGGTCGTGGGCCCCCCTGGTACAGGGAAAACCCAGGTGATTACGGCACTGCAACAACGAATTGCAGAAGAATTCTCTCGTGATAGCGAGATTACTCATCAGGTATTGCTTACCAGCTTCCAGCACGATGCGGTTGATAACGTAGTAGAGCGCTCTGGTGTGTTTGGTTTGCCTGCTGTGAAGGTTGGTGGTCGTCGCTTTGGTGTCGATGGTTCAGTGAGCCCAGTGACTCATTGGCGTTTGAATAAGATCCGCACCCTCAAGCCTGAGTTGGAAAAGGAATTGAATGCAGAGCCGGTATTTGGTTTATACCAAGCGCTTAAGAATAGCTGCTTGAACTTAAGAATTTCACGCCAGTCATCACAACGAAATCAGCTCGTAAAAGATATTGATGGCGTGCTGGATAAATTATCTACAGAGCACGGCATATCCCTGTCGCAGAGCACAACAGACAACTGGTATGACATAAATCAGAGGTTGAGTATTAGTAGCTCGCTGAGCATTGCTGGTGAAGATCACAAGCATCTGCTCCGTCTGCTTCGGGGGTTACGAACGCTTGAGGTCTCCTTCAACGACGATGGTCTGTCACGCCTGAATGATTTGTGTGAGTTTATTAGTACCATACCTGAACTGGCGCAAGATGAAGCAGTGATGTCCTTGGTAGACTTGCGCGTTGCTGCAGAATCGAGCGCAGTTTCTATTGCTGAAGTTATTCTGAAGACTGCTGAGGCACGGGATACGTTACTAGATACCTTACGTCCTGATTATCGCCCTTATCTGTTGAGATCATATATCTCTGAGAGTGACTGCAAAGTACTCGATCAGATTGAAACGGAATTATATGCCTCGTTGGCGCAGTCTCGTACGCTAGGCCCTTTACTAGTTCGTTATGAATACCTGACGGCTCTTGAGGAGAGAAAAGACGATGTAGAGCGCAGTGTGGGTGATTATGCCGCAATTGTCGGTGCGACATGCCAGCAAGCCGCAGGTGAGCAGATGATTGGGGTTAAGGAGGTCTCAGATCGTCTGAATATCTCCTTTGATACTGTCATCGTTGACGAGGCCGCTCGTGCTGCGCCGCTGGATTTGTTGATTCCCATGTCGATGGCGAGTCGACGCATCGTGTTGGTGGGTGACCACCTCCAGCTTCCACACATGCTTGAACCTCGTGTCGAGACTGAGCTGCAGGAACGCCATGAACTGGACACGGTTAAGTCAGAGCTTCTGAAAATCAGTCTGTTTGAGCATCTTCATCGTACATTCAAAGAACTCCATAAAGCGGGAGGTCCGCAACGTGTTGTCATGCTTGATACGCAATTTCGTATGCATCCCGAGCTTGGTCGCTTTGTTAGTCGAGAGTTTTATGAGCGCCGTGGCTTTGATCCTATTTCCTCAGGCTTGCCAGAATCGGTTTTCCATCACGATATCGAGGCTTACGAAGGTTGCATTGCGACCTGGCTTGATATTCCAAAGCACGAGGGCGTTGAAAAAAGCAGCAACGGTAGCCGCAAGAGGCTGGCAGAGGCGAAGCGCTGCGCAAAAGAAGCTCATGAGGTTCTGACTAAGCGTCCTGATCTGAGTGTGGGTGTGATTACCTTTTACAGTGCACAGCGGGATGCTATTTACGAAGAGCTGGCGTCACTAGGCTGCGCAGAAAAGACCGAAGAAGGATGGCAGATCAGCTCAGGATATCGTACGACCAGTGAAGGTGAGGAGCGTTTGCGGGTTGGCTCTGTGGATGCTTTTCAGGGTAAAGAGTTTGACGTGGTGATTCTTTCTGTTGTGCGTACCTGGAATTCCAGAACCGAGCTTACTGCTGAGGGATTAAACCAAAAGCTAGGATTTCTTCGCATTCCTAACCGTATAAACGTTGCGATGAGTCGTCAGAAGAAATTACTAATCGTGGTTGGGGATGCAGAACTGAGTTCAGTACCAGCGACTGAAGCGGATGATGGGCAGCCGATGTTGCCCGGTTTTGCTGAGTTTTACGAATTGTGCAGAGGGAAGTATGGTCAGATTCGCTGAAGAATATATTTGTTATCGCAATGCTCCACCTGTAAGCGATAGAGAAGCAGCCCGGGCTATCTTATGGCCAGTATACGTATGGCAGGTATCTGGCCCGGATACGTCTAAGCGACGTCTCAATGTATTCGAAAAAGCTTTGTTGTCATTGTTGTCTCATGGGCGCGGATCGGATTCGACCCGTATTCAGGCGTTAGCGACTCAGCTCGACCTCGAACCTGATCTGGTAAGGTACATCATCGAGCAGCAGTTGATTCCACACAACCTTGTTGATGACCGCCGGTGGGAACTAACGAAGGATGGGATCAAGGCATTGAGTGAACAGGCCTCTGTATCTGATCAATTAAAAACAGGTTATGTATTCCAGGATGCTGCGGGAAGCTCTGCTTCTACTGCGTTCTTTCCCAGGTATTCCAGCACTTTGGAATTTGTTGAGCCTGTGGATACCAGGGGTGGGTTTCCTGAGTTTTCCTTTTCAAAGGCAAGCAATTATAAATGGCGCCCCTTGGTAATCCGTTCTGTCGTGGACAGTCGTGCGCCTGATGCAACGGATTTACGGACGATCATGGATGCAACATCACAGGCACAACGCAACGCACGCATGATGGGTGCAGATGACGACTATGATTCTTTTCATCAGTTGGATGCCTTGGCGTTGTCCGATAAAGAACCGTTTCCTGCGTACATCTGGGTATGGCTCTATGCCGATGGAACCACCGACTATCCGTGGGCGGTGGCAGACCCAGTTGGCTTGCACCATGACGTTGAGTTTATGCGAAACCGGTTAGACGAATGTTCGCGGAGCTTTCCTAAGCTATCGCGGGAAATCGGCAAGGTATTGGGACTAGACGATACCACTGACTTCGAAGCACTTGAAAAAGCCATTCAGTCCCGCGCTGAGCAGGCCCGACTAGAGGTGATTGCGGAATACCCGGATGCGAATGGAGTCAATGGATTGGCTGATCTTCTTCACGGTTGGATGACCCGTAAACAGGAGGTTGAGACCTCATCGGCGGATGATCGCATTCATGATTACAAAGATCTCGTCACGCAGAGTTCCGGGGTTCTTGAATTTTGCGCGAGTTACTGCTTGAAAAAGTATCCGTTGAAGAATCTGAGAATAATTCCTCGCAATTGTTCTAATCAGGATCTTCAGCAACTGCTATCAAGGACTACTGATCTAACGGCTTTGCAAATTGATGAGGTGATAAGCGTCAAGCCTACGTCTGTATACAGCACGGCGAGGAATCGTAAAGGCTCTTTCCGGTTGTGCTTTGCAGCCTGTTTCCTCGCAATGAAAGACTATCCACGTCACCCTCTGCGACTGTTTTCTCGAGACATGAACTGCTTTTTTTCCGCATATGAACTATCTCATCTTCGCGATAAATCGGCACATGCCGATAGTGCTTACAAAATTACAAAAGAAGATGCGATGAGTTCTGCTGCTGTTGTCGATTCATTTTTAAAATTATTCTTCGAAGGACTGAAACGTGGGTAAGAGATCAAAGAAGGCACCGATTCCGCAACGACCTATCCAGCAAAAAGCACCAAAGAACCTGATTACAGAGAAAATCAGTAGTTTAGTCGGTAACAAACCAGACGCTGAGTTGATGAATAATCTATCAGCTGATCAGTTAAACGATCTTAGTGAACTCACTGTTAAGGTAGAGTCTGTTCAAAGTGAATACGAAGCGAAAAAAGCAAGTGTAGAGCTGGAAGCTAAGGAGCTTGCGGCAGAGAAGGCCAGTATCGAGGCAAACCGCGAGCGATTAGAAAATGCCTTAAAGGAGGCAGAACAGGATGCTGAGACCGCAACTGAAAAGCTTGCCGATTTACTGAGAAAAGAGAAAGAACTGACCGATAAAAGTGAGCAGATCGCCCTGCGAGAAGCACAGGCTGACGCTGGCTTTGTGAATCAGCATTGCCAGGCCCTTGAGTTGCTGGCTGCGGACTTGACCTCATTGAAGAGCGAACAGAGTAAGTCGCTTAGTCAGAATCAGGAGCAGCTTCTTGAGTCACTTCGTGAGTTTGATCGGGACCATCAGACGCGCACTGCAGAATTAGCCGCTGAGTTGCAACGTCTAAGAGAGGCTCGCGGTTCTCTTGTCGAAGAGCAGATCGCTCTGGAACTTGGCAAAAGTGAGCTGGTTGAACGAGAGGCTAAGCGCGCTTCCTGGGAGCAGGCGCGTCAGGAACAGTTTGAGCAGGAGTACAGTAATCGGATTGCAGAATTAGAAAGCGATCTTTATAGGGTTAATGGCTACCGCAAGCGTGACGAGGCTTTGGTTAGCAGTCTTAGAGAGCGATTAGCAGATTTTTCTGAGCTTGAGCGGGTTTTGAAAAATCGGAAGCTGGATTCACCCGAACAGCTGCTGGAATTGATTGATACCTTAGAATCAGATATCAGAGACTACCGTCGTAAGCTGAATAGTCAACCAGTAGAGGATCTTGAGGAAAAGATCGACTACTTGAGCGATGAAAACCGGCGCCTTGAAGACCAGCTTCGTGATAGCGACCAGGAACTGCAGATAGTTAAACGCGAGCTACAGCAGAAGGCGCTAGGTGTTGTTGAGCGTGAAGGTTTACTCCATGAAAACCGGGTGCTGAAAGCTCGTAATGATGCTATCTCGGTCGCTACTGAGCAGCTTAAACGGGAAATAGACGATCTGACAGAGCGTCAGCAGGGGCAAGAGGTCTTTCCTGCGTTAAGTGAGATGGATATTAAACTTTCTGATTCTGTTGCTACGCAGCCAGTTGGAAACCTGGAAGAATTTGTTGATGATCTTCAGGTAAGAATCGCGCAGTCCGACCTGAACAACCCTCTATATTACAGTAAAGAGACGTTACGCCTGTTCCTGGCTGGCCTGGCCATGAGTCAGTTGCACATTTTCCAAGGCATTTCAGGTACAGGGAAAACCAGCCTTGCTAAAGCATTTGCAAAAGCTGTTGGGGGGCACTGTACGATCGTTCCTGTACAGGCTGGGTGGCGCGATCGTGATGATCTGGTAGGACACTACAATGCCTTTGAAAAGCGTTATTACGAAAAAGAATGTTTGCAGGCACTTTATCGTGCGCAGACCCCAGCTTTTGGTGACCGCTTTAATATCGTGTTGCTGGATGAGATGAATCTGTCCCGCCCTGAGCAATACTTCGCTGAGTTCCTCGCAGCTCTTGAGTTAAGTGGTGACGACCGTAATGTAGTGTTAATGGAAAGCGCACCTTCTAAGAGCCCGAAGCTTCTGCTTGAGGGGCGGAAGATGCCTGTTGCCGATAATCTCTGGTTTATTGGTACGGCAAACCATGATGAAACCACCTTCGAATTTGCTGATAAATCTCAGGATCGCAGTTTCGTGCTTGAGCTTGGTCGAAACGGTGTGATTGATGGCCTGACAGGTACTTTAAAGTCGCCTGTTGTATACAGTGCCAACTCCATTAATGATGCTTTTTGTTCAGCCGAGGGTGAATACGAGTCTGAAGTATCTCGGGTGATGAAGGGACTGTATGATCATGACCTTACTCGTATTCTGGAAAAGCGATTTGGCATAAGTTGGGGGAATCGCCTTGAACGGCAGGCGCGTAAGTTTGTTCCTGTGTATGTTGCAGCAGGTGGTCAAGCCCATGAGGCCTGGGATCACCTGTTGTCGGTGCGGATCTTCCGGGACGGTAAAGTCACAGGGCGTTTTGATACGAGGCCGGACGATCTGGCGGATTTACAGAGTGCTTTAGGTAATGCTTGGGAAACCCTGTTTAATGGCGAGATGGCAACGCGATGCGAAGAGCGTCTTGAAAAAGAACTAGAGCGCAAGGAAATGGCGTAATGCCTGTTTTACTTAGCGATATCCTTACAGGTGAACAGCGGGATTCAGTCACCATCAATAGTATTCCGTCTGGCCGGTTTTCACTGGTAAGTGAGGGGAATCTAGGTATCCATGGTAAATGGCCTTCGGGCACCATATTGTTTGATGATGGCCGTGGTTATTTGGATGTTGAAGGCCATCGTATTCAGCTGGTACCCGTGCAGCAAGATGGAAAGTCTGAGGGGAGGTTGGACGTCGCGCTGCAGGCACTTGAAAAAATCAGACTTTTAGCAGAGCTGGAATCGCCCGAGGATTTACCATCTCCCGTAATCCCACCGGAAATATCGCAAAGCTTTGAGCAAACGCAACTGCAGGCAGATCTGATTGATGTCTTACAGTTAGGTCACCTTCATCAGATTGCCAAATCGCCTCGTATATCAATGCGCTACGACGAAGAGTTGTTGCCTGTTTCTCGCGTGAAGCGCACAGCGAATAACTATCAGCGACATCTGGCAGCGCACTCAGAATGTTGGCAGCAGCGTACGTTTACCGGAATCATTCCTAATCGAATGCGCGCTAAGATTAGTGAGGATGAACTACATATATATGAAAATCGCGTTTACGCACGCCTTCTCGATCATCTGGAACGCTATGTGCGAATGACGCTGATCCGATTAAGGGAACTTCATGATGTGCTGAATGAAGGGGAGTCCCTGGACGCAACTGAACACATGCATCGCTGCTTACGTACTGCGTTATGTGCAATATGGGGCGAAGCTTTCACCGATGGTCAAGCTGAAGACCTGAGAATGCTGTCGGAGCAGCAGATTAACGAGTGGGAGCAGCGTTTACGAACGATACAACAGTTTATGCTTAGTCCGACGTATAAAGCCGTGCCCTCAGACGCTTCTGTTCCTCTTGCTCTTACTAATACCAATATTCTCATAAACGACCCTCATTACCGAAGAGTTCGTGGGTTGTGGGCGGCCTGGATAAAGGAAGTGGCAGTTGTTTCGAAAGATTACCGTGAGACTTTTCGGAAGAGCCAAGAGCATTACGGAAATTACCGGCACTATGTCGGCTTGCTGCTAATCCGTGCGCACCGCGCTCTGGGCTGGGCCGTCCTCTTTGAGGGTGCGGGGTCATGGAAACTTCAGCACCCGTCTGGAATAGAGGGTGTCTTAAGAACAACAACAACGGAATGGGTTCTGGAATGCCGAACAACAGGATTCGATAAGTGCATCAAGTTCATAACAGTCGTCGATGGTAGCGATACTGGGTCGACTAATAAGGCGAATCGAATTAGTCGAGTCATGTGTTCTTTGGCTGACGAGAGTTCGGATAATGGGAGCATCTGGTGTTCTCCGCTTAACTTCTACAGCGAAGAGTCTGTTATTCAGCTTATTCAGAAATGGTGGTTAAGCATGGTCGCTGGCTCGTATGGCGAGCAAATAACCAAGCTACCGAATGTGACACTGAATAACTGGCCAGCCGGGCATCCTAACGGGACATTCTTTAGGGGAAAGGCAGATGTTCAGTTTGATGCATGGCTTCAACAGCAAGCGTTATCACCTAGTTCCGAGCGAGAAATAATTAGGCGCTATCATGCTGCATCTTTTATGAACTACTGTCCATGCTGTGGTGAACGCGCTGTGCAAATACAGTCGCTTGACGGACGGGCGTTTACTGCAGAATGCAATAAGTGTTCAGCGGACTGGCGTGTTCGTAGTACGGGCGAGGACTGGGTGTTTGAAGTCGGTGCAAACGATAGCGGTGAAAATACACAGTCCAAGGAATCTGGGCGTTGGAGATCCGAGGTTCTATTATCGGAACCGCATCGGGAAGCACTTTCGGTGAGTATGTAAAATAACTTATGGATAGATAAAAAAATATATGCATTCGACCTGCTCAGATTTAAAGAAGCCCTTGGTAATGTGCTTTACCTGTTGGCATGGAAATTGTTCGAGTGATATGTAGGTGCCAATGCGAAGCCTGGTAAGACGGGCTTGTAGGCGCGGCATGAATGCAATAGCCACTCAAAGTAAACAGAATACTGTTAAGATATCAGGCTCAAACGCCTGGACATGAAGTCAATAAGAAAAGGATGTGTCATGGACATGACTCGTAAGCAAGAAATTCTCACCTACCTGAATGAACTCAGCCGCCAGTTTGATAGTGCGGTGAATACCGTTCCTGAAATTCTCAAATCGCATGCCGATGAATGGTTTGCAGGGCTTGATAAAACATCTGGTTTTGTTGATCACTGCTCATTGTATGTGCCTGTTGTTGGTGGGTTCAGCGCCGGGAAATCTGCCGCGCTCAATGCCCTTGTCGGGCGAGATATTCTGCCAGAGAAGGTAACCCCCGAAACAGCAATACCGGCAGAGTTACATTTCAGCGAAGATGAGCGGATCTCAGCTCAGGCTCAGAACGGAGACTGGAGTACACATGCGATTACGGCGCTGCCCGAGTTGTCAGAGAATGCCAAAGATTATCAGGTTGTCCGGATTTACCTGAACAGCCCCGTATTGAAGGACATTGAACCATTGGTTCTGGTAGATATGCCTGGATTCGATTCTGGTCTGGATCAGCACAATCAGGCAATTTTGCGTTATATCACGACGGGCGCGATGTATTTGTACCTCGTGGATTGCAAGGCCGGTACGGTCAGTCGACAGGACAGTCGCCGTATCGAGGAAATTCTGGATCTAGGGCGCCGAGTAGAGGTCTTGATGACTAAGACCGACTTGGCATCTGAAAGCGAGGTTAATGCGGCCAGGGAGCATGTAGCCGACCACTTAAGCATGATTATGGAGTCTGCCTCTGTTGGTTTGATCAATAAGAGCGATGTCAGCGCGATGTTATCGCGTCTCAAGGCAGCGAATGTATCGGCACTGTTTAACGCCATGACAATTCCAGGCGTGAAGGATTTGTTTTTTGATGCCGATGGTCTGGTGAATACGGCGATCAGTTCTCTTACGTCTGATGCAGCATCCCTTGAAAATAAAATTGAAGAAGCGGCATCGACATTACGCAAGGTCGAGGCTGAGAAGCAGCGTTTACTGGAAGATGCTAAAGGTAGTGGCGTGAGCGATAAGTGTGAGCTGGTTATTAGCCGCCTTGATCAGGCGCTGCGCAGTTCAACTGACGAACTGGTATCACAAGCAAAGGTGAGCGAGGCGGCATTAAGCCGAGGAGTTGCAGACCTCGTTCGCTCCACCCTAACGGTAGAAATTCAGACTGTTGTTCGCAAATCTACCTCCGACATTGCTTTTCAGTTCTCTGACGAGATTAATATTGGCAGCTTATCTCTGGGCGGTGAGGGCTGGTTGGAAAACATGGTCGGTGTGCTCGAATCAGAAGTAATGAATGCCTTAGCAGGTCTTCAGGATGCTACTACCGGCCAGAACGCTGGTGCCCATTACACCCATGATGCCGATAAGAACCCCCTTGGCAAAGCGATCAATGCCATCAGTGGTTTTGCCATTATGATCCCTAATCCTGTGTTGCGAGTTGTTTTTGCGATACTGCCGGGAATCATTGGTCAGCTGTTTGGTAGTTTCAAATCGAATGCTGAAAATGATCGTTACCGGGAGGCAATATCGTCTCAGGTCATTCCGACGGTTATTTCTCAGGTTCGTCCTCAGGTTATGGATTCTTTGCAGCGTTCTGAGTCTGAAATCATCCGGGTAGTGTCTGAGCAGATCAGTGAGAAAGTGAGTGCTCAGAAATCCTTGTATGATGAGGTTGCCAAGCGATCCGAGTCGGAAATCAGTGCGTTGCAATCGAAACAACAAGACCTTGAGAAGATTAAAAACGAGATGAAAACTAAGGCTATAGCAAAAGGAGTATTTGCTGATGTCAACTAATCCGAAAGATTACCTCACGTCGTTGAACGACTTTGAGAAGCTGATTGCCAAAAACGATGACATTCTTGACGCGTCGATCAGAAACCAAACACGAATTGAAGGGTTTTGCAGCGCTAAAGAGGCACACACGCACTTGTCTGCACTGCAGGAAGAAGGACGTACGTTAAAGATTGGTGTTATTGGACGAGTGAAGGCGGGGAAGTCTTCACTGATCAACGCATTGCTTTTTGATGGTAAAGAGGTGCTGCCTAAGGCCGCGACGCCAATGACAGCAGCACTGACGTCGATTGGATATTCGGAGAAGTTCTGTGCGGAGGTTCACTTCTTCAGCCAGGAAGACGTCGAGCTTCTTAAGCATAAAGCGCGTGAATTTGAACAGGAAGTGTCCCGCCTAGTTCAGAAGTATCGAGACGATCACAAGGCACGCGTTGAACAGTCGAAACGCCCAATCCCGCCCTTGGATGAAGCATTGCTCGAGAAGAAAGCGATTCGCGAAATTGGCGAAGATGGTGTTCTGGCATCTGCTGCTGATCTCATTAAGCGTATGCAGCGTTCTGGGGTGAATGTCGCTGATCTTGGGGTATCAAGAGTACTTGAGGCTGAATCGCATGAAGAGTTGATTCGCGAGCTGAATGAATATGTTGGCGCCTCAGGGCGGCTGATGCCATTCACTCGAGAGATGACGATTGGCATTAAAAATGATGCTTTGAAGGGAATCGAGGTTGTTGATACCCCTGGAGTGAACGACCCCGTTAAATCTCGTGAGCAGCGTACTTATGAGCGTCTGAAAGATTGTAATGCGGCCTTTATGGTGAGCCCGGCTGGCCAGTTTTTAAGTCAGCAGGATTTCGAGCTTGCAGATCGCCTGAGTAGCCGTGAAGGAACACAGGAAATCTATATTGTCGCGAGTCAGGCCGATACGCAGTTGCATGGCAGTATTCGTAAAGATGCCAAAGGCGACTTTCATCAAGCTTTGTCAAAACTGCATGATACTCTCGTTGGTCAGGCTTATAGCGCTTTAAGTGGCCTTGAAAATGAGGTGCTGACGCGAATCCGGAGTGAACTCTCTGAGCGCTTGATTGTTACTTCAGGCATTTGTGAAACCCTGCTGAACGATAGCGGTCAGTCAGAAGATATTACTGCGGCTCACACGTTGAAACTCCTTAAAAATAGTTACGGTGATTACTTTACCCACCATGATGATGTGATGACAAACCTCAGAGTCTTGTCTGCGCGTGAAAAGCTTCAGGCGGCAGTAGATAAGGTTAAGAGCAAGAAATCAGAGATTATCAATCAGCAAGCCCGTCATTTTATAGAAGCTCAGGTTTCTACTCTCAATAAGATTAAAGACCAAACGCTGACGGCTCTTGCGGCACGCCATAAAGAAGTCTCAAACGGCGACGTAGCAGAGCTTGAAAAAGATCTTGAGCGTTTAAAGTCGGCTTCTGCCAATGGCATTGTCGCGGCAAATAATGAGTTTATGGATCAGGCGGATGAGGTGAAATTAAAGCTTCCGGTTGAGCTTGAGCGGGTGATTCAGCGTGCGATTGATACGGTCGACGAGAAATCCGAGACTGCCAGTGGGCAGGAGAGTGAAACCTATCAAGCAGAAAAGAGTGGTTTTTGGGCAGGGTTGGGACGAGCAACTGGTTTAGGCGGCTATGAAGACCGAACCCGTACTTACGATACTCTGAGGCCACTGACTGTTCGGCGTGCTTTGGAGGGTTTTGCCCGTTTAATGCACGCCGGTATGAAAGATTGTGCCACGCAAAGCCTGCTGCGTTGGCGTTCTAGCCTGATCAGCGGTATTTCCCGCCAGTTGCGCGAGTCTATGGGAGACGATTGTGTCGATATTAATCGACTGCAAGCTGTGTGTCGGGCGGTAGTGACTAAACTCGTGGATTTGCCTTTGGTAGACGTTCCGGAATTACCAGCAGAGTTGGCTAAGACGAGGAAACTGACTGGCTCTGACGTAGATGACTACCTTGAAGCCGCTCAGGCTTATGCCTCTTCGCTCGAGAAGCGTGGTTTTGAGTTTATTTCTACAGTGAAGGAGACGGTGGACGCCATTACCAAACGTAATATCGGCGAAGAGTTACTGGCCGATCTCATCAAGGAAGCCGAGAGCTTGCAGCAGATGGTTGAGAACAAGACCCTGACGCTCGAGAAGATTTCACGCCTGGAAGCCGCAATAAGAAAATTGTTATGAATGCACCCGAAGTAACTAAGTTAAAGATATCAGGTGGAGAGAAAGTTTTCTCTCCACTCAGTCGCTCAATACGTCGCTTGCGTGAAGAATACGAACGCACCTATGAGTCTTGGCTTGAGACGGTCGATCAATTGGATTTGACGGTTTCTGAATTAAACGTAAATAAAGAAAAGCTGAGTTCTGAGATACGCAGTGGAGAGGTGGCTGCTAAGGAACTCAGTAGCCTCAAAGTCAAAAGCGCCAAGCTATTGGAAGAGTACAAAACGGCAGTGGCTGCGTTTAAAGCGAAGAAACAGGAAGTTGCCAACTTACAGGGTGCGCTGTCGGGGCTTCGCGATGCGAAGACAGATCTCGACAGCCGTTATGAGCTCGTTTGCTCGGCGATCTCACCCATAAAAATGCAGTCGGATCAGTACCTCAGGTTTAAAGAGATTCTCGACGGGCAGCTTTTACCTCTGATTAATCGGATAAATGTTGTCGCAAATGAGGCGCAGCAGGTAATCAAAATTCGGGCAATCGAAGATGAGTTGAGGTTGATTGACTCTCTGTCGGTATTCTCCAATCGCTCTGTGGTTGCCGTGGCAGGGGGGTTCAGTAGTGGTAAATCGTCGTTAATCACTAGCTTATTTGCGAATGAGGATGTCAGCCTGCCGATTGGTATTGAGCCTGTAACGGCTATTCCGACCTACGTATTTCACTCGGATGATGTCGCTATTAAAGGTTATCCAGACGGGGGGGGCATTTTCGATGTGTCTGCCGATATGTATGCTCGATTGTCACATAAGTTTGTAGAGGAGTTTGGCTTTAACTTGCGCGATCTTCTGCCCTTTATGTCGCTGGAAGTGCCTTTGCAGACGCTAAAGCATATCGCCTTTATCGATTTACCGGGTTACAACCCGGGAGACCGCGATGGTGCTACCGGTGGCGATTTGATGGCGTCGGATGAATTTGTCACACAGGGGGAGGCTTTGCTGTGGGTTATCGGTATGGATGCTAATGGAACCGTACCGCGTGATGATCTCGAACAACTGTGGTCACTGAGTGAGCTCGATATCCCGATTTACGTCGTACTGAATAAAGCGGATCTTCGCCCGTTAGCGACACTGGATGAAGTGCTGGATCAGGTGTGTGACGAACTCTCGATGAACGGTATTGCCTTCGAAGGAATATCAGCCTATAGCAGTGAATGTGGTGGTGAACTGGCTTTCCGTGAGAAGAGTTTGTTTGAGGTGCTCGAAAGTTGGGACAAGCCTCGAGACTCAGCGAAAGTAGCCGCAGGTAAGTTATTTAATGTCATCGATGAATATGAATCCGCGATCACCCACGACATTGAACGACGTAAGACAAAGGCATCTCTCGTAAAGGCGCTGGAGCTTAATCTGTTGGAAGTCGGTGCATTTGAAGTGGATGATGCCGAAGCTTTTGATACTGATAAGTATATGAAAGCTGCACCGAAGAAGAAAAAGGGCAAGAAAGCTAAGAAGGAAGATGCTGACCCGCTTGTCGGTGGTTCCTTGATGGCTTCTTCTATACGTAGGCACTTCTTAGGGATTGCTATTGGCTCGGACGATTCAGACGATGATGAGGTTGCCGGTGACAGCGAAGTGAACCAAGGGGGCTCTACCTCTAGCGATAGCAGCGGTGGAGTGTTAACTAATAAGGCAGACCTGATAGGCATTATCAGGGATCAGCTACAGGACTTACGTTTGGATTACAGCACGTCTGCAGCCGAGAAAGATCTTGCTGAACTTTCCCGTATCAGAGGAGAGTTGAGTTTGGTGTTCTGATTATTAGCTCTGTGTGGAGTGGCCGGGGAGGATTCGTAGCCGTCTTCATGGTTTCTTTTCCGGCCACTCTTCGCCATCTCCTAACACCCATTCTATTCTTTAATCATCCTTCAAAATAATTTTGGCTAAGTATGATTAATAAGAAACTAGTAGTAGCGGTTTGCTGGGTACTTTCATCCGTAGCGTACGCCGAGAGGCCTGTCGTTGAGCATGGTCTGATCGCGGGTGCATCTGTTCAGGTGGGTAGCTATGAGGAAGATGGTGCGGATAGCGTATCTCCTATCGGCGGGCTACTTTCTCTTGAGAAGCCTTTGACTGATAATTTCAGTTTGAGAGCGGATTACGCCTTTGGCCTGGAGGCTGATTCTACTGAGGTAGGTACAACCGAAGTCGATGTCTCTTTGGGTAATATGTTCTCGGGGTTTGCCAAGGTTCAGACCAGTGACATCGCTGGTTTCCGGCTTTATGGCTTGCTGGGTGTGAGTAAGGCGGAGTTCAGGGCCGAAGTTGTCGATACGGAAGACGAAGCCACGGATGGCGATACAGGCCTGTCGTATGGCTTGGGAGTGACGGCAGGCATTAAGCCGGGCCTTACTGTGAATGGCGAGTTCGTTTCTTATCTTTCTGAAGACGACTATTCCTATTCTGGTTTTAACTTCGGGCTTTCAAAGCTTTTCTGACCTCCTTACAATGACACCATCATTTACGAGGAGCACAGCATGGCCAAGGGTTTTGAAGTTACGGGAATCATCCACACCATCGGTGAGACGCAGTCGTTCGGTCATAACGGGTTCACTAAGCGTGAGTTTGTGGTCAAACTGACCGGTGAAGGCGAGAAGGAAGAGTACCCGAACTACGTGGCTCTTGAGTTGATCAAAGACAAGTGTGCTCTGATGGACAGCTACCAGCCAGGCGATGAGATTAAGGTTCAGTTCAATCTGAACGGTCGCCTCTGGAACGCACCGGGTAAGCCAGAGAAGTGTTTTACCAGTTTGCAGGCGTGGCGTGTTGAGCGCATGGATGATGTGCCGCAGTTTGCTCAGCAGCCAGCGCCATCGCAGGCGTATGATGATTTTGACGACGACGTGCCGTTTTAAGCGTTACATAATGCAACGGTGCAAGGAGGCCTGACCTCCTTGCAATGAAGAGGCGTCTATTGATGACGCCTTTTTTGTGCGCTGGATTCCCGCCTGCGCGGGAATGACAGGGCGGCAGCGAGAATGCACAGGGTGCAGCAGGAACGATAGGCCTGGAGTACAGGAATCACAATCCTGAACTTTTGATTCTGGCATAAGCATTAGCGGAACCGGACGTCATCTCCATTAAGGTGGAGATCCATTCAACGAGCGAGGTGACAATGAAAGTCTTAGTAGCTGGTTCATCTGGCGGCATTGGTGCAGCAATTGCCGATAAACTCCGCGCCGATGGCGATTATGTTCTGACGATCAGTCGTTTTGGCGAGCCGTCGTCTTCTCACTTGGTGTGTGACCTAACTAAGCCTGAATCGGTTGATCAGGTTTCAAAATTTCTTGCTGATCGTGGCCCAGTCGATGCGGTGTTTTGCTGTACAGGGATTCTTCACGGCGGTTGGAATATGCCTGAGAAATCACTGTTGCAGTTAACTTCAGAGTGGTTGCAGCAAAATATGCTGGTGAATGTGCAGTCGCATATTCATTTAGCGCAGGCGATTGCCCCCCAGGTAAAGCGTACCGCTCCGATTAAGTGGGTGTCGTTATCCGCGATGGTTGGCAGTATCGAAGATAACGCGCTTGGTGGCTGGTACAGTTACCGTATGAGCAAGGCGGCGTTGAATATGTTTATTCGCAATTTGTCGATTGAGTGGGGGCGTAAAGCACCGGGCAGTGTGGTTGTGGCGCAGCATCCGGGGACGACAGATACCGGCTTGTCAGAACCGTTTCAGTCTGGTGTTGCAAAGGGTAAACTGTATTCTCGGGAGCAGACGGCGAGTCGTTTGATTGTTGTGATGAAGAAACTCTCTGAAAAGGAACATGGGAAGTTACTATACTGGGATGGCAGTGTTATTGTTTTCTGATCAATTAGTATATGGAAGTTGGATCGTTGAAATCGTTAAAATACAAGGCACTGCTGACCATTGACCGGATAGGATTCACCTTGGCGGTCACGCTCATTTCGTTCTCTGCCGCATTTAGTCTGATGGATGCAGTTAAATTCTTTAAAGAAGTTCTGAACGATTTTGTTCCGTTTCTATTTCATATTGGGGTGGACTCAGGCGCTTTGTATGCGATTGGTTGTGCGTCACTGTCTATCTTTATTTGGTGGTTTTTATCCCGCCTGATCGTGGACAAAAAATTGAAGTCTATCAAGTGGAGTGAAATCTCAGAGGAAACCGATTTAAAGAATGTTTATGTATCTAAAGATTTCAATAGATATCTTATACTCGGTTTTTCAAAATGGTTGATCGCGGCCTTATCTGTGTTGGTCGTCGCTCCCTTGTACTCGCAGGTTTTGTATCCAACCCTATTTCTGGTTGTTGTTAGCTTGTCAGCTTTGGTTGCTGTCGGTGCTTCAATCTTTATCTATATGAACTACAGAGAGCCCAGGGTACATCGGGAATATTATCCTGATACGCACCATTTATATCCTATATGGTTATCATCTGAAGACGGGATCTGGGATGTTGCTTCTGATCAGGAAATGTCTCAGATACCGGTAGATTCAAACGATTATAAAATAGCTTTGTATCTGGCATCGAAAGTTAGTGATAGAAATGAGGACGCGAAGTGTGAAATAAATTTCGATGTTATTTCAAACATCACGATCGATGACTATCTATTACCTTACGAAATATCGTTCGGCTATTCGGAAGAGGAGCTGGGATGATGTCGGTTGTTGAACGATTGATTCGCCGTAAGATTCGTTGGGAAATATGGGGTACTAAGGTTGAGTTCCTCTCTCCAAGGCGGCCTTGTGTGTCAGAGATGGTAACTCCAACCAAGTTGGATGCCCCGGGACATGAATCCCTGAGATTCTACGAGAGCTATTATGATAAGGCGCTGAATGTTCGTCATGAACTTCATGAAATAATTAATGCCGCGTCTGAGTACCCTTCGTTCGACGATCTTCCTAACGCCTTTTTTAAACGCGAGCGTTTTTGGGGCGAGTGGAGCTATGGCCGCGAGGGAACTTACGAACATTACTCCCTTTCTGTTCAAGGTGTGGTTTACAGGGATAGCGATGGTGGTTCCTTCTTTGATCCGGTTAATCTGAAGAATGCACACCTTCGCCATTGTGAAACAGGATACAAGCACGATAAGAAGCGTTATGAAGACTCTAAGAATAGCGACTCCAGCATCTTAGCTTTCCCTCCGGGTTTTTCAGACCTACGGTGGCGGAAACGAGAGGTTTCTGGTCAATGCTGGCATGGTTATGACCATTACAACTATCGCCATAAGACCGGAGAGGTTTGGTTGCTCCCCCTTGGAAACGATCACTACATGGTTGTTCAGCTTGGTCTGCGTTGCGCTCACCAAGTATTTCAGGAATATATAGATCATTTTGATCGATTTGTTGATAGATTTTTCAATAGTTTGAATGTTACTTATTCACCAGAGCTGTTATCGCATCAGCAACGGATAGTATCGCCTGAAGCAATAGAGAATGCCGTAGATCCTGTCGTGTTGGGGTACACAGGTGACGACCTGATCCAGTGGCGCTTATTAAACACTGAAGAAGGCCAGCTGAATAAAAAGCTCGCTCTCTCTTCCCTGAAGAAAGAGAGGTTGGACACACTAAAATATAATCTTCTGCTTCCTGGTATTTTACTAGGTGGGATTGTTCTGGTCTTGGGCTTTATTGGTCTCAGTGATGCCATTGCATGGCTCAATGAGCGGGGCTTTTCTTCAGCATCTGCGTATTTTTCTGTCTGCTTCGGCTATTTAGCATTGAGAGGTAAGATTCTCAAAAAGTTATATGAACTAAAAGATGCATCGGATGCATAGTGTTATAGGAGCGCATGCTATGTGCGATGCATTAAAACGTAATCCGCTCAGCCCACCCCGGTAATTTCATTCCTTCCGCACTCAATTCAATATCATCCGGCTCCGGCTGGGCTTCTTTATCCCGGTAGGGCAGTGGTAAGTTCTCTTTCGCGACAGCGCTCAGGTACTGCTGCTGACTCTCCCGGATCTTCTCATTTCTTGCTATGTAGCTGTGCCATTCGGCTTCGGTGACGAGTGTTTTCAGGTGTTCACGGCTTGCTTGTCCGCTTAGCACCCAGGCGCTGGCGTTGTTGCCTCCAAAGCCTTTGCTGTTAATGAAGCAGACCGGGATATCTTCGGCTGAAACCTTGGTATGGTTCAGCGGAATTTTCAGATGCGACTGCTGCACGTCGGGCGCGATTTCGCTGGCTGTGGTGATGCCGGGCAGAATACCGTAGTTCCAGGAGCCCAGGGTCATTAACAGCTGGTCGGCGGAAGCCGCCGAGATGGAGTGCCCCAAGTGGGCTTTAACTGCGCAGACCGGCCACTCACTGATGCCAAATTCTTTGGCCAGCCGGTTAAACATGTCTGATTCGGTAGTACGATTTTGTGGAGTGCTGCTGCCGTGAGCCTGCACAAAGCTCTTCTGCAGGGCAGTGTCACCCAGAGCGGTTTTACTCAGTGTACGTTTCGCGCTGGCCATGGCTTTACCCATGGTGATGTAGTTGCCAATGCCCGGTGCCGAGATTGAACGTTTGTAGCCATCTGCGTGGATAAATACGTCGCCAATACTCCCGAGTATATTCAGCCCAAGCTCAAGCGCGGTATCCCGACTGGTAAGCACGAAACACTGAGCCGACTCTGCCAGGGTGAAGCCAACGTTTTGAGCGAAGGGTCTGGAAGCACGGCGAAACTCAGGTTGTTGATTGTTGCTCAGACCTTCAAGTTTTTGCAGGCGCTCTTCGGTAGCGAGTGCTCCCATAGCATTAAAGCCCTCAACAATGCCCGGGATGAGCGGCGCTTCGCTGTTACCTGTGAGGACAAGCTTACGGCGACCGCTGCGGATATCATCAAGCGCCATACGCAGGTTGTAGAGGAAGCTGGCACAGGCGCCGTTGTTGCTTCCAGTAGCTCCAGTATTGCCAAGCAGGTAAGCGTTGATAAAGTCGGCGGGCATGGTGGATATGCCCATTGGTAACTGGCGGGAGGTGTTGCGCTGGCCCATCAAGGGGGCGCACAACATGCCGCCGAACCCCTGCATATCAAGCTGACCCGCCGTCGAGCCCATGTAGACAGCAATGTCGTCGGGGCAGAGGTGTTCTTTAATGTCATCGGCACTCATACCCAGGTTGCCGAGTGCGTCGGCGGCAGCGTAGAGCGCTAGTTGTAAGCCGCGAGGATGGTGTTTCGAGTTGTAGAGGCTGGCTACGTCAAATCCGGTCGGAATCTGACCAGCGCTCTGCACATCGCAGCGCTTGTAAGTCTCTCGATAGAGTTTGCTGGTCGTAGCGTTTGATGCATTGGTTATACCGTTATCTATTTCAGTTTCTTTTTCTGATCCCTCACGCTGGATTTCGTTAAAAACCATAGATTGTGGATTCCAGCCACGCAGGTCAGGGCAGTCTTCATCCCACGTCCGGACAAGCGAGTTATTGAGAACCTCGTGAGGTGGTTGGTCAGTCAGATTTGCCAACTCATTCTGCAGTTCTGCTTGCTGAACGGGGGAGAGTGCATCGTAAATAATCCGTCGATACGCTTGATGGCCAGAGGCACGCCCAGCGGCGTTGATACCGCCGAACGCGGCAATCACTACATCGGTGATTTCAGGAGAGTAAGTTGAATCAGACACAGTGGCCTCCGGCATATAATCAAGCAAGGTTTTGGGCGTTTGCCCGAGTGTGCCCACACAGTGTGCTCCGGATTCAGTTGTTCGGAATAGAATAAAAAAGACGTATAGTGGTATATAAAAGACACAAGCGGCTTATCCGGAGGTATTCTTGCTAAATCGATCTGACTTTCATGTCAGCGTTCTGCAGCTCGATCAGATGCTCTTGTCCAGCCTGGCAATGCCGCTTGAAATGCTCCATGCCGCGGTGAGCTACCATCACACCAAAAGCCGTTCGCGATTGAGCCTGAATGTCGAATCAGTGTCCCCAGCAGTGGGTTGTCAGCCAATAGGCGGGCTAAATATCGTTAGCGGAACGCCTTTGGCGGATGTAGGTAAGACCGATCTGGTGATCGTGCCTGCTATGTGGCGTAATCCATTACGAAAGTTAGATTCATCAGATCCTGTCTGTGAATGGCTCAGGCAGCGTTATTCCGAGGGTGCGTCTGTCATGAGTATCGGCACAGGGGCCTGGCTTCTGGCGAAGGCGGGGCTGCTTAATGGTCAGGCTGCGACCACCCATTGGCATGCTCTGAATGATTTTGAGCACGATTTTCCGGATGTTAGCCTGCAGCGCGATCACCTGCTGACGCAGGCAGGGCGTATTTATTGCGCCGCCAGTATTAACTCAGGCGCTGACCTGATGATTCATCTGATCGGTACATTGTTTACTAACGAAACCGCAGCCTACGTTGAACGGCAATTCTCTCCCGAAGCCCGTATGTCCTTCGATAAAAGAGTGTTTACTGAAGGAGCCCCGCAGCACGCTGATGAAGCCATAGCACTGGCGCAGAGCTGGTTACATCAGCATTGGCAGGGTACTCTGGCGATGGATCGGATTTCAGAGCTGGCAGGTTTAAGTGAAAGGCAACTGAGTCGGCGCTTCAAAAAGGTGACCGGCGAGTCCCCGGGGCAGTACCTGCTTCATCTCAAGTGTCGTTTTGGTAAGGAGTGGCTTAAAAACAGTGACCTCTCAATAGCAGAGATCGCTCAGATGTGCGGATTCAGTGATGCCAGTCATTTCGGGCGCATCTTTCGTCGTTGGCAGGGCGTGGCGCCATCTGACTACCGACGGGCAGTCCGAGCCAAGCTATTCAGCGTGAACAGTCAGTTTTAGCAAAAGAGATTAATTTTCACTTCCAGGAACAAAAGTCTGGCTGGTAATGTCTGACCGGAGGTTAAATTGGTCATTGAGGCCATTAACCTTCAATAAGAACAAAATTCGACTAACCTGATGTTACAGGGGCTATGCGGCGCGAGAAGCGCGGGAGCAGGCAATGGCGGTAACGGAACAGAGGGATTTGACGGGGCTGAAGTCCGGGGCGTTCGACGCCGTACTGAGCTCCGAGGATATGGGGATTGCGATACTTGATACCGGGCTACGGTATGTGGAGCTGAATTCCCTTCTGGCGAGGTTTAACGGCGTTTCTGGTGAGGAACACGTTGGCAGAACTGTCTCGGAGGTTTTGCCCAAGTTAGGTCCGCTGATTACTCCCATCTTGAAGGAAGTTATTGAAACCGGTGAGCCCGTAAGAAACCTTGAGATTGCCGGTGAGACGCCCAGTGTAGTCGGGCAGGACTCTTTTTGGGAAGCGTCGTATCTTCCGATTTTTTCCTCGCCGGGCCGGGTTGCCGGAATTCTGGTTATGGCGGTCAATCGGACGCTCGAGTATGAGCTCAAGCGCACTCAGGAAGAAGCTCACGAACTGCAGCGACGTATTCTCGACAGCCTGTTTACCTTTGTCGGCATTCTCTCTCCAGACGGTCTCCTTATTGACGCCAATCGGGCACCGCTTCAGGCCGCGGGCATTGATCTGGCCGATGTTGTTGGCAAGCGTTTCTGGGACTGTATCTGGTGGAATTATTCTCCGAAGATTCAGATGCAATTGCGTTCGGCAGTTATTCGTGCCGGAGCTGGTGAAACGGTTCGTTACGACGTGCCTATCCGCACCGTGGGTGATACCCGAATCACGATTGACTTTATGATTACACCTCTACTGGGCTCTGATGGAGAAGTTACACACCTTGTGGCATCAGCAAATGATGTCTCTGAGCGAAAAAGTCGGGAAGCTGAATTATCGCTCAGTGAAAAACGCTTTCGCCGCGTGTTTGATTCCACCGCTGATGGTCTCGTGATGATTAACGATTACGGGGAAATCATGCTAGCCAATCCAAGTATGGCCAGTATGTTTGGTTACTCGCTATCCGAACTGTACTCCTGCTCAATCGAAGATCTTATCCCTGCACACCTCCGTGACAAGCATCGAAAAGAGCGCTCGCGTTACCAGGAAAGTCCAGTCCCACGAGCCATGGCGGCTATGCGTGAATTAATGGCATGCCGACGCGACGGTTCTGAATTTCCGGTAGAAGTCGCATTGACGCCTTTGCAGTTTCCGGAAGGGACTCGGGTTCTCGCAACAGTCGTCGATATTTCGATTCAGAAGCAGATCCAGGCGAGTCTTATTAAAGCATTGAAAGAAAAGACGTCTCTCCTCAACGAGGTCCATCACCGGGTAAAAAATAATCTTCAGGTGGTTTCCAGTTTATTGAGCCTTCAGGCGCGCAGTGTCCCCGAAGAGCTGGTAGACGCATTTCTTGAAAGCCAGGGGCGGGTGAAGGCAATGGCCCTGATGCACCAGCAGCTATACGAGCACAAAACGTACGAGAGTATCGGCGCTGCAAGATACAGTAGCGAGTTAGTCACGCTGATTACGCGCAGCCACACGATGAGCAGCAGTCAGAATATTGAAACCGTCCTTGTGCCTCCGGACCGGGAAGTCTTTCTGACGATGGATCAGGCACTGCCTTTCGGTTTGTTGCTTAATGAGCTCGTAACGAACTCCATAAAGCATGCATTTACTGATCAGGATGTCGGTGAGATACGTATTTCAATGTCACAAGATGGTGATATGAATATTGTGGTTGTTGAGGACAACGGAAAGGGAGTCGAGGAAGGGATAGAACTCGGCAAAACAACATCGCTTGGATTCCAGCTGATTCCCGGATTAGTCGAGCAGCTGGACGGAGAAATAGCGTTGATAAGAGATAATGGAACTCGCTATGAAATACGCTTTCGCAAGCAGGAGACAGAGGAATGAGTGGCGAAAAGATTCTGATCACGGAAGATGAGCGGATCACTGCGCTGGACTTGAAGATGACGCTGGAAAAACTGGGTTATCTGGTGGTTGGTAGCGTTGCTTCTGGGGAGGAATCAATCGAGTTTGCACGCCGGTTGAAGCCTGATCTGGTTCTTATGGATATTCATTTAAAAACAGCCATGATGGGCACAGAGGCAGCCTATAAAATATCTCAAGAGCTCGGTATACCTGTCATCTTCTTAAGCGCATACTCGGACAGATCGGTAATTCGTGAAGCCGGTCAGTCGACTCCTTATGGTTATTTGATAAAACCTTATGATGGTCGGGAGATCGACGCATCCATTCAGGTGGCGCTGGCTAAGCACGCTGTTGATGACGAAATAAAAAAGAGTGACATGAAACTGAAATTGGCACTAGATGCTGCCAATATGTCCGCCTGGGAATGGCAACCTGAGGGTGAGCTAAATTTGCCTGAGCCAGATCGGCCAGAAGTGAAAAGTTTCACTGGTACAGTAGATGATATTATCAGGCGAGTTCACCCGGAGGATCGGGACTTCCTCGTGTCGTCTCTCAACAATACAGGGCAGTTATCACAACAAGTCAGGCTGCAGTTAAAAGAGTCAGGAAATTATCACAATGTCGATTTGTTTGCCGCAGTTATAAGTGATAGTGAAGATCAGAGAAAGGTTGTTGGTATTGCTCGTGATGTTGAGACAGAAGTGCGAGAAAGAGAGGAGCTACGCCAGGCCAGGGTAGTGTTTGAATCGATATCTGAGGCCATATTGATTACGGATGCACAGCGAAAAGTGATATCCGCTAACCCTGCATTAGAAACGATAACCGGATTCAGCATTGATGAGGTCAAGGGGCGCGATCCGGATGAGTTTCTTCACGCTCGTCGTCATAAAGACCACTTTTCACCCAAGCTCCTTGAACAAGGTAATCATTTCTGGAGTGGTGAAGTAGCCTGCAATACCAAATCTGGTGAGCGTTTTCCGGCCTGGGAGCATATTTCTGGCGTATTTGATGATGATGGCATGGTCACCAATTATGTATTTACTATTTCAGATATTGGTGAGCTTCGCCGCGCTGAAAAGAACCTGCAGAGAATGGCGTTTCTTGATTCCCTGACAGGTGTCGGAAATCGCGTTCACCTTGAACGCACGTTGAGTGAATGTCTGCATGCACAGCGTAATTCAGCGGAACCTGTGGCTGTGCTTTATATCGACCTTGACGGTTTTAAGCTCGTTAATGACACCTTAGGGCATGCTGAGGGAGACCGATTATTGCAGATTATTGCCGAGCGATTTGTCAGCTCGGTAAGGGAAGACGATACGGTTACTCGTGTTGGTGGCGATGAATTCGTCATTGTAGCACCGCACTTCAGCGACCATGAAGGGCTGCGTGTAATGGCGAATAAATTGCTTAGAGCAGTCGCCGAACCTATCACATTATCCCGTGAAGTGGTCGAGGTTTCTGCCAGTATTGGTGTTGCCATTTCAGGTGGGGAGTTGATCACGCATGAAGATGTGATTACGGCTGCTGACACAGCCTTGATGCATGCGAAAAGCGCCGGCAAGAGTTGTTATAAGTTTTATGATTTTGAACTGGCGATGGTTTCGGTTGAGCGAAACCGTATCGAACGCAATATTAAAGGTGCGCTGAACAGTAACGAAATCTGTGTTGAGTTTCAGCCACTCGTCGATGTTGTTAATAACCGTGTCTATGGGGCAGAGGCGTTATGCCGTTGGTATAGTCATGACCTCGGAATGATCCCGCCAGAGCGGTTTATTCCGATAGCAGAGCAGAGCAATGTAATTCTCGAGTTGGGTAAAAAAGTCTTAGTAGAGAGCTTTACCCAATTGCATCACTGGAGGTCACAGGGGCTGACGGACCTCGTTGTATCGGTCAATGTGTCTGCTCGTCAGTTATCTGATAAGAATTTCCCGGCTATTATCAGCTACCTCTTAAACGAGCATGACGTTCCGGCAGATAGAGTTGAGCTGGAGGTTACGGAGACCGCGATTCAGAATAATAAGCGTTCTAAACAGCAGCTTGACCAGTTGCGTGCTCTCGGAATTCGACTTGCTATCGACGATTTTGGTACCGGTTATTCTTCATTAAGCCGACTGAAATTCTTGCCTTTCGATCGGGTAAAAATCGACCGAAGCTTCGTTATGGATCTTCCGAATAGTGAAAGCGATGTAGAAATTTGCAAAGCTATTTTTGCACTCTGTGGCGTACTCGGAATGAACGTAACGGCCGAGGGTATTGAGAATGGAAATCAGCTTGATACGCTTCGTGACATGGGCTGCGGGTGCGGTCAGGGCTTCTTGTTTGGACGTTCCATGCCGTCTCAACAATTCGTGGAGTGGGTGAAAGGGTTTCATTTAAATAACGGCTGAACTCTCGGTTGTCTGGCGCTAGAATAATTGAAACCTCTGAAGATACAGAGGGCGTCGACAACCGGAGTAGTTAGAATGAAGACACATCAGGCCGGCCTGTTTGAAGAGCCGGGTCGCAGCAGCCAGTACCTTGAATATCAATTTCGTTCGGCATCTGATGCTGAATTACGTCAGGCCCTGTCGCAGGCGGTCAAGCCAGTTGACGGAGCGAACATCCTGGTAGCGTTCAATCAAGCCTCCTGGCAGCGGCTAGGGCCAGGCTGGTCTCCCGAGGGCCTTCATGATTTTACAGCTCAGTATTCCGCTAGAGGTCATGTGATGCCTGCTTCTCAGAGAGATATGTTCATCTGGGTTGTTGGCGAAGATCGTGGCGATGTCATGAACGCTGTTGTACAGGTCACTGAGGCTCTGTCCGACATTGCAGACCTGGAGCTGGATCTTGATGGCTATAAAACCCGTGATGCGCGTATTCTTACTGGCTTTGTCGACGGTACTGGGAATCCCGGAACGGCTGAGAAAAAGCGAGCCGCAGCGCTTATCCCCGAAGGGCAGCCGGGAGAGGGAGGTTCGTTTGTTTTGGGCCAGAAATGGACCCACAAATTACAGGAGTTCCTGAGCCTCAGTGTTAATGCCCAGGAAAATGTGATTGGTCGCACCAAAGAAACGAATATTGAACTTGAAGGAACAGCATTGCCACCGGAGTCGCATGTCGGGCGTACGGATATTGACGTCAACGATGTGCCGATGAAAATGTATCGCCGAGGAACACCTTATGGTGGCGGAGAGGATAAAGGACTTTATTTTCTGGCATTTGCCTGCGACATGGATCGCTTCGTAAATGTGATCAACAGTATGCTGGGCAAAGACGACGGTATTACCGATGCCATGATGGACTACAGTGACGCACTGACGGGCTCATACTGGTTTATGCCGTCGCAGGATGATCTGGATGCAATGTTGGCAGGGTGATCGCCGATAGCAAAAAAGGCCGAATGGCTCCTACAAGATGTTATCGGCTTGTAGGAGGCATTCGGCCAGCTTGTCTGGCTAACGGCGACCTCTGAATGTATCAACCGTTAACCGGTGAGCCCCATAAGTCGTATTCGTCGGAATGCTCGATTTCGACTTCAACAAAATCACCGGGTGCACAATCGAAGAACTCGTTCAGGTAAACCATGCCGTCGATGTTGGGCGCGTCGGCGATTGAGCGGCCAATCGCACCTTCGTCATCGACTTCATCAATAAGCACAGTCATGCGGGTACCCACTCTTCGGGCCAGCTTACGCGTGCTGATTTCCTGCGCTTTTTCCATAAAGCGGTCATGACGCTCCTGCTGGATGTCGTCCGGCACGTGGTCAGGCAGGTCATTGGCTTTTGCGCCTTCAACCGGGCTGTATTTGAAACAGCCAACGCGATCCAGTTCGGCTTCTTCCAGCCAGTCCAGAAGTATCTGAAAATCCTCTTCCGTTTCGCCGGGGAATCCAACGACGAAGGTAGAACGAAGTACGAGCTCAGGGCAGATTTCACGCCATTTCTTAATGCGCGCCAGTGTATTTTCTGCATGTGCAGGACGTTTCATCAGCTTCAGAACACGTGGGCTGGCATGCTGGAAGGGGATATCCAGGTACGGAAGTATCTTCCCGTCAGCCATCAGCGGAATCACGTCGTCTACGTGCGGGTAAGGGTAAACGTAATGCAGGCGCACCCAAACTCCCATCTTGCCGAGCTCTTCACAGAGGTCGAGCATCTTGGTTTTTACCGGCTTGCCATCCCAGAAGCCAGTGCGGTACTTCAGGTCGACACCGTAAGCGGAGGTGTCCTGAGAGATCACGAGTAGCTCTTTGGTGCCTGCATTGACTAGGCGTTTCGCTTCTTCCAGTACATCGCCGATAGGACGACTGACATGCTTCCCACGCATATCCGGGATGATGCAGAAGGTGCAGCTGTGGTTACAGCCTTCTGAGATCTTCAGGTAAGAGTAGTGGCGAGGTGTCAGCTTCACACCTTGGGGCGGAACCAGATCTGTAAACGGATTATGTTCGGTTTGCTTAGGTGACCATTCATGAACTGCGGTCATGACCTCTTCGTAGGCTTGTGGGCCTGTCACTGCGAGAACACCGGGGTTCTTTTCTTTGATCAGTTCAGCATCGGCGCCTTTACCCATACAGCCAGTCACAATCACACGACCGTTTTCGTTCATGGCTTCATTGATGGCGTCGAGAGATTCCTGTTTGGCAGCATCGATAAAACCACAGGTGTTTACGACAACGACATCTGCGTTGTTGTACTGGTTTACCACGTCATAGCCGTCAAGCTTGAGTTGGGTCAGGATGCGTTCGGAGTCCACCAGGGCTTTCGGGCAGCCGAGAGACACGAATCCTACTTTGCCGCTGCTTGGAATTGCATCGCCTTCACCGACACTTGGATTTGAGGGGTGGTCTGTCATGGTGTGTACCTTCGCCGCCAGGGTAGTTATCTCAGGGCGGCGATTGTACCTGATTAGTGAGGGGCTTTGGAGGTTGTCACTCTGTCTTCTGGGGGAGCAAGCTCAGTGCAATTCCGGCCATTTTCTTTTGCCCTGTATAACGCATCATCTGCACGCTTGAGAAGGTCATTGAAATTTTCATCGTGATCCGCCAGTTCTGCCGCGCCAATGCTTACGGTGACAGGGATAGAAGAGGGCATGAGCTCGGATATCTGGTGGCGCATCACCTCGGCTTTGTAGTGTGCCTGATTCAGTGAACAGGGTTCCATCAGTACGATAAATTCTTCGCCTCCAAAGCGAGCGACGGTATCTTCGGTGCGGCATTGGCGCTGGAGGAGTGCCGATACCTGTTCGAGAATCTGATCGCCAGCAATGTGCCCATGGGTATCGTTGATTTTTTTGAAGTGATCGAGGTCGATAATCAAAGTGGTGAGCGGTGTGTTATGCCGACGCGCACGCGCAATTCTTTGTTCGACCATTTCCAGCATGTAGTGTCGGTTGTACAGGCCGGTGAGCTGGTCGTGCATAGCCAGCTGCAACAAACGATCCTGCTGTCGCTTCAGTGTAACGTGAGTATCAACGCGTGCTGACAAGATCACCGGACGAATGGGTTTGGTGATGTAGTCAACTGCGCCAATACGCAGGCCCAGTTCCTCGTCTTCGATATTGTCGCGACCAGTAACAAAAATGACGGGGATGTCCCGGGTTTCGCTCATATCTTTGAGTTCGCGGCAGGTTTCGTATCCGGAAATTCCTGGCATTTCGATATCAAGAAGGATCAGGTCTGGCTTGTGCCGGAGTGCCATATCGAGACATTGCTGTCCGCTCGTCGCTGTTTTTACACGATAGCGCTCCTGAAGCACCGCGGCCATGACGCGTATGTTCGACGGCGAATCGTCAACAATCAAAACAGTGGACAACGGATTTTCATTACGCATTCTTATAGCTCTCGGTTATCTGCTGAAGCAGTGATTTAATCCTAGACTGAGCTTTTGCATTTTCAAATGCTGTGATCTCGTGCGCAAGCTGCCCCAATTCTGCCTCGTAATAGGCATTCCCAAGGGGTTTAAGCATGAATTCAAGACTCTTCTGGCTAATGTAGTCGTTTTGTTCCAAAGCGTGATTTATTGCAACAAGTCGTTCTCTCAGGCCAATCAGTGGTACGGGCGCTTCATTATTGCTTGTGTTTTCAAGCAACTCTGTAAGTCGTGCCGTTTCTTCATGCAGCTCATCGAGCAGCATCTCTGCTGTGCCAGTGTTACCGGTACGTATATCCTGATCCAACCTTGAGGCGACTTTTTGTATGGCGACCAGCCCGAGGTTACCTGCGACTCCTTTGAGGTTATGGGCTACCTCTCTGAGCGCCTCAAAGCGCCCTCCATCAAGGAGCTGCGTCATCTCAGAAAGGCGTACAGGCTGCTCGCTGCGGAACATGTCGATCAGTTGGTTGAGTAATTTCTCGTTTCCTACCACACGCTTCAGAGCTTGCTGGCGGTCCCAGATTTTTCCGCCGGTTTGTGGCTGACTTTTAATGACGACGGCTCTGTCGCTCACGGAAGCATCCTGACTCCCGTCATCTGCCAGTAACCACCGTTCGAGCATGGAGGTCAGTAAACCCGGGTCTACTGGCTTTGCCAGATAGTCATTCATACCAGACGCAAGGCAGCGCTCTTTGTCGCCAGTCATGGCGTGTGCTGTCATGGCGATGACAGGGGTACTCTGGTGTTGGTCGCCAGCGCGTCCGTGTCGTAGAGCCCGCGTTGCCTGATAGCCATCCATTACAGGCATCTGGCAGTCCATAAGAATGAGGTCGAATGGAGTTTCTTCTGAGCTGATTTTCTGAATAGCCTCTTCACCATTTTCAGTGACCACTACTTTAATACCCAAAGCGGTGAGCATTTCTTCTGCGACAAGTTGATTTACGCGGTTGTCTTCGACAAGCAGCACTCGTTTGTCCCGAAAGGTGGGCTTCTTGTTCGTAACGTCCGCATTGCCGGTATGATCGAACTCTTTGCGTGTATGGAAGTATTCGACGAGATTGAGTACGTTCAACGGCTTTAGTACATGGCCATGGAGTCTGCCGGACTCGAGAACCCGTTCTGACTGGCGGAAGCTTACCGGTACCATCAGAACTCTGAGTGCTGTATCCATGGCTGGTAGCTGAGCTAATGCTTCAGAACTGTCTCTCCAGTCTTCACCGGGAATATTGCTGCTCAAAATGAGAAGGTCGACGCTGTCTGGGTCGCCTATCAATATTTCTGATGCGTCGGCCGTTGAGCCGACGGCATCGACTCTGGCTCCCAGTGCTTCCAGGTTCTTCCGGGTAATCTCACGCGATTTCGGGTTATTAATAATAGCCAGTACACGAGTGCCATTGAGGCCGGGAAGCGGGGTAGCACCTGGGGCAATATCGAGCTGAATCGTGGCGGTAAATGCGCTGCCTACCGTTGGGGTACTTTCAACTGAAACCGAACCCTTCATCCGTTCACACAGGTTTTTGACGATGGCCAAACCAAGGCCGCTACCGCCGAACTCTCGTGTCGTTGAAGAATCGACCTGGTTAAACGCATTGAAAAGGTTCACCCGTTTGGTTTCATCAATACCGATGCCGGTATCTTTCACCGTGATCGATAGTTGCCACTTGTCATCGATTAGTATTTGCTCGAGCGATACAGTTACTTCTCCTTCATTGGTGAACTTAATCGCATTGCTTAACAGGTTAACAAGTATCTGGCGAACCCGGCCGGGGTCTCCGACAACGGTATTGGTGTGTAGCCGGGAGGTGTCGACTAATAGTTCGACGGCTTTTGTTTCTGCCTGGCTGGCAAGAGACTCTGTTGCTGCCGTCAGTACGCCGTTGAGTTCAAACTCGATGGATTCAAGTTCAAGCTTATTCGCTTCGATTTTAGAGAAGTCGAGTATGTCGTTTATCAGTGCAAGCAAAGACTGGGCACTGTTTTGCGCAATGCGTATCCGGTTGAGCTGATCGTCGGTCAGCGGTGTGTCTTTCAGCAGGTTGAGCATTCCCAACACGCCGTTCATAGGCGTGCGGATTTCATGGCTCATGGTCGCAAGGAAGTCACTTTTCGTTCGTGCGGCACTTTCTGCTTCCCGCTTCGCAGCTAACAAAGCAAGTTCATTCTCTTTCTGCTGAGTCACATCGCTGGTCATGCCAACGACCCGGGATCCCTGGGTATGGTCATCGGACAGTATCACAGCGGCGGTTCGAACATGACGCTCTTTCCCGTCGGCACGAACGATTCTGAACTCATAATCGAATGGCTTCGTATGCTCGATGGCGTCTTTGAGTCGGGTCACTACCCAGTCGTGGTCATCTGGGTGAATGAAGGACTCCCACTCTTTAATGCTGGGAGGTGTGACCTCAGGAGCGATGCCGTACAGCTCGCGCATACCTGCGTCCCAGGCCATCTCGCCGGTGATCAGGTTGTGCTCCCAGATACAGATGCCCGCAGACTCAGTCGCCAGCTGGATTCTCTGGTGACTGATGTTGATTTCGGTCTGCGCCAGTTTGTTTTCGGTGATGTCGAGGTGCGTGCCGATCATGCGCAGAGGCTGACCCTCATCGTCCCATTCAACGACACGTCCGGTGTCATGAACCCAGATCCAGTGACCGTCTTTGTGTCTCATCCGGGCTTCGCATTCATAGCGATCCAGTTTGCCTTCCCAGTGCTGCGTCAGAAGTTCACCTGACCGTTCAAGGTCATCCGGATGGCAAGCTTCCAGCCAGGTGTCGATTGAGACCGGTGAAAGCTCATCGAGAGTGTACCCAATAATGTTGGCCCAGCGTTCACTGAAAGAGGTTTCTCCGGTTTTGACGTTCCAGTCCCAGAAGCCAATGGCCGTAGACTCAATCATTAGCTGATTACGCTGAGCCTCCTCGCGCTTCTCAGCTTCCTGTTCCCGTTCTTCGGTGATGTCCTGAAAGGACCCAAACAGTCGGGTACAAATACCGTCTACCATAACGGGAGTACCCATTGCGCGGGCCCAGATTCTTCGACCTTTCGCTGTTTTCAGTGGTAATTCGAGGTCCCAGCTCTTACCCTTTTCAACGGCGCTTGCGATTGCTTCGCGGAGACGCTCTTTCGCTTCATCGCCATCGTAAAAGTCGATGCCGTTATCGACCGTGGGTATAAAATCATCGTCTACTTCGTGGATAAGGCGGGTGACTGGGGTCCAGTAGAGGTTTTCCGTTGTGAGGTCGAGTTCCCAGCCACCAATACGAGCTTGCTTACTGACGGCATCCAGTAACAGACGATCCCGCTCCAGTTCATTATCGGTTTCTTCGCGAGCAAGCTCGTCGCCCATCCACTTCGCAAATAATTGAATCAGCTCAATCTCGCCGGTGCTGAAAGCGCGTGATCGCGGCTCCGGGCCCGAGAAATTAATTGTGCCGTACAGCTTATCTTTGAGAAACAGGGGGGCGGCGAGATACGACTCAAGACCAAAATTGGCGTAAGCAGGGTGATGCTGGGTTTCGCTATCGCCCACATGGTGGTGCGCGACCGCATGACAACCAGCGATAGTTTCAGAACAATAGGTATTACCTAGCTGAAAGTTATCACCGGGCTTAAGTGCGTTTTCAGGGTTCAGAGTGAAGCGCACTGTATATTGTTCATCAACGATGTGACTGATGATGCCAATCGGCAGGTTGAATATCTCACAGCCCAGACGAAGGATTCGCTCAGCTTTAGTGTCTATGGTTGCCTGGCGGTCAGAAGTAATTTCATGCAAACGGCGCATTGCGTCCAGAGTGCGGTGCTGGTCTGTGACGTCGGTGCGCAGGGCCACGTAACCCGTGATTTCACCGGTTTCATCGCGTTGGGTAGAAATGGTCGTTTCTACCCAGTAGAGCTCACCGGTCTTACGACGATTGCAGATTTCTCCACGCCAGATGTCGTTATCGGCGAGTGTGTCGAACATTTCTTCGAAAAATTGTCTGCTGTGATGACCGGAGTTCACCATGTGATGAGTGCGGCCAATTAACTCTTCGCGTTCGTAGCCACTGATGTCGCAGAACAGGTCATTGACGTATTCGATGCGTCCTTGTTTGTCTGTAACAGCAACGATTGCGTGCTTATCCAGAGCGTACTTCTGCAGTATCCAGTGATCTCCCGGTGCTGTATCGGGGAAGCTGGGAGTGGGGTGAGGCATGCCTGCTCCGTGGTAGAAAGTATAATCCGCTTTCAAGTATAGTCAGTTCACAGGTAAGCGCAGGGCGAATCCAGGCCTTTTCGCCAACATTTCTGATAACAAGGAGTCTTAATATGCGTGGTAGTTTGCTGCTGGTTGGTATGGTCGTGGTTTCGGCTGTTCTGCCGGTGCACGCGGGGAAAGTGTATGTCTGTAAATCAGCAGCGGGCGAGACCCTGTTCTCACAAACGCCATGCCCGTCAGAATACTCGGTTAAGGAAGAGCGCCAGGTTGATACCAGCAAACCGTCGAGAGGCGCCTCTGAAGCGGAGTTACAAGGGATGGCCGATGAGCTTTCTCGCAGTAACGACAAAATTCGTGTGCAGCGTGACCTGAAGAATGCGAAGAAGAAGCTTAGCGACCTGCAACAGGAACGTGAGCGCATGATCAAAGAAAAATCCGAGCTGGCGAAGTCCATTGCGGGGCCAAATGCCCGCAACCGCGCTCAAGCCATTGTTGATGAGATGAAAACTGGTGCAGACCGCTATAACGAGCAGATACGTCAGCAACGAGAGAATATCTCCGGACTCGAAAAACGCCTGTCGGAAATTAACCAGGCGTCTGACTCCGCCAAGCAGGAGCTTGACCGCTCGCAAATGGCGATCTGAGTAAATGCCCGAGCGTCCTCTGGTCTGGCTACTGTCAGCATATCGTTCCGAAAGTCACGCCAGCTGGGTTAACTGGCTCTCGAATCAGCAGGACTGCCCGGTGCGGCTTAGAATCTTCGAACTTCCTGGCCGTTACTTCCGATGGCGTATCCGGGGTAACCCTTTGTCGTGGATGGCAGAATTTCGGGACGCACTCCAGCAAGAGCAGCCCCATCATATTCTCGCAACATCCATGGTGGATATCGCCACCATCAAAGGGCTGCATCCTGAACTGGCAGATATTCCCGTTACTCTCTATTTTCATGAAAATCAGTTTGCTTACCCGGTGGGGGACCGTCAGCACTCGTCGATTGACCCTCAGATGGTTCAGTTATACGGGGCTCTGTCATCGGAACGTTGTTTGTTTAATTCGCGCTTTAATCTTGAGTCGATGCTGGAGGGAGTTACAGAGCTCCTGCGTAAATTACCTGATGCCATCCCCGACCATGTTGTCGATGAGTTACGAGCGAAGAGTTCGGTTTTACCTGTCGCTGTCGAGACAGTAAATACTGATACGATTCCAGCGCAAACGGACACGACGCCGATGATTCTCTGGAATCACCGCTGGGAATACGACAAGCGTCCAGATCGATTCGAAGCAGTGCTTGATACGTTAGCTGATCGCGGCGTGAATTTTCAGTTGGCGCTGTTGGGGCCACGGCCTGAGAAGGTGCCGGGCGAACTGTCTGCGATACGGGAGAAGCATGCCGCACGGATTGTTGCCGATGGTATGGTCCCGCGGGATGAGTATGAAACCTTATTAAAGCGTGCTCGGGTTGTGATCAGCACAGCGGATCATGAGTTTCAGGGGCTATCGATGATTGAAGCGGTGAGTGCTGGCGCAACGCCTGTAGTTCCTGACGCGTTATGCTATCGCGAACAGTATCCAGACCGGTTTAGGTATCAACCCGGTAATATTGATGACGCGACCGACCGTGTGTGTGACGCACTTCAAGAGAACAGTGCGGTGGATATTTCTCGTTGGACCGCGAGCCATACGGGCGAACTATGGCGTAATTTAATGATGTACTTTAGTTTGCCTGTAGGGGCTATTGAAGACACAAATGGAACAGCAGCATGGGATTTTTACACTGGCTGACGCCGGGATTTCTTTTCAGCCAACTCAATGCAATTGATGAAGAGCGTAAACCGGCCGGTTTATCGCCTGCGGAAGAAGCGAAAGAGCGTATACGTGTCTGGCAGATCATCGGTATTGCCTGTGTGTGTCTGCTTCTGGTGCATTACGGAAAATACAGCAGTAACCTGACCGCGCTGGTGAAGTGGTTTTCCGAAGTGATGTCTGATCCCTCGATATATCGTGACTACCATCGTTACGAATACCGCGAATTACTGGGATATATCTGGTGGGGCAGCATAAACTTGCTTGGATTCCTCATTATTCCAATGCTGGCCATACGGTGGTGGTTCAAAGATTCACTGAGTGAGTATGGCTGGCAGTGGGGCAATGTCCATCACCACTGGCGTGGCTATGTTTTGTTAGCATCGCCGATTCTCGTGTTTGCAATCATCGCCAGTTTCGGTGATGACTTTTCACAGCATTACCCCTTTTATAATCAAGCCCATCGAAGCTGGTTTGACTTGCTGAGCTGGGAAGTGATTTATGTTCTTCAGTTTATTGCCGTTGAATTCTTTTTTCGCGGATATCTGGTAAATGGCCTGAAGCGCCAGTTTGGTAGTCTGTCGATTGCGGTGATGTGTTTGCCGTATTTGATGCTGCACTTCCCGAAGCTATGGCCGGAGTCCTTTGGCGCGATTCTGTTCGGCTTTTTTCTCGGGGTGCTTGCCCTTATGTCACGGTCTATCTGGGGTGGTGTTCTGGTGCATGTGTCTATCGCATTGATGATGGATGTAGCAGCCCTTCTGCAAACCAAAGGGCTACCCCAGCAGTGGTAGAAGGACGGGCGCTTCAGCGCCCGTTAATGTCATCCAACCTTGCCAGAAATGTCTGCATGATTTTCTGATAAAGTGCCGTACCTTCATTAAGGTCTTCAACACCTTTGTCTATGCTTGGGTTGTCGTTGACCTCAATGACAACGACCCGATCACCGCTGGATTTCAGATCAACCCCATAAAACCCATCTCCCATACAGCGCGCTGCTTTTAATGCGGTTTTGATGACTTTTTTAGGCACATCATGAATAGCAAAGGCATCAGCATTCCCAGAGCTGTTCGATTTTGATCGGGCACTGTGGTTGTAAATCTGCCAATGACTTTTGGCCATAAAATACCGGCAGGCGTAGATGGCTTCACCATTCAAAATACCAATACGCCAGTCGTACTCGGTTGGCATAAATTTCTGCAGTAAGAGCAAGGCAGAGCGTTGACCAAGGCGACTGATACACTCTTGTAGCTCCTCCCGTGTTTTTGCTTTTTCTACACCAATTGAGAAGGCGCCGTCTGGTACTTTCACGATGATCGGAAGCTCCAGCTCTTCGATGAGGTGGTCGATGTTATAGTCTTGCTGAGTCATCAATAGCCGCGTTTCTGGTGTGTCTACCTGATGCAGTTGCAAGCACTCGTGGAGGTAGACTTTGTTAGAGCAGCGCATAATGTCGCGAGGGCTGTCGATAACGACGAGCCCAGCATTTTCAGCCTGCTGTGCAATGCGATACGTGTGATGATCGACGTTTGTCGTTTCACGGATAAAGAGTGCATCGTATTCGGCAATTCTATGGGCTTCTTTCCAGGTGATCAGCTCAACGTTTAAACCAATGTCTTTACCGGCTTTTTCAAATGCAGTTAATGCGCCCTTATTGGAGGGCGGCAGTTGCTCCTCTGGGTTCACCAGAATCGCCAGATCATATTTATAACGCTTGTTGATGCGTTTAAGCCGCCATATTTTCGAGCTGAACGTGTCCAGAGACTCTGCAAACCGGGTCTGATCGCTTTCGTTGAGCTCGTTGATTGCAACGACGTTTAACGAGGCGATGATCCACAGGTTTTCGTGCACGCGTTGAAGCTTGGCATCGAATATAGGGAAGGCAAATGTCTCGAACAGTTTGCGGGCAACGGGCCTCAGAGAAGCGTTCTCTGTTTGTCCGAAATACACGCGTAGGTGCACAAGGTCTGCGTTACTTTTGCCTGAGCGTCGGTCAGCTTCGAGAATGCGGCTGGTTTTCGTCGGAAGTGGCTGCCCCTGCTCGAAATTGTTTAGTTCACGAATGGCACGAACGCCGGGGAACACCTGGCCGCCGCGCGCCTCAGCGAGAAGCGAGCCGTAGTATCCCGTACTCAGATAAGAGTAATCCGAGCATAGGTTGATAACATAGCCGCGAGCCTCGGTCTGCCCAGCCAGAAAGTCGCCAATGGTGATGACCTGACGGGTTGGGTAGTAGGGCTGCCAGTCACTGAGCTGGTCAACGAGTACGAGCAGTGGCTTCATGTATTGGTGACTCTTTGTGTATTAGAAAATGAAAAACTGAGCCAGATGATAGTTCTCGCTGGCGCATCACAACATCAAGTTTTTCTTCTCGTCTGGAGTGATATTTCTCGTGAGCACAGCCGTAGCGATTCGCTGTGTTCAGTTCTACTATGCGCCTTCAGATTGCTGTTTCATTTTTAGGTTCAGTATATGACGTTTCGGTTAGCCACATCGGCAGATGTTCCCGCGTTATCGGCTATTGAAGAGGAGGCTTTCCCGGGCGACCGGCTGACGCCTCGTCGTTTTCGCCATTTCATTCGTTCCAGCCACTCTGAATTATGGGTACATGAAGACGAAAAGGGCCTTCTGGCCTACATCCTGGTGCTGTTCCATCGCGGTACCTCGCTGGCGCGGCTGTATTCCATCGCGGTGGCAGCTAGGGCACGAGGGCGTGGACTTGCGCGTCAGTTGCTGAATCATGCAGAGGCTCAGGCGATGCTCCGCGGAGTATTTTTCATGCGCCTGGAGGTTCGTGATGATAACGAGGGCGCTCTGTACCTCTATGAATCGACTGGGTATCGGAGAATTCGCTTCCTGCCCGGTTATTACGAAGACGGCAGTGCGGGCTGGAGACTGGAGAAACACCTTAGCACGATGCGTGTCGTTCCTCAGGAGTTGCCTTTCTACGGTCAGACAACGCCGTTTACGTGCGGTCCGTCCGCATTAATGATGGCGATGCGCAGTCTGCAGTCAGGGTTTCAGTTGTCGCGTCTGTGTGAACTGAATATCTGGCGGGAAGCAACAACCATCTACCTGACGACAGGTCATGGCGGTTGCTCTGCACAGGGGCTGGCTCTTGCTGCTCAGGCACGCGGTTTTGATGCGGCTATCTGGATGTCTGATGAGTCGGTGCCTTTTATCGAGGGCGTCCGGAATGAGCATAAGCGCGAAGTACTGCGCCTTGTCAGTGATGACTTCAGCCATCGATGTGAAGGTGCGGGGATATCCTCTGAGGTATCGCAATTTACGGTTGAGACACTCAGAGAGGCATTAAAGTCTGGCCATCGTATTCTGCTCTTGATCAGTACGTACCGGATGAACCGGAACAAGGCACCGCACTGGGTGTGGTTGGTCGCGATGGATGAAGATTTTGCTTACATCAATGACCCGGATGTCGATGATACGCTGGATCAGGCGGCGGTTGATAATATCTATGTGCCTGTGAGTCTGGAGAATCTGGCGGCGATGTGTCAGTACGGCAGCCGTCGTTACATGGCTGCTGTCTTAATATCGGGAACGGGACGTCCTTTGTAGAAGCCGCCTGACGATAGGTTAGTGGCTGGTATGGATATACGGCTCAGTTTTGCTGGCGTCCACCCTGTCATCCAGTTCTGGTGCGCGCTCGGCACGCAGCGCTACCCACGCGGCTACGTCTTCGCGCCACTCTTCTGCCGGGCGCAACTCTGGCGCAGCCAGAAGTTTCGCTTCGGTACCGCGTGATGCGAATACAACAATGTCCTGAACTTTGTACGCTCTCATAGCCATGATAATTACCTCCGGGTGGGGTTATAGCAAAGCTGGGATGAGACAGCCAGATCAATCCCGCCTGAACGGCAGTCTTTCTGAGGCAGCTGCGGCGTATTCTTCAATGTACGCCGCTTCTTCACGCGTAAATCTGCCAATAGCGTCGTGAAATTCCGGATGTGCGAGCCAATGGTAGCTTCGTGTGAACTCGGGGGCGAAGCCACGACTGATCTTGTGTTCTCCCTGAGTACCCGGGTTAAACATACCCAGGTTCTTCTCAATGCAGAATTCAATCCCCTGGTAATAGCAGGCTTCAAAATGCAAGCCATCGTAGTCGCGCAGACAACCCCAGTAGCGGCCATAAAGTGCGTTGTCGTCGAAGAAACAAAGGGCAGCAGCGCATGGGCCTTCTTCGTCTTCTGCGAGCACCAGCATCATCGAATCTGCCATGGTCTCACTGAGTTGGTGAAAGAAACCGGGCGTAAGGTAAGGATGAGAGCGTCTGCGGTAGTAGGTATCGCAATAGCAGTGGTAGAAGATATCAATCATTTCGGGTGTGATGCCTTCGCCTTCGAAGCGTGACACCTTTAAGCCCTGTTCTGTGATCCGGCGGCGCTCCTTTAGCAGGTTCTTACGTTTACGGCTGGCGAACGTTGCCAGAAAGTCGTCAAAGGAGCTGAAGTTATTGTTCCTCCAGATGAACTGGCAGCCTTTTCGTTCCGATGCGCTAGCGTCCGGAGTCAGTTCGCCAGCGGGGAAGTTCATGTGCCAGCCACTCAGCCCCTTACTCGAGCAAAAGTCTGATAAGCCCTGGGCCAGGCTTTGGGTGCCCACCGGTGTGGTGCTTAACCATCGTGGGCCCGGAACCGGCGTGAACGGGACGCCTAGCAGAAGCTTTGGGTAATACTGCATGCCATAACTGGCGTAGGCCTCTGCCCACTGCCAGTCGAATACGTATTCTCCGTAACTGTGGTCTTTAATATAGGCAGGGAGAACAACATTGGGAGTCCCGGTGTCATCAAGGCTGACCAGATGGCTCGGCGTCCAGCCAGTGTCTGCAGAGACGGAGCCGCTGGACTCCAGAGCATGCAAGAAATTGTAGCGCAGAAACGGCCCAGCATTAGCTGGTAAGAGCGCATCCCACTGGTCTTTCGGAATGGCGTTTATGGCCGGAAGAGCAATGAATTCGGGCATTTATAGCGGACCTCCAGGGCACCTCTGATTAATGCAGTTATGACAGCGGCTTTCAGGAAAAATGACAGTTCAAGGCGCTACTTTGAAGATATAACGGGTTACATCGAAAAGCTGCAACAAAGAAATGGCGTTTTTCCTGAAGGCCCCGAAGGGCGTGGACAGTAGGCATGTCATCTCTTTGTAGTTGATCTCGCCAAGGACTCGTTACTACCTTCGATCAAGGCCGCGATCTGAAGCACTATAGCACTCACGCGCTGCGTGACTGCATTATTTAGAGGTGCCCTAGTGACCTTGCGCGTATGGCGATTTATCATGAAAACAATAAACAGGAGAGATTATGTTCCGCTTAGATGAACGCCTGCAAGCCGACACCGTGTATTTGGGCCGCTTGCCTTTGTGCAAAGTACTTATGATGAAGGATCGCCGTTACCCTTGGGTGATTCTTGTGCCATCCCGCTCTAACGTTTTCGAGTATTACCACCTGAAGAAAGAAGACCGCCTCCAGCTAATGGAAGAGTCTGCATTTGTAGCAGAGAAGATGGCTGATCATTTCGCATCTGATTCCATGAACATCGCCGCGCTCGGGAATGTTGTTGCCCAGCTTCATGTTCACCATGTAGCGCGATTCAAAACTGATCCTGCCTGGCCAGGACCGGTCTGGGGGCATAGCCCTGCGGAAGCTTTTTCTGACGAAGAGCTAAAAGAGCGCTCCGAAGAAATGATTAACTTATTGAACAGTCACTTCATTAAAGAGTCTGAAGCAGACGATGATATTCAGGACACTGTGTACTGGTAAGAGGTGAATGTGGAAGTTTTTCGACGTTATATGAACAACCCGTTACGTAATTTCAATTACCTGATTGGTTGTGAAAAAACTCGAGAAGCCATCGCTCTGGACCCTTTAGATGGTGATGCGATGGTGGCCTTGGCAGAAGAGCAGGGCTACACCATCAAATATATTATTAATACGCACGAACATCATGATCACGTCGAGGGTAACCCAGCGGTGGTGGCGGTCACGGGCGCGGAAATTATTGCGCACAAGAACGCCATGGTAAGAATACCCAATGTAAATCGTGGCGTGGTCGCGGGTGATGTGATCGAACTCGGCTCACTGAAACTTCATGTCCTATTCACCCCCGGCCACACTCCGGTTCATTTGTGCCTGCTTGTCAAAGCAGAAAACAATGGCGGAATACCGGTCCTTTTTTCGGGTGATACGTTATTTAATGCCTGCGCCGGTAATTGTCGAAATGGTGGTGACGTTGACGAAATGTACGATTCATTTGTTTCACAGCTGATGCCGCTGCCTGACGATACTCTGCTGTATCCGGGGCATGATTACATGAAGAATAACCTGGCGTTCGCATTAACGCGTGAGCCTGAGAATAACGATGCCAGTGACTGGCAGGCATCGGTTGCAGAAACGGAACCCGACGACATGCCTGTGATGACCATGGGGCAGGAGCGTTTATATAATCCGTTTTTGAGATTACATCACCCAGCTGTCATTGATGGTTTAAAAGCCGAATTTCCGCACCTGGGATTAAGTGATCGTGATGTATTCAAAGCTTTGCGTAAATTGCGTGACCAGTGGTGAGGCTTTTTCTGACGCTCAGTTTTTAAGAGCATCGTGTACTTTTTTACGCAATTCCGGCAGTACTTTGCTTTCAAACCAGGGGTTCTTCTTTAACCAGATCTGATTTCTCGGTGACGGGTGCGGGAGCGGAAAAAAGGGCGCTTTGGCTTCTGTCGCGTGCATAACGCGCTCGGTCAGTGTTTTATAGCCGTCGTTCAAATACGATTTCTGTGCGTACTGGCCGATCAACAGAATAAGCTTTACATCTGGCAGATGCTCAAAGACTTTGTGATGCCATTGTGGCGCGCATTCCTTTCGTGGGGGCAGGTCGCCCGATTTTCTTTTACCCGGATAACATAGCCCCATTGGCATAATGGCTATCCGGTTTTCGTCATAGAATTCGTCATCGGAGAGCTGCAACCACTGGCGCAGTTTATTGCCGCTCGGATCATTCCATGGAATGCCAGTTTCATGAACACGTGTGCCAGGTGCCTGGCCAATAATTAATATCTTTGCAGTACTGGCGACTTGAATGACCGGATTTGCTCCCAGTGGTAAATCATGGGCGCATAAGTCACAGTTGCGAATTTCGGTCAGCAGATTTTTGAGAGGAATGTCGGGCATAACAAAAGAGGGCCGTAGCCCTCTCTGCGAAGATGTGACTTAAAGAGCCATATCCTTCAGTTTTTTCAGCGGCAGAACTTTTACCTTGGTTGAAGCAGGCTTCGCTGCAACATCCATTGTCTCGCCTGGGCGGAATGGGTTTGGCACGTTTTTACGGGCTTTCTGCGCTGGTTTCTTAACTGTTTTGATCTTCAGCAGACCGGGCAGGGTGAACTCACCAACGGCACGCTTCTTAACGTGGCGCTCGATTACGATACCCAGTTCATCAAGCACGGCGCTGACTTCTTTCTTAGACAGGCCGGTGTTCTCTGCAATTTCGTTCAGAATCTGAGTTTTGGTGAATTTTTCACGAACGGCTGTAACTTTACGGGCCGGTGCGGCTTTAGCCGTCGTTGGTTTCTTTGCTGCCATAGTGGTTTTTCCTTTTCTTGAGTAAGCGGCTGCCCGAAATGCGTAGAGAGATGAGTGCTAACAGGCTCTTCGATTCTTAAGCAAAAAAAAAGGGTTAGCAACCCGCTAACCCCTGTTTTTTAGGCATAGATCACGAAATCAGCCTAATTTTTTCAACGCCCAGCCAAAGATGTCAGAGTAGCGCACTGGGAACAGGCGTTGGATGCGATCCATCAGGCGAGCGTCACTACCGATCAGAATGCGGCGTTTACCGCCTTTAACGCCTTCCAAAATGGTGTCAGCGGCTTGCGCTGGGGTTGTTTTAGCAATTTTTTCGAAGTGTTTCGCTTGCTGCTCCAGCGTCTGGTTGTCGCCAGTCATACTGGTTTTCATACGACCATTGCGAACGATATTGGTCTTGATGCCACCCGGGTGAACGGTGGTCACAAAGACGTTGGTGCCCTTCAGCTCCTGACGCAGTGACTCAGTAAAGCCGCGAACTGCAAATTTAGTGGCGTTGTATGCCGCTTGCGTCGGTAAGGCAATGATGCCGAAGATGCTTGAAACATTGACGATGGCAGACTCAGGACGTTCTTTCAGCAACGGCAGGAACGACTTGGTACCGTAGACGACACCCCAGAAGTTGATGTTGACGATCCACTCCATGTCTTCATAGCTCATACGTTCGACTGTTTCAGACAGAGCAACACCTGCGTTGTTAATGATCATATCGACTTGACCATGGTCCGCTTTTACCTGTTCTGCATAGGCTTCCCATGCACCACGATCTGCAACGTCGAGTTTCTGCAGGGTGACTTTGCCAGTACCACGCAGGATAGATGCGGTCTCTTCCAGAGCTTCCATATTAACGTCCGACAGAGCGAGATTAGCGCCCTGCATGCTGAGCTGTTGAGCGAGTGCGCGGCCGATGCCGGACGCTGCGCCGGTGACAACAACGACTTTCTCTGAATAAGACTGCATAGCTCGAATACCTTCTGTTGATTGTTATTTCTGTATGGCTGCAAAGCTTACTGTGTGCCCATGCTATCTCAAGGTGTGAAAGTGTCATGGAACAGTGAAATAGTACCCTTACGACCCTATCCAGACGGTTAACGCGGCTGGTCAGATCCGCTATAATGCGCGGCTTTTACTGACTTGCCGGCGGAACTCCACCGCGCCAGGCGGATTTCGATGACAGGGAAGGGCGTTCAGCGGCCTCCCAGACTGACTTAGGACCGAACGATGCGCACACATTACTGTGGTGATATCAACGAAACACTGATTGATCAGACCGTAACCTTCTGCGGTTGGGTACATCGTCGCCGTGACCACGGTGGCGTCATCTTCCTCGACGTACGTGACCGTGAAGGTCTGGTACAGGTCGTTTTCGACCCGGATACCGTTGATGCATTCAACACCGCTGACAGTGTTCGCTCTGAGTTCGTTGTTCAGATTACTGGTCGTGTTCGTGGTCGTCCTGAAGGCACCACCAACGAGAACATGAAAACCGGCATGATCGAAGTGCTGGGTAAAGAGATCAATGTACTCAACAAGGCAGCGACGCCTCCATTCCCTCTCGACGGTTACACCGACGTGGGTGAAGACGTTCGCCTGAAGTACCGTTATATGGATATGCGTCGCCCTGAAATGCAGGAAAAGCTGCGCTTCCGTTCTAAAGTAACCTCTGCAGCGCGCCGCTTCCTGGAAGACAATGGCTTCCTCGATATCGAAACGCCAATTCTGACTCGTGCAACCCCAGAAGGTGCGCGTGACTACCTGGTACCTAGCCGTACTCACGAAGGTTCGTTCTTCGCATTGCCGCAGTCGCCACAGCTGTTCAAGCAGCTGCTGATGGTGTCTGGTTTCGACCGTTACTATCAGATCGCTAAGTGCTTCCGTGACGAAGACCTGCGTGCCGACCGTCAGCCAGAATTCACCCAGATCGATATTGAAGCGTCTTTCATCAATGAAGACGAAATCATGGGTATGGTTCAGGGCATGATCAAAGACATCTTCGCCAAAGAGCTGAGCGTCGACCTGGGTGATTTCCCACGCATGCCGTTCTCCGAAGCGATGAACAAATACGGTTCTGATAAGCCAGACCTGCGTATTCCGATGGAGCTGGTTGATGTTGAAGAATTCCTGCAGGACATCGACTTCAAAGTATTCGCAGCGCCCGCGAAAGATCCTAAGTGCCGCGTTGCAGCGTTGAAAGTACCAGGTGGTGCTGAGCTGTCTCGTAAGCAGATCGACGAATACACCAAGTTCGTTGGTATTTACGGTGCGAAAGGTCTGGCCTGGATCAAGGTCAACGAAATCGAGAAAGGCGTAGAAGGTCTTCAGTCTCCGATCATCAAGTTCATTGGTGACGACAACACCATGAAGATCATGGAGAAGCTGGACGCTAAGAACGGCGACATCGTGTTCTTCGGTGCAGACAAAACTAAGGTCGTGAACGAAGCCCTTGGCGCACTGCGTTGCAAGCTGGGTGAAGACCTCAACATGTACACCAAAGAGTGGGCTGCTCTGTGGGTTGTTGATTTCCCAATGTTCGAAGAGAACGACGACGGTTCAATGACTGCGCTGCACCACCCATTCACCGCACCAAGCTGCTCGCCAGAAGAACTGGAAAAGGCCCCATTGGAAGCACTGTCACGTGCCTATGACATGGTACTGAACGGCTGCGAACTGGGTGGCGGTTCTATCCGTATCCACGACGAAGCGATGCAGGAAACGGTATTCCGTGTACTGGGTATTTCTGAAGAAGAGCAGCGTGAGAAGTTCGGCTTCCTGCTCGACGCACTGAAGTTCGGTGCGCCACCACACGGTGGTCTGGCATTCGGTCTGGATCGTCTGATCATGCTGCTGACGGGCGCAACCAGCATCCGTGAAGTGATTGCCTTCCCGAAAACTCAGTCGGCTGCGTGTGTAATGACACAAGCACCGGGTGAAGTGAGCAACACGCAACTGCGTGACCTGCACATCAAACTGCGTGAGAAAGCAAAACCGGCGGAATAATCTGCCGGGTTTGTTATTTCCCCTTTAGCGACGGGCGCCCACTCATCGAGTCGGCGCCCGTTTTTTGGTGGCCGGTATTGCGTTAATGCCACTGCTGATTTCCCTTACCCAGTGCCGAAGAAACGACTTTAGGCAGGTTGCGTGCGTAGCCGCCAAACGTGGTCGCTTTATCTTTGGCTAAAACATACGCCGATGTACCCATGACCATGGTGGTAGCGATAGAGCTGCCTGCCATGATGGCATCATAGCCATTTGAGAGTGCTGTATAGCCAACGTACCCTGTGACACCACTCAGGCCCATAACCCCTCCAGCGCTGATAGCCTTATCAGTGAACTTATCCCGCGCGTCACCGTTGAACAAAATATCAAAGTCGTTGATTTTGGTGCCTACATAATTCAGGCCGACTTTTTCACACAGTGCTTCCAATTGCTTCTCGCGGCAGTCTTTGCCACGAGGGTTCGAAAAATAGACCGCCTGTTCCGCCAGATTGCTTGCAGTGTCTTTCAATACTCCAGCCTGGGGCTGGGTACTCAGATATTTAACTGCTTCTACAAACACACCAGCGCCTTCACCGTGGACCAACCAACGCACAGAGGTGTTTTTTAATTTTGCCTGCTGAATAAAGGACACAATGCTCTCGACATGGGCACGGTCCTTAAAGTCGTTGTTCATCCAGAACAACGAAAAGTGATTACCCTGTGTCTGCACCTCAGACGCACTGAAAGCTGCTCGATAGGATTTAGTTATATGTTCTCCAATTACCCGGCCAGCCTCTCCTTTATCGTCGAACTTCCCTGGAATCGCCGCCATATGTGCGCCTTTCCATTTGTGGGATAGTGCCATCGCCTTCTTCGATGTGCCTTGAGTAACCCAATTATTCTCTTCATCCACCCACTCGGATTGATAGAGACCGGGAGTTTGTCCTTCAGCCGAAACCAGACTCTGGTCCACTTTAAGGGCAATCAACTCAATACGATCTGCTTGCGCCAGGCTGTAATGCATAATGAAGGGGCCAAATATCTTTTGCTGAATAGCAGCATGAGTGCGCCCGCCCGGGCAGGCCGCCAGATCATAAAGGGCCCGCATTAAATTCGTCAGGTAATAGTTGCCGTTGTGGTTTTGCTTGATGAATTTCCACTGTTCATATTGTTTCTCCGCCATATATACCGGGCGGCAGATATTACTACTATCACGTTCAGTAATAATGGCAACCAAGGGGCTTTTTGCTGTGCTTCCGTTCATGGGGCAGTCCTTTACTTAATAAAATTACAGATGAAACTTGGGCGGCTGGGTGTGATATTGGGTGATAACGACATGGCGCTCGCCCTTATTGGTGTCTCCATCACGCCACTCAGGGTATACCCAGTTATAAGGTTGGCGTTGTGGCGATATGGTTGCGTCCGGCCACTGAGATTGCACTTCGACCTTACGCTGCTGAGCGTACTCACTCAGCGTGAGGGTGACAGAGTTCAGTACCTTGTCTCGTACGCTGTTAACAAAACGGTTGGAATATTCAGCAGGCTTATACCCCAGATTATGAAACATCAAGCGGATATAGTGATGATCATCCAATGGCGTGACCGCATAGCTTGAGAATTGAGAAGGGGCAAATGAGTTAGGGTCACCGTCGTTTGCCTTACGCATCTCATAGCATACCCACAAACAATCATTCTTTACTTCAGTACACCAGTTAACTGGTGCTACTTTAGGATCAATCTGAGGCGTCTCTGGCCCCATTTTAAACATCAGGCGATTAATCACCTGTTCAAAGTGGTTAGGGTTAAAGCAACTCATGCCCTCGGGCAAGCTGTCAATCCGCTCCACCACGGCCACAAAGGATATTGAACCGATATTCCGTAGGCGAGTCAGAGGTCCAAATAGCTCCCATGCTCGACTGATAAAACGCTTCCTGTTAAAAACTGCAGTGCCCATCGGGTCGCCACTGTAGCCAGTAGGGTCGTAGATATTCATCGTATCAATAGGTTCGCAATGCGCTTCAAAGCCATCAGAACTGTAATGGGGCGGCAGCTTGAGTGATAGCACTGACCCCGACAAGTTGACGGTAATGTGCTCTGGCGTATTCAGGCCAGGCATACAGGGGTGCTTGCGGGTGGCAAAAAGTCGTTTAAGCATCAGTCTTCCATGAGAGTTCAGTCAGCATTGCAGCGCGGTCGATAATACCAGCGATAAGGTCAGTCTGAAAGTCAGACAAACTTGGCTTCTTGATTCATTGTTTATCGCCTCGTAATTCGGCGACTTTCTCTTTTAAGTAGCCTGGGCTTGCATCTTCTGCTGGTACAGTATCGCCAACTACCATATCGATCTTCGACCAGAAACGTTGCGGTAATCGTGTCAGAGCAGGGCGGTCTTTGTGGCTGAAGAAGCTTCCCCACAGTCCACGCAGTGCCATCGGTATGACTGGTACTGGCGTTTCGTCGAGTATTCGGCTGATGCCATTTTTAAACTCGTCTATTTCACCGGTTGTAGTGAGTTTTCCTTCCGGGAAAATACACACCACTTCGCCAGCTCGAAGCTCTTCAGCGATTCTCTCGAATGCTTTTTCATAGCCTTCAGGGTCGGCTTTTTTACTGTCGATCGGGATTGCTTTTGCCGTGCGGAAGATGAAGTTCAGCACCGGCATGTTGTAGATGGGCTTAAAGGTAACGAAGCGAACAGGGCGGCGGCAGGCACCTCCAATTAACAGTGCATCTACGAATGACACATGGTTGCACACGAGCACGCAGGCGCCCTCATCCGGAATTTTATGCAGGTTAATGTGGTTTACCCGGTACATGGTGTGCGTAAGCACCCAGATGATAAAGCGCATCGCAAATTCTGGGATTGTGCGATAAATATAGATAGAGACCAGCGCATTCAGGATCGCGAGGATCATAAAGAACTGCGGAATTGAGAGGTCTAATACTCCCAGAACAATAATCCCTGTGATGGCTGACGCGACCATAAACAGAGCATTCATAATGTTGATCGCGGCGATGACCTGAGAGCGGTGCTGAGGTTCAGAGCGTGCCTGGACCATGGCGTACAGCGGAACGATGTAGAAACCACCAAAGACACCGATCATCAGAAAATCAAAAACGATACGCAGGTTCCACGGTGAGCTTAAAAACTCACCGGCATTGATCAGTTCGTTGCTAACGGCGGGTAAGTCCTGCAGGAATAAGTCGATACCAAATATGGTCAGACCAATCGAACCCAGAGGTACGAGGCCGAGTTCTACCTTATGTCCTGACAGACGCTCACATAGCAGCGAGCCCAATGCGATACCAATAGAGAAGGTCGCCAATAAAACCATGACGACACTCTGGTCCCCGCCCAGAAAGTCTTTGGCGAAGCCATAGATCTGGGTCAGGTAGGCAGCACCCAGAAACCAGAACCAGGAGATAGCGAGAACAGCCAGAAAGATACTTTTTGTCTGGCGTGCGTAACCCAGCGTGCGCCAGGTTTCGGTAATCGGGTTGAAGCGAACCTTCTGTGTCGGGTTGGCGGCAGGTGCAGAAGGAATCTGGCGGCTGACCAGATACCCAAGGCAGGACACACTGATAATCACAGCGCTGACCCACATCACTCCGTCTTCTCGGGTGGCGATTACACTGGCGATCAGCGTACCAGTCAGAATGGCTAGGAAAGTCCCCATCTCAACCAGAGCGTTACCACCAACGAGTTCGTGGTTATCTAGGTGTTGAGGAATGATGCTGTATTTTACTGGCCCAAAGAACGCAGACTGTGTCCCCATAAGAAAGAGCAGACACATCAGCCCCGCGGTGGCACTGAAGTAAAAGGCACAGGCACCGAGCACCATAATGACGATCTCAAGTAACTTAATACGTCGTATCAGGTAAGACTTCTCATATTTATCAGAAAGCTGCCCAGCCAGTGCCGAGAATAAGAAAAAGGGAAGAATAAACAGCATCGCCCCCAAATTGTTCATCAGGCTCAGGTCCATTGTGCTGGAAAGCAGACCGAAGGTGATCATCGCCATCAGCGAGTTTTTGTAGACGTTATCGTTAAAGGCGCCTAGAAACTGAGTAAAGAAGAAGGGCGCAAAGCGTCGGCTCTTAAGAAGGCTGAACTGCGAGTGATCACGAGGATCGGGTGTGCCGTTGGGCGTCTGTTGGTCAGACATTAAAACATCCTGTCGTGCGGGAATTTGGTGTACTGAAAATACCACCAGTTTGACGTCAGGCCAAATTACAAAGAAGCCCGCGTTTTAGCGGGCTTCTTTGTGTTCACGTAATGTCGACTTACTTCTGGTAGTCGTACGCTGAGAACCAGCCTTCTTCAACGTGCTCTTCGTGCTCAGCGCCATCAAAGTAGCTGTAAGCGCTGGTGTCACCCTTCAGCTGAATTTCCAGAAAGGCCGTAACCAGCGTACGGAATTTCTTCTTATATTCCGTTTCGCTGTTACCAAACCAGTGGAAGTGGCTACCGCCTGCATACATAGCAAGGCCGCGCTCTGTATTAGGTGAAAGCTCAGAGTAGTAGCGTTCAGTCGCGTAGGCCAGTTCGTCGAATTCACTGCCCAGCATCAGAATCGGAGATTCAATAGCTTCGAAATCAACACTGTAAGCGCCTAACCACGGAGCCAGTGCAATCGCGCTGGTGTGCTGGTTGCCCATTTCTTCAGCTGCCAGAATGACGCCGCCACCACCCATGGAGAAGCCCATCAGGTTACGCTTATCCAGATCAATCTTGCCCTTCAGCGGGCTACCATTGCGGCTGTTCTCGTCTTCGAACTCAGCAAAACCGCCAAACTGCGCGTCGCGCCAGCCCGGTGGAACACCCAGAGTGTTGTTAGGCGTCATAGTCAGCACAGCGTAACCATGTGATGACAGGTGCTCTGCCAGCCATTCCATCTGCTCTTTAGTGTTAGTGAAACCACCAGTCAACGTCGTTGCTGGGATTGGGCCACCGCTCAGGTCGCAAGGGTAGGTCATACGCGCTGACGCGTAGCCGTCGTTCTCAAGATTCGTTTCATAAGAGCAGATCTCGAAGTCTCCAGATACACCCAGAGCCTGACCTTCTGGTGAAGGATCAGGATCGCCACCGCCAAAACAGCCAGCGAGTGCAATTGAAGCTGCAAGAGGAAGCGCGCGGAAAGCGCTTTTCAGAGATACAGACATGTCGTTAACCTTTAGTTATTTTTGTAAGGAACGTCAGCGAGGATAACAAGGTCTACGGTGTGGGCTTGTCTTATCTGGCCATGGAAAAAAGATTGGGCGCCGGAGTCCTAATTATGGCCAGATTTAACTATCTCGATATGGCAGACACAAAAAAGCCCGCGTTAAGCGGGCTTGAGAGGGGCGAAGCGTGCGTTACTTCTGGTAGTCAAACGCTGAGAACCAGCCGTCGGCTACGTGTTCATCGTGTTCGGCGCCTTCGAAGTAGCTGTAGGCAGAGTCGTCATTTTTCAGCTGAACTTCCAGGAAAGCAGTCACGAGCGTGCGGAATTCAGCCTTCTCGTCCTGATTGCCTGAGCCAAACCAATCGTAGTGACTAGCACCGGCAAACATCGCCAGGCCGCGTTCAATATTGCTTGGCAGCTGCGCATAGAAGTCTTCGGTGTAGTAAGCGAGCTCATCGTCTTCACTGCCCAGCATCATGGTCGGTACTTTGATGCCGTTATAGTTGACGTTGTTATCGCCTAACCATGGTGCAAGTGCGATAACACTGGCTGGATCTTCACCCATGTCTGCCGCTGCCAGCAATACGCCGCCATCGCCCATAGAGAAGCCCATGATGTTACGTTTATTCAGGTTGATCTTGCCTTGAAGCGGGCTGCCAGCACGGTTGTTTTCTTCTTCGAGTTCAGCGAAACCACCGATCTGAGCACTGCGCCATACCGGTGGCTGGCCATAACGGTTAGTCGGAGTCATGGTCAGAACAACGTAGCCGTGGCTCGTGAGGTGTTCAGACAACCACTCCATTTGCTCTTTTGAATTGGTAAAACCGCCGGTGAGGGTTGTCGCTGGGAATGGACCAGCACTCAGATCACACGGGTAGGTCATCCGGGCAGACGCGTAACGGCTGTTTTCCAGGTTGTTCTCGTAAGAACAGATTTCGTAGTCACCTGGGTTAGTCAGAGCCTGGCCTTCTGGGGCCGGATCTGGATCTCCACCACCGAAGCAGCCTGCCAGAGCGACAGACGCAACGAGTGGAAGAAAGCGGAGCGTGGACTTGAATGAAACAGACATATACTCACCTGTGTTGTTTTTATTCTTAGTGAGCACAGGGTAACAAGCTGATTGAGCCTTTCACGCACTAATTATACAAACGTTCATAGGTGGAACGAAATGTCCTATTGGTGTCCATTTATGGTACGCAAAGCCGATTTCGGCTCATAATTTATGGCTGATCCGGGTGAAACGTTCAGGCGATTGCCTTTCTGTTTCGCTCAATACCTTTGCTGCTGAACTGCTCTCTTTTAAGTGGTAATCCAGCCAGGCAAGCGTCAACTCGATGTAGCTATCACGGTTTGTGGTGATCTCTGGTCGGTACCACTGCTGGTGACGGCCATTCTCATACACAGCAATAAAACGCTGATCCGTGGAAGCTTCAACGTGCTGGTAAATTTCCTCGATAGATTCATTCGTTACCAGTAAGTCCTTAGCACCAGCCAGGATCATAGTCGGTGCGGTAGGGGATACGTTTCGTTGTTCTTTCAGCAAAAACGGCGCAAACGCGGCGAGGGCTTTAACGTCATCTTTCAGAATGCTCCCTGCGAGTAGGGTACCGCCACCGCCCATCGAAAACCCGGCGATTCCACGAAGGTTGGTATCAATCAGGCTCTTAACTGGTGAGCTTTCTTCTTTAGTGGTGGCGATCAGTGTTTTCTGACCTCTGAGGTGCGCATCGCGCCATTGCTCAACTTTTCCGTACTTATCTGTCGGGGTCATCGCCAGAACCACATACCCCGAGTTGGCGATCGCCTCCGCCATCCATTGCAGTTTGTGATAGGTATTCGAATAACCGCCCGTCAGCGTAATGGCAGGTAGAGGAGTGTCTGCATCACAGGGATAAAAATACGCTGCTTCTGAATAATTTTCAGTCGACGGGACTTCAAACTGGCAGACATCGGCCGCAGAAAAACCCGAAAAAAGCAGTGTAGATCCAAGGACGAAATAATTTTTTAAGCGCATATTTTTCTTATTTTAAAAGTGAAAACAGCCGCTGAGCATAGGCCCAGCCTGACCCGAAGTCAAAATGCAGAAAGTTCCTGAAACAATCTGTTGCGTTGTTTCAGTGAACGAACTTTCCTCCCAAGCCTCACACTTTCACATGTTTAATAACCTCGTTCATGAGGCAAGGAGTCAAATATGAAAAAGCTAACTATCCCAGCAACGACTGCACTTCTTACTGCTGCTATGTATGGCGCACCAGCAATGGCAGAAGGCGAATATGATGCAGATGCATTCGTTGGTGGTTCAATCAGTTACAGCAAGCTGGAAAACCTCTCTATCGGTGGCGAAGAAGTCGAAGAGCTGGGTGATGCAGACGAATTTGACGACGACCGCACAAGCTGGAAAGGCTTTGCCGGTGTGTGGCTGAACGATTACGTGGGTATTGAGGGGCAGTACCTGAATCTGGGTGAATATAAAGAAGGCAGCTTCCAGTTTGACCCAAGCGGTTTAACGGCGTCACTGATGCTGGGTCTTCCTGCTGGCGACCACACTCGTGTATTTGTTAAAGGTGGTCAGTTCTGGTGGGACGCTGATGTAAAAGGTCCACTGGGCTACAGCGATGAGCGTGAAGGTACGGCCATGTTCTACGGTGTTGGTACATCCATCGCGCTGCTGGATAACCTGAACCTGCGCCTTGAATATGAGCGCGCTGACTTTGACGAAGATAACGTCAAAGCAGATGTTGATTTTGCTTCAGCAGGTCTTGCTTTCATGTTCTGAGTCGTTTGACGACATAGAACGAGCAAACATAAAAAAACCCGGCAATTGCCGGGTTTTTTATGTGTTAGCTCAAACGTCAGATCAGCTATTAGCTGCAATAATATCTCGCAACACCATCGGCAGAATGCCCTTATGACGAATTTGCTCAAGCTCAGACGAGGTATCCACACGAGACCGCAGTTCATGCTGTTCGGTTGAGCCGTCTTTGCGCTTAATCGTCAGCGTCACAGAGCCACGCGGCTGCAGGGCATCAATACCCGCCAGATCGAAGGTTTCAGAGCCATCCAGATTCAAAGAACCCAGCGTCACGCCTTCTGGCAACTGCAGTGGCAGTACGCCCATGCCCACCAGGTTGGACTTGTGAATGCGCTCAAAGCTCTCGGCGATGATGGCTTTCACACCCAGCAGCGCAGGGCCTTTGGCCGCCCAGTCACGGGAAGATCCGGTACCGTACAGCTTGCCACCGAATACCACCGATGGCGTGCCTTCCTGCTGGTAGCGGGAGGCCGCATCGTAGATCGACATCTTCTCAGCGTCGCCATTGGCGTTGTAGTAGTTAGTGACCGCGCCGGTAGTGCCCGGCAGCATCAGGTTTCGGGCTTTTACGTTGCCGAAGATACTGCGCAGCATCACATGGTGGTTACCACGACGCGCACCCAGAGAGGTCAGGTCGTTGGCATCGACACCGATCGACATCAGGTACTCGCCCGGAGGAGAGTCAGGGCGGATACGGCTCACTGGTGAGATGTGGTCAGTGGTGGTGTTGTCATCACACATCACCAGCATACGTGCGTCGCTGATGTTGTTCAGTGAATCGGCTGGTGTCTCCAGCGCGAAGCCGTCGAAAAATGAGATTTCCTGAATGTAGCTCGACTTCTCGTCCCACTGATACACAGGGCCAGTCGGTGACTCCAGCTTCTGCCAGGTTTCCGGGCCACCCATGGAGTTTTCATAGGTTTCGCGGAAGGCGGTTGGGTCCATGCACTCGTGCATGGTCTGCGTGATTTCCGCGTTGCTTGGCCAGATGTTTTTCAGGAAGACATCATTACCCTGAGCGTCTTTGCCAAGCGGCTCTTTCGTCACGTCGATGTTCACGTTACCAGCAATCGCCATGGCAATCACCAGCGGTGGTGACATCAGGAAGTTAGTGTCGACATCCGGGTGCACACGACCTTCGAAGTTACGGTTACCCGACAACACAGAAGATACAATAATGTCGTGATCACGCAGCGCAGCTTCAATGCTTGGCGCCAGCGGGCCAGAGTTACCAACGCACGTAGTACAGCCGTAGCCTGCGGTGTTGAAGCCCAGCGCATCCAGATGCTCCTGCAGCCCAGCCTTGGTTAAGAAGTCAGTTGCTACTGGTGAACCCGGAGCCATTGACGTCTTAACGCCGTCTGGCACTTTCAGACCCAGCTCGTTCGCTTTCTTCGCCAACAAGCCAGCGGCAATCAGCAGGCCGGGGTTAGAGGTGTTGGTACAGGCAGTAATCGCGGCAATCACGATGTCGCCATCTTTTAAGGTGCGCTCAGGCAGCGACTGGAAGATACCGGCTTCGTCGGCCTTAACCGGCGTCACTTTCACTTCTTCAGGGGTACGGTTGCCCGCAGTAGCGGTTTGCTGGAATACCTTGCCGATATCACCTAGCGGCAGGCGATCTTGAGGCTTTTTAGGGCCAGCAACAGACGGCTCAACGGTCGACAGATCCAGATGCAGCAGGTCGGTGTAGCGCGGCAGTTTCTGGCCCGCTTTCCACGCCATGTTCTGCGCCTGGTAATACGCCAGCGGCAGGTCGCCATCTCTACCAGTCGCTTTCATATAGTCAGCGGCGATTTCATCAAACGGGAAGAAGCCCATGGTCGCGCCGTACTCTGGCGACATGTTGGCGATGGTCGCACGGTCAGGCAGAGACAGGTTCGCGCTGCCTTCACCCACGTATTCAACGAACTTACCAACCACACCGCGCGGGTATTTACGCAGCATTTCGGTGATGGTCAGCACCAGGTCGGTTGCGGTCACGCCTTCTTTCAGAGCGCCCGTCAGCTCGACACCAATCACCTCAGGTGCAAGCATTTCCATTGGCTGGCCCAGCATAGATGCGCCAGCTTCAATACCACCAACACCCCAGCCAACAATACCCAGCGCGTTAGCCATAGGCGTGTGGCTGTCCATACCGATGAGAGTATCCGGGATCATGAGCTCATCCTGCTCAAGGTAGCCCTGAGCCAGATACTCCAGGTTGACCTGATGCACGATGCCCGTCTGAGGCGGAATAATGCGAATCGTGTTAAACGCCTGCGCACCCCACTTAAGGAAGGCATAACGCTCGGTGTTTCGCGCAGCTTCCAGCTCACTATTAATGCGCAGCGACGCCGGGCTACCGGTGTTATCCATGGTTACCGTGTGGTCGATCACCAGATCAGCACGCACCAGCGGCTCAATGATGGAAGGGTTCAGACCCATACGCTCAACTGCAGAGCGCATCGCCGCGAAATCGACGATGGCAGGCGTACCACTCAGATCGTGCATGATCACACGACCCGCAGTGAACGGAATCTCCACCGGCTCCTGCCCCTGATGCGCGGGCCAGTTACCCAGCGCCTGCAGCTGCTCAACGGTGATGCCGTTCTTGCCGACATTACGGGCAATGCCTTCAAGAATAGGGCGCAGAGAGAAGGGCAGTTCATCCAGATTGATGCCTAAACGTTCGGCGGTGTCTGGCAGGCTGTGATAACGATGAGACGTGCCTGGCAGCGTCTTGATTGAGCTGGATGGGTCAAAATTAGTGGAAGTAGTCATGCTGGATACCTAGCAGGCTGTTGAAATACATATTCGAGGCAGTCAGTGCAAGGCAAAAACTGGCGAAAAAGCGGAGTTTATAAGCCATAAATGAGCACTTTGAGCCTGTTTTTAACGAAGCAATGCCAACGCAGATAGTTTTTCAACCACCTGCGAGTAGGAATAGGGTTGGCAGGAGCTTTGGATTGTCAGCAATTTTAACGGTTAAAGGGGCTAAATCAAGGTAAACGGCCGTTGTTTGGGTGGGATTGTATACAACTTTGGGTGGGTGGAGCGGAGGGTTGGTGTGCGGGAGTGCGCGGGGGGAGTAGTGTTTTGCCTTGCCTGTAGAGCCATGAGCCGCAAATTTCATATTTGCGGCTCATAAATGGGTGGTATTTGAGCCGCAAAGGCAAGTTTCAGGTTGCATCTTAAAATCCGAAAAACGCCAGGCTAGAAGGCGAACGAAGCGAGTCTTGGTGAAAGCCAAGTTCTTTGTGGCTGTAACGAATTGCAGCGGCTTGCTATGCAACTGCACTTAAACTCTATACATACCAAGGTTCGTACATCTTTGAGGTTTTGAAGTCTTTCTTTCCCTTCATAAGATTACATTTTTCACACATAAGTTGAATATTAGTAACATCGTTAATACCACCGCGCGCTAGCGGTACCATGTGGTCAAAGTGCTTAGAGGACTGAAGAGAGACTAAATTACTAATATCCAAAGAGCAGCTTACGCAACGCCCCCTGTCTCGAAAAAATACTGCTCTTTTGACCCACTCAGGGATTTTAGCCCTTTTAGGTATTCCATCCTTGTTTAGATAGTTAACTTGATTTTCATCTAATTCAGAAATTTGAATGAAAGAAACAATTCCAGCTACATACTCATTAAGATTTTGGAGTAGCTGCCTATTGGAGAACAGTATCAAAAACACTTCATTCACCATATTTTCGATAAGAAGTTCTAACCAGCCCGTCATTCTAAGTTCGGAGTGATAGTCGCCAATAGCATTTATATCATTCCGATCCGAACCAGTTCGTATCAACCATTCCTTAAACGATTCCACGTCTAGTCGGTGATGGTGAAAAGCATGCTCTACCCATAGCACCTCGTTAGAATCACTTTTTTCAATATTTTCATATATAATGTCTTCAATTATAAAATATGAAAAACTATGAAGGACACTCCATTTTTGGAAAGGTTGAAGTAGTAGTTCGACAGCTTGATCTTCATGCCATTCATGTAAGCTCCGGCTGTATGCCATGGCATTATTCAATACATTATTTATTACATTCGCATAGTAATAAGTCTCAAAGAAATTCATTTTTATTAAGCTTGGCTTCATTCGAATACCATTGTCACTGAACTACAGGTTTATTGGGTAACACAATATCACCATCAACAGAAATTATTTTAAATATGACATCGAAATAATTCGTTAATAATTTCACCATAACTTCGTTGTTATCCGAAATTTTTTTCTTCCACTTTATTCTTGACTTCTTGTATTGATAGTCAAAACTATCTTTGAAGGAATTGTCTGTATCACTTACTAATTTTAAAGAGGATAGCCAATCCAAATCTTCATCAGAGTGACGCTCACTGTGCACGTGCAAATTTCGTGTATTGTTAATTCCTTCAAGACTTTCTTTGATGCTTGCATAGAGCTGCTCAAAATCATCTTTCACATCTAGTGTAGGGTCGACTTTGGCGTACATCCTTGATATCTTCGTTGCGTACGAATTTAAGCGCTCCTTCAGTATGTAGACCTCACTCAGATAACTAGAAATTAGATGTTTCAAATATAAATCAACACTGACTAGTCTGCTTCGTGGAGGATTTATTCCTACCAATATGTATAACATATCTATTGTTTCAATATTCTCGCATATGTCCATAAACCCTTTGAATATTTTTCTGAAATCATCATATCCATCAGGCACACATTCGTCATCTTTATCTGAGACTTCGTTGATCTTAAGAACGAAGGCCCTCACCGTATTAGCCATTTTACCTTGGTACGACTTTAAACTTTCAATCATAATTTACTACCCCAGGGTCTAACGTCTCATGACGAGGCGCCGATTTCGGCGTCATTCTTACTTGATTTTTTGCTGAATTCATCTTCATGCTCTTTGCAGCCATTTTTAAAACATCGGTTTCTATCTGGTTTGAAATAGTAATTTGGGGGCATGGTTAAGGTTATTGGGCCTTCTTTGGTAAGAATTGCAACTAGCGAGCCGTTTTTGAAGAGAACCCTACCTATCGGATTGCTTATTCCCCCATAGTTCTCTGGTTCAGTAACATTAATTTCTATACACCGGCTCCAATAGTCACTAAGGTCACCGCATAAGTAGGATTCATAATACTTAAGTCTCTTTTGAGCAACTAGCTCTCCATGGTTGACGCCGAACAAAGGAAAATATATCCATATTATTACGAATAGCGGTATGAAAATAAGGAAAAGCATAAAGAAGTATGACGCAGCGAAAGCCATAAACGACTGTTCCTTTAGTAGAAACCATCTGGTTGGTATGTAGATGAATCTGTATACCCAGATATGTTTAAGCTTAAAGCTATAGATTTTTTTAGCTAGGCGGAAATTGATTTTAGGTTTTATTTTTCCTTTAACATTGTCTGACTTAACGTTTGATAGCTGCATCCATATTCTGGATATTATATATAAAGAAAGCAAAAGAATTAGCAAGGCAGAAGAAGAGAATTTATTCATCAAATCAATCGAGCTGATTCCTAGTTCCCTGCTGGCGTCGTAAGTCCATAATAATGTATCTTTCCATTCAATAGGAAAGAGATTGTATTCGAACCCTAAAGCTTCAACATACCCTTGGTAATACCCTAGACCGTAAATATACAGGGCATTACCCAATAATCCTGAACCAATTGCTAAAAGCATTAGCCTCTTGAAAATTTTTAAAAATACGCTCTCCAAGTTTTCAGATTCCATAGCTTCCTGCTCATCCCGTAACTCCATAGTTTTCGACTTGATTCGCTCTTTTTCTGTTATTTGTTATTGTGCATCCAGCTTCATTGTTGTTTTTGGAAGTAATTCAACAACAGATCTTGTAGTACTTGACTGTTGAGATTGAGATTTAATGAACCCTGTATCTTGTGGTGAAAAGATGCAAGCGGACGCATGGTTGAGCACTACATCTTTACTTTCTTCAGTGGCAGCAGAATCTGTTATGGCTGTATAAGTCATTAGTGCATTTTGCCTATGCTTATTAATGATGGCGCTATGCTTGTGAGATAGAAAGTTTTTAGCTGATAGAAATAGCATATATGATATAACGCCGAAGATGAGTATTTTACTAGTTACGAGCTGTATAGACTGGATCGTATCTTCGGGTTGAAGCCACGACCACTTATGGAAAAATATGCTTAAGAAGGCATAACCGCCCAAACCCCAAGCAAGTTTAGTAGTTCGACTTCGCCAAGTTTCTGCTAGTTCTTCATGTGCCTCTGCTTCATCCTTAAAGTAAATCGCTTGCTGTGAAACACCTTGTTCTGCTGCAACTCTTCTAACATCTGCAAGAACACCTTGTGCTTGTTCTTGATGCTCGGATAATTGCTCAGTTATTTCTGAAGCTTCATCTTTTACATTTTGAAGCATTGCTCGAGCTTCATTTTCCATTCGCTGGAAATCAACAGACTTGCTTGTGCCGTATGATATAAATGGAAATAGTTTCTGAAATGCAGGGTCGTATGCATTGGTAACTTGCTGGATTAATTGATCTCTAGGCTGTGTGGGATTCTGGTTTTGTACGGTGGTTGGGTCAAAATCTAAAACTTGCTGAAATCTATTAAAGTCAGCGTCGGCCTGTTGCTTAATCTGGGTAAGTATGGGACCTGGAAAATCATCCAGCGTCGTAAGGCCTAGCTGATTGTAGAGCCTAATAAGCTTTGATGCTGGGGCTACAATAGCAGAGAAATCAAAGTTCCTTCCTAGGTCTTCCTCTCTAGCAAGGCTTTTCGGGTCAAATGCCTGCATCCGCGATAGCGATTCTTGTGTTTCTTCCAGTTGACTCATCTTATCTCCTTTTCGGGTATGGCATTTGGCATTTGATTCGCGAATGTGCGTCGTCTCGACGCTTCGCTTCCGCTCAAGATTCCGAGCATAACTCCCCGTCAACGGTATGAAAAGTGCCTGAGGCGACGCCGTTCGCCATTGCGGTCGCAAGGAGTCGACTAGGGCACTTCTTCGAACTTGATTCGCGCTGAGGTGTGTTGATGCCTGTGAGGGATTAGCTTTTCAGGCAGGGCGGTTTTCAGAAAAACTCGTTCAGAAACAAAAAACCGGCGCCTCTCACGAGTGCCGGTTTTTTATTTGCTTCGCCCGCTGCCTCAACGCGAACGTCAGGGCAGTGGGCTAATCGCCTCTTCAGCTACTGATTAAACAGCTTTCAGAGGGATCGCTGGGCGAGCCAGGTCTTCAGACGGTGGAGCGAAAGAAGTCAGGTTGATACCTTCAACCGCTGCTTTGTACTCCTCCAGAGTCGGGAAGCGACCCAGGATAGTGCCCAGAACAACCATTGGGGTAGAGCCCAGCAGTGACTCACCTTTCTTCTCAGCGCTGTCTTCTACAACACGGCCCTGGAACAGACGGGTAGAAGTTGCCAGTACGGTGTCACCTGGTTCTGCTTTTTCCTGGTTACCCATACACAGGTTACATCCAGGGCGCTCCAGGTACAGCTGGTTTTCGTACTTAGTACGAGCTGCTTCTTTTGGATTTGCATCGTCGAAGATGAAGCCAGCGTATTTCGCCAGGATGTCCCAATCGCCTTCGGCTTTCAGCTCGTCAACGATGTTGTACGTTGGTGGCGCTACAACCAGTGGAGCCTTGAACGTGATAGGACCGTTCTTCTCCAGGTTGCGCAGCATCGCAGCGATGATCTGCATGTCACCTTTGTGAACCATACAAGAACCAACGAAGCCCAGGTCAACCTGACGGCCATCGTAGTATGAAGCCGGACGGATCACGTCGTGGGTGTAACGCTTAGATACGTCTTCGTTGTTTACGTCTGGGTCAGCAATCATTGGCTCGTCGATAGCGTCGAGGTCAACAACTACTTCTGCGTAGTACTTAGCGTTGTCGTCTGGAGCCAGAGCAGGTGCAGTGCCTGATTTAACTTCTTCGATACGCTTGTCAGCGAGGCCGATCAGCTTCTGCAGCATGCCTGCTTCGTTTTCCATACCTTTGTTGATCATGATCTGGATACGTGACTTAGCCAGTTCCAGAGATTGGATCAGAGTTTCATCGGTAGAAATACAGATAGAAGCTTTTGCCTTCATTTCTGCAGTCCAGTCGGTGAAAGTGAAGGCCTGGTCAGCCAGCAGAGTACCGATCTGTACTTCGATGACACGGCCCTGGAAGACGTTTTCGCCGCTGAACTGCTTCAGCATCTGCGCCTGAGTCGCGTGTACGATGTCACGGAAGTCCATGTGCGGCTTCATGTTGCCTTTGAAGGTAACTTTCACAGACTCTGGGATTGGCATTGCTGCTTCACCAGTTGCCAGTGCTACCGCAACAGTACCGGAGTCAGCACCGAACGCGACACCTTTAGACATACGGGTGTGAGAGTCACCACCGATGATGATCGCACGGTCGTCAACAGTAATGTCGTTGAGTACCTTGTGGATTACGTCGGTCATTGCTGGGTAAACACCCTTAGGATCACGTGCAGTGATCACGCCGAACGCGTTCATGAACGCCATCAGCTTAGGCGTGTTGGCCTTAGCTTTGTTGTCCCATACAGAGGCAGTATGACAGCCAGACTGGAACGCACCATCAACGCTTGGAGAGATGGTAGAAGCAGCCATTGCTTCCAGTTCCTGAGTAGTCATAGGACCAGTAGTGTCCTGAGAACCAACGATGTTCACTTTAACGCGAACGTCAGAACCAGCGTGCAGTGGAGTCTCAGAGTTAACACCAACCGCGTTACGGTTGAAGATCTTCTCAACAGCGGTCAGGCCCTGGCCTTCGTGAGAGATTTCTTTAGATGCAGCGTAAACAGCTGGTGCTTCAACGCCCAGAGTTTCTGCAGCGAAAGTCTGCAGCTGCTTACCGAAGGTTACCGCGTAAGAACCGCCAGCTTTCATGAACTCGACTTTCTGTGGAGTGAAAGCGTCAGATACGTCAGACAGCTCGTTGCCTTCGCTGTCGAGCAGTTTCTTGGTCTTGGTGTTGATGGTCAGAACGGTACCGGTCTTAACAGAGTAGACTTCTTCCAGTACTGCATCGCCGTTCTCGTCGCGAACAACGTTGCCGTTTTCGTCTTTCTTCTGTACCCAGTTTTTCAGGTCCAGACCAATACCACCGGTTACGCCGACAGTAGTCAGGAAGATAGGTGCGATACCGTTGGTACCAGCAACCACTGGAGCGATGTTGATAAATGGAACGTACGGGCTTGAAGGCTTACCAGCCCACAGTGCTACGTTGTTCACACCAGACATACGTGATGAACCAACACCCATGGTGCCTTTTTCGGCGATCAGCATAACCTGCTTGTCTGGGTTGGCTTCTTTCATTGCAGTGATTTCAGCCTGAGCTTCAGGAGAGATCATGCACTTACCGTGCAGTTCGCGGTCAGCACGTGAGTGAGACTGGTTGCCCGGAGACAGCAGGTCGGTAGAGATATCGCCCACTGCAGCAACGTAGGTGATCACTTTAACTTCTTCGTCAACGTCTGGCAGTTCAGTAAAGAATTCTGCCTTGCTGTAGCTTTCCAGCAGTTCTTTAGCGATCGCGTTGCCTTCTTTGTAGGCAGCAGCCAGGCGCTCGGTGTCTGCTTCGTACAGGAATACCTGAGTTTTCAGAACAGCAGCAGCCGCTTTGGCGATGTCAGCGTCGTCGCCCAGAGCCAGGTCCAGCAGAACCTTGATAGACGGGCCGCCTTTCATGTGAGACAGCAGTTCGAAAGCGAACTCCTGGTTGATCTCTTCTACAGACGCCTGACCCAGAATGATTTCTTTCAGGAATTCAGCTTTAACGCCTGCCGCAGGAGTCGTACCTGGAAGTGTGTTGTAGATGAAGAAGTTCAATGAGTCTTTGCGGTGCTCATTATTCACATCTTTGATCTGTTCGATGATTTCAGACAGCAGCTCCGCGCCATCGATCGGCTTAGGGTTCAACCCCAGCTCGTTCTTACGAACCTCAATTTCTTTCAGGTATTCTGAATACAGACTCATTTGCGACCCTCTCTCAAAGCCTTGTTAACAACTTCATTGCACTTTAGTTAACTTGCGTCCTACGATGGCAGCAAGCCCACGCCCATGCAGTTATGTCCGGTGAACAGTGCTACATAGCCACGAAAGTCACTATGTATTTGTTTCACCCTCTTTTTAGTAGTGCGGGAGTATACCGGAAATTTAGGCTCAGACGTATTTGTACCCCTGATGTGCATTATTCATGGTGTTTATGACGTTCTGGTTGAATATTTTCTTGGTTTATTAAGAATTATTGTCATTGGGGTAAACAGTTGCCACAATGGATCGATCATACAAAACAGGAAGAAAGCACTGTGCACATCGTCGCGGACGAAAACATCCCGTTAATTGAGCAATTTTTTGGCGATTTTGGCGACATCACTCGTGTCGCTGGCAGGACCATGACGCAAGAAGATGTAGCGAAAGCCGACATTTTACTTGTCCGCTCTGTAACTCAGGTTAACCGGGAGCTGCTTGAGGGTTCTTCCGTAAAATTTGTTGGCACGGCAACCATAGGTACCGATCACATTGATCTTGAGTGCCTGAAAGAGGCCGGGATTGGGTTTGCAAGTGCGCCAGGATGTAACGCTCAGGCCGTAGTTGACTATGTTCTTAGTGCTTTGAGCGTTGTGGTGGATAGTCGCGGGATTGATTTTCGTGACCTGAGTGTCGGCATTGTCGGTGTAGGTAATGTCGGCTTGCTTCTGCGCCAGCGTCTGGAGCAAATGGGGCTGACGGTTCTTGCCTGTGATCCTTTCAAAGAAGAGGACGACGTTGGCGAGCTGACGACGCTCGATAAAGTCCTTGGTTGTGATGTAGTCAGTCTGCATACACCGATGGAGAAGGGCGGAGATCACCCGACCTGGCACCTTATCGGTGACGCTCAGTTGCAGCAGATGATGACAGATGCCTGTCTGATTAACGCTTGTCGTGGGGCTGTTGTCGATAATGATGCCTTGCTGAAGCATCTTCACGATAATCCGGATTTTGTTGCTGTGCTGGATGTCTGGGAAGGCGAGCCAGAGCTGAACCGTGAGTTGCTGGATTTCTGTGCGTTGGCGACACCGCATATCGCTGGATATTCTCTCGACGGCAAGATGCGTGGCACGGAACTGGTCTATCAGGGCGCCTGCGAATTCTTTGGGCTACCTGAACGCCTGAAACTGGGGCAGTTTTTACCGGAGCCCGGTATCCGACGCGTCGACTTTTCTGCCGAAGTACCCGTGCATCAGGCATTGCGTACTGCTATCCGGGCATCGTATGAGATTCGGGTTGATGATGGCGTGATGCGCTCAGTCATACGACACAGCCAGAATCTGCGTGAGTCGTTCGATCGCATGAGAAAGGATTACCCGCTGCGTCGCGATACCATCAATCTTAAGGTTGGGGTGCCTGCTCGTGCTCACGACCTGCAGGATGCGCTTGAAGCCGCGGGCTTCGATGTACGTTCCCGCTAAGGCTGAGTAAGCCAGCCTGTACTGGGGTTATGCTTCGAGAAATTCTTCCCGAAGCAGTCTCCGTATTAATTCAGAATCACTTTCCTGAACGGCACCGTGGAGGCGACGGAACAATGGTTCGTCGCTCTCGTCTGGCTGACGCAGTAATCGGGTGAATGCTTTGCTGCTCAGTACGAAATCATCGACAGATTCCTGCCGGTCTACAATTCCGAAGCGAACATACTCTTCATCGCGAAGCCACTGAATTGCGCCCAGTGCTGCTAAGTGGCGAGGGGAGTGAAGGCCGAACTCGTCCATGTCATCTGGCCCGCAGATATCTTCGACGAAGAGGGTTCTTGGGGCAGGAAATTGCTGCAACCCTGTGAGCAGGGTGACAGCAACATCCCGGAAAAAATCGTCGATATGAACGTCGAGCATTGGCGTACTGGCCTCTGGTAAGGTCAGAGCTGCTGGTAGCTCTCGAAGAATTGCTTCATACGCTGCATCGCCGCGGTCAGATCTTCTGGCCTTGGCAGGAATACTACGCGGAAGTGATCCGGATCTGGCCAGTTGAAGGCCGTACCATGCACGAGCAGGATTTTCTGCTGCTCAAGTAAATCCAGAACCATGCGTTCATCGTTGCGTATGTTGAACTTCTTGGTGTCGACCTTCGGGAAGCAGTATAGAGCGCCTTTGGGTTTAACACAGCTCACGCCGGGAATGTCGTTCAGCATTTCGTACGCAATATCGCGCTGCTGAACAATACGGCCGTCGCCATTAACCAGATCAAAAATGCTCTGATAGCCACCCAGTGCGGTCTGAATAGCATGCATTGAAGGCACGTTGGCGCAGAGTCTCATCGTCGCCAGCATCTCAAGACCCTGAATATAATCCCGCGCTTTGTGCTTGGCGCCGCTGATGATCATCCAGCCAGAGCGGAAGCCTGCCAGGCGGTAGTTCTTAGACAGCCCATTGAAAGTAATAATCAGCAGATCATCAGCAAGTGATGCGGTTGAGGTGTGGGTGACACCGTCAAACAGAATCTTGTCGTAGATTTCGTCCGAGAAAACAATCAGGTTGTTTTCGCGGGCAATCTGCAGCATGCCTTCCAGGATTTCATCCGGGTATACGGCACCTGTCGGGTTGTTCGGGTTGATGATCACCATTGCGCGGGTGCGGTCGGTCACCTTGTTGCGAATATCATCAAGGTCCGGGTACCAGTCAGACTGCTCGTCGCACAAATAGTGAACGGCTTTGCCACCTGCGAGGCTGACAGCGCCTGTCCAGAGCGGGTAGTCAGGTGCTGGAACCAGAACCTCGTCACCGTTATTGAGCAGACCCTGCATACACATGACGATCAGCTCGCTGACGCCATTGCCGATGATGATGTCTTCGAGGCCGACGTTAGGGATCTTCTTCTGCTGGGTGTATTGCATGATGGCTTTTCGCGCAGAGAAAAGCCCTTTGGAGTCGCAATAACCCTCAGAATCTGGCAAGTTGTAGATGACGTCCTGGATAATTTCCTCAGGCGCATCAAGCCCGAACGGTTTCGGGTTGCCGATGTTCAGCTTCAGAATCCGATGGCCTTCTTCTTCCATGCGCTTGGCGGCATCCAGCACTGGTCCGCGTATGTCGTAGAACACGTTTGCCAGTTTGTTGGATTTGAGGATTTCCATGGAACTTTGCCGCCTGTATCGGAACTGAATTTAAGTGATTAATCATACTCTTACGATGCTCTATCGGAAAGTGGTTCAAAGAATGAAAAAAATTAGCAAGAGTGAAGACGAGTGGCGTCAGCAGTTAAGTGCTGAGTCATACCGGGTTACCCGGGAAGCAGGAACAGAAAGGCCGTTTACTGGCCAGTATTACGATTTCTCTGAAGAGGGTACTTACAACTGCGTGTGTTGTGGGGAGCCGCTCTTTCTGTCGCAGGATAAGTTTGATTCAGGCTGTGGCTGGCCAAGTTTCAGTCTGCCAGCAGATGAAGAGAACATAGAAGAGCGCAGCGACACCAGTCACTTTATGGTAAGAACTGAGGTTGTCTGCAAGCACTGTGATGCGCATCTTGGCCACGTATTCACCGATGGCCCGGCACCGACGGGTCTGCGTTATTGCATTAATTCTGCCGCGCTGACGTTTGAGGCGAAAGACGACAACAACTAATGGTCGTTTAATGGCTATTCAATAGTCGTCAGAGGCCAAATGCGCACAGGTTTGGGCCCATTCGGCACTTGCGGCTGTGAGGGCTGATGTTTACTTTAAGCGCTTTGAAATTAACGGATGGAGTGCCAGATGTCGGTTCTTGATTACACCATGCCCCTGTTGAACGGGAAAGATCAGGATCTCAGCGAATACGCGGGTAAGGTTGTTCTTATCGTAAATACCGCGAGTAAATGTGGCTTTACGCCGCAATACGATGGTCTGGAAACCCTGTATCAGGACTTAAAAGATAAAGGGTTGGTCATTCTTGGTTTCCCCTGTAACCAGTTTGGTAAGCAGGAGCCGGGAAGTGCCGATGATATTGGTGCTTTCTGCCAGAAAAACTACGGTGTGAGCTTTCCGATGTTCAGCAAAATCGACGTGAATGGCAGCGACGCAGCGCCTATTTACGACGAGTTAAAAGCGGCAGCGCCTGGCGTTATGGGAACAAAAGGAATTAAGTGGAACTTCACTAAATTCCTCGTGGGGCGTGATGGAAAGGTGATTGATCGCTACGCGCCGACAACGACGCCAGAGTCTCTGAAGGCCGATATTCTTAAAGCGCTGGAAGCCTGATTCCAGCGTTAATCAAAGGTTTTCTTCTTCCAGGATTTCTCTGCTTCCGCCAGCTCTTCAGCGCCTTCTGCCAATCGGGTGGGGCCAGAGCTGGCTCTATGCTGCTCAAGTTCATCAATGGCCTCAACCAGAGCATCGAGTTCTGTCATCAGATCTTGTGGCAGATCTTTTATATTCCGTATGGTTTTTTCGGCGCGCTTCAGAAAGTGCAGCGCCTGGTTCGGTGCATTCTGCGCCAGTGACTGTTTCGCACGAGCCTGATAGGTGTTGGCGCAGATACGTGCGTTCAGGACGGTCGCTTCTCTTATACGTTCTCGCGCAGATTCTGTGGGAATCACGTGTTCTTTGTGCCCACTTTTTATCAGCTCAAGGTAGTCCATCAGTGAGTCGCGCAATTCTTTTGCTTGCTTAGGTTGTGTCGGGAGCGGAGAGGGAGAGGGGGGCGGCGCATTATTTCGCCACTCTTCAGCCTGGTCTAATGCTTTAGAGGTGCGTGGCGGCATGGTGATGAACTTGGTATTCACCTGTTGTGCGTGGAAATCCGTCAGTTCGGCCAGTGCACGTAGTGCTTCTATTGATAACCATGGGCGCAGGCTGCTACCCACGTTACTGGTCATGTTGATGGAATCGATATGCTCAACAGATTTGCGCATCTGTTCCAGTCGGTACTGATCAAGCCACTTCTTTACCGTCACCACAGCGATGGCAATAATGCCGGTGACGATAGCGACAGCGATCATCGTTGTACTGTCCATTGGACGCTTCCTGGGAATAGGGCTGTTTTCTCAGTATAGGACAAATTTTTTGCTTTACAGGTATTGACGCTTTCCACGAACGTACATAGAATGCGCGCTCCTTGATTGAGACGTCCCCATCGTCTAGAGGCCTAGGACACCGCCCTTTCACGGCGGTAACAGGGGTTCGAATCCCCTTGGGGATGCCATTTTCAAGTGTGAAATGCGGGAATAGCTCAGTTGGTAGAGCACAACCTTGCCAAGGTTGGGGTCGGGAGTTCGAGCCTCCTTTCCCGCTCCAATTTCACACGAAAGTGGCATGACGCTGAATCAGGATCGGTGTTTTGCAATTAGGCAGTTAGCAAACATCTTGTTGAAAAAAGTTCTTGCAAATCAACGAGATGGAGTTAAAATGCAACGCACTTAAACGATGTGTCCCCATCGTCTAGAGGCCTAGGACACCGCCCTTTCACGGCGGTAACAGGGGTTCGAATCCCCTTGGGGATGCCATTGCGGGAATAGCTCAGTTGGTAGAGCACAACCTTGCCAAGGTTGGGGTCGGGAGTTCGAGCCTCCTTTCCCGCTCCAAATTCCAAAAAGCCGGTACAGAGATGTACCGGCTTTTTTATTGTCTGAAATTCAGTCTCACGGGACAAAAAGCATTGGGTGTGTTGCTCGGGTGCCGCAAGGCCAAATCTGTTCCCGACAGATTACGGCATTTCCTCCATCCGTGGAGGTCAGACGCGGCACCCGAGCCTACAAGGAAGTATTTACGGCGTGTCCCTGAGTAATACGCGCATTGCTTAGAGAAATAGGCAGGTCGACCGCCATCAATGCAGGCTACGGCCCGCCGAGCGGTAGTCGTATTCTTTACCCTCGGCTTCAGCCTCTGCTGCCATCTCGTCAAGGTGCTGGAATCGTGTGATTTCTTCATCGCTCAGGAAGTGCATGCATTCACCACCGAAGAACCAGAGCAGTGCGCGGTCTACCGCAGGCATGAGTTGTGGCTGGTGTGTGCCAATTTTGCTGAACAGATCCTGTCCTGCCTCGTAGGCTGAATCCCTGTGTTCTGTGAGCTGATCAATAACGTCACGGAATTGTTGTAGAATGTCGGCATCTATGACCCCTGACTCGTTTGCTGCGGCCTTTTCAATGCGAGAAAGCGTTTCGTTCAGCAGTTCGAGGTGGTATTTCAGTCGGTTATTCATTTTCTATCTCAGAAGGTATTCAGTTTATGGTTGCAGCCCTGGCGGTTGAAAACCTTTCCAAGGTATACGGCAACGGTTTCGAGGCCCTGAAGGGTATCACGCTTGAAGTTGCCAAAGGGGATTTCTTTGCCTTGCTTGGCCCTAATGGTGCCGGTAAGTCGACGACTCTGGGCATCGTGTCTGGTCTGGTTCAGAAGAGCTCTGGCAGTGCCTATGTTATGGGGCACGACGTTAACGGTGATGCCTTTCAGGCGCGTCGCTCCCTGGGGGTTGTGCCTCAGGAGTTTAACTTCAATCAGTTCGAGAAAGTCTACGACATCGTTGTGACTCAGGCCGGTTATTTCGGGCTGAAACCATCGGAAGCTCGTGCAAACGCCGAAGAACTGCTGAAAGCTCTGGACCTTTGGGAGAAGCGGGATACGCCGTCACGCATGCTCTCTGGTGGTATGAAACGTCGTCTGATGATTGCGCGTGCGCTGGTGCACAAGCCGGACGTGCTGATTCTTGATGAGCCGACTGCCGGTGTTGATATTGAACTGCGCCGCTCTATGTGGGAGTTCATGGAAGACCTCAATAAAAAGGGGACAACCATTATCCTGACGACACACTATCTCGAAGAAGCAGAGCAGTTGTGCCGGAATATCGCGATTATTAATAAAGGTGAAATCGTTCAGTGCACCAGCAAACGTGAACTGTTGAGCCAGTTGACGACTGAAACCTTTGTTTTTGATCTGTGCGAGTCTTTACCCGATGGTTTTTCTCTGGAAGGGTTTGAGTTTTCTTCACCGGCTGATGAGACGCTCGAAGTTACGGTTGAGAAAGGGCAGAGCATTAACCGGATATTTACCATGCTCACAGAAAAAGGCCTTGAGGTCCGCAGCATGAGAACCAAGTCTAACCGCCTTGAGGAGTTGTTTGTGAACCTGGTACGGGAGAGTAATTCATGAGCCCGATGCGCGTTCAGTGGGTTGCATTCCAGACGATTGTGACCAAAGAAGTCCGTCGTTTTATGAGAATCTGGCAGCAGACGTTATTGCCGCCAGCGATCACAATGACGTTGTATTTTATTATTTTCGGCAATCTGATTGGCAGCCGGATCGGTGAGATGGGCGGTGTTGATTACATGGCCTATATCGTACCTGGCCTGATCATGATGAGTGTCATCACCAATGCTTATGGCAACGTTTCTTCGTCTTTCTTCAGTAATAAATTCCAGCGAAGCATTGAAGAAATGATGGTCGCACCTGTGTATCCGGTAACCATTCTACTCGGATTTGTTGCCGGTGGTGTGGCGCGAGGCGTGGCGACGGGGGTGATTGTTACTCTGCTGTCGCTGTACTTTACGGATCTTCAGGTGCATCACGTCGGAGTCATGGTCGGTGTTGTTCTTTTGTCGGCGATTCTGTTTTCGTTGGGCGGTTTTATTAACGCGGTTTTTGCGACCAAGTTTGATGATATCGCGATCGTTCCTACTTTTATTATTACGCCACTGACCTACCTCGGCGGTGTATTTTATTCCATCAGTCTGCTTCCTGATTTCTGGCAGGATGTATCCAAGCTGAACCCGATTCTCTACATGGTTAATACCTTCCGCTACGGAGTGTTGGGTGTGACGGATATTGATGTTTACGTCGCCTTTGGGATGCTGGTTTTGTTTATTTTTATTTTGGGTAGTTACAGCATCTGGTTGCTGCGACGCGGCACAGGCATGAGGCAATAATGATGGGATCAGTACACAGCGAGACCAACCCGCTTGGCAAAACATCCGAATATCCTGAGCAGTACGATGCAGGGTTGTTGTTTCCTATTGATCGCAATGAAAGCTGGAAAGCATCAGGCGATGACCGTTCTGCGATTACCTTTTATGGCGTTGATATCTGGAATGGCTACGAGGTGTCATGGCTAACACCTAACGGAAAACCCGTCGTTTGCGTTGCGGAATTTCGAGTCCCTTCTGGTAGCCCGTTCCTTGTGGAGTCGAAGTCGTTCAAGTTGTACCTCAACTCTTTTAACCAGACCCGATTTGAAAATGAGTCTGATGTTAAAGCGGTGATGGAGCGGGACTTGTCTCTCGCTGCTGGAGGAGCAGTAACGGTTGCCTTCCACGGAATGGATTACGCCTATCCCGCCGCTCCTGATGCTTTGTGCATAGACGATGTCGATGTCGATATTTCTTCATACACACCGTCGCCGGAGCTTCTGAAAGTGGTTCCAGACAGTCAGTTCGATGGATGGATCTGCAGCCACTTACTTAAATCAAATTGCCCAGTGACTGGTCAGCCGGACTGGGGCTCAGTGTATATTCAGTACAAGGGGCAGGAGATTGATAAAGCGTCTTTGCTAGCGTACCTGGTTTCTTTGCGGCAGCATCAGGATTTTCATGAACAGTGTGTTGAGCGAACATTCCGGGATATACAGCAGCGCTGTACGCCAGAGAGTCTGACGGTGTATGCCCGTTACGTTCGCCGGGGTGGGTTGGATATCAATCCATTCCGGACGACAGAGGAAACTTTCGAAGCGTTGAACTTTCGGTTACAGCGTCAGTAGTAACGTCACTGGCGTCTGCGTTGTGGTTTATTCGCAGACGTCGAGCGGCTTTCTCCAGTGTCTCTGCGGCTTTCAAACGTTCCGCTTCGGTCATCTGATCGCGATCCAGGCGGAGGCTGAAACCTTCCGACTCCTGAATAAACTGACGTTCATTCGAGTCGTCCTGACTGCGGTAGTCGCGCACTTCAAATGTAGGGATTGGGTCCCGGAATCCTTTTACGATGGCATTGCCGCGGCTGCGGCAATCAATCTTATCGCGGATCAGGGTATAGGTATCCTGAGACACCAGAATCTCACCCGGTGTTGCTTCGGTTTCAAGGCGTGAAGCCAGGTTCACTTCCTTTCCAATGATGGTGTAGTCCATCCGGCTCTCGGTACCAAAGTTGCCGACGGTGCAGTAACCGGTACTGATGCCCATACGAATCTGGAGCGGGGCCGAAATGCCTTGATCTGCCCAGCGCTGGCGAAGAACTTCCATATGGTTACGCATTTCAATCGCCATAGAAACACAAGCCAGAGCGTCGCGCTTGGTGCCCTTGGTTTTGGGGTCGCCAAAGAAAATCATTATGCCATCGCCAATAAACTTATCGATGGTGCCACCGTATTTGAGTGCGATGTGCGACATGTCGGTCAGGTAGGTGTTGAGCAGGTCGGTGAACGACTCCGCTTCCATCTGCTCAGACAGGGCAGAAAAACCGACGATGTCAGAAAAGAAAACCACCAGCTTTTTACGCTGAGTTTCGAGGCGAACCTGGCGACGGCCAGAAAAGATAGATTCCCATATCTGCGGCGCCACATACTTCGATACCTGATGAGAGAGCGCCTGAAAGCGTTCAACCTGCCCCTGAAACTTCATCTTTAATCGCATCAGGTCACGTGCCTGGCGGTAACTGTTGTGTGCTGTCAGGGCTAAGTGGAAGCCGACACCGGCTGCCGTCGCGACAAAGACTTCATAAGGAACAGGGGCGGGCTGTGTGTAGCCTGTCAGCAGGTATGCGGCACCGGCACCGGATACCAGTGAAATAATACAGAATGCCCAGGCTGTCAGGCTGCCCACGACGATAAAACTGGTGTTTATCATCACTGCGAAGAGCACAACGATCTCTATCGGGAAGTTGATAAGCCCGAGGAAAATACCGCAAAGAAGAGCATCGCCATGAATCAGAAACTGACGTGTCGTGTATGCTTTACGACGTCGGAATGGCCCGCTCGCGAAATAAACCAGATGAGGGTAAAGCAGTGCGAACATTGCTATACCATCGCTGCTCTCCGGGAAATAACCAAAGTGTATGCCCGTGTAGACACTGACGGCGGCTACCGCGTAACCGAAGATCCGTGCGACATAGTCTTGTTTTGGTAGCGTCGTTTCGTGGAACTGCGCCTGGGCCTGCGAACTCGACATGTAACTTCACCGATTGTTTATTATTATGTGGCGGAGCGGGGCGGAACTAATTACTTTGCCTTAGTCATACTTATATAGACATTCTGACTACACGGCAAGACCCTGACCCATTTGTCACAATACTGCGTAAATACTCACGCATGGCCTGTAATGATACATTGGAGCCCTGATGGACGCAATTAGAGCGATTACCGAGCGGGTGTCGGTGGCACAGCTCACCGGACCTGACATCACTCAAGAGCAAAAAGAGATACTTTTTAAGGCCGCTCTGCGCGCGCCTGACCACGCCTGGATGAGACCAAGCCGTTACCTGACCATTGAAGGTGAGGCGAGAGAAGAGCTGGGTAAGATTTTCTACAAGTACCAGGCTGGCCGTGAAGTCCTTTCGCCGGAGAAGGCCAAAAAGATCAAAAATATGCTGTTGCGAGCGCCTCTGGTGATCGTTGGCATTACACATCTGGAAGAACACCCTAAAGTGCCTCGCGATGAGCAGCTGCTCTCTACGGGAGCGGGCGTGCAAAATATGCTGAACGCCGCCTATGCAATGGGGCTGGGTGCTATCTGGCGCACGGGAGCCATGGCTGAGTGCGAGGGCGTTCGGAAAGCATTGGGCCTGAATCGTGATGATGTCATTACAGCCTTCCTGTATGTTGGCCACATCAATACGACACCTAAACCAGTACCTGACGTCGAGCTGTCAGAGTATGTGACTGCGTGGACGGGCGAAACCAGTTAAAAAACAAGGCATTAGCCTATAAAGGTTGACCTCACACTGTGCCATGCGTATAGTGCGCGGCGCTGGTGAGGCGTCCTGGTGACGACTCGCAGAGAACGTCGGAGTTTACGACGACGGTAACTAGCACGGCAGCGTGCGACTTACAGCCCCTGTGAACGGGGTAACGTAGGCAAACAAGGTGAGGTGTCCGAGTGGCTGAAGGAGCACGCCTGGAAAGCGTGTATAGGTTTATCCCTATCGAGGGTTCGAATCCCTCCCTCACCGCCATTATTCTTGCAACCCTTTGATTTAAAAGGGTTTCTTTGTTTCGAAAATCCCCGCTTTCGCCATGGTGCATACAAGAGTGCATACACATGGCAGTAAAACCCCCACGTATACCTGTTTACTTAACGACCAATCGGGTCGGAACGTATATTTTTCAGGTTCGAATTCCGAGAAAGATCAGGCAAGATAACCCTGCGATAAAACCGACGCTGTGGCGATCTCTAGGTACAAAAAACCGAGCCGAAGCCCTTCGACGAAGTAAGTGGATGTGGATTATGTTTGACAAGTTGTCCAGTAAGTTCAGTGATCCTGACGTGTTTGGGGTTGCTATGAAGTTACTGAAAGAATACGACACGCACGCTAGAGGGGATTGGAAAACAGAAGTTGAACCTTTTCTTATGGGGCTTGGTGAAGAAAAAAATGAGCTTTTAGAGCGGGCGCTTCTAATTCGAGGGGAGTCAGTGTCGGAAGTACTCAAGTTACAGGAAGATAACCGTCGCCAGCAGGAAACGATTGACTATCACAATACAGGGAAGACCACTCGGACCTATAGTGATGAACAGAATCCAACCATACAGGTCGTGGTGGATCGGTTTATGCGAGACAAGCTCAATGCAGAAGTTGCCGAGTCTTCAGAGAATTGGTATCGGAGCAAGGTAGAGCAGTTTGCCAGTATTCTCGAAGTTCTCAACGAAGGACGTTCCCCGCGTCTTAGTGAGATAACAGGTACGATGCTTAGTTCATATTGCGACGTATTAAAGCGATATCCAAAGAATGCATCAAGTATGCCTAAGACTCGTCATCTTACTCAACGTGAATTGGTCGAGCTGACCGTTGAGTACTCCCGAAAGCAACTGGAAGCTCAGGGCATCCCTGTGATGTCACTATCCACCATAGGTCACTACTTTACAGCCGTTCGTGAATTACTCCGTTATGCGCATGATAAGGCTGATGTTGAATCTGGTGATTTCGAGCTCAGCGAAAAGTTAATCAAGCAAATTAAAGCTCCTGTGCGCCCGAAAGGTCAGGGACGCGGTAGTAAGCCTCGAATAAAATTCAGCCAAGAAGACCTTGTTTCCATGTTCAATACAGGTCGCTATGTTACTGGCACATTCAAACGGAATTCTGAATATTGGATTCCACTTTTGGCAGCATTTGGCGGTCAATCACAAGCTGAGCTTTGCCAGCTCCACGTTTCAGATGTAAAGCAGGATCGTGAAACTGGAATTTGGTATCTTGATATAAATGATCAGGGCGGGACGGATGATCGAAAGGATCCGCACTACAAGGCTCTAAAGGTTGATGTTGATGGGCGTCCCAGAGATGTTCCTATCCACCACAAGTTGATTGAACTGGGCTTCCTTGATTTTGTGGAGCAATGTCGTAAGAACAAGCAGGTACGTCTTTTCCCAGAGGAGCATAGAGGGAAGCAAGCAAATTCTTTTGATCCGTATTCAAAACGATTCAATCGCTGGCGTGAGCGCGAATTGCAAATCCATGTGGACTCCAAAGGGCAAAAGAAAGATTTCCATTCCTATCGCCATACTGTAAGTGGATTGATTATGGGGAAGGGGTGTCATGAGGGAATAGCCAATGACATTGTTGGGCATGGCAGTACGATGCGATCAGAAACTCGAAAAACGTACTCAGATGGTACGTGGCTTGAATTGAAGTCTGAATGGATCAATCGTATTGAATACAATCTGGATTGGTCGAAAGTGGTTAAATGGCAGGAGATTCCTAAATTGGCTCGTGATTTGAATTAATTTTTCCACCATATGAATAGAATCGGTGCAATCATAAGTACCGGTAATCGAATCCAAATTGGCAGGGATTCCCACTCTTCGTCAGTGTTGCAGAAATTATTGAAGTCACTGACGCAGAGCAAGGCTATAGAAGTCCACAAAATTGAAAGAACTACACAAAGCAGGTAAACCAAAAATCGTCCTCATAGATTGGTAAGTGAAAAGAGCCGATTTGCCATCAAAGCTCGCCATTCAACTTGTGCCTCATGATCTGGGATGGCAGCATCCAGACCACCACTGACCGCACCGGCTCCAGCCAACAGCAACGCCAACAATTGCCCCCGACTCAACTCCATGGCATCAGCTAAATCGAGAAAAACCTGACGGTGACCGTCAGCTACATCAGTTATCACAAGATTGGTGTTTAATGGCATATGAACCCCTTTGGTTGAGTTCATTATTTAGATAGGTATCAGGCTCATTCGCTTGTACCCCGTATGAGGCGATCAGCTTCGATGTAAGCGATTTCCCATGAATCACTACTGGTTGCTACTCCTGAAGCAGACAATGGCATTACAGGAGCTGTGGTGCGTCGCACATTTACTTCAGCAATGTAGTCATCGCTCATTGGATTCGTCCCAGAAGCCCTCACACGGGCATCTGAAACAGAATCGTACATGTGGTCATACTCTTCAGGGAAACGGGCAATGTGGATGCGTTTAGCGAGTTCTAGAACCTCAATCTCCACAGCATCTTCACTATCCATACGATCAACATCTGAAGATGAAAGACCGGCACGTTCTTCGTGATGTTTGCGAAGTTCTTCTTTACGAAATCGGTTCATGTTTCTCCTTTACGTGATACGAAACAACAAGGTTGCAGCGTTGTATCGAGTAACCGTTAAAACGTGGATGGTTGCAGTAGTTGGTGATTGGTGAACGTCTATGATTTCCCGAACAGGAGTTAAGTACCGTAGTTCGGTTGACCATCTCTCATGGAAGAAGCGGACACCAGAATCAACGTCGCCATCATGAGTAACTAAGTCGGTCTGAACCATGGCACTTAGATCATCATAATGACGATAAGTACGGGATCGTTGTGTATCGAAAATGCTTCGATCATCAAGCAGTGCAAAATGGATGTCGTAATCGAAACCACTGATTGTGGCTTCAAACTCATGGTGATCACTGGTGAGGTCATGATCAACCATGAAAGATGAGAAGTCGTACATGGTGTTACCTTGGTGATTAGCTTGCCATCTGATCTGCTAACTGCACCGGAAACACCTTCATTATAATTCAATCCAACTGAAGATTGTATGATTTATGACCTAGATGATCCCATCAGGTCCAAGTGTCACCATACGTCCCTCTTTCGCGATATATGCACCAACTCGCCAAAAGTCACTATCACTACCGCCAATCACTTGAAAATCGACACCGTCGGCTTCAAACAAGTTTATCTTCTTAATCTTTTGGTAGAGGGCGTTTTTCATTTTCTTGATGGTCTTGGGTGCTAAACGCGTTGTTATAGCGAGATGTGTATGAGGTTGTTGATTTGCCTGCTTCTCCAAGCAGCCAAATCCAGTCAAACCAGCTTCCTTCTTTTTGAACTTGCGTCCATACAATTCGGCATTAATCCAACGAAGTAGTAAGTTCGCTTTCTGTATAAACAGCTCATCAGAAACCAACCAGTTACCGTGATCTCCTTTCGGTTCCTTCACGGTTAAAGTAAGAAGAACTGTAGGTCGCTTTTGAAAGGATAATTTCGAATAAGCCTGTTTCATCGCTACGCGGTTGTTAAAGGCTGCATCTGAAATTGGTAGTACGGTTCGCTGTGTATTCACTTCAGTCATCATAATGGTCTCACTGTGCATCATTGTTTATGTCTTATTGTTTTAATTACCTTTGTCTAACCATAGCTTCGCCATCAAGACTGGTTTCGTTAGTCAAGTTTGGGATGAGGAATTATCCAAAGCACCGCAGTGGAACCTCTGTCGAAACGACCCCGTGAGAATATTTATCAGAGCAATACTTGAGACTTACACTTCTTTACTAATTGATGTCAGCAAGCAAAGTTTAATCATCCAACAAATCCAGCTTTCCAGTTCCCATCTAAGAACCCGTGTCTTCTAAGGGTGTACCCGTGGGATACAAGGCTAAAAGTGTCGCCTATAAGTTGGTATTCACCTATAATTGACAATTATCCTATAGGTTTATGATCTAAAAGAGACACACAGGCGAATTCACAAACTACAGGTACAGACTATGGAATTCATCTATCGCCGCGTATCCACAACTGATCAGAAAACAGATCGTCAGCTACCGGGGTTTGAAGCCGACCGTGAATATGAAGACAAACTGTCGGGTAAAGACCTAAACCGCCCACAACTTCAAGCTATGGTCACAAACCTTCGTCCCGGTGATGTGGTTCATGTACACGAACTATCTCGTCTCGGTCGAAGTGTTAAAGACCTTCTGGAACTGGTTGAATCAATAGTCACTGCCGGTGCCACCATCCAGTTCCATAAAGAGAACCTTCGGTTCGAACCAAACAAAGAAGACCCCTTTCAGCAGCTCATGTTGAACCTGTTGTCATCTGTCGCACAGTTTGAACGCCAATGCATCCTTCAGCGTCAGCGTGAAGGAATCGCAATCGCCAAGTCAGCTGGGAAGTACAAGGGTAAACAGTCCCGATTCACTGAAGCACAGATTGAACAGATTCAACGGGAGTTTGACGAAGCTAAGAGCAAGTCTGCACTTGCCAAAAGATGGGGGATCAGTCGCGGGTATTTGTACAAGCTTGCTGCGAAATAAACAGACTGGAAGTTACCGGATTGAGCATTCTTAATAACCTCAATCCGGTAACTTCAATGAACTAGAAATCGTACACGTAGACGCCAACGCCCATGGAAACCAAGGTCTGTTCAATGAGTGGTTCAATTTGGTCCCAAGTTCCACCCGCAAGCCCACAGCCGATTCTAGGCATATGAACGGAACATCCTTGGCTAACTGCTAATTCACCAATTTTTTCCAGCCCTTCACGTACAGCGTCATACCTGATAGGTGCAGGTGCGGTCGTATTTCGTGGGGACCGGATGCCGTGTTGCCCAATAATGTTGGCAACAACAACATCATCACCGGCTTCCACAAACTGAACATGTCCTAACTTAGGCGTATCAGAACCTGAAAAGAGCGATTTATACTGCAACTCCGGTTGCTTCCATTTTTTACTGATCGCCAGTACAAAACCGCGTCCCCACTTACCCAAATCGTTGCAAACATGGGCAATAATCACTTTGCCTTCGACTTGAGGGGAAGTTGCATCACCTTGAAGATAATGGATCGTCATTTAGATGTAGCTTCCTGCCACTTTTCATCAAACTGCTTCTGTGTAATGACTCTTGCATCGAATTCTGGATCGCCTGCGATTTCTTCAATCGAAGGCACTGGTACAACGCCTAACTTCGTTGACTTAGTGGCGTTCGACTTATCGGCATATCCATACGATCCATCACGAAACACTTCAACTTTCCGGATTTCATAACGTTCGTTATCAAGTTCACTGTAAAACTCAACAGGACTTCCCTGAGGGCTGCCATGCCACTTGGAGTATATGTACGTTGCCATTGTGACCTCTTAGTTCTTTCCGTGCCCAGTAATACGATTTGAGATGTCGAGTGGTCGTTCATTCGGTACAAGAAGCACGTGCTCTCTTCCCAGTATGACATTCAAATCGGTTACGTTGACATTGATGTGGTGGGTAAACTTACGCCCTTGCCATGGAATGTTTAGGAATATCATGGACAGCTGCCCCGGTCGTTTTGTGCCGGGAATGATGTCACTCAGATACTGCCCATTACCATAACGGGCATCTTTGGGGTTATTAGCCCGTAGTGAGGGGTGTATGTCCTTCGACTCCAGAATACCTCTGTAGCCGGTTTCACTTGTGTAGTGGTAAAGAATCCGCTTCACAATCAAACTCCATTTAGTGTTACGCCAATCGGCGTGAAGCGTAACACTAAGCGGGGTCTTAGTCTTTAGTCACAAATGGACTCGTGACACCTGTGGGCAATCAAACTCTCAGAGTTCAGCGTTGAAGGTCTTTTGGGCTTTGGGAACCTGACGCGCGTCAACCATCACCCCACCGGAATGAACCTTGGTTTCTGTCTTCATCAGGGCAAACGACGTACCGTAGGTGTACATCTCACACTTGATGAATGCTTCATACTCTTCAAACTTATCATCACCCAACTGAAGGTTAGGACGTGGGCTGTAGTCCCAAATGAGGTGTTCAAATCCATTTTGCTTACGGTGAATCGTAGGCTTACCGTGTTTCGCAATCAGACCTGAAACCATATCAGCACGGCGGTCAGTACATTCGTTGATCGTCTTACCAACATTCAGCTGTTGCATATTCCTGACGTAGTAAACCAGATTGTTCTGTGAATGCACTTCGATATAGTCATGACGAACCAAAGCGCCTGCCAGTTTCCTGTCATACAACTTATAACCGCCTTTGCATCCATTCGAGTTGTTTGAACTAGCCGGATGAATCTGATAATCAACGCTCAATTGCCAGTCTGGTGAATTTCTCGGTATATCCAATAGCTTTTCCAGAACAGCTTCACCACCAAAACTAGACGACAGCGTGTCACATGATTGTATGGAATCTGAACCGGGAGTGACGCCACGAACGCTGAAGTCTCTGACATCACCAGCATGGGCGAACGACGTGATAATAAGGGTAACGAGTGCAAACTTGAGTTTCATTGAACACCCCATCACAGGCATGGGCTGGTGAGCAACGGACCAAAGTGTTCGATCTGTTCTGCTTCAGTGAACTTCCGGGAATCCAGATACTGCATGTTGCCCGTATTTCTGGTTTCAGCCATGAAGAAGTTGTGGTCTTCAATCGTCCAGCCGGACATATCAAGGTGGTTTGCTAAACAGTCAATCGCCTGTCCGTATTCAGGCATTGCCTTCAGCATCGCCAGTTCCTGTGGGCTGGATGTTTTGCTTTCGAAGATTGCTCCTAGTAGTGCATCTGCCGACGCCTTTGCTGCATCGTTCTGACCGCAACCCATTAAGACCCATGTGATAGCTACGATGCCCACAGAAAGTCCCTTTTTCATAAGTACTCCTTATTTGACGAATCTGATCAAGACGCCAATACTAAGGATTCCTTAGTATGCGGTCAAATTGCAAACTAAGAGAATCTTAGCCTTGATTCTTTATGAAACAGGGCGCAACCAATCGACACGTTCACCAAGCGGCTAAAGTACATGCGAGAAAAACGGAAGCTATCTCAGAAACAGCTTGGGATAGATGCGGGTATTGATCCTTCAGCGGCAAGCCCCCGTATGAACCAGTATGAAACCGGAAAGCACAGACCTGATCCGAACATGACGGAAAGATTGTGTCAGGTGCTGGGGGTGCCTGTGGCGTACCTGTATTGCGAAGATGATGACCTTGCGCGCGTTGTTGCTAGTTTCGCGAACTTGAATGACAAGGATAAACGCAAGATTCTTTCGATGATTGATCAGATCGAAAGTTTGGAAGGTTGAAGGACTGGCTCTAGTAATTACTGAGCAGTAAAATCAGTTAGACATTATCAACTTTCCTTTCAGCTTCGGCAGAAGCTCCATGAACAATGGGTAATATTTTGAACTTTGTTCGAATTTGGGATCTGTTTTCCAGTTCTTCTTAAAGCGCGCCCTTTTTTCATTCAGCTTTTGATTATGCTTATCGAAAACTATTTCGGTTCTATCGTATACATTGACTGTGTACAAGAAAACCAGCCAATGTTGCGTATGATGTTCCCAAACATAGTTTACAAGCCACGTCCATTTTCCAACTTGGTTTGGAAAGTGGATCTTACCATCCCGTACGGATAATAATGCTTTTATAAATTTCAGAAAGCCCGGACATAAATCATCGTTATCATATAATCCAATAGATATGAGTTTCACTGCGCACTCTCTCCGTGAGGTGTAGCTTGGATCATCCTCTAAGGAGATGGCTTCAAAGATTTTAATGAAATATTGAGCTTCATAGTTTCGCTTGTCATTAAGTGTCTGCTGGTGATTCTCATCGAAGTTTATGAAGTAAGGTTTATAAGTGTAGGGGTCGAACTTTATGATATCGAAAGATACGGGCATTGTTTCCCAGTGATCGGTTATTATTTTACTTTTGAAGTCAAAATATTGCCTTTTAAAATGACCAGTAAGGATTAGTTTTCCTTGGCTGTATGTCATCTCCTTTGATTCTCTATCCACTGACAATGCGTTTGATTTATTGTTGAAGAATACATCTTTTTCTGTTGCTCGTGCTTTATTTGGGTCAAGATTGCTGAATATCCAAAATATAGAAATCCCTTCGTTCTTATAAAAAACCTCTCGGCTAACGATAACGTCCAAAAATGTGGTTGATAGTTGGATTTCAAATACAACTATTTTACCGTTGAACTCAGCGGATATATCAGGCTTCTTCCATCTCTTTGACCAGCCACTACCTTTAATTACATTCTCTACTTTTATATTCTTAAATCGTTCATCTTTTCTCAGCTGTGATGCGATGTAATTTTTTAAATCGAGATGGGGCTTACTCTCTTTTGCGCCATTGTATTTCATGCGGCGCACTTCATCCTTGGTGTATTTGGATTCAGTCTTTATTGGGCAGTCACCAGAATCATGAAGATGTTTGAAGTAGAAGGTATGACCACCACTTGGCGTTCGGTGCGATCTGATAACAACTGGTTGCCCGCATTCACTACACCCGTATAAAAAATTATTATCTTGAATTCGTTCTTCAATTTTCCTTCGTAACTGAAATATGGCTGCTTCACTTACTGCGATTAGAGGTATTGCAGATTCTTCCTTTCCTGTATCAAAATTTATTAATGTCGATATTGTCCGCTTCAACTCTGTTGGATCTTGCATGGTCGGAAATTCCTTTTCCTCTATATTTGAGTTATAAGGTTTCTTGCGCGCTGTTTAAAAGCGGGGTTGATTTGACCAGCTGCATTTAACCTTCCAAGTAGTTCTTCATGGATTGCTTTTAGTTCTTCATCATTGACAGCCGATCTCATTTCATTGAATAGGGTGTAAATTGCCTTGTGATGTTTATTTCTAACATCAATACGGTCAGCCCTGACAATTACACCTGTAATTAGCTTTGCTTCATTACGGCGAAAGAGTCGAGTTTTATCCGGATGAATTATCAGTCCTGCGTCTTGAACTATTCGGGAGACACTTCGTTGAAATAGTTCATTTACAGATTTACCGGAAAACGTTAAGTCGTCTACATAGCTTGACATGGTGACGTCACGTGATTCGCACAGTGTTTGGAGATCGCTATACATCGAATGATTTGCCCAAAAGGATAGGGGCATACTTAATCGGCTTCCTGTAGGAATATGATCTTGATAAGAACATAATTCCGCAAGTATTCCTGCAACATCAGGTGCAGCGTTCATTGTTTTATGAAAAAAATGATATATGGACTTTTTAGAAATAGATGGATAGAAATTTCTAATATCCATTGTTAATACAGGGTGGTCTCCGACGTGTACTTTTGCATTCGTAACGTTTGATCTTCCTTTAACACCAGAATGAACGTAATCGGGCATAGCAACGCGAACGAGTAGGCTTGCTATCCGCGTTTGAACAATGTCCAGTCCTAAGCTGGGCGCTTGTATTTCCCGTTTCTTACCATTCGGCTTTTCAAGGAAGAAAACTCTATAATTTGAGTCGAGAGCAAGCGATTCAAGCTCGCTAATGGACTTGTATGGTTCAATTTCATTGTTAACCGCTATTCCCTCGACAGTTTTATATATAAGGTGAAGCCCGTAGCTAGCGGCAACTAGTTACCGGAGAA
>NZ_FTOH01000005.1 GCF_900156675.1 Thalassolituus maritimus
GGTCGATTCCTATCACTCTTAGCTGTTCCATAAACCACCTCCCGCGAAGAAACTGAAGTTTCAGTGTAAGGGAGGGGTGTCCATTTCATTAGCTTATTAGTGTGCGTGCGCATTTATCCTAGGACACTCTTTCGAGGTTTCCTAGGTAGCCTATTGATTGCATTGAAGAATCCTCCATGGGGTTCTGTGGAAGAACCGACAAATTTGACAAGTTTGGCTCTAACACGATCATAGCGAGCCCTGGAGTTGCTTAAACTGCCCCTGGATCATCGCCTTTTCCTGAAGTATTACCTTGTTCTCGTCAGTCAGAAATGCAATCTTGTCCTGGCAGGCTTTTAGTTCGGCTTTGGTGGTCTCCAATACTTGAGCTGACACAGCCAATTCCTTGCTCACATCTGCTTTTTGGGTGGTGATCACTGCCATGTTTTCCGCCATTTGTTCATTTTTATGCTGGGAATCCCGATACTTCGTCACGGCGTCTTCAAGCTCGCGCTTCAGACCCTGGATATCTTCTATCTTTCCGTTTAGCTCCCTGTTTAGCGTTGCATTGGCTTGTTCAAGTTTACCGGCGTTGCTTTGTAACTGTGCATTAGCATCAAATAACTCAGACGCTTTGGACTCGGCTTGGGTGAGCCGGTGTTGCAGATCACGAATCTGATCTTTTAATCCCTGAATAACAGTGCGAAACTGTTCGCGCTCCTGCTGACGGTCTTCCGCTGTGCGCTGCTGATAGTGTTCAAAGTGCTCTCGAATATCCTTGTTTTCCTGCTTGAGTTCAGCAACGCTTCCCTTCAGTTCAGTAGTCCTCGCAATCGCTTCGTCTCGTTGGGACTCGGCTTTAACCAGGCTGATACGCGCACCTTCCAGAAACTTTTTTTCCTCACCTTTTTCTTTGTTTTGCCGCTCAATCTGGCTTTCAAGATCTTGTTGTCGAGCAGTAAGCTGCGCGATTGTGTTTTTGGAATCGGTCAACTCTTTACGAAGCTCGTTATTGAAACCTTCAAATTCCTGACGGGCCTGCTCGATACGATGGTCGGCCATTTGTTGTACCCGCTCATACAGCGACTTTACCACTTCGATTAAGTCGTTCGGTAGCCCGCCGATATCGGCCGCCTCTCCGTTATCTGATCGCCAACGTTTGAGCAGTGGTGCGATGGTGCTTTTGCTGCCGGTTCCGAGGTGTTCACGCACCCGGTCTACAGTAGGTTCTTGGCGCTGACTTTTGATCGCTTCAGCGGCTTTGGCAACGTCGTGGTAAGTGACACCGGCACGGGCCATGTGGATTCCTCTCAGATTATTTAATAACGTATTATGTAACACGTAAAATAACATTATATTGATGTTTTTCAAATACGATTGAATTTCAAATTCTAACCAACGATAATGACCATTATCGTTGGTTATGATAATCAGGCATAATTTTTTCACTTGTAACGCCGGTACATAGCCGCCTTTTGAGCGACCGCGATAGGAATTCGATTCATGCACAGCAAACCACCCAAATTGACCACTGACTTATCATTACGTAATGAGCGATCATATCAGATTGCCCATCGGGAATCCGAAGCGCTGCGTCACTATCTCCAGGCAGCCACCTCTGACAACACGCGCAAAGCGTATCGCTCGGCCATTCGCCAATTCGAAAAATGGGGTGGCCGACTGCCTACCGACAGGGATACTGTCGTGCGCTATCTACTGATCAAAGCTGAATCTCTCAACCCTCGGACACTGGATCTCCACCTGACGGCCATCGGCCAATGGCACTACTACCAGGGAGTCGCTGATCCAGTAAAAGATCCTCTCGTGCGCAAAACGATGGAAGGCATCCGCCGCACTCACGGCCAACCCAAACGCAAAGCCAAGGCGCTGCGCCTGGAGCACATCGCACAGATGGTAAAGCATCTCCAGCAACTACCAGATAGCAAGAAGAAGTATCGGGATATCGCACTGGTGCTAACGGGCTTCTTCGGGGCGTTTCGTCGCAGCGAGTTGCTCGCAATACAAGTCACGGACCTGGTGTGGGAGCCTGAGGGCTTGATCATTCGGCTGCCTCGCTCCAAAACCGATCAGCAATCAACGGGGTTGGTTCGTGCTTTACCTTTTGGGGCTGAAAGTTGTTGTCCGGCTACAGCGATCGAAGCATGGATTAGAGTAGCTGGTATCAATGAGGGCCCCCTCTTCAGGCCCATCAACCGCTGGGACCATGTTCAGGAAAGAGCGCTGAATCCAGGGGCGGTAAACGATCTTCTCAAAACCTTGGGCAAGGCCTGCCAGTTCGATTTTGCACCCGACTTAAGCAGTCATAGTTTTCGTCGCGGCCTCTCTACCTCGGCGGCACGGGAGCGCGTGGACTTTGAACTGATTAAAAAGCAAGGAGGCTGGAAAAGTGATGCTACCGTTTGGGAGTACATTGAGGAAGGACAGCAGTTCAATAATAACGCATCAATCATTCTGATGGAAAAAATGAGCTTGTTGCTGAACGCTGAATCCCTAAAAAAGGGAAAGTAAATCCGCAGGATCGAAATCATCTCGGCGCAAACATGATAATGCCCATCCCTAACAAGGTGATGGCCACGCCTACAAAATCCCACAGATGCGGGCGAATCCCATCCACACCCCACAACCACAGTATGGCCACCGAAACATAGACGCCGCCATAGGCCGCATAAACCCGGCCCGCTGCGGTTGGATGAAGAGACAGTAGCCAGGCAAACAGCGCTAGGCTGAACGCTGCCGGCAGCAAAACCCATGCGGATGCCGACTTCTTCAGCCAGAGGTATGGAAGATAACAGCCAACTATTTCCGCAATAGCGGTGATGATGAACAAACCGAGCGTGGAAAGTATGGACATACGAAGTTCTCTTGTTAGTGCTGATCCGTTTGGCTGGGCACGGGTTGATCCCGGCAAGCTTCTTCGGTCAGCTCGATTTCAATTGTGGTGTGAGCCAGCGGGTATTGTTCGAGCGCCATAGCAATGGATTGTTTGATGGCGCAGTATTCGTCAGGACCAAAAACTCCCTCGTGATCCACTACGATATGGGCCGTCAGTACATGCTGTTCACCATCCAGGGACCAGAGGTGTTGGTGATGAATTCCGCTGATGCCATCAATGCCAATTAGTGTTCGCCGGATCTCCTCGTGAAGCGCCTTATCTGGAACAGCCTGAAAGAAAAGCTTGCCGGTTCCCCAAAGATTCCGACACACATTAAACAGAATAAAGAGAGTAAACCCCACCGATAACAATGGGTCGAGAATAGGCCAGTCGGCAAACTGCAAAACGATTGAAATAATCAGCACTGCCACCCACCCCAGCACATCTTCCAATAAATGCCAGTTCAATACCTTTTCGTTCAGCGTATTTCCCTTGCTAAGGCGATAAGCAGCAATACCGTTGACGGTGACGCCCAGAATCGCCAGCGCTAACATGCCCTCGGTGACGGGCATCACTGGATTGGCCAGTCGGGGAATTGCTTCGCCTAATACCCACAGCGATCCGGCAATCAATACCAGGCCGTTGATCAGGGCGCCGAACAGGGACAACCGCCGGTAGCCATAGGTGAATTCGGTGTCGGCGGATTTACGTCCCAGCCGGTTCAGGAACCAGGCGCTGCCAATGGACAGACTGTCGCCCAGATCGTGCACCGCATCGGCCATGATAGCCGTGCTGTTGGTGAGCCAGCCGCCGATGAATTCGATGATGGTAAAGCCCACGTTAAGAAAGAACGCCATTGCTATGCGGCTTGCACTTTCATCTTTGTGGTGTGAATGATCGTGTTGATGCATGAGCAACCCTTACACAATAAATGTACCTGCCCTGACCGTAACGATAAGGGCAGGCACAACGTTTATGCCATGTCGCTTAACTTGCCTTTTGAAAACCAGGCAAACAGCACCGGCAATACAAACAGCGTCAAGAACGTAGCGGTTACCAACCCGCCCACGATCACACTCGCCAGAGGCTTTTGGATTTCTGCGCCGACACCATTCGACAGCAGCATGGGGATCAGGCCCAGTGCCGAGGTAATAGCAGTCATCAACACGGGCCTTAGCCTTGAAACCGCTCCATCAAACACCGCATCCGATACTTTAAGGCCGTCCGCAATCCGTTGATTGATGCTTTCCACCATGACAACGCCATTCAGTACAGCGACCCCGAACAGGGTGATGAAGCCCACTGAGCTGGGTACCGACAGATACTGGCCGGAAATCCAGAGTGAAAACACGCCACCAATCACCGCCAGCGGGACATTCACCAGAATCAGCATGGCCTGGCCAACCGAGGCAAAGGCAAAATAAAGCAACAAGGCAATTAATCCCAGCGAAACCGGCACCACCAGTGCTAAACGCTTTTGCGCTCTCTGCTGGTTTTCAAACTGGCCACCGATATCGACGGAATAGCCGGTGGGCAGGTCCACTTGCTCCACAATCGCCTGACGAATATCGGCAACCACGCTGCCCATGTCCCGTCCCTGAACATTGGCCTGAATTACAACCCGACGCTGCACGTCATCACGACGTACCTGCGGTGGTCCAGATGCGATACTGACTTCCGCCACATCCCCTAGGCGTACCCAGGCACCTGACGGGGCCTGTAAGCGCAGATCGGCAATGGTTTCACGGTCTTCGCGAAACCGCTCGGCGAGCCGCACGTAGATGTCGTAACGCTCGTTGCCATTGATGATCTGGCCGGCACTGGCACCTCCCAGCCCTTCGCGTACCAGCTCCATCACGTCGCCCACGGCCAGACCGTAACGGGACAAAGCTCTGCGGTTCGGCTTCACCACCAGTTGAGATTCACCGGCGATCTGCTCCATGGCCACATCGCGCGCCCCTTCGATTTCTTTCACTGCGGCCTCAATGGCCTGGCCCTTTTCGGCCAGCACGGCAAGATCGGGACCAAACAACTTGATGGCCAGCTGCGCTTTGACGCCCGAGAGCAACTCGTCCACACGGGTTGCGATGGGTTGCGAGAAGTTGAGCAGTAAGCCTGGGTGTTGCTCCAGTTTCTGTTCCATCAATGACTGGAGTTCATAACGGTTGTCTGCACTGGTCCATTCCGGCACCGGTTTAAGGCCAATATAGATCTCGATGTTATTCACCGGCTCAGGATCGCCGCCGATTTCAGCCCGGCCAATACGTGACAGTGCATAGGTTACCTCTGGGAACTCCATCAACTTGGCCTCCAGTTTGGGGGCCACTTCCAGCGCGGTATCCAGACTGGAAGAAGGCGCCAGGGTGACGCGCAGATTAATGGTACCCTCCTCCAGTTCAGGCACGAATTCGGTACCCAAGCGGGGCAGAACCAACGCGGCCGCTACCACCATAATGGCAGCGACACCCACCACCACTTTGCTGTGTCCCATCGCCCAGGCTAAACCTTTACGATAGAGCAGATCGAGCGGCTTTAATACAAAGCTCTCGCGTTGGCGAACCCCCCTGCGAAAGAGATAGGTTGCTAGTGCAGGCACGATGATCAGGGCCACCAACACCGCCGAGAGCATGGCGAGCATGATACTGATGGCCATGGGTTGAAACAGTTTGGCTTCGACACCTTCAAAGCTGAACAGTGGCATGAAGACAACCAGAATAATGGCCGTGGCAAAAAAGATGGGGCGAGCGACTTCCTTACCGGCTTCCTGCAGGCGCAAGGCAATACCATGACGGTCGTGGGCCGCATCAACAGGGTCCACGTCATCGGAATCCACCCGCGATTGTCTCTGGGTATCATGTTCAGCATCCGGGTGCGTCAGATGTTTAAACATGTTCTCCACCATTACTACGGAGCCATCCACCAACATGCCAATGGCGACCGCAATCCCCCCCAGCGACATCAGATTGGCCGACAATCCGAACCAAGCCATCACCATTAAAGCGATTCCAATAGATATCGGGATGGACATCAACACCAGAAAGGTGGCGCGCAGGTTCATCAGGAATAGCGCAAGGATCACGACGATGAAAATAAACGCCAGCAGCAGGGCATTGACCACGGTCTGTACGGCCTGGGTGATCAAATCCGCCTGATCGTAAAATGCCTCGAAGCGAACACCTTCCGGTAATGCCTGGTTAATACGCTCAATGCGTGCATTGACTCCATCAATGGTGGCCTTGGTGTTGGCCCCCATGCGCTTGAGCACGATGCCGGACACCACCTCGCCGAGATTCTCCACCTTGTCGTCGGCGTTCTTGCGCGTCATGGTCACCGCTCCCTGACGGATCTCACTGCCCAGGGCCACTTGCGCCACGTCGGACACGGTGATCGTAGTACCGTCCACGGTTTTCAGTGGCACCTGACGGATCTGTTCCAAGCCCTTCTCACCATGATCCAGCCAACCCGTACCCCGGATCACCAGTTGCTCCTGGCCCCGGTTCATATACCAACCGCCGACGTTGGTGTTGTTGCGCTCCAGTGCCATCATGACGTCGTCCTGGGTCAGCTCGTAGGCCAACAGTCGGGACGGGTTTAGGTTAACCTGGTACTGACGCACCTCACCGCCAAAGGAGAGCACATCGGTCACGCCCTCGGCCGGGATCAATAGCAGCTTCACCACCCAGTCGTTCAAGCTACGCAAAGCCATGGCGTCGAAACCGGCATCGGGTTCTGCCACCAGCAGATACTGATAGACCTGACCCAGGCCGGAAGTATTCGGGCCCATTTCCGGTGTGCCGACGCCATCGGGGATCAGCTCCTTGGCAGCCTGAAGCCGTTCAAATACCAGTTGCCGGGCAAAATAAATATCGGTGCCTTCTTTAAAGACTACGGTAACGCCGGACAGGCCGGTTTTGGAAATTGAGCGCACCTCTTCCACATCCGGTAAGGCGTACATCACGGCTTCGATGGGATAGGTAATAAGCTGTTCCACCTCTTCGGCAGCCAGCCCCGGTGCTTCGGTATTGACCGACACCTGCACGTTGGTGACATCCGGAAAAGCATCCAGATTCAGTTTGGGAATAATAAAAACGGCACTGACCGTTAGTGTGATCAGGGCTATCACCACCAGCAATCGGTTGATGACCGCCCAATCGATAATTCGGTTAAACATGGGGTCTCCTACTGCTTAGTGGTTATGGGGGTCAAAGCCGCCCTTGGCGATCTGAGAGGCAACAAAGAAAGCGCCCTGAGTGACGATGCGAGCCCCCGGACCGACACCGCTAATTTCACGTAGCGGCCCGAGCGCTCGACCCAGCTCCACCTCCACTGGCTGGAATTCGCCAGGATGGTCTTCCACGAACACCGTCCAATCTCCGTCTGCGCCGCGCATCAGTGCGGTTTCGGGTACCGCTAGCACGGGCCTTTTAGTCTGGAATCGGAAATACACCTCGGCGAACTGGCCAGGGTGCAGGCGGTGTTCCGGGTTATTGACCAACAGGCGCACGGTACGGGTACGGGAGATGGGATCAATGGTGTGCGCCTCCTGAGTGACCTTGGCGTTTACACGGACATCCCCAGCCACCACTTCCGCCCGCGTTCCCGCGCCCAGCGTCAGGGAGAGATCGGCGGGCAGGTGGGCCTCCACCCAGAGTTGCTTTTCATCGGCCAACGCAATCAAGGGCGCGCCCGCCTCGATGCGCTGCCCCTGCTCGAAATCATCTCTAAGCACCGCGCCGTCAATCTCGGCATGCAGGGTATACTCCCCTAATGCAACAGATTGCTGAGAAGCGACCAACGCTTGCAAGTCCGAGGCGGAAAGGCCGTAGGCCAGCAGCGTCGCCCGTGCCGCTTCTAGGTTGGTTTTGGCCGTGATGTAACGCTGCTCACCCACGGTTTTGCGCCCAAGTTCCTGTACTCTCTGCCATTCAGGCCAAGCCGTGCGGTAATTGGCTTGTGCTTGCGCCACGGTTTCACTGAACAGAGTAACCAGCGGCTGACTCTGTTCGACGTGATCGCCCAGGGCGACATGGCGGCGCAGCACCACGGAGGGCACCCGGGGCGATACCCGGTAACTGGTGTAGCCGTTGGAAAGGATCTCCCCCGGTGCGTAAAGCTGATAATCGACCTTTCTGGGAGTCAGTGGGTTGATCTGAATATCGGCCAGGGTCATTTGCGCCGGGTTCAGTGAGGCAGAAGTAGCTTCTTCGTGACCTCCATGCCCACCATGATTATCGTGGTCACCGCCCTCGCTATGCTCTTCATGCCCGTGTTCTGAGCCGGAGTTGTGCTCGTCGTGGGCACTGTGTTCATCATGATTTTCGTCGCCATGATCATCGTGGCCGTGCTCGCTGTCAGGCTTATGCGCATCATGCTCTTTATGGTTTTCCTCACGATGATCGTCATGATTATCCTGTTCGCTATGGGGTGCCGCCGTTGTCGCTTTTTCCTGCCCATGCTCAGACTCAGATTCTTTGGCGTGGCTGGCGGTTGCGGTCGCAAGACCAGCCACCAAAATGGCTACCAGTGTTTTATTCATGTTTATCATTCCTGTTTAATTCGTTGACGCTGTCGATGACTTTGTTGCGTTGTTCAGGTGGCCCGATTGCTGAAGTGCTTCGGTGAGCGCAAGCCGTGTCTGCTTTTCCAGCTCAATGCCTGCCAGCAGGCTTTCGGTGCGTTGATTCAAGGCCAGCAGATAATTAGTGGTGGACAGATCACCCGTGCGCCATTGCCGTTTCAGCAGTTCGGCGCTGTTCTCGACCCGACCCTGAACAACCTCTTGCCAGCGGCGATATTGCTGTTCAAAGCGCTGCCAGGTGGCCTGTGCAGCCTGCCAGTCAAAGCGCTGCTTGCGGTAGATAGCCTGAAAACGAGCCTCGGCCTCCAGCGCTATGCGTTCAGCGGCGCGAGTTTCTGCGCTGAAGTTGTTGCGGACATTCAACGGGATGGAGAAGGTCAGCCCGACAACGCTCTCTCCACCATCACGACCGGAATTGACGCCAAAGGTGGGCTCCGCCTTGGCGGTACGCCGTGTCACTTCAGCTTCCTCCTTCAGCGACTGCCAGCGGGCGTGGGCGCTGGCTACGGCCGGGTGTTGCAGTAACTCCTGATCCGAGGTCAAGTCTGGCTGGGAGGGCCAGAAATCATCAGGAATGCCGCCTCGCGTGGGCGCCCATGCGGGCAGCAGCTCGCGAACCCGGATTTCGGCTTTCTGTATCGCGGCTTCGGCCTCGGCAACCTGAGCCAGCTGCTGTGACAGGGACAGAAAGGTGAGTTCGGCATCGATGCTGCCCAGATCACCTGCCTGCTGGCGCTTATCCACCTGTTCGAGCAAGGCGTTAAGTTGCTGCTGTTGCGCTTGGGCAATGGCGGCGGCGCGGTTGGCGGCATGCCACTCCACCAGTGCGGCAAGCGCCTCGGCGGTTTTGTCCAACACTTGTTGCTGGTACAGCGCTTCGGCGGCGCTTCGCATAAAGCCCGCCTGCTGCCGTCTTGCACCCCGTCTGTCCCACCAGTCGATGGTCTGCTGAACGCCGACCCGGTAGTTGTCTTCCTCTCCATTACGCTCCAAATCGGTGGACAGCTCCGGGTTGTAAAGCGGCTGCTCCAGCGCATCGGCGCTGGCGTTGGAGCCCAGCAATTGCTCGCGGGCGGCAAGCACCTCGGGGTGTTGTTGTATCTGGGAGGCGAGCCAGGCGCTCCAACTCGATGTCTCTGCGTAAGCAAACATGGGCAGAAAAAGCACGCACGCGCCCAGCAAGGCCCGTCTGGGCCAGTCAAATCGTCTCATATTGATGCTCCTGAAATTCAGCGTGCGACGGTTTGGTCGTGCACCGGATTTTGCCGTTGTTGGGGTTCATCCCGGTGAAAGGCGACCTTTATTACGGTATCACCAGGCAAGGCGGGGAGCTTTGCAGAAAAACGCACGCCGCCCTTGCGTGATGCGCGTCTGGTGAGAAGGCGCGGTGAGTAATCAGTGGTTGTTTCCGCAATCAATTCGTTATCAGCAGACCAGGCTGCGATGTCTACATGGCCTCGGGGAAGGCCGTAGCGCAGGTGAGCATCCATCCGTCCGAAGACGGTCAGCTCCGCGGCGGTATGGTTCACGGTCACCTGGCGGAAATGCCAGCGTTGGTTGTCGGTATTGACGACTTCAATTTCAGGCAAGCTGTTTTCGGCCTGAGCGGAATTGACAAGCGCTCGGCTCAGCGCGAGCCCAATAGCGATCTGTTTCATGATGTTTCACCCTAAAATAAATACCAATTGTTCGCTGTAACCCAAGTCTACAGCGACTGATGACGTGCTTTTGAGGCGCGATCAGGCGATTGGAGGGCGAAACAGAGAGGGGGGAATACCAGAGGTGAGGTTGGCCTGATAGTCGGCTTGTCCGTTTTCTGAGAATAAATTGGCCAAGTGTGAAGCGGCTCCGGTCAGAACGACAGAGCCGTGGCCATGACAATGGCAGCAATGGTGGCAGTCATATACAGACTGTCCGGGCTGATCGGGTGTCTGCTTGGCGAGCAGATTGTCGTTTTGGGTATCAGTGGCACTGGATTGGTGCGAATGGTCGAATTCCAAGTGCTCCGTCCCGAATTGATGAAGCTGGTGAACGTCCGCCATGGCAGCCACGGATTGCAGGGCAATCAGTAGAGCCAGTAGACAAGTTAAATGATGGCGGATGTTCATGTGAAATGTGGAGCCCTTATGTTGTCAGGTTCAAAACACTAGCTGCCATAGACTATCATATTATAGAAAAGTTCACCAAAACCGTTTCCGGTCAGGATTTCAGCTGCAAAATACGTCGTGCACCGTTTAGGACAACGACGCCAATAATGAGACCAATCACCAGATCCGGATAGCGGGAACCGGTCCAGGCGACCAGGCCACCAGCCAGGATAACCCCCAGATTGGCAATCACGTCGTTGGCGGAGAATATCCAGCTGGCTTTCATATGCGCTCCACGATTCCTGCTTTTGGCGATCAGCACAAGGCACAACACATTGGCCGCCAAAGCAGCCAGGCCCATACTCATCATCAGGACGGACGCTGGCTCGCTGCCAAACATAAACCGCCGCACAACTTCACTCAAAGCGCCAAACGCCAACATCAGTTGCAACCAGCCAGAAAAATGTGCCGAGCGCAGTTTCAACCGAGTGCTGCGCCCAACGGCATAGAGCGCCACGCCATAAACGGCGGCATCAGCGAACATGTCCAGGGAATCGGCGATCAAGCCAGTGGATTGCGCCCACCAGCCGATGGTGATTTCAATGACAAACATGATGCCGTTGATGGCGAGTAGCCATTTCAGAATACCCGATTCTTTTTGTGCCTCCTGTTGTGCATCTTCATGTGCTTGGGCGATGGCATCACTGTCTACGGGTGATGTGATTTCAAGCGTAGCGCCCAAACCAACAGAGTGCATCCGTTCCTCAATCACATCGGCATTATCCCCATGAAAGATACGCACTATGCGATTGGGGGTATCAAATTCCAGCGTTACTTTGGGTTCCACACTATCCAATGCCATGCGGATCACGCCTTCCTCCGAAGGGCAGTCCATCCTGGAGACATGATACTCGCTAACATAGCCGCCTTGGACGACGCTTGTGCCATCGGAAATCTGTGGTGTGTTGTCTCGTGCATCGCTGTTACAGCTAGCACAGCATTGCTCAGTCATATTAAAACGCTCTTGTTTTTTCCTGGTTATGCAGTTTAAATTCTATAGTCACTATAGAATCAAGAGTGAAATTGGTGGTTATGAAAATAGGAGAATTGGCGAGCGTTACCGGCTGCTCAATACAGACGATCCGTTATTATGAAAAAGAAAATCTGCTGCCCTCAACCCAACGCACCGAGGGAAATTTTCGCTTGTATGACAAAGCGGCCGTCGACCTGTTGCTGTTCATTAAACACTGCCGCAGTCTGGATCTCAGCTTGAAGGAAATCCGTCAACTATTGGCGCTCAAACGCTCGCCTGGCGCGCAATGTGATAAGGTGAATCGGATGATGGACGCCCATATTCAACAAGTGGAAGACCGCATTGCCGAGCTGACGCAATTGCGTAGGCAACTCAAAGCGTTGCGCCGCAGTTGCTCAAGCGATCGCACGGTGGAGCAGTGCGGCATACTGCAAAATCTGACCACCTAGTCAGAATCCGAAGCGGTAACATTGGTTTTCTGATCATTGGAAGTCACACGTCTACCCTGGATATCCCATTCCACCTTGTTCGGCGATTTTTCACTGAGGTCGGGCTCATGGCGCAGTTTCTGGCCAGTTCCAGGGAAACTGCTCGAGGCTATGTCCGTGTAGACAGGCGAGGCAAGGCATTGACGTAGATCGCTCGTTTCGAATATTATGGACGAATCGAACGATATTTGGTGAGGTACCAGACCATGGACACACTTTCTGCCAATGAAGCCAAAACCCAGTTTGGTGACCTGCTGCTAAAAGCGCAACGTGCGCCAATCCAGATCAATAAAAACGGAAAACCGGTTGCTGTGGTTATCTCAATGGATGAGTACGAGAGCATTAAAGCGCTCAAGCTGAGATTGTTGCAGTCGAGGGCCACTCAGACCAAAGCTGATATCAAAGCAGGTAACACCGTTGATGGTGAAGCATTTTTTAATGATTTGGAATCAGGTCACCACGACTAGACGATAAAATTTCTGGGGGAAGAAAAATGTCTGCTGTCGAGCTGAATGCAGAACAACTTCAGATGGTAAAGATCATCCATGACCACGCCCTCCGGTTTCCTCTTACCGAAGCCGGGGATGAGCAATTATTGCAAACCTGCTACGACTACATGGATGTGTTCAAACGGGTGATGGATAGCACCTCTCACATCCAAATGGATTACATCTGTCAGCAATACGATGGCTTTTATCGTTTTGCCAAACTCATGGAAATGCTGGCACAGGGGATCGCCGATGGCATTGTCGATGTTCCCAAGGATCATTAGTCCCGCCAATACGCCATGTCAAATTACCGCTTAACCCCGGATGCTCAATCCGATCTTATCGACATTCGTCGTTTTACCCTAGACCGATGGGGAGAAGCGCAGTCGAAGAAATACCTGTTCGAACTCCGACAAACCCTTCACCTGCTGGCTGAAACCCCGTCCCTGGGAAAGCCCAGGCCGGATGTAGGGGAGGACGTGTTGAGCTTCCCCCACATCAGTCATGTCATTTATTACGTGGTTCATGCGCAGCAGTTGGTGGTGTTTGGTGTCCTGCACAAGCGGATGGTGCCAGTGAATCACCTGGATGGGCGCGAGGTGATTTAAATGTGGCTGACGATCGGGCCGCATTGAATCGGCACTCGCTATGGAAAATATCGAACGTATTCAGCTGTTATCCAGCACGGAAGTCGAAGAGTTATATGCTCGCCCAGAATTCAATACCCATGAACAAAGCCTGTATTTTTCATTAAGTCCGACAGAACGCGCCGCGCTTGAGCAGTTTCGCAATACCCAGACCCGTATCCACTTCATCCTGCAATTGGGTTATTTCAAGGCCAAGCAGCAGTTTTTTAACTATTCGCTCGATGAGGTCAGTGCCGATGTTGAATATATCGTTGCAACCTATTACAACGGTGCAGATGCGGCACAGTTCACCGGAAACCTCTCTCGTGAATATTCGCGTAAGCAACGCCAGGCGATACTGTCACTTTTCGACTACCGAAGCTGGTCGCCTCAATTTAGAGCTGAAATAGAATCCCACATCGGTCTGTTATTACGCTATTACCCCAAAGGGCACAGTGCTTTCCGGCAGTTGCTCGCGTTTTTCGATCACCAGAATTTAATCATTCCGTCCTATCGAACGTTCCAGGACATGTTCAGCCGCGCCTTTGCCGCCGAGGAACAGCGGTTAAATAACGCCATCTCTTCCATACCGTCATCAATCAGTGGCCAGCTTATGACGCTGGTGCGGCGAGATGATGGTATCACGGCGCTCAACATCATTCGCGCGGATCAAAAAGACTTTCAGTATACGGCGGTCAAATCGGAAGTGGACAAAACCCTGCGGATTGAGGAGTTGTACGAGTTTGCGAACGGTTTTATTCCGTCTCTGGGGTTGTCAAAGAATGCCGTTCGCTACTATGCCGATGTTGCCGAACAGTATGCCGCATCCCGCTTACGTCGGCTGAGCAAACCGCAAAAATGGCTCTATGCTTTGTGCTTTGTTTACCACCGCTACCAACAGATTATGGATAATCTGATCGTTAGTTTTTGCTATCACACCCGCGCCATTATGGACGCCGGCAAGACCTACGCCTCAATGGCTCATATGGAGCACAGCTCCAAGGTGGTGACCGACTTTCCCAAGCTGGCCAAGTTTTTGAAGTGGTTCCCAAATCGAAACCCCAACATGAGTCAGGATGAACTGAATGAAGCAGCCTACAGCATGTTGCCCAAAGAGCAGTTTTCAGCCATGGCAGAGTTTCTGGAAGGCAAATCTTTCGATAAGAAAGCCGCCTTGTGGGAGTACTATGGAAAATCTTCTCGCATATTTGCACTGTATCTTCGCCCGATATTTACAACAGTCAAGCTGGAGTACTACAAGGAAAACAGCTACATCGGCGAATTGATCAATCTACTGAAAGCGCATTATGCCAGCGGGAAAAGTCCATCGGATTTAAAAATTTGTGATGACCTGGGGTTTACCATCCCCAAAAACATGAATCAATATTTGAAGCGGGAACCGAATGACACGCACATCGATCCGTACCTGTTCGAGTTCTTTGTTTACCAGAAAATTTATCATGAGATTGACCGTGGCCGTCTCTATTGCAATGACAGTGTCTCTTACTGTGATATCGATACCGATCTGGTGGACGACGCACTGGTAGACGATGTTGAGAAGATCGCGGCGGAGTTTGGTTATCCCAAGATACCCATCTACTGTGATCAGCGACTTGAGGAGGCGCTTCAGGAGCTGAACAACGCCTGGGAGCGAACGACTCACAATATCCGTGAGAATAATAATCATGGATTCAGTGTTCGAGAAACCAAGACCGGACAACAACACTGGAGTTTGCTCTATGACAGTGTTGAAAAGCTGGATGATGCGTTCTTTAAAAACCTGCCCAAGGTGGACATTGCCAGTATTGTCATGTTCATCGGCGATCGGATTGGAATGTGGAGCGCATTTACCCACATGAAAGATCGCTACACCAAGCGGAAAAAACCGCTGCCTCTGGCGATCAACGCCTGCTTGTTATCAGAGGCGTTTGGGTTCGGTACATTGAAAATGGCTGATATGTCTGACCTGGAAATCAGCCAGTTACGTGCAATGCGGGAGGATTTCGTGCGGGTGGATACGCTATGCGCCGCCAATGAAATTGTCAGTAACCACATTCATTCGCTTCCCATATTTAATCAGTGGAATTTGATGGATGAGAAAGTACTAGCGGATGCGGATGGACAAAAATTTGCGACCACAGACAGTACAATTCAATCCCGTTACTCCAGGAAGCACCTTGGCAAAGGCCGTGGTATCTCACTCTACACGCTGCTCGCCAACTATGTGGCAGTTAATGCGAAAAATATCGGCCTGAACGAGTACGAAGGACATTCGCTGTACGATATGATCTACAACAACAAAACCGATATTGATATCCACATGGTGACCGGTGATAACCATTCATTGAACAAGCTGAATTTTGTCACGCTGGATTCCATCGACGTGGATTATGTCCCCAGCATCAAAAATGTGCGAGACGCTGCTGACGATATCTATACCGCTGAACCGTTAGACTATGACACCGGAATCCTCAAACCCAAGGGCGTGATCAATGTTGATCGTATCCGCTCACAACGTCGAGGTGTCATGCGGGTATTACTTTCACTCATCATGCAGGAGAACACCCAGAGCAATATCATCCGTAAGCTCAACTCACATGCCCGTTATGCCAGGCTCAAAGCCGCGCTGTTTGAATATAATACCATCTTCAAGAGTATCCATGTTCTCAATCTGATTGACGATATGGAGCTCAGGAAAGCAATCCGAAGCGCCCGTAATCGCACAGAGGCCTACCATCAGCTTCAGAGCAATATCCGGAAGACTTATAACGGCATCTTTCAAGGCAAAAGAATCGTCGAAAACCGGGTCAGTGCCCATGCTGCCAGGTTAATCGCCAACTGTATCGTGGCCTACAACAGCATGATCTTGAATGCCGTGTACCAAAGGATGCTGGCCAACGGCGCGCCTCAAGCGGTCATCGATGAATTTATCCGGATTTCACCGATTGCCTGGACACATACGTTATTTACAGGTCGGTATAACTTCAAGAAAAGCAGCGGGAAAATTGATGTAGACGCGATGGCAAGGATATTGGAGGATCATGTGAAACAGCATTTTTGGCGTGACGATGGGCCTCAGAATTGATGATAAATTGGTCGTTTATGCAAACTTGTCAAATTTGTCGGTTCTTCCACAGGACCCCTCCATAACTCAAATTTCCCTTCAAGAAAAACGCGCACGTCTTTTACTTCGGCGGTGGCTTACTCAATTACTTCATCCGAAGTTCATAAGTTCTGATTTGATATTGGGTTAAGTTACTACGCTCCCCAAAGACGGGCAAGCGCATCTGCCCTACGTGATGATATTCAGGCGTAGGGGCAACAAAACCGACCAACAAAAAAGGGCCCGAAGGCCCTTTATGTGAGTCGCTATTGCTTGGTAGGCACTGCCCACTCTGCTGTTTGATATAAAATCACAGACTCAGTACTTTCTCACCACGTGCAATACCAGAGACACCAGTACGTACGGTTTCGAGTACGCAGCCAGCACCGATGGATTCGATAAAGGCTTCGAGCTTGTCACTGGTTCCAGTCAGCTGGATGGTGTAAACGCTTGGGCTGACGTCAACGATCTGGCCGCGGAAGATATCGGCAGTACGTTTGATTTCAGCACGCTGTGCACCAATCGCTTTGACTTTTATCAGCATCAGCTCGCGCTCAATGTGCGGGCCTTCGGACAGGTCAACGAGCTTAACCACTTCTACCAGTTTGTTGAGCTGCTTGGTGATCTGTTCGATCTTGCGTTCGTCACCTGTGGTAGTCATGGTAAGACGAGACAGTGTCTCGTCTTCTGTCGGTGCCACGGTCAGGGTTTCGATGTTGTAGCCACGCTGGGCGAACAATCCAACAACGCGGGACAACGCGCCCGGCTCGTTTTCAAGCAGGATTGAAATAATATGTCTCATGATCAGGTACGCTCCGTCTTGCTCAGCCACATATCGCGCATAGAACCTGTCGGTACCTGCATTGGATATACGTGTTCGGTTTCATCAACTGCTACGTCGAGGAATACCAGACGGTCATTGTATTTACCAAAGGTGTCTTCAAGCGCCTGTGGTAACTGATCGCGGTCGGTCACGCGAATGCCAACGTGTCCGTAAGCTTCTACCAGCTTAACGAAGTCAGGCAGTGACTCCATGTAGGAGTGCGAGTGACGACCTTCGTAGTTCATGTCCTGCCACTGGCGAACCATGCCCAGTGAGCCGTTGTTCAGACACAGAATTTTTACCGGAATGCCGTACTGTAAGCAGGTCGACAATTCCTGGATGTTCATCTGAATCGAACCTTCACCAGTAACACATACCACCATGTCATCCGGGAAGTTCATTTTGATGCCCATCGCCGCCGGGAACCCAAAGCCCATGGTGCCCAGACCACCGGAGTTGATCCAACGGTTCGGCTTGTCGAACTTGTAGTACTGTGCCGCGAACATCTGGTGCTGACCTACGTCAGAGGTAATGAAGGCATCACCTTTGGTGGCAGTCCACATGGCTTCGATCACTTCCTGCGGCTTCATCAGCTGGCTGTCGTTTTTCTCGTAACGACCGCCATGACGCTCACGCCATTCGTTGATCTGTTTCCACCAGGTTTCCAGTGCTTCTGCATCGGGTGTTTCGTTGGCTTCGTCGAGCAATGCCATCATTTCGTCCAGAACCGCACCTACCGGGCCAACAATTGGCACGTCAGCGATAATGGTTTTAGAGATTGATGATGGGTCAATATCGACGTGGATGATTTTTGCATCCGGGCAGAACTTGCTGGTCGCATTGGTTACGCGGTCGTCAAAACGCGCACCAATACAGATAACAACGTCTGCGTTGTGCATGGTCATGTTGGCTTCGTAAGAGCCGTGCATGCCCAGCATGCCGATAAAGCGCTCGCCAGTACCCGGATACGCACCCAGACCCATCAGGGTGTTAGTGCATGGGAAGTTCAGACGATCAACCAGCGCACGCAGTTTGTCGGAGCTGCCATCAATGATGACACCACCACCGGAGTAGATTACCGGACGCTTAGCAGCCAGCAGCAACTCAACGGCCTTTTTAATCTGACCGGAGTGACCACGCTGTGGCGGCGTGTAGGAACGCATTTTAATTTTCTTCGGATAGACGTACTCGTAACGCTCGTTCGGCATCGTCATATCTTTCGGAATATCGATCACAACCGGACCAGGGCGACCGGTGTTGGCGATGTAGAACGCCTTAGCAACGATCTCTGGAATGTCTTCAGGACGACGAACCGCAAAGCTGTGCTTAACGATAGGACGCGATACACCCAGCATATCGGTTTCCTGGAAGGCGTCGTCTCCCACTAAGTGGCTCATTACCTGACCAGAAATAACGACCATAGGGATGGAGTCTGTAAAGGCCGTCGCAATACCCGTAATGGTGTTTGTTGCGCCCGGACCAGAAGTAACCATCACCACGCCCGCTTTACCCGTCGCGCGCGCATAACCATCAGCCATATGAGCAGCGGCCTGCTCATGACGGACGAGTACGTGCTTCACTGCGCTCTGCTTGTATAGCGAGTCGTAAACGTGAAGCAGCGAACCGCCCGGATAACCATAAACGTATTCAACACCTGCTTCGTGAAGTGCACGAACCAGCATGTCTCCGCCGGAAATTAATTCCACCGTAAAATCCTCTGTTCTTGTGCTCACCGTTGAGCACGAGTTACGTATGTTCGAGTCGGGTCTGCACCAACAACAGCTCAAACGGAACCGTTGGGGCAATCCCTTAAAAGGCTGGATGAGTCACTCTTAGTTCGTCATCAGATACCGGGTGCCTGGTCCAGGAAACCGGGGTCAGGGCCGGACACGGAGGGTAACCGCATCAAAGGCCATGTATGACAATCACCGCGCTCCGGGTGTGTAGCATTGGGTGAGCTGTCATTTATGGCGTTTATTCTATCAGTACTTGATCAATGTGTGAACCACCAAACCCCTGTAAAATCAAGGCTCAGGCCGGTTTTTATCACTGTATTCAGTAAGGTTTCAGCAACGGTATTATCCAGTCTGAAAACGGGGCAGGTTTTACGCTTTCCAGATCAGGCTGACTTGACGGCCGGTGACACCATCACGACGATAAGAAAAATACCCACTTTCGTCTTCGAAAGTGCAGATCCCTCCTCCGTGCACACTGCCAATGCCCGCACGGATGAGCTGCCAACGAGCCAGCTCAAAAAGATCTGCATACCAGCGATCTCCCTCTCCGTTGCGGAAGCAGGTTTCAGGCGCATCGGGAAAGGCTCCTTTAACTTCAGGGCCAACTTCGAAGGCTTCAAACCCGATCGCCGGGCATAAGTAAGCACTTACCTGAGACACATCAGAGAACTCTTTAAGAGTGTTGAGCAAGACGCCCGAAGCCAGGCCACGCCAACCAGCATGGGCAGCCGCGATCTTGTCGCCGCTCTGATCACAGAACAACACAGGCAGACAGTCGGCCGTCATCACAGCGCAGGCGATACCTGCTTCTGTGGTGGCAGCCGCATCGGCTTCTGGAATTATTCTGAGTGAGTCAGCGGTTGCCTGAAATACCTCAACACCGTGCACCTGCTTCAGCCACTGGATGCCGGAAACGCCGGGTAAAGCATCGAGTAGCGTCGCTCGATTAGCGGCCACGGATTCGGATAAGTCACCCACATGATCGCCAAGGTTAAAGCCGTTATACGGCGCTAACGAAACGCCGCCGCGCCGACCCGAATAGTAAGCGTAAACGCCTTCCGGCAATGACCACTCGGGTTGGTGCAGGTCGATCATTAATAGTCGTCCTGCAGGGCTTCGTCGTCGGCCAGTGTATTCAGCAGTTCAACAAAATCATCCGGGAGTTCGATTTCCCATTCCATGATTTCTTCGGTACGCGGGTGAATCAGCGTCAGGGCTTTTGCATGAAGTGCCTGTCGTGGAAATTTCGCCAGCATTTCGCGTAATTCTGGGCTGACGCCTTTCTTTAATCGGGTGCGGGCAGCGTACGTCGCATCACCAACGAGAGGATGGCTGATGTGCGACATGTGCACACGAATCTGGTGCGTGCGGCCAGTTTCCAGCTTGCAGCGAATATAGGTATGCGATGGAAACTTATGCAAGACACGATAGTGAGTGACCGCTTCTTTACCCATGGGGCTAACGGCCATCTTGGTGCGCTGCGTGCCGTGGCGGCCAATCGGCTCGTCGACCGTACCACCCGCCACCATGTGCCCCTGCACTACTGCCTCGTACTCACGCCCCATGCTGCGGTCCTGCAGCTGAGCGACTAAGTGCGTCTGCGCCTGTAATGTCTTGGCGACCACCATCAGGCCCGTAGTGTCCTTATCAAGACGATGAACAATGCCCGCGCGCGGAATATTGATCAGATCAGGGCAGTGAAAAAGCAAACCGTTGAGTAAGGTGCCGGTGCGATTACCCGCCGCTGGGTGAACAACGAGGTTGGTCGGTTTGTTCAGTACCAGAATGTCATCATCCTCGTAGACGATATCCAGCGGGATATCTTCTGGCTCCCATTCGCCCTCAGCCTCCAGCTCGGCGGTTAAGGTCAGGGTCTCACCACCAACCACCTTATCGCGCCCCCGGACAGATTTGCCGTTCACCAGCAGCTGGCCATCTTTGATCCATTGCTGCAGGCGCGAGCGTGAGTAATCAGGGAACAGCTTGGCGGCCACCTGATCAAGGCGTTTGTTGCCCTCTTCATAGGGAACTTCAATGGTGTGGTCTATCTGGTCAGACATAGGAAACCTTTAATGTGCGCGACGGATGATGATGACGCGCAGGTGTGTTCTAATACGGCGTATCGCGAAATTATATAGATGTATGAGAATGCACTCCATAAAGTCCATCCTGTTGGCACTGATCACAGCGTCTTTTCTTTCAGCCGGCCTGAGCGCCTGCTCTTCGAACCCTGAACGTGAAGTACGTACCGAAGCCGAGTACTACGAAGAAGCCCGCGAGGCCATCGACGACGATAACATGCTGATCGCGGAAGACCGCCTGAAGCGACTCGAAAGCGAGTACCCGTTCGGCCAGTACGCAGAGCAAGCTCAGCTTGAGCTGATTTACGTCAGCTTCAAAATGTCAGACATGGAAGGTGTTCTGGCCAAATCTGAGCGCTTTATCCGTCTTCACCCGCAACACCCGAAAGTTGATTACGCTTACTATATGCGCGGCCTGGCAACCTACGAGCTGGGTTTTGCCTTTGTCGAGCGCTACCTGAGTGATGAAACAGAGTACCGTAACCCGGTGCCCCTGCAGGATTCATTCGCGTATTTCTCTGAGTTGCTGCGCCGCTTCCCTGACAGCGAATACAACGCCGATGCGCGTGCCCGCATGGTTTACCTGCGTGAGCGTCTGGCCAGCTATCAGATCAACGTCGCTAAGTATTATATGAAGCGTCATGCTTATCTTGCTGCGGCAAACCGCTGTGAAGAAGTTCTGATCCACTACCAGAAGACGCCGTATGTTAAAGACGCGCTGGCGATCATGACGGAGGCTTACCAGCTGCTGGAAATGGACGAGCTGGCTGAGAAATCACTGGCGCTGTTGAAGCTGAACTATCCGGATCACCCACAACTGGTGGATGGCCAGCTGGAAGAAAGTGGACTGGCAGATGTCGACCGTCGCAGCTTCTGGAACATCATCAGCTTTGGCCTGATCGACTGATCAGCCCCCTGATTTTCACCCTGCCAGCCCTCTGACCCGCCCGGCTGGCAGGAAAAATGAATTTTTTGTTACCCAAACGTGCTGTTTCGCCGATAAATATTGACAGACAGCCGAACCAAGCCCATAGTCCATCTGGCAAGAAAGAAAGTCTCCTGTCTAAATACTCCATCTCGATGTCAGTTAGCTGTAATACCTCGGTTTGTAGTTTCTAAGTTCAGCCTTATTTCATGCTTTATCGTCCTCAGTGTGGCTTTGTGTCATGCGGGACACCACTGAATACAATCCGAAAGGTACAAATTATGTCTGATAAAACAACTGGCACAGTAAAATGGTTCAACGAATCTAAAGGTTTCGGCTTCATCGAGCAGGAATCTGGCCCTGACGTTTTCGCTCACTTCAGCGCGATCACCGGTTCTGGCTTTAAAACTCTGGCTGAAGGCCAGCGTGTTGAGTTCACTGTAACTCAAGGTCAGAAAGGCCCTCAGGCTGAGAACATCGTCGCTCTGTAATCAGAACGTGATGCATAAAAAAGCGCAGTCGGGAAACCGACTGCGCTTTTTTTGGTCTGCATTTCCGTTACTGCGGCGTGCGCACTACCATCAGGCGCAACTCTGTCATATCTTCAAGAGCATAGCGAATGCCCTCCCGGCCAATGCCTGAGTCTTTTACACCGCCGTATGGCATATGGTCGACGCGCCAGCTCGGCACATCACCAATCACGACACCACCGACTTCCAGTTCGTCCCAAGCTTTCTGTGCTTTATACAGATCACGGGTGAAGATACCCGCCTGCAGACCGTAACGGCTGTCGTTTACTTTTTTCAGAACAGCGTCGTAATCATCAAACGGCTCTAAAATAGCCACTGGCCCAAACGCTTCTTCCGCGCTGAGTTCGCAATCCGCTGGTACGTTTTCCAGCAGAGAGGCCTGCAGCATATTGCCGTCACGCTCACCACCACACAGTAAGGTCGCACCGCGATCCAGAGCGTCTTTAATCCAGCCATGCAGACGTTCCGCTTCGCCTTCAGAAATCATCGGACCAATAAAGGTTCCCGGATCTTTCGGGTCACCGCTTTTCAGTGCTTTGGTTTTAGTCAGCAGCTTTTCTTTGAATGTGTCATAGACATCACTGTGAACATATAAACGCTGAACACCGATGCAGCTCTGACCTGACTGGTAGAAGGCACCGATGATGACACGGGCAACCGCATCATCGAGATCCCAGTCGTTATCGACAACACACGCAGCGTTGCCACCGAGTTCCAGCACGACCGGCTTTTTACCAGCACGAGCTTTCAGCGCCCAGCCAACTTCAGGAGAACCGGTAAAGCTCAGAAGCTTCAGGCGGTCGTCTTCGGTAAGCATATCGGCACTGTCACGGCGACACGGCAGAATAGAAAACGCCCCTTTAGGGAGATCCGTTTCTGCGAGAATTTCACCAATCACCAGAGCGCCAATCGGCGTCATGCTGGCTGGTTTCAATACGAACGGGCAACCCGCCGCAATCGCCGGCGCGACTTTATGTGCAGCCAGGTTCAACGGGAAGTTAAACGGGCTGATAAATGCGCACGGGCCGATAGGCACGCGCTGAGTCATACCACGATAGCCTTTGGCGCGCGGACTGATATCCAATGGCAGAGTCTCGCCCAGCATACGCGGTGTTTCTTCCGCCGCGATTTTAAAGGTGTCGATTAAGCGACCTACTTCGCCTTTCGCATCGTTAATCGGTTTACCGGCTTCAATACACAAGGCTTCGGCCAGTTCGTCAGCGCGCTCGGTAAAGCGTTTCACACAATGCTCAAGAACAGCCTGACGTTCATAAACCGTCATTTTACGCATCGCTTCGGCTGCGCCTTCGGCCGCTGCAATGGCTTCATCCAGAACATCCGGCGTCGCCAGTGGCACTTCGTAAGCGACTTCTCCGCTGTATTTATCGGTAACTTTCAGGTCTGTATTGGCGTATACCGCTTCGCCTGCGAGATAGTAGGGATAGGTCTTACTCATGTCAGATCACCAGTTGCGAGAGTGCATTTCGTATCGGTTCAGGAATTGGGACGGATTTATTGGCCGCGCGTTCCACAAATACGTGAATAAAGTCGCCAAAGGCACAGGCCTGATCTTCGCCTTCTTTGAAGATAGCGACACCATAGGTCACTGAGCTGTTGCCCAGCTTGTTGACTCTCAGGCCAACTTCGATGGCGTCTGGGTAGGCAATCGGGGCAAGGTAATTACAATGTGAATTGACCACGAAACCAACAATCGGCGCATCATGAATATCCAGCCCACCCTCTTCGATTAAATGGCGGTTAACTGCCGAATCAAAATAAGAATAGTAAGTCACGTTGTTAACGTGGCCGTAGATATCGTTATCCATCCAGCGGGTAGTAATGGGGACGAACTTTTTATAGTCACTGCGTGACAGCGGTTTTTCACTGCTCATGGGTCATCCTTTTTTCAAAATTAATAAGCGGCGGTGTAAATAGCCAGCGCATCCGCTTCGGTGACTTCGCGTGGGTTATTAATTAGCAAACGTTGCTGCAGCAAGGCTTCACTGGCCAGCATAGGAACAGCATCTTCCGGGATGTCACATTCCCGCAGCCTCATTGGCAGGCCGGTCTCTTTGATCCGCTGTTCAAGCCAGGCGATCAGAGTGTTAGTAACCTCCTCATCGCTGATCCCGGCTGATGTTTCTGAGAAATCAGCTCCCATAATATAGGGCGCTAATTCCGCGTACTGTGCTGCCGCTTGTTTATCCGCTGCGTTAAACCGCATTACGTGCGGCAATACGAGGGAATTACTCAGACCATGCGGAATATGGAAATGGCCACCCAGTGGATACGCCAGTGCATGTACTGCCGCCACTGGCGCATTGGCAAATGCCTGACCAGCATACAGCGCACCGAGCAACATATTACTGCGCGCTTCGAGGTTGTGCCCTTCGTTAACAGCAGCCATGAGGTTCGATGACAACAGGCGCAGCCCTTCTTTCGCCAGCATGTCGGACACAGGGTTTTTCTTATGCACAGAGGTATAGGCTTCAATAGCGTGCACCATGGCATCAATGCCGGTCGCTGCCGTAACGTGCGCTGGCAGGCCTTTGGTCAGCTCGGCATCTAATAAAGCAATGTCGGGCTGTAAAACGGGAGAAACCACGCCCGCCTTAGTCGTTGCACCTGTGGTAACGATAGCGATGGGAGTAACCTCAGAGCCTGTGCCTGCCGTAGTAGGCACCTGCAATAAAGGCAGACGTTTACCACGTGCATTGCCAACACCGTACATATCGCTTAACGGCTGTTTGCACTCTGGGTGAGCCAGTAAGGCCACCAGCTTGGCGACATCCATCGAGCTACCACCGCCAAATCCCACCACATAATCGGCTTTAGCAGCACGCGCCTGATTCGCGGCGTCGATGACCGTGCTGTCAGCCGGGTCGGCTTCAACGTCTTTAAACAGTGTTAACTGAATACCCGATTCTGAAAATGCTGGCAGTACGTCCTCAAGCAAGCCAATACTGATAATGCCCGGGTCAGTTACCAGCATGATGCTACGCGCACCCTGCTCTTCACAGATACTGGCCAGGCGCCGGGCTGAACCCGGCTCATTGATAATGGTGCGTGTCGTTGTAAACGTAAAAGCTGTCATTATTATTCTCTGCTAATAATTTAGTGGCGGACAAACTGCTCTGCTGTCAGGCCAAACAGGTTATCGGCCGACGTTTGCAGTACCTGGCGATGCAATTCTGCACGCGGCAGAATACGCTCAAAATAGAAGCGCGATGACGCCAGTTTGCCTTGGTAGAAATCCTGATCGCCGGATTTTTCATCGATATTTTTCTGCGCGGTCAGTGCCATACGCAGCCAACCGTAAGCCAGAAGAACATACGATGAGAAATTCAGGAAGTCGGTCGCACAGGCGCCGATTTCTTCCGGATTATCTGCCGCACGCTTGATGATGTCCTGCGCCAGCTTACGCCAGTGAGCATTCACCGAAGTGAGTGCAGCGACTTGCTCACGCAAAGATTCATGCAGATCGTTGGCTTCACATAAAGCGTCGATTTCGTCCTGCAGCTTCGCAAGCTCGGCCCCCTGATCGCCCATCACTTTGCGACGCATCAGATCCAGTGCCTGAATGCCGTTGGTGCCCTCATAAATCTGAGTGATACGACCATCGCGTACCAGTTGCTCCATGCCCCATTCGCGAATAAAGCCATGGCCACCATACACTTGCATGCCCAGGTTAGCGGCTTCTGCGCTCATATCAGTGAGGAAGGATTTCACAACCGGGATCAGCAGCGCAGCGCGCACTGCGGCTTTTTCACGTTCTTCAGCGTCAGGATGGTGTTGCTCCATATCCAGATACTGAGCCGCTTCGTACGCAAGAATACGGCAGCCTTCGACCAACGTTTTCTGAGTCAGCAGCATACGGCGTACATCGGGGTGAACAATAATCGGATCGGCCGCTTTCTCTGGTGCTTTCGGACCAGAAAGCGAACGCGACTGTAAACGGTCAATAGCGTATTCGACGGCACCCTGATACGCCATTTCAGCAACGCCCAGACCCTGCAGGCCCACCTGGAAACGTGCATCGTTCATCATGGTAAACATGCACGCCAGACCGCGGTTTTCTGTACCGACAAGCCAGCCTTTAGCGTTATCAAAATTCATCACACAGGTTGCTGCGGCTTTGATGCCCATCTTGTGCTCTATCGAGCCGCATACCGCTGGGTTGCGGCTGCCGTCTTCGAGCACTTTTGGCACAAGGAAGAGCGAAATGCCTTTCACCCCAGGTGGTGCGTCCGGCAGGCGAGCCAGTACAAGATGAACAATATTGTCGGTCATGTCCTGCTCACCACCACTGATAAAAATCTTGGTGCCAGAGATTGCATAACTGCCGTCTGCCTGTGGCTCGGCTTTGGTGCGCAGCAGGGCAAGGTCAGTACCGGCATGAGGTTCGGTCAGACACATGGTGCCGGTCCATTCGCCGGAGACCATTTTCGGAAGATACGTATTTTTAAGCTCGTCGCTGCCATGCATGTTCAGCGCGAACACAGCACCGTCCGTCAGGCCGGTATACACACGGAACGACAGATTGGCGCTCATCATCATTTCCTGAAATGGCGCCGCCATCGATACAGGAAAGCCCTGACCGCCAAACTCTTCACTGCCGGTCATCGAGGCCCAGCCGTTTTCACAGAACTGCTGATACGCCTCTGGGAAACCCTCCGGTGTTTTTACTTCACCATTTTCAAAGTGAATCCCTTCTTCGTCACCACTACGGTTCAGCGGTGCCAGTACGCCCTCATTAAATTTTGCGCCTTCTTCCAGAACGGCATCGACAATTTCTGCCGTCAGATCATCACGACCGAGGCGGGCAAAATGTGAAGTAGCGTCGAGTACTTCGTGCAATACGAAACGCATATCCTGCAAAGGGGCTTTATAGGCTGTCATATCTGTAACCTGTTTTTAATTTATTATTTTCTGGGTATCAGTTAGCGATATCTGAAAACTTACCGCCACTTTCGGCGAGTTTTTTCAGCAACGGAGCTGGCGCACATGCCTCATCGAACTTATCGGTCAGTGCTTGTGTACGAGCAAGAATATCGCTTAAACCGCACTCATCGGCGTATGCCATAGGGCCGCCGCGCTCTTTCGGGAAGCCGTAACCATTCAGGTAGACCTTATCGATATCGGCACTGTTGCGGGCAATGCCCTCTTCAAGGATTTTCGCGCCTTCGTTCACCAGCGCAAGAATGCAGCGATCAACGATTTCCTCATCGCTGATATCTCGGCGGGTGAAGCCGGCTTTTTCTGAAGTTTCGACTATCAATGCTTCAACCGATTCGTCGACGATGGCCTCACGGCTGCCTTTTTCGTAGCGGTAGTATCCTTTACCTGATTTCTGACCGAAGCGCTCCTGTTCACAGAGCTGGTTGTCCACACGGACATTCAGTTCTTCAGGAGAGCCTTCAGGGAGCTGCACTCCCGAGAGCTGACGCGAGCGCCACTCAAGATCAATACCGACAACGTCGTACATACGGAACGGGCCCATCGCCATACCAAAGTTCTGCAATGCGCTATCGACCTGCGCTGGCAGTGCTCCCTCTAACAGCAGTCGGCGCGCCTGAAACACATAAGGCTCCAGCATGCGGTTACCGATAAAGCCATGGCAGTTACCTGCGACAACGGCGACTTTGCCAATGTGCTGGCCCAGATCTTCAGCCAGCTGCAGTACCGCAGGAGCAGTCTTCTCACCGCGAACAATCTCAAGCAGCTTCATAATGTGTGCTGGGCTGAAGAAGTGCAGACCGAGTACCTGCTCTGGGCGTGAAGTCGCCGCGGCAATGGCATCAACATCGAGATATGACGTGTTGGTCGCAAGGATAGCGTTCGCATTCAGCGTTTCATCCAACTGCTTGAAGATGGTTTTTTTCAGGTCGATATTTTCGTAGACCGCTTCAATCGCGAGCTGCACATCGGCAATGTCAGCGTAGTCTCCGCTCAGGCTGAAGCAGGCCAGGCGCTCGTCCGCCTGAGCCTGAGTGATACGCTCACGCTTTACCATGCCGGCATAGATGCCTTCGATGTAGCTCATAGCTTGCGCCCGTACGTCTTCGTTCAGGTCGAGCAGAGTCACTTTGATGCCTGCATTCGCGAATGAGATAGCAATGCCGCGGCCCATGGTGCCCGCACCAATCACTGCAACCTGCTGGATGTCGTTTACGCTTGAGGGGAGATTCGCTTGAGTCATATACCTTGCCTGTCCGGATTGTTATCCGGGTTACTATTGAGTTGTTATGCTTATTCGATCAGCTTCTGGGCTCATTCTGACCAAGATTGAAGAAGCACATGAAATTAAACATAGTGATATAGCTTATTGTGATGATGAATATCCGCAACTTTGACCTCAACCTGCTGGTCATCTTTGACGCCCTCATGCGCGAGCGCAACGTATCGCGGGTCGCCGACCAGCTGGCTCTGAGCCAGCCGGCCATCAGCAATGCTCTCAACCGCCTGCGCAGCCTGCTCGACGATCAACTGCTGATCCGCACCGCACAGGGCATGCAACCGACGGCACTGGCATTATCATTGGAAGGGCCGATACGTCAGGCCATTCAACAAATCGAGACCACGTTGTCCGGCGGTCATCAATTTGATCCTCAATCCAGCCGCCGCCGTTTTCGGATAGCGACTACAGACTACGCCGAACTGGCGCTGATGCCACGTTTATTGGCTTACATGCGCACAACGGCGCCCGGAATCGAATTCGACATTCTTGATCTGCCACCGGATACGCCGACGAAAGCGCTTGAAGATGGCAACTTAGACCTGTGCATCGGACGCTTCGGAGAGCTGCCGCCCCGCATTCGCCGCACAGGATTTCTGAAGGAGGATCTGGTTGTCGCCTATGACCCACAGCAACTGGACCTGACCTCCGGGCTGGATCTGGAACGATTTCTTGGCTTACGCCACATATGGGTATCGGGTGGGCAACACCGGGGGGTTGTCGATATGTGGCTGGACGATAACAACCTTGAGCGTGAGATCGTTCTTGTCACGCCCAATTACCTTGGCGCCACGCATCTCATCATTGGCAACGATATGGTCGTAGTGCTGCCAAAACGCATGGCCGACCAGTATGCAGGGCTGCTACCTATCGCGCTGGCTTCGCTGCCTCTGCCGATACCACCGTTTGATGTCGACATTATCACATCTTCCTTGCGGGGCGATGACCTCGCGCTGGAGTGGCTTATCAGCACTTTACAGCAGGAATTTACCGCAATCTGACGGACAAGCCGTCATAACCCGCGTCGTTGGCGGACTCACACACTGGCAAATCCAGCCATATAGTTATACATTAGTTATACCAAATAACGTAGAAATGTATAACTTATGCACCTCGGGCTGATTCTCGGCGACCAGCTGACACACGACCTCGCAAGCCTTCGCGTTCTCGATCCGAAGGTGGACCGGCTGATCATGGCCGAAGTCCGCGATGAGGCCACCTACGTAAAACACCACAAGCAGAAGATCGCTCTGCTCTTCAGCGCCATGCGCCATTTTGCACAGGAGTTGAGAGATGCGGGGTGGCAGGTGGATTACTACGAATACAACAGTCAGGGAAACTTCAAGTCTCTGTTCGACGTAGTGAAGCATTATACAAACGAGTACTCGGCTGAAAGGCTCGTCCTCACTCAGTGTGGTGAATACCGCTTACAGAATGCAATGGATCGTGAGTGGTCAAAATCACTGAACATCCCGGTCGATGTGTATGGCGACGATCGCTTTATCGCCACGACAAAAGAGTTTGCAGACTGGGCAGACGGTCGCAAGCAACTTCGTATGGAGTACTTTTATCGGGAAATGCGCCGTAAAACTGGTTACCTGATGAAAGACGACAACCCAGAGGGCGGACAATGGAATTACGACGCCGATAACCGCAAAAAGTGGGATGGCAAAACTCCCTTTCCTAACCCTCCTATGTTTGAACGCGATGATATCGACCGTGAAGTCATAGAGCTGGTCGAAAAGAACTTCGCAGATCACCCAGGCTCGCTCGATGAATTTCACTGGGCGACTACAAGAAGCCAGGCTTCAACCGCGCTAGGCTTTTTTATTCAGCATTGCCTCAGCAATTTCGGTGATTTTCAGGACGCTATGGTGCGCGGTGAAAAAGCCTTGTTTCATAGCCTGCTCTCTCCCTACCTGAACTGCGGATTACTGACAGCGAAACAAGTATGTGATGCTGCCCAACGTGCCTGGGACGAAGATCGTGCCCCCCTGAATGCAGTAGAAGGCTTTATTCGCCAGATTATCGGCTGGCGCGAGTACGTGCGAGGTATTTACTGGCTTCACATGCCCCGATACGCGAAACAGAACACGCTGAAGAACAAGCGCTCACTGCCCCGCTATTACTGGGATGGCGATACGAAGATGGCCTGCATGGCCGACTGTTTTAAAAACACATTTGATCATGCCTACGCACATCATATTCAGCGCTTAATGGTCACGGGTAACTTCGCGTTACTTACCGGAATTAAACCTGAAGAAATCTGTGACTGGTATCTCGCGGTATACGCCGATGCCTACGACTGGGTTGAGCTTCCCAACACACTTGGCATGGTCATGCATGCCGACGGTGGATATCTGGGGAGCAAGCCCTATGCAGCTTCCGGAAACTACATTCATAAAATGTCGGATTACTGCTCGCAATGCCATTACTCAGTCAAAACTCAGGTGGAGGAAGAGAGTTGTCCCTTTAACAGTCTGTACTGGCATTTTATCGACCGTCACCGTGAGGATTTCAAAAACAACCACCGTATGGGAATGATTTACCGGACCTTGGACAAAATGAAAGACGACAAGAAAGACCGGATTATTGGCCGTGCGGATGACCTTCTCAGTCGACTGGACGAGCTTTGATATGCCCCATAAAAAAGTAAATCTTCCAGAGAAAAACTGTGCCTATTGCAAACGCCCTTTTTGCTGGCGGAGAAAATGGGCGCGTGACTGGGAAAACGTGCACTATTGCTCACAGCGCTGTAAGCGCGCTGCTAAATCAACACCCGCTGCAAATCTGTGCGCCAGCGCGAGTGTGGAGGACGAGTTCTGATGCAAAAGACGACTCAAGTATTATGGCTGCGGAATGATCTGCGCCTCCATGATCATGAGGGGTTTCGGCTGGCCGTAGAACACGGCGCCCCTCTCGCTGTCATTTATATTTTACCTGAGCATTGGCTGAATACAGATGATGATGGCATGAGTAGGCTGGGAAGCGCGAAAGCACATTTCCTGCGAGCCTCATTGATTGATCTTCATCGACAGCTTGAAGATCAGACCATTAACTTCAATATGTATCATGGTCACCCAGTCGACATCATTACTCGACTCAGAGATGAGCTGTGTGGCGACATAAGGCTGCTCACCTCGGATGCGCAGGCCCCTGAAGAACAAGAGTGGCTGGAAGCGGTTAAAGAATACGACATTGATCTGGTGACCTACGAAAGTCAGACACTCTTCAGTCAGGCACAAATGGCCACCTTACTGAACGACTTTCCTGCATCTTTTTCTAAATTCAGAAAAACGGTCGAAAAAAGACCAGAGCTTTTTTATATCCCTGAAAGCGCAGAAACAACCCGCCTTCACATCCATGAACAACCACTGAGAACCAGTGCCTCTATCAGCTGGCCAGGCAGCGAATACGCGGTTTCACTCGGCTGTCATGGAGGAGAAAGACCAGGGATAGAGTGGCTAAGTCGTTATGTGTGGGACGATAAAGCCATCACTCATTATAAAGAAACGAGGAACGCACTGACCGGTGAGAACTTCAGTAGTCGTCTCAGTCCGTGGCTTGCCTGGGGCTGTCTATCGCCGCGTTATATCTGGCATGAAATACTTAAGTTTGAAGCCAGCTATGGTGAGACAGAGCATACCTACTGGCTCAGATTCGAACTGCTCTGGCGGGAGTACTTCCACTGGTCAATGCGAGTGCATGGCGACCGATTGTTTGCACGCTCAGGAATCCAGAGAAAGAAAATCGAAGCTTCAGACAATAGTGTCCACTGGCAAGCTTGGTGTAATGCCAGTACGGGCGTCCCTATGATTGATGCAGGACTGCGCGAGCTAAGACATACCGGCTTTGTTTCAAACCGCCTGCGCCAGAATATGGCCAGCTACTTTATTCACCAACTTAAGCTGGACTGGCGACTGGGTGCCCGCTGGTTTGAGATGTATCTGTGCGACTTTGACGTTGCCAGTAACTATGGAAATTGGGCCTACCTTGCAGGTGTCGGTCACGACCCAAGACCCGTTCGTGAGTTCAACCTGAACAAACAGCTTCATCAATATGATCCAGAACTCAGTCATATCAGGCGGTGGTGCCCGGAAATAGAAGAGAATAGTCTGCAGGACGTTCTTGATCATCAGGCAGGAAGAAAACTTCTCGCGTCCTTCCCTCCGCCCGTCGTTACCGTACCCGCTTTTGATATTAAATCATGACGCAAATAGTATGGTTTAAGCGTGACCTGCGCTTACAGGATCACTCTGCACTCTGGCACGCTGCGCAATCGGGAACGGTACTGGCACTCTATATTTTTGAGCCTGATTACTGGCAATTGGATGACACCAGTCAACGCCAGTGGGCATTCACACGGGAAGCCCTGATCGATCTGAATCAACAACTGAAAAGGCTCGGTGGCGAACTCATCTGTATGAGCGGAGATGCGGTGCTTCGTTTTAATAAGCTGACAGAAGTTCTGAACATTCAGGGGATTCACAGCCATGAAGAAACTGGCAATCTCTGGACTTTCTCACGTGATCTGAAATTAAAAAAGCTACTTAAGAAATCCAATATTCCGTGGACAGAATACCCGCAGAACGGCGTGCGACGGCCTAACCGTAATCGCGATGACTGGGCATCCCACTGGAATCAATGGATGACGCAGACGCAATATCCAATACCCGATCACATTAATTTCCTGACCCTTGATCGAAACGAGAATTTTCTGAAACCCGAACAACTTCCAGAGCGTATTTCCTGCCAGCTGCCTTCTGTGCAGCAGCCGCAAAAAGGAGGGCGTGAAGAAGGTGTAAAAATACTCTCGGACTTTCTGAACCAACGTGGCGAATACTACCGTGGCTCAATCAGCTCTCCATTAACAGCAGAAAATGGCTGCTCACGGTTAAGCCCTTATCTGGCAGTGGGTTGCATCGGTATGCGCGAGCTTGTGCAGGCGGTTCGAAACCGGCGGCGAGCAGCGGAAGGGCGTTGGAAGGCGAGTCTGTCGGCATTTGAATCCCGGCTGTGGTGGCACTGCCATTTTATTCAGAAGCTCGAAGATCAGCCGGATATGGAAATTCAGAATCTTCATCCACTGACAGAGCAGCTCAACCGCCCTTTCGATGAGGAAAAATTCGAGGCCTGGAAAACAGGCAACACTGGCTGGCCGATGGTCGATGCCTCCATGCGCTACTTAATTGCCAACGGCTGGGTAAACTTCCGCATGCGTGCCATGCTGATTTCGATCGCATCCTACCCCCTAGCTCTGCCCTGGCAACCTGTGTCGCGCTATCTGGCATCTCTGTTTACCGATTATGAGCCGGGCATTCACTATCCGCAGGTGCAGATGCAGGCAGGGACTACCGGGATTAATATTCCGCGCATGTACAACCCTATCCTTCAGGCGCAACGACTGGATGCCAAAGGTCTGTTTGTACGTCGTTGGGTGCCCGAATTACAGCATGTCTCAGATCAATGGATCTTCGAGCCCTGGTTAATGCCACGAGCAATTCAGGAAAATTCACACTGTATTATTGGCGAAGACTACCCTGCTCCTCTGGTCGACTTCGCCGCGGCAACCCGACGAGCCAGAGCCGACCTGAAATCCGTTCGTGACTCTGAATTCTTTACCACTGCTCAGGTAATCGGTGAAAAGCATGGCTCGCGAAAGCGTAATTCAAGCCGACGAATGACAGGCAAAAAAAAGGCCCGCGATGCGGGCCAAATGACGTTGTTTTAAACAGCGAACTTTACAGGTCCTTCAACGCCGAAATTGTATCCTGCAGAACCTTCTTAGCATCGCCTGCCACCATGAGTGAGTTATCACGGATGAAGAGTTCGTTAGGAATACCTGCAAAGCCAGGTGACAGACCACGTTTAACAACAACGACAGTCTTAGCATGGTGTACATCAAGAATTGGCATACCGAAGATAGGTGAATTCGGATCTTCTGCAGCCGCTGGGTTAACAACGTCGTTCGCACCCAGAACAATCGCAACATCAGTCTGCGAGAATTCAGGGTTGATCGCGTCCATTTCTACCAGCTGATCGTACGGTACTTCCGCTTCCGCCAGCAGTACGTTCATGTGGCCCGGCATACGACCGGCAACCGGGTGAATTGCGTATTTAACTTTCGCACCCTGCTTCTCCAGCATACCAGCCAGTTCACGTGTCGCGTGCTGAGCTTGTGCAACCGCCAAACCGTAACCCGGAACAAATACAACGTTCTGAGCGCCATCAAGCAGCATCGCCAGTTCGTCAGCGGAAGAGAACTTCACTTTGCCTTCGTAGAAAGCATCGTTTTCTGAACGGCTTACGCCTGAGCTTTCAGACATAGAGCCACCGAACAGAACGTTCGTCAGTGAGCGGTTCATTGCTTTACACATGATGCTAGTGAGGATGATACCGGACGCGCCTACTAAAGAACCGGTTATGATCAGGCCATTATTGCCCAGTACGAAACCCGCAGCTGCACCCGCAAGACCTGAGTATGAGTTCAGCAGTGCAACCACTACCGGCATGTCAGCGCCACCAATTGGCATTACCAGACAGATACCCAGAATCAGACACAGAACAATCAGACCCGCGATCAGCAGATCAGAGTTAACAGGATCAACCGCAGCAAAGTAAGCTGCACCCGCCAGCAGAGCTGCCAGGCTCAGTTTTACAATCCACTTGAACAGGCGGACCTGCTTAGCGTCGCCGATTTTTCCTTTTAGCTTACCAACCGCGATAAAAGAACCGGTCAGAGTCACAGCACCGATCAGAATCGACAGAATAACGGCGATAGACCAATCGTACGTAGGAACAAACTGACCCATCTCAGCCAGCTTCTGGCTTTCAAGGTAGTTAGCCGATGCCACCAACAGGGATGCACCACCACCGATACCGTTCAATGCAGCAACCAGTTCAGGCATGTCTGTCATTGCGACTTTCTTGGCGATAAACGCACCGATTGCACCGCCGATCAGCACACCAATAATGATGTATTCGTAGCTGACAACGTTATTGTCGAGCAGCGCAGCAATAATCGCCACCAGCATACCCGTTGCCGACATCTGGTTACCACGAACCGCTGTCTTTGGCTTGGTCATGCCTTTAATGCCGAGAATAAAGAGTACGGCGGCGACCAGATAACCGATGTTAATTACAGTTTCCATGAATTAATCGCCCCTTACTTCTTTTTAAACATGTTGAGCATGCGGTCGGTAACCATAAAGCCCGCCACAATATTGATGGTCGCCAGCGCGATCGCTGCAACACCCAGAACCGTCGACAGGACCGTCGTGTGCTCGCTGCCGCCAGAACTGATGATGGCACCCACAACAACAATGCCCGAAATAGCGTTAGTACCACTCATAAGCGGCGTGTGCAGAGTTGGCGGTACTTTGTTAATCACTTCCACACCAACGAATACAGCCAGCACAAAAATCGTGAGGCTCAGGATAAACATTTCCATAAGACTACTCCTTACGCGTTACCAGCCAGTTGAGCACTGAGCCCTTCGTGTTTTACTTCACCGTCTTCGGTTACCAGGGTAGCCGCGACGATATCGTCTTCCATATTTACAGACAGTTCACCTTCGTCCGCCATGTTCAGCAGGAAGGTAGAAATGTTTTTGGTCAGAAGCTGGGAAGCATGCACAGGAACACGACCCGGGTGGTCGGTATAACCGATGATCGTCACGCCATCGAGGTATACTTTGTCGTTCGCCACAGTGCCTTCGACGTTCCCGCCACGCTCTGCTGCCAGATCGACAATCACTGAACCTTTTTTCATGTAGTGCAGCATGTCTTTGGTGATCAGACGAGGAGATGGCTTACCTGGAATAGCAGCGGTCGTAATTACCAGATCTGCCTGAGAGATCTTGGTGGTCATCTGCTCACGCTGCTTACGATAAAATTCTTCTGATTTCTCGCTAGCGTAACCAGAGCTGTTGCCTTCTTCCGTTTCAAGGTCGAATTCAACGAATTTAGCGCCCAGAGATTCAACCTGCTCACGTACTTCGGCACGCGTATCGTACGCTTCTACAACAGCACCCAGACGACGGGCAGTAGAAATAGCCATCAGACCGGCAACACCTGCACCGATGATGAATACTTTAGCCGGGTGGATGGTGCCCGCTGCAGTCATCAGCATCGGGAAATACTGAGGCAGAGCCATAGCGCCGGTCAGTACAGAACGGTAACCGCTGATTGCACCCATCGAGCTGAGTACGTCCATAGACTGTGCACGGGTTGTACGTGGAATAAATTCCAGAGCGAAAGAGCGTACTTTCTGTGCCGCCAGCTTTTCTACCATTGGCAGATTAAACCAGGCGTCCATCAGGCAGATCAGCGTGCTGTTTTCTTTCAGCAGAGGCAGCTCTTCTTCCTGAGGGTTGCGCACTTTCAGAATAATATCGGCTTGCTCATAAAGAGACTCTGCAGACGGGGCAATGCTTGCACCGCATGCACGATATTCTTCGTCACCAAAGTGTGCGCCATCGCCTGCACCCTCCTGAACAACGACTGAAAAGCCTTTGTCCAGTAGTGCCTGTATACCCGAAGGTATAATGGCAACCCGGGCTTCCCCAGGATAAATTTCCTTAGGTACACCAATCAGCATGGTTAGTACTCCTGTTAATTTAAATTTAAAGTCTGAAGTTTTTAAAACAAACAAGAGCCGCCTGCGGTCAGGTTACTGACTGCATAAGCGGCTTTTTTGTAAATATGGAATTAACTACATGAAACGTCTGTCAGCCAAAGGAACGGCGTTGCTCCTGTCGTTCCTGGTGGTGAGTTTCGCCTGAGGTCTCCTTGCCGGCGACTGCCTGCAACCCCAGAGTAGTCAGAGTATGACGACGAATATCCTGCAGCAGATGTGCGTTATCTACCAAAGATTCACCGTAAGAAGGCACCAGAGCCTTCAGTTTTGATTTCCAACCACCGTCCATACGCATACGGAAACAGCGCTCTAATACTTCGATCATAGCCTGGGCAGCCACGGATGCACCCGGAGATGCACCCAGTAACGCAGCCAGAGTACCGTCTTCAGCAGCAACCAGTTCGGTGCCGAACTCAAGCTTGCCACGGCCTTTTTCATCTTTCTTAATAATCTGCACGCGCTGACCAGCATGTGCCAGCGTCCAGTCCTCTGCTTTAGCAGAAGGCAGGTATTGTTGGAGTGTTGCAACACGGTCTTTGTGTGACTGCATTACCTCGCTAATCAGATAGCGGGTCAGATCCATGTTATTCAGGCCTACGTCGATCATGGGTTTCAGATTATTAGCGCTGACGGATTTTAACAGATCTAGACGTGATCCTGCCTTAAGAAATTGCGTTGTGAACCCAGCATATGGCCCGAACAACAATGCAGGTTTGCCATTAATGATACGTGTGTCGAGGTGTGGCACCGACATAGGAGGTGCTCCAATGGCTGCTTTGCCATACACCTTAGCATGGTGTTGCTTAATAACGTCTTCGTTCTGACAGACCAGCCACTGGCCTGATACAGGAAAGCCGCCGTAGCCTTTGCTTTCAGGAATATCTGACTTCTGCAGCAGCGGTAACGCACCACCACCAGCACCCAGGAATACAAATCCTGCCGTGATCGCTTCTTTCTTACCTGTGCTGCGATTTTTGATAGTAACGTGCCAGTTGTTGCCGCCGTTCTTTTTCAGTGCGGTAACTTCATGGCCAAGACGCAGGTCAAAACCATTTTGCTTTTCCAGGCTGGCGACCATGTTGCGGGTAAGAGAACCGAAATCAACGTCAGCACCGTAAGCAACGCGTGTCGCTGCAACAGGCTCGCCGTCAACGCGCTCACCCATCACGAGTGGCATCCACTCAGTCAGGGTCCGAGTATCTTCGCTGTACTCAATGTCAGCAAACAAGTGGTGGTCTTTCAGCTTTTCGTAGCGCTTGCGCAGAAACTCAACATTCTCTTTGCCCCAGACAAAGCTGATATGCGGCGTTGAATTAATAAATTGATCGGGGGATGGCAAGTCGCCAGATTCGACGAGAGACGACCACAGCTGCTGTGAAATCTCGTAATTGGCATTGATAGTGAGCGCGCGTTCGATTGCAACGTCGCCATCGGCACTCTGAGGTGTGTAATTGAGTTCGCAGTAGCCCGCGTGACCCGTACCGGCGTTATTCCAGCCGTCAGTACTTTCGGCTGCAACCTGATCCAGGCGCTCTACCATCAGGATATTCAACGAAGAATCCAGTTTCTTTAGTAATGTCGCCAGTGTTGTGCTCATTACGCCACTGCCCACGAGCAGTGCATCTACTTTATTCGTTGCCATCTTGATTTCTCCAGTAGGCGAAGATCATATTGTCCGATTAGCGCGGGTGTGCGCAGTGACTGCCGGGCTTGTGGCCCTGACTGTCTTAATATGTGCCTATGATACAACGAACGCTGAGAAGCTAATCTGTATAGTTTTTTATTATAAGTATAAGCTATAGCTTATAGATAAATGTTTGCGTATCCATACGGGTTATACGAAAGTCAGGTTGTGGACAAGCGGCAGCCTTACCCTGCCGCGGAGAAAAGAGGGTATTCAGGACGCCTCGGCAACACCTTCTGTCGGTGGGTGGAAGCCTTCCTTGCCGTATAACTCTGACAACAATCTTGCCTCGCCATTCGGCTGCACCATACGCGCATGATGCCGCTGTAACTGGCGTGGGTCTTCAACACCGCAGCTGTGTGCGATGACACCGACTTCGTTAACAAGAGTACGGGCAAAGTGAGCGACTCGCTCCGCCTTGTCTGTCGGAACCAGACCTCGCTGCAACCTGGGGTCGTGGGTTGTGATACCGGTCGGACAGGTATTTTTATTGCACTGCAGAGCCTGAATGCAGCCCAGTGCGAACATAAAGCCGCGTGCCGACGTTACAAAGTCTGCACCGACACAGATTGCCCAGGCCACCCGGTCGGGCGTGATCAGTTTGCCTGAGGCTATAACTTTTATCCGTGGACGTAATTCGAATTCATCGAGGGTGTCCACCAGCATAGGGAGCGCCTGAGCCAGCGGAAGACCCATGTAATCGATTAACGATTGGGGTGCCGCGCCGGTACCACCCTCAGCGCCATCTAAGGTAATAAAGTCAGGCGCACTGTCTTTGCCGCGCAGATGAATCTCACGACACAGGTCCCGTATCCAATCATTGCCCCCCAGTACGACTTTAAACCCAGTAGGCTTACCCGTAATGTCGCGCACATGGTTAATCATATCGAGCAGATCACTGACCGAGCGGACTTCCGGCTGGCCATTAGGACTGATTGAGTCCTCCCCAACCGGGATATGTCGGATCGCTGCAATCTCTTCGCCGACTTTGGCGCCGGGCAGAATACCGCCTTTTCCGGGCTTGGCCCCCTGGCTCAGTTTGATTTCAAACATTTTTACCTGAGGACGATGTGCGATTTCTATCAGCTTTTCGTCGTCCAGCGAGCCGTCTTCTTTCCGTACTCCGTACTTCGCGGTGCCAATCTGAAATACGATGTCGCAATCGCCTTCGAGGTGATACGGCGATAAGCCACCCTCACCGGTGTTCATCCAGCAGCCCGCTTTCTTCGCGCCCCGTGACAGCGCTTGTACCGCTGGTTTAGACAATGCGCCGTAGCTCATACCAGAAATATTTATCAGCGAGCTGGTGCTGTATGGGTTACGACAGTTTTTACCTATGGTGAGAACCTGAGACTCGCTCAGGTCTTTGCTTAATGAAGGAAATGGGCTGTTAACGAACATCACGGTACCGGCGGTATCCAGACGCCGGGTCGAACCAAAAGCCACCGTCGTACTCAGGTTCTTGGCTGCACGATACACCCAGCTACGATCTGCCCGGTTAAACGGCATTTCTTCGCGGTCCATAGCGAAAAAATACTGGCGAAAGAATTCTCCAAGGTGCTCGAACCTGTAACGGAAGCGTCCGATGACCGGAAAATTCCGGCGCACCGTGTGCTGAGTCTGAATGCGATCAGATACATAGGCCCAGAGAAACCAGAGCGTACCGAGTAGAAGCCCACCCAGAAAGAGCGCTAACAGAGCAAGAACGCCCCAGGCGGCGGCATAAAAAATATCATCGGTCATGCAGAATCTCCTGTGTCTCCGCACAGGGTAAAACAGTCTGCTGAGTCGTAAAAGTCACTTCATCAACAATCTTGATGGGACAGAGAGTTATCCTTGAGTAAGCTCAAATCAAAGGCATAAAAAAAGCAGCCCGAGGGCTGCTTTCTGGTGCTGTGGCATGGCCAACTTAACCCCGGCTTCATGCCATTGGGGTGATGTTCTTTACGTTCTTCGCGGTGAAATAAGCGAATCCACCATCGATATCTCCCACCTCGACCCGATTTGGCGCCAGAGGTGAGCTTTTAATCGCTGCAATATACAACCCTTTGCTGGCGACAAGGTTTTTGTCGACGTCATTAAAATGGGGTTGTGAGAAAGCAAACGTCTTACGTTCACAACCTCGTTCCAGTGTGAGAATCAGCTGAGCATCTGCAAGATCCGATGCACGTGAAAAGTTTACGTAACTCACCTGATAACTCTGATCGAATTCAAAAAGGTACTGATCGAGTGTCTGACGGCTGATGCTCATGATGCTTATTACCTGTAGCAGTTCTGTCTGTGTACAGTCTTAGGTTTAGCTGGCGACGGGCGCCTTTTCCATCGCGGATAACAGAAAACTACACGAAACTTCCGGGTGTCATTTTTCCGTGTTTTCAGCATGAATGAAGAGAACAAATGGGAAAGTAAAGGTAGGAATGCTACCTATGACAGGTGTCAATTATCCGTTCTGATTCACACCCCGTTACGCGGCTGAGATTACCACTCAGCGGCGACGACCTCTAATGCCTGGCTTAAATTGGGGTATTGGAATGAGAACCCACCCGTCGTCAGTGCGGTAGGCAGTACCTTCTGCCCTTGCAGCAATAACTCCGACATTTCACCAAACACCATGCCTGCGGCAAATGCCGGCATGGGAAACAACGTCGGACGATGCAGCGCGTTTCCGAGCGCACGGGTGAACTCTCTGTTGGTCGCAGGGTATGGAGCCGTCATATTTACTGCACCACTCAGAGAATGCTCAGTAATGAAGTCCAGCGCACGGATGTAGTCATCCCGGTGAATCCATGAAATCACCTGATCACCAGACCCGATAACACCTCCCAGCCCTAAACTGAAGGGTAACCACATCCGCTTTAACATGCCGCCGTGCTGACCCAATACAATGCCGGTGCGCAACCAAACGACACGCTCAGAGATCTCCTGAAGAGCATCGGCAGCCTGCTCCCAGTCGATGCAAAGACTGGCAGAAAAACCGGTGCCAGGCGCAGATGACTCATTAAATGAAGGCGTCGAGCCGGAAACGCTACCGTAGTAACCGACTGCAGAACCTGACAACACCAACTCAAACTGCTGCCCTGAAGACTTCGCCCAACGCACAAGACTTTCGGTTAAGGTCACACGGCTGGCCCTGAGCTCAGCTTTGCGTGACTCACTCCAACGTTTATCGGCGATGCCTTCCCCTGCAAGATTCACGACCCAGTCGATTTTGTCAGTTACTTCTGAGAAATCTTTGACAAAATTTATTTCATTACCGAGACGTCTCGCACCTCTGGCTGGGTCGCGGGTCAGAACGGTAATTCTGTGCCCGTACGATAGCCAGTGGGGTACCAGCTTTGAACCAATAAATCCGGTGCCACCTGTGATCAGGATACGTTTGCTCATAGCTTTAATCTCCCGGCCGCAGTGGCCACCTGATTTACCGTTTCCGCCAATCAGAATTGATCAGCAGTCATGCCCATCAGACTGTCTTTACCCGTTTCGATTTCAGCCAGCAATGACAAAGTCTGCGGTAACAGCTTATGCATGTAGAAAGCAGCAGTCTCTTTCTTAGCAGCATAGAAATCGGTCTCGGTCGACCCGTCTGCAAGTGCCTGCTCTGCGGTTGCCACCATACGACTCCAGAAATAAGCAATCGCCGTGAGTGCAAACAGACGCAGGTATGGCGTTGCAGCAGAGCCTGCCTGCTCGCGGTCACCCATACCGTTCTGCATCAGCCACATTGTTGCTTTCTGCAGGCGACCCGTTGCTGCTTTCAACTCATCGCCGAAAGGTACTCCGCCTTCAGTTTTGATGTAGTTATCCAGCATAGCGAAGAAGCTCTTCACTGCACGGCCACCGGCGTGACCCAGCTTACGGCCTACAAGGTCGAGTGCCTGGATACCGTTGGTGCCCTCGTAGATACGGGTAATGCGCGAATCACGTACGAACTGCTCTACTGGCCAATCCTGAGTGAAACCAGAGCCCCCCATAAGCTGCAAGCCATCGTTTGCGCAGAAGAAACCTTCATCCGTCAGGAATGCCTTAACGATAGGTGTGAGCAGCTGCACCATATCATCGGCCTGCTGGCGCTCTTCCTCAGTCGCTGCTTTGTGTGCGATATCGAGCTGCATCGAAGTAAAGTAAGCCAGTGCGCGGCCGCCCTCAATGGTTGCTTTCTGACGCAACAACATACGACGCACGTCAGGGTGAACAATAATTGGATCTGCCGCTTTCTCCGGAGCTTGTGGGCCGGCAAGGGAGCGAGACTGCAAACGTTCTTTAGCGAAATCACGTGATACCTGATAAGCCGCCTCAGCAATGCCCAGCCCCTGGAGACCCACCATCAGGCGTGCGCTGTTCATCATCACGAACATAGCCTGCAAACCTTTGTGTGGCTCACCGATCAGCCAGCCTTTAGCACCTTCGAAGTTCATCACACATGTCGCGGATGCCTTAATCCCCATCTTGTGCTCAAGGCCACCGCAGAACGCAGGGTTGCGTGAGCCGTCGTCCAGGAATTTAGGCACCAGGAACAAAGAAATGCCTTTAGAGCCACCCGGAGCATCAGGCAGCTTGGCCAGCACCAGGTGAACGATGTTATCCACGAGGTCGTGCTCGCCGCCTGTAATCCAGATTTTGTTACCTGTGATCGCGTAGGAGCCGTCAGCCTGAGGCTCGGCTTTGGTACGAATCAGACCGAGGTCAGTACCACACTGAGGCTCAGTCAGACACATGGTGCCCGACCATTCACCGCTGATCAGTTTAGGCAGATACTTTTCCTTTAGCTCATCGGAACCGTAACTGGTCAGAGCGTTAACAGCACCGTGCGTCAGGCCTGGGTACATGCCAAGCGACAGGTTAGCTGAGCAGACCATTTCTTCGGCCAGCGTGTTCAGTGTGTGCGGCAGGCCCTGACCGCCGTACTCCACTGGGCCTGCAAGCGCTGTCCAACCGGCTTCGGCAAACTGACGATATGCGTCTGGGAAACCTTCTGGGGTTTTGACCGTTTTGCTTTCGGTGTCGTAGTGACAACCTTCGCGATCACCTGACGTATTCAGCGGCGCTAGTACGTTCTCGGCCAGCTTGGCACCCTCAGTCAGCATCGCATCCATAATTTCTCGCGTTGCATCCTCGCATCCCGGAAGTTCCGGCAAAACAGTGTCGCCGTTCAGTACCTCGTAAAGTACAAACTGCATCTCACGGAGTGGAGCACGATAAGTCATGGTATTTCCTCAACATCAAATAGTTATACGTTAGTTATACACAATAGAATAAATTTGTACAACAGATAAAATACCGCCACAATAACCAAGTGCTTAACCCAGATTGCTTTGTACAACTTACGAGCTGCGGGTTAAGAGCTGCGGGGTTACACCTTCAGATCGCAGATTAAATGAGCTACCCGGGATCAGAGTTATGAAGAAGATCGCCATCATAGGCGCAGGCGTTGCTGGACTGACCGCACTCCAGGCACTGAAGCAGCAAGACTGCTCAGTGACTGTTTTCGACAAATCGCGAGGTTCAGGCGGACGTCTCTCGAGCAAGAAATCCGGAGCATCCAGCTGGGACATGGGAGCGCAATTCATGCGTGCGCACACCGAAGAATTTAAGGCGCAGCTGAAGTTGTGGGAAACCGACGGCTGGATCGCACATTGGGATGTCACTCCCTGGATTATCAATGGCACGCAAAGAACGGCCTCCCCGGATGATATTGACCGTTATGTTGGCATGCCCCGTATGACAGGCCTCAGCCGGAAGCTGCTTGAGTCGGCAGATGACTTCATCACGCAAACCCGCATAGTAGAATCCCGCTTTAACAGTGACCAATTCAACTGGTCACTGGTGGCTGAGGATGGCTCAGTATTCGGACCGTTCGACGAACTCATTATTAACACGCCGCCACAACAGGTACTGCCCCTGCTGCCAGCAGAGTCATCGCTTACTGAGCAAGTAGAGTGTATTCACATGCTGCCTTGCTGGACACTGTTGTATGGATTCGAAAAGCCACTGACGTGTGCTTTTGATACTGCATTCGTTAAGTCGGGTCCTATTTCGTGGATCGCCAGAAATAACAGCAAGCCCGGGCGTGATGCTCGCGAGACCTGGGTTATTCAGGCGAATCACGAATGGAGCGAACGTAAAAAAGACGCTCCACGCGAGCAAGTTCAGAAAGAACTGGAAGAAGCCTTCGCTATCGCGACAGGCTGCACTATAACTCCTACGGATATCTGGCTACATCGCTGGCTATATTCATTACCCAGCAATGCGCCGGGGCTTGGCGCCCTGCGTGACGAACGACATAATCTGACATTGTGTGGCGACTGGTGTCATAAACCTTCAGTTGAAGGCGCTTGGCTGAGCGGTCGTGCCGCCGCGAACATTATCACGGGAAACAAACCATGACGGATTCTAAAACCGCTACCCTGCTGCTGGCTCATGGCAGCAGCGACGCTAACTGGCTTGCGCCTTTTTCTGACCTTCTGGCGAACATACGCAAAGGCCTGGACGGTGAACGGGTAGAGCTTTCATACATGGAGCTTGCTGAACCCTCCATGGAAGGACAGATTATCAAACTCGCAGAAGAAGGCTTCGGCCACATTGACATCATGCCTTTGTTTTTTGCTGCCGGGCGCCATCTGCGCAAGGACGTGCCCGGTCAGATCGAAGCTCTGCAGACCACCCTCACCGAACGAGGACTGGAGGTCACCATTGAGCTGCACCCGCCTGTAGGTCTTGAGCCAGAAGTGACCGATGCTCTGCGCAACATCGTAATTCGCCAGGTCAACTCTGATCCTGGCGTTTCTGCATGACCCTCCGCCTGTAAGCACACACCTCCAGCAGCGCTTTAGCGCTGCGATGCGCCGGGTCGCTGACCTGGCTGCACACCAAGTTATACAAAAGAAGGACTTATTGTACAATTTTCTATTGACTTGTATAAGAAAGCCAGCGCAGAATGAACTTATACAAATAACTCTCAGGAGTTGTACATGGTTTATTCGTCTGACAATAAAATCCCCGTAGGCATCAGTGCCTGCCTGACCGGACAAGCAGTACGCTTCAACGGCAGCCACAAACGATCGCGTTTCTGCACGGATGTTCTTAGCGACTATTTCAGTCTTCGCCCAATGTGTCCTGAAGTGGCGATCGGCATGGGCACCCCTCGTGAGCCGATCCGTCTGGTCAGTGATAGTCCTACTGATGAGCGTGTTCGCGCCGTCGGCGTTGATTCGCCGGATATCGACGTGACAGATGATCTCCGCTCTGAAGCAGTGAAAGTCAGTGCTCTCAACCAGGACCTTTGTGGTTTTATTTTTATGCAGAAGAGTCCGAGCTGCGGACTGTTTGGTGTAAAACGCTACCTGAAGAACGGTCACCCCGAAGGCAAAGCATCAGGTATCTTCGCTAGTGAATTTGCCCGCCTGAACCCGCTTCTGCCCATCGAAGAAGCAGGCCGCTTAAACGATGCTGCGTTGCGCGAAAACTTTATGGTCCGCGTGTTCACCTATCGCGATTGGCAGTTGTTTACTCAGACGACGGTTACCCCCGCGCGACTGATCGATTTTCATTCCCGCTACAAGTACCTGATCATGGCGCACAGTACTGTCCATTATAAGGAGACAGGGCGTCTTCTGAGTGATCTGTCGGGTGATATTAATCAGATTGCCGAAGAGTATTTCACTCTTCTTATGACCGCACTGGCCAAGCCAGCTAGTCGTAAAACCCACACCAATACCCTGATGCACTTGCAGGGGTATCTGAAAAATCTCATCAGTGCAGCAGATAAAGAAGAGCTGGCGCGGATTATTCTGGAATACCGTCGCGGGATTATTCCTCTCGTCGTCCCGCTTACTTTGCTGAAGCATCATCTGAACCACCACCAGGAAGCGAACGCCTACGCACGGCAGCAGGTCTACCTCAATCCGCATCCTTATGAACTGGGGCTAAGGAATACGCTGTGAATATCGCAGAGTGTGCGGGCTATCCGATACGCGAATTTGCACGCCTGACCGGAGTCAATCCGGTCACTCTCAGAGCGTGGGAACGCCGCTACGGCATTATTCAGCCTTTGCGAACGGCTAAAGGTCACCGCTATTACACCGACGATCATGTCACTCAGGTGAAGTCGATCCTGTACTGGCTTGATCAGGGTTACCCAATTCGTCAGGTAAAGCTATTACTGAACGAGCCGCCGGCCCATCCATCGTCGCCATCTGATGATTGGGATGACATTAAAAAACGGCAGCTGGCCGCTGCCCGTGATCTTAATTCGCGGGCGCTGGATGATGAATGGAGTAACGGTCTGGCAAGTTATCCCATGGCCGTTTATTACGAACGCTGTCTCGTCCCTGTTATTACTGAACTTCAACAAGACAGCAACGGCACTCTGATTCTCAACGCCTATACCCATTTGCTGCAGCGCAAACTCGCACAACTGATACAGCTCCAACAAAAGCATGCGGAAGGCCCGGGGCTGCTTATGTGCACTAACCACGAACAGGCAGAACTCCATCTTCTTGCCGCATCGTATGCCCTGGGAGCCGCCGGATTCCGACTTGAGTACTTTGGCGTGAATCTGAATCCGGATGACATACGTATAGTGTCAGACATGCTGGATTTCTCCTGGGTGTGGGCACACGTTCACCCGACGGGTCATGACGAACAGGCTTTATGGCAAAGCCTTTCAGAGAAATGCCGGATTCCGGTTTACTTTTCGGGCGCCATCCCCGACGAAATCGACGAAGCACAGGCACTACAACAACCCATGAGTAAGCAGATACAGACATTCATCCAACACGCCGGAGGCCGCTCATGACCCGCCTCATGTGGTTCCGAACCGACTTACGTGTGCTCGACAATCCGGCACTGATGCACAGCCGCCGCGACGACGATGAAGCAACGCTGGCTATCTACTTTGTGACAGAAAAGCAGTGGCAGCAGCACGATCTGGGAGATCGCAGAACGAACCTGATGAAACAGGCTGCCTGTAACCTCCGGGAATCGCTCGATGGACTTGGAATCCCTTTACTCATCCTGAACAAAGAAACGTTCAAGGACAGCAGCGAAGCACTGCTGGAGATAATGGAGCGTTTTGATATCTCAGAGCTCAACTACAACCTCGAGTACGAGATAAATGAGCGCCATCGGGATATAGAGCTAGGCCAGTGGTGCAAAGCGAATGATGTGCAGGTGAATAAATTCCACGATCAGTGCATCGTCCCGCCGGGTGATCTGAAAACCCAGAATGATGATCCATATCGTGTGTATTCACCTTTCCGCAAAGCCTGGCTGCGTCTTAAAAAAGATTATATCGAAGCACCTTCGGCCGCTCCGTCGCAGCAGGACATGCGCACCATTTCGCATGACATACGCGATTACTGGGCTGAAAAAAACTGGGCGCCTGACTTCATTCACGACGCTCTCTGGGATCCAGCTGAGGACACGGCTCACGAACAGCTCAAAGAGTTTCTGGATAAAGAGGGTCTTCAGTATCACGAACAGCGCGATATTCCAGAGTTAGATGCGACCAGTCGCCTTTCTTTTTATCTTGCGCTTGGGGTGCTATCGCCACGTCAGTGTATTTACACCGCCTGGCAACCGAACGGGTGCTTACTCAGTGGTGGAGAAACTGGCCTGGACAATTGGATTAATGAACTCGTCTGGCGTGAATTCTACCGTCACCTGATTGTGGCCTACCCTGAACTATGCAAGCACCGTGCTTTCCGCCCGGATTACGAGAATATTCCATGGAGAGACAGCGCGGGAGATTTCGAGCGCTGGTGCAAAGGTGAGACGGGCTACCCTATCGTGGACGCAGCGATGAAGCAGCTGCTGGATCAGGGCTGGATGCACAACCGACTGCGCATGGTGACCGCTATGTTCCTGACCAAACATCTGTTGATTGACTGGCACAAAGGCGAGAAGTTCTTCAGCGAACACCTGGTCGATGCTGACCTTGCGTCGAACAACGGTGGCTGGCAGTGGAGCGCCTCGACAGGCGCGGACGGTGCCCCGTACTTCCGTATTTTTAATCCTGTGACGCAATCTGAACGGTTTGATGAGCAAGGGCACTTTATTGCCCGTTATCTGCCAGAGCTGAACAGCCTGTCACCCAAAGCCAGACATTTTCCGGATGACAAGGCCCGGAAAGCCTGTGCTTATCCTGAGGCAATCGTAGAGCATAAAGCAGCGCGGCAACGCGCGCTGGACACATTCAAAAGCATGGAGAACTGAGGCAAACGCCCGGTGAAAACAGGTATGACGAGCATTCGCAAAAAATCCTGGTTACTGAACATCGCCCGCTGGTTCGATTCCTACGCAGGCAGCGATGCGCCCATGACCAGTACGCAATTTAACTGGGTTCGGGTCATTCCGTTTCTGATCCTTCACCTGGCTTGCTTTGCTGCATTCTGGACTGGCGTGAGCACCGTCGCCCTGGTGACCTGCCTCGGCCTGTTCTGGCTGAGGATGTTTGCTATTACGGCGTTTTATCATCGCTACTTTGCCCATCGCAGCTACAAAACCAATCGCTTCTGGCAGTTTATATTTGCTTTGCTCGGCAATATGTCAGCACAGCGCGGACCACTCTGGTGGGCAGCACATCATCGTGCGCACCATCAGCACTCAGATACCGAAGAAGACCTGCACTCGCCCGTTCAACGTGGATTCTGGTGGAGTCATATGGGTTGGTTTACCTGCGACGCCAGCTTCAAAACTCAGCTCCACCGAATAAAAGATTTTGCGCGTTTTCCGGAGCTCAAATTTCTGGACCGTTTTGACAGCTTTGCACCACTACTGCTGATTGTGATCCTGTACATCGCTGGGGAACTAATGGCGGCTTTTGCGCCGGGTATGAATACCAACGGTGCACAGATGGTGGTCTGGGGCTTTGTTATCTCCACCGTCATTCTTTTTCACTCGACAGTGACCATTAATTCGCTCGGCCATATCTGGGGCTCTCGTCGCTTCAAAACCAAAGACGACAGCCGCAATAACGGTGTCCTCGCCTTGCTGACGTTGGGCGAAGGCTGGCACAACAACCACCACCGCTGGGCAGTATCGGCCCGCCAGGGATTCTACTGGTGGGAGATCGATATCACCTACATGATACTCAAAGCAATGAGTTGGGTCGGGATCGTTCACAGCCTCAATCCTGTTCCTGCTCATGTTCTGAAGGAGGGGCGTAATGGACAACAAGCGCATTCCAGCCACAACGAGTAAGACTGCGGAAGCACTCACCACAGACTCCCGGCTCGCTGCTTTTTACAAGCTCTATAACACACTCGGCCCAGAAACCGCGGGGACACAGAAATTGAGGCGTTGCCTGGCGGAGGTCTACCACCCGGATATCATTTTCAGTGACCCGATGCACCGCATACTGGGCATTGATGCGCTGGAAAACTACTTTGAAGGCCTGTACGAAAATATCACGTACATCGATTTTCAGTTTCACAAAGCCTGGGTTGAAATCGACTCAGGTTCTGTCCACTGGACAATGCGCTATCGTCACCCACGACTGAAGGCTGGAAAGCACGACATCGTAGTTGATGGCGTCACCCTACTGCGATGGGAGGGCAACCTGGTTGTACAACATCAGGATATCTTCGACGCGGGCAGTCTCCTCTACGAACACCTGCCAGTCATCGGCTGGCTCATTCATAAGTTGAAGGAGCGCATGGCATGACACAGGCCCCTCCACTCAGTCAGCAGGTGATATGGCTGACAGGCGCATCCTCGGGTATCGGAGAAGCGTTAGCAGATGAACTCGCACCGCGTTGCAAAGCGCTTTTCATCAGCGCCCGCTCTGAAGACAAACTGCGGCCACTGGCTGACAGACACTCCAATGTCACCGTCATAACCGCTGACATTACTGACGAAGAGAGTCTCAGGGGAGCGGCCTCTGCCATCGAAAAAAAATATGGCAAGCTCGACACCCTGATTGCCAATGCAGGGACCTGTGAGTATGTCGATGTTACTGATTTTGATACTGCTCTGTTTCGCCGGGTTTTTGAAACCAACATGATGGGGCTGGTGAATACCACCGCCGCTGCCCTGCCTTTGCTGCAAAAAAGCAAACGAGGCTATCTGGTCGGCGTTGGTAGCAGTGTCTCTATGCTTGCCATGCCACGCGCACAAGCTTATGGCGCGAGCAAAGCAGCAGTCGCACATTTTCTGGAAAGTATGAAAGCCGACCTCAAGGCCATGGATATCGATGTATCTCTGGTCAGTCCGGGCTTCGTCAAAACACCACTGACAGACGTAAACGACTTTCCTATGCCAATGCGTATCAGCGCTGAGCAAGCGGCGGAAGAGATCGTGAAAGGTGTAGAGAAGCGCCAATGGCATATCCACTTCCCCAAAGGCTTCACCCGTATTCTCTGGTTTATCGGACAATTGCCCGCTTTTCTTCGCCACAGGGTCACGGCTCAGATGTCCCGTACTGATGAGGCGCTGCAGCAACAGGGAAAACGACAGATAAAACAACAGGAATCTGATTCATGAATAAACGCGTCGCAATCATTGGTTCAGGTATCGCAGGATTAACCTGCGCCTGGTTATTAAGAGAGAAGTACGATGTCTCTCTTTATGAAGCAAATGACTATGCCGGTGGTCATACTCAAACGACAGACGTTGAGGTTAACGGCACCACCTGGCCAGTGAACACCGGGTTTATCGTATACAACGACTGGACGTACCCGAACTTTATCCGCCTTATGGATTTGCTCGGTGTTAAAAGTGAAGAGTCGGACATGAGCTTCAGCGTAAAGTGCGAGCAGTCCGGGCTGGAGTACAATGGCCATACCCTTAATACGTTGTTCGCTCAACGCAGAAATATCCTGAAGCCTTCTTTCTGGGGCATGATCCGAGACATCCTGAAATTCAATAAAGAAACCAGGGAAGAACTCGCCAACGACAGCGTCGACCAGACTGAAACGCTCGGCGGTTACCTGCAGCGGAAAGGCTACGGCGAGGCTTTCAGAACAAAATACATCATTCCTATGGGGGCCGCAGTCTGGTCAGCCAGTGAAGAAATGATGATGCAATTCCCGGTCTATTTTTTCCTTCGCTTTTTCAATAACCATGGCATGTTGAGTGTTGATGAACGCCCGCAGTGGCGGGTCATTTCGAACGGTTCGCGCAGTTATGTGACACGCATACTCGAAGATCTGCCCGAAGATCAGGTTCATCTGAATACGCCAATTGACGGCGTCAGCCGCTCTAAAGGCGGAGTCATAGTCAGCAGCCACAGGGGGCATGAGCACTTCGATGAAGTTATCTTTGCCTGCCACAGTGATCAGGCACTGGGGATGCTGAAAGACGCAACCAGCGATGAGAAAGATATTCTCGGTGCTATTCCTTACAAAATGAACGACGTCGTCCTGCACACAGACGAAACCATCTTACCCAAGCGTCGATTGGCGTGGGCCTCCTGGAATTATCATATTGGAGAAGAGAGTCAGGATTCGGTCGCAGTGACCTATTACATGAACCGGTTGCAGAACTTCGATGACGCTCCGGTTGATTTTTGTGTCACGCTGAATAAAACAGAAGCGATCGATCCCGATAAAATCATTCGACAGTTCCGCTACGCGCATCCGGTATTTACTCTGGAAGGTATGGCCGCGCAACACAGGCACAGCGAGATCAGCGGCAAAAACCACTCGCATTTCTGTGGCGCTTACTGGTTTAACGGTTTCCACGAGGACGGTGTGAAAAGTGCTCTGCGTGTGACTGAAGCACTGGGAGTTCCTCTGCCATGAGCATGACCCAGAGTGCGATATTTACCGGCACAGTTCGTCACAGACGTTTTCATCCAATTAAACACGCTTTGAATTACAGCGCATTCATGGTGTGGCTGAATCTGGATGAGGCGGATGATGTGCTGCAACGCTCTGCACTCTGGGGTCAATCCCGCTTTTCTCTTGCACGCTTTCGTCGTGAGGATTACTTCACGCTTCCTGACCTGCCAAATTCATCAACAGCAGATAACCTGAAGCTGCACGTCAGTGAAGCCTTTCGGCGTGAAACAGGTATAAAGCCTGAACATATTTGTATGATGACCAATCTGCGCTATTTCGGTTATCTGATTAACCCTGTCACCTTCTATTACGCCTACGCTGCTGATGGAAAACATCTGGGTATTCTTTCCGAGATCACCAATACTCCTTGGGATGAGCGATTTCACTACACACTCCTCAGCCAACAGGCGGCCAGCCATACAACCGACACGAGTGCCGATTCAACAGAAAAATCCCGTGGAATAAAGCCTGAGCACACTCTGCAACATGCGGATGGCCACCAGCGACATCGCTACCGTTTCAATAAAGTTTTTCATGTATCACCGTTCAACCCGCTGGATATGACGTATATCTGGAGCATGCCGGAGGTGACGGACGGCTGCCTGATTCATATGCAGACGATGAATCAGGGCAGACTCGACTTCGATGCCACAATGAACATGAACAGACAGCCCATGACATCGGGAACGATGCGCAGAATTTTACTTCAGTACCCTCTGATGACGATGAAGGTTGTCTGGGGAATCTACAGTAATGCATTGCGCCTGTGGCTTAAGAAAAGCCCTTTCTACGATCACCCTGACAATGATCCTGAGCAGGACCACAAAAAATCTATCGCCCCACGACAGGAGCACTTATGAAAACACTAACCGTGACCGCCGAAAACATGCCCTGGATTGATCGGTTTTGCCGTAACGGGCTGATCGATACGCTTCAGAAACTTCACACTGGATCTCTGGAAATTGTCGAGGGTGATAACACATTGCAATTCGGTAAAGCCGGGTCTGACATGCACTCACGCATCGAGATTCTGGATAGTGAGGCTTACCGCAGCATTGCACTGAACGGCAGCGTGGGCGCTGGTGAATCCTACATGACTGGTGACTGGACCTGCTCAGATCTCCCGATGCTGATCCGGATTCTGTCCCGCAACAAAGACGTCGTCGACCAGATAGACAGCGGCCTGGCGAATCTGGGTAAGTTTGCCCTTAAATGGCTGCACTCACTCAACCGCAATACTGAAAAAGGTTCACGACGCAATATCGCTGCACACTATGACCTGGGCAATGATATGTTTGAACTCTTTCTTGACCCGACCATGATGTATTCCAGCGGTATTTTCCCAAGCACAGATGCCACTATGGAAGAAGCCTCGGTGTATAAACTGGACCGTATCTGCAAAAAGCTCGACCTGCAGCCAACAGATCACTTGGTGGAAATTGGTACCGGCTGGGGAAGCATGGCCATCCACGCGGCGAAACATTACGGCTGTAAGGTAACCACAACGACTATTTCCGAACAGCAATACGCATGGGCCGAAGAGAAGGTCAAAGCGGAAGGCCTGGAAGACAAAATCACCCTACTCAAAAAGGACTACCGCGCACTCGAAGGTGAGTTCGATAAGCTGGTTTCTATTGAGATGATTGAAGCCGTGGGCTGGGAATATCTGGATACCTACACAGCGACTATAAGCCGACTACTGAAGCCTGAAGGCATGGCCCTGATTCAGGCGATCACAATTGAAGATCAACGTTACGAGCAAGCGAAAAAAGACGTCGATTTTATTAAGCGTTATATCTTCCCAGGTAGTTTTATTCCTTGTGTGACCGCTATTCAGAACTCATTCACTCAATGTACCGATATGAAAATGGCTCACATGGAGGATATAACTCCTCATTACGCCAGAACTCTTGATGCATGGCGAAAACGTTTCCTCGCCAATAAGAATGAGATTATGGCGAAGGGGTACGGTGAAGACTTCATTCGTCTCTGGGATTTCTACTTTGCCTACTGTGAGGGAGGGTTCGCTGAGCGGGTTATTGGTGATGTGCACCTGATGTTCGCCAAACCACTCAATCGCAGTGAACCGGTACTTGGTAACCTCTGATGTCTGCGTCTCAGCTGAAGATCATTAATGCCGTGGCGTTCCAGCTTTGCTGGTTTGCGTGTGTACTGGGCGGCAGCCTGTGGGCGCTCCCTGCTGTACTGGCATTTATGATCTGGCACCGACAGGTCGCGACCAGAGCAGAATGGCTGTTTATCTCGATACTCAGTCTCTGTGGTATTGCTTTGGACACAGTCTGGTATCAACTCGGGATCTTCAGCTTTGAGAACTACTCCATGCCGGTTATTCCAGCCTGGCTCGCGCTGTTGTGGCTCGCCTTTGCTTCGACGCTTTTCCATTCGCTATACGTAATTTTCTCCAGAATCTGGCTCATTGTGCCTCTGGCTGCGATATCCGCCCCGATCAGCTACTACGCAGGTCAGGAGTTCGGAGCCATCGCCCTTGGCAGCAACGCCCTTTGGGTCATTTCAGCGTCTTGGGGCAGCCTGATGCTGATCGCATCACTTGCACTTTCGCATCAGTTTCCTTCAGTGATTTCATCCACGACTCAGAGAGAAGAGCCGTGATTAAGTATCTTACGACTGCCTTATTAGTTTCTTTATCCAGCCTGCTGGCCGCGGAAGAATCGGTTCTATCCTACCGAGGTGATGCATTCAGTCTGGAGGGCGGCGAACTTCTTTATACGGAATATCACGAGTTAACCACTAAAGACGGCCGGCCCGTTGCCCGTGAGACCCGCTATCAGACGTCAGATACCGAAGAGTTCGCACAAAAGCGGAATCAATACGGTGAAAATCCGGCCGCTCCCGACTTTAACCTCAATGACACACGCTACGGTTATTCTGAGAAGGTTACCTATGACAATGGTAAGTGGCGTGTCAGTTACAGTGAGCCTGATGAGTCAGAAAAAGGGACACTGGGATCACCGGATTACACTCCGGTGATTGATGCGGGATTCGATGAGTTTGTACGTTCGGTGTGGCCAAAGTTGCTGAAGGACAAAACCGTCCGGTTTTCGTTCGCGGTACCTTCAAGGCTTGAATGGGTTAATTTCCGGCTGATTCCTCTGCAGCGTAAAGAGGGAAAACTGACAGTCGAAATGCGATTAAGCTCCAGACTGCTGTCCTGGCTCCTTGAGCCAGTTGAGCTGACCTATGATGAAAAAACTCAGCGACTCCTGACCTACCGTGGCCTTACGAATATCAGAGATAAGGACGGAGAGGGCATCAAGGCTGAAATCCGATACACTTACCCGGATTAAACGACGACTAAAAGGAATGGAAGATGCGTCCGTTTGCAGTTCCGCTGATCATTGCCATCAGCGCTCAGGCCGTACAGCTTCATGCAGAGGTCACGCTGGATAAAGTGACCACCAGTGGGGAAGAAGTCGAATCTTCCCGCCCTACTACAGAAAAGCTATTAAAAATCCCGGGCGCCGGTAATGATCCTCTCAGAGCTCTGGAGGCTCTGCCCGGCGTCGTCTTTGGTAATGGGCGCGAAGCCGCTCCAGCGGTTCGGGGATCTTCGCCCGACGATAACGCCTACTACCTCGATTTTCTGCCCGTGGGTTATCTGTTTCATAACGATGGTTCGAGCATTGTCAATGACGCTCTGGTCGAGGGTTTTGAGCTCTACCCCGCCGCCTTTGGTCCGGAATTTAATAATGCCACCGGCGCAGTAATTACGGCCGATTCACGATCCCCTTATTTTGATGACCAACAGACCATCGTCGACTTAAGCTTGTTACGCGCTGGGGTTCTGTTTGATGTTCCCGTCAATGAATCCAATGCCGCATTTCTGAGCGCTCGTATGAGCCTGTTTCAGTACTATCTCGAAAACCTGGTCGATGACGAGGATTTCGAATTCACTACGGTGCCTGAATTTTACGACTATCAGGGCGCATGGGAATACCGACCGGATTCCGTGTCTGCGCTTCGTTTCCAGGCCATTGGTGCCCGGGATAAAGCCGGCTTCGATTTCCCCGAAGACTCTGATTTTGTTCAACAGGACCCCGCGCTCAGCGGTGGGCTGGAGGCCGAACAGTACTTTAATAGTCAGGGCGTTGTTTACGAGCGATTCTTTTCTTCAGGTCTGAGTATGAAAACCGGCATATCTCAATTGGAAGAAAGCTTCGAGTTCAGTATCGGACAAGGTAATTTTATCGACGCAAAAAGCAATCGCTACGGTCTGCGCTCGCAATTTATCTATCCGGTTTCTTTGTCGCATGAACTTCAGTTTGGTGCTGAATATTCTGAACAGAACATTAATTACAAGGGTCGCTTTTCCGCGCCGCCTTGTGATGAGTTTTCGAGCGATTGCCGTCTTGTGACTGCGACTGAGGAATTGACAGGGGCGGGCAGTTTCGCCATTCGTGAGTTCAATGCGAACCTTGCTGACCAATGGGATATTCTCCCAGTATGGCAGCTGACGCCGGGGGTGCTTGCCTCCTATAACGAATTTACCGAAAACAGCTATCTGGAACCTCGCCTCAATAGCCGCGTCCGCGTAGCACAGCCATTGACGTGGACGCTCGGGTTTGGTGAGTATCATGCTTTGTCGGGCAACCCCGGGCAGTACACGCCAGAATTCGGGAACCCCGACATCAACGAAACCCGTTCGACACACTACGAAACAGGCCTCGAGTATCAGATCAAAGATGGCCTGAATCTGACGTCAGAGCTTTACTACAAAGACATCAAAGACATTGTCGTGTCACGCGCTCCACAGAATAACTATCCCAGCCTGACGACCGAGGAGTACAACTCCCTGCCACGCTATACCAATGACGGCAGCGGTCAATCATGGGGCGTAGAAACCCTGGTGAATGCGGATTACAGCGACCGTTGGTATGGCTGGGTATCGATGACACTCTCTCGCACCGAGCGGAGTAACAACATCACCGATGAGAACTTTCGCTACTCCTACGATAAACCCATCGTCATAAATGCAGTCGGCAATTATCGCTGGAATGACCGCTGGACCTTCGGCCTGAAATGGCGCTATGAGAGCGGTCAACTGGTCACTCCACTTGAAGGCGTAGAAGAAGACAGCGAAACATCTGGCCTGTTCAATCCTATCTACGGCGACCCATTCTCTGAGCGGCTTCCAGCCTACCACCGCCTCGACTTCAGAGCAGACCGTGCCTACCAGTTCAGTCGCTGGAGTATGGACCTCTACTTTGAGGTGATTAACCTCTATGCCCGGGAAAACGTCGTAGGCTACCGTTACCTGAACGCCGACTACAGTGAACGCGAGGACGTGAACGATCTGCCTCCGATTGCTTCCTTTGGGGTTCGTATGGTCTTCTGACCCTACAAATTGGATACAGAATACGTTTAATTGTCTCATTTATCTTTTCAATTAATACATAAAGGGCCATACTGTCCAAAGTTAAACATCAAGGAAATACGACAGCATGCAAATAGGTAAACGCGAAGAGTTCGATCTCAACGAAATGGCTATCTTCGTTCATGTTGTGGAAGCGGGCAGTTTCACTGGTGCTGCGCGCCACCTGGGCCTACCCAAGTCGACTGTCAGCCGCAAGATCACTCAACTGGAAGAACGCCTTGGCGTACGCCTGATTCAGCGCACAACGCGGAGTTTGCGCCTCACTGACACAGGTAATGCTTACTACAACCAGTGCGCCCGCATCCTTGGTGAAATCGAAGAAGCGAACATTGCGGTCACACGTATGCAGAGCACACCTACGGGGACTCTTCGCATCACTGCACCTGTACTGTTTGGCTCCACCGTGTTATCTGGGCTGATTGCAGACTACTGTGATCAACACCCTCAGGTGACTGTTGATATGGTGCTAAGCGATCAGAAACTGGATCTGGTTCAGGACGGTATCGATGTAGCCTTCCGCGTCGGAACTCTGGAGGACTCGTCTTTGATTGGCAGACACCTCGGCGATGTGCGCTCTATCCTTTGTGTCAGCAGTGACTATGTGAAGAAACACGGTGAGCCCAAGCACCCGGACACACTGGGCGAGCATGAGCTGATGACGCTTTCGCAGTGGCCGAACTGGCAGCTGTGCGGCCCGTCTGGCCAGATGCACAGTCACAACGTGCATGCTCGTATTCAGGTGAATGACTTCGCCAGCCTTTATACTCTGGCGCTTTCCGGTGCCGGAATTGCCCCGCTGCCAACTCTCATTGCTGCGCCAGCAATTCGCGCAGGCTCACTCATTCAGGTATTGCCCGAATGGCCTTTCGAAGCCAGCCCGATTCATGCACTCTATCCAAGCAACCGCCACCTTTCGGCGAAGGTGCGCAGTTTCGTAGAATTCGTTATTGAATCCGTCCGCCCTACCCCACCGTGGGAAGTCGGACACGACATTGCACGCTCCGAATAATAATTACGAGGTTCAGGGATGAAAACTGTTCTGCTGAGTACGACCGCAACCATTATCACAGCCGCCCTGTTGGCGGCGTGCTCACCAGAGTCCACCAATACGGACGAAGCGGCTAAGGCTAAGTTGCCGGCTAAACAGGCTGCTACACCTGATGACACTGCGGCAAAACCCAAGGTCGCACCAACCCGCTCTGCCGCAGAACTGGCTCGTGATCAGTACAGGCATCCTGCAGAAACTTTAATGTTTTTTCAGGTTGAGCCTTCGCATACCGTTGTTGAATTGTGGCCGGGTGGCGGTTGGTACACCGCGATACTGGCTCCATACCTTAAAAATAACGGACAACTGATCGCTGCACATTTCCCCGCGGACAGTGAAATCAGTTTTTTCCAGAAGAGCCGTGCCGCATTTAACAAACGCTTTCTCCTGCAACCCGAGCTCTATGGCAATATTTATGTCACCGAGCTGGCGCCGCCGCAGAAGCTTACAATTGCGCAGGCAGGCGAGGCTGATCGCGTGCTGACCTTCCGCAATGTTCATAATTGGATGCGTAATCGCCAGGAGCAGGCAGTCTTTGACGAGGCCTTCCGGGTGCTGAAACAAGGCGGAATACTGGGCGTTGTAGAGCATCGTGCTCCTGACTCATTTTCTCGTGAGGAAATGGTCGAAACCGGCTATGTGACTGAATCCTATGTGACACAGCTGGCAATCAATGCGGGCTTCGTTCCGGCCGGTCATTCAGAGATTAACGCTAATCCGAAAGACAGCCGAGACCACCCTCATGGCGTCTGGTCGCTGCCACCGACGCTGCGTGGTGGCGATGTAAACCGGGCTGGCTTTATGGCGATGGGTGAAAGTGATCGCATGACGCTTAAGTTCAGAAAACCCTGAACCAAACGCAGGCTCAAAGCTCGGCGCCGTCCATGCCGATCATGGTGACCCAGTGCTTGTTCTCGTGGTCGGTGTCCACACGCAAACGCAACATGCCAGCGTATGGGATACCCAGTCGATTCATAGCCTCAGGCGCCAATGACAGCAGGTGCTGAGCCATCACCCTCATTACGCCGCCGTGAGTGACAATCAGGGTATGTTGTCCTGCATGCTGCTCCAGAATATGCGCCCACCCCTCCAACACCCGCGATTGCAACTGCCCTACCGGTTCTCCGCCGGGAGCGCAAAAGTTCATTGGGTCTTCCCACAGCTGGCGTACATGGGTCTGCTCCGCTGACATGATTTCTTTGATGGGAACATTCTCCCAGTCACCGTAATCAATCTCGGCCCAGCGTTCATCGATATGCAAAGGCAAATCAGATTGCCCGGCCACCAATTCTGCACTTTCACTGCAACGGCTCAACGGAGAAGACACAACACGCTGCCAGTTGCCGGGATTACGGTCCAGCCTTTGCTGAAATTGACGACGCCCATTATCTGTCAGGCGATGATCCGTGCGGCCACGAAATACCTCGCCACCCTCGGGCTCACCGTGACGAATAACGTCAAGGAACGTGACTATACTGCTCATTCTTTATCGGGCTCCGGCGAAGATGCTGTCAGTGTCTAGACTTATGAACACATGGTAACAAATTTACCCGAATCATCTTCAGGAGTATGAACATGAGCGCGCAATCATTTGCAGAAATGCGTATGGAGCCACGCTGGCAACTGAAAAGCACCGTCAGCGTGTTCCGCAAAGGAGGCAGCGACTGCCTCGGGTTACTGGTTAACTGGTCGAAAAGTGGCTTGATGATATCCAGCTACCAGGCGTTAAAAGAAGGCGAGACGCTTGACGTCGACCTGGTCGACATCCTTCAGGATAACGACCGCCGTACCGCGCCCTGCCGTATTGAGATCGTCTGGAGCAGAGAGCTGAACCCCAGTCTTTACGGAAGCGGCTGTCGCCTGGTCGAAGGGTCCGCAATGTTCGACGCAATGATGCAGGACTATTGCGACGACTGAGCAGCGTCGTACACTGTCCTGACATTCTCACTCGACAGGACAGCCATGCTGCAGTTTGGCATAGATCTCGGTGGTACCAAGACAGAAATCATCGCTTTAGATCAGAGCGGTAAAGAACTCCTGCGCCGCCGTAAACCTACCCCCCGCGATAGCTACGATGCAATTCTTAACAACATCCTGAGTCTGGTGAACGATGCCGCATCTGAACTTGCTCAATCCTACACACTGGGATTGGGCATTCCTGGCGCACTCTCGTATCAGACAGGGCTGGTGAAGAATGCAAATACCACCTGCTTGATTGGCGAGGATCTCAAAGGCGATTTAGAACGCGCGCTCAAGCAACCTGTCGTCATCACCAACGATGCCGATTGCCTGGCCCTGTCGGAAGCAACCGATGGCGCTGGTGCTGGCTTTCCTTCCGTATTTGCTGTGATTGTGGGTACTGGATGCGGCGGTGGATGGGTGGTCAGAGGCAGCCTTGTCTCCGGGCCAAATGCGATTACTGGAGAATGGGGGCACAACCCTCTTCCGTGGCGCGAAGATTCAGATGCGGTGCTGAACTGCTACTGCGGTTTATCCGGCTGCCAGGAGACAATCCTTTCGGGCACCGGCATTCGCTTACAGGCCAGAGAAGAAACCGGTAAAGACCAACCTGCAGAAGTCTGGGTGGCAGCCGCAGAAGCTGGTGACGAAGAAGCTAAGGGCGTGTTGTTCAGACATCATCGACGGCTGGCGAAAGCACTCGCCGCCGTAATTAACCTGATGGACCCTCACGTTATCGTGCTTGGTGGTGGCGTCTCGAACATTGCCAGTGTTTACGACGTGGTACCACAGCTCTGGCAAGAGTGGGTATTCTCAGATTCGGTGATCACACCATTGAAAAAATCGGTTCATGGCGACTCCAGCGGAGTGCGCGGTGCCGCCTGGCTGGGTGCTCAGGCGGACTATTCCAGCACTGGCTAACCGACTACGCACAGGCCGTTGAAACACGTTTTCGAGGCAGTCAGTGCAAGGCAAAAACAGGCGAGAAGCGGAGTTTATAAGTCATAAATGAGCATTATGAGCCTGTTTTTAACGAAGCAATGACAACGCAGATAGTTTTTCAACAACCTGTCAGAGTAAATACCCGCCAACAGTCGCGGTAGCAATAATAACCATCCACACCGACAACGAGCGGATATGCAGGCGCTGCCAACGATCAAGTTCGGCAGCGGCCTCTTCAGCACTCTCATCAACCGGGCACGACATAGCAACTGACTGCCCGGCCAGAGATTCATTTGCTACACGGTAGAGAACATCGGCACTGTGCGTCGTGCGATCCCAAAGGTAAGAGTGAAGCACAGGAAATCCGCGCAGAAAGTCTCCGGCTAGCGCATAGGTTAACCCGAGAAGCCGAACGGGAATCCACTCAATCCAGTGCAGATACCGCCAGCCCTGTGCATCGCAATGCGTTGCACGCGCATATTGGAGAGAAAACCACGCCAACAGAATCCCGGCAATATCCGCAACCATGTACCAGAAGACCATCAGGAAAAAGAATTCAAACCAACGATGCAGAAGTGCCCGGATCACCTGATGATTCATAGTGGTCAGATCATCGCTTACTCTCACCTCAGGCACAGCAAGATACTGATCAGCGCAATGGTAGGCCCCTTGTGTATCGCCCTTTTTTAAGTCACTACGATAGGCTTCGAGATGCTTACCGATGCTGATATGCGATAGCACGTAGAGCAAGACAAGAATCTTCAGTAACACACTGAGAAGACCAAAGGCATAGGGGTCAGCCAGCAACATCGCCACCGTAATAGTGACAACCGGTAAAACCACGACAACCGAGTACCTGAAATGGCGATGCCAGTTCATAAAGCGTGGCAGCTTTTCTACCTGCTTCAGCCACCAGGCGAAGGTGCGGCTACTGGTACTGCGATGCGGTAAAGGGAAACGCTGTTGCCATAATAAGACGACAAACAGAACGAGAAACTTCATTTCTACTCCTCAGGACGCCCGTCACCCGTGACCAGCGAGGCACGGTAACGCGTCCAGTCAAAGGCAGGCCCAGGGTCCGTCTTCCTGCCAGGGGCAATGTCTTCATGCCCGGTTATTCGCTCATCCGTGATCATGCGGTAATGCCGCTTAAGACACTCAGTCACCGCCGCAAGCTGCTCATACTGAGCATCGCTGTACGGAGCAGTGTCGGTTCCTTCCAGTTCTATGCCTATAGAATAGTCGTTGCAGTTATCGCGGCCACAAAATTGCGACTGCCCCGCATGCCAGGCGCGATCATCAAAACTTACAAACTGAGTGATCGCACCGTCGCGCTCGATAAACAGGTGACTGGACACCTGCAAGTCTGCGATGGTCTCAAAATAGGGATGTTGCCCCGCATCAAGTTGATTGCAGAAAAAGCGTTGCACACAGCCGCTGCCGAATTGCCCAGGTGGCAAACTGATGTTGTGAATCACAAGCAGGGAGATATCTCCGACGTCCGGGCGAGGACCAAAATTCGGGGATGGAATCCATTGGGCAGAATCCAGGCGACCATTCGTTATCTTCATTAGTTTCCAAAGCAATCAATGTTGTTCTTCAGCTCTTCAAGTTTGGCATAAACACAGCGGGCCGATATAGTCCGGGGACCAGCGAATATGACAGGAATATAAAATGGAGTTTCTGAATACTCTCAATGGCATTGTCTGGGGCTGGCCAATGCTGGCTTTAATTGCGCTTACAGGCCTGTTTTTGACTATCGGCCTGAAGGCTTACCCTATCCGGCATCTGAAAACCGGATTCGTCGAATTATGGCAAGGCAGACATAAACACGGTGAGGGAGAAATCTCTGGCTTCAATGCCCTGATGACCTCACTCTCGGCAACGATCGGCACAGGCAACATTGCCGGGGTCGCAACGGCTGTCGCTATGGGAGGCCCTGGCGCCATTTTCTGGATGTGGATCATCGCTCTTATTGGTATGGCCACGAAGTATTCTGAAGCCGTGCTGGCTGTGCGTTTTCGCGAACAGAATGAACAAGGGCACTTTGTCGGTGGGCCCATGTACTACATCCGCAACGGCCTTGGGCCTAAGTTCAAGTGGCTTGCGGTCGCCTTTGCTTTCTTCGGTATGCTCGCGGGATTCGGCATTGGCAACGGTGTACAGGCCAACTCGGTAGCCGACGCCATGTCGCATATCTCACCAGACGGCACTGGAATTCCCGAATGGGTAACGGGTCTGGTGGTTGCTGCTCTGGTGGGTCTGGTCCTTATCGGAGGCATCCGCAGAATCTCAGACGTCGCGGGCAAGCTGGTTCCGTTTATGGCGATTACTTACGTGATTGCCGGTGTCGTTCTGCTCGGGATCTATGCCAATGAAATTCCGGCGGCGCTGGAGCTGATTGTTACACACGCCTTCACACCTATTTCGGCCGCGGGAGGCTTCGCAGGCGCCACAGTCTGGGCTGCGATTCGGTTCGGTGTCGCCCGTGGAGTCTTCTCAAACGAAGCTGGCCTTGGTAGCGCTCCTATTGCACACGCTACGGCAACCACAGACAGCCCCGTCCGCCAGGGTACAATCGCAATGCTGGGTACATTTATCGACACCATTGTGATCTGCACCATTACTGGCCTGGTGATCGTTGCATCCGGTGCCTGGCAAACCGGGGCCTCGGGCGCCAGCCTTACCGCGTCTGCCTTTGACGCCGGGCTCCCGGTGATTGGCCAGTACATAGTCACGCTTGGGCTGGCAGTATTCGCTTTCACCACTATTATCGGTTGGTCATTTTACGGCGAACGCTGTACCGAGTACTTATTTGGTATCAAAGCCGTTCCGGTATTCCGGCTTATCTGGGTTGCAGCCATCCCCATTGGTGCGACACAAGAGCTGAATGTCGCCTGGCTCATCGCGGATACTCTGAACGCCATGATGGCCCTGCCTAACCTGGTCGCACTGATTCTGCTCAGCCCTGTCGTGTTCGGCCTTACCCGGGAGTATCTACAAAAAGGTTCCCAGAAAGACCTGTAGTAAACCAGTCGGGCAGTATCAGTTGGGGCGCGACTTCGTGTAGAATCGCGCCCTCATGATATGAACCCACTCATAGAACGAAGCCCCGCCATGGACCTCACTCAGCATCAGACAGACATCCGCAATGCAGTTACCCGCGCCATTAAAGAAGACATCGGCACTGGTGATATTACCGCGCAGTTAATACCGGCAGAGCAGAAAAGCCATGCACGTATCATCTCCCGGGAACATGCAGTGATTGCTGGGCAAGCCTGGGTGACTGAAGTGTTCAGGCAAGTTGACCCCGAGGTCGAAGTTGACTGGAAGGTCAAAGACGGAGACGTGGTTGAGGCTGACCAGGTACTGTTTGAACTGAAAGGCTCGTCACGCTCACTGTTGAGTGGTGAACGCTGTGCTTTAAACTTCCTGCAGAGCCTGTCTGGAACGGCGACTCTGTGTGAACACTACGCCTCTCTTGTTGAGGGTACTGGTGTAAAACTACTGGATACCCGTAAAACCATTCCTGGCCTTCGTATCGCACAGAAGTACGCCGTATCCGTTGGCGGATGCTTTAATCACCGCATTGGTCTCTATGATGCGTTTCTAATCAAAGAAAACCACATCATGGCAGCAGGCAGCATTTCAGACGCTGTACGTCAGGCGCATGACATTGCTCCGGGCAAACCCGTGGAAGTCGAAGTGGAAACCATGGTGCAACTGGAAGAAGCGATCAGCGCTGGCACCGACATCATCATGCTGGATAACTTCAGCCCAGCCGATATGAAAGTCGCTGTCGCTTTCACACGAGAAAGAAGCGCAGGCAATATCAAACTTGAAGCCTCAGGTGGCATCACTAAAGACACTTTGCGCCAGTATGCAGAAACCGGCGTAGATTATATTTCGATTGGTGCACTCACCAAAGACTGTAAGGCGATTGACCTGTCGATGAGGATGGTTGGCTAAGCCATTGCCCCTCTGTCATTTTGCGCCGCATCTCCCGTAAATGCCCACCAGAGTGACGATAATTGTCACTCTTTGCCAACTTTTTGCGCGTTTTTCGAGCAGATATTTTTATGACGCCAAAAAATGTGACTTAAGCCCGAAAACAGGGCTTGCTGGTCTCAAAGAAGCTTGGCAAACTCCATCTCACAGTCATTATTAATGACAGGTAAGACCGCCGGAAGGGCCACCCCAAAAGGACCGGAAAGCAGTCACCCAATAACAAATCTCGAAAGAGAGTGGAGAAGCCCTATGAAAAACATGAAAGCCCAACAAGGTTTTACCCTTATTGAATTGATGATCGTTGTGGCGATCATCGGTATTCTGGCGTCAGTTGCAATTCCTCAGTATCGAGACTATGTGCTACGGTCGAAAGTTCAATCGATACTGACCTCGGTAACAAACATCCAAAATGCAATTTCAGCCTCAAGAGATACCGGTGATTTACTAAATTACGTGAATAATGGCACGGCTCTGAGTTGGACAGATGGTTCTGCCGGTACGGGCTCTTGGAATCTACTTGGTTTGCAAACACCTTTAGCCACTGAAGACATTCAAGATGGGGTTACTACGATTGCTGTATCTGCCGCAAACCCTCCAGTAATAACTTTGACCCTAGATACAGGTATTGACGATGGTACAGGTGCTAGCTCAATCACTATTACACCAACTCTGGGTGGCGTCATGACAACTTGGGATTTCGCATACTCAGCGGGTACTGGAGTTGACGCAGACACAGCGGCTATCATTGCAAGAGAAGTAACTCGTAATAATAACTAATTGAATTTTTAAAAATTCTTAAGTTATATGAGTTTCAAAGGGTCTTCGGACCCTTTTTTATTGCTTTAAGACTGTGATCTCCTTCCCGTGTCATTGACGCATAGCTGGCCGTTTAAGATAGTCTCTGGTAATTTCAAAGCTCTTCTACGATGAGGCACCACGATGACAGCACTCACTGGCCTACCCCGCCGATTGGTCGAGCAAGGGCTGATTGAACAGCATACCGCCGAAGATATATTCAAGATTGCGAAAAGTGAGAAACGTTCGTTCGTCACCATAGCTGTACAAAAAGCACCTGCTATTGCCAGCAGTATTTCCGCGATAGCCTCGGAAGAATTTGGCCTACCAGTACTTGATTTGAGTAGCTTCGACTTTGACGTCATTCCTGCTGACATTGTCAGCCTTTCATTGATTGAGAAGCATCGTATACTTCCACTTTTCAATCGCGGCAATCGGTTGTTTGTCGCCCAGAGCGATCCTTCACTGATTCATGCGATAGATGAGATTAAGTTCAATACCGGCATGACCATCGAGTCAGTCTTGGTAGAAGAGGACAAACTCGCCATCGCGGTTGATAAACTTATTAACGCGTCAGACACCAGCTTAGAAGATGCGTTCGGTGACTTAGACGGGGCGCTTGATAATGTCGACCTGGAAGACCCCAACGAGAGAGACAATGAAAAAGAGAATGAAGCACTACCCGGCGACGACGCCCCTATCGTTCGCTTTGTAAATAAAATGCTATTAGATGCAGTACGTATAGGTGCATCAGATATACATTTTGAGCCTTATGAAAAGAGGTACCGTGTTCGCTACCGTGCAGACGGTGTTCTAAAAGAAGTCTCACAGCCTCCCATAAACCTGTCGGCTAAAATTGCGGCGCGACTGAAAGTAATGTCTCAGATGGATATATCTGAGCGACGCATCCCTCAGGATGGTCGTATCAAGATGAAGATATCGAAGAACAAGGCCATTGATTTTCGTGTTAATACACTCCCGACCCTCTGGGGAGAGAAAATCGTACTCCGTATTCTGGACCCCTCATCCGCGAAGCTTGGAATCGATGCGCTCGGTTACGAGGAAGACCAGAAGAAACTCTATCTCGATGCACTCTCTAACCCTCAGGGTATGATTCTGGTCACGGGGCCTACCGGCTCAGGTAAAACGGTTTCTCTTTATACCGGCCTGAATATTCTGAATGTCGAAGGTACCAATATATCTACAGCCGAAGACCCTGTTGAGATCAATCTTGAGGGTATTAACCAGGTCAATGTAAATACCCGTGTCGGTTTGGATTTTGCTGCTGCCCTGCGCTCTTTCCTCCGTCAGGATCCAGACGTTGTGATGGTCGGTGAGATCCGGGATATCGAAACCGCACAGATTGCTATCAAAGCGGCCCAGACAGGTCACCTTGTGCTTTCGACCCTCCATACCAATAGTGCCGCTGAGACGCTGACACGTCTGGCTAATATGGGTGTTCCTGCTTTTAATATTGCGACATCAGTTACCCTGATCATTGCCCAGCGACTCGCGCGCAGGCTATGCCCTCAGTGCAAGGAACCTGCCGAGCTACCGGCCAATGTACTGAAAGACGCCGGATTTACAGCGGATCAAATTGAGAATGGAGAATTTTACCGCCCCGTGGGTTGTAGCCACTGCCACGAGGGGTATAAAGGTCGGGTGGGGATATATGAAGTAGTGAAGGTCACCGACCCTATATCACGCATCATCATGACCGGTGGTAATTCCATTGAAATTTCAGACGTTGCGCGTCAGGAAGGATTTGCAGACTTACGAACATCTGCCCTAAAGAAAGTACAGGCGGGCATTACAAGCCTGGAAGAGGCAAATCGTGTGACAATGGACTGACCCTCTGTCAGTATTAGAGCCTGTTACGGGACCTACAAAATATGGCTAAGCAATCAAAACAACAAAAAACCAGTACATTCAGCTGGGAAGGCGTCAATCGACGTGGCCAGGCGGCTAAAGGTGAGATCAGCGCTATTAACTCGGCCTACGCAAAAGCCCAACTGCGAAAGCAAGGCATTGAACCGCGAAGAGTTAGAAAGGCATCCCAGCCATTATTCAGCATCGGGAGTAGCCAAACTGCAAAAGTTAAGTCTACTGATATAACCTTTTTTACCCGCCAGATGGCGACGATGATAAAAGCCGGCGTTCCACTTGTTCAGGCATTCGACATTGTCAGTGATGGCACTGACAACGTGGGGATGAAAAGGGTTATTTCTGAAGTTCGTGATTCAGTTTCATCCGGTAACGACTTTGCAACAGCACTGCGAACCTACCCCAAACACTTTGATGACCTGACATGTAATCTGATTGAGTCAGGCGAACAAGCAGGTACCCTGCAAACTATGCTTGATAAGGTAGCAGTATATAAAGAAAAAACGGAGGCGCTTAAAGCAAAAATTAAAAAGGCTTTAATGTATCCATTGATCACTCTTTTGGTCGCGGTTGCAGTTACGCTTATTTTGCTAGTGAAGGTTGTTCCTTCTTTCGAGGACATGTTCAAAAGTTTTGGAGCAGAACTCCCTGCGCCCACCCAATTTGTGGTCTCAATATCTGAATTTACTCAGGAATATTACCTCTATGCAATTGCTGCGATTGTGATTATTGGCGCTACTTTATTTCACTTGTTACGAACGTCGAAAGATTTTCGCGATCGCTTCGAAGCCTTTGCTCTGGGAGTTCCGGTATTTGGCGACCTGATCAAGAAAGCTGCAATTGCAAGATACTCGCGGGTACTGTCGACAACGTTTGCCGCAGGTGTACCACTGGTCGATGCACTTGAGTCTGTTTCCGGAGCTGTTGGCAACGCAGTATATAGGGACGCTGTAATGCGTATTCGTGATGACGTGGCATCTGGCCAACAAATGCATCAGGCGATGAGAGACGCTAAAATTTTTCCTAATATGGTCGTGCAGATGACCAGTATTGGTGAAGAGTCCGGAGCACTCGACGATATGCTGGGTAAAGCCGCAGATTACTATGAAGATGAGGTCGATAACGCCGTAGATAATATGACTTCGATGATCGAACCCGCAATGATGATATTTTTGGGTGTCGTTATCGGAGGTTTGATTGTGGCTATGTACCTACCAATCTTCCAGATGGGTGATGTAATCTGATGGCTGACCTGGCTACTTATTTGTCACAAAATTTCGAAGTACTGGTCGCGTTCATTGTTATCCTCAGCCTGCTTATCGGCAGCTTTTTGAATGTTGTGATTCTGCGTATGCCGATCATGATGTTCAGAGGCTGGAAAGAAGAATGCCAGGGGATGGAAGAGGAACTCCCGGACCACCCGGCCATTAAGGACCTGAGCAAGCCCTATAACCTGGTTACTCCAGCTTCCCACTGCCCTTCTTGTTCAGCACCGGTTAAACCGTGGATGAATATTCCGGTGATCAGCTGGATTTTCCTTCGTGGCCAATGTGCGTCGTGCGGCACTCGTATTGGTTTGCGTTATCCACTGGTTGAGATCGCTACGGCAGTCATGAGCGGCCTTTTACTCCTTAAGTTTGAGTGGGGTTGGCCACTGCTGGCGATGATGGTGTTCACCTGGCTGCTGATTACGATGTCGGTGATTGATATTGATCATAAGATCCTGCCGGACACATTAACACTCGGCTTGCTCTGGCTCGGCCTTCTGCTGAATACCCAGGGAATGTTTACTGACCTTCAGTCGGCTGTTCTTGGGGCGGCACTGGGCTATGGTGTGCTTTGGGGATTCTTCTGGGTCTTCAAATTGCTCACGGGCAAAGATGGTATGGGCTACGGTGACTTCAAGCTTCTCGCCGCACTTGGCGCGTGGTTCGGCTTTCAGTCGTTACTCACCATTATCATTATGTCGAGCGTTGTCGGTGCCGTCGTTGGTATCGCAGGAGTGATTGTACTTGGACGTGATCGTCAGGTTCCCATTCCTTTCGGCCCCTATCTCGCTATGGCAGGTTGGATCGTAGCCATGTGGGGTAATGAAATCACGCAGTGGTACTTCTCGGTCATATAAGCGGCTCTTCGAATAGCTCTTACGGGGTGCCGTTGCAGGTCGCTTTTGCAGGTCGAAGGTTCAGGCCTGTTCGTTCTTTTCTTTTTAGTATTCTTTGAAGCAGGCTCTCAATCAGTATGTTTATTCTCGGCCTTACCGGTGGCATAGGCAGTGGTAAAAGCGCTGCCAGCGCGTATTTCAGAGACCAGGGGATTGTCGTCGTCGACGCCGATATTGTCGCTCGTGAAGTCGTTGAGCCAGGCCAGCCTGCCTTAGTCGCCATCGAAGAACGATACGGTGCAGAAGCCCTTCTTGATGATGGTACGCTTAACCGTCCCTGGCTACGCGCAAAAGTCTTTGCTGAACCTGATGAACGCAAATGGCTGGAAAGCCAGACCCACCCGAGAATACGGGATAGCATTATTGCGCAATTAAAAGCAGCGACATCCCCCTACGCCATTCTCGAATCTCCTCTTTTGTATGAGAGCGGTCAAAGCGAGCTGGTCGCCCGCACCCTGGTGATCGATGTTCCAGAAGAGATTCAGGTTGAAAGAGCCTGCTCACGTGATGGCAACGAGGAAGAACAGATTCGTCGCATTATTGCAGCACAGATGCCTCGCTCAGAGCGGTTGCAGAAAGCAGATGATGCAGTGGATAATTCAGGCAATCTTGAAGCCTTGTACAGTCAGCTTGCACCGCTTCATCAATCGTACCTGCAATTAACCTGAGGTGTTCGTGGAAGTTAAGTGTCCAACGTGCGAAAAAACGGTCCAATGGACCCCAAAAGAGAAGTACCGCCCTTTTTGCAGTGAGCGCTGCAAGCTGATCGACCTTGGCGAGTGGGCAAGTGAGGGGCACGCGATTCCAGGGAAACCCATGACTGATGAGCTTATGTCTGGTGATATCTCAGACGACATGTTTGCAGCTGACGAGCCCCCCAGTGATCACCTTAAACGTCATTAATAGATAATGAGGGTGACTTAAGAACGGTTGCCGTGAGCTCATCAACCGTTCGCAGGGATCTTTTCAACCAGCGCCATCAACTCCTCGGTCTTTACTTTATCAGAGGCGAATACCCTGCCGACTTCGGTGAGGTAGCCTGTCAGACTCTTGTCCATCTTCAGGCCCTCGTTGAAAACCCGGTTGGTCTCGAGGATCCCCTTCTCAAGAACCTTCTGAATTACCTGCTCCTGTTGTTCGTCCATACCCAGAAACTGAATTTCCTGCTCTATGCCATCGGCAATATCTTCCACTGCATCTGCAATACGCACCATCACGTCGTGATAGCCTTTATCGATGCCCTCCATGATGTGCGTCATACGCGATGTCAGCTTCACAACCAGCTGACTTTCCAGCTTCAGTGACTCTACATTATCGAGTGCTCCTACTCTGGCATCCAGACCCTGCAGCAGAGAAAAGACATTATCCTTAATTGCACCATATTTATTTGAGTCGTCTACCGGCATGTTCCTGACCAGAAGGGAAACACGACCATAGTTCATAATGGAGCGCTTTCCGAAGTCGACATAGCGTCCCATTTCACTGCATTCCCGCAGTAAGGTTGATTCCAGGTCCTTGGCCATCCCATTCGCTTCCATGTTCTTCTCGCCGAAACGGCTACGAATCTGAAGCGAGCTGCTGATACTGTAACTCTTGAGTGCCTGAAACAGGCGCATTCCTGCCTGATCGAGGTTCTCACACTGATTAATGTCCAGAAGAAATTGGATGTTTACTCCAAGGTCTGAAGTGTCCGACATAGCGATAAAGGCCATCTCATTAGCCTTATCCAGTTGCTGTTTAAGCTGCTCGTTGGCAATGCGGTTAAAAATCGCCTTCATCAGGCGAACCTGCAGCTCTGCGCCGTTACCAAACTGGATATGATCATCACAACCGGCATCATAGAAACCCAGCCGGGAATCCAGATCGCGCTCTTCTGTTGCCAGTACAACCACGGGTAATGGTGAAATTACCGGGTGATGTTTGAGTGCCCGAACCTGTGCCTGAGCGCCTGTTCCGTCAGCCTCTTTATCAAGCACGATAGCAAGCTTGTATTCTTCGAGGTCAGGCAGGTGAAATGTTTCCTGCGCAGTCGCAACAGCCAACAGCGAGAACTGATCTCCGAGGTTTTCCCCGAGCTTTTTTATATCGTTGCAGCCAACAACGAGGACCTTGTATTCCATAGGCGTTAAGGCATCTAGTGAGACGTATTACAAGGTTTAGTCCAGTTAACGCAAATTTACCAACGTGATTCACCATTCGATTACAAAAGCTATCCTATTGATATCTTTATCAAATTATTAATTACATACACTGCGCTACATCGCGCGTAGATGCATTCATACTGCAAAAGATAAATGGTCGTAAATTGACACTACCGGATGTTCAACATGAGCGGATCGGAGAGCTGAAATCAGATAAGCATCAGTTCTTTGGCCTTATGAATGGCCTGAGTCCGGCTGCCTGTGCCCAGCTTCACATTGATCTTGCGAGCGTGAGTTTTCACTGTGTGCAGCGAAATATAGAGCTTATCTGCGATCGCCTGATTCGACATTCCCTGAGCCATAAGGTTGAGGACATCACGCTCGCGCTCACTGAGCGCAGACCCTGGCTCATGAGCCGGATTCAGTTCTACCTTTGGCAAATCAAGAAAAGCCACCAGCCCAGGCAGCCAGCTTTGCAATTGCTGGTTTACGCCTTCTGCACGAAATGTCTTCTTCACAACGTCGATCTGGCGCATAGCTTCAGCGGGTTGTTGCAGCGTCATCAAGGCCCCAGCGCGAATCATGCGGATAAACACCGACATGAAGCCGTCCGGAGTATGACGTAACCAGCGATCAGTCAGGTCCAGGCATACCTCTGGGCGCCCAGCCATCAGGTGAAGTCTTGAGAGCGTCAGGGTGCTGAACCCCGGTAGCAACGCGCTGTATTCACAACGCGCAACGCCCGCACTGTCAGCATCCGCCAGTAACGCCTCAAGGCAATCATGAGCCCGGCGGAATTTTTTCTGTGAGATCCAGATATTCGAACGCACTGTATGCAACCAGGCGTACGCAACAAAATCGACTTGCTGTTCCTGTAAGCGACGCTCGCCATCATCAAGAACATTCAGAGCCAGGGAGTACTGCCCCTGCCCCATCAGATTAAGCGCCCGGATAGCATACCCATAGGCTGCTGCCGGGTCAGAACGCTCTTCGCATAGCAGCAATGCCTGAGTAAGAGCGGTATCCGTTGGCTCATCACTGTAACCCGTAATCCAGCCAACGGTTGCTTTCAGTATCTGCAGCCTCGCATACGCCAGACTGTTACCGCCATGCGGACTTGCTTCCAACACCTCATGGCCCTGAGTCAGAACAGATAAGCAGCGCGACGCGTGACCGCGATTAAACTCAATACGCGCATGATCCAGGTGTGCCATGCCCTCGAGTGCACTCTGGCGGGATTTCCGGGCGATATCGAGCGCAAAACGATTCCAGATACGTGAGCCATCAAGATCCCTATGCGCCAGCGATACCAGTGCCAGCATAGAGGCGGTAAGAAATCTCAGACTAAAACGTTCCGCGGGTAACATCTCCAGCGCCTGACGGCATTGCCGTTCCGCCCGGGTTAGCTCGCCTCGCGAACCTGCCATATACCCTTTTAATGCAATCAGACCGGCTTCATCTATGCCCGGTATCAAAGACAGGCGCTCGATCAGGCTCTGAGCAGCATCCAGTCGGTTAGTCAGGAGGTGCGTCCAGCACGCAATCTGCATCAGATCAGGAGACGTGTACAGCTGGTCTTCGTTCAGCTGATCAAACCAGACAGTAAGCCCTTGGGTATCCAGACTAGCGAGGATACTGTCTGACTGTTGTGCCATCCAACCGGAATCAATCACACTGTGGTCAGACTGCCCAGCATGAAATAACGCTGCAATGGCATCGTTACGATCCCGAAACCAGTTAAACGCGCGCAGGTGAATATCTCTTCGCCAATCGGCTGGGCGTAGCCGCGATAGACACTGGGCTACAATCGGATCCATTCTGAACCACTCAGGACGGCCGGGAACCTCCTGTAAGTACAGACCCAGCACCAGTAATCCCTGCATATCACCCGCTGCATAAAGGTCAGGAGCGACAGCTTTAACCAGATCATCATGAAAGGTGCCAAGCACTGCACATAAACACATGAGATCCCTCAGCGGCACAGCCAGATTTGGGATGACCTCGCCACGAAGATAATCAGACACCTCATACAGACCCAGATCACTGCTCCAGCGCTCTGGCATACCAGCACAACGCCAGGCCATGAGCCAGAGAGCCAGCCCCGCAGGCCAACCCTGCATTTTTCGCAATAACGACGGCACCTCCGCCGAGGGTAGAGTCAGTTGTTGACACTCTAACAGCGCGTTGAATTCAGATATCGAGAAGCTGAGTTGTTGAGTGGTGAGCCAGGCAATATCAGGCAATAATCCAATACTGCCTCGGGCAAACGGTAAATGACGTCCGCTGAATACGAGTTTCAGGTTCGCTGGTCTATACCGTAAAAGGAGGGTCGTAATCGCCCGGCTTTCTTCAAAATCGAGATATTCGACGTTGTCGATGATAAATACATACTGAGTGTCTTGCTGTCGCACATGCTCCAGCAAAGTTGCCACCGCTTCCATGTCGGAAAGTGACGACAAAACACCGCTACTGGTCAGGCCCAGCTCTTTCTCACACGCTCGGACCATCAACCGCGACGACTCGTCAAAACGGTCACACTGATAATATACGACTGTGTGGTCCATCTGCAGTAAAGAGATAGACGAGGATATCACCGACGTTTTCCCATAGCCCGCCGGCGCCAACAGCATTGCCACAGGCGAAGATGCCAAGGCCGCCATGAGAATATCAGAACGGTCGATATGGCTGGCAGGCGCCTCAGGACGGGTTGTCTTAACCGCAATAACGCGCGCCTCTACATCGCTAAGGTTATCGCTGGCGGGGGGTACAAACACAGTGTCAGGATCCGTGACGCAAAATTATTTACTGGGCCTATAGAAACAAATCGGACGAGCTGCGGCAACGTTGCTCTGGTTACCTTCTGTTACCAGGGCGCGACCACCACATCCAGATACCGCTGAATGCCAGAAGAAGCATTGCAAAAGCGGCGGCATCGACTATCCATATCCCCCAACGACCAAACCAGCGCCCACTGTGCATATCCTGCATCACACGCTGCCAACTGATGGACTGGTTGACGGAAGGAAGCACCTCATACGAGGCAATTCGGGCATGAGGCATAATTTCTTCAAGAGTGAGTGCATCAGTATTCAACCTCTGCCAATGATCAGGCGATCCAGCAACCAGCTGCCCCTCTGAAATCGCCGGCCTGGCGTCGTCGGCCAAACTAAGAAAAGCAGGATCAAAAGACTCAATCAGCTGATAATCGCCCGTTAGCAAGTGCCAGCCAGAGAGGCAGCTGACGAGCACATAATCCAGAGTCTCTGCAGCCCCCGTCAATCGGTCACAATCTGCTATGACCTCCTCGTCTAGCATCAGCATGCCGTTAGCAGAGTACAGCAACCCGTAGCGGCCGCGGTAGCCAATGTTATCCGGTAATACCGATTGATATGGCCAGAGCAGGACACGGCTCTGAGGGTAATGATTATCCAGCTCAAGTTGCCCGGTATGATTCAACGCAACACCGGTAATCACGAGAAGAATAAGTAGGAAAGATACCAGCAGTCCCAGGCGGCGATGCCAGCGATGCAGAAAAAAGCGGATTCTTCGTCTTAGCTGCGGTCTAGGGTTCGACGGCATTATCCTCATTCGCCCAGCGATCTAATAAGAGCGCCAGTTTAGCGACTTTCTTCATGGTACGCACTGAGTAGGTAGCGCCAGAAATGCCATCGATATGCTGAGAAAGATCTCCGCTATCAGTCAAAGCGATATTTTTGTACTGACGCGTGTATTGCGGAAGACGGATTTCATCACCCCGGACCTCCCGGAACACCATAACTTCAATGCGCTCGATGTGCCCGGACGCGGTGACTATGCCAAAGGTAATAGGCTTCTCTTTACCGATTTCACTCAGTGTCCAGAGATGCCGCCCCTCAGCGGAAAGATAACGAAGCCGTGCCTGACGAGGCGCGTCTCCTAGCAAAGCCTCAGCTTGCTGTCGGCGCTCTGGCGTCATCCAGAGCGCCGATTTTTCCGGTTCAGACTCGCTGAATACTTCAGCACTGATCTGCGCTGGCGTGTAATACGTTGTACCGGCCGACACCGGCAAACCTACTATTAGCAAGAAAGTAAAAAGCGAGCGTAACAAACCAGTCTACCTCAGAAGCTGAAACCTACACCCAGATTGTAACCAGTGGCGCTCAATTCACCAGCGGTTTCCTGACGGAAGTAATCAGCTTTCAGAACTGCAGTATCAGCCAGCCAGTAGTTCACACCGATGTCATTCTGAGTTTTCTCAGAATCATCGCTGTCGCCTGCGGCGGTGTCCCACATGCTGTTGCGGTAGAACACACCAACCTGCTCGTTGATGCGGTAAGACGGCTCAATGTAGTAACCATTTTGCTTGGACGCACCTGCTACAGCATCTTCAACATCGGAGTCGATGTTCCATTGAGCATACAGAGCGCGAATACCGAAATCACCGGTCTGATAAACCGCATGTGCTTCGAGGAGTGCAGCGCCAATTTCGTCATCGCCAGCCCCCTGAAGAATGTCATCCTGGTACTGACCAGAAACTGCCAGTTCAAGACCAGGAACTGCGGTGTACTTCAGGCGAGCGGTATAAGCCGCTTTATTTGCCGTCGCTTCAGCGACTTTTTGACGGCTGGAGCGTACTGACTCAACACCTGTCAGCAAACCATTAGCGTCAGACTCCGCAGCATTCAGACCTGAGTGCATAGCAACATCGTAGCTCAGGCCATCGGCAATTTGACCAGATACCATGACACCACCTTCCCACCATGTCGTCGGAATGATGCGCTTCTCAACGTTATTACGTTCTACGCCGTAGAAGGTTTCAGGCTCATGGGTTTCGTTCAGAATACCAACAGGCAGCAGGAACAAACCGGTTTTTACCTGAGTGTTTTCCGTTACATCCACTTCTACGTAGGCCTGCTCAAGTTCGACTTCACCCGGCTTACCTTCACCAGCAAGGCTGTGTTCAAGCTCAAGTTCAGAGAAGAAGCGTACTTTATCTGTAAATTCTTTACCGAAGAAAAGAACAAAACGGTGATAATCGATCTCGTTATCTTTTCCTTGGTTCAGATTCAGGTGCATTTCACCGTAACCACCGATATACACCGGGTTAGCTGGCCCTTCTGCTTGTGCGTCAACAGTGTCTGCCAGCGCAGCAATCTGAGCTTTCAGTTCATCAATCTGAGCTTGTGTTGCAGCATCCGCAGCAAAGGTCATGTTTGACAGAGCGATAGCGGTGCCAAGCACAGCGAGTTTTTTCATCTGGGATCTCCCAATTAATGTCATCAATTTCATCAGGTTGTTCGATTGCGACAGGGAAGATACCCGAATGCACAATACAAAAGCAAATGCTACAGATTATTACTAACAAGACTATTCCAGTATTGTATACAATCGCATTTGCAGGTTTCATACACTCACTGAAACGCACTATCTGTAGCAACTACTTCAGAGTCTTACTCCAGAGAAGCCAGAACTCCCATCGCCCCGTTCAATCAGGTAAACTCCTGAGCCATAGAATTTGCGAATCCACGCCACGAACCAGGCCCAATACAGCACATGACCATGCAAGAGACATATCAACCCCAAGCCATTGAATCTGCCGTTCAGAGTCACTGGGAAGAAAATCAGGTATACAAGGCTGTCGTCGACAGCAACAAAGAGAAGTTCTACTGCCTGTCCATGTTCCCCTACCCAAGCGGCCGTCTACACATGGGGCATGTGCGCAACTACACCATCGGTGACGTGATCTCCCGCTATCAGCGCATGCAAGGCAAGAACGTCATGCAGCCAATGGGTTGGGACGCGTTCGGTCTGCCCGCTGAAAATGCCGCGATCAAACATCAGGTCGCGCCAGCAAAATGGACCAAAGAAAACATCGCCTACATGAAAGGTCAGCTGAAATCGCTGGGTTTTGGTTACGACTGGGACCGTGAACTGGCCACCTGCGACCCTGAATACTACCGCTGGGAACAGTGGTTCTTCACCACTCTGATCGACAAGGGTCTGGCATATAAGAAAGTTTCTGCGGTGAACTGGTGTCCGAACGACCAGACCGTACTGGCGAACGAACAGGTCATCGATGGCTGCTGCTGGCGCTGTGACACCGTGGTTGAGCGCAAAGAAATTCCGCAGTGGTTTATCCGCATTACCGATTATGCGGAAGAGCTCCTGAATGATCTGGATCAGCTGGATGGCTGGCCCGATCAGGTCAAGGCGATGCAGCGCAACTGGATCGGCAAATCCCGCGGTATCCAGATGGCATTTGGCCTCAAAGATCGAGCAGACAGCCTTGAGATCTACACCACCCGTCCGGACACCCTGATGGGCGTGAGCTACGTTGCCGTCGCGGCGGGCCACCCTCTGGCGAAAGAAGCCGCCGAGAACAATCCTGAGCTCGCGGCGTTCATCGACGAGTGCAGCAAGTCCGGTACCGCCGAAGCCGACGTTGCCACCGCCGAGAAGAAAGGTCTGGCCACCGGTTTCACTGCCATTCACCCAATTTCAGGCAAAGAAGTCCCTGTCTGGGTCGCGAACTTCGTACTGATGGAATTCGGCACCGGTGCCGTAATGGCCGTGCCTGCGCACGACCAGCGCGACTGGGAGTTTGCAACTAAATACGGTATTGAGATCCAGCAAGTCATCGAACCTGCCAACGGTGAAGAGATTGATCTGAGCAAAGAAGCCTTTACCGAAAAAGGCACCCTGATCAATTCTGGTGAATTCGACGGTCTGAGTTTTGACGCAGCATTCGATGCCATTGCAGAGAAACTCAAAAGCGAAGGCAAAGGCGAGATCAAAGTTAACTACCGCCTGCGTGACTGGGGCGTGAGCCGCCAGCGTTACTGGGGCGCACCTATTCCGGTGATCCGCACACAGGACGGCGACACAGTTCCAGCACCGGAAAGCCACCAACCGGTGATTCTCCCGACCGACGTCGTCATGGACGGCGTAAATTCGCCCATCAAGAACAATCCTGAATTCGAGAACATCGAACTCGAAGGTCAGCCGGCATTCCGCGAAACCGACACCTTCGATACCTTTATGGAATCGTCCTGGTACTACGCGCGTTACTGCTCGCCGCAGGACGACACCCAGATGCTCGATCCGAAAGAAGCCAACTACTGGCTCCCTGTGGACCAATACATTGGTGGTATTGAGCACGCGATTCTGCACCTGCTGTACGCGCGCTTCTTCCACAAGCTGCTGCGTGACGCCGGTCTGGTGAACTGCGACGAGCCATTCAAGAACCTGTTGACGCAAGGCATGGTGCTGGCCGAGGCCTTCTCCTACACCACGGAAAACGGCGCTAAAGAATGGGTTAACCCACTCGATGTGACCGTTGAGCGTGACGAGAAAGGCCGCGTCATCGGCGCAAAGCGTACCGAAGACGGTCTGGAGCTGACGGCAGCGGGCATGAGCAAAATGTCGAAGTCGAAAAACAACGGCGTTGACCCTCAGGAAGCCATTAAACAGTACGGTGCCGACACCGTGCGTCTGTACACCATGTTTGCCGCGCCGCCGGAACAAACACTCGAGTGGTCTGATTCTGGCGTGCAGGGTGCCCAGCGCTTCTTGCAGCGTGTATGGCGCTTAAGCTATGAGCTGCTGCAACAAGCAAATCGTGGTGACATCGGTCAGCTGAACAAAGATGAAAAAGACGCACGCCGCAAAGTGCACGAAACCATTCAGAAAGTGAGTGACGACGTAGGCCGTCGTTACAGCTTCAATACCGGCATTGCTGCAGTAATGGAATTGATCAACACCCTGCAGAAGCAGAAACTCGATAGCGCTGGTGCTCGTGCTGTCGTCGCCGAAGGTCTGGACGCCGTGGTGCGCATGCTGTCACCAATTGCTCCGCACATTGCCCAGTCTCTGTGGGAAGCCTTTGGTAACGAGGGTCTGGTTCTGGATGCACCTTGGCCGGTGGTCGATAAAAAAGCGCTGGAGAAAGACAGTATCCTGCTGATCGTTCAGGTAAACGGTAAAGTGCGTGCCAAACTGGAAGCGCCCGCTACCGCCAGCAAAGACGAACTCGAAGCCATGGCGATGGCAGACGACAGCGTTAAAGCCCAGATTGACGGTAAAACCGTACGAAAAGTTATCGTTGTGCCCGGGAAGTTAGTGAATATTGTTGCTAATTAATGGAGCGAACTGCGTTGCTCTGGCCGTGTTAAAAACCAGATTAAAATGCTCATTTATGACGTATAAACTGCGCTTTCAATCTGGTTTTTGCCTTGCTATAGCGGCCTCGTTAACGCTCCCAAAGCACCGAGTGCGGGTAAAAACATAGCCTTCAGGGTTTCTACTTTTCGGAATTAATATGCGCCACCTGATTTTCTTATTGTCACTCACTCTGATCGCCAGCTGCGGCTGGCAACTCAGGGGTGTTTCGGAACTACCGGAAGGCTTCCGTATTATTCACGTAAGTGGTGGCCCTCAGGGCATTCGTGAACAGCTAGTGCAGCGCCTTCGGTTTAATGACGTTGTTGTACCCGAACGAGCACTCGACGCACCTGCTCAGATTGAAATTAACGAATACTCCGTAGAGCGGCGTACTCTGACAGTAAATAGCGTTGGCCAGATTGCTGAATACGAGTTCAACGCATTACTTGATGTGACCGTAATCCGTGGAGAAGAGACGTATCAATTTGTCACAGAATCCCGGCGCACTCTTAGTAATGACGTCAACAACGTCGTTGCCACACAGCAAGAAGAACGACAGTTGCGCGATGCGCTGGATTCAGACTTGCTCAGTCGCTTGATGCGCCGTCTGGAACGTCTGTAATGAAATTGCGTCAGGATCAGTTAGGGCCGCATCTCGCCAAAGAACTGGCTCCCTGCTACCTGATTTCAGGCGATGACCCGTTACTGGTCATGGAGGCTTGCGACGATATACGCAAAGCCGTCAAACAACAGGGCATTGATGAGCGCGAACTGTTTCATGCGGAAGCCGGTTTCGAATGGCGCACTCTGAGAGAAGAAGCGTCAGCCATGTCTCTGTTCTCCAGCCGTCGCCTGCTGGAACTACGCATCCCCAATGGTAAGCCTTCCGACAAAGGGGAGACGATTAAGGATCTTGCCGAGCATCCGTCGCCCGACAATATTGTGCTGATCATCTGCCCAAGACTCGATGCTAAGACGCAGAAAACCGCCTGGTATAAAGCGATTGAGAAACATGGTGTTGTACTGCCCATCTGGCCCATCGAGCGGAATCAGTACCCTGGCTGGCTGAAACGTCGCTTCCAGATGGCAGGGCTCCAGGCTGACCAGGCTGCCGTTTCTGCACTTGCTCACCAGACAGAGGGCAACTTACTGGCCGCAGTCCAGGAAATCGAAAAACTGCGGATGCTGGGCGAAACTAACGTCAGCGAAGAGCTTATCATGCAGAGTGCGGGCGACAGCTCCCGCTTCGATGCGTTCGGGCTGGCAGATGCCTGCCTTATGGGAAAGCTGGGCGAAGCAAACCGTATGCTGGGTCACCTGCGTTCTGAGGGGCACGAGCCGATTATGGTGCTGGGCGCACTGACCCGGAAGATCAGGCAACTGATTGCATTAAAGCCTTGTCAGGGGGCACAAGCACTCTCCGAGGGTTTCCGGTCTCAGGGCGTCTGGCCAAGACAGCAGGCCCCTTATAAAGCAGCCCTTCAACGTCTGTCGATGAAAGATCTCCACAGAGCACTGAACACTGCGGCAGAGGCAGACCTGGCCGCCAAGGGCAGCGGCGACGACGCTTGGCTCAAAATGGGGCAAATAGTCATTATCCTGTCAGGTCAGGCAGACAAACTCTTTACATTGACCTGAAAAGAACCGTTAGCTCAGTCACACTTTTTTCCGATTGCCGCTGCCATACTCTTCTGAGTGATCCAATCAGCCTGAATTTGTACTCTGCCAGCCATATGGCTCACGACGACTAATCACGCGTCATGATATCGACAGAATTTGGCAATTAAGATTTCGGAAGTGTAGCCAGTGCCGTCATACCGGATTCATAATCCGGTAAAAAAATAAGCGGTTTCAAAACCGCGTGCCTGATGGAGATTAAAATGAACACAGTAGCCCAGCAGCAGAACAGCGATCTCGTATGGGATCTTGAGAAACTCAATCAGCACAAACGTGCGATGAATTTCGTAAAGCAGTTCGAAAACCGCTTCTGTGTATTCTCAACTTCCGTACGTCAGCTTTACACCAATTACAGTATTTTCTTCCCGGAAGAAGCACACCGCCAGATGGTGATTCTTCCAGACCCTTACGCCTTTCACGATACCTTCAGCCACCTGAACCCTGATGCTGTCAGTGCCACAGGCCTGCATGTTATTCCGGGTAACCTGATAGGCAAGCAAGGCTTGTATCTGGTGATTTCTCACAAGGATAAGAAGGTTCGTTCGGTGCCTATTCCGTTCCAGGAAGGTATGCGTCAGATTCTTCGCCGAACAAACAGCGACGATCCTTTCCTGCCCGTATTGATGAAAGGTGACCTACGTGAGTTCAACGACAAACTGCCTTGCCTGCACTTGCATCGTCTGCGTCTGAGCGAACTGTCTGGGCTGTCATCTCTGGAGCGTGAAAGTATCCGCAGCCTGATCACAGATAAGCTGATGGATCTCTACCAGAAGTCTGCGACTTTCAACACCGGCAGCTGAACCAAAAGTCTGAAATCTCAGGCGGTTTCTTTCGATGGGTCGTGGTAATAGGCCCGAACCAGGCGCGCTAACCCTTGTCGCCACGCCTTATTCTTAATCCCAAACGTGTGGAACAGAGACGTGTGATCAGCAACAGGTGCCCACACCTCCGGTGTCATCCCCCCCTCCTGAGTAGTCAGCTCTACGGCCGTCAAATCTTCAAACTGACGCGCCTCTGCCAGCAAGGCTTCTGCAAAGGTGTATGATGAAACCGGCTCAACGCCAGAAAAATGATAAGTTCCCCAGAGATCCTCTGCGAGATGAATCTGACGAAGCATCGCCAACACCACGATCGCAACATCGTCGACGGGGGTCGGTTCAAACTCACGCTGCATATCTAACGCCAGCGAAGGCTCTGAACGGATGACGCTGAGAATACGACTGGCAAAGTCGCTGCCATCGAGCGTTAGCAACTGCCCAACTCGAAGAATAATATGCTGAGGATTCTCGGCCACCAGTATTTCCAGCTCAGCAAAAGCCTCACTCAATTCACTGGTATTGTCGGCAGGTGACTGCTCCTTCACTGCTTCTTTGCTGCCCAGGTATCGATGCAAGGTGGAGAGCAACACCACCAGAGCACCCTCTTCCTGGGCCCGGCCAATCCAGAATTTAGCAGACTCAAAATCGGTGGTTTCATTCAGCGCTGGCGAAATTACATACACCGGTCGGGCACTGGACTGCAACATCGGACGCTCAGTGCTGGCAATAGACACGCCGCGATGAATGAGATTCTGTTCTGCCAGAAAGCGACAGAGATAACGACCTATTGGGCGGTCTGCACCAATGACGTGGGTGTGAAAACTACTGATAGCCAAGCGCGTATTCCGAGTATGGAGTTCAAAAAAGCAAGGTTACCACTGCAATCCTTAGACAGCACGCGGGATTTAATCGACGGCCAGTGACAATTCACAGATCACATTCTGATTCCGTAATGCATCATTTCTGTTGGGATACATGCGAACGTCGTTGAGGCCGATAAGTAGAGCCAGACCTCCAGTAAGGCCGACAAACCCGGCTCTGTGCTCTTCAATAAACGGGGAATGTAACGCTAGTCCTTGTGCAAGCGCTTCATTGCGTATCATGCCTCCAGCCAAGGGATCTACGCAATCTCCCGGGCGACGAAATAGAGCGATCGACTGTGGACTGATGACAAGAGCATTGCCATTGACCAGCTCAGCCTCAGCCACAGGAGTACCGTCTACCAGCGTCAGAAGCTTCCAGGCACGGATCAGATCAGATGAATTTTCAATAATCATAGACAAAAATGGCGACTTAAAAGTCGCCAGTGTACCCCACCCGAAAGCCCCTCAGAAGAGCTCAATTTCGCTGTCACCGCCACCCTCGTCCCGGCGGCGCCGATCGTTGACTTCGGCAAGCACCATATCCTGCAGGTCCAGCAGCTCATCATCCGTAAGCTGGCTGATATCCAGAGCCTGAAACGTACGCGCTAATGCCGCCTGTGCCTGGTAACAATGCTGGTGAGCCGGACCGCTACCTGGGACGGTAACACCACTGGTGCCGAATACGGGCTTTTTACAATACACACAATTGAGTGACATAACTCTCCTTCGGGAGAAGTTGTTGACCTTCTTTGTGAGAGTATAGCCAGTGATTCCAGTTTCGCATGCGAGGTGAGGTCAACCCCCGACCTTTACACAGTTGCAACTACTCGAAATTCACCGACTTCTCAGCACGGTTGCCAAACTTATCTTCGACAACCAGCGTCCAGCGAGTACTGTTGCCAATGATCTGGCATGGCACCATAACGTGACCAGGGTAAGACACAAAACCATCACAACGGTCACCCATAACGCTTTCAAGCCAGACCGACTCAATACCACGGCCATCATCATATGCCATTCCCGATAGGCTCTTCGTCTCGTCGAGCCATTCTATATTCCCAATCACCGGGGCATCGTAATCCGGATAGTCGGCTTTATCCCAAGGGTCCGTACCATCCCGCGCTTCAATCGAGTTGCTAAAGCCGTCGCCGTCCAGATCGGCGTCCGTGTTATCCCCGATGCCGTCGCCATCAAAATCTGCCCATTCTGTCGGATCAGACGGAAAGGCGTCCACGTCATTGCTGTATCCGTCATTGTCTCGGTCATCATCCAGCTCATCCGGAATACCATCACCATCGGAGTCCGGCGGTGTACTGGTGCTGTCGTATGGATCATACGATAGTTCGCGCTCATAGCGATTAATGATGCCATCACCATCAATATCCGGGTCACTGTTGTCCCCAACACCGTCCCCGTCAGTATCGCTCCATTCCTTGCGATTCAGTGGGAATACATCGCTGTCGTTCGGGACTTCATCACCATCAATGTCTTTGTCCAGGGCATCTGGAATACCGTCCCTGTCCATGTCTGAAGGGACACTTAAAGGGTCTCGTGGATCTGTGCCCAGCCGAACTTCATACTCATTGCTGATACCATCACCATCGATGTCGAGATCGATATTGTCACCTTCACCGTCTCCGTCCAGATCAGACCATTCCAGAGGGTTGTCAGGGAATGCATCTTCGTCATTCAGGTAGCCGTCACCATCTCTGTCCTGGTCAACAACGTCGGGAATTCCGTCGCCATCAGCATCACGGGGCACAGAGCTGGCATCTGCAGGATTCGTCCCTGCCTGTTCCTCGTAGACGTTATCGATGCCATCACCGTCGCGGTCTCTGTCGCGATTATCGCCGATGCCGTCACCATCCAGATCAAACCACTCGGACGGGTCACGCGGAAAGAGGTCAATTTCATTGCCAATGGTGTCACCGTCGAGGTCAGTATCCAGTTCGTCCGGAATACCGTCCCCATCAAAGTCGTTCGGGACACTGTCAGCATTGTAAGGGTCAAAGCTCAGGGTAAGCTCAAATTCGTTATTGATGCCGTCGTTGTCGATGTCTTCATCTGAGTTGTCACCCAGACCATCGCCATCAAAATCCGCCCACTCAGAGCCGTCCTCAGGGAAGGCGTCATCTTCATTCAGATAGCTGTCACCATCGATGTCATCATCCAGTACATCGACAATGCCGTCTTTATCCAGGTCACGTGGCTTACTCTCAGGATCTAAATCGTCTGAACCCGCGGTCTGCTCGACTTCATTGCTGAAGCCATCATTATCCCTGTCAGGGTCGCGGTTATCACCGATACCGTCACCGTCAGTGTCTACCCACTCTTCGCCATCCGACGGGAATACATCGACACTGTTATCGACGCCGTCACCATCGAGGTCAGAGTCGAAGTAATCTGGCATGCCATCACCATCGACATCCGACGGCTTGCTATCCGGATCAAGAACGCCGGTGCCAAGATGCATTTCGAAAACGTTCGGAATACCGTCGTTATCAGCATCAGGATCTTCGTTGTCCGGGATACCATCGCCGTCGGTATCCGCCCACGCCGCACTGTTGTCCGGGTAGAGATCGACATCGTTAGCAAAACCATCGCCATCACGGTCATCATCAAGGGTGTCAGGAATGCCGTCACGATCCGTATCGGCTGGCGCTGAGAAACGGTCATCCGGATCAGTACCCGCCTCCTCTTCGAAGCTATTGGCTACGCCATCACCATCACGGTCGGAGTCTGTATTGTCACCCGTTCCGTCGCGGTCAAGGTCTGACCACTCGTTTTTATCCAGCGGGAAGGCGTCGTCGACGTTAGGGACACCATCGTTATCCATATCAGGGTCAAGCAGATCTGGTATACCATCTCTGTCGCGGTCTTTCGGACGGGAGCTGGCACGCGTTGGGTCAAAGCCAAGCTTTTCCTCGTACTCGTTGCCAACCCCATCACCGTCGAGGTCCTGATCCGTGTTGTCGCCTACACCATCGGCGTCCGTATCCTTCCAGTCGTTCGGGTCCTGCGGAAAGGCGTCTTTCTGATTCGGCACTCCATCATTGTCCATATCATCATCAATAGAATCAGGAATACCATCACCATCGATGTCTGTCTGGTCAGGGACATCCGGGTCAAAACCGGCAGCCGCCTCGAGAAAGTTCGGGAGTCCATCACCATCACGATCCGGGTCCTGAGCATCTGCGATGCCATCATTATCGAGATCATCAAGGGCCGAATGGGCAGGCAGTGACAGCGCCGCTAATATCGCCAGCGCAAGTGGTGTACGCCACATAGTTCTTTTTATTCCTAAGGCTGTGTTCTGGCCAGATCAGGCTGGCATTCAACCGGACGATTTTTATCAGTCACCAGAATACCGGCAACGTCTTTATCATTCTGTGGTCTGAGTAACAGATAGCCACTCTCACAGAATGCTTCTTTGCCGGAAGACTTTTCGGATACTTTGACGGAATACTCGGGGCTCAGTGACAACAGCTTGAATTCAGCCACAGTAGCCCGGTCTTTCTCTTCAGGAAACTTAATATAACCGTAATGTTTGAGGGCCAGTACAGTAACGATGACACCAACAATAAACCCGATAAAGCTCCACTTCGCTTTGTCCGGTTCGTTGTATTGCTCAGGTGTACTTTCAGTCATGCTTATTTCTCCGGAGATTCGCCCCACAAGGGCATCAGCTTGTGATCAATGCCGAGTTGATTCAGTATACGCGCGACAATAAAGTCGATCAGATCATTGATGCTTTTCGGGTCATGGTAGAAGCCAGGGCATGCGGGCATGACCGTCGCTCCCATACGGGTCAGGGTCAGCATATTCGTCAGGTGTATTTCAGAAAATGGCGTTTCGCGAGGCACAAGAATCAGTTTACGCCGCTCTTTCAGGGCAACATCTGCCGCACGCTCAGTCAGATTATTGCTTGCCCCGGTAGCCACCGCTGACAAGGTACCCGTACTGCAAGGACAGATCACCACGGGGCCTGGCTGACCTGAGCCCGATGCCCACGGCGCCATCCAGTCTTCCCGGCCGTATACCCTGACATCATCCTCACCACAGCCGTAGTATTTCTGCAATTCCCGCGCCTGTGCCTGAGGCTTGGCCGGTAGCGTCAGCTCAGTCTCAGTTGCCAATACAAGCAGTGCCGCTTTTGAAAATATGAAGTCCGCACCGACACCCGCCGCGATTAAAGCCTGCCCGAGTCGCAGCGCATAAGCAGAGCCAGAGGCTCCTGTCACTGCAATAAGGATTCGGCCAGCATCAGCCATACTTTTCCTCCAGAGCCTTGGCTAAACGTCGGGGCATATTATCAAAGCCTCCGTTGGACATCACAAGGATACGGTCTCCCGGGCGCGCGTCATTGACGACCGCATCGACTATTTCCGCTGTCGATTGATAAGAATGTGCAGGGGCACGACACGCCCTCACGACATCCGACAATGACCAGCTGATATTTTCAGGTTCAAACCAATACGTGCCGTCAGCATCGTTTACCGAGCCCGCCAGTGTCCCTTTGTGAACGCCCGCTTTCATGGTGTTAGAACGTGGCTCCAGAACCGCAAGCAAACGTCCGTCAGTGTTAGTCAGCTGAGCCTTCGCCCCCTGAAGCGTGGTCGCGATCGCGGTTGGATGATGCGCAAAATCATCATATACAGGAATTGCGCCTTCGGGGTTCACAAGCTCCATGCGCCGTTTCACCGATTGGAACTCAGCAAGTGCCTCCGCCGCAACAGCCGGGCTGACGCCCACATGAAACGCTGCCGCCATGGCCGCCACGGCGTTACTGACGTTGTGAGCGCCAGACAAGCTCCAATGGATGGGATACGCCTCGTCACGGACAGTCACTTCAAACTGACTGCCATCGGGCGCATTCATCGTCCATTGCCAGTCAGCTCCGGCCGATGAAAAAGTCGCCTGACTACTCCAGCAGCCCATCGACATCACACGATCAATTGCCTCACAGTCGGCTGGGCGAATGACCTGCCCGCTTTGAGGAATAGTACGGATGACATGATGAAACTGGCGTTCAATCGCCGCCAGATCAGGGAAGATATCGGCGTGATCAAACTCAAGGTTATTGGCTATAAAGGTTCGCGGGCGGTAATGCACGAACTTTGACCGCTTATCGAAAAAAGCCGTATCGTACTCGTCTGCTTCGATAACAAAGAAAGGACTATCTCCCAACGTTGCAGAAGATGTGAAGTTCTCAGGGACACCGCCAATAAGATACCCTGGAGACATCCCCGCGAACTCAAGAATCCACGCCAGCATACTGGCGGTGGTGGTTTTGCCGTGAGTCCCTGCAACCGCTAACACCCAGCGGCCCTGAAGCACGTGGTCGCCTAACCATTGAGGGCCTGAGGTATAGGGAATACCCCGCTCCAGCACATACTCTACCGAAGCGTTGCAACGTCCCATGGCATTGCCAATAACAACAAGATCAACATCTTCAGGGATCCCCGCTGGATCAAACCCTTGCGTCAACGCAATGCCCGCCTGCTCCAGCTGATCACTCATCGGCGGATAGACACCGTGATCGGATCCTGAGACATCATGCCCTAATGCTTTTGCCAGCTGTGCCAGTGACCCCATGAAGGTGCCGCAGATTCCCAGAATGTGAAGCTTCATTCGTCGACCAGTTATTTTACAAAGCGGTTAGTTTACACGGCCACTGCCGTCTCCCCAACAGCCACTGAATTTCCGCACAGATTAAGGTAGTATGCGCCCATTACTTAAATCAGGACTATGAGGTTCGGAGCATGCAGCGCCTGCGCACTTTTCTCGACAACCACTGTAAGGATTCAGACGTCGCCAACATTATTGAAGGTCTGACGGTTACCTGTAAGGATATTTCACATCGCCTGCACCTGGGTGCACTGGCAGGCGTACTTGGCAGCGCCGGACAGGAAAACGTGCAGGGAGAGTCTCAGAAGTTGCTGGATGTGATCTCTAACGACCTCATCAAAGAGTGTCTCGCAGCGATGCCTGCGGTGCGCGGTCTCGCCAGTGAAGAGGAGCCAGATCCGGTTGCCTGTAACCCAGAGGGTGACTATCTGGTTCTGTTCGACCCTCTCGACGGTTCATCCAACATTGATGTGAATGTCACTGTGGGAACCATTTTTTCTGTACTGAAAGCAGCCCCGGGGGCTGATGGTGGCGACGAAGCTACGTATCTGCAGGCTGGCAATAAGCAGGTAGCTGCAGGCTATGTTCTGTACGGCCCTTCGACCCTATTAGTGTTCAGTACTGGCGAAGGTGTCCACAGCTTCACCCTGGACCCTCGTATCGGTGAGTTCGTACTGCAACGCGACAATATTCAGGTACCTGCGGAAACTCAGGAGTTCGCCATCAATATGTCGAACCAGCGTTTCTGGTTACCACAGATGCAGAACTATGTCGCAGACCTCCTGCAAGGCGAAGAAGGCCCTCTGGGTAAGCGTTACAACATGCGTTGGATTGCGTCTATGGTGGCTGAGATACACAGAATTCTGACACGTGGCGGTATATTCATGTACCCGTTCGACAATCGTGACCCTTCAAAGCCAGGCAAGCTCCGCCTGATGTACGAAGGCAATCCGATGAGCATGCTGATCGAGCAGGCTGGCGGTAAAGCCAGTACCGCCTTTGAAGATATTATGGAAGTTGCCCCTGACGCGATCCACCAGCGTGTGTCTGTCGTTATGGGCTCAGCAGACGAAGTTGAGAAAGCCTGTTCCTACCACAAGTAAGGGACGCCCTCTCTTCGTTATCTGATTCAGGTGGCTGTACCCTCCAGCCACCTTTCAGTCATCAGAGTCAGGCCCTTAAGAGAAATCGGCTTGGCCATATAGTCATTCATACCACTGGCAAGACATCGCTCTTCAACCTGATCGGTTGTATTCGCGGTACAAGCGATAATAGCCCCACTAAACCCTGCCTCACGCAACTTCTGACTCGTCTCAAAGCCATCCATTCCCGGCATCTGGCAGTCCATCAACACCAATGAAACGGATTGTTCTTCGACGGCGACTAACGCGGCGGCCCCAGACATCACGGCGATCACGTCACGATCAGGATGAATCCGCGCTAACATTTTTTCAGCTACTTTGAGGTTCACCTCATTATCCTCAACAATCAGCAGCTTTCCTTTCTCCTCTGAACTGGCAGTCTCGACTTCAGCCCTGCCGGTATTCTGCTCAACGTCCGCACACACACGCGCCTGAGTGCCGCTCAGGACGACATCTGGCAAAGTGACCAGCACAATACACCCCCCGCCTTCAGACTCGCCGAAATGCAACTCTCCACCCAAGGCTTTTACAACATGAGACGTAATAGTCAGGCCTAATCCAGCGCCCTCATACTGTCGGTTCAGATCTGACTCGAGCTGAGTAAAAGGCTCAAGTATCGATTCGTACTCCGAGGGCGGTATACCAATGCCAGTATCAGATACCGTAATGCGAATACCAGACTTCTCAGTCGCTATGCTCACTGAGACAACGCCCTGAAGAGTAAACTTAAAAGCATTATCGATAAGGTGCCTGAGGATCTGCCGTAGTAGCCCTGGATACGTCAGTATTGGCTTCTCGCGCAATTCGCCCTGAACATCAGTGATAAAAGACAAGCCCTGCGACATTGCTCGAGATCTGAGAACATCAAAGAAAGACTCAAAATAGTCACTCAACAGACAGTATTCCGGAGCGGCAGACACTGACTTCTGCTCCGTATCAGCGACGACCATAATGTCATCAAGAAGCTGCGTCAATTGCACCAGGCTCTGCTCTGCCTGATCCTTGTGCAACGTAAAGTCGCTCTGATCCATTTTATGGCTCATCAACTCGAGCATACCGAGTGCGCCATTGAGTGGAGTTCTCAGCTCATGACTCATCATAGCGAGAAACTGACTTTTAGATTCACTCGCGCTACGCGCTTTTTTCTGTTCTTCCAGCAACCTGGCAGTAAAAACACGTTGCTCACTCTGAGCCCGTTCAAGCGCTTCCGCCAATCGGTTACTGCTGCTTTGTACACGGCCCAATTCAGCGCCATCTGATTCCTCGATGCGATTCCAGTAATCACCGCTGGACAGGGATGACAGAAAAGCAGCGGTACGCTCCAATGGCCTTACTATCATTAACGCAATGTAGCGACCAGTGAGTGCCGCAAGTAGCACCACCAACACCCCGGCGACTAACGACTGGTAGAGGATTTCCATTTCTCTGGCGTGAAGATAATGGTCAGTCATCACTATTTCGATCACTGCAAATGTCACGCTTCGCTCTGACGTTTCTTCGTCCAACAAACCGCCCATATCCACGGGGTCAAGATCAATGACCGTACGATTAAGCTCTCTATGAAATACCCGTAGGTTAACTGAATTCAGGTCCGTGTAGCCTTCGACAGTTCGTTCAATTAATGGCAAGCCCAGCGGGTCCAACACTCTGACAGCAGCGATCTCGGGGCGCCCCAACGCAGCATCCATCAGCGGGGCCAGTAGCTCGTAGTTCCCCGATATCACAGGGTACTCGGCGGATGCACTGATGCTCTCAACCATCAGGCGCACAATGGATTCGCTGTTCTCACCAGCATCAGACCAGCGCTGCGACATGTGCATTACTGTTAACAGAACGACGGTCAGGAATGCCGGCACAGCCGCAAGCACAATGGCCCTGCGACGGATCGACCAGTGGCTTATCCTCATCGGTCCACCTCCTGAGCGCGTATACGTTCAGCGACATCAGCAGGATCAGGAAGCAGAAGGTTGAGAGAGCGTCCCACCTGGCGATTAAAGCCAACACTGAAATACGGATTGTAGCCAGGAGCCGGAAAGGCTCCCTGTGCACCCAGACCTTCAGTGACGACTTCAGACAGACGCCTCACAACATCTTCGGGTGTACTGTAGGTCGACGCCAGAGCTCCAGCTTTAAGATAAGCCTGTGTTGGACCAATCAATGGGCGGTTGTGCCGGTAGGAGGTAATCAGAATACTCTTGATGTTTTCTGCACTGTAGAGCTCCGGATCATACACACCGACCAGAGCCTTACTTGATCCCAGGAGTTCGACTAACGCGTGATTGAGACTGTCGTACTCGGCTATGGGATAAACACGTAGATTTTCTGCTGATACTAATGCGCTGGCGTCTTTGGCAACCAGAGCGCCAAATACTTCATTGGCGCCAAATATGGCTTCAGCGAGTGCAAGCTGGCGCTGCAGAGGCGCCTCAGAATATATCGCACTGGTAACATGCGACCTATATTGACGATACTCGGCTTTAGAGAGATAAGACGCGATAACAGGAATATTATCGGGGAGTCTGTTATCAGCAATTAACTGACGTAAGGTACTGCCACTGAGAGTAATAATCAGGCGGTATTTGTCCAGGCTAGCCTCTGTGTTCAGATCCAGAAGGTCCACCTGTTCAGACACAGAAGTATCTTTGAGAGATGCTTCCAACATCTGTGCGAATTTCTGCGCCTGAACCGTTGAGGAAGGCGCAATCATCGCAATATCAGCATGCGCGGCAATCATGCTGCAATACAGCAATAACGCCCAACATGTCCTGACAACTGCTTCCATGCGTGTATCTCTGCCTTGATGATGTCCTTAGTCCAGTATAGCGCTTCCTGATATCAAACGCTGTTATCTATACAAATGAATACTCAATAGAATCAGCGGCTAAATGGCATAAAATTACGGGGACGGATCGGATTACCAGAAATAAGGCGGGGGTCGCAACGAACAGGATAAAGAAAGCTCAGACTATCGCAATTGAGAAGTAAGTTCTGAAGTGTCCGACGGCAACAGAATATCCAGTGAGCGCGCTACCTGCTCGTTCATTGTGACCGAGAAGTAAGGGTTATACCCCGGTGGAGGTAGTACATCAGCTTCAATAAGCTCCACAAGGCGCTTAACTGTATCAGCAAGTGAGCTATAGGTCGTCGCGATTGCACCTGCACGAATGTATGCCTGATGAGGCCCAATCAATGGAATATTCTGGCGATACGCAGTGATAAGGATATTCTTGATGGTCGATGGGTTGTATACCCCTCTGTCGAGGGTCCCTAACAGCACGTCGTGCTTAGCCAGAGCGGCTTTCAGGGTGCGGTTCAGACTCTCTTCCGGCTTGTTAGTAAATACCTCAAAGTCATCGCCCTGAAGTTGATTCATTTCAACAGCCACCCATGTGGGCACCTCATCAGACACTATAATTGCTACCCGGGAATCAGGAAAGAGCAGGCGTGTAAGATCCAACTGCCGCTGTAGAGGAGGTTCTGAGAACACGGCGCTATCAATATTGCTCCTATTCGCTTCAATAGCCTCACGCCTGCTCCACACGGCAATGCTCTTCTGGTTACCATCCCAGTTTCTGACCATACCATCTCCCGCGATAATCACGAGATCCTGCTCCTTTATCTGGCTCTGAGAATGGACCTGCCGTACGGGCTTTCCGAGCGCAGTGGACACTCCCTCTGCCAGCGCTAATAGCGCGGGCGAATGGTTTTCAGACAATAGCAGAACCTCGGCGCGGGCCAGGGCCGCGCCGAAAAGCAGGATGAAAAATCCTGCTATGCGCATCAGAATTTAACACCTACCTGAAGGAATCCGAGATACTTATCTTCAATGCGGTTGGTGTTGTACGCGATCGGGCTCTCATCAATCAAATGATGCAGGAAGGCACTCGTCTCAAGTTCCCAACTGTTAAAGATCCATCCTTTTTTCAAATGAACTTCATATCGGCGGTACGGAGAAGACTTCGCGCCAGAACTGTTGTTATAGCTGCGGTGCCAGAAGTAAGATTGGGTAAAACGCCAACTACCTAAGGCCGCACTCCAGCTAAGGTTGTGGCTGAACTCAGAACTGAGACGAGTTTCAACCCGCTTGAGATTACTTTCCTCATTGTCAGACAGATTAGGAGACTCTCCGACACGGACATCGGCATCCAGATAAGCCCCCGAATACCAGAAGGAATGATCCCTCACTGGAGTCCACGTAAACTGCCAGTCGACACCCTGAAGATTCATCGTGGAATTTGAACTTACGTCCGGCGTATTCAGGTTAATAGGATCCGAAATCAACTGATAAAGATGATCGCGATACACCTTGATATCCATTTCAAGGTTTTGTACTGGTAAGCGGCCATAATAGCCCAGTTCCCAACTGGTAATACGTTCATGGTCCAGATCACCATATGCTCCCGTCTGAGTCGCGTACAAGGTGCCTTCGCTTAACCCAAGATAGTTCTCGGTCAGGTTCGTAATCTGCAGGCTGTAATCTGGCTCCTGCTCCAGCAGATCTGGGGACCGTACGGCCGTTGAGTAAACCAGCCGCAGACTGTGCTGAGGAGCAACAAGAAAGTTGGCGGCGACACGAGGTGAAAAGACAGCGCTATTTTTATCCTCGTCTTCGTACATACCGCCGAGGTTGAAAATCAGTTTGTCCAGTGGACGTATCTCAGCATTCGCAAACACACGCATCAGATCGTTACTGACAGTGCCGTCGAAATAGGTTTGAGAAGTGACCTGATCTCGGCGGAAGCTAACCCCAGCAACGGTACGCAGAATATCATTCCATTGCACAGTATCCTGAAACTCAACATCAATTCTCTGCTCGTCGAAATCAAGATCGTACTCGCCGCAGGTGATACTCGACAGATTAACAGCATCAAAGCCTGCCTGAGCAAATATGGTCTGTACCTGATCAAGATCAGACTGCGAAATATCGTAATTGCGGTCCAACTCTTCTTCGAGCAGGGCTTCTACATCTTCTGGATTCGCAGTGCCTCCTGCTATCGGCAAGAACAATTCTTCGGGCAGCTCAAAGCGCCCGATCACATTTGCCCAGTAAGGGTCTTCGCGATACAACTGACCCAATAATGGAGACAGCACAACCGCGGGCGCACACTTCCGGAACTCAGTGAGGCGCTTCTCCTTCTGCCAGTAGGCTCGCAATTGTGAAGTGTGTGTTGTAGAGAAATCATACTGCCACTGAGCCATCACGAAGCCGCTCTGGTTGTCGTCGACCGGGGCAATCTCATCTTCCCCACGACGCTGACGGACACGCTGTTTTCCATCTTTGTATGCCGCTTCGACAAGAAGCCGACTCTGATCGGAGAACTGAGTCGTTGCATTCAGGCTGATAAAGCTATCGCGGCTACCGTCATGTAGGTTGTCCCCTGGCTGAACAGTCTCCTGGCCGAGACGCTCATTACCATCGAAGCCATCATCATGCTTGCGGGATACGGTCGCACGATACACCCATTCGCCAAGTTCAGCCGAATGACTGACCTCGTAGTCACGTACTCCCTGGTGACCTGAGCGGGCAAACGCTCGCGTACCAAGAGTATCGGCAGGATGGAAAGTCACGATGTTAATGACTGCCATAAAGGCATTGGCGCCGTATGAAGAGGCGTTTGGTCCACGGAACACTTCAATGCGTTGAATGTCTTCCAGCGCAACCGGGATATCTTCCCAGACCACAGAGGCGATACCCGCGCGATACACCGAGCGACCGTCGATCAAAACCTGCATACGACGCATCAGATTAGGATTGGACGCGTGATAGGCAATAGAGTCCTGGTCACCATGCTTAACGAACATGCCCGGGACAAACCTGAAAAGCTCGGGAAGTGTGCGAACACCCCACTGTTCGATATTCTCTGCTGTGATCACGGTCATGCTGCCCGGCACCTCCGACCTGGGCTGCTTCAACCGTGTCGCTGTCAGCACTTCCGGTACCACTGTGAAGCCCGACAATTCCGCGTCAAGGCCCGCATCAGGCAGAAACAAGTCTTCTGCAACTGCTGCATTCATTGCCGTGGCCAGAATTGCGACCATTGAGCCCAAATAGCCCTTCATTGCACCCTCTCTGTTCTTCTCATTCTGTACTGTCCCGATTATAGAGTCTTTCTCCATTGGTGGAACTGACAGGACACATTAGATAGGTCTATAATCCGCGCCATCTGTTAAAAACTCTCACGTTACAGGAAATACCATGAGCTATAACGCGATTACTGCTGGCAAAGACCTGCCAAATGACGTTTACGTTGTGATTGAAATTCCGGCGAACCACGCCCCAATCAAATACGAAATCGACAAAGACATGGACTGCCTGATGGTAGACCGTTTCATGGCGACGCCGATGTTCTACCCAGCGAACTACGGTTACATCTCAGACACCCTGGCTGACGATGGCGACCCACTGGATGTGCTCGTCGTAACTCCTTACCCAGTGGCTCCTGGCTCAGTGATCCGTGCACGTCCAGTTGGCGTTCTCAACATGGAAGACGAAGCTGGTGAAGATGCAAAACTGGTCGCTGTTCCACACGAGAAGCTGACCCAGCTGTATAACGATGTAAAAGACATCGACGACGTTCCGCAGCTGCTGCGCGATCAGATCGGTCACTTCTTCGAGAACTACAAAGACCTCGAGAAAGGTAAATGGGTGAAAGTGAAAGGCTGGGGTAACGCTGACGAAGCTCGTCAGATGATCCTGGACTCTGCCGAAGCCTATAAAAACGCCTGATTCTGGCGTGAACAAAAAAGGGAGCTGTCAGCTCCCTTTTTTGATGCCTGATTATAAGTACTGTCAGGCTTTGCTGGCCTTCAGCGCAGCAAGTTCTTCCTCCGCCGCACGGGCGCGGGCTTCGGCTTCGATCTGTGCGGTGACATCTTTCTGGATACCGATGTAATACGTCAGCTGATCCTGATCATTGCGTATAGGAGACAAGCTCAGCTCATTCCAGAACATTGTGCCGTCTTTATGATAATTCCTCAGAACTACCCGGGTACTGCGCCCTTCTTTGATAGCCGCACGTACTTCCTTCAATCCCTCCTGCTCACGGTCACCGGTTTGCAGAAAGCGACAATCCTGATAGAGGATCTCGTCAGCGATATAGCCTGTCAGGCGCTCAAACGCCTTATTGACGTAAATCAGAATGTTATCGTCACCTTCCTGCTCGGCAATCACGATGCCGTCGTTTGAGGCATCAACTGCCTTCTTCAGAAGTTCAAGATTGATAGGGCCCTGCTCATCATTCAGGTCTGTGACCATCGATCGTCTCCGCTGTTACTCTCTGTCGCCGGCTCTCTGACTGTGATCAGAGTCGCTTTTCATATCATTCAGATCAAGACTGAGCGTATCAGCCTTTTGGTTTCTTTTACATTATGTACAACTACTTATAGAATTTGGACTGCTTTGTATAGTTCTGGAAATAAATTCGTCATGTCCGCCCCCTCTGAATCTCAGGCTGCCTACTATCCGATACGGGTAGTCTCGAACGAAACCGGTGTTAACGCGATTACTCTGCGTGCGTGGGAGCGACGTTACGGGCTCATTACTCCTAAACGTACCGCCAAGGGACATCGTCTGTATACCGAAGCAGACATACAACTTATACGTAAAGTTGTATCGCTTTTACAGCGTGGTATTCCTATTTCTCAAGCTAAGGCGATGCTGGAAAATGGTGAGCCTGAGCCCGATATTAATGTGCAGACCAGTCAACCGTCGCAATGGTCACAGTACAGAGCCCGCCTCGCTAGCGCGATACGGGACTTCGACGACGTTGAAATTGCGCGGGTCATGGACGAGGTAACCGGCTTCTTTCCAGTCGACATCGCCCTGCGCTTTCTATTACTGCCACTGCACCAGCAACTGAGAGAACAGATTACCGAGCCACTCGGATCTGCGCGGTTGCAGTTCTTCGCCGGCTTCCTGCAGGGGCGCCTCAGCATGCGCCTGAGCGAGTCTTCAGAGCAGTCCATGAAGGTAACTCTGGTGCTTGCAAACACCGTCTACAGTGACGACCTGGAACTCCTTCTGCTGGGCATACTACTGAAACAATTCGGCATACGGGTTATCCGTCTGGCTGGCTTATCTACGCCTCAGGAAATTTCAGAGTTAATCCGCACTCAGAACCTCCAGGGCGCGGTACTGGGTGTTGCCGACTCACCTGAGCCCGGCCAACTGCAGAGTTTAAGAAACCTGGCTGCTGAAACGGGGCAGCTGATTTTCTGCAGTGGGCAGAATGTCTCTCAGGCGAGTACGTTACGGGAGCGCGGCCTCGTGGCACTGAACCGCGACCCACAACAGGATGCTCTCACAGTAAGAGATGTACTGACCGGCGTTAACGAATGAGCAACGTATACGAACTGCTGCAGCGCCACCCGATGCTGCTGACTGCCAACACCACAATTATTGGTTCAGAAGCACGCTTACCAGCTGGATGGGTTGAGCATGTGCAGGAGCATAATGTTCAGGTTATGACAGCCGATTGGCTGACCGCTAAGGCCTATCAGGCAGAGAAAGAACCTCGACATATTCAGTTCGGTGTTCCTGACGTTTCTGGGCTATCTGGCCGCCTCGTGATTGTGCTCTGGCCGAAAGCCAAAGCGGCAGGTCAGGCTCTGATCAGCATGCTAAGTCAGCAACTAGACAGCTGCTATGTCGTCGCCGCTAATGATGCGGGTGGTAAAAGTATCGGAAATGCCCTCAAAGACCACGCCAGTGAAAGTTCAAAGATGGACAGTGCCCGACACTGCTCGTTATGGAATATTCGTCTGAAAAAATTGGAGGGTGCGGCTAACTGGTTACGCTTCGCCAGCTCTTTTCAGTCAGGTGAGCTCAGCTTCATGACACTGCCGGGCGTATTTGGTCATGGAAAGCTGGATCAGGGAACAGCCTTGTTGCTGGAACATGTACCCGCTCCGGCCCACGGCAAGATCTTGGATCTGGGATGCGGCTCTGGAGTCATTGGGCTAACCATGAAATCACGTAGCCCTGCTCTCGACGTCACCCTGAGCGACGTTGATGCAATGGCACTGAGAAGTGCAGAACTGAACTCCGCCCGTCTCGGACTGAGTGCAGAAACAATAGCCAGCGATGGGTTAAAGAGTGTCGAAGGGCGTTTCGATTACATATTCAGTAATCCTCCATTTCATCAGGGAAAGCGTACCGATTACGAGTTCGCCTTACGACTTTTCCGTGATGCCAGACAACACATGACACGCGACGGACAGTTGTGGATTGTGGCCAACCGGCACCTCGCCTACGAAGAGTGGGCCAGCGAAGCATTCAGAAGTGCAGAGGTGATGGTTCAGAGAAACGGCTTTAAACTTATCTGCGCATCTGACCCAAAATAACCAATCAGACGTAGTTTTTACGATCGCTACTTCCCATGGAGTAGCTTTCCCGGCCTTATCCATGGTTTCACGCTCTTGGCTGAAAGGGCTACTCGCATAATCCACTGAAGCAGCTACTCTGAAACAGACACTGACCATAAGGACCAGGAGACGTTTCAGATGTTGTTTACCTACGCCGTTCTCAGCGGAGTGATTATTGTGGGCGGATTGCTCACCTGTGCATTACGCCAGTCGAAGGATTCCCGTGGGCGTGTTCTCGCCGTTTACCCCATACGAAAACGCTGAGCATAGCTCAGCGTTTTACATTGACGGCCAACAACCTCAAGGTTACGGCATATTTCTTGAGTAAAAGATTTCGAGCATTTCTTTACGCACCTTAGCCTCTACTTCAGCACGCTCTTCGGCGCTCATATTTTTGGAGCGCTCTCCAAACAGATAATTATCCAGCTCAAAATCTTTCAGGATCATCTTTGTGTGGAAAAGATTCTCCTGATACACGTTAACATCAATCATCTCGTAGGCATTACGAGTGTCTTCGGTCATGTAGTTCTGAATCGAGTTAATGTCGTGATCGATGTAATGCTTCACACCGTCCTCGTCACGAGTAAAGCCACGGACGCGGTAGTCAACGGTCACGATGTCCGAATCCAGTGAGTGGATCAGATAATTCAACGCCTTCAGCGGTGAAATAAGCCCACACGTAGACACATCAATGTCTGCCCGGAAAGTCGAAATACCACCATGCGGGTGACTTTCAGGATAGGTATGCACGGTGACATGAGACTTATCCAGGTGAGCGACTACGGAGTCACGCAGAGGGCCTGGCTTCTCTTCAACCATATCCTCCGGCGGTGGTACCTCATGCTCAGCAATCAGCATGGTGACACTGGCACCCTCTGGCTCGTAGTCCTGACGCGCAATATTCAGAATATGAGCACCAATAATGTCGACAACTTCCGTCAGAATCTTGGTCAATCGGTCGGCACTATAGAGCTCATCGATGTACTCAATGTACTCAAGACGCTCTTTCTCGGTCTTGGTATAGCAGACATCATAGATGTTAAAGCTCAGCGTCTTCGTCAGATTGTTAAAGCCATGCAGGCGCAGCTTATTATTCAAATCGGTAACCTCAAATGCCTAGCCAGGATTTATTCAGCTTCGGCGACAGTATAGCTATGAGTAATTTCAACACCGCCTTGTTCCAGCATAATGGAAGCAGAACAGTATTTTTCGGCGGACAGCTTCACAGCCCGCTCCACAGCCGATTCCTTCAGGCTTCTCCCCGTCACAGTGAAGTGGACGTGGATTTTAGTAAATACAGCAGGAACGGCATCTGCGCGCTCAGCGTCGATATCGGCAACACAGTCCGTCACATCCAGACGCTGCTTACGCAGAATGCTCATGACATCAAAACTCGTGCAACCACCCAGCCCCAGCAGCAACATCTCCATCGGGCGCACACCGAGGTTACGGCCGCCGTGATCTTCAGGCCCATCCATCACCACCGAGTGACCGCTGCCCGACTCCCCGAGAAACATAGCGTTATCGACCCATTTAACCCGCGTTTTCATCTGCGCTCACTCCGGCTGGTAAAAACGCGGAGCTTAACACAGACGGGCCAGACCGATAATATGACAGCGAGAAAAATCAATAAAAGCCTGAAAAACAAAGGCAAACGGCATAAATGGCCCCAATGCCGGGTTCAACTCACGCCGGCGATGCGTAATAATCAAAAGAGATTCGATTAAGGACAATAACAAATGATCATCCCTCGTATTCCATCAATGCACGCGCCGCTGGAACACTTCCTGACGCACTGTCATAAGAAGCGCTATCCGGCCCGGACCACCATCATCCATGCAGGTGAAGAAAGCGACACCCTGTACTACCTGATGAAAGGGTCTGTGAGCGTCACCATTGAGGACGACGAAGGCCGTGAGATGATCATGGCTTATCTCAACGAAGGCGACTTCTTTGGAGAAATGGGCCTGTTCGACGACGAAAACAGCCCGCGCACAGCGTGCGTCCGCGCCAAAACCCCCTGCGAAGTCGCTGAAATTTCTTATGCCCGCTTCCGTGAACTGGCAGACTCCGATACTGAACTCGTATTCCGTATCTTCCGCCAGATGGCTGAGCGCCTGACCCGTACTACCCGCAAAGCTGGCGACCTCGCCTTCCTTGACGTAACCGGTCGTGTCGCAGGCACCCTGCTGGACCTGTGCAAACAGCCAGACGCCATGACCCACCCGGACGGCATGCAGATAAAAATCACCCGTCAGGAAATCGGCCGCATTGTTGGTTGTTCCCGCGAGATGGCTGGGCGCGTACTCAAGTCTCTTGAAGAACAAGGGCTGATCAGCGTGTCTGGTAAGACGATTGTGGTGTTTGGTACTCGCTGAGTACTGATTTCTTTGAAAGCGCCCGGTGTTTACCGGGCGTTTTTGTATGTGAGGTTTATAGCTGCCTTCGGCAGAGAGGTTCTTTTGGCTGCCGCCGAGTTGCTATGCCCTTGTTGGGGGACCTTGTCCCCCGGGCGGGCGGCCCATCCCCCTGCTTTCGCGCTTTCTGGGCCGTGAACCCGATATTTACTGGCTTTTCCGGCAACCGGCTCCGGCGGGCATCCATGCCCGTATGGAGCCTCGTTCGGCATCCTGCCTCACGTTACCTGCAAAGCTGGCGTAAATCCCGGCGCCCCCAGAGGCGCATTTGAATCCGCGAAACCGTGCTCTTCTCATGGTGCGCAATGCCCACCCTACCGTAGGGTGGGTACTACCCACCAAAAGGCCTACATAAATATTATTCAACCTCGCCGCGAAGCGCTGATGAAGCCCGGCTTGTGATGACCCCGCAGGATCGTAGATAACGATGGGTGCTAACCGGCAGGACGCCTGTTAAGCCTGCCCGCGGCCATGGATGGCCGCTGCAGGCGTGCCCCAATCGGTATCAAGAGACAAGGATCAGGGCATCACGCCGGAAAAGGGGATCGGAAGGGGCCTGCCCCTTGCAGAAAAACAAAGGCCCGGGGGCAGCCGAAAAAGTCCGCCCACCGAAGGTGGCTACAAACCGACCGTCAGGTCAGAAAAACAGCTTGGCGAGCTCCTCGCCCGGATCATCCGCCCGCATAAAGGCTTCACCAACCAGAAACGCATGAACATCCCGCTCACGCATGGCAGCAACGTCTTCTGGCCCAAGAATACCGCTCTCAGTAACCAGCAGGCGATCAGATGGTACTTTGTCCAGCAGACCGAAGGTTGTTTCAAGCGTCAGATCGAAGGTGTGCAGGTTACGGTTGTTGATACCAACCAGAGGTGTCTGCATAGTCAGCGCAGTTTCAAGCTCTTCGCCGTCGTGAACTTCAACCAGTACATCCATACCCAGTTCGTGGGCAATGCCTTCAAGGTCCTGAAGCTGCATTTTGCTCAGAGCAGAAACGATCAACAGCACACAATCAGCATTAATAGCGCGAGCTTCGTAGATCTGGTAAGGGTCAACGAGAAAGTCTTTTCGGATCACCGGCAAGCTGCAGGCTTTGCGTGCCGCCTTCAGGAAGTCCTCGTGGCCCTGGAAATAATCACGGTCAGTCAGTACAGACAAACACGCAGCGCCGGCTTTCTCGTAGGATTCTGCGATTTCCTGCGGGATAAAGTTTTCGCGCAGTACGCCTTTCGATGGCGATGCTTTCTTGATCTCGGCGATCACTGCTGGCAGGCCAGCGTCGACTTTCGCCTTCATTGAGCGGTAAAAACCACGCAGTGCGTCTTTGTCCATATCGAGTGCCTGAGCTTTGAGCTCATTCAATGGAAGGTTCGCACTGCGCTGAGCCACTTCTACGGCTTTGGTATCGATGATTTTTTTCAGAATGGTCGGAGTATTCATAGCAATTCTTTCGTGCCGCTCAGCGGTCGTTGTCTTCCGCCAGCAGTCCGGAGAAGCTGACCAGTTCATTGAGTTTGCCCAGCGCAAGGCCAGAACAAATAGCATCATCTGCCATGGCGACGCCCTCTTTCAGGCTTGTCGCAAGACCAGCCACGTAGATCGCGGCGCCTGCATTTAATGCGAGCATATCTGCAGCACGTTGGCCTTCGGCTGTTTCACGCTTTCCTAAGGCATCCTTAATTAAGGTCAGGGACGCCTCAGCACTTTCAACGTCCAGTCCTTTTAGTGGCTGAGACTCAATACCGAGCTCATCTGGAGTAATAACAAACTCACGCAACTCGCCATTCTTTAATTCACAGGCGTATGTCTCAGTGGCCAGACTGATTTCATCAAGTCCGTCTTTTGAGTGCACGACTAATACATGACCACCGCCCATTCTCTGTAATACTTCGGCAACAGGGCGCACAAGCGCCTGTGAGAAAACACCAATGACCTGATTCGCAACACCCGCTGGGTTGGTCATTGGCCCAAGGATATTAAAAATGGTACGCATGCCCAGCGACTTTCTTGGGCCGATGGCGTGCTTCATTGCACTGTGGTGTGATGGCGCAAACATGAAGCCAACACCGAGCTCATCAATGCAACGCGCAACCTGCTCTGCAGTAAGCGTCAGGTTGACCCCTGCGGTTTCCAGCAGATCCGCACTGCCGGATTTTGAAGAAACCCCGCGGTTACCGTGTTTTGCAACTGTGCCACCAGCCGCCGCGACAACAAACGATGACGCCGTTGATACGTTAAAAAGGTTCGCACCATCACCGCCGGTACCCACGATATCAACCGCATTTTCAGCCTTAACAGAAACGCCCGTAGCCAGTTCGCGCATGACGGTAACAGCACCCACGATTTCATCGATACTTTCGCTTTTCATACGCAGCGCAACCAGAAAAGCACCGATCTGAGCATCGTCACACTGACCCGTCATAATCTGACGCATGACGTCGATCATTTCGTTGGTAGACAGGTCCTGACGCTCAACAACGCGAGCCAGTGCCTCTTTAATTTCCATGAGTTTCTCCTGTCAGTCGCGGTTAAGCGTCGTTTTTAGAAAGTTATCCAATAATTCGTGCCCATGCTCCGTCAAGATAGATTCCGGATGGAACTGAACACCTTCGACGGCCAGCTCTTTATGTCGGACACCCATAATTTCTTCCATACTGCCGTCAGGATTCTGAGTCCATGCAGTAATTTCCAGACAGTCCGGAAGATTCTGCTTATCTATCACCAGAGAATGGTAGCGGGTCGCCTTATAAGGATTGGGTAACCCTGAAAAAACACCCTGACCTGCGTGATAAACATCCGAGGTTTTGCCGTGCATAACTTGCCCGGCACGAATGATATCACCGCCATATACCTGGCCGATGCTCTGGTGCCCGAGGCAAATACCCAGCACTGGAATTTTTCCGGCAAAATAGCGGATCGCTTCCATAGATATGCCCGCTTCATTCGGCGTGCAGGGCCCCGGTGAAATAACCAGGCGCTCGGGTTTCAGCGCTTCGATTTCTTCGACGGTAATTTCATCATTGCGGAATACCTTTACTTCGGCTCCGAGCTCAGTGAAATACTGAACAACGTTGTAGGTAAAGGAGTCATAATTATCGATCATTACCAGCATGCTATTTCTCCTTTACTGATCCAGCCCTGCAGCCGCCATTGCGACTGCACGGAATACGGCACGGCCTTTGTTCATCGTCTCTTTCCATTCCAGACGCGGCACAGAATCCGCAACGACGCCGGCACCAGCCTGAATGTTAAGGGTGCCGTCTTTAATCACAGCAGTGCGGATAGCAATAGCGGTATCCATGTTGCCATTCCAGCTCAGATAGCCCACCGCTCCGCCGTATACACCACGTTTTGTGGATTCGAATTCATCGATAATTTCCATCGCACGAATTTTCGGAGCACCGCTCAAGGTACCGGCAGGATGAGCTGCCCGTAAGACATCCATTGCCGTGATACCGTCTTTTACTTTACCCGTCACATTAGACACGATATGCATAACATGGCTGTAACGTTCAACAACCATCTGATCGGTTACTTTCACCTGACCAGATTTTGCAATTCTGCCTACATCATTGCGGCCTAAATCGATCAGCATCAGGTGTTCTGCTATTTCTTTCGGGTCAGCAAGAAGTTCTTCTTCGAAGGCTTTGTCTTCTTCCTCGGTATGACCCCGCTTGCGCGTGCCAGCGATCGGGCGCACGGTCACTTCACCATCTTCAAGCCGGGCGAGAATCTCTGGTGATGACCCCACCACATGAAAATCACCGAGATTCAGGCAATACATATATGGCGATGGATTTAACGTGCGCAGAGCCCGGTATACATCAACAGGGTTACCATCAAAAGGAATACGCATACGCTGAGAAATCACGCACTGCATGATGTCGCCAGATAATACGTATTCTTTGATCTGATCGACGGCATCCATGAATTTTTGCTCACCAAAACACGAGCGAAAATCCTCTTCGGTAATTTCCGTTGCCGTACGAAGCTGACCAACTTCCCCCCGATAAGGCGCACGCAGAGTTTCGCGCAGTTCATCCAGGCGCTGTTCGGCTTTTTCGAAAGCCTTCTCCACAGACGGGTCGGCCATCACAATCAGGTGCAGTTTGCCGCTGAGGTTGTCGAAAACGACGACCTCTTCGGAGACCATCAGGAGTATGTCCGGCGTACCGATTTCATCCTCAGGGCAACTGTCTTTCAGGCGCGGTTCGATATAGCGGATAGTGTCGTAACCAAAGTACCCCACCAGACCACCATCAAACTTCGGCAGACCTTCCAGTTCTGGCACCCGGAAGCGCCCCTGAAATTCCTCGATGAATGCCAGAGGATCATTCACCTCGTGCTCTTCAATGATCTCGCCATCGCGCAGGTGCTGCACGGTGTAACCGCATACCCGGATAACTTCACGGGCTGGCAAACCAATCATGGAATAACGCCCCCACTTCTCGCCGCCCTGCACAGACTCGAATAAGTAGGTGTATGGCTGGTCGGCCAGTTTTAGATACGTAGACAGAGGTGTATCAAGGTCAGCCAGTACCTGACGTGCGACCGGAATACGGTTATAGCCCTGTTCAGCCAAAGCAGCAAAAGATTGCGGAGTCATATAAAACCTTCAGATTGTTAAGCGCGTAAAAATAAAGACGTAGAAAATTCTGGCGCTTAACACCATCGACGGGTCAGGTGCTGACCCTGTTGTTGTGGGCGGCTGTATTGGAAGAACACCGCTTGCTCCGGAGAATAATTGAGAGATACGGCTGAATATAACGGCTGGCCGCCGCAGGAGCAAGACCTCTCCTGAATTTGCGTACTATGAAACGGTCTCACGCCAATCCAGTACCGGCCAGCTACGCTCCCGTGCGACATCGGCAAGAATTTGAGTCGGATTCAGAACCACCGGAAACCCGACCTGCTCAAGTAATGGCAGGTCAGCATGACTATCAGAATAGAAGGCTGCCTGATCCAGGCCATAGCCCGAACCACTCAAAAAACGTCGCGCCATATCTACTTTGCCAATCCCGTAACACAGGGGTTTCTGCAGCCCTTTGATCTGAGTTTCGGCGACATCCAGACGATTACTGATGACATCTCCAATGCCCAGCTCGCGGCCGTATGCCTCTGCGACAACCTCATCAGCGCCGGTGATCATCACGATCCGGGTTCCCTGACGTTGATAGGCAAATAACAGAGAGGCCGCCTGCGGGTAAATATGAAGCTGACCGCGCTCATTGAAGAAACGTTCGACGGACGACTGGTAATCGGCAAGGGTCATTCCGCGGGTGCGGGTTCGATAATAATTGGACAAGCGGGTATGTGTGACGCGGCCTTTCTTATAGGCGCGGTACAATGACAACAATGCCTGTACACCTTCCACCATAGCCCAACGATCACGGCGGAAGCGCCAGCGAATCCATAAGCTGTTGGCGTCTTTGTTAATCAGGCTGTCATCAAGGTCAAAGAAAACGACCGGGACATCATAGACCTTCATTCCGTCCTCCTTCGACCTACAGACTACCACACGGCAGCGCTGACCATAGTGTCCCGATTGTAAAGGCGCGAGCACAAAGAAACTTCAGAAATGTGACAAATTACATTTTGCCACGTTTCCAGGATTGACCTGAGTCACCACAGGCGTAGTGTGAATAGCCCATCCTTAATCAAGACGGCGCAGTTAAGCGGCGTCTCGCCACTGTGAAAAGGAGCGACTATGAAAGGTTTGGAAATTTCTTTCCGTGATATCGAACACTCTGACGCTATTGAGTACCAGATCCGCGAAAAAGCCAGCAAACTGGCCTCCCGCTACGATGAAATAACAGGAATCCGAGCCGTTGTTGGCTTACCCCACAACCACAGCCAGAAAGGCAACATTGCCCATATCTCTCTGGAGGTCGGACTTCCCGGCGAAACCGTTGCCATCACCCACGACCATCACGATAAATCAGAGCATGAAAATATGTACGTTGCTCTGCGTGACGCGTTTGAAAAAGCACAGCGAAAGATAGGTAAAATTCACAACAAGCGCATCGACAGCAAGCGCAGAATGCACTGATCGATAGAGTTGAAAACGACAGTACAAACAAAAAGGGGCCATAAGGCCCCCTTTTCATTTCATTGGTTTTCTTAAACACGAAGCTCGGACTAGAGCTTGCCGCTAAGAAGCACCTGCAATAAGCCAGGACGGGAAAGATCAGAATACAGTGACGCCAATTCTTCCGGGCTTTCGTTAAAGTCTTCACGAATCCAGCGAACAATGACCGCAAATGACGCGCCAGCCAGATAATCAATCACATAGTGAATGCGACTGTTGCTGGCAATGTTGAGCTTGTGGGCTTCGATGTAGCGCTCAATCGTGCGCCCGACATAGGTCTTAAACTCATTTAACAGGATCGCTTCAACATCTTCGGCCACCAGCAACTTAGCCACGTCAGAATGCAACTGCCATTGACGGAACATCAGTACCGCAATCTCAGGATCGACGTTAGGTGACCGGGTGAGAATTGGGTCAATCTGCTCGGCAAACTCCAGGAACATCTGCTCGATGTAATAACGCAGCAGATCATCCTTCGACCGGAAGTGCAGATAGAATGTCGGACGGGCCACGCCTGAGTGCTCACAAATGTTCGCTACCGATAGCTTTGAGTATGGTTTCTCTGCCATCAGTTTGAGTAGTGTATTAACCAACAGGCGGCGAGATCGTTCTACCCGTTTATCCAGTTCCTTCGCAGCGGCCACAGCGCCCCCTACAGATTGATGAGTTTTTCTTATAAATATACAGATTGGCACAAGTGTACATGAACTTATCACCAGGAAGAAGATGGCCTGACACTTCGGGCACAAAAAAACCGCCCGGAGGCGGTTTCTTTACGCTCATACTGACAATGTCAGTATCAGGCAGTCTCGAACATCTCGTCGTCCAGACCGTACAGTGACTCAGAGCCACCCTTAACGGTTGCTGACAAACCTATGTATCGAGGCAGCAGACGCTTAACGTAGAAACGTGCAGTCTCCACTTTCGCCTTGTAGAAGCTGTCATCCTGCTTAGGCAGAGCAACAACCGCCATCTTCGCCCACATATAAGCGTACGCCGCGTAGCCAAATACGTGCAGGTACTCAACAGACGCCGCACCGATCTCGTTCGGGTTGCTCTGAGCCTGATCGATAACCCACTGAGTCAGATCAGACAGATTCTCCATCGCTGCCTTCAGAGGCTCGATGAACTCAGCCGCAGCTTCGTTACCCGCCTGTGACGCGACAAAGTCGTTAACGTCCTGCTCAAATACTTTGTACAGAGAGCCGTTGGTACCAACAATCTTACGGCCCATCAGGTCGAGCGCCTGAATCCCGTTTGTGCCTTCGTAGATCTGAGTGATGCGCAGGTCACGAACATGCTGTTCCTGGCCCCACTCACGGATGAAGCCGTGACCACCGAAGATCTGCTGACCTGCGATCGCGCTTTCCAGAGCTACGTCAGTCATGAATGCTTTCGCAACCGGCGTCAGCAGAGCAACCATCTGCTCAGCGTGCTTCGCCTGATCTGCGTTGTCGCTGTACTTAGAAGTATCCAGCCACGCACCTACGTAGGTAGAGAACGCACGACCAGCTTCGTTGAACGCACGCATAGTCATCAGCATACGACGTACATCAGGGTGTACGATGATTGGGTCAGCTGCTTTGTCTTTCGCGACTGCACCAGTTGGCGCACGGCTCTGGATACGGTCACGAGCATAAGCAACAGCGTTCTGGTAAGAGTTCTCGGCAACGCCCAGCCCCTGGATACCCACACCCAGACGCTCATAGTTCATCATGGTGAACATGCACGCCAGACCTTTGTTTTCTTCGCCTACGAGCCAGCCTTTTGCACCGTCGTAGTTCATTACACAGGTCGCCGAACCTTTGATACCCATCTTGTGCTCGATCGAACCACAAGAAGCTGCATTGCGCTCACCCAGAGAACCGTCTTCGTTCACCAGGAATTTAGGTACCAGGAACAGAGAAATACCCTTAGGGCCAGCTGGTGCATCCGGCAGTTTCGCCAGTACCAAGTGGATAATGTTCTCTGCCATGTCATGCTCGCCCCAAGTGATAAAGATCTTGGTGCCAGTAATATCGTAAGAACCGTCAGCGTTTGGCTCAGCTTTGGTACGGATGATACCCAGGTCAGTACCCGCGTGAGGTTCGGTCAGGTCCATCGCGCCAGACCATACGCCCGAGTACATGTTCGGCAGGTACTTTTCTTTCAGTTCCTGTGAACCGTGAGCATTCAGAGACAGACACGCACCAGCGGTCAGCATTGGCGCCAGACCGAACGCCATGTTCGAGCCCTGAACCATCTCTTCAACTTGGGCAACCAGAGTCTTAGGCATGCCCATACCGCCAAAGTCAGGGTTACCACCCAGACCGTTCAGTCCCGCTTCAACGTAAGTCTGGTAGGCGTCTTTGAAGCCTGGAGCGGCAGTCACTTCACCGTTTTCCCAGGTAGATGAGTTCTCATCACCGTCACGGTTGATCGGTGCCAGAACCTGGCTTGCGATTTTCCCACACTCTTCCAGGATGGCTTCCGCGGTTTCCATGTCCACAGCACCCTGCAGACCAGCAAGGGATTCCCACATTGAACCCGCATCAAAAACTTCATTCAGAACAAAGCGCATATCGCGTAACGGAGCTTTATATTCTGGCATGACTCACCTCATTTATATTGGTACAGAACGCACATCCGGAACGTTCAGAAATTCAATCAAAATAGCTTTGTATATAACGCAGAAAAACCGCGCCGTGGCGCGGTTTTTCTTAGTCAGACACATCAGAACGCGAAGTGTTCAGCGTCCAGATCCATCATGCTGTCAGCGCCGGCAACCATGGCTGCAGCGTGACCTTTAGCGCGTGGCAGTACGCGTGCGAAGTAGAACTTAGCGGTCTGAATTTTCGCTTTATAGAAGTCTTCTTCACTGGTGCCTGCTGCGATTGCATCCTGAGCAACCTTAGCCATACGAGCCCACAGGAATGCCAGAGTCGCGTAGCCAGAGTACATCAGGTAATCAACCGATGCAGCACCCACTTCTTCGCGGTTCTTCATAGCAGTCATACCGATCTTCATGGTCAGGTCGCCCCACTCTTTGTTCACTTCAGCCAGAGGCGCTGCGAACTGAGCCATCTGTTCGTCACCTTCAACAGACTGACAGAACTTGTGAACGATCTTAGTGAAGTTACGCAGAGACGCACCCTGAGTCATCAGTACTTTACGGCCCAGCAGGTCGAGCGCCTGGATGCCAGTAGTACCTTCATAGATACAAGCGATCTTAGTATCACGTACCAGCTGTTCCATACCCCACTCAGCGATGAAGCCGTGACCACCGAATACCTGAACACCCAGGTTAGTCGCTTCGTAGCCAGCTTCAGTCAGGAAAGCTTTCGCAATTGGAGTCAGGAAGCCCAGCAGTTCGTCTGCAGCTTTACGCTCTTCTTCGCTTTCCGCTTTCTTAACGATGTCGTTCTGCTGTGCCGCCAGATAAACCAGCGCACGACCACCTTCTGCGAAACACTTCTGAGTCAGCAGCATGCGACGTACGTCTGGGTGAACGATGATTGGGTCAGCTGCTTTCTCAGGCGCTTTAGCACCAGTCAGAGAGCGCATAGCCAGACGATCTTTCGCGTACGCCAGTGCACCCTGGAAAGACGCTTCAGCCGCAGATGCACCCTGCAGAGCAGTACCGATACGGGCAGTGTTCATGAAGGTGAACATGCAGTTCAGACCTTTGTTTTCAGGTCCGATCAGCCAGCCTTTAGCACCGTCGAAGTTCATCACACAGGTCGCGTTGCCGTGGATACCCATTTTGTGTTCGATAGAACCACATACAACACCGTTGCGCTCGCCCGGAGTGCCATCTTCGTTTGGCAGGAACTTAGGAACGATGAACAGAGAGATACCCTTGGTACCTTCTGGAGCGCCTGGGAGACGAGCCAGTACAATGTGTACGATGTTCTCTGCCATGTCGTGTTCGCCAGCAGAGATAAAGATTTTAGAACCAGTGATGGCGTAAGAACCGTCAGCGTTTGCTTCCGCTTTGGTCTTCAGGATACCGAGGTCAGAACCACAGTGTGATTCGGTCAGACACATGGTACCAGTCCACTCACCTGAAACCAGCTTGCTCAGGTAGGTGTGTTTCTGTTCTGGCGTACCGTGCAGGTCCAGAGTGTTCATCGCACCGTGAGACAGACCCGGGTACATGCCCCATGACCAGTTAGATGAACCCACCATCTCAGAGATAACAGTACCCAGAGATTCTGGCAGGCCCTGACCGCCATGGTCTTCTTCGTGCGCCAGTGAAGGCCAGCCGCCTTCAACGTACTTGGCGTAAGCTTCTTTAAAGCCAGTTGGCGTGGTTACAGAGCCGTCATCGTGGCGGGTACAACCTTCGATGTCACCAGTACGATTCAGAGGAGCCAGCTCCTGCTCACAGAATTTTGCACCTTCAGTCAGAATGGCGTCGATCATGTCAGGCGTTGCAACCTCAGCATAAGCTGGGATGTTTGCGTAATGACCTGGCATATCCAGCAGTTCGTTCATTACAAACTGAATGTCACGGAGGGGAGCTTTATACTCTGGCATAGGGATGACCTCGTTGCCGTTATTTGTTAGCGCAGCTAGGCTGCCTGATTATTTTCCCGCAGACCAAAAGCCTGGCAGGACGCAATTTCGATCAGGATATACAATCCAGATTCAAACAAGTGTTTGAAACATACGTTCGCACAATGGAATTGTCAAGCCTGAGAGGAACGCAACATCGGGGATTGATCGCATAGAAATTGAAAAGAAAGGGTTATGACCGATTAAGCCAATCAGGCTTCTTCGTCGAAGAGAGTCCCGGAGGTTGGAAGGCTCGGAGAGCTTATGCGCAGCAATGTTTCGTTGATCTGACGAAGTCTGGCGTTGTATTCAGCGAAGCGCTCAGCGACGGAGACGAAACCCTCGTCTTCGTCTTCATCGGAGCCTGACTGAGCCTGTCGCGCCGCTTCGATCTCTGCACGCATGTCATCGCGCTTCTGATCTCTCGATTCTGCTTCTGCGCTCAGGTCTTCGCGTTGCTGCTGAGCAATATCGGCCTGAGCTTCGGCCATTTTCTGTGCCGCCATGGCAGCGACCTGACGGTCCTGAGCAGATGGTTCCGCAGGTGCCAGCGCTGCCCGCCGGACACGCGCCATCTTCTCGTAAGTCGCGGAGGGATCTCCCGGCACGTCCGAGACATCAATACTGACTTCCCCCGATACCGCATACCGCTGACCATCAGGGCCTTTGGTAAAACTGTACGTCGGTGCACTCGCCAGCTGCCCACCAATTGCCTGATGGGCTCTTTCATGGTTCCGAACTTCAATATCCCGGCTCTGTAGTTGCCGTACGAGGTCAGCATCCTCCTGCTGCTTACGCATGTCAGCGTCAGGCTGGCGAACGGATGAAGAGGCGCCATCAACGGTCTTCCCCGCTTCGGGAGCGGCATTTACCGGGGAGTCGGCACCGACGTCTGTCGTTGCATCAGTGCCTATGTTGGTATTTGGGGGGCTTCTCTCAGCCCGCGAAGAATAAGCGGGCTCAGGAGCGGTGAAGAGTACACCTGACGCTATCTGCATATAACGCCCTCAGGGGATTACGCCTGCGTATCGATCAGAGAACCCAGCTGACGGTCGGCTGCCTGCAGTACTTTCGCGTTCGCGTCAGTAGCCTGCTGACCCTGCTTCATGTCTGTCATCGCAGACGCAAGATCTCCGGTCCCCTCAACGGGACGCTCGGTTGTAGTTTCAACGACGGTCTGAGCAGCCTTAGCAACCTGATCGGTTCCCTGACTGACACCATATGCTGCGGTGGCGAACGTCGAACCTGCTGTTGATCCTATATTCATAACGACCTCTGCTGAACAAATGTTCCTGATCATTATTTAATCAAAGCAGAAACAAAAACGCCATCCCGGATAGGATGGCGTTTAGACTGATTTTTTATATAAATCAGTGAGTTTGTGCTGACTGCTGAGAAGCGTCATAAAAAAGATCGGCATTCTGCTCAGGTTGCGCCAATATCTCGTCAAGTTCCTGCGGGGCCTTGGTAACCCGATGCTCTGAGTTGATTCCCAGTTTACGGAACAGGTCCTGGTCCTTGTTAGCAGCCGGGTTAGGAGTCGTCAGTAAGCACTCACCATAGAAAATGGAGTTAGCCCCGGCAAAGAAGCACATTGCCTGCATTTCTTCCGACATTTCCTCTCGCCCAGCACTCAGACGAACATGAGACGCTGGCATCATAATGCGGGCCGCAGCGATGGTGCGGATGAAATCCAGAGGATCAAGGTCGCCCTGAGTCTCAAGCGGCGTGCCTGCCACTTTCACCAACTGGTTAATCGGTACTGAATCAGGATGTACCGGGAGATTAGCCAACTGAGCCAGTAGACCCGCACGGTCTTTATGGGACTCGCCCATACCCAGAATGCCACCGGAGCATACTTTCATGCCGGCGTTACGCACATTGGCCAGAGTATTCAGGCGATCTGAGTACGTGCGCGTAGTGATAATTTCACCATAAAACTCTGGCGACGTATCAAGATTGTGGTTGTAGTAATCGAGGCCCGCTTCGGCGAGGGCATCCGCCTTCTTATCATCCAGCATGCCGAGCGTCATGCAGGTTTCGAGGCCCAACTCTTTTACACCCTTAACCATAGCGAGTACGTAAGGCATATCTTTGTCGCGCGGCGAGCGCCACGCCGCGCCCATACAAAAACGATCCGAACCCGCGGCCTTAGCCGCCTTGGCCTTCTCGATAACCGCCTCAACTTCCATCAGGCGTTCACGCTCCAGGCCGGTGTCGTAGCGGGCACTCTGAGGGCAGTACGCACAATCTTCCGGGCATGCACCCGTCTTAATAGACAGTAAGGTACTTACCTGTACGGCGTTCGGGTCATGATACTCACGATGCACGGTCTGAGCCTGAAAAAGCAGATCGTTAAACGGCGTATTCAGTAGCTGCTCGACTTCTTCAACAGTCCAGTCGTGGCGAACAGTGCTCATCATGGTACCCTCAGTTTGGTGTCAGTATCACGGATGATAAAGATGAGGCATAACTGGTCAACCCTGATGAAAATCCGGGGTAACCTCAGTACGTTTTTTAATCAACTCTTCGAGTGTGAGCTCTGCCTCGAACCCGATGGCAGCAGCACCGGAATCTGCGAGGAATGCCTGAACCGCTTACCCTACATGGGGCTCGCCTGCCCGCAGTGCAGCGAAAGTGTTTCGACGGAGGGGTTGTGCGGTCGCTGCCAGCGAACGCCACCAGCTTACGACTACAGCTATTGCTCACTCAGTTATGAGCACCCGCTTCCTCACTGGCTGCATCGCTGTAAGGACAAACGCGATACCCGGCAAATCAGCCGGATACAGACGCTCATGCTGATGGCACGCCCTGCCTTTGATGACCAGCCTGAAAACCACCCAGATATCGTCACCTGCATCCCCACCAGCCACCGGCGGCGATTCTGGCGCGGTTTTAATCTGAGTGAGGAATTGGCCCGGGCAGTCGCGGATGACCTGGGCCTTGCATTCCACCCTCTTCTGAAGAAAACCAAACATCAGGAGCAACGTGGACGTTCCGCCAGAGAGCGAGCCAGCAGTCAGACCGATATGAGCATCGAGACCAACCTCGACCTGACCGGTAAACACATCCTGATCGTTGATGATGTTATGACCACCGGCAGCACGCTTCACACCGCAGCAGCACTTCTGAAAGAATCCAGTGCGCAGAAGGTCGGCGCATGGTGTTTTGCCAGAACGCCGAAAACCCGATAAACCCAGTTCACCTTCAGGCATAATGTCCACCACACTCATGTTCCGGATTCAGTTATGCACGCCTACGCCGACTTAAGCCACGACCTGGTCATGGACGCCATAGAATCGCTCGGATACCTCTGCGATGCCCGCGTAATGGCATTAAACAGCTATGAAAACCGTGTATTTCAGGTAGGCATTGAAGATGAACAACCTTTAATCGCCAAGTTCTATCGCCCGGCTCGCTGGACTGATGAGAGCATCCGTGAGGAGCACCAGTTTCTGCTTTCGCTGGCCGCAGAAGATGTGCCCGTTATTGCTCCGGTAGAGATAAATAACGAAACTTTATTCACCTATGGCGGTTTCCGTTTTGCACTTTTTCCTCGCCGCGGCGGTCACGCTCCCGAACTGAGTAATGACGACGACCTGGAACTGATTGGACGTTGGCTTGCTCGCCTGCATAACATTGGTGAGACCACACCGTTTATTCACCGGCCGCATATCAATGGCAGTGAAGATATTTCCGCAGCAGCAGATGCCGTACTTGCCAGCGGTTTAATGCCTGAGGATTATCATGCGGCGTACACGTCACTTATCAGAGACATCTGCGCACATACAGATCAGATCAATCTGTCGAATCATTCACTGATTCGTCTGCATGGTGACATGCACACAGGTAATCTGATTATCCGGGATGAAGATCTTTACCTGGTCGACTTCGATGACTGCGCTCAAGGTCCTGCAATGCAGGATATCTGGATGTTACTCAGTGGCAGTCGTGAGGAACATCGCCAACAAATCATGGTCATAGCAGAAGGCTACAGCATGTTTCGCAGATTTCCTGCAGAGGAACTCCCTCTGATAGAAACACTGTGTACACGACGAATTGTTCGACATGCCGCCTGGCTGAGCCAGCGCTGGGACGACCCGGCATTTCCGGTGGCATTCCCTTGGTTTGCATCACACCGCTACTGGTCAGAGCATTTACTGGCACTGCGTGAGCAACTGTCCGCACTGCAAGAAGAGCCATTGGCATTACCTGTATTTTAAAGAGGATGTTATGAAAAAGTACCTGATCGCTACCGCCATTTCTGCCGCAACTATTACGACCGTTTCTGCGGAGGAAAATAATCTGCGCAATGCGCTTTATCTCGGCGGTGCCGTTAATCACAACGTCATTGATTCACCTTTCGGCGGTGATGAATTAGATGCCAATGGCTACTCGCTGTTTGGTGGGTATAAGTTCGACAATTCGGTTGCCGACCTGATGACAGCAGTTGAGTTCGGATACAGTGACACGGGCGATTTTTACAACAGCAATGGTAACGGTGACGAGGATATCAATGGTGTCTGGGTCGCTGCGGTTGCAGAAAAGTACCTGCCGGAAATTGACCCACGCTTAAGCGTTATTGGTCGCGGTGGCCTGGACCTGGGTGACGACGACGGTATCTTTCTCGGCGCGGGTGCCGGATTTAAAGTGAACGAACAGGTCGGCCTTCGTGCAGAATTTATTAATAAAGATGCGTCATCCGTTTATCAGGTTGGCGCCTTGTTTCATTTCTAAACTCCATAGCTGACTATTGACCTGAACCTGACTAGTGACCTGATTAATAATCTGAGTCAGCATAAATAAAAATGCCCGGCCTGAAATAAAACTCAGTGCCGGGCATTTTTATGCATAAAGTGGATTAACTTTAACGCAGATTACAACGCGAAAAACACCCGATAATTAACGCTGAAGTAATCAACATCACTGGCTAACCGGTGAAACATCAACTCCACCCGTTCACGCTCAGTGACTTCATAATCGGCGCCCAGGCCAAAACCAACGGTCAGCTCATCCGAGCTATCGACCTGAAGGCCTCGTTCTGAAGAAAGGTCAATGTCACTGCCCATCACCTCTGCCTGCAACCCCCACTGCCCGGTACGCAAGAATACCGGACGATACTGCAGCGCTGCTGACGTCGCCTGATAAGAGACACGGGCAGTATTTACCTGGGCATCGCCCAAATCAAAATACGATACCGTCAGTGCAAATTCCCCGGTGAAATGAACCCCTGCTCCAATAGAAACACCGGCATCAATGGTATCGCTCTGGGTCGGTTCTATCTGTAGATCCGGATCAAAACGACTGAAGCCGACGCCACCATCAAGGCTGAGGTCCAGAGCACTGGCAGGTGCTACCCATGCCAGTGCAAAACCACAGATCAGTGCGAGCTTACGAAACGTCCGTCGGGTTCGCTGTGTGAACGCGAGTACTGCCAGAATCAGAGCATAAAACGCCTGCCCCATTGCACCACCCTGCTTAACATCCGGGCCATCATTGATAGAAACATCTTCACTGTCTGGTACGCCGTCACCATCAGCGTCGAGATCCGGAGCCTGTGACGGCCCCTCATCTACAACCAGCGCGATCAGGTCATCGATGTCATCCCGTATTCCATCGCCATCAGCGTCGACGTCCAGGTAATCAGCAATACCATCTGAATCGAGGTCGGCGAGTTCGCGGTCGTCCAGAACACCGTTATTGTTGCTATCCAGCCCTTGAATAACACCATTAATAAGCGCGTCGATACCGTCATCAATGCCATCACCATCGGCGTCCTCACCGGTGAAGAACTGATACTGGTTGTTCTCATCACGGTCCGGAATGCCGTCGCCGTCATCGTCTTCATCCAGATGGTTCGGAATACCGTCACCATCGAAGTCTTCAACTGAGCCAAAGAACCCGATCGCGTTATCAACCACATCCATCAGGCCATCAAGATCGACATCGGTATTACTATCGAGACGACCATCGTTGTCTGCATCCAGCGCTGCACGGATACCCGCCTTCACCAGATCAAAGGTAACGCCATCGCTCTTAAGCTGCAGGAAGTCTGGCGTGCCGTCAGCATCAGTATCCACAAGGTCCTCGGCGACATCGATGATATCGACACCCTCATCCAACAGACCGTTTGCATCACTGTCACTTAACCCGGCTTCAACGAGATCAATTACACCGTCATTATCGGCATCAAGATCCAGTGAATTAATCAGGCCGTCGCCATCAGCGTCTGCTTTCACATCATAGGATGCGATTGGTCTCGCTACGGCAACTTCTACTGTCCCTGCCTCGTCACCATCAATAAGCAGGTTAAGGGCTTCGATAAACTCTTCTTTGCTATCACGATCATCGCGAACACCGTCGAGATTTTCATCGACTACGGCCTCAAGTGGCAGACCGATAAATATCGCGGCAGAACCGATGGACTTATCATCTCCGAATGGAGACACATCAAAGAAGTCCATAACGCCATCACGGTCGCTGTCACCGCTCAGAGCACACGCGGAGTCATCCTCCGATACTTCGCCCATCAGGGTGCCGTATTCGAGGTTATCGCGAATACCGTCGTTATCTGCATCGAAGTCGCTGCGATCAGCCACACCGTCGCCATCCGTATCAAGCACACCTTCGAGGAGATTTGGCAGACCATCGCAGTCATCGTCCTGGCCTTCCATAATGGTGGCAATCAGTGCTTCGATTTCTTCAGCTGTATCGACGTCTTCTGCATCCGCCTGATTTCGTACGGCGTAATTCAGAATCGGAAGGATACGTTCAAGTGCTTCTTCATCGATACTACCAATACCGACACTCAGATAATCATCAATATCGGCAGGCTGGCGTGAGCCCCCTACTTGATCAGTAATATTATCGAAAGCGTTTTCTTCAGCACTGATGACAACATCAGAAACAACTTCCAGATTTTCCGCGGTGCCGTCGTTATCGGTATAGCTAACGCGCAGCGTGATCTGATTGCCAAGATCTGACGCCTGAACCACATAGCTCTCTGTGATTGCCACTTCGTTACCTGCCGACAACCACTGGTATGTAATCTCACCATCAATGCCATTGTTGTCGTACAGGCTCGGTGTCAGCGTCTGAGCTACTGCCACTTCGCCAGCAATATTCAGCTGACCCGGCGCATTCGCAATAACCGTCACGATCTGATCCGCTGCGTTACCAAAGTCATCACTGGCCGTCAGGGTGACGGTATAGCTGCCATAATCCCCCGCCGCTGGCTCTGCGACCAGGAACAGAGGCGCCAGGATAATCGGCTCCGGCAGTGGTGACGGTACATCCGTAGCAGACACAGTCCCAGACGTACTTGCAGGTATCGGCATGCCCGGCCCATCAGGAATTCCAGGTTCCTCAAGACGAATCCATGACGGTACTGCACTGTACGGCTTAAAAGTGACGGTAACGTCATCGCCCGCAGCATCGGAGGTCAGAACCGGTATTCCACCCACACTTCCGGTATTAACAGTTAAGTGGTCGGAAGACTGGAACTCAGGTACAGAGTTAACGCTGTTCACCATGGCCTGAATTTCTTCAACGCTGTCGAGTTGGTCCGATGTCATTGACTGAATAACCGCTTGATACTTAGCGTTATTTTCAGCGAGGGCATTGTCGATACCAGCAACGGCATTCAGGTCGTCGGAGGTGATGTCATTAGCAGAACCCGCAGCACTGGAAACTGCATAGATCTCAGCATCCAATACGGTCACGGTAAATACCTGATCGGCGTTATTACCAAAACCGTCCGAGACACGCACATTGATGATATTCGCACCGACGTCCTCATCGAGCGGTGTCCCTGTTAAGGCGCCTGTCGATGACAGTGTCATCCATGAAGGCCAGCCGGTTCCCGGTTTAACTGAATAGGTAAGCGCATCACCCGCAGTGTCCGTCGCAACCAGGTTGAAACTAAACGCTCCCCCTTCAATCGCCATCGCACTCGCGTCAGATGTAAATACCGGGACAGAATTAACACTGTTAATCAGCGCCTGAATTTCAGTCACCGTATCCAGGTCTTCATACGAGCGCGCTGCAATCGCGGCCTGATATTTCACATCATTTGCCGCAATCGCATTGCTGATACCAGCGATCGCATTCAGTTCGGCCGCGGTAATAGTGTTGGTATTTCCAGCGGCTGATGCAACGGTATTAATCTGCGCATCACGGACATCAATCACTAATGCCTGCTCAACGTTGTTACCGAAGCCATCACTGACAACCACTGTCAGGTTCAGCGTACCCACAACAGAGTCAGCAGGTGTACCAGTCAGAGTCCCTGAGTTGAATATAAGCCAACCCGGTACACCGCCCGGTATACTGAAAGTCAACGGGTCATTAGTGCTGTCAGTCGCGGTAAATGTCAGGCTGAACGACTCACCTTCAATCGCTACCGCACTTACCGGAGAAGTAAATTGCGGTACAGAGTTGACGCTGTTCACCATGGCCTGAATTTCAGCCACGCTGTCCAGATCGTTATAAGTAAGATCCGCAATCACACTCTGATATTTGCTGTTATTCGCAGCCACAGCATTACTGATACCTGCGATGGCATTCAGCATATCTGCGGTCACTGAATTAGTAGCACCCGCAGCGCTCGCTATTTCGTAAATTTCTGCATCCAGAACAGTCAGGGAAAATTCCTGCTCGACGGAATTACCAAAGGCATCACTGACAACCGCAGTCAGATTCACAACACCGACAACAAAGTCTGGCGGCGTACCTGAAATAGTACCGGCGTTGAAAGTCAGCCAACCCGGCACTCCATCTTTAATGGTGTAGCTAAGTGCATCACCGGCGCTGTCGGTGGCGGTAAAGGTGAAACTGAATGCCTGGTTTTCTATCGCCGTTGCAGAGGCGACGGTCGTGAATACAGGAACTGAATTAGCGCTGTCGACCAGAGCCTGAATTTCTTCAGGAGTGTCTACATCTGCAGAAGTCAGAGAGCCAAGCGCAGTGCGATATTTACTGATATTCTCAGGTACTGCACCACTGACCCCATCGACGGCATTGAGCTGCACGTCTGTCACCCGATTATTAGCGTCGCCGGCGACATTCATAATCGCAGTCAGCTCCGCATCAGCAACACTCAGAGTCATCTGATGAATAATCCTGTTACCGAAACCGTCTGCAATTTTAATGTAGACTCTGAAAGGCTCAATTCTGGCCTGACCAGCAGGGTCAGGTGCAATGCCTTTCAGACCAGGATTCTCCTTCAGGCGTAAATAACGAATACGCCCGCTATTCTTATCAGTGATAATTAAATCACCAGAAGCGTTCATCACCAGGCCTGCAGGATTACTGAACTTCGCTTTTAATCCATCGTCCGTGCCAGACGCGCGAGTCGCACCAGCAATGGTACTGACGGTACCATCAGTTGCTACTTTCCGAATAAGGTGGTTACTCGCATCAGCGACGTATAGCTCACCTGTATTGTGGTCAATTGCAACGTCCGTTGGAGAACGGAATGTCCCGGGAATACCATCATCCGCACCACGAACTCCTTCGGTACCGGCATAGACACTGACGTCACCGGCGGCTGTCACCTTGTAGACAACTCGCATACTTTCACTGGCAACATAAATATTGCCGCTACTATCAACATCCAGTCCGTATGGGTCAGTAATATTGGAGAAGGTCTGCTCGATCACACCTGCAGTGTTAACTTTTAATACCTGGTCTGAATTCGATATGTATAAGTAACCATCATTGGCAAATACTATCCCTTTAGAATTAACGTTTGTTAGAAATTCAGTAACGGTATTCCCAGAGATTTTGAATACTTTTTTCAGTGAAACATCAGCAGCGTAGACATTTCCGTCATCATCCACGGCCACCGAATATATGTACTCAAAGTCTGTTGTAATGCTGGGGTTGAAGAAAGAGGAACCCGCCATGGTTGATATACTGCCATCTGTCGCTATTTTCGCGACAGCACCATTGAAGCCTGCACTGAAGTCGGTAACCGCTACGTATGTGTTACCCGCATTGTCCCTGGCAATACCGCGGACAGAAGCCAGCTCTGATGCATTAGCCGGGGCTTCTTCGTAAGCACCCGCCGCCGACAGGGTTTTGGTGTAACTTGAAAAATTTTCCACTGACAGCCAGGTCGGTGACCCCGTTTCAAGACTGAATGTGAGAGGATCGTTGTTTGCGTCGCTCGCTTTTAAAGCAATCGACAGGTCATCGCCTTCAATCACAGTTTCAGCAGCAGGGATATCAGGAACAGGGCTGGAGGCTACACTACTGTTAATATCGTCCACCATAGCCTGAACTTCAGCAGCTGTATCCAGATCCTGTCCGGTCCGGGCAGCAATCGCGTCACGATAATATTGCGTGTTCGCTTCCAGCGCACCAGACACACCGTCCACAGCATTTAATTGTGCTGCCGAAATCGTATTCGAGGTGTCACCTGCAGCATCAAGGATAACACCCAGCGCCGGAGGAAATACAATTAACTGATAATTCAAGGATTCGATAAAAAAGAAAATATCACTCGTATTTTCATCTGCGACATCGCTGGTAATTTTCAGCTCATCGATGTTGTCGAAACCTGTCAACGCCAGGGTTGTTGCACCAGTACCCTCTGTCCAGAGAGATGGCGCTGTTATTTCAGCTACCTGCTGACCGGAAGACAGGCCAGTCAGTTTGACGCCAGGAACAGGCATCTGGAAAAGGTCAGTCAGAGTAATGGAAGAGAGATTAAATTTATCGCGTGTTACTGAAGGAGTAATACTGACCGACGTTGCAACGCGGGTGGGATCGTAACCAACCTGAATGGCCGCTGGGCTCGTCACCCCCTTCATACTGGCACCTGTCGGTACTTCCACCGTCAGGTCATTAATAGTGACGGACGTGCCCAGGTCTTCATGGTTCCCCCAGGTCGCCGTCGAAAAATCTTCAGTGGCTGCAAACGCGGATAACGATAACGTCATCATCGCCAGCAACGCACTGCAAAACACAGAACGCAGAATTCTAAACATGGTAACTACCTGTATAGCAATGAGTCAGAGATCAAGAGCGTGAAGGGAAAACACCCTGAAGTGCGATACAGGCTTTCAATGCCAGTGTTGGCTGACGAATATCAACATTCGTCTGACCGGCAGACTGAGTATTCCCTGTTACGGAAACAGAAGACGAATGCAATGCAACGCTGTCAGCCGGCTCAGTAGGTTGTGGGCCGTAGGTAGCCGCTCGCTGACCGTTTGCCAGCATATTCCCCGACGGGGAAGCTACGTTATTTTCGAGAGACGCTGTGCTTCCGTTCGCGTTGAGCGTTGCTGTTACTCCATTACCCAAAGAGTGCGAGTGGGCAGGCACCTGGGTAGTGAACTCCTGCCCTACTTTCTGGCCCTGCCTGTAGTTACTCAGACCAGGTCCTTGTCCCGCATTGACTGCAACACGCCCGCGAAGGTCAGGCAAACCAAACGTGGTTATGCCATCACCACCGTAGGTGGTACCCAAAAGAGAGAAGAGTGCCTGATTCTGGTTAATCGCCAGCAACTGGCCGTCAGCACTGGCCCAACCACGCGGGCAGAAGTTACCAGCAAACCACATCACTTCACCAAGAAGAGGGTCTGCGGCTGCCTGAACATGGGTTGCAGAAACACCGCCGATCAGCGATGAGGTAAGGATAGAACTGCAAAGTAGTTTAGAGAATTGCTTTTTCATAAGACACCTGGATTCAGAAGCGCCGCGTTAACAGCCTTGTTAATAGTTTTCGCGACGCACCGATGGGTGCCTCGTCATCATCAGTGACTGTCCTGAGCTGACATTTTTTTGGAACGTCATATTTATAGAGAACGGTCATTCTGTATATTTTACATACAAAACGTTACATTGAGTAGACAAAAAACGATCAATCAGATGCTTGTCCCAATTAAACACACTCATTGAATTCGAAGCATGCCCGTTTCGTGGGTAATACACCCATCTACAGGCCAGAACTACACCTACCGATGCGGATCATTAAGATTACCAAGACGGACAATTAACGCCACCCATCACAAACAACTACGCCCGTGCGATATTAATAGGTTTCAGGATAGTGGTGGGAGAATGAGTTAAATATCAGCCAAAAGGATGGAAAGAATGAAAGAGCAGCAGAGAGATATGAGGAATAAAAAAAAGCTCTCCACCCTAAATGGATGAGGAGCTCTCTTAAATCAGGGAGATAACTCTCCCTGTCAGTTTCGCAGTCTGAGTATCAGCGAACACCGCCACGACGAAGCGCAGCTGGCGTGTAGTCAGAGTAGGTACGTTCAAACTCGTACTGGTAACCTGACTCTTCTTCATTATCCAGGCCCAACGCCAGGTAACGTCCCGAGTTCAGATCGTACAGAGTTTCGATGGCATACCAAGGAACCTTGCGATCGAAGTAGTACATGTTGTGTGATTCAGCCACACGCCACAGTTCGCCACGGCCGTCGTAATGATCGATTTCAGTCGCCTGCCAGGTATCTTCATCGATATAGAAGACACGCTTAGCGTATACATGACGCTGACCATCTTTCAGAGTCGCTGTTACTTTCCACACACGGTGCAGTTCGTAACGAGTCAGATCCTGGTTGATGTGACCGGGTTTAACGATATCGTCATACTTCAGGCTGGTGTCTTTCAACTGATATGAGTTGTACGGGATGTACATTTCAAATTGGCCATCCAGCTTCCACTCATAGCGATCTGGCGAGCCGTTGAACATATCGAAGTTATCTGCAGTACGCAGACCATCAGACGCAGTACCCGGACCGTCGTAAGCTACCTGAGGCGCACGACGTACGCGACGCTGACCAGCGTTGTAGACCCACGCCTTACGCGGCTCTTTCACCTGGTCCAGTGTTTCGTGAACCAACAGAACGTTACCCGCCAGACGGGCTGGAGAAAGAACATCCTGCTTGAAGTAGAAGAGAACGTTATCGTCTTTATCTGCCTGGAAATCGACCAGATTATTACGGAAGGTGAATTCGTCTTTAAAACGAACCACCGTGTAATCACCGTTCACCTGAGGGGTTACCTGACCGATGATACGGCTGACCGACCCACCGCGATAGCGGGTGATGTGGTTCCAGATAACCTCAACACCTGTCTGAGGGAATGGAAAAGGCACGCCAAAAGTAAAGTTGGCGATACCGTTACCGTCGTTCAGCAGTGAGGTATTTACAGCATTCTTCTTGGTCTCGTCGTATACGTCCTGCGGATAAGCAGCCGAACGAACGGTCTTGTAAACCGGCATTTTGTAGGTGTCGGGGTACTTCTCGAACATGGCCTTCTGACCGTCGGTCAGATTCGCCGCATAGTCCTTATAATTCGCTGCGGTAATCACAAATTCAGGCTTGTCACCAGCGAACGGATTACCAAGACGACCGTTCTTGTCGACGCTCGCTGCATCAACAGCCAGACCACCCGTCCACGCAGGGATATTGCCCTGAGCTTCTTTTACAGCACCGACTGGAGTCAATTCCGTACCCAGTTTGGCGGCCTTATCAGCACTCACACCCGCGTGAGCAGAACCCATCAGCATGGAGAGGGCCGCAGCCGCTCCCCAGGTTTTAAATTGTTTCTTCAACATATTCGGAACCTCTGTGTAACTTGTTCAACTGCTCAGAATGAATATTTAGCAGAAAGACTGATATTGTCGCGGTCTTTCAGCTGGTTATATTTGCCACCCGAGAAGTTAGTGTAGGACACGTCAACGGATGTCTGGTTCAGATAAAGGAATGACACACCCAGACCAACAGTCAGACGATCATCGATAAACTGTGAACCCGGCTCTGGGCCATAACCTTTGTCGTAAGCAATCGACAGATTAGGGGTCATATTCACACCCGCGAAAGCATTGTTATACGTCAGGCCAGAACGAAGACGGATACCACCTGACAGCTTGGTGGTGTAGCCATCGTCGGTACAGTAATCCGGGTTAACGTTCGCTGAAGTACCACCATCGATACAGTAGTTAGTTTCTCCGCCAGGAGCATAGACTCCATCGTTATTACCAATACCGTAGGCACCTGAGCGACCATAACGGGCATCATCAGTGTCCGGAAGGTCAGGGATATAGGTCGCACCGATTTCACCAACAAGCGCTAGACGGTCAGCACCTAATACACGATCAAAGAACATGATATAGGTCGACTGTGCCTGCCAGATGTCGAACTCGTCATAGCCCTTACCAACTTCACCGTAGAGGTCAGAAGCATTACCTGCTTCTTCAGCACGTTGCTGATACAGGCGGCTCCACGGAGCACCGTTACCCGCCAGAATCAGCTCAAATGCGTTCCACTGAACTGGCATATCCGGCTTGTAGCTGATTTCACCTGAGATGGACGCGCCACTTGCAGTACTACGCGCAAACGAGATGCCAGCAATCTTGATGTCTTCTGGGTAAGCGATCTGATACAGCGGACGATAGGTGTTGTACGTCGCATCAGCATTTACTTCCATATTGGGTGTGCCCGTCAGAACACCAAGGCGGTCCTGGTTGGTGATCACACCATTGATGTATGGAAGGCGGCTATGAATGTTCATGTAGTAGAAACCGAATTCGGTGTCACCCAACGCTTCTGAATACCAACGAACAGCCATACCGTATTGACCGCTATCGCTCGGCTCTTCGTCTTCAATCCGCTCCGTTACCGGCGCAGCTCGATTGGCCAGAGGAATCCCACTTTCGATCTCAAGGTCACGTAAAGCAAGGATTGCGAGTTCATCCGACGCACCACCCAGAATAACTGGTCCACAGCCATCGGCGACAAAGTCAACCGTTGAGAAGAAAGTACCGCACGGGTCACTACGCGTGTGATCCCACTCCAGCTGATAGAAAGCTTCCAGAGTGATTTCACCTGTCAGACCAATTGAGGTATAGAACATGTTGACCGGCAGCAAACCCTCTTTCAGTTCAGCACCCGGCTTACGGAATGCTGAAGCATCCACGGGATTAACGCTGTTGATACCACCCTGAATGAAGGTACTTTCACCCCAGCTAAGAACCTGGCGACCAAGGCGGAAAGTCACTGGTACATAGTTGATGTCATAGTCTGCCCAGACGAAAGCATCCAGCAGCTCTGCACCACGACCGGCGGCATTTTCAGTTTCTTCGTTCAACTGTTTGAACTCAGTGTCCTGATCCATGATCGCATGATCATAGTAAGCGCGGGCACGGAAGAAACCACCGTAATTGCGGTAGCTCATTTCGAGATCACCGCTCCACTTGAAGACATTTGTATAAATGTCTCCCTGATCGTAATTCAACGTACCGTCATCGTAGTTGTATGACGCACCGTAAGTGGTTTCATCAATAGCAGAGCCGTTGCCTACCATAATCTGGCCACGATCACGTTCTTCTACACGCCAGCCAATACCGTACGATACTGTGTTTGCCAGTTGAATATTCAACTCGCCAACGTTGTACTCAATTGCTTGAGCTGACGTGACTACTCCCGCCATGGCCAGAGCCAGCGGAGTCTTTTTAAACATCTGATAAATTGCTTTATTCATGATTTTTATTCTCCGCAACTCAATTGCTTTCTAAAACGGCAGTGTTAGTAACGGTGTAACTACCAAGAATCAGACTCACTGACTGACCGAGCATTTCAAGGAACACTGCACTATCGTCAGAGTTTGCAAACGTACTATGAGTGCCGGACGCAAAACGTACCTCTGCACGCAAAGGTGACGCCAGATCACCAACAGTGGTAGTGCTTGTTACAGCTTCGGTATCCAGCACAGAAGTCAAGCCTTGAGTACCAGCCAGAGGAGCAAAGGCGGTATCGATACCAGCAGGTAATCCAAGTGCAGAAGCGAACGCAGCATATGGGTTGGTGCCTGAATCAGCGAAGTAATCACTGTTAGGAACGGTATGATCAGGTAAGTAGACGCCAGCGGCTTTGAAGCCATCCGGGTATGAGATGCCCGAAGCGTCGCCCGGCAGCGCATTACCGCCCACCATGTTAAATGCAACGACAGGCGTGTCCGTTGCAGCAAGTATGCTTCCAGAATTGGCTGGGTCAGCAACATCTACTGCAGACTGGAATACGTACATGAACTTTTCGAAGTTCTCAGTACCCTGAGTCACACCAGAAGCAGCGAGGCCTCCCACAACAACTGGACCAAAAGATGGTGAGTTCTCAAGAAGCTTGGTCAGGTTCGCACCACCATTCGCAAGAATTACACCCTGAACTTCGTTCAGGTTGGTGTTTGCGGCGAGGACTGCCGGTGAGTTATTCACTGCGGCAAAAGTCGTTGCAACAATTGCACCCAGAGAGTGTCCAGCTACAAACACCTTAGTCTCGTCGAGCTCTAAAGCAGCACCTGCTGCAACAACAGCATCACTGACGTTGCCGATACTGGCATTCAGGTTAAGCAGGTCTACGACCGCCTGTCTGAGGTTGTCACGAGTACGGGTGAAATTCGAAAGATTGATGAACGTTGAACCTGAGGTCCCCGCATCCTCTGCACCGAATTCCATGGCGACTCGAGCGTTTACACTGTTCTGGTAAACGTTCCCGTGGCGTTCTTCGATATTGGCAAAGGTATTACTCCCTCCTCCGACTTGAGCCGCGATCACACCCGCCCAAGGCGATTGAGTATCAGCGGCGAGCGCGTATTCCATATTAAGAGGTAGCAGCTGGTTAGCTATCGGGTCACCATTACTATCGCTGGTGATCGGAGCAACACCATGCAACGGCAAATCAATTGCGACAGTAGCAATACAGTTGGCAGCAAGTCCTGCAGAGTAAGGTACCGCATTACCGCGGCTACCGGTAATACCATGCACGTATATAACAACTGGTACAGAAGTAAGACCAGAGCAGTCCTGGGTACCTGGAACAGAGCCCCCCGCCGAATAGTCCACCTGATCAGGCATTGTTACCAGCAGCGGCGCTATATTGTTATTTTCCTGAGGTTCAGGAAACGGATAGCGATAGGTTACGTTGGTCGACTCATCGTCATCTTTAGGAGGCGTTGTGCCCGCTTCGTTACCCAGCGCTCCGTCGAGCACCGCACCAACCGTAGTATTAGCAGACCAGTCAGGATCAGCTGCCATCGCGGCACTGATACCGGATGCAGTCAACTCGGTAGTTAAAGTAACATCACCGAGGAAATCAGGAAGTTCAATCTGACCCTGATAGTAGCGCGTCACGGTATCGCCGCTCAGATCCTTATCACCGATAAAGAAATCCGGGGAAGCGCCACCGGTATAGCTCGTCGCAGATTGAATCGCGCCGTCGACAGTGGCGCCATCGAGAATAGCAACGCTTCGCGCTTCAGGACGATCAACAAGTTCGTTCAGCGTGATTGCTGATTCAGCCCCAATTAAACTACTGATATCGGCAGAGGCTATAGCCCCATATACCTGACCTGGATAGATAGCGAGAGCCTTCACCCCAGCAATCTGCTCATCAGTAACGGCATTTAGCGTCGAGGGATCACTTGAGCCTCCAGTCGCTATTTTACGCGCGACGATATCTTCAAGCTGCCCACCAGCGAATTCATCCGTCAGATCTTCTGCAGCTTCGAGTGTGAGATTGGCCGCGATGAACTGGGCAGGATTTGCATAGGACGTAAGGACGTCTAAAGAACCGTCGGTAGTAAATGCATAGTTGAGAACAATATTGTCCTTAGAGAGAGTACCGCCGGATGCAGCCTCAAGAAACTGTCCAGACAGTGTTTCCCAACCCTGAACTGCGTCACGAACTGGCTGCAACGCCGGTGACGGAAGCCCCAGATTCCCACTCACCAGTTCATATTCGGCAGAGGTTGCGACCGCCTTTCCTGAAACGGACTGGATTCCGTCGGTAAGTACTACGAGGTACTTGGTCTTAGCACTGAGCGGCGTCATGGGCGTAATAGCCACAGAAGGTGTTGAGCCATCACCGAGCTCAACATAGCGTGCCATGTAGTCAGTACCCGCTACCGGCTGATCGTCCGAGAATGGGGAAGAAGGTGTATCCGCGTAAGCAGTGTTCGCAAGAATCGTCTGAATATCCAGCGCATCAATATTTGCATTGTCATCACTGTTCTTCAGCGCGATAAGGAAAACACTTTGCCCAGCAACTACGGTATCCGCGTCAAGCAGGCCGTTAAAAGGAATGTAGAAAGTAGCCGTTGTAGAGAAGCCAGGCAGATCATTCAGTGCGGTAGTTACGGGCGGCGTCGTATCTGCGGTGGCCGCGGTGCCATCAGTTGCCGAAGCTGAAGCAAAAACCAGATCGGTATTCAGTGGTAATTGGGAGTTTGCGGCAGAAAAAATCGGAGTAATCCGCGATGGAGTGCTCCCATCAGAACCGGCAGTCACTGCCCCGGTATCAACTTTATAATCACCGCCAGTATTACAGCCCGCAAGACCTGCGGCTGTGGCTGCGATGGCCAGACTGAGTAAAGTCTTCTTCACCATACATGTACCTGTAATGTGTTGTTATGGTTATTCAGATGCGCTGGTACACACATCCCTTGCGGATATCAGCAATCACCTGACTATAATCCCGTCGACTCATACCCTCATCACTCGAAAGTATGATTCGCCTCCTTAAACCGGGGCATTTTGTATCTGATCGTAATCAACCATAGTCCAGATCCGCCAACCTACCAAACCGGGGGGATAGGATTTACACACCCCTTTGTCATAGAATAGGCGGCCTTTTAAACCAACCCTCATTCCCGAACAGGAGATCCCTATGTCGTCCAATCAGGATTCCGTTGTAATTGTTGCTGGTGCCCGTACCCCAATGGGCGGCTTTATGGGCAGCCTCAGTTCAGTCTCTGCACCCGAGCTTGGTGCTATCGCAATTGAAGAAGCAGTGAAGCGCTCTGGCCTGCAACCAGCGGATGTTCAGGAAGTTATCATGGGTAACGTACTGTCTGCTGGTCTGCGTCAGGGTCCTGCCCGTCAGGCGATGCGCAAGGCAGGTCTGCCAGACAACACAGGCGCCACCACCATCAACAAACTTTGTGGCTCTGGCATGAAAGCCACCATGATGGCTCATGATGCAATCAAAGCCGGTTCTGTTGATATCGCGGTATCCGGCGGCATGGAGTCCATGTCAAAAGCCCCTTACATCCTGGAAAATGCGCGCGGTGGCTATCGCATGGGCCACGGCGATCAGGCCAAAGACCACATGTTCTTCGATGGTCTTGAAGATGCAGAGACTGGCAAACTGATGGGCGCCTTCGCTCAGGACATGTCAGATAAGAAGGAATACACCCGCGAGCAGATGGATGAATACGCGATCCGCTCTCTGAACCGTGCTAAAGACGCGATTGAGAAAGGTCTGAACACCGCTGAAATCGTACCGGTTACTGTAAAGAGCCGCCGTGGTGAGACTGTCGTTGAACAGGACGAGCAACCATTCAACGCCAACATCGAGAAGATCCCGTCTCTGCGCCCGGCATTTGCTAAAGACGGCACTATCACAGCTGCTAACGCTTCATCTATCTCTGATGGCGCTTCGGCCCTGGTACTGGCACGCGAATCCGTTGCCGCTGAAAAAGGTCTGACGCCGGTTGCCCGTATCGTGGCGCACAGCACTCACTCTCAGCACCCTTCTGAGTTCACGGCCGCACCTTGTGGTGCTATCGAAACCCTGTTGGCAAAAACCGGCTGGAACAAAGACGACGTTGACCTGTGGGAAATCAACGAAGCTTTCGCCATGGTCGCTATGATGCCTATCGACGCGTTCGGACTGGATGCTGAGAAAGTAAACATCTACGGTGGTGCCTGCGCACAGGGCCACCCGGTTGGCTCAACTGGCTCACGTCTGATAGTGACCCTGATGAACGCCCTGAAAAACACGGGTGGCAAGAAAGGTATTGCTGCTCTGTGTATCGGTGGTGGTGAAGCAGTTGCCGTTGCAATCGAAATGATCTGATTGCAGCGCTAACGAAAGAAGCCGGCTTAATGCCGGCTTTTTTATTGCCTGTTAAATCAGCGCATTTCGAGAAGGTTTTAACACTGCTGTGACAACGCAGTTAGCTCCATAACTGAGCCGTCGCCGAAGAAGTCATAGCGAGGCAAGCATCGGCCAAAGAAACGGAGCTTACTTAGCGAATTAAAGCGTCAGCGAGGCCGTCGCAGCAAGGCAAAAATCTTCGAGAAAGCGGAGTTTACTTTAGTAAATGAGCATTTCGAGAAGGTTTTTAACAACGCTGTGACAACGCAGTTAGCTCCATAACTGAGCCGTCGCCGAAGAAGTCATAGCGCGGCAAACATCGGCCAAAGAAACGGAGCTTACTATTGCTAAGTGAGTATTCTTTGGCCGATGTTTAACAAAGCTATGACGATGCAGGCAGGCTCAGAAGACGATGGTCTTATTACCGTGGAGCAAAACTCTATCTTCCAAATGACTCCGCACCCCTCTCGCCAGCACTGACTTCTCAACGTCTTTGCCTAAACGCACCATGTCTTCGACCGTATCGTTATGACTGATGCGGATTACGTCCTGATCAATGATAGGCCCGGCATCCAGCTCCTGGGTCACATAGTGGCAGGTAGCACCGATCAGTTTCACACCGCGTTCTGCGGCCTGGTGATATGGCTTGGCCCCTACAAACGATGGCAGGAAGCTGTGATGAATATTGATCACTTGCCCAACGTATTGCTCACAGATTTCTGGCGGCAGAATCTGCATGTAGCGCGCAAGTACGATGGTATCGGCCTTGTGTTCTTCGACAATCGCTGTCACCCGGCGGAAGTGTTCGGCCTTGTTGTCTTTGTCGACGGGCACATGGAAGTACGGAATTCCGTGCCACTCAACCAATGAACGCAGGTCATCGTGATTGGAAATCACGCAAGGGATATCACACTCAAGCTCCCCACTGTGCCAGCGGTGCAGAAGATCAACCAGGCAGTGGCTCTGCTTACTCGCCATCAGGATGACCTTCTTAGGTGAACCACTGTCGCTGAGCTGCCAGTCCATCTCGAATTCGTCGGCAATTGGCGCAAAAGCTGCCTTCAGCCCATCAGCGTCAAACGGCAAGGAATCCGCGCGGATACAATGACGCATAAAAAAGCGTCCGCTAACCGGGTCTGAATAGTGGTTTGCCTGAACAATCCAGCCACCGTGCCCCGAAAAAAACTGGCCAACTTTAGCCACGATGCCGACCCTGTCAGGACAGGAGATGGTCAGCCTGAATACTCTTTCCATAATGTGATACATCACTCAATAACGATAGCCACCAGCTTGCATCCAGAGGCCTTTCATGGTCAACTCTTTGACGCTCTAATGACTGTTCAGAACTAAAACAGAGACGGATCTATGTTACTCCTAAGGACACTCTTACTCAGCCTTTTTTTCAGCTTGCCTGCGCATGCATCAACGCTGGCAGAAGAGCTTAGCGTTTTTAAGCTGAGTACCAGTGTTAAGATTTTGCTTCTAAAGTACTACCACGTCCAGGCAGATGAGGGAAATCCTCAACTTGTCGAGGAAGTACTGCGCCATCGCGAAGAAGTCAGTCATCAGAAAAGTCTTCTACTCGAGGATCTTGGAGCTAACTTTCCTGCGAGAACTCAAGGCATCCAGACCCACTGGGACGAATTTAACAGCCTGCTCGATGAGAACATCGCTGAAATCCGCGAAAGCAATTACCCTGAACTGCAAGTCGTCACTCTGATGCGCAAAGCGCAGCGAGCTATGTTGCAGGAATTAGAATTACTTTCTGACCAGATACTGGCAGAAAATGAGCTCACTCTGTCAGAACTCACTGTCTGGCAGCGTCAGCAGAAAAACCTGCTCCTTGAAGTGGTTGAACGTTACATTGAACGTGCGGCGTCCTCTATGGGAGCTCCCCTGACCATTGATAACGTCGACATTCGGGTACTATGCCAGCAGTTTGAGCGCGGTATTGCCGATATGAAGAGCCGCGTCACGGCAAGTGAAGCTCAGCGCCAGCTCAGCAAGATTCATAGCCAGTGGCTGTTTATCGAAACAGCGGCAACCGATACCAATGCGCGCCTTGTTCCGTTTCTGGTGATGCGCTATGCCGACGGTATTCTTGGACGTCTTGATGAGGTTGCTCATCACATCTGAGAGCTGCGTAAGAGGTTTTAGCCGTCGGACGCGCTATACTTAACGCTCAGCAGCCAGAAAAAGTAGCCGATGGGTTTAATTGTTTTCGACATGGGGCGCAGAGTAGAAACGCCCGTAAACAGCCCACGCCGACGCGTGTCGCCGGTAGAGCGGCCTGCTGCGGTTTCCAATATCGAAAACGAGCCTGATCAGACGCCATCATCCGACGATCTGATTTACTCCCCAGAAGGTACCACCGAACGTCAGGAGCATGCTCCACAGACAGTTGCCTTCGCCGCCGACATCATGACCCGCAATGTCATTACCATTCGCCAGGAAACAACAATCCGGGATGCCTACCAGCTCATGCGGGAGCACGACATTCATCATCTGCCGGTCATCGACGAACACGATAATCTTCAGGCGTTAGTTTCAGACCGGCGCATATTAAGAGCACTGGCCGAGCAACGCTCTGTAGAACATGACTCCGTCATGACGGTTGCCGCCAGACCAGTCTATTGCACAGCAGAGAGCACCGACATACGACAGACAGCAAGACTACTTACGGAATATCACATCGGTGCCCTCCTAGTGCTTAATAACAAAGAACAACTGACAGGTATCATCACCCGCAGCGATTTGCTGCACCTGCTCAGTGAATATGGTCCGCTGGAATTGTGGGCCTGATATGCCCTCAGGTGGGCATTAAGGAGAATTATTTTGGCTAAACAATATGAGTTAATTCACCCGAAGACACATCTACGCGTGCTTTCGCAGTATGAAATTCAACAGCTTAAAGATGTCAGCAGCGGGGCTCACGAGCTGCTCCGTCGCTGCTCATTCGCAGTCCTCTCTGCCGGAAGCCTGGAGGATGACTACACCCGGCTGGAAGAGAGCTACAAGAACTTCAATATCACTGTTGAGCAGGAAGAGCGCGGCATTGTATTGCAACTCAGCGGTGCGCCAAGCGGTGCATTTGTTGATGATGAAATTATCCGGGGTGTACGCGAGCAGCTTTTTTCTGTACTGCGGGACATCCTCTATGCGGAAGAAAATATCCTGAAAGCCCATCGTTTTGATTTGGATAAAAGCGAAGATATTACCAATGCGGTATTCCATATTCTGCGCAATGCAAACCTGCTACAGCCAGACGTAGAACCTAAACTAGTCGTCTGTTGGGGTGGGCATTCCATTCCGCCTAACGAATATCAATACACCAAGGAAGTCGGCTATGAACTGGGGCTTCGAGGCCTTGATATCGGTACGGGCTGTGGTCCAGGTGCCATGAAAGGACCGATGAAAGGCGCAACCATTGGCCATGCTAAGCAGCATATCCGAAACGGTCGCTACATCGGTATTACCGAGCCCGGTATTATTGCTGCCGAATCACCCAACCCAATCGTCAACGAGTTGGTGATCCTGCCGGATATCGAAAAGAGGCTGGAAGCCTTCGTTCGCATGGCGCACGGAATTATTATTTTCCCTGGTGGCCCGGGTACCGCCGAAGAGATCTTGTATATCCTCGGTGTTTTGTCGCACCCGGCAAATAAGGATATTCCCTTCCCTCTGATAATTACCGGCCCAGAAGAAACCCGGGCATATCTCGAAGACATTAATCGCTTCATCGGCGATACGCTCGGAAAAGAAGCTCAGGCGCGTTATGAACTGGTGATTAACGATCCGGTGACGGTTGCAAGAAAAATGAAAGCCGGTATGGAAGCGGTTCGACAGTATCGCCGTGATAACAACGACGCCTACTTTTTCAACTGGACCTTAAAAATCGATCATGATTTTCAGGTGCCTTTTGAACCGACCCACGCCAACATGAAAACCCTTCGTTTAACGCACGATGCTCCGTTCCATGAGCTGGCCGCAGATCTGCGCAGAGCATTTTCAGGTATCGTGGCCGGTAACGTGAAGGCCGATGGCGTTAAGCTGGTGCGTAAGCATGGGCCTTATGAAATTCACGGCGACGCAGATATTCTCGACGGTATGGACCGCTTACTGCGAGCCATGGTTGACCATGGCCGAATGAAAATCAGTGGAAAATATGATCCGTGCTACCGGATCGTAAAATCCTGAAGGTAATTATTTTGCACTGAGGCGTGCTGCTGCCTTTCCGGATAGGTTGGCAGCACGATCCATGACATGGAAAATGACGTTCTGCTCGTTCACGCCAGACACCAGCGGAGCCCCCGGGCCTGTTGCGTAAATCGCCACATCTTCACCGCCATGCGTTTCTGAATCACGCGGAATCAGAGCCTCCTGATGATAACCAGCGGCCTCCGTATTCATACCGGTAATATCTTTACGTCCTGCACTAATTGGCTCTTCGTATACAAGTTCGGCGTCTGTTTCACCACCCAGGTGATGATGTCCGCGACCGTTCATATAACCCAGCGTGGTATACGGAAGGCCATCACTGGCCATAGTGGGTTCTGTCTCACCGGGCGCAACGACTTTACCAAGAATAGGATTACCCCGCTTAGGATACCCTGCAATGGTAAATACATGACTGTGATCAGCAGTAACGATAATCAAAGTATCTTCCGGAGAAGTCATAGACTCGGCGAGAGCAACAGCATCAGAAAACTCCCGCGTCTCATTGAGCGCATTAAATGCGTTTCCAGCGTGGTGCGCATGGTCAATACGACCGGATTCCACCATCAGAAAGAACCCCTCGTCACTGCCAGACAGTAACTGAATCGCTTTTTCTGTCATCTGGCTAAGTGATGGCTCCCCTAACGTGTCCTGGAGGCGATCTGCTTCAAATCGCATATGCGCTTCTTCAAACAAGCCCAGTACAGGAGTGCTAGTCACCTTCGTAAATCCTTGCTCATCAATCACCAGATGCCCATCTGGGTTCTGCGACTGCCATTCATCCATCAGGTTACGGCCATCGGTACGGTCGCCTTCCGTTGTACTTCTGGCGTCGGCGGTATTCGCTCCGGCATCGCCCGGCAAAAAGTGTCGGCGACCGCCACCAAAAGCGACCTCAATGCCATCAATATCAACACCAAAGTCCTGCTGTGTTCGCTGCCTGAAACTCAAGAACTGAGACGCTATGTCTTCACAACCCGCTTCAATAGCGGCCACTGGCATGTCAGAAATATCTTCCCAGTTGCGTTCAGAAGAGTACGCGTAAGTAGCTGCCGGGGTGGCATGGGTCAGGCGGGCGGTGGTGACAATCCCGGTTTTCTTACCAGCTAACTCGGCGAGAAGCAGAGCCGAGGGGACTTCATCTTCTGCGCGGTGACAAAGACCACGCTCTGCACTTTCCGCAAGGCCAATGATACCGGCGTCCGTCTTAACGCCAGACATCATGGCGGTCATGGTTCCAGCCGAATCGGGCGTCTGGGCATCAACGTTGTAGGTTTTACTTAAGCCGGTAAAAGGAAACTTCTCAAAACTAAGCAGATTCTCTTCGCCACTCATATCCTGTTGCTGTCCTGCGTAAATACGGGCCGCAGTCACTGTTGATATGCCCATGCCGTCACCAACAAACAAGATCACGTTTTTGGCGTTACCCGATGGCAAGTTGAGCATAGACTGACGCTCCGAGACACGCGCAGAACCATTTTCAAACCAGGTGTTATGAGATGGTAAAAGCGAGATACCAGATGACTCTGCCTCTGATAAGTAACCGGAAGAGCACCCTGAAAGTACGGCGAAAGCGAAAGTGATAAAAAAATAATGATTCATATAATTCTCAAGAAATCCGCAAATTACTACGCCTGATATTAGCAATATCAGGCGCATAAGACTCCGTCTATGTCACCACTTGAGCCTGATGTCATAAGAACGTGTTTTCTCGCCGGGTAACACAGGGCTATTCTCATCCACTTCACGATAAACATTCTTCGCTGGCTTGAGGTTAGCATCCCGGCCATGGTGGAAATCCTGATCCTCCACAATAGTGCGGTAAGCTTTATTCAAGGCCAGAGCACGCTCACGACTTGGAGCAGTCAGCGTATACACATCTGCCGCCTTTACAGCGTCGACTTTGACTGTACCGTCCTCGTTGAACCACTTATCCAGCATTTCCTCGTTCTGACGGAATTCATCGCCCCCACCGACCGTTCTAAAATACTCAAGAATCTCATTATTCTCCCAAGCCTTACTTGGCGCATCTTTCATCCCACGGGTATTGATATACCCCCAGCCATCAGCTCCCGTGACTTTACGCGCAAACGCGAATGTCTGATCGATCGTTGAGCCTACAGTGGTATGACACCCCATGCAGAAGTGGGTTTCCTCCCTGTCCTGTACTCTGAGGCGACCTTTAGCATCTTCAATAAATCCGATCAGCTGCCAGCCGAACTCGTTATCAGAACCTTCTTTGCGGTAAACGTATTTCGGCAACAGACCGTCGATTTTTTCCTGCTGCTCGTTGCCATAGGCAGATTCCAGCCATGTATCGGGATAAAAATTTGTCTTAACCATATATCTGAGTTCTTTCATACGTGGCGGTGTCACAATATCGTTCTGGTCGTTTACACCGACATAGCGAACACTGTGAATAAACTCAGTGCCTTCGGGATAGAGCATGTGTGTTACTGGAACCGATGATGCATTTCCGACATAGAAATCACGTGCCTGAATTTCAGAAATGCGGTTGCTCAGGACGCCATCACCGTTCAGATCAGTGCAGATCGCATTTTCATCCAGCGGTGGAACAGAGATAGACTCAAGTTCCTGAAAACTCATTTCCAATATTGAAAGGTTGGCCAGATAGACATCCCGAGAATAGTCATTGCCAGAGCAACTGGTTTCCCGGAACGCTGCTGGCAAGCGAATCATGACATCATCCGTAGAGCCATTGGTAGGCCAGAACGTACTCGGTAGTGGCTTATAGTTAAATGCCACCCAGTAACTACCGTCTTTTGCGAACCCGAGATCATCGAATGCTTCTGCTGCCAGGTGAAGATCAGTAATTTCCGGTATTGGGCCCTTCCAGTCTGACATCGCTTTCAAATTTTCGATCAAAGGCGTGTAGTTATCCTGGTTGATGTATTCGAGAATTTCGGTGTCTTCGATGCCAGCTACCCGTTCGCTGCGGTCCTCAAACAGGTTGTCCCACCGGTTTGTAAAACCATAATCAGAAAATTCGTAAGCCGACTGCAGGCCAGCATCAAACATGTAATTAGGGCGAGACTTATAGGTGTAATTCTGATGACAGATCATGCACGGATTATGTTCACCTTCGTGCTTGGTATAACACTGCGGAGGGATAACTGCTTCTTTGTTTGCAGCATTCAACTTTTCTTCGGTAAACAGCGGATAAGTCGCTGGGCTTACTGGATTTTCGCCTGACTCATTAATATTCTGTGTTTCATCAACAGCGCGGGAGTTTTGTTGGCTAGAGGTGTCATTCTCGTTAAAACAACCACTCAGAGCTAAAAAAGATAGAGCTATAAATACGTATTTCATGTTACTACTTTCCACGGAAAAAGGGGGCCTAAGCCCCCTGAGTGATCACTGAGCTGATGAATCAGATTGCAGGATCATTGAACAACCAGATCATGTTGTTCTGGTGGTTACCGGTATCTTCACCGATCAGTACACGACCATCATCAAGAATAACGAGGTTGTCTGGGTTTGAGATATTGTTTACGTCACACTCATTCACAGAGCGGTCGCCAAAGTAAGGACCACCAACAATGGCTGGAACCATGGAGCTCACGTTCACCAAGCCATTTTCTTCAACCAGCTTCATACGATAGACCGCACCACAGGATGCATTTTCATCCTCGATCTGAATGTCGCCAGAACTGTCTGTCATGCCAGAACCGATGGTTGACATCGCCATGTAAGCATATGCCTGCGAACCGTCTGCAGCACCAGTATTCCACCAGTCAGAAGCCAGACCGTAATTGATGTTTACGCCTTCCATTTTATTGAATTCAGCGGTCGCACCAAGAGCTTCTGCAGCTTTTCGGGTTTCCAGGAATGCAACGCGGTTATCAGCAAATGGCGAAACTGCAATAGAGCCACTACCATCAATATCGGAACCAGTTCTGGCCTCAGCCCAGTCATTAATCTGCTGATCAGTGATGTGTTTAGCTTCTGCATAAGTACCATCGTACTCAGCAATCCAGCCTTCAATTTCAGCGTCGGTTGCCGACGCGAGTTCAATCCACTCAATCGCAAACGATGCTTCCGCAATGGTTGAAGTCTCTGCGGCTTGAGTCATTTTTGCGGCATACAGAGTACCGGAAGACAGGTCACCTGCAGTGTCAGCAACAAACTTGAAGAAGACTACATTAGAGCCATCGTCGCTTTGCAGGACAGTGCGGTTGTCTGGCAGAACCACTGCGTTTTCATGCGAGAATCTGCCCAGTGCGAAACGTTTTTCTACTTCAACATTCGCTTCATCTGCAGCGGTTGCAGTGCCATTCACACCTACTTCAATGTTATAGCCATAGTCGTACGGATTACCCCAGGCGCCTGAACCGTCGGTTGGATAGCCAAGGTAACCTGCAACAGATACTGGAGATCCGTTCATGCTGTACCAGCTGGCTGAGTTATCGAAGTAGAGTTCTTCAGCTGAGATTGGCGTATTCCACGGCGTTACCGTCCCGAAGCAGTTAACCCAGGTACCGTCGACCGATGAGAAGTCGAGCATACCTTCGGGCTCAACAGAAGAGTAGCCTTCAGTACCAAGACCAGAAACCTGAATACGGCTCATGCCTCCGGGACGGTCTTCCCAGTTTGTATAGAGATAGAAGCCGCCAGCACCGTCGCTGACCGCGCCATTAAAATCTGGGTCGTTTGAATTCTTACGCAGAGAAAAATTGTCCGCAGCAACGATATCACCGGCATTTTTTCCATCACCCAGAGTGTCGGTCTGCTGCAGCAACACCTGATAGGAACCAACGGAGGTCATTACGACTTCTTTATCAGCCATTGTCACTGGCAGATCGAGCGCAGAAATGTTGCCGAGCTTGTTGAAATCTGTACCAACGATCGCACCGACAGTACCTTTGTTGAACACTTTGCCTGCGCTGTCAGCTGTGCTGTTACCGCCAGAAGGATGCTGAACGTTAAGGAAGAAAGTACCGTCCTCATTCAGGTACATACCTGTAAATTCAGCACCCAGAGGAGCTGTAGCAACACGCTTCAGCATAGTAGGGTCCAGAGTTTCGGCGGTGACAGCTGGTGCGTTCTCGCCATCGCTACCGTCATTACCCGGTGCGCCATCAACGCCAGCGGAGCCATCTACTCCGTTGGTACCGTTTACACCGTCGGCGCCATCTTTACCATCTTCACCACCACAGGCAACAAGGCCAGCGGTCAGCATTCCGAGCAGTACGGCTTTGCTCAGTTTATTGGGCGTGAAAGTCATGATCGTTATCTCTCTTATCGGTTGGTTACTTCATTACCGGCGGAGACTTTAGAAGAAGAAAATGACAGTTCAGGATCAGTTTTGTGACAGTAAAAATAAAGAAATATGACAAATCTATCAGTAGCGTCGTATAGAGACCACCACACGCCGGTTGGCCTTTCGCTGTTCGCTCAGCGGCAGGTCATCCAGCCCCCCCTTTGGGCGGCTGTCAGCATATCCGGATGCTTTCAGTCGCTCTTTTTCGATGCCACTCTCAAGCAGGTACTTCACAACTCCGGTCGCCCGGGCGGAAGATAGCTCCCAATTAGAGGGAAACTGCTCATTCGAGATAGGTAGATCATCAGTGTGCCCTTCCACTTCGATCATGTGCGAGCCATGGCTGACATCACGGATAACACGGCTCAGTTCCTGCAGCAGCGGGGTCGCCGCAGGCTTCAGCGAAGCAGCGCCGGAGTCGTATAACGCAACATTCGCAAACTCTACCTGCACACCGCGGGGGTCGAGCGTGACCGACACCTGATCCTGCAGACCATTCTGCTCAATATAATCATCAATGCCCTGACGAATATCGGTAAAGGGAGTCGTGGTAGTTTCTGATGAGATAACCTCAGCTAATCCTTCCTTAAGAGATTCGATCTTTCCTTCATTGAGATCGGATACCGCAAGAATCATGACGAAGAACGCCAGCAACAAGGTAATCGCATCGGAATAGGTCACCAGCCAGGAACTGGATGAATCGTCAAAGTTCGGACGACGTCTCCGTAAGCCTCGTTGACGACTGGCATGATTCATTACAGCTCTCCCGAGAGCGCCTGATCACGCACGGAAGGTTTAATAAAGGCGTTCAGTCGATCCTGCATATAAAGCGCCGTGCGCTTTTCACTCAGCAGGACAAAGCCCTCAGAAATCAGCTGATGACGGAAGTACATGGTCTCCTGCTTTTCGGTGACCTGGTTCGCTGCGGGCTTAAAGAATAAATTCGACAACAGCACACCATACAAGGTCGTAATCAGCGCAAGCGCTAACCCCTTGCCCAACCCCGCCATGTCGCCGTTCAGGTTATCGAGCATAATAATCAGGCCGACAATCGTACCGACCATCCCAAAACCGGGAGAGTAAACAGCCATGGTATTGAGCACTTTGCCTTCCAGGGTGTGACGCTGCCAGGTTGCGTCCATCTGGTCAGTCAGCATGGTCCGGATGTCGTGGTTCGCGTATCCGGCTCCCATCAGATCGATACCCGCACGAATAAATTCGTCATTATTTTCCTGTTTCGTCAGCGATTGTTCGAGTGCAACAATGCCTCCCTGGCGGTAGATACTGCTCCACTCAACAAATCGCCTCGTCACTTGTTTCAGGTGCTTCTGCGACGTCGGCGGATGAAAGAAGGTATGTAGCATACTGCGCATCGCATGCAGCACATCGGCAGTGGAGTAACTGATCAGTGCGGCCGCCATGGTGCTGCCAAACACAAGCCCGAAGCTCGACAGGCTGATGAAAATAACGTGATTGTCAGTGGCACTGGCAACCGCAAATGCCAACAGGCCGATACCTGCGCAGAAACCAATGAGCGTACTGAATGAAAATCGAAACACTGACTTTGCCCCTGTTGTTGTCTCTTAATCTGCAGACTTCTGAATCGATTACTGTGCTGGCTTCACATCCGCCAGCTCGTCCATAGAGAAACGACCTTCACGGATGATTTCCCGCATTTTCTGAACTACCTGGCGACGCGCTGACTCTACCTGATCCTGTACTGTGTCAGACTCGGATACTTTCAGTTCGTTAATAATCCCCGCCCGCAACTTCGCAGGCAGCGCAGCCAATACGTGACGCTTAAACTCAATGGATGTATTGCATAATGAGGCGGTCAGGACGCCGGCATCGATAGATCGTAGCTCGTTTGAGATAATACGATCTGGCGTGCGCGACAGGTCGGCGTAGGTAAAGTACACCTGACGCAGCCTGTAATAGGTTTCGGGCTTCTCTGACTTCAGTGTTTTGAGCATCCGCGTCTCTTCACTGGTCGTCATACGATCAAGCATACCGATAAGAACAGACAGACCATCGGCAGTGATATTTTCAAACGAGGGCACTGTGAGTGAGGCTTTAGCCAAACGGTCAGCAACGTCTTTAAACGCCGACACAGGCAAGCTTTCAAACTGCCCCAGCTCGAAGGCAATGGCAGCGAGTTCCCGCTCGTCAAGACGTAAAATAATATCTGCAGAACGTTGCGCTGGTAGCTGTGACATCACCAGAGCTTTAATACGAATATCTTCATCCTTGATGAGGTACAGAACCTGCGAGTCATTCAGTTTATTCAGGAACGCGAACGGCTGTGTGTTAGATGCATCATCCTGCTGACGTTCAAGCCGCTGAGAAAACTGCTCCATGCCTTCAGAAAGTTGCTCTTCACTCCACTCTCCTTCCTGCAGCAATTCATCAATCTGCTTCCAGTCCGCTGGCGTCAAATGCGGCGCCAGACTGGCAAAAAGACTTTTACCCATCGTGGCCGACAGAGAAGCAACCTCAAACGCCTGAGCACTACCTAGTGCCTGAGATACAGCCTGCTGAAAACGATGCGGCTGAGACAGCCCCTGGCTGACTAAGCGCTGGCGCGATTCGTTAATCCGGTATCTGAGTGCCGCTGTTTCGCCCTCGGACTGACGTGCTACAGAATGTTGGCTTACAGATTCAGTTCCGCCTGCTCCATTCACCGGTACTGCGGACACAGGCTGATTAAGCCGACGCCATAGCGCCGCAAACGCCAGCACTAACAACAAGCCGACAATCAGCAAGGTCGCCAACCAGATCCAGGGGTTGTAAGACTCCCAGAACGTAAGTGGCGTTTCATCCTTCTTCAGGTGACTGAATGCCGTTTTCACGATATTCAGCGTATCCCCACGAAGTTCATTAATCTGGGCTTTACGCGTGACCAGATTTTTAAGAAATTCTATCTGTTCATCTTTCAGTGCATTGTCGACGACCAAGGTAATTTCAAGCTTCTTGATAATATTGCGATAGCCAATCGTCTTTTCTGAAGGCTTACCGCCGCCAGACTGACTCTGACTTTGCTTCGCTACGTTCTTCAACTTGTCCGCGTAAGTGATTATCTCCTGACGCTCTTTTTCAAGTTGTTGTAGCTGACTACGCAGCGCCCTTAGCTTTTCATTATTTTCTTTAAGCAATGGCATTTCGCTGACGGGCAGGCCCGGCAGTTCTTCAAGCTCGTCGATGCCGGTTGCATCAATATCAGGAAGAGAGAGAGTGCCGCTTACCCGAGGCTCTGCGGGCAACTGTGGCGCTGCTGCTTGCTGTTGACCTTCGGAGTTCTCACGAACGACGGTGCGCGCTCGTTCGATGACTGCATCGACCTGAATGATAAACCGGTTATTGCCGAGATAAGATTCAATATCTTGACGAAGGCGCGCCTCCAGGTCACTTCGGAAACGTGCTTCTTCTACCTCGTCCTTTTTAACCGGAACCTCAAATGTGTCCTGAGCAAGAACAGGTAAAGCCGCAAAAAGAGCAATGGTTACCAGCCACGTCATTAATTCTTTCATCGTCACAGCCCCTTTCATCGCACACGAGCCAGACTAGCGCGTACCTGATCCAGCTCAGGATCAAGTTCTAATGCCTGCTCCCAGCTCGCTCTGGCCTCGGGTATCAGGCCCATCTTGTAGTAGATGCTGCCTTTGAGCGCGTGCGCCTGGGCTGAGTCAGGAATGACTTCTAACGCTGCATTCGTCTGATCCAGGGCTTCCCAATATTCTTTTTTATAGAAAAGACTTTGAGCAGAGAGAATGTGTTTCGTCATTGTCTCGCTGCGTCGCAGTTTTTCAGACTCCTGCTCGCTGATTTTTCCATCGACATCAGTGTGATTTTCAGCGGCACGATCTTCGGCTGCTTCATCCGATAGTCCATCGCTACCGGCAGATTTTTCTGCTTCGCTTTGCGGTAATTCCATGATGAATTTAACGTCAGAGTCGCCAGCATCAATGGTCATAAGAACATCGTACCCTGCGCCATAACGATGAATATGCATCAGTCCATGTTGTTTCTTTGCCTTGTCAGAGATTTTTTCAAGTTGAGAAATTTCCTCAACAATGACTTCCTCTTCTGTTTTTTGCTCGGCCTCAACCGGTTTCCCCGGATCAACCCATGGGCTTGGGTTAAACCCTTTCACCAGACGGTTGGAGCGTTCGTGCGAACACCCCTGAAGCCCCAGAGATACCAGAAGCACTGCTGCAATAATTCCTGCTTTCATACTGACTCCTAAAATCTCAGGCCAAGAGAAAGGTCGTAGCTTGCGCCACCGATTTTCCCGGTATCTTCAAGACCCGAGACTTCACTCCACTTCGCCGTGCTTTCAGGAATGTAGGTCACGCCATAATCGATGAATCCATCTTTAAAGAACGGAAATTCAAAACCAAAACGGAAGACGATGGCATTGGTATCATTAAAGAATGCCTGCCCCATACCCAAGTACACTTTGGTATCAATCAGATCGTCCATACTTGGAATATCGGCAATAATCCGTCCTTCCAGATTGATCCCCGAAATATCGAAATTTTCGCGGTTAGAGAAGTTACGGAAATATTCAAAGGCCAGGGTGTATTGAAGCTGGTCATCCAGACTGGTGGTTTCACGACGGCGAATACCAAAGACAGTCAGACCTTTCACATCTTCAGAGTCTGCACTGGAGAGATGATCACGTTCTGCGGAGATACCCCAGGCGCCGACAAGCAGTTCGTAGTTGACGCTACCGAAGCCCTGCACTTCCTCTTCGAGTGTGGTTTTCTTGGAGTATTCTTTCAGCCACAGAAGCTTGTTATCGCGGGCATCCACCATGCGTAAATTAATGGTGAATTTGTTGTCCTGAACGGAAGCGTTCCAGAAAAGAAATGCATCCGCCCGGACATGCTGTCCGAGCTTACGTAATGCCTGGTTGTCTGTAGCAGCATGGCTGATCTCAAGACGGTCTGCACGCATAGCGACTTGCGTAGTGCGACATTCAAGGCACTGAATAATCTCGAAGCGCCCGCTGTCCAGCATACGCTTCATCAGTTTATTTTCGATCATCAGGTGCACTTGCTTCGGCACCTTACGATGCATCCTGTCACCATTATGGTAAAGGGCTACACGATTAATCTCTTCGGGCAGATCAATCAGCTCCTCTTTCACGAGTGTCTTATCGTCATCAAGTAGTTGGGTGAAGCCGGTATACAGTGATGAGCGCATTTCAGGTGGCTCAAGCCCCGGAAGTGACTCCTGAGCCGACACCATAAATGGCAGGCAGAATATCCATACAGATATCAGTGGAGAAAGTGACCGTCGGAACATCAGATGCGTCCTGTAAAAGTAGCGTAAAACGAATACAGTCAGCTTAGTTCAGATCCCTTTTTTCACATGAAATGTAACTTATCCAAGTGTTTGATAAACAAATGTTTTTCTAATAAGACAAACAAATACGACCAGAATATGACGGAGATAACCGGCTTTTCCGCCGGTGCTCCGACTTTTGTAATCCATCACGGCTCAGTTTCCCGAAAGACTGATGTGGATGTCAGAACATTCACATCGATCAGGGTAACGAAGGTCAGAACTTCGTCACCCTGTTTTCATTGGTAACAAATTGTTGGGCGGAAGATGGACCTCAGGTAGACAGATGGTCACAAAGCGCGACCATTTCCAGGTCGGCCTGCGTTACGCCGCCAGCATCATGGCTCCACCAGGCAACAGCAAGCTCCCCCCAGGAAACCGTTAATTGGGGGTGGTGATTATATTTCTCTGCAAGCTCAGCCACGCGCCCGGCAAACCGAAAAGCATCGATGAAGTTATCGAAGATCCAGATCCTGCGGACACAGGCAACACCGCCGACAGATTCGCGATGCCATTCCGGATAGCGAATAAGGTGAGACTTAAGTTCTTCTTCAGTGAGGACATCGGTCATACGAACTCCTTTAACGTATCGATTGTGTTAACTCACTGAGACAAAAAAAGGGAGCTATTGCTCCCTTCTTTACGCACGAATTTGCCAGTCAGTGGCCGCTGACACACAAGTGTCAGCTTTGACTGGAGGCAAATCAGACTTCAGTGGCGTTAATGCGCGCAAACCACTCTTTTGGTCCGGTGTTGTGTACCGATTCGCCTTTGCTATCGACCGCAACCGTCACAGGCATATCTTCCACTTCGAACTCGTAGATCGCTTCCATACCCAGGTCATCAAAGCCGACAACTTTCGCGCCTTTAATCGCCTGAGACACCAGATAAGCAGCGCCACCCACGGCCATCAGGTAAACGGCTTCGTTATCTTTGATGGCTTCGATCGCGATTGGACCACGTTCGGCTTTACCGATCATGCCCAGCAGACCGGTTTCTTCCAGAACGGTACGGGTGAACTTATCCATACGGGTTGCAGTCGTCGGGCCAGCCGGACCAACAACTTCTTCACGCACCGGATCAACCGGGCCCACGTAATAGATAAAGCGACCTTTCAGATCAACCGGCAGTTCTTCACCTTTGGAGATCATGTCGACCATGCGTTTGTGCGCAGCGTCACGGCCAGTGAGCATTTTGCCAGACAGCAGTACGGTTTCACCCGGCTGCCACTCTTTCACATCTTCTGGAGTGACGGTGTCGAGATTGACGCGACGAACGCTGTCACCGACTTCCCAGCTGATTTCTGGCCAGTCTTCCAGTTTCGGCGCCTTCAGAGAAGCAGGGCCAGAACCGTCCAGTTCAAAATGGGTGTGACGGGTCGCTGCACAGTTAGGAATGATAGCCACTGGTTTATTCGCAGCGTGCGTTGGGTAGTCAGCTACTTTGATGTCGAGCACAGTGGTCAGACCGCCGAGGCCCTGAGCGCCAATACCCAGCTTGTTCACTTTCTCATACAGTTCAAGACGCAGCTCTTCAGAACGGGTCTGGGCACCGCGCTCCTGCAGTTCCTGAATATTTACCGGCTCAAGCAGGGCTTCTTTCGCAATCTGCATCGCTTTCTCTGCAGTACCGCCAATACCAATACCCAGCATACCCGGTGGGCACCAACCTGCGCCCATCTTCGGCACCTGCTCCAGCACCCAGTCAACGATAGAGTCAGATGGGTTCAGCATGGCAAACTTAGACTTCGCTTCAGAACCACCACCTTTCGCAGCCACGTGCACATCCACGGTGTTGCCCGGCACTAACTTCATATGGATGATGGCGGGGGTGTTGTCTTTAGTGTTTGCACGCTTACCGTCCGGGTCAGCCAGTACAGAAGCACGCAGAACGTTATCAGGATGGGTGTATGCGCGACGAACACCTTCGTTACACATATCTTCGACACTCATGTCGCCTTCGAACTTAACGTCCATACCGATGGTCAGGAAAACCGTCACGATACCTGTGTCCTGACAGATCGGGCGCTTACCCATGGCACACATGCGCGAGTTAATCAGAATCTGAGCCATCGCATCTTTTGCGGCTTTTGATTCTTCGCGCTCATACGCCTGATGTACGGCATCGATAAAGTCTTTCGGGTGGTAATAAGAAATGTATTGCAGGGCATCAGCAACGCTCTGAATCAGATCTTCTTGCTTGATCACAGTCATCGGGAGGTCTCTCTCTGGAGTTGCAAACGGCAGTCGTAAAAACGCCCACTGGTCAGTGGGCGTTTACTGATGGGCTTATTGTAGCCTAAGCCGGGCAACTCTTGAATGCGCAGCGTTTAAAACGGCCACCATTCCTCTTCAGTTGAACGGGGCTTCGCACGAATGCCTTCAGGGGCATCAGTCTCATCATTGTTTTCTTCGATAAAGAAGGTCTGCGGTTCTTCCTGCTGTTCGGTTTCCTGAACTTTAGGAGCTGACTTGCTGGCTACGACCGTTTCATCCTGCGCATCTTCATCACGTGCTTTTGCACGGATCAACTCGCGGCCATGGTGGTGTAAACGCGTGTCGTTCATTTCACTCACGGCGAGGTCATGGCCAACCAGCTGCAACGGACCGTCGCCGCCCAATGAACCGTCGTCCAGCATCACCATGTTCTGAGGATCAACTTCTGAATAACGCAGGTAATACACCTTACCCGCCTCAAGGTTCAGGTCGAAATCACTGTAGGTACGGAATACCAGATTACCAACGCCTTCGAAGCCGAAAATACCGCGGCGAACAACGAAGTCGTAGGTGCCCGGTTCCATTTCGTACCAGGTGTAGCCGCCGCCTTTGAAGTTAAACAGGCGCTCGCCGTTAACGTTGAGGCTCGGCGCTTCGACTTCATCCATCGACCACTCAGTCGCTGGGCGATAGATATACACCAGCGCATACTTTTCATAATCCCAACGATAACCAACGGATTTGTAGTACTGCCCTTTCGGCGAAAAAAGCCACTTAGGGTATGAGCCAAAGTTGTCGAAGGTTGTAATGTGAACACTGCTGCAGCCGGCGATCATTGCGCTTACGGCGGCGGCAGAAAGAATTCTGATTGCTGTTTTTATCATTATTATGCCCTGTTACCGGCTATTGCATCTGCATCGGGTCGGGAGGTTTAACATCTGACAGCCACCCTACACCTATGGCGTAGTGTTACCAACTGTACAGAAAGTAAACCGTCGTGCTATATTGCATTCTACACATAATAACAAAAAGAAACAGCCACAAAGGGAAAGCAAACATGAAGAGTAGTCTGTACACACTTCCCCTCCTGTCGCTTCTGGCGGCGATGCCAGCAATGGCCGCTGACAGCCCGGAACAGGAAAGCGCCAAACAAGCCTACACCTCGCCAGAGATCGAAGTGGCGGTAGAAGCTGCACGTCGTTTTCCGGTGCAGACCGAATATGTGGGTTACGAATGGTATAACCGAACCACAAGCAAAAGTTTTCCTCTGCCGAAAATGCTCAATACTGAAATGAACGAGCTGATCGTTGAAGGCGCGATGGGGCCAACTGCTGCCGGTGTTGCAGCGGCTGAAGATGCTACCCGCCCTGTCAGACGTGTCGCACTTGGGCAGAGCAATGAAGACGAAGAAGTTATCGAAACCGATGGCAATCTCCAGCCTTCTCCGCGAGCAGACGTTAAGTTGCCACGTGAAGTTGTGATCAATGAGTCCCGTGCAGTTAACCGCACCGGTGAAATGGTCACGCGTCAGACCCGCTCCGTCGGGACAGTGACCGCGACAGCTCGCTGAGGAGACGTCTCGTGTCGATGCGTCTCTCTATTACAGCAGTCATGCTTTCTGTGATTGCATGTCATGCATCTGCAGGTGGCAAATCCGCCACCTCGGAAGACTTCCGCAAAGCTCAGGATGACTACTACGCCAACGACCTCGATGCTGCAATCAACGAGGCCCGGGAGCGCACTCATCACTATGATTACAGCAGCGAGTTTCGTTACGAGCGGACGACCTCTCAAAGTATCCGTTTTTCGCGAATGCTGAATAACGAGCTGGAACAACAGCGCATAGAGACAGCGTCACTCGCACCGACCAGTGCAGGCAACACGCCAGAAACCGGGCAGATAGATGCTGCAGACAGCACTCAGGACGATACTCCTGCAGTGGATTTCATCAGTCAGAATGAAAAACTGCCAAGCGTCGCTCCAATCAATGCTGCACCAGCTTCGGCAGTCACTCTGCCCTCTTCGGGCATCTCTGTGCGGGTTAACCAGCGCTGATTACGGAGTCGGCGGTTTACATCAGGCCAGGCGACTACGAATGATATCTCTTGCCTTCTTTCCCATAAGCAACAACTGACGATCTCTGTGCCAGGTCTGCTGTAATTTTTCTGGAAGGGAGATTTGCAGCAGTTCTTCAATAAGCGCATCAAACGCATCCAGCTGAGACTTATCATAGCCAGCAGCGCTTATACGATACCCGTCCGCTAAAGCCCGCATGCACTCAATCAGCCTCTGATGACCCGGATGAGCTTCAGAAACCCGTAAAACCCAGCCCGCAAAAGCAAGCAATACCATGACGTCTTCGTGGTAGCGAAAGGGTTTGTTAATGCACTGGTGAGCATCCTCTGCAAGGTACGCTGAATCTACCGGACTCGCGGTAAAATCGACCACATGGTGAGGCAGTTCAGGAATGACCGGCTGACCCGGTTTAGCAGGATGAGGAGAAACTCCCTCCGCTTTTGCAGAGACCCGCTGACAAATGAGGCCTGACGTGGATCGCGCGATCACATACAGCCAGTCGATACCGTCCATTGCTAGCATGGCATGACTTTTCCGACCGCTGACAGCACCCGCTTCTATAGAAGTTTCCATTTCGGAAAGTGAGCGCAATCCTTTTTCTGACACACAAAGGCAGGCCCACTGCTCCGGTGGCAAGGCAGGGTCTACGGCCCTCATGGCAATCTGATAGGCAGAGAGAAAAGCAGAAGCTGGAATGTCGGAGCGTAGTCCGGCAATAATGGCTGCCTCAGCAGGTGAGGCAGTACGAAGTAACCGAGCCAGGTTGATCCTTAACGTATATGGCGTCGTCACTGAGAGTGCGGGCATTTCTAACGCCCGCACCCAGAGCTCAGGCAACATACAGATTAACCACCAGTCATCGCGTTCTGAATACGATCGAGGCGAATCTGAATATCCTCAATCTCGAGTTTCATATTGGTCAGGTCATCATAACCAACAGAGCCGCCAGATGAAGGGCTGCTCTCCATGTTCGCAACATCGCTGCGCAGGCTTTTGATACTTGAGCCCAGCATTTCAATACTCTCTTTATTCTGAGCGATTGAGATCTCCAGACCGGATGGCAAGGCTGCCACAGCATTCTCAAGTTCAGTCACTTTAGAACGGAGAGCTTTCAGGTCCGAAGCACTGGCGCCAGATGCGCTGTTCATCGCAGTGTTCAGGTTGCCCAGTTTCGCCGCATTGGCATCGATGTCAGCCCGGTTCCGCTTACTGGCGAGGTCCCAGAGCTTACGAATTTCATTATCCTGTTCGCGCAGTACAACCTTAAGGGCATCAACCGACAAATTGGCATTCTCACCCGATGCCGAGAGACGGTTTTCCAATGCCTCAATCTTACTGCCCTGCTGGAGAAGAATTTCCTGAGCGGCTGCGTACTTCTGATCAGACTGCTGCAGAAGCGTGTACATATAACCCGCGGCGCCTAGTGCACCCAGTGCAATCACAAGGCCTGCCGCAGCCAGCCCGGAGGAGGCTGATGAGCCCGATGCTTTTGGCGCAGCTACAGGTGGAGGTGGCGGTGTCGCCGCTCTCGCTGCGGCAGCATCTACCGGAGCGCTTCGCTTCGCAGCTCCCGCTTGCGCAAGGCGTTGCTGAGCCTGGCGCCGCAACTGTTGTTGACGCAGCGCGATTTCTTCCTCAGTCGGTTTCATTCTTTCTACCTTTATTGTTATTGGCTTACTACTGCTTCCCCACAGCACCATCGAAGCCGGACAAACGTGCATCCGGCTAACCGGAAAAGTTTGCTCAGTTTGTGCAACAGATATTTCCATCGCCCTGGCAACGGCACCCCGTATCCGGCGCACTTGCGCGCTTCAACATACCTCAAACCCACGCCAGCTGGGAACATGTAGTGTCCATGAATGTCTACCAGTTGGCAATTTGTAAAGAATTGATCAAGAAGACCTCCCTAAACAAGGGGTTATAACGACGTAGCCGGTTATAAGGGCCGGTGTTATCATTTTGAGGAATATAAAAGACGGACTATTGAAAAGATACTTTTCGACCCCATGTAGGTCGTAACGGACATTTCAAGAGATCCGGCAATCAACCTGAATATGGAGAGAGACCATGGCGTTTGAACTTCCTGCACTGCCTTACGAAAAAAATGCACTGGAGCCACACATTTCATCTGAGACTCTGGACTTCCACTACGGCAAGCACCACAACACCTACGTTCAGAAGCTGAACGGTCTGGTTGAAGGTACTGATCTCGAAGGCAAAAGCCTGGAAGACATCATCAAGACTTCTTCAGGTGGCGTTTTCAACAACGCAGCTCAAATCTGGAACCACACTTTCTACTGGAACAGCCTGAGCCCTAACGGTGGCGGCGAGCCAACTGGCGCAGTTGCTGATGCCATCAATGCGGCTTTCGGTTCTTTCGAAGACTTCAAAGCTAAATTCAACGATATGGCTGTGAACAACTTCGGTTCAAGCTGGACCTGGCTGGTGAAGAAAGCTGACGGTTCTCTGGACATCGTAAACACCTCTAACGCTGGCACGCCGATCACTGAAGGCCTGACTCCACTGATCACTGTTGACCTGTGGGAACACGCTTACTACATCGACTACCGCAACGTTCGTCCTGATTACCTGAAAGGTTTCTGGGCGCTGGTTAACTGGGACTTCGCGAACGAAAACTTCGCTAAGTAATTCAGTGCCAGAATAAAAAGGGAGCTATGCTCCCTTTTTTTGTGTCTGCTCTCCAAGGAAACTAATCATGTCTTTTAATCTGCTACTAGCTTCCAGCTCACCGTATCGGGCAGAGCTTCTTAAGCGTCTGCGTATTCCATTCAGTCAAGCATCGCCAGACATTGATGAGACACCACTTGCAGACGAAACACCCCAGGCGTATGTGTTGCGTCTGGCTAAGGAAAAAGCACGAGCATTACACACCCGTCATCCAGACAGCTGGATTATCGGCAGCGATCAGACCTGTGTGGTCGACGGCCAGCCCGTTGGCAAGGCAGGTACAGAAGAAAAAGCACTTGAGCAGTTAAAGCGGGTTAGAGGTCAGAAGATCACTTTCCTGACTGGCCTCTGCCTGCGGTCACCTGCTGGCGACGAATACACGCTGACAGAGCCTTTTCACGTGCATTTCAATGAGCTTTCGGATGAAGCACTGAGGCGCTACATCAGTATCGAACAGCCGTTAGACTGCGCCGGTAGTTTCAAAGTTGAAGGATTAGGAATTACGCTCTTTTCAGCGCTGGAAGGTCGGGATATGAACTCCCTGATCGGGCTGCCTATGATAGGCCTGTGTGAACTAATGCGTCAGGCAGGATTAGAACCACTGGCATTAGCGGAGGCCTAAGCCTCCACCCGCCAGCATATGGATCACTTGTTCTGCATCGGCAGGCCTTTAAACAGGCGCTGCAGCTGCATGTCGGCTTCATCGATACCGAGTTCTTCAGAAACGGTAAACTCCCAGATGCCGTTAAACTTCTCGCGAGTAAGGTCTTTCGCTTTACCGCCATCACCAACGATCGTTGGGCGCAGGAACACCATCAGATTACTCTTCACCTGATTCACGCTCTTCGAGCGGAACAACCAACCCAGCAAAGGAATATCGCCCAGCAGCGGCACCTTGCTGACAACTTCGCGTACGTCATCACGAATCAACCCACCCAGCACGATGGTTTCGCCATCATCAGACAGAATCATGGTTTTGATTGAGCGTTTGTTAGTGATCAGGTCGGCACTACCCGCGACGGTCGTGTTTGAAACCGATTCCGCAGTTGCTTCAACTTCCAGACGAATCGCTTCACCATCATGAATGTGAGGAATCACTTTCAGTGTCACACCCACATCCTGGCGGTCAATGGTCGTGAACGGATTCGTGTTGGTGCTTGATGCCGTCTGGCCAGTCACGAACGGTACGTTCTGACCGACAACAATCTCAGCTTCCTGGTTATCCAGTGTCATGATGCTCGGCGTTGAAAGCAGGTTGGTTGAAGAATTACTCTTCAGCGCCTGAATAATCACACCAAAATCAATATCACCACCCGACTCTTTGAAACCACCAATGGTCAGGCCTTGCCCAACGGCAGAGGCATAGTCACCTGTGGCCACACCGGTAGCGATGGTCGCAAGACCCGGTCCAGCGTTGTTGAAATTCGTACCTGCAACCGGAGAATCCAGATCACCACGTACCCACTGAACACCCAGGGCATCGCTGGTATCACCAGTTACTTCAATGATTGCCGATTCGATCAGCACCTGAGCACGACGCACATCAAGGGAATTTACCAGCTCCTGTACTTCTTTCAGGATGGAAGGCTCAGCACGGACAACCAGAGCGTTCAGGTCTTCGTCGGCATGAATACCAATATCACCTTTAACTTTCGCTTCGTCACCAGAACCTGACGCTTCACCCATCAGGTTCTTCAGCATTTCCGCCAGCTTGGTTGCGTCGGCATATTGCAGGCGGATCACCTGAGCGCTGCCGCTGAAATATGACGGCTGGTCAAGCTGTTCGATCAGACCACGAATACGTTCACGCGCCGTTTTCTCGCCCTTAATAATCAGGCGGTTACTGCGCTCATCGGCAACAACACGAATGCTGCCTGCTGTATTGTTGTTATCCGTCGTGCCCTGCGACACCTTGGAAGGATCAAGGCTCTGCAGCATGGTAACGACATTGCCCACCCAGGCTTCTTTCAGTTGAACCACTTCCAGTTCTTCTGAGCCGGAACGGTCCAGTCGATCGATAATTTCTTCGATGCGGTTAATGTTGATGGCATGGTCAGAGATGATCAGGGCATTCGCAGATTTCACACCAGCAAGATGACCGTATTTGGCAACCAGTGGACGCAGAATAGGCACCAGATCCAGCGCCGGCGTATTCTTGATCATAATGACTTTAGTCAGCAGCTCCTGGCTGTCGACCGCCGCACGTTCTTCAAGGCTGCGGCCGGCCTGCTTCACATCATTCTGCTGAATGACCAGAGTGACATCGCCTGCAGGAACAGCAGCGAGGCCATGGATCTGCAACACGGATAAGAAAAGCTCATACACGCCTTCCTGATTCATTGGCTCGCTGGAGAGCACACTGACTTTGCCCTTAACCCGTGGATCAAGAACAAAGCTCTTACCAGTAATATCAGCAACCTGACTGATGAATGCCTCAATATCGGCATCCTTCAGGTTAATCTGCCAGCTTTCCTCTGCTTGCAGCGGCATAGCCATGCCTGCCATCAGCAACACGGCTATCAGCCAACGTCTGAGCAACATCAGTTCCGAGCTCCAAAACTCTGATTAATCATAAAACGACTATTGCCGCGCTGAACTTCAATCTGCGCGCGGCCTTCCTGCATCACCTGATCAAGTAACGCCTGATCAGACGACGCGTCTCCCAACTGCTGCCCATTAATGGAAAGCAGAACATCGCCGGGTTTCATTCCGGCTTTCAATAATATTGAGCTGTTATCAACCCGATAACCTTCACCAACGCCCACAGATTCAAGCCCCAGGCCATCGATCACGGCTTCTGGTGATTCTGTCGCGGCTTCACTGGCGATGCCCATAAAGTCAGACGGACGACGAATACGGCTGAAACGATCACGAAGCTGAGAAGCGCGTTCTTCACGTACCTCGCGTGGCGCCGGTTCCGGTGCACGGGCAGACACTCCGACACCGCGTGCAGAGAACTCTTCAAACTTCAGAGTTTCTAACTTACCCGCTGTATCAAGAATCACTTTATCGGGATACACACCTGCCAGTTTGGTGCGGCCCTGAACCACATCACCCACACGGTAGAAGTCGCCTTTACCGCCCTTCTGAGCAATGATCGCGCTCGACATTTCGGCCGTGCTCGATTGCATCACGCCGAGCAGTTCGAGGCGTAAACGGGTATCCGGTGCATCCACTTCTTTTACAGCCACGACTGGCTCTGCACCGACTTCACCAAATAAGTGGTATTGTGCGGCACTGACCTGAGGCGTTTTAGCGGCGGAGGACTGCCCTGCCACAGGTGCTTTCAATATAAGCGGCTCGGGTGCCAGCACCATCCAGAAGATCTTCGCCAGTAGCCAGGCCGTCAACAAGGTGAGCACAACGTACGCAAGGCGCTTCGCCCAGCGTTGCCACGGGGTCAATTCAACAGACTGATTCACTACAGCGACCATCGTTTATCAAAGCGCTCAGATTATAGAAACTTCTGCGACACTTCAAAAATTACCGTGTCTGCATCTGCTTGTTTGTCAGGCCAGCTCTGACCCGCAATATCCACGGCACGACGCAGTACTGTCATGCCCCCCCAACCGTCTTCCTGAAGAAATAGCTGCCCAAGAGGTTCACCATCGGCTGTCGCCACAGGCACAGTCACTTTAGGCCCGTCCATAACGATGTTCGCCACCAGCATCGGGAGTTCAGTATCAATTGCCTGCCGCTCTACACGTGCACGAAGTTGACCGCCGGAATACACCAGCTGTCCGGAAATATCGTTAATGCCCTGATCGGCAATGGAGATATCTGCATTGAGGCGGCTCAATTCAAAGCTGCCATCAAGATTCGCCCGTGCCTGCATTAACAGAGGCGCCAGTGCCGACGAATCCAGATAGCCATTCAGATCTTCAATAATGACGCGCTCAGGCAAGCCTGCGTATAGCCCTGTTGCCTGCGCAGCGCCTGTCAGACGAATGTTTTCACCTTCAGCATTGATAGCCAGGTCTGCGTTACCGAGGAGCAGCGACAGCGGGCTCAACTCCCAGCCAGCGGCAATCGTACCCGCCTGAGGAACGCCAATATCCGCGCGCCCCTGCCACAATGTGCCAGTCGGATTCTGAATCCGCACAGGCAAGTCCCGGGCGTAGGGCTCGGCGTATTTCCAAAGGAAGTGGATAGGTGTGGTAGCAACCACTATCAGGATGAAAGCCAGCAAACCAAGCAGTATGTACCACTTCGCTGACCATACGGCACGCAGCATAATTTTTATTCTGTCCTTGTTTCCGATCGGACATTCTACCAGCAGGGGATGTAAATTTAACCTGACTTCAAACAGATGGCGTAAATAATGGTCAACCAGCCTGCGTTTTCAGACACAATAAGGGCAGGTTAACAGGGTTTTATGACAGGCGTGTAACAAAAGTGTCTTTTTTTGATCGGGTGTTGACCTGGTTTTGGTCCGGCCTCAGTCGTCTCCGAGCAGCTCGGGCACGGGCATCAGTTTCAGTTTAAGGGAGTAAGCACGATCACCACTGACCAGCCTCTGTTTCTGAGGGCGGGACAGTTTTTTCACCTGCATTTCAGCCCGCAACGCATCGCCATGTTCACCAGCAACCGCCACGAAGCGCAACACCAAAGGCCCTTTGCCCCTCAGAAAACGCGCTGTGCGGCGACCATTGCTGCAATGCTCTTTGAAGCGACGGCTTACATCCAGCGTGATCCCGCAGTAGAGATGCCCGCTGGCGGTTTCTATAAGGTACAGATACCAGAGGTCGATTTCGTCGACGCTACCGATTTGATCCATCGTTGTTTTCTCTGCCACCGCTTTACCGTATGGTGTGCCGCAACTCATAAGTTTTTACCGGACAACCGCATGCATTCTGTTTTCCGTGATCCTATCAGCGGCCTTACCCACCTGGCCGGGGCTGTTTTTGCCATTGTTGCACTCGGTATTCTGATGGCAAGAGCCGCGATGTACGGCGAAGTCGTACATATTGTCTCATTCGCAATCTTCGGCGCAACACTGTTTCTGATGTTTGCAGCCAGCGCTCTGTACCATCTGATTCACGCGTCAGAGCAGGTGATTCTCTGGCTCAAACGTATAGATCATATTGCGATTTTCCTGTTGATTGCCGGTACGTACACCCCTTTCTGCCTGATTCCTTTGTACGGCAATACGGGTCTGATCTTACTTGTTGCCGTCTGGAGCTTGGCGCTTGCAGGCATCGCTCTGAAGCTGTTCTGGATTTCAGCGCCACGCTGGCTATCAACTCTGATATATGTCGGTATGGGCTGGCTGGTCGTGTTCGCGTTTGAGCCAGCCATGGCGCGCGTACCCGAAGGTGCTTTATGGTGGCTGCTCTTCGGTGGTATCGCCTACTCTGTTGGTGCCATCGTTTATGCGCTGCGCTGGCCTGATCCATGGCCACGCTGGGTCGGTTTCCACGAAATCTGGCATATCTTCGTCATGGCTGGCGCTTTCTGCCACTTCTGGGCCATCGCCTTCCACCTGTCCCATGTTTCGGTGGGGGCTGGCGTATGAACGCGAACGGACTCTACATCAACCACAGAATTACCCTCCCCTGGGCTGAAATCACCCTCAAAGCTATCCGGGCACAGGGCGCCGGCGGTCAGAACGTAAATAAAGTGGCGTCGGCCATTCATCTTCGTTTTGATGTGCGACGCTCGTCGCTACCTGAGGATGTGAAAGAAGACGTACTCAAACTGGATGACCAGCGCCTCACACAGGACGGTACTATCATCATCAAAGCGCAGCGTTTCAGGACACAGGAGAAAAATCGGGAGGATGCCCTGCAACGGTTGCAGCAGCTGATTCGTTTTGCCCTCCAGAAAGATAAGCCGAGAGTGGCAACACGACCAACGCGTGCGTCGCAACGCCGGAGAGTCGATCAGAAAGTTCAACGTGGCCAGGTCAAAGCCTTGCGCGGCAAAGTTCAGTAGCAGAGTTCAATAGCAAAGTTCAGCAATAGCCCCGCAGGCCGCCATTATTTACTGGCGCGCCGGTGCTTACGAATAATCGCATAGGCGCTCTGGATCTCCTGCGCTTTCGACTTAGCACGCTCAAGCTCTGCTGCCGACACTCCACGGGCGACAAGCTTATCGGGATGATACTCACTCATCAGGCGGCGGAACGTCTGCTTCAATTCTTCGTCAGAAACATCCGGCGCTAGCCCGAGTACATTGAATGCACGCCGTACCTCACGGCTCATCATCAATTCAGGACGACGCGGTTGAGATGTCTGTTGCGCGCGCTCCTGAGGCCGCGCTTTTTTCTCCCAGTCCGTTGAGCCCTCGCCCCGGCTCAACCACCAGTAAAAACGGAACGGGGGAATGCCAAACGCTCTGCCAACCTGCTTAAGTACCTTGCGCTGCGCACGTTTTACCCGGCCATCTGCACGCGCTACCTTGACCAGTAACGAGAAGAAGACCTCGTGCTGGTTCGGCGGTAATCCAGCTTCCAGCGCTTTCAGATCACGCTCCAGTCGATAACTGCTCTGCTTCCCCTCACCAAACAGGCGAATGGCCAATGTACGACGGTCACCGGTCATTCCCAAGGCTTCAATCACGCCTTCGGCCGCGGCAATTTCTTTTTCGCTGATGCGACCATCCGCTTTGGCAAGATGCCCCATCACACGGAACAGAGCACTCATATGCTCCTGAGCCATTGGGCCTGCCGGACCACTGCGTGCCTTTTCAGCCAATCTGTCTAACAGGTGTCCGGCAATCGCACCAATCACCAGCCCGAACGGCCCACCGGACAACAGGCCTATGGCTGCCCCCGACGCTTTTCCTACCCAGACACGATTACTATTCGCCAACGGTTTCAATCGTCACCACCGTCTTGGTTAAGTAAATCGTTCTCCAAAGTCATCAGTCGCTCGGGGGTGCCGACATCGACCCATCGGCCATTCATCAACTGACCTGCAAGCCGGTTCGTCGTCATGGCCTCTCGCAACATGGGTGCTAGTGGATAGGCGCCCGCCGTCGCGGATGCCCATAATTCAGGTTTGAGAACGGAGACCCCACTGAACGTCAGCTGCGGCTCATTGACCACCCGCCCCGCCTGCAACGCAAAGTCGCCCTTCGGATTATGATCCGGGTTATCGACCAGCCAGAGGCAACCAAGGTCACTTTCATTCAGCTCATACTGAGCCGCCTCGGTGTAATCCCAATCAGTCCAGACATCACCATTGATTAGAAGAAAAGGCGCCGCGCCAAGCAGCGGCAATGCCTGATAGACCCCACCACCGGTTTCGAGCGCGTCGGTTTCAGCGGAGTAGTGAATAGTCAGTCCCCACGCACTGCCATCCCCCAGGTGCTGCTCAATCTGTTCTCCCAACCAGGCATGATTAATCACCACCTCTTTAATACCTGCCGCAGCAAGCTTCTCAAGATGGTGCACGATAAGGGGTTTACCACATAGAGGAATAAGGGGCTTGGGGCATTTATCTGTCAGCGGCGCCATTCTGGTGCCGCGACCTGCCGCCAGAATCATAGCCTTCATGACAGGCCTTTCTCCATCGCTGGGAGAAATCGTTCGTCGAGCCACTGACAGAAAGCCGAGAATTCATAATACCGTCCCGCGACTTCGCGCAGATACACGCAGGTATTAGGGATATCTGCCAGGTAACCTGCCTTGCCATCACGGATGTTAAGGCGGGCGAAAATACCCGCAGCTTTGAGGTGTCTCTGCATTCCCATCAGATCAAACGCTCTGGAAAAGGCGTCGTATGGCATATCCAGTACGCCCGCCAATGAAGCTTTCTCGTGGTAGTAGGCAGTCAGCTCATCAACGATTTCATGTGGCCAACGCACGTAGCAGTCACGCAATAGCGACACCAGATCGTAGGTGACAGCCCCCTGAACAGCATCCTGAAAGTCGATAACACCCAGAGCACCCTCTGCACAAAGCATCAGATTCCGTGAGTGGTAATCACGATGCACGACCACCTGCGGCTGTGCCAGCGCTGAATCAACCAGAATATCCGTAACATCAGTAATCAGTCTGTGTTCATCGGCCGACAGAGACAGCGAAATCTGACGTTCGCACAGCCAGTCGGTGAACAGAGAAATCTCCTGACGCAGAAGTGCGGCATCATATACTGGCAGCTCACCGGCCTTGAGTTTCTGGATGTTGATCAGCTCATCGATAGCGAGTTTGTACAACGCAAGTACGCGTTCATGGTCGGCACCATCGTGAAGCGCCGGCCAAAGCAGCTTATCGCCGAAGTCCTGTAAAAGCATGAATCCCTGAGCGATATCTTCGCCTAAAACTGCGGGTACATTCACACCCTGCTCGGACCAGCTGCGTGCGATCGCAATAAATTTAGGGTTATCTTCTTTCTCTGGAGGTGCATCCACACAGATCCAGCTGGAATCGGCGCCCGTCAGCCGAAAATATCGACGAAAACTGGCATCGCCTGAAACTACTGACAATTCTGCGGTCAGATCTTCGCCAGTAAGTTGCTGAATCTGATTTACTGCCCAATGCGCAAGGTTATCCCTTCGCTGATCCATGCTGGCCTCTCGGTGTCAGTCGTTCTAGAATTGGGCCCCAGAATTGGCGCCCTGATAAGCCGCTAAAGATAACACACTTCATTCCGGAATCGCGCCTGCTGCCCTACATGACTGACCTGAACCGAACATCTCAGTATCTACTCCTGTACTTTTGCCTGTACCTGCGCCCGTGCCTGCATCTATTGCTACCTGCACTCGCCACCGGTCTGAGCCACCAAGCATTGGCCGACTCTGCGGAGCACTTCAACTATGAAGCCCTCGGCTGGACTCCGAGATCGCAGCTCCCTGCAGAACAGGCTGAAGCGCTTCCGGAGTTCTGCACGGGCGCCTACGTTGTCACCACACCCGCGGCTCTCGACACCGACAGGATTGAAGCTGAGGCCGATCAGGGAACCTTAACCCGCGCTGGAGAAATTGAGCTGAGTGGCGATGTAGTATTTCAGCGACGAGACCAGCTGCTCAAAGCTGATTACGCGCATTGGTTTCCTGAGCAACAGGTGGCTAATTTCAAGGGCAATGTGTCCGTCACCTCTCCGGGCATGACGCTGGGTGGCGACAACGCTCGTATCGACGACGCACAGGGTGATATCGAACTGAACCACAGCGCCTGGGTCATTGCCGACCGTCACCTGAGAGGAACCGCAGAACAACTGGGATCACCCCAAGATCAGGTTCTGGAAATGAAAGGGGCTACCCTGACCTTCTGCGAACCCGGCCACAACGACTGGGACATCGCAGCCAGCGAACTGAGCCTGGATCAGAACGAAGGATTTGGTACTGCTTGGCACACTCGACTCAGGGTCGCCGAAGTACCGATCCTGTACATACCTTATTATCGCTTCCCGATTGATGACCGGCGCCTCACCGGCTTCCTCGATCCGTCACTGTCTGTGAACGGTATGGGCCAGGCGGAAGATATTCAGATTCCTTTTTATCTCAATATCGCCCCCAACCTGGATGCCACCATCACTGCCCACCACGTGCTTGATCATGGTTTGTTGTGGGAAAACCAACTACGACACAAAACAGCGCTTTTCGGTGATGGCGAGCTGAATTACGGCATTCTCGCTGACGACGAAGAAACCGGCGAAGAACGCTCTCTGGTGAATTACTCACAAACGGGTCGTTGGGGCCGTCACTGGAGCCACGAATTTCTCTACAACAATGTCAGTGATGAGGACTACTTCTCGGACATGAACCCGAGTGCCTCTGTGTACCGGGCTTCCCATCTGCCAAGAAGAGGCCTGATTCGCTACGATACGACACCGGTGAAAGCGACTTTTCTTGCTGAGAGCTTTCAGACGACGGACGAAGACATCTCGCTCAGCAACCGACCGTATCGCCGCCTGCCTCAGGTCGGCCTGACACTCACACCAACATCAGAGTCAGGCTGGACAATGAAGCAAACCGTGCAGGCCACACGCTTCAACCGCGAAAGCTCCGCCGTGATCGACGGCAATCAGCAGACGCTCAGTGGCCGCGCCGCTCTTAACGGTGATCGTTTTCTGTCGGACACCCGCATCGCCTACCCAATGACACAGCCATACGGTTTCTTCACGCCTGCACTGGATTACCGCTATCGCAGCTACCGGCTTTACGATGCAGAGCCCACAGACGACGATGAAACGCCAGCGTTCGGAGCACCCCGTCTGACCCTCGACGGCGGCCTCTTCTTTGAGCGTGAAACCAGCGCCTTCAATACCGACTACATTCAGACTCTGGAACCTCGCGTGCTGTATGCGTACAGCCCCTACCGTAGCGGTCAGGAAGACATTCCGGCCTTCGATACCAAAGCCACCAGCGTCACCTACTCAAGCTTATTCAACGGTGACCGCTTTACCGGCGGCGACCGCCTGGCAGACCTGAATCAGATCAGTACCGGGGTCACAACACGCTATATCCGCGACGATGGTCTGGAACAGCTCCGGGCTGGCGTAGGTCAGATCTGGTATTTCCGCGATCGTGAAGTGAACATCAACGAGACCGAAAGCGACTACCTTGAGCGCCATACATCCAGCACTCTGGGTGAAGCGGAATGGAACCCGAACAGCGACTGGACAGTCTTCTCTTTTCTCGAGTGGGATTCGCATCAGGACTACTTCCGTCAGCAACGCTACGGTGTCCGCTTCCGTGATGAAGCGAATCATATGTTAAGCCTCAGCAATACACGCACCGAGAGCCGCGACCCTGACACTGAAACTAGCTACAATACGCACCAACTTGATGCCAGTGCATTCTGGTCTCTGAACGATCGTTGGGCGCTATTTGCAAGGCAGCTTCGTGATCTGAAACACTATGAGACGGGAGAACGTCGCCCGGAAGACCCGGTTCTGGAGTCTCTGGCCGGATTCGAATATCAGAATTGTTGCTGGCGAGCACAATTCACCTATCGGGAAAGTTCACCCCGCAGCTCAGGGGAGTTCTCAACCGAAAAACATTACGGCTTTATGCTGAGCATTCAGTTAAAAGGTCTGACCACACTGGGCAGCGGCACCGACAGCCTCTTGTCTGAAAGCATTTATGGATACTCAAGACGCCAATACCATGACTATTAAGCACCTGATTTTTTCTCTTCTGGCAATGACTGTCAGCGCCTTACTCCATGCAGAGCCTCAGTTGATCGATCGAGTGGTGGCTGTTGTCGATGACGACATCATCATGGAAAGCGAGCTAGAACAACGCATCAAAACGGTAGGTGTTCAGAGTAATCAGAACGAATTGCCAGAAGCAGATACCCTGCGCGAACAGGTACTCGAGCGCATGATCACCGAAAGCGTGCAATTGCAGATGGCGGATCGTGCAGGCATCCGCATCAGTGAGTCGCAGCTGGATGACGCGATGGGACGCATCGCGGCGCAGAACGGTATGAGCCTGGCCGAGTTTCAACAGGCCATGACCAGCGAAGGCGTATCTTTCGCCTATGCCCGTGAACAGATTCGCAATGAAATGCGCATCAGCCGGGTACAGCAGTATCAGGTGGGTGAACGCATCGAGATCACAGATCAGGATATCGATTACTTTCTGGCCTCGGATATTGGGCGTATCGCTTCGGCTGCAGAATACAGACTTCGCCACATTCTGATTTCAGTTCGCTCTGGTGCCGCACCACAGGAATACAAAGAAGCTGAAAATAAAGCAGACAAGCTTGTGGCAGAGCTACGCGATGGCGCCGATTTCGGCAAAACTGCCATGGCCGAATCCCAGGGACGTACAGCCTTGAATGGCGGCGACATGGGCTGGCGTAAAGACGCTCAGCTACCATCCATTTTCGCGGACATTGCGCCCGAAATGAGCGTCGGCGATATCTCAGATCCGATCCGCACCGCCAGTGGTTTCCACATTATCAAGCTTGAAGACAAGCGCGGCGGTAACTCTCAGTTGATTCAACAGGCTGAAGTACGACATATTCTGATCACCCCGAATGAAGTGCGCGATCAGGATCAGGCCCGTGAACTCATTAATCAGATTTATGAGCGCCTGAAGGCCGGTGCAGATTTCGCAGAGCTGGCTCGTGAATACAGTGATGACCCCGGCAGCGGTGCCGGTGGCGGTGACCTTGGTTGGGTTTCACCCGGCGACATGGTGCCGGAATTTGAGCAAGCGATGGACGTTACTCCGACCGGTGAGTTAAGTACGCCGGTGCGCAGTCAGTTTGGCTGGCATGTGCTTCAGGTGACCGACCGTCGTGAAGCCGACATCGGTGAAGAAGTGCAGCGTAATCAGGTGCGCCAGATGCTTTATGGACGTCGCTTCGAAGAAGAACTTCCTATCTGGCTGCGTAAAATTCGCTCAGAAGCCTACGTCGACATCAAGGAACAGCCGTGAGTCTGCGCCTTGCCGTAACGGCGGGAGAACCCGCCGGTATCGGGCCGGACCTCTGTGTTCAGATTGCCCAGGCTAAGCTGTCGACCGATCTTGTCGTTATCACAGACCCGGCAGTACTGGCTGACCGTGCGGACTCGCTGGGATTACCCCTGACCCTGCATACCTTTGGTGATGCCGGAGCACAATCGGGTAATGGTCACCTGACCGTATTTCCTGTGCCAGTGAATGCAGCTGTCAGCCCTGGCGTTCTCAATAAAGAGAATGGCGCCTTCGTGATAGAAACTCTGCGCATCGCGGCTGAGGGATGTGTCGATGGTCGCTGGGATGGCATAGTCACAGCACCGGTTCACAAAGGGGTCATTAACGAATCCGGCGTGCTTTTCAGTGGCCATACTGAGTATTTCCGTGATTACTGTGGCGTTGAAGAAGTCGTAATGATGCTCGCGACAGAAGATCTACGGGTCGCTCTTGTTACCACCCATCTACCGTTAAAAGACGTCGCCGATGCCTGCACTGGTGATCGCATTCAACGTGTCAGTCGAATACTGAACAACGACCTGCAGCAATTCTTTGGTGTGCCTGCACCGCATATTCTGGTAGCAGGCCTGAACCCGCACGCGGGTGAAGACGGCCACCTGGGTCGCGAAGAAATCGATACCATCATTCCTGCCTTGAATGCACTGCGGGAAGAAGGGCTTAACCTGACAGGCCCCCTGCCTGCAGACACCCTGTTTACACCCAAGTATCTGGATAACGCCGACGCGGCGCTGGCGATGTATCACGATCAGGGGCTACCTGTTCTTAAATTTCACGGCTTTGGCCGGGCTGCCAATATCACCTTGGGGCTGCCCATCGTCCGTACCTCTGTTGATCACGGCACTGCGTTAGATCTTGCTGGCACCGGCAAGGCTGACAGCGGTAGCCTGCACACCGCTATTCAGGTCGCCACTCAGATGGCCACCAACCGCAGAAAGGAAATAACCCAATGAGTAAACACACACCCAAAGCCCATGGCCACAAGGCCCGGAAGCGCTTTGGCCAGAACTTTCTGCATGATCAGCACGTAATCGGAAAAATCGTAAAAGCGATCAGTCCGAAACCGACGGATTGTCTGGTAGAAATCGGGCCGGGGATGGGCGCACTGACCGAGCCGCTGCTGGAAACCTCTGGCAAGCTGGATGTGGTCGAACTCGACCGCGATCTGATTCCGATTCTGCGTACTAAGTTCTTTAATTATCCGGATTTTCGTATCCACGAAGGCGACGCGCTTAAGTTCGACTTCAATACAATTCTCGAGCCGGGCCAACGTCTGCGTATTGTGGGTAACCTGCCCTATAACATTTCGACGCCGCTGATTTTTCATTTCCTGAGCCACCATAAAATGGTTCAGGACATGCACTTCATGCTGCAGAAAGAAGTCGTCGAGCGACTGGGCGCAGTGCCGGGCAACGGTGACTACGGTCGCTTGAGCATCATGGCGCAGTACTACTGCAAAGTAGAACCTCTCTTTATTGTCGGGCCAGGCGCATTTAACCCGCCACCTAAGGTCGAGTCCGCCATTGTACGCATGGAGCCTTACGAAGAGCTGCCGTTTCCCGCGAAAGACCACAAGGTACTTGAGCGCGTAGTACGTGAAGCCTTCAGTATGCGACGCAAAACTATCCGTAATACATTGAAAAATCTCATTGATGCCGCCACCCTTGAAAGTATTGGTATTGATACTGGCCTGCGCCCAGAGAATCTGACACTGGAGCAATACGTTACCATTGCAGATAAGGTGGCAGAGCTACTGAAGGAGTCATCCGATGAAGCTTGAAGACACCGTCAATGTTGAGGTGGAAACCGAATATCTCGAAGAGCAGTCACTGCCAGAAGATGACCGCTTTGTATTCGCTTACCACATCAGCATCACCAACCGCGGTGATCAGGGAGCGACACTGCGCACGCGCCATTGGTTTATCGCCGACGGCAATGCCGATGTGCAGGAAGTAAAAGGTGAAGGCGTTATTGGCGAACAGCCTACCATTGAGCCCGGTGAGACCTATCGCTACTCATCAGGATCAGTTTTACAGACACGCGTCGGAAGCATGCGCGGCTACTATGTGATGGAAGCTGACGACGGCACTCTGTTTCATGCGACCATCCCTGTATTCACTCTGGCTCTGCCTAACGCACTGAACTGATGGCTACCTACGCGATTGGTGATCTGCAAGGCTGTTTCGAGCCGCTACAAAGACTGCTCAGCGAAATACGTTTCGACCGTAATAACGACCACCTGTGGTTCGCAGGCGATCTGGTTAACCGTGGCCCGGAGTCGCTGGAGTGCCTGCGCTTTATTCAGCAGTTGGGGCACAGGGCCACCGTCGTACTCGGTAACCACGACCTGCACATGCTGGCCTGCTACTACAGTGATCGTAAAACCAAAGGCGGCGATACACTGAAACACGTATTCGAGGCACCGGATGCCGGTTTTCTGATGGACTGGCTGCGGCATCAGCCTCTGGTTCATTACGATGCTGCGCGCAATTGGTGCATGAGCCACGCAGGTCTGCCACCTATGTGGTCAGCGCGAAAAGCGCGTCGTCTGTCGCAGGAAGTTGAATACATACTTCAGAACGACTGCAAAAACTTCTTTCAGGGCATGTATGGCAACCAGCCTGACTTGTGGGACAAAAGTCTGACAGGCATTGACAGAATACGCCTGATCGTCAATTACTTAACACGTATGCGCTTCATTGATAAGGATGGTCGCCTCGACCTGAAAACTAAAGAGGGAGCAGGAAACTCTCCGCAAGGTTTTATACCCTGGTTTCAGCACCCCCATCGCCAGTCTGTCGACACACGACTGCTGTTCGGGCACTGGGCGGCACTTGAGGGAAATGCCGACGTACGTAACGTATGGGCACTGGACACAGGCTGTGTCTGGGGTGGAGCCCTGACGGCATTACGCCTCGAAGACCAACAAAGATTCAGCGTGCCTGCGCAGGCTGACAGCTAAGAGAGAGACCTATGACCTTTGAACGAATCAACATCGCCGAAGCCAAATCGTTACTTGATGAAGCTGATGTCCGTATTGCTGACATCCGCGATGCCCAGAGTTTCAATGATAACCATATAAAGGGCTCGGTGAATGTTGATAACGACAACCTGCCTGAGTTCATGCAGAACACACCGAAAGATGCTCCGCTTATTGTGTGCTGTTACCACGGTAACTCCAGTCAGGGTGCTGCGCAGTTCTTTGCCGCTCAGGGCTATTCTCGAGTGTTCAGCCTGGACGGTGGTTTCGAAATGTGGAAGCTCGCCGTTCCTGAATTGTGCGCTCGCTGAGCGCACTCCATCTCCTCTTTCAGCCCCAGTACTTCCCTTCTCCAGCGCACTGCAAAAGCCGTAGACCGTTTTTTCAGGCATGTGCATTTTTATCCGGCTTTTCTGTCAAATCGTGTCTTTGATCACATTGGTCAGCTAATAATGCTGCATGCCGGCACAAGCTGTGCATACTGATTATACGACGTCAAAGAAACATAAATTCTCTGGCCAACAACAACGGATAAGGGACATACTGGTCCCAGACATAGCAATTTTTTACAGGGTTTTATGTAACGGAAACATATATTCGGACAGACCGATAAGGGGTGAACCATGAGCGTATTCAGTCGTTTTCAGGAGCGCTATCGCGACACGCAGGAAGAGGTAATGAGCCTTCAGGACTACCTTGAGCTCTGCAAACAGGATCCCACCGTTTATGCCTCCGCGGCAGAACGAATGCTAATGGCCATTGGTGAGCCAGAAATCATCGACACCTCCCGGGATCTTCGTCTGAGCCGGATATTTTCCAACAAAGTCATCAAGCGCTACCCAGCCTTCTCTGAGTTTTACGGTATGGAAGACGCCGTCGAGAACATAGTCTCCTACTTCCGTCACGCTGCGCAGGGGCTCGAAGAGCGTAAACAGATCCTGTATCTGTTAGGCCCGGTCGGTGGTGGTAAATCCTCACTCGCCGAACGTCTGAAAGAGTTAATTCAACGTATTCCTTTTTACGCCATTAAAGGCTCGCCTGTCTTTGAGTCGCCCATGGGACTGTTTGACCCCAACGAAGATGGGGCGATTCTGGAAGAAGACTACGGCATTCCACGCCGCTATCTTGGCAAAGTCATGTCTCCGTGGGCCGTTAAGCGCCTCCATGAATTAGGCGGTGACATCAGTAAGTTTGAAGTCGTAAAACTCTACCCGTCCATTCTCGATCAGACGGGGGTGGCCAAAACCGAACCCGGTGACGAAAACAACCAGGACATTTCATCTCTGGTCGGTAAAGTCGATATCCGCAAGCTGGAAGACTACGCCCAGGATGACCCGGATGCTTACGCTTACTCAGGCGCACTCTGTCGTGCCAACCAGGGGCTGATGGAGTTTGTCGAGATGTTCAAGGCGCCTATTAAGGTGCTCCACCCATTACTGACAGCGACTCAGGAAGGCAACTACAACGGCACCGAAGGCATGGGGGCGATTCCTTTCGAAGGCGTCATCCTCGCTCACTCAAATGAATCCGAGTGGCAGGCATTCCGCAACAATAAAAACAACGAGGCTTTCCTCGACCGTGTTTATATTGTGAAAGTGCCCTACTGCCTGCGCGTTGATGAAGAAATAAACATCTACAAAAAACTGCTGGAGCATTCGTCACTGGCTGAATCGCCATGTGCGCCTGACACCCTGTCGATGTTGGCCCAGTTCACTGTACTTTCGCGCTTAAAAGTCCCGGAGAATTCCAGCGTCTACTCGAAGATGCGGATCTACAACGGCGAGAATCTGAAAGACACAGATCCGAAAGCCAAGTCGATTCAGGAATACAAAGATGGAGCTGGCGTCGATGAGGGTATGAGCGGCATCTCCACCCGCTTTGCTTTCAAAATTCTCTCCAAGGTATTCAACTTCGACTCAACCGAGGTGGCCGCCAACCCAGTGCACCTGATGTATGTCCTGGAGCAGGCGATTGAACAGGAGCAGTTCCCTGAGGAAACGCAGAATCGCTACCTGAACTACCTGAAGGAATACCTGGCCACCGAGTATGTGAACTTTATCGGTAAAGAAATTCAGACCGCCTACCTCGAGTCGTATGCCGAATATGGTCAGAATATCTTTGATCGTTACGTTACCTATGCCGATTTCTGGATTCAGGATCAGGAATATCGAGACCCGGAAACCGGTGAAATGCTCGACCGAGTATCGATCAATGAAGAACTCGAGAAAATCGAAAAATCCGCAGGCATCAGTAATCCGAAAGATTTCCGCAATGAAATCGTGAACTTCGTACTGCGTGCCCGTGCCAACAATAATGGTAATAACCCCAGCTGGCAGTCTTACGAGAAGATGCGCTCCGTTATCGAGAAGAAAATGTTCTCGAATACTGAAGATCTTCTGCCGGTCATATCCTTCTCCGCAAAATCTTCGAACGAAGATCAGAAGAAGCACGACGACTTCGTCGCGCGTATGACCGAGCGTGGCTACACCGAGAAACAGGTTCGCCTGCTTTCTGAGTGGTATCTGCGCGTTCGTAAGTCACAGTAATTGTCTGCGGGCACCTGGTCGCTGGGTGCCCGCTGAGAGAGGGTTGAATGTCATATATTATTGACCGACGCTTGAACGGAAAAAATAAAAGTATGGTCAACCGCCAGCGTTTCTTACGACGCTATCGCGGCCATATCAAAGACGCAGTGCAGGATGCCGTAAACCGCCGTTCCATCACAGATATGGATCGCGGCGAGCAGATCAGTATTCCCACCAAAAATACGCACGAACCTCGTATCGGCCATGGACAGGGGGGCCGACAACACCGCGTATACCCAGGCAATAAAGAGTTCAATACCGGCGATGAGCTGGAGAAGCCACAAGGTGGAGGCGGTGGCCAGGGTAGCGGACAAGCCAGTAATCAGGGCGAAGGCGAAGAAGACTTCACTTTTGCCATTACCCGGGAAGAATTCCTGAATTATCTGTTTGATGATCTGGCATTGCCTAACATGGTGAAGCAGTCATTGGCGCGTACTAAAAACTTCAAGACCCGTCGCGCAGGCTTTGTCTCTGAAGGCACGCCAAACAATCTCTCAGTGGTAAAGTCGATGCGCAATGCCCATGCACGCCGCATCGGAATGGGCGCTGGTAAGCGTCGTAAGTTAAAAGAACTTGAGGCTGCATTGGCTGATGCAGAAAACCGTGGCGACTCAGGTGCGGTTGCAACGCTGAAAGCCGACATTGCTGATCTTGAGCGTCGCCTCAAGAAGATCCCTTTCCTTGACGATATTGACCTGCGCTATCGCAACCAGGTCAAAGTGCCTGTGCCTACCAGCAAAGCCGTGATGTTCTGTCTGATGGATGTCTCGGGCTCAATGACGCAGGACGTCAAAGACATGGCTAAGCGTTTCTATCTGCTGCTGTATCTTTTTCTGGAGCGTAATTACGAACAGATTGAGATTGTATTTATCCGCCACCACACCAGTGCCAAAGAGGTAACCGAAGAAGAGTTTTTCTATTCGCGGGAGACAGGCGGCACCATCGTCTCCAGTGCCCTGAAACTGATGAATGAGATCGTAAAATCACGCTACGACGAAAACGAGTGGAATATCTACGCAGCTCAGGCATCGGATGGCGATAACTGGGATGATGACTCCCCTCAGTGCGCTGAAATACTACGAAACGAACTGCTGCCCGTAGTTCAGTACTTCTCATACATCGAGATTACGCCGCACAACCATCAGGCGCTTTGGGAAGCCTACCAGCAGGTCGGCAGTGAGTTTAAAAAGAACTTTGCGATGGCTCAGATCCGAGGCCCTGAGGATATATTCCCGGTATTCCGCGAGCTGTTCTCAAAAGAGCAGTATGAGGAGGCAATATGAGTAACTACATATCCACCGATTCGGACTGGACCTTTGCACTCCTCGAAGAATACGACAGCGAAATAGCGCGCGTCGCGGCCCACTATCGGCTCGATACTTATCCGAATCAGATCGAAGTTATCAGTGCAGAGCAAATGATGGACGCTTACTCGTCGGTCGGTATGCCAATCGGCTACAACCACTGGTCTTACGGTAAGCAGTTTCTCGCCACTCAGAAAGGTTATCAACGCGGTCAGATGGGGTTGGCATATGAGATCGTCATTAACTCCAATCCCTGTATTGCCTACCTGATGGAAGAAAACACCCTGCCGATGCAGGCACTGGTGATTGCTCATGCCTGCTATGGGCATAACTCATTCTTTAAGAATAACTACCTGTTCCGCACCTGGACGGATGCGGGCTCCATCATTGATTATCTGGTGTTCGCCAAAAATTATGTACGCAAATGCGAAGAACGCTACGGTCAGGATGAAGTTGAGCAGGTTCTTGATGCCTGCCATGCTCTGCAGAATTACGGTGTCGACCGCTACCGCCGGCCAAAGCCAATTTCTGCAGCCGAAGAACGCATGCGCCAGGAAGAACGTGAAGAAATCCGCCAGCAACAACTGAACGATCTATGGCGCACCCTTCCAACCAAGAAACAGAATGGCGATGCAGCCCAGAAGAAGCGCAAGTTCCCGTCAGAGCCGCAAGAAAACATTCTGTATTTTATAGAGAAAAATGCGCCTTTATTACAGCCCTGGCAGCGTGAACTGGTTCGTATCGTTCGTAAAATATCTCAGTACTTTTACCCACAACGCCAGACTCAGGTTATGAACGAAGGCTGGGCGACGTTCTGGCACTACACACTGCTGAACCATCTTTACGACGAGGGCAAAGTTAACGATGGTTTTATGATGGAGTTTCTTACTTCACATACCAACGTAGTGTATCAACCTGGATTTGATTCACCCTACTTCAGCGGTATTAACCCCTACGCACTGGGCTTTAATATGTTCCAGGATATTAAGCGTATATGCGAAGACCCTACCGATGAAGACCGCGAGTGGTTCCCGGATATTGCAGGAAAGAACTGGCTGGATACTCTGCACTTTGCCATGCGTGACTTTAAAGATGAGAGCTTTATTCAGCAATTTCTGTCACCTAAGTTGATGCGCGACTTTCACTTGTTCTCTATTTACGACGACGAAGCAGCGGATCACTATCGCGTTGATGCGATTCACAACGACAGCGGCTTCCGCCGATTAAGAGAAACCCTCGCACGCCAGTACGACCTGTCGGTGCGGGAACCGAATATTCAGATCACAAACGTTGATATTGAAGGCGACCGCTCAATCACCCTGAGGCACACGCAGCAGGATGGAATGCCACTCGCCGGAGATACGTACGAAGTACTCAAACATATTCACCTGCTCTGGGGCTTTGATGTTCATCTTGAAAGCTGGGATGGCGATAAAATGCTGAAACGGATGAGCTGTCCGTCGATATCAGTAGAACTTTGACTTAGCGCTTTGACTTAGCGCTTATAGTCGACGCTTTGATTTATTGCGCTGACTCGTCAGCCGATCATATAAACGGGGAAAGTATGAGGCAGCGGCTGTTGTTTACTCAACAGCCGGGACCATCAATCACCTACCAGGCAATCACCATATCATCACGCTGAATCGCTAAACGCTCTGCAGGGCCGCCCAGCTCAGCAATAACAAACTGTGGCTGCACCTGCTTAACCACAGCTTCGGCGGCCATATCAGTCAGTTCAGTGCGCGGCTCCAGATCCAGGTTGTACAGAGTTCCTGTGCGATACACTTTTAATGTATCCCCCGGCCGTAAACCAGCGGCAGCGCTTGCTTCTATGTGCAGACGATTGCCGCGCGCCCTGACGATACGGGCCATAAAAGGCTGACAGCGCAACATTTCATCAACGTCACCGGCTGCTCGCTTGAGAATATCAGCCACTTCAGTGCCGTAAGACGTCGCCCAGAACTGCGGCGTTGCAAAGCCGGTTTTTTCATTTCGCGGCGCTTCCCACTCACCTTCTGTGCGGTATGAGCGCTGGAACAACATGGCACCACTGAGCCCGTCATGAACAAACACATCCATGACAAAATCACGCGTCGGCGCTGAAGAAAAACCCATCAACCGACTGGCAAATCCGCTTTTCTGTGGTGTATGCAATGCCAGATCACGCACCACACCCGATACTACATATTGAGCACCGAGCTGCGTCGCCAGCGCCACTGAGGTTGTCAGACGCTGCTGAGCAGTTTCTGCTGACGGCGCACGCCGAGGATCCTGATAGAGGCTGATCCGGGTTGCGTCGAGCGCGTGCACACCACCACCCGAATTGAGCTCCGCAGCAAGCCAGCGCGGTAAGCCCTGTTCAATATTTTCTAATCGCCCTAAAGTAGCCTGCTGTGGCTGCGCCAGTCCGAAACCGGCAACGGCCACGGCTTTCCGGTAACTCTGCACGGATGCAGGACACAAGGCCGCTTCGTCGACGTCCGCACGAATTGTGACTTCGTACATGCCGTTCACTGTGTCTTCACGCAGGATCTCAACATCACTGACCTGCGAACGGGTCGATACGCGCACAGTGTCTGTACTGACGACGCCTTTCTCCATTAACTGCATTCCGCTGATCTGTGCACCTGCCTGTAAACTGGCCTGATGCAGCGCATCTTCCATCGCCTGCTCACGTGCATACGACAGCGCCCCTTCAACCGGAGCACGACCAGTCACCTGCACTACTTCGGCCTGAGTATGACCAAACGGGAGTGCCAGCAGTCCGACAAGTAACGAAGATAAACGGAAGCGTTTCATAGCAAAGTCCCTTACTCGATGAAGTAGAAGCCGCTCTCAGGCACAGAGGCTTCGCCCTGAACACGGTTACGCTGGCTGGCAGCAAACTGCTGAGCATCACGCCCACCAAGAGGCACCCTGCAATCCACGTTAAAGCGTTGGTTGTCCATCGTCTGCAGGCAGTTACGGAAGCCCTGATCGATGATCATCTCAAGTACGGTTTCTGCACTGCCATCTGGCATCAGGTCTGTAGAAACAACCCGCGCACCATGCATATAAGTTTCTACATAGCTGCGGAATCTGTCGTTCTGTACGACCATATCGCGTACGGTAGTGCTGCCCTGAACCGAGGTACCGTATACCCGCTCAGCCATGGCCCTGTAGGCATCCATTTTGGACGCACGAATGGCCATCAGACGCTTCTGAACCGACGACTGCTTAGCAGCGTCATCAATAGCGCCGTAGCCGACGACCCGGAGCACCATAGGCGCAACAGGGTCAATTTCCTGTTCGACAGGCTTAAAGAATTGCTCAGGTGGTGCACTGGCATTGCCCTGATCCAGAACCGGTCCGGCACAGGCGGTTAACAATCCTGCAGAGAGCACCAGGGCCCCTGCGGTTACACATTTCAGCTTCATATCTGACTCCATACCAGCAGCAGGTGGATCACCATCCACCCCTGACTTGTTTTGCTATAAGACGGCTATCGGCCGATATGAAGAAAAGTTAAGACGATTGACGCTCACTTTTTTGTACTGACTTTGTAACCGCAGGATAGCGACCGGCGACCAGTGCTCTTAACCACCGGTCCGGTGAGCGATGCCATTGGTACACAGCCAGCGATGCGAGCAGAATGGCGGCGCCGGCAAAGCTCTCCCACTGCAGGCGTTCACCCCGCAACATATAGCCCCAGAAAATAGCGAGGACAGGTGCAACCAGCGTGATCAGCGTCACTCTTGAAGTCGGGAGCTGCCGCAGAATATAAAAGTAGAGAACAAAAGCGAGCAGCGAACCACAGGTAATCAGATAGCCCAGCGCAGCAAAAGAAATGACATCCTTTTCTTGCGGAATATGCACACCGAAGAAGGGGACCGTAAAGAGATACAGCAACCCCGACACCCAGAGCGTGCCGCTCGTCTGAACCATGGGATGAATCCCTGCTCCAACCTGCTTCACCCAGACCGCACTGCCAGCGAAACACAATACCGACACCACACTGCCTACAATGCCACGCCAGGCCAGACCGTCCATCGAAATGCGTGCTGACACCACCAGCGCCAGTCCCGCCAGCGCCATCACCAAAGCAAACGAACGTACAGGAGTGAGTTCACGCTCACGTAGAACAACATAAGCCAAGGCCCCCGACAGCATTGGGGAAAGCCCATAAATCACTGAAATCAATCCCGATGGAATATGTGCAGCCCCCCAGTACACCGACATCATCGCGCCATAGATCCCAAGACTGCCGCCCAGATAACTCTGCAATGCCTGTTTATTGAAGACGAGGCGCTGGCGCATCAACCAGACCAGGGGCAGGGACAGTAAGGCGCTGACCCACATACGCAGACTGACGGCCGTAAAGAAATCGAGCCCGTTCTGGCTGAATTGAATTGCCACTGGCGTGGTGGACCAGATCAGTACCACCAGAAGATACGCCACTATAATTTTCATAAGTCACCTATAGCCTACCGGGCTCTACCATGAACCCGGGGTGTGTTTTGGCAACACAGCGACCAGAAACAAAAAAGGCCGCATCAAGTGCGGCCTTTGAGAATAATCCGTTAACAGTTAATCATTCTCCGGCCCCACTATTGTCACAACGGGCAATACGACACACGCGCACGACCATTCGCAGCGCTGCTGGCGCCGCGAACATCTTCGCTGAGAAATGTGTCAGTTGTGAAAACACAGAGTGATTCCGAAAAATTAAATTGCTGTTACGAAAGATTACGCACGACTTTTACGATTCGCAACCGATTTCTGAAATTGCATCTAGTATTAATTGCATCCGTATTCACGTATTCCTGAGGATGCACTCATGTTAAAACGCTCTCTTCTTGGCAGTGCTGTGCTGCTCGCCAGCAGCTACGCCACAGCCACCCCTTTTATGCCGATGGATGCCCGAGGTCTGGCCATGGGCAACACAGGTGTTGCCAGTGCTAAATTAGCGCACGCTCCCGCCTACAACCCATCCCTGCTATCGCAGGCTGAAAGCAGCGATGACTTTGCCCTGATTTTTCCGCAGATCGGGGTCAACCTGGCAGACGAAGCAGGCCTCGAGGATGAAGCAACCCGACTCGATGACGACATTATCCCGCGCATTGACGCCGCCTTCGAAGAGCGCGGCGCCGGCGACCCGGTGAACTTTAACAAAGCTGTTGAAAATATGACCGCTGCTGCAGAACAGCTGGGTGTTCAGATTGATTCGATGGACGATGTTGATGGTCGTACCAATGCACAAAAAGCCGCTGACTTGCGCACTGACAATCAGGCGTTTGGTGACAGTATTTCGGCAACGAACACCGAGCTTCAGGAAGTTGAGTCTGCCACTGATGACATGATCGACAGCTTACGTACTATCTCCGGTGACCCTCTACGCGGGCGCTTGGGTATTGGTGGCGCAGTCGCGATTCCGGGTAAAAAACTGGCAGCGGCTGTCAGCTTTAAGGCCGACGTTAACGCCTCAGCTCGCATTCTGTTCAGTGGCAATGACGCAAACCTGCTGGGTGCCTATGTGCCTGCTGCATCCGGTTATCTCGAAGCCTCTAATGGTATTACTGACAGTGTTGACGACCTGGCCGACGAAGTAGAAGGCGGCACCGCAACTACTGCAGATCTGAATAACACAAAGAGTGCCGTTGATGAGGTAAACACCTATACCTCCGACCCAGTACAGACTGCTGGCGGTAATATCAGTATTTTTGAAAACGGTGAGATCTCGAACGCAGCATCCGATCCATCGTTTGATTCACAGTATGAAATCGTAGCCATTGGCATTGCCGAAGTGGGCCTGAGCCTGTCTCGTGAGTTTATGATCGCCGACAAGCCTGTGGCCATTGGTATTACACCTAAGCTGCAACAGGTAGCGACTTACCACTACGTTGGTCAGGTGGACGAAGAAGACAACGCACCTGACGTTGAACTCGAAGATTCTGAGCGCACTTCTAACCACATCAACCTGGACATCGGTACCTCCTTCTACGTCGATCCACAGGAGCGCCTGCGTGTCGGTATCGTTATTCAGGACCTGATCAGCAAAGACTTCGAATACGCTGAAGTTGCAGTGGATGGCGATGCGGACGGCGAAGTCGCCGCCGGTGGTAAAGTGAGCCTGAAACCGAAACTGCGCGCCGGTGTTGCCTATACCCGTGACTGGTACAACCTTGCCGCAGACCTCGATCTGACTGAGAACGAAGCTCTGGCATTTGAAGATCCAACACAGTACCTGTCAGTCGGTGGCGAAGTCGATCTGGCGGGCTGGGCTCAGCTGCGTGCCGGTTTGCGAACTAACCTCGCAGGTGAGAGCAACGTTGTTTCACTGGGCGCGGGTGTATCACCTTTCGGTGTTCACTTTGACCTGGCAGCAATGATGGATATTTCCGATCCAGAAAAAGAACTGGGCCTGGCTCTGGAAACTGGCTTCTACTTCTAACGCCAGCGACATCCCGGTACACTCAAAGGCCATCTTATCCGATGGCCTTTTTTATTTTCTGAGTACGTTATGCAGACCTATCTTGTTGGCGGCGCAGTCCGCGATCATCTTCTCAATCGCCCGGTAAAAGACAATGACTGGGTGGTTGTTGGTGCAACGCCCGAAGAAATGATCGGCAAGGGGTATGAACAGGTTGGCGCCGATTTTCCGGTATTTCTGCATCCTGATACGAAAGAAGAATACGCACTCGCACGCACCGAGCGGAAAAGCGGAAAAGGTTATCAGGGTTTTGTCTGTGACTTTTCGTCCGCCGTGACACTCGAAGAAGACCTGCTGCGCCGCGACCTGACCATCAATGCCATAGCCCAGGACAAGGACGGCAAAATTATCGACCCTTATAACGGCCAGACGGATCTGCAGGACCGGGTACTGCGTCATGTTTCTCCTGCCTTTCAGGAAGATCCATTGCGAGTATTGCGCGTCGCACGCTTCGCCGCTCGCTTTGCTGGTCTGGGCTTTCGTATTGCCGACGAAACCATGAACCTGATGAAGCAAATGGTCGTTGATAACGAACTTGATCATCTGGTCGCTGAACGGGTCTGGACTGAAACTCAGCGATCACTGGGCGAAAACAGCCCTGATACGTATTTCCGTGTACTGCGCGAATGCGGTGCTCTGAAAGTATGGTTTGAAGAGCTCGATGCTCTCTTTGGAGTTCCCCAACCTGAAAAGCATCATCCGGAAATTGATACCGGTGAGCATGCGCTACTCTGCTTACAAGCCGCACAGAAGCTCAGCGACTCGACGGCTGTGCGCTGGGCTGCGCTGATTCATGACCTCGGTAAAGGCCGCACACCAGAAAGCGAATGGCCGCGCCATTTGGGTCATGAGAAAAAAGGACTTTCACCGGTCAAGCAACTCTGTAATCGCCTGAAAGCTCCGAACGACGCTAAAACATTGGCACTGCTAAGCAGCGAATTCCATACCCATGTTCACCGCGCCTTCGAGTTGCGACCAGACACTTTGCTGAAATTATTCGATCAGGTCGACGCATGGCGTCGGCCCGAACGATTTGAGGATTTTCTATTGGTCTGTATTGCTGACGCGCGCGGCAGAACCGGGCTGGAAGAATGCGATTACCCGCAAGCCGAATACTGCCGTAAAGCGTTAAAAGAAGCGCTGACAATAACGGCGCAGGATATTATTGCGACGGGCATACAAGGGGCGGAAATTCGTCCGGCTCTGGCCAAAGCTCGTACAGACCACCTTAAAGGCTGGAAGTCGGCTCAGTCGATTTAACATCAGCCAGCGTTGCACCTTCAACAATCACTTTTTCAAGTGGCTGGTCACTGACGTGCGGCCAGTATTCTTTTAGTGGCGTCTTATTTTTCGGGCAGAGTCCCTCTGGCCATAAATCCAATAATGGACGCAGTACAAACGCATAACGCCAGACATCAATACGCGGAAGCGAAATACCATCGATATCGCCACTTAACTCGTCTACCACAAGAATATCGATATCCAGTGCGCGGTCTGAATATTTTTTGGCGTCGGGCTGTCGTCCGAATTCTGTTTCAATGGCTTTTAATCGGGTATTTAATTCCGCCACCGTACAATCGGTATGCGCTTCTACCACCAGATTAATAAAAGCCGGGCCACTGAAGCCAACGGCCTCAGAACGATAGCAGGGAGAGACAGCAACGATTTTAACGTCATCGGCCAAGCGCTTCAGGCCCAGAGGAATATTCTGCTCAGGCGACAGGTTGGCTCCGACCCCTAAAAACACATGCGCCATCAGCTGATACCACGCTCAATGACTAATCCAACAGCGCGAGCCTGTGGCACCACTGCAGGCTTTTCTACACGAATACTTAACCACGGCATGCCAAATTCCTGCAGCAAGCCATCGGCCAGACGTTCGAGTAAGGATTCCAATAACTGAAAGTGCTGCTCACGCACAAAGCGTTCGATATATTCAGTCACCGCCTGATAATCGAGCGCGTGCATTAAATCGTCGGTCTGAGCAGCCACCCGAATATCCCAGGCCATCTCAAGATCAAATACCAATGGCTGACGTACCTGTTTTTCCCAGTCGTATACGCCAATCACAGCGTCGACCTTTAATTCGCTGATAAAGACTTTATCCATAACCAGCTCCTTAATTACCTGACGCCAGAGGTTTAAGTTCTGTCATTGGCCAGCGCGGTACACACGACACGGCGATATCCGATACTTCCCCCGCATTCAGACGCTGAGCACCCGCGTAGGCAATCATGGCGCCGTTGTCTGTACAGAGTGCAGGCCGTGGATAGTACACGCGCCCTTTCAGCTGCTCAGCAGTCACCTTTAACTGTTCACGCAACATGCGGTTTGCACCTACACCGCCAGCGATAATCAGACGATTCACACCGGTCTGCTTCATTGCGCGTTTACATTTAATAGCCAGAGTATCGACCACTGCGGTCTGAAAGCCTGCGGCTATGTCTTTTTTATCCTGTTCAGCAAGAACACCGTCGACGGCGCAGTTAAGGATGGTCGTACGGGTAAAGGTTTTCAGGCCACTGAAACTGAAATCCAGACCCGGGCGGTCTGTCATTGGGCGCGGAAAACTGAAACGGCCTGCATCACCCTCATCGGCCAGCTTACTCAAGGCCGGTCCACCCGGATACGGCAGCCCCATCATCTTAGCGGCTTTATCAAAGGCTTCACCGGCCGCGTCATCGAGCGATTCACCCAACAACTCGTACTCACCAATACCTTCTACTTTGACGAGCTGAGTGTGGCCACCGGAAACCAGCAGAGCAATAAAAGGAAACTCGGGTACGTCGTCTTCTAACATGGGCGCGAGCAGGTGACCTTCCATATGATGAACACCTACGGCTGGAATACCCAGAGACCAGGCCAGAGAACGCCCCAGGCAGGCTCCCACAAGCAGCGCACCTACCAGACCGGGTCCACTGGTATACGCAATGCCTCCCAGATCCTGCAGGGTATGCCCCGCTTCTTCCATGACCTCACGAATCAATGGCAGACCTTTTCTTACGTGGTCACGGGAAGCCAGTTCAGGAACAACACCACCGTACTCAGCATGGACAGCGATCTGTGAATACACTCTGTGCGCCAACAGCCCGCGTTCGGTGTCATACAACGCGACTCCGGTCTCATCACAGGAGGTTTCTAACCCCAATACCAGCATAACTAACCTCTGTTCCGCTCTCTGAGGGCTCAGGCAGACTGCCTATTCCGACCCTAAACCGCGCATGATACTGCTACCTAACGACACACGCCACTCACACACCATGACGCTCTCAGAATCGACAGTAAAAACCCCTTTGCATTCCTCAGGCAAAGTCTATAGAATGCCCGCCCTCTGACTGGGACTACTGTGTCCCCACTATACCGAATTGACAAACATGTAGGTGATTGGATGCCAGCTGTAAAAGTTAAAGAAAACGAGCCGTTTGACGTTGCACTGCGTCGCTTCAAGCGTTCATGTGAAAAAGCAGGCGTACTGTCTGAAGTACGTCGTCGTGAGCACTACGAGAAGCCAACCTGGGTTCGTAAGCGTAAAGCCGCTGCTGCTGTTAAGCGCCACCTGAAGAAGGTTCAGCGCGAACAGCGTAAGATGACTCGCCTGTACTGATACACGCGACATCTGTTGAGGACTGACACATGAGCCTGACCGCAACCGTTAAAGATGCTGTGAAAGCAGCAATGCGTGCGAAAGAAAAAGAGCGCCTAAGCGCACTTCGTCTGATCACCGCAGAATTTAAAAAGGTTGAAGTCGACGAGCGAATCGAAGTTGATGACGCACGAGCTTTAGAGATTCTCGACAAAATGTGTAAGCAACGCCGTGACAGCATCAAGCAGTATCAGGATGCTGGACGTGACGAGCTGGCCGCTGTTGAACAGGCAGAAATCGATGTTATCAGCGAATTTCTGCCAGAAGCGATCAGTGATGAAGAGCTGTCCCAGATGGTCTCAGATGCAATTGCACAGTCCGGTGCTGCAGGCATGCAGGACATGGGTAAAGTGATGGGCATCCTCAAACCCAAAGTGCAGGGCCGTGCCGATATGGGCAAGGTCAGCCAGATGGTGAAGTCCCAGTTCTGATTCATCGCACACGCGTTGATACAGCAAAGCGCCAATAGCTCATGCTACTGGCGCTTTTCGCGTTTCTGAAGATAATAACTTTGAGACTGATTGCGGATACACACCCGAATGGCCGGCCGGATACCCCAGAGCTTTATTGATGAACTTCTCGCCCGCGTCGATGTTGTCGACGTGGTCGACAGTCGTGTGAAGCTAAAAAAGACCGGCAAGAACTACTCCGCCTGCTGCCCTTTCCACAATGAAAACACACCCTCGTTCACGGTCAGCCCAGACAAGCAATTTTATTATTGCTTCGGCTGTGGTGCTTCCGGGACAGCCTTGCGTTTCGTTATGGAATTCGACGGCCTGAGTTTTCCAGATGCCGTTGAAAAACTCGCCGACCAGATGAACATGGCCGTGCCCCGTGAAGCTGCCAGCCAGCGGGAAGTCCAGCAGGAGCAGGAACACCAGTCACTGTTCAAGCGGATGGAAGCTGCCAGCCAGTTTTTTGAGCGACAGCTGCGCGAACATGATAAGCGCGACCGAGCTATTCAATACCTGAAAGGCCGTGGTCTTTCAGGCAAGGCTGCTAAGTTTTTTGGTATCGGCTATGCCCCACCCGGCTGGGATAACCTGCAGGAAACCCTGGGCACAGACAAAACTGCGGTACGTGAATTAGTCACCAGCGGCATGCTGATTGAAAAAGACGACGGTCGCACATACGACCGCTTCCGTGATCGTATTATGTTCCCGATCCGGGATGCCCGCGGACGTTACATCGCTTTTGGTGGACGCGTATTAGGTGACGAAAAACCGAAATACCTGAACTCTCCAGAAACGCCGATTTTCCAGAAAAACCGCGAACTTTATGGTCTCTACGAAGCGCGAAAAATACGTCAGAAACTGACTCGTTTCGTGATTGTTGAAGGCTATATGGACGTCGTTGCACTTGCTGAGTTTGGCATCCATTACGCCGTCGCGACACTAGGCACGGCTACCAGCGAGCATCACCTGCGCCGGCTGTTTAAGATCGTCCCTGAAGTTATCTTCTGTTTTGACGGCGACGACGCTGGGCGCACTGCTGCAGCGCGTGCCATGGAAACAGCCCTGCCCGTCCTCAGCGATGGCGTCCAGGCAAGGTTCCTGTTCCTTCCCGATGGTGAAGACCCGGATACCCTGGTCAGGCAGGAAGGGCGGGATGGCTTTGAGAAACGTCTCAATGAGTCTCTGCACCTCCCTGAGTTTCTGTTCGAGCAGCTCAAGCAACAAGTCGATTTTGATACCTTAGATGGTAAGGCCCGCCTCGATAAAATGGCAGCGCCACTGATCGGCAAACTTCCAAAAGGCACACTGAGAAGCCTGATGGAAAAACGCCTTGAAGACATGATAGGGACACGCAGCGCTGCGATGGCCGCGGTGAATGAAACTACTCCAGAGCCGGAGCCCGAAATTGACGACGGCGTCTCCATGCCAGACATCATTACCGAACCGGTTCCGCCCAGCCATGCACCAGATACCGAAGACCCTCTCGCGCCCATGGTGCACAGAGCGATTTCCAGTCTGGTGCGATTTCCGGGGCTCGCACAGGAACTGAGTATTCCCGAGACCGAAGCCGAAACTGAATACGAGCGGTTGTTGTTTGAAATTCTCAAGCGGTTACACCAGTCTCCACAGCAGGAAAGCATTGGCCTGTTGATTCAATGGATAGGCAGTCCTTACGAGCCTGAACTTAAAGCGCTCGCAGATCACCCGGAAAGCGACCAGATACGCCCGGTTGCTGCCGACGTGAGGGTGGTGCTTGAACGGATGACGGCCCGCAAAGACGACCGCGCTCTGGAAGAACTTGAGGCTAAGTTTCACCGTGGCGAAAAGCTGACCCCGGAAGAACGATCTCAACTGCACGAACTCAAGAAGCAGCGGAAACAAAGAAACCACAAACGCACGGGCATATATCATCGTCACTGACTTGAAAATTGCCCGCTTCAACCCAAACTTACTAACTACGCAGCCACCCCGCTCCGGTCCGCCAGCCACGGGGGAACAATCTCTGCCAAGTCTGGCCTAAACAGTCGTCTAATCACTGGCTTAAGCAGAGGTTAAGCGGTATACTTCGCGGTTTTCTTCCGCCTTAAAAATTCGGAACACAGGGCTTCTATGTCGACCAGTACGCAACAATCCCGTCTCAAAGAACTTATCGCCAAAGGTAAAGAGCAGGGTTACCTCACCTATGCACAGGTGAATGACCACCTGCCAGACGATATTGCAAACCCGGATCAGGTTGAAGATATCATCCGTATGATTAATGACATCGGTATTCCTGTGTCAGAAGTTGCCCCGGATGGCGAGTCCCTGTTCATGTCTGAGACTGCCGACGACGCTGCTGCAGAAGAAGCTGCCGCTGCTCTGGCATCTGTAGAATCCGATGTGGGCCGCACAACTGACCCAGTGCGCATGTACATGCGTGAAATGGGAACCGTTGAACTTCTGACCCGTGAAGGCGAAATCGTTATCGCCAAACGCATCGAAGAAGGCATCCGCGAAGTGATGTCTGCACTGGCGTATTTCCCAGGTGCAGTACAGCGCATCATGACGGCCTTCCAGGAAGCCGAAGAAGACCCGAACCGCGTTGGCGATATTTTCAGTGGTTTCATCGACCCGACACCAGACGGTGAAATCACCCCTCCTGGCCCATCTGCAGCTCAGAAAGAAGAAGCTAAAGAAGCCAGCGATGACGACGACGATGATGATTCTGAAGAAGACAGCGGCATCGACATGGCTGAAGTGGTACGCCGCTTCACCGAAATCAACAACGCTAATATCGCTGTAAACAAAGCCATCGAGAAGCATGGCCGTGCCAGCAAGCAAGCAGAAAAAGCGATTGCTGCTCTGGCTGAACTGTTCGCACCGATCAAGCTGACGCCTAAGCACTTCGACGTACTCGTCAGCGATGCGCGTGCAGCACTTGATGCCATCCGTGCTCAGGAACGTCAGATCATGGTTCTGATGACCCGCAAAAGCGGCATGAACCGCAAAGAATTCATCGGTGGATTCCCGGGTAACGAAGTCAACAACGAATGGGTTGAAGAGCTGATTGCAGCCGGCAAACCTTATTCAGACAAACTCGATACCTACAAGCTCGAAATCTTCCGTTGCCAGAAGAAGATCAAAGCTGTCGCCGATAGCGTTGGTCTGAGCATTCCAGAAATTAAAGAAGTTAACCGTCGCGTTTCTATCGGTGAAGCACGTGCCCGCCGCGCTAAGAAAGAAATGGTAGAAGCTAACCTGCGTCTGGTTATCTCGATTGCTAAAAAGTACACCAATCGTGGTCTGCAGTTCCTTGATCTGATTCAGGAAGGCAACATCGGTCTGATGAAAGCCGTCGACAAGTTCGAATACCGTCGTGGTTACAAGTTCTCGACTTATGCCACATGGTGGATTCGTCAGGCGATTACGCGTTCGATTGCAGACCAAGCGCGTACTATCCGTATTCCGGTTCACATGATTGAAACCATCAACAAACTGAACCGTATCTCTCGTCAAATGCTTCAGGAAATGGGCCGTGAGCCAACGCCTGAAGAACTGGCAGAGCGTATGGAAATGCCAGAAGACAAAATCCGTAAAGTCCTGAAGATCGCTAAAGAGCCGATCTCCATGGAAACGCCAATCGGTGACGATGAAGATTCACACCTCGGTGACTTCATTGAAGACACCCAGTCTTCATCGCCGCTGGATACAGCCACCAACGACGGCCTCACAGAAGCCACCCGTTCTGTGCTGTCTGGCCTGACCGCTCGTGAGTCAAAAGTACTGCGTATGCGCTTTGGTATCGACATGAACACTGACCACACCCTTGAGGAAGTTGGTAAGCAGTTCGACGTTACCCGTGAGCGTATCCGTCAGATCGAAGCCAAAGCACTGCGTAAGCTTCGTCACCCGACTCGCTCAGAACACCTGCGTAGCTTTATCGACGAGTAAGCTAAACCTGCTCTGCGATCAGAATAACCCGGCCAATGCCGGGTTATTTTTTGCTCAAATTTCCAGAAAAATCAAAGCACTGGCACTCATGAGTAATGGTGCTTATAATGCTGCGCAGTCATATCAGATGACTGCTCTACATGAGCCTCGTACCGAGCTCTATGTAGGAGGCGGATCACATCCGCAAGCGGCTAACATACCGCTATCTTTGTAGGAGGGGATCTTATCCCCGACACGCTCTGCAAGTGCTGACAAGACGTACCGGTTTGGACCGGAACAACGCAGTCAACGCGAAGCAGGCGAAGTATTTACAAGCTCTGCGATTGCTGACAAGGCGTACCGCAGATTATCGAAGGAGTGTAGCGAGCCTACATGACTGAGATAATCGAGGAACAACGCAGTCAAAGCGATGCAGGCGAAGTAAATGGGCCTTTAGCTCAGTTGGTTAGAGCATCCGACTCATAATCGGCAGGTCCCCAGTTCAAGTCTGGGAAGGCCCACCATTTTTACTTCTATTATTTCTCAGGATGCGAGCATCCGACTCAACTCTCTAGCGCCACAGGTCACCAGTTCAAGTCTGGGAAGGCCCACCATTTTTACTTCTACAATTTCTCAGGATGCGAGCATCCGACTCAACTCTCTAGCTCCACAGGCCCCCGGCTCAAGTCTGGGAAGGCCCACCATTTTTACTTCTATTAATTCTCAGGATGCGAGCATCCGGCTTAACTATTCAATTACCGCGGCCACTTCGAATGCAGCGCATCGATGACGTATGGATGGCCCTGCTTCCCGGGCCAGTGCTTCTAATTCCAGCGTTTGTCATCTGGCTGGGTGGGCGCTGGGGTATCGCGGCATTGCCGCCAGTGGCTTATCGCAGCAAGTGAGTCAGACTGGCTGAGGATTTAATTCCACCGACATGTGAACCAGCTGGTGGAAGTCATGTAGCCAATGTTTTACATCGTCTGCGTGAATACCGGGGCCTGCATCTGCGGCTATGACACATGAATAGTGTTGCTTACCGACGCGCCAGATATGCAGATCAGTCAAGGTGATCTCTGAACGGGATTCCAGGCAGCTGCGCACTTTATCCACCACAGGGCTATCCATTTCTGCATCCAGCAGCACACTGCTGGTCTCACGGATCAGGCCGACGGCCCATACCGCAACGACAACAGAGCCCACGATTCCCATGACGGGGTCCAGCCAGGCCGCTCCCCAGATCTTGCCGCTGACCAGTGCCACAATCGCAAACAGTGACGTCATTGCGTCGGTCAGAACGTGCAGATACGCTGCGCGCAGGTTCAGATCGTGGTGGTGTTCGTGATGGTCATGACTGTGATCATGGTCGTCATGATGATGGTCGTGGTGATGGTGCGAATGGCCATGGTGATGGTGGTCGCCTTTCAGTAACCAGGCGCAAGCCAGATTAACGAGCAGCCCCAGTACAGCCACGAGTATTGCCTGGTCGTACTGTATATCCTCTGGCGAAATCAGGCGCTCTACCGATTGAACCAGCATCAGGCCCGCGATAGCGATCAGAAAAATCGCACTGGTATAGCCTCCCAGTACCTCAATCTTCCAGGTGCCGAAGGCAAACCGGGGATGATCCGACAGTCGTCGCGCCGCGGCATAAGCGGCGACTGCCAGGCCAAGAGCCAGCGCATGTGAACTCATATGCCAGCCATCGGCGAGCAGGGCCATCGAGTTGTAAATGAGGCCACCTGCAATTTCTGCGACCATCATGACGACAGTCAGTAATACCGCCCAGCGGGTGTTCCGCTCTGCCAGTGGATTACCTTCATCAAAAACGTGGGAATGCTGTCTGTCTGCGCTGCTCATGGGCTAGTGTCCGGGGCCGTGTTTATATACTATACCCCAGTATACTTTAATGATTGGAGCTGGCAATGGCACACGTTGCAAAGCAACGGGACAAACTCCTGCTGCGGATCAGAAAAATTCGTGGTCAGGCAGATGGACTGGAAAAACTACTGAACAGCAACACCGACTGCATGAAGGTGCTGCAGCAGATTGCCGCATTACGAGGTGCAGTGAACGGACTGATGGGCGAGGTGCTCGAAGGGCACATCCGTGATCACCTGGGAGCCGATGACCTCAGCCCGGAAGATCGGGCCGATGAGGTCGACGACGTGGTTAAGTTGCTGCGCTCCTACATGAAGTAGGCTGCAAGAAGTTTTACCTCGACCATTTCGAATGCAACGCATCGACCACATGGGGATGACTGTGTTGATCACCGTGGCCATAGTACTTCAGGTGCTCGTGGTCATCACTCAGATCATCATGCCGATGGGACTTGGGCGCTTCGTCACTGGCTGGCCAGAGTATCGACGTGAGTATGACGCCGGTTGTGGATACAACGGCGAGCACAATAAACGCACTGTACGCATCCATCGCCGTCATTAACCAACCTGCTACCGGGTAGGCCAGCATCCATCCTGCATGAGACAGCGAAAAGTGCGCAGCGAATAAGGCTGGGCGTTCAATTGCGGTAGCTGAGCGCACAAGAATCTTGCTGGTTGGGGTCTGTACCAGTGAATATCCGGCGCCCATTACCAGCCATACCAGCAGAAGCGCGTAATAGCCCTGGGCAAACATGGCACCAGTGATTTGCCCCACGATAAGAACGACTAATCCGCTGAGCATGACCCGGCGCTCACTGAAGTGCTCCAGCAATTGGGGCAGGCGTAAGGCAACCAGCATAGAACCAAAACCGAAGGCGGCTTCGAGTTTGAACTCAGGAGTAAAGGAACGACGCTGTCTTTTCATTGAACACCTCTCTGGCGGCAAGGTTACCACCTACCTGAGTGTCCGGGATTATTGAACCACTACACGGATAACTCTGGGAAGGCCCACCAATTTTACTTCTTTATTCCCTCTACTCATCATCGTTAGTCCCCACAGCATCTTCACTTTCAACTCATCGGCACCTTAACGCCTGACGCTTACAAAATGGCGCTTGCCATAGCTGAACCCAGTTATGTTATATTATAACTATTGAATTCAGACGGTGTGGCTGCGGCTGCGCCCACACTTACCAAATGTAGGATGTATAACCATGGCTTCGTTTTTTGAAAGTGAACTGAGCAAGTCGCTGTTGGTTCTGGCAATGGCTGGCACTCTGGCTGCTTGCGGTGGCTCAGACAGTAACTCTGACAACGATAATGACGATCACAGTGACGAAGAACATCACGATGATGAGCACGCCCATACAGGCGGTCGTCTGATTTATTCTGTGTCTGATGACTCCGGTCTCAATATGTACGACCAGACTGCAGAGGAAGCTGATGCCTTTTCAACCGATGTGGTTACTACATCTGCGACAGGCGCGACTCTTGTTCTGGCAAAAAGTGGGCTGACCGCCGCTATGCTCGACAATGGCGCAGTCTCTATTGTTGATTCAGGTCTCGAACACCTGGCGGAAGAAGACGGTCACACACATGAAGTTTCGTCGGAGGCTACAACGCTGACGTCAGGAATAACTATGGTAGTTGCCACTCACGAGTATTTCTCAGCGTTTGATGGCATGGCAAGCACGGTAATTGATGCCGAAGACGGCACAGCAGTTACGGCACCAAGTTCTGACGCTTACCCTACTCTGGCGCTCACTGGCGGTCACTTCCTGACCTTCACGAACGGCATCGACGGCGCCATTGACCTGGAAGTAGTAGAAGCGAACGGTGATTCGCTGGAGACCCCTGTTACCCTTAGCTGTGCATCAGGTGGTATCACGACCAGCGCTCAGACTGAGCACCTGACTCAGGTTCTGTGTGGTAATGACACCTTACTAACTCTGATCGCAGAGGAAGGCGAAACAGAGACTGAGTTTTATACCGACTCGGACGCAGAAGCTGGCTTTGATAGCCTGACTGCGACCTTCTCAGAGAACGATGTGATTGCGGCCTGGAACTCAACCACAGGCGCCATCACTCTTACCAATGCACACGGTGACCACCCACACAGCACCGACGTCACTGAAAACGTAGATGCCGAGTCAATTCTGGCAGTGACACCTGTTGGTGATCACGACACTGAGGTACTTGGCGTACTCGCAGGTGATGGCGTATTCACGGCACTGTTCTACACGGTTGAAGATGAAAGCGTAACCGTTGAATCAAAAGATACTTTCATCATCAACAGCGAGGCAACCTGGACCTCTGCGGACAAGCTGCTGGCAGGTGCAACTGCTTTCCTCGCCGTCAATACTGAGGCCAATGAGCTCTATTACATGGATGCTCACGATGGCAGCGATTATCACGTTCATGGTAGTGCTATAGCAAATGAAGATCTCGCAAGCGTCAGTAGCGCTGTCTTCGCATTTGCCGGTGGTGAACACGAGCATGAAGACGAAGAAGGTGAAGAGCACGACCACGAAGAATAAGGTGTAATGCCCTATTCCGAGGCGTGATTTCATCTGAGTTGCCCGCGTAATGAATTACCCGGGCAATTCGCGTTTATAATCCCCAACTTTATGTATTTACCATCAGGTGTGTTATGCATTTTCGATTGTCGTTTCTGGTTATCAGTATGTTTGCAGCTACGACTCAGGCGGCCCCTTCTGATCAGGCCGAATCCGGTGCAAATCTCGATACTATTGTCGTAACGGCCGGTGGTGATCGATCGGTTTACAACACCGCTCAGCCGGTCACGGTTTTAGGTAGTGAAGACCTCGATAAAAACGCAGGTGATAACTTAGGGAGCTTACTTGAGAGCCTCCCAGGTGTTTCCAATGCAGCCTTTGGTGCCGGTGTTGGTCGCCCGGTTATTCGGGGGATGAGCGGCAGCCGGGTAAAAATTCTGCAGAACGGTACCGACAGCTCAGACCTCTCTGCCATGAGTTCAGATCATAGCCCTATGGCTGAACCTAGCGCTGGGGAACAGATTGAAATTGTTTATGGCCCATCGACACTCCTGTATGGCGGCGGTGCAATTGGTGGTGTTGTTAATGTGATTGACGGTCGCATCCACGAAATTATTGTTCCGGGCATTCGCGGTCAGGTTTCAGCGAAATACTCTTCTGTCGATGAGGGCCAGCATATCGAAGGTATGCTCGATCTCGGTAAAGGTAACTGGAATCTGCATCTCGATGGTTTTAGCCGGGACGCTTCCGACTACTCCAGCGGCGAGCAAGGCGATATTCCCGACGGCAATAATTCAGGCGAGATTGAAAACAGTGATACCTCAGGCAGTGGCGGTGCCATTGGTCTGAGCTGGGTAAATAGCCAATACGGTTTTATTGGCGGGTCTGTCAGTACTCTCGAATACGACTACGCTGTGCCAAACCTGGATGAAGAGAGCTTCCGGGTCACACCAGAACAGATCCGCTACGACCTCAAAGGTGCGTGGACACCCATGACAGGCATTGTCGAAGAATGGCGAACAGAAATTACTTTCAATGACTACGAGCATGCCGAAACTGGCCATCGTAACGACGATGCGAGTGCACCCTTTGTCGACATCGGTTTATTCGATAAAGAAACCCTCGAGTTCGTCACCCGTATCAAGCATGCGGAAATTGCGGGGTGGCACGGTCATGCTGGTATCCAGTACAGTCAGCAGGATTTAGAACTTTGCCATGATCACGGCGGCTGTGAGGGCATTCCTTCATTTGACGAATCAGGTGACGATACAATCGGATTTAACCTGGCGAATAGCGAACGTGGAGGTGACCTGTATGGCCACGACACGCCCATGCCCATCACACGTACAGAGCAGATCGGTGTCTTTCTGGTTGAACACCGTGATACAAGCTTTGGCTCTCTGGAGTTAGGGGCACGGATAGATCAGATTACGATCTCTTCTGACCCTTCGTCCATTGATCCTGTGTGGCGTCAGGCTGACAATTATTACGATGACTACACCTTTACGCCAGTCACTTTGTCTGCGGCCAGCACCTTGTTACTGGGTGATTATCAGCGTATCGGTTTGAGCCTCGCACGTGCGCAGCGGGCACCGGAAGCGCCGGAATTATTCTGGAACGGTGATCACCACGCTACCTTTGCTTTCCAGCTCGATAACCCTGACCTCGACATTGAAACCGCGCATACCATCGACCTGAACTGGATCTGGAAATCGGATAACAATGAAATCCGCCTGGCCACTTATTACTACCAGTTTGATGATTATATTTACAACGACCTGAAGTCAGAGACCGACCCTTTCCACGGCAATGACGTTTATCGTCATGAGCAGGAGGACGCCAGCTTCACAGGTGCAGAAGCCAGCTGGTCACATATAGTAACTATGAACTGGTCGTTTGATTTAGGTGCTGATGTCGTTAATGCAAAGCTTGACGATGGCCGACACCTTCCTCGCACACCACCAGCGAGTTTTCTGGCCGGTCTTGAGTGGGGAAATCAGAGTTGGGAAGCACGCACTGAATTACGCGCCGTTGCTGAGCAATCGAACACCGCTGACAATGAGACCACGTCTGACGGATATCTGATGCTTAATGCGTCTGTCGGTTATCAGTTTCTGCTCAATGACTCTGAGCTGACGCTGAGACTCGATGGACGCAACCTGACCGACCAGTATGCGGTCAATCATGTATCGTATCTGAAGCGCGCAGCGCCATTACCCGGGCGCGACATCCGCTTAGGCGTCCGCTGGGCATTCTGATAAAGTTCGATTCTGACATCAGGTCAAGGGCGCCGTGCCCTGATGTACATCGCCAACGCCGGTAGTGCTCCCGTTAACGAAGCACTGCCTGCGACGATCAAAGACAGTACCAGCGTATTCAGTGTGAAGATATCAGCGCTGATATTAATACCGAAAGCACCCGCCAGATAGCCCTGCCCTAACGCAAACGCCAGCCAGACAAAGAGCAAAGACGCACAAAGACCCGCTAACGTTATCAGCAGTACCTCCAGCTCACTCAGTAAAAACAGATAAAAAGGAGACGCCCCCGCCATCCTCAATAACTGAATTTCGTGGCGACGTTCGCGCACCGAACTGAGCAGCATAGCACTGAGCCCCAGCAAGGCGGATAAGAGAACCAGCACACCAATAAAACGCAGTGTCTGCTCCAGAATGCCCATCATCTGCCATAATTCGCTCAATGCGACGCCTGGCAGAATTGCCATCACAGGCTCGGCCTTATAATTATTGACCGTCCGCTGCAGTGAAAAAACGCCAATACGGGACTTCAGCGCAACCATAAAGGCGGTAATGCTTTCGGGATCACCCGTGTACTGAGCGCTATTATGAATCGCCTTCAGGCCTTGCAGGCTAACATGCACAGTCTGGTCAACGGGCGTACCAGTAGGTTCTAAAATTCCAGTTACTGTAAACGGTGAGCCTTTGTGTAGATTAAAATCAGCCGATGAAATTCCATGCGACAGCAGAATTTCCGACCCGGGTGAATAGCCAAGTTCGCGAGCGACGGCAGACCCGAGAACCACTTCAAATGCGTCCGAAAACTCCCGACCATCAGCAAAAACCAGTGGGTGCTTAGCGCCGTAGCTGAAGTAGCGAAAATAATCCTGATTAGTCCCGAGCACCCGATAGCCTTTGTGCGAATCCCCTAGCGAAAATGGAATCGACCATTTTATTTCGTCAGACGCCGAGATATCTTCATAAGTGGACCATGAAATATTATTCGTCGGCGCCCCCACACGAAATACCGAATACAGCAAAAGATTCAGGCTGCCGGTGCGAGCACCAATAATCAGATCGGCCCCAGAGACTGTGCTGGCAAAACTCTCTTTGGTCTGCACACGGATATGTTCAACGCTGATCAACACACTGATGCTGACAATCAGAGCCAGCAACGTCATAACAACAGACGTTTTTCTATCGACCAGACTCTTGTAGGCGATTTTCAGAAACATGACTACGCTCCTGCCCGGTTGATATCGGCTAACACATCGGTGCGGTCAAAATCGCAGGCGAGTGTCGGGTCATGGCTGACAAAAATAAGCGTACTTTGGTAGGCATCACAAAGATCCATAAGCGTCGTCATAAAGGCTATACGGTTCTTCTGATCCAGAGCAGACGTTGGCTCATCCGCGATAATAAGGCGTGGAGAGTTAAATAATGCCCGCGCAATAGCGACCCGCTGCTGCTGACCAATACTCAGACTCTGTCCCGGTAACCGCCAGACAGAATCCGGGAGCTTCAGTTGCTCTAACAGCTCCTGAGCCCGGGCGATCCCATTGCGCTTAACCTTTTTACTGAATTCGTTTGCCAACAGGATGTTATCAACCGCATTGAGATAGGGAATCAGATTGAACTGCTGAAAAATATAACCAATATTCCCGGCACGGAAACGATCACGCTGGCGCTGGTTTAACTGATCAACCCGCTCATCCAGAAGTGTAATCTGGCCCGAGGTCGCCGGGAGAATTCCAGCAATCAGATTTAACAAGGTCGATTTTCCTGAACCTGACTCCCCCTGTAAAAATACCTTCTCCCCTGCAGCCACTTCCCATCGGGAGATGTTCAGCAAAGTATCGTGGTCATGATAAGAAAATATAAGGTCTTGCAGAACAACAGACATGGGACGATCCTGTAGAAAGCAACCAAGAGGTGGATGCCAGGTGCAACGTTGCTATAACATAACACAAGTATATTTAAGCTCAATGTCAGTTGTGATGCTGTACAGCGTCCGCTAATTCAATTCAGGTTATTCAGGTTTTACTATGAATCCATTATTCAGACTGCTCGGGCTAACCGCCTTCAGCCTCATTTTCAGCGCCTGTACAGAGAACACTGATCCAGCCGGTGCCAATGACAGTACTGCCGATGTCAGTAAGCAGAAGACAGAAGTAACCGCTGTCGAACAGGAACAACCCATCAGGGCCCCAGAACCTCCGCCCGTGCTCCCCAAAGAGTCGTTTACATCGGTTGACTGGACGGACCTTATTCCGGAAATGGATCTGATGGCATTAAAAAATCCACCTGAAGCCTTGATGAATATCGAAGATGGATCGGAAGAAGATGTCATCGGCGGGAAGCTCAATAATAATGAAGGCAGCGGCGTGTATGGAGATAATGAGGACCTCGCGGACTCTGCATTTCAACGCGCACTCGTTTCAACAAATACAGTGAGTGAGATGCAGGGAAAGCACATCAAGCTGCCCGGCTTTATTGTGCCTCTGGATTTCGATGACGATCAGACCATCACCGAATTTTTTCTGGTTCCTTACTTTGGCGCCTGCCTACATTTGCCGCCCCCGCCACCTAACCAGATCATCTATATCTCACACCCTGATGGTATTCAGGTCGATGCGTTATACGATCCATTCTGGCTTTACGGCACTCTGGATACCGGCATTATTGAAAACACGACAGCGAAGTCTGCCTACCGTATGCGACTCCATCATATAGAGCCTTACTACGAGTAAGGCTCAGAGCACAATCAGAAATGGATAGTATGATCTTTTGCTGTCAGTTCTTTCGTGCCGGTGCTGTCCTCGGTCAACCAGACCGCTTTCAGGACCTTCAGGTCAGGAAACTCTGTCGATAATTCAACTGCCATAGATTCAGGCAACTGCCCGTCTGCACACTCGAAGGTATATTCTGCAATAACATCCGATGCTTCGCTGTCAGACTGCGGAGCTTCAACTCCTGAACCCGCGACGACCGTACAGTCAGCACCAGTAAACTGGAACAGCGAGCGGGCATCATTCAACTTCTTGTGCGCTGCGGCAACCGTAGTGCGCTCTTCTCTGGTTTCAGCGACATGCTCAAAACCAATAATATCCGCCGCTGGCGTCTGCAGATAAATCGTCACCAGATTGCCTTCTACGGCAACATTCAGGTGGCCTACGCCATGAATATGCGCACCGTGATGTTCTCCACCGTGGTGATCATGCCCATGATGATCGCTCTCTTGATGGTCAGTGTGCTCATCATGGTCATGGCTTTCATGATGCTCATGCTCTTCATGGTGATCATGAGATTCGGCGGCTGCGACGCCTGCACCCATGACCGTCAGCATTGATGCAACCATCAATGCTACGGTGGAAGAAACACGCACCGCAGGAAACAGTGCATCAATATGAATCGCGTGTTTAACAGGTCGTTTCAGTGTCATACATTCTCCGTTTCGGGTTCCAGCGATGCCTCAGCGTTCTGTTCATTATCACCACTTCGGTCCCACGATGGAAATGGATCAGGTAAGGTTTGCCAGTAGCCTTTACCTTCCAGTAGCTCGTTATCGGTCAGCAGGCAACGATCAAGTGCCTCTGTGACGCTTACCTGATCCAGGTTCTGGCCGATAAATACCAGTTCCTGACGCATATCGCCAAACGGCTCAACCCACTGCGCCTTAATCGACTCAAGGTATTCCGGATCGGTCGGCCAGTGCTCTTCAGGTACCGCTTTCCAGAACATGCCGGCGAAGCCGTACCGGGCAATACCCCCCGCCTGACTCCATTGCCCTGCAAACTCGGGTCGCGTCGCCAGCCAGAAATACCCTTTCGAGCGGATCAGTTTTCCGTACTCTTTGGTGTTGTGCAGGAAATGGTGAAACTTCTCAGGATGGAACGGGCGCCGGGCAGTATAAGTAAAACTTGAGATCCCATACTCTTCAGTTTCTGGGATGTGCTCCCCACGCATTTCCTTTAACCAGCCCGGCGCCTGTTGTGCCCGCTCAAAATCAAAACTACCGGTACCGAGTACTTCACCCACATTAATATTGCCCTGCTGGATCGGTATGATGCGCGCGCTGGTGATAAGCGTTCTGATGACCGCCTTTAAACGCTCAACGTCTTCCGCAGGCGCAAGGTCGGTTTTACTGATCAGAATAACGTCAGCAAACTCCACCTGATCGACCAGCAGATCACTGACGCTGCGCTCGTCCTCGTCGCCCAGTGACTCGCCAGTGTCGGCCAGGGCTTTAGCCTCGTCGTAGTCGCGAAGAAAGTTAACCGCATCCACAACAGTCACCATGGTATCCAGAGTGGCGACATCAGAAAGTGATGTGCCGTCTTCATCGGCGAAGGTAAAGGTTTCGGCGACAGGCAAAGGCTCTGAAATACCCGTGGATTCAATCACCAGATAATCAAACCGGCCTTCTTTAGCCAGCTTTCCAACTTCGACTAGCAGGTCTTCACGTAATGTACAGCAAATACAACCATTGCTCATTTCCACCAGCTTTTCTTCACTACGATTCAACGTCACCTCGTTACGGACAATGTTTGAATCGATATTGATTTCACTCATGTCATTGACGATAACCGCGACACGTCGCCCTTCACGATTATTCAGGATATGACTGAGAACCGTTGTTTTGCCTGCTCCCAGAAAACCTGAAAGCACGGTAACGGGAAGTTTTTCTGCGGGGGAAACTTGCATAGGTTGCCTCATCTCACGGTCACGTCAGGGACAATGTCCGGCATATATCTCAATAGTTATTGTTACCTTATAACATAACCATAAAGCTAATCAAGAGAGCCACTGTAGGGCTTTAATTAAGCCAAGTATCGAGCTGGGCTAAGAACCTGATACCATCCTTGCGACTCATTCTTATATAGGAAGTAACAATGAAGCTCGAATCGATCGCCTTACACGAAGGCTACACCTCTGAACCCACCACCAAGTCGGCCGCGGTTCCTGTTTACCAGACCACTTCGTATACCTTTGACAACACCCAACACGGTGCAGATCTTTTTGATCTGAAGGTACCGGGCAACATCTACACGCGTATCATGAACCCAACGACGGATGTGCTTGAACAACGCCTGGCAGCAATGGAAGGCGGTATCGGAGCATTGTGTGTCGCTTCTGGGATGGCTGCTATCACATACGCTCTACAGTGTATCTGCGAAGCGGGTGATAACATTGTCAGCACCAGCCAACTTTACGGCGGCACATTTAACCTGTTCGCTCATACACTGCCCCGTCAGGGCATTGAAGCACGCATGGTGTCGTATGATGACTTTGCAGGATTTGAAGCCGCTATTGATGAGCGCACGAAAGCAGTTTTCTGCGAGTCGATCGGTAACCCTGCCGGGAACGTGGTGGATATCGAGAAACTAGCGGAAATCGCCCACCGTCATGGCGTGCCTCTGATTGTAGATAATACCGTTGCCACGCCGTTCCTGTGCCGTCCATTTGAGCTCGGCGCAGATATCGTTGTCCACTCGCTGACAAAATACATTGGTGGTCATGGCACCACTGTCGGCGGCGTTATTATTGATTCGGGTAAATTTGACTGGGCTGCAAATAAAGAACGTTTCTCGGTTCTTAACGAACCAGATCCGTCATACCACGGAGTCGTATACACCGAAGCCCTGGGCCCGGCTGCCTATATTGGCCGATGTCGCGTTGTCCCTCTTCGCAATACAGGCGCAGCACTGTCTCCGATGAATTCATTCCAGTTAATGCAGGGGCTGGAGACTCTCGGTCTGCGCATGGAGCGTCACTGTGAAAATGCTGAAAAACTGGCGACATTTCTGCAAAACCACCCGAAAGTCGCCTGGGTAAATTATGCCGCACTGCCAGACAGTAAATATCACAGCGAATGTCAGAAAATTACGGGAGGCAAAGCTTCCGGTATTCTGAGCTTTGGTATTAAGGGAGGCGTAGAACCCTGCACCCGCTTCATCGATGCACTTGAGATGATCCTGCGTCTCGTAAATATTGGTGATGCTAAGTCTCTCGCTTGTCACCCTGCATCGACAACACACCGTCAGTTAAATGAGGAAGAACTCGCATCGGCTGGTGTAAGTAAAGACCTTATCCGTATTTCGGTGGGTATTGAGCACATCGACGATATTATTGCCGACGTATCTCAAGCACTCGATAAAGCCTGAATAAACCAGTAATAAATCGAAGGGCGTGGATGAGCTATTTTCATCCACTCCTTTATATTATCAGCGATAATGCTCTGAACGCATGGCTCTGAATTCACCCGGTGTCATACGCGTCCACTGCTTAAAAGCACGGTAGAAAACGGCGGTATCTTTAAATCCTAATAGAAACGCAATGTCGTCTAGGGTTAGCTCATCGGCCAGAAGATATTCTTTTGCTTTGATCAATCTCACATCGGCCAGCAACTCCCGGCAGCTCGTACCTTCGTCTGCCAGACGACGCTGAAGCGTTCTTGGCGTTACTGCAAGAATCTCAGCTAACAGTATTTTTGTTGGCTCGCCATAGCTCAGAAGAAGCTCAAGTAATAACCGGCAACGCTGACTCCAGCTCTCTTCGCTCACCTGCTGACGATGAATTACTTCAAGCGCCTGAATATCACGAAAGGCCTGCTCACTTAACGATGGCGATGCATCAAAATCGCGAATCTCGTTAGTGCTGGTAAAGGTCACCTGTGTAAACGGCTTTTCAAATTCCGGGCGACATCCAAGCAAGCGCTGATAATCTTCAGCGGGCAATGCATTTGAGTTTGTAAAACGCACCGCTGAAGGTGTCAGGCCATAGCAGTCGAGTATGGCATCGCATACGGATGAAACAGCGCCCTCTATCTGATGACGGCTGACATAAATATCAGGGTGTGGATGAAAAGTAAGTGTTATTTCATCAGTAGTACGCTCAACGCCCACGCTGAAAACATCGGTTGTGATAGTCAGGTAGCGCTTTAACATGCAGCAATAATCAAACAAAGTCAGATGATTCTGTTTGAAAAAGAATTCCAGGCGAGGGTGTTTACGGCTTGAGAATGGCCCAAGACGTAATCCAAGAGCATCCTCACCTAACCAGTCCGAAATAAGATCCAGATTACGTCCGACAGACTCCGCAGAAACTCTGCACTGCCCGGAAAAGGACGCCATTAATCCTTCTACCATACGCTTTACGGCGAGATACTCGCTTTCTCTGTTAACACTCGCGAGAAAATCTTCAAGCGCCTGAAGGTGAGATACGACGGTATCTGTAGCAACGGTCGGTTCGACAGCAAAGACAGGTTCCTCAGGTCGGAGAGCGGCCATTGGCATGTCCTGTGCTGATTGAAAGCTCGCTTCTGTTTCCATATTGAAATCCTCTTGTGTCTCTTAAAAAGCCAGCGTCTGCTGTGATGGCTTTATCCGCTACGTTCTCTACAAAGCGTTACAAAATTCGTCTGGCCGTACCGCACCTGAATTCAGTTTGTCTCAATTCGTTATACGGACCGTCTGTGTATGAGCGCTAGGCTGATCAGCACCACTCATTCACCAACTAACAATAATCACAGGTGTCCGATGAACACATCATATTCCGATAAACGGCGCGTTAAGCTGACCAACGCACTTAGATCCGCTCTGTTGTTTGTATTGGTTGCTACCAGCCAATACGCCAAAGCAACGACAACTACTGCGATCGCAATGGAAGGCTATATCTACGGTTTCCCTATCGTTCTGATGGATGAAACCCGCAAAGGAATGACAGGTCCTGAGCGTTCCTGCACCTTCGGCGCAGACATCAATGCCTTCAAACACGTTTTCGAACTGCCCGATCCCGACTTTAAAGCCGTCGTACGGCCCAACGTCGATACCCTTTATTCTTCGGCTATGCTGGACCTCTCAGAAAGTCCGGTCATTCTGACGCTTCCTGAGGTTACAGACAGATACGTACTGATGGCTCTTCTGGATGCATGGTCAAACAACTTTGCCGGAATAGATACAACTGGCGATAACACACTCGCTGGCCAATATATGATTACCGGCCCTGAGTGGCGTGGCCGGATTCCGCGTAATATGACGCATATCCCAGCACCTACCGATCTCGTGTGGATCATTGGCCGAACCGAGCTACTGGCAGACAACGATATTGAGGCGGTCAACCGCATTCAGCGACAGTATCGTTTGAAGACTTACCGCAGCCGACGTGGCAGCGACCACAACCAGACTGTAAATTGCCTGGAAGACGACGAGAAAGAGCCACCCATCGATGTCGTTCTCAAAATGAATGGTGAAGAGTTCTTCACGCGGCTATCCAGTCTGATGGCGGAAAACCCGCCTCCCGCCGACCAGAAAGGCATGGAATGGTTACTAGGGCAGATAAACACAGGGCGCTATGCAAAAGGTGAGGTCGAAGATTTACCACGGTATAAAAAGCGCGCGCTTGATGAAGGTATCCGCCTTGGGCAAGGCAGCATCGACGGTGCGAAAAAGCTTCTCGGTATTGGTGGATGGGGGCCGAACCCAAAACTGATTCCGCTAGGAGATTACGGTAAGCGATATTTTATAAGAGCAGTGGTTGCCCAGGTCGGGTTTGGCGCCAATCAGAATAAATATGCTGTCTATCAGAATGCTGAAAGAGATAGCCAGTTGCAGAAAATGCACGGCAGTAATGATTACACCTTTACCCTGAAGGCGGATGATATGCCAGATGTCGGGGCCTTCTGGTCAATCACAGCCTATGGCGATGACGGTTTTCTTAAAGCTAATGAATATGCTTCAGCAGTCGGCATTGAGCGCCATGCTCTTAGCAGCAATACCTCCCTCGCGACGGATCTGAACGGCGACATCACCTTGTATATCTCTTCTCAGCCGCCTCAGGGCGCACCATTAAGCAATTGGTTACCGGTTCCTGACGAGTATTTTCAATTAACACTGCGTTTTTATGATCCAGGCAAAGATATTCTGAATGCCGAATGGCAGGCACCTGCGGTAGAAAAACAATAGAGAACACTGCATTCGGCCGGGTCGCATCAGATACAGATGCGATCGCGGCCCTCGTTTTTGGCTTGATATAATTTTTCGTCAGCACGTTTCAGTAATGTGTAGTACGAATTGTCTTTATCCGGCATAGCCGTGGCAATACCGATGCTTATCGTCAGTCGCACGGTCTGATCTTTCATCACAACTGGCTCTGAACGCATGGCAGTCCATATCTGTCGTGCCAGAATATGAGCCGCCGATGCCTCAGTATCTGGCAGTAGAATAACGAACTCTTCACCACCGTACCGGAATGCCATGTCCGCCGGGCGGTTAAGTACATCCTGAATGCGCAACGCAGTCTGACGCAGGGCTTCGTCACCGAACGCATGTCCCTGTGTATCATTCAGGTTCTTGAAGTAATCCAGATCAAACATAATAAGTGACAGAGCTTTACCCTCTCTTGCGGCGCGTCCATATTCACGTTCCAGAACTTCATCGAAATGACGCCTGTTGTAGAGGCCTGTCAGAGAGTCGGTTGTACTGATTTTTTCGAGGCGAGCATTCGCTTCGCGTAACTCTTGCGTGCGAGCTTTTACCTCCTGATCAAGGCGCACATTCTGTTCGCGCTCGGTTTCGAGCAACATTGCCTGAGCGTGTGCGGTGTCGCGCTGAGCACGTTCCCGCAATTCCTTATCCATGGCCATCCGCACGGATAGAGCAAACGCGAAGAGCAATACCTGCAACAGCTGTCCCAGGGCCAGAGCATTATCCAGTAGCAGACTATTATTAAAGACTCCAAGCTTACCGAGAATATACGAAGCACTCCCCAGGGTGTACATGAGGCCGGCAACGAAGACTGCAAACGCAGGTGGGTATCCACGTCGCATTCTCACAACGACCATGGTTGCACAGGTAAGAAAAGTCATCATGGATAGCAAGAGAGTCGGATAGATAACATCCGCGTATGGAAAGTACAGGCTTAAAGCAACCATAAGTCCCGATATCGCCGCTAACGCCATTGCTGCAATATTTATCAAGCGATGGCTTTCGCAGATTTTCACGACTTTGGCTATGTAAAGTACACCAAAAAAGTTCGATGTATTGATGAGTGCACTGACTGCAATATCGTTCCAATCTGGCGACTCAGGCCAGAGAAACTGATAGCTACGTCCCCATAATGTTGCCTGAATAAGCGCCATCGCCAGAGACAACCCGCCGAAATAAAAATAGCTACGATCCCCTGACGATAAGAATATGAGAGTGTGATACAAACCGAGCATCACAACGGCACCAAAGAATAGACCCTGAACCCAAGCACTGTTTTCCATCGTTTTTCGCAGTACAGCATCTTCAGAGATTGTCATCGGAACTTCGAGAGAGGAGCCTGACTGAACTCTCAGATACACAGATACCAGCGAAACTGAAGAAGGCAGAGGTACAGTAAACTCCGGCCGTAGCAGCACACGCTCAACAAAGTAAAGGCGATCGCCTAATGGGTAGGCGCTAAGTAGCTTCTGATGTTCATCAAGAATGAAAACCTGTACGTCGTCGAGCATAGGGTAGTTCACGCTCAACCATACGATATCTCCCGGGTTGCTGTATCGAAAGTTCAGCCAGACGGCCGCCTCGGTGTACCCAAATTGCGGTGGGTACTCACGCACTTTGTCAAACGAGCGGGTCATAATATCTTCGAGTAGAAGATCTCCCTTCTGGTCGAGATAGTAAGAAACGTCGGGAGCGATCTGACCAAACCCGGGAAGCAGTCTATGCTCGTGCAGCCCGGTTGATGATGCTATCGCCGGGGTACACAACAGCAAGGCACTACTCAGAATCGCACCAGTCAGAGTTAGAGCAACCGAAGTCTCTTTTAACGAGAGCAAGCCAGCCCGAAGTAAAGCAACGAATAAAACTGTCACTGGCAATAAAATCCTGAAGAATAAAACTGCAATGAGTGCCTGCATTACCCGCATCGGCTGCTCCTCAATTTTCAGAACTTCAGTGTATGTAATATTCCCTCTATATCATGTGAGATTTGGTTAATTTTATGAGGCATTCCACAACGAAATGTCTGTTTTTAGTTGTAATGTGATTTCACGCACAGAGTCATAACTGACCACATTCGCACCTGTATAGTCTGTTATGACCCACTCGTCTGCATCATCAGTGCAGGTTTCGTTTATGGACCAGATAGTACACCGCAGGCACGACCAACAAGGTCAGCACCAGAGCACTGACCATGCCGCCGACCATGGGTGCAGCGATACGACTCATAATCTCTGAGCCGGTGCCAGTTCCCACCAACACAGGCAGTAGACCAACGATGATAGCGGCGGCCGTCATGGCTTTCGGGCGAACCCGCAGGGCTCCCCCCTCCATCACGGCCTGGCGCAGATCTTCAAGCGACAGTTTTCTGCCCGCCTTGTCTGCCAACACTCTGCGCTGCTCTAAGCATTGATTCAGGAATACCAGCATAATCACGGATAATTCTGTCGCGACCCCCGCCAGTGCAATAAAGCCAACGCCCGCAGCAACCGACATCTGATACCCAAGTAAATACATAAGCCAGACGGAACCAACTAACGCTAAGGGCAGGCTGGCAATAATAATCGCGACGTCCGAAAAACGACGGAAGTTCATGGCCAGCAATAGAACGATCAGTGCCAGAGTCAAAGGGACAATATAAGTCAGCTTTTCTTTCGCCCGCTGCATATATTCGTACTGGCCGGCCCAGGTCAGGGAATACCCCGGCGGCATATCAAGCTCTGAACTCAGGCGATGTCTGGCTCGTTCGATGTAAGTGGCAAAATCAACGTCGCCGACATCAATGTAGGTCCAGCCACTAGGGCGACCATTTTCACTTTTGATGGCAGGAGGGCCGCTTTCCACACGTATATCGGCAATATCTCCTAGCTGGATATGAGCACCGGATTCGGTCACAACCGGCAGCTTCTCCAGTGCTTCGGGTGAATCCCGGTAGGATTGCGGGTAACGCAGATTCACTGGATAACGCTCCAACCCTTCTACGGTCGTCGTCAGCGTCTGGCCGCCCACAGAAGACGCAATAATGTCATGCACATCTGCCATGTTCAGACCGTAACGGGCTGCGGCCCAACGATCCGGCTCAATCGTAATATACCGACCGGCGGACACGCGCTCTGAGTACACCGAACGGGTACCTGCAAGCTCGCCCAGTATTTCCTCAAGCGCCCTACCGATCGACTCAATCTGATTGAGATCCGGGCCAGACACTTTAATGCCTAAAGGCGTTTTAATCCCCGTGGATAACATATCGATCCGGGTTTTAATCGGCATCACCCAAGCATTCGTCAGACCGGGAAATTTCACCAGCGCATCCAGTTCTGCTTTGAGCTTGTCGGTCGTCATGCCGTCGCGCCACTCGCTTCTGGGGTGCAGCTGGATAAAGGTTTCAATCATGGTCAACGGCGCTGGATCGGTGGCTGTCTCTGCGCGGCCAATTTTGCCGAACACGCTTTTCACCTCAGGTACGGTGGCGATCAGTTTGTCCGTTTGCTGTAACAGCTCCCGGGCTTTGCCCACTGAGATGCCTGCATAAGTCGTAGGCATATACATCAGATCGCCTTCATCCAGCTCCGGCATAAACTCGCTGCCCAGTTTCTGCGCCGGCCAGAGTGTCGCCAGAACGATAATGAACGCAGACACAATGACAGGTAGCGGATAACGCAGTACACCTTTCAACAAGGGTTGATACATCCCCACAAGAAGACGGTTCACCGGATTACTCGATTCACTACGGATTTTTCCACGTACGAAGTAACCCATCAGTACCGGGACAAGCGTAATCGCAAGCGCAGCACTCGCCGCCATGGCGTAGGTTTTAGTGAATGCCAGTGGAGAGAACATCCGCCCTTCCTGTGCCTCCAGGGTAAACACGGGGATAAAGCTGACAGTAATAATTAACAAGCTGAAAAATAAAGCCGGGCCGACTTCAGACGCCGAGCGGACAACAATCTCCCAACGGTTAGCCGCAGTGACTTTCGTGCGTTCCATATGCTTATGCATATTTTCAATCATGACGATAGCACCATCAATCATGGCGCCAATGGCAATCGCGATACCGCCGAGCGACATAATGTTCGCATTCAATCCCTGTAATTTCATCACCAGAAATGCAGCCAGAATACCTACCGGCAAACTGATGAATGCGACAAACCCTGAGCGGATATGAAAAAGGAATAGCAGGCAGACGAGAATCACCACGATGAATTCTTCAGCGAGTTTTTCCCAGAGATTATCCACCGCGCGGTTAATTAATTCAGAGCGGTCATACACAGGAATAACCTCAACGCCTTCAGGTAATCCCGGCGCTACTTCATTAAGCCGTGCCTTCACGGCATCAATGGTATTTGCAGCGTTTTCACCATAGCGCATGACCACGATGCCGCCGACTACCTCACCCTCGCCATTCAGCTCAGCAATACCACGACGCATCTGCGGGCCCAGTTCAACACGAGCAATGTCTTTAAGAAGCAGCGGTGTACCGGACTCAGATAAACCCAGTGGAATCTGTTCAATGTCTTCGCGACTTTCAAGATAACCGGTTGCACGGATCATGTATTCGGCCTCGGCCATTTCGATCACCGAGGCGCCGCTTTCCTGATTTGCGCGTTTTACCGCATTACGGACATGCGCAAGAGGAAGATCAAACGCACGCAAGGCTTCTGGATCAACAACGATCTGATACTGGCGCACCATACCGCCAAGGCTCGCCACTTCTGAGACGCCTTCAACCGACTGCAACTCGTATTTCAGAAACCAGTCCTGAAGCGTGCGTAACTGGCCGAGGTCGAGATTGCCCGTCGGGTCTGTCAGAGCATAGATATACACCCAACCGACACCCGTGGCGTCCGGGCCAAGCTGTGGCTTTGCCTGCTCAGGCAGTTCGGGCGCTATTTGCGACAGGTATTCCAACACGCGGGAACGCGCCCAGTACATATCGGTGTCATCATCAAAAATAACGTAGACATAAGAGTCACCAAAGAAGGAAAAGCCGCGGACAGTCGTTGCGCCCGGCACCGACATCATGGCGGTACTCAATGGGTAGGTGACTTGATTTTCAACAACCTCAGGTGACTGGCCGGGATAACTGGTTTTAATAATGACCTGAACATCGGATAAATCAGGAATCGCATCAACGGGCGTATTTTTTACTGACCACAGCCCGGCTCCGGCCAGCATCACAGTCACCAACAGCACCATGATGCGATTATGGACCGACCAACGAATAACAGCTTCAATCATGGTCAGCTCCCTTATGTGGTTCCGCTGCGTGACTACTATCCATTTCTTTGCTCATGTCGTCGCTAGAGACTGTATAAACCTCGGTGACGGTAAATTCACCATTCGAGACTTCAAATACGAAATGTATGCTATCGCCTTCATTCAGGCCGGATAAATCAAGTTCGTCGGACAAACTGAAATCCATTGTGGCGGCCGGCCGCTTCCATTTTTCAATCGGCCCGCGGCTGATGTTGGCAACCCGCGCCTCTTTATCAAGACGGTTAATGACACCATCAGCCATGGCACTGGATGTTTCTGTAGTTGATGGAACCTTGTGCTCAGACATCCCCATTTCATGTTCGAAACGACTTAAATCAGCTTTTTTGGCTGATTCAGAGTCGATCATAAAGTGCGCAGAAATAACGACTTCATCACCCGCTTCCAGACCCCGATGTATTTCAACAGAGTCAGCATCTGAACGACCGGTTTCTACCGGGACTGAGCGGTATTTTCCGGCTCCTGTTTTTAACACCACACGAGTGCCCTCAGCGACGCGGATAACGGCATCACGCGGGATGAGCAAGGTTTCGCTTGCCGAAGGTTTTATCACCACGCTGGCGTACATTCCCGGCCTCAGCATATCTGTAGGGCTGGTCAGGCGAATACGAACCTGAGCTGTGCGGGTCGCTGTATCCAGAGCGGGATAGATATAATCGACAACGCCAGTCCATACATTCCCCGGAGACGCCTGGCTGGTTACCTCAACGGATTCGCCACCTCCGATAAAGCTCAGATCGTCACTGAAGACATCGGTGATTATCCAGACCTGCGATGCCTGCGCCAATGTCATGATTTCTGTCCCCGGCACGACGTACATACCCTGACGGACATTTAACTGATCTACGATACCTGATTGCGGTGCCCGCATAGTTAATGTCTGACTGACGCGACGGGTATTTTCGATCTGCCGGATAATGTCATCAGGCACCTGCAACGCCTGCAGTCGTAAGCGAGATGCCGATGCGAGTTGTTGATTTCCGCGACGCAGGGCAAGCAGATATTCTTCCTGTGCATTAACCAGCGTGGGCGAATAAATGTCGTAAAGGGGCGCGCCTTTTTCTACCGGGTCCCCTTCAGATCGCACATGCAGTTTTTCGATCCAGCCTTCGGTGCGTGGATGCATATGAACGACAAAGTCATCGTTATATTCGACATAGCCTGCCGAACGAATCACCGGATTGAGCATTCCAGTCGTAACCTCGGCCGTACGCACGCCAAAGCTGTGCTCGAGTTCAGGAGCAACACGAACGGTGCCGGCAGCGTCTTCCTGAGAATCCTCCTCATAGACAGGCACCAGATCCATTCCCATGGGCGACTTGCCCGGGCCATCGCGACGATAGTCCGGGTCCATCGGAGCAACCCAGTAGAGCGGCTCGTTATTTTTTTGAGCATTGCCACTGCTGTCAGATTGACCGCCAGAAAACTGACCAGCACTCCAATAAACGAAAAGACCGACGGCAACCCCTGCAGCAAATATCACTGAATTATTTTTCATTTTTTAATTCCCCTGTAGATGAAGAGCCTGATGTCAGCGATTCGGCTGATAACAACCCTGTCGCAGATAAATAGCGAATATCCGCCAGTGTGCGATGCAGGCTGGTCTCTATTTTTAGTCGCGCGAGGCGTGTATTAAGTACAGACGTACGGGCTTTCACCACAGAGGGAAAATCACCACGATCAGAGTGATACGCAGACAACGCAGCGGATGCCTGCTCCTGCACCTGAGGCAATAACTGCTGCTGATAGAAGGTTTTGCGTTCATACAAGTAAGCGTATTCAGTCAACGCCGCCGACAATGCACTTCGCATGCGGCGTAACAGTAGGGTCTTCTCCGTGCGCAGCGCTTCCGTATCGGCTACTGCAGCACTGACTTCCCGATCCTGACGGTTGCCAGTAAATAACGGCAGATCAAATGTCACACCGACCGACATCAGATCCGCACGGTTATTGCCCATCAGATCATCATCGCGGTACCCGTATTTTGCTGTCAGGCCCCAGGCTGGGCGATAAGACTGACGCGCCAGGGCCTCTCCGGTTTCACTCGACTGGATACGACGTTCAAATGCCAGTACCTGTGGATGCTGGATGACGGTTTCTGCGGTGGGGAGCTGATCTGGTGTCGGCCCTTTGGGTAACCCGACAAATTGCCCTGACTCAAAAACCTCCCCGGACTCACTCAGCCACTCGCCCAGTTGCTGACGGGTAACCGCTAATGCTTGTCTGAGTTCGGCAAGACGATCTTCACGGCGAATCAGCTCGACGTTGGCCTCAACCACATCCTGCTGGCGGGTGTTATTTAGTCCCGATGCATAACCTGCCCGGGCGGCATCGACCAACTGACGAAGCAGATCACGCTCCTGCTCCATCAGCTTGATGCTTTCCTGAGCCTCATAGCCTTGCAACCAAAGACCGGTAACTGCTTGCTCGACTTTGAGAGAGCGATCCTGTCGTAACAAGGGTTGCTGCGAAGACAGCTCACGGTTCTTCTGGGCGCTGAGCGCACGGCTGTCTCCACGGGGAAACATCTGCGTCACCGCAACACTTAACTGCGTCATCGGCTCCTGCTGGATATCAAAGGTATCCACCGGGAAGTTTCCCGCCGTCAGTGTGACTGACGGGTCTGGCAATGAACCACTCGATTCAGCCCGGTCGATCAGAGCCTGCTCGCGCTGAGCACTGCTGTTGTGCCACAGGTCCCGTTCAAGCGCCCGCTCTACAGCCTGATTCAGGGTCAGCTCTGACGAAAATACATGACCTGACAGAGTCAGCACGGCAAGACTTACCCACCGCGCACTGGATAATTTCAACGACATCATAAAGAGTCTCTGGCTTTCGCCTTTAAAGAGAAAAACTTAAAAATTAATTAAAAATGAGGCGCGCAAACCCGTTTTCCGGGCGCACTTATCCTTGGTCAGGCCAGAATGGGTGGGCGGTAGAGGGAGCCCGCAAGAGAAGGATGATCTTGAGCAATCATCAAAGAAATTGAGCTTCCGGCACTGATGACCGGGACAGACACATTGAAGCCTGTCAGCCCCATGATATGCACAGAACACTCAGGCATGTCACACGTGCCGCCATCACAGCAGTTATGGCTGCTCGGTTCAGAAGCTTTACTTATGTCATTCCCATGATGCTGATGCATCGAATGATCGTGTGCCATGATTGAAGTAACGGATTCTGAGGTAACCACGTCTGACATAACCGTGTCGGATGAACCACCATGACCCAGGCTGCACAACGACCCAGCAGCCAACACCGGCTGAGCCAGAATGGCCAGCAGCATAAGCAATACACCGGAAAAACGGAAACGTCGCGACATCAGCACTCTGAAGAAATCATATAAGACATTTATAGGTTAAATCTCCAGGCGCGAGGCGTCAATTTAGCCCACGTAACCCCGCACAAATGCCACGGAATCTGATTCAGATGAAGAGGCCAGTATGGTAACCTCCTGCCTCATTGAATTCATACAGGGATGTATGCACTCGAGGAATGCAGCGGACTCACGCTGTAAGACCTCTGACGTGCCTCCCTGACATGGGAGAGCCACCAATAATGTACATCCGCGCCATCAGCAGAGCCGCCCTGCTCTGTAGCACTATCCTTTCCTTCAACGCTTTCGCCGCTGGTGATCGGGTCGACTATGACCTTGATGACGACGGCCTGATCGAAATTACCGACCTTGCCGACCTGAACGAAATCCGTAATCACCTTGATGGCGCAGCTCTGTATGGCGACAGCACAGGCTGCCCGGAAGGTGGCTGTAATGGCTTTGAGCTAACGACGGATCTGGATTTCGACACCAACGGCGATGGCCAGATGAATGAACAGGACACTTACTGGAATGATGGTCAGGGCTGGGAGCCGATTGGCGCGAATTCATTAAATCCCTTCACTACAAACTTCCATGGTAACGGCCATCAGATACGTAACCTCTATATAGATAGAACCGGAAATGCTGGGCTATTTGGTTACATCGAAGGCACGTCCACCCGTCCCTCCACAATAACCCAATTGGCGATTACCGGCCCAATGACATCCATTACCGCTCGCTATGATGCCGGCGTGCTCGCAGTTCGTGCGCGTTACACAAGCATCGATCGCATTTTCATCACCGGCATAGTCAACGCCGATCAGTATGCTGGCGGCCTCACAGGCCTGAGCTACGACAGTACTGTGAGTAACGTTTTCTCCAGCGCAGCCATCCTGACGGGCGGACCTCAAGGCGGCCTGATCGGTCGCCTCTCTGACAGTTCTCTCTCTAACAGCATGTCGACGGGGTACGTTGAGAGCGGTGGAGGTCTGTTGCGCTACAGTAATTGGAGCATCAGCGAATTCTCGTACTGGGCGACCGATGCAAGCGGTCAAGCAGCAAGCTCAGGCAATGACATCTCCTACTTTGGTGCACTCTTGAGTGAGCTCCAGTGCCCCGCCTCCTCAGACAACGATACCTGTACCGATAGCGGCATCTTGTACGAAAGCTGGAGCAGTGAAGTATGGGACTTTGGAACAGGCCAGCAGTTACCCGGACTGATCATGGGAGGTCGTATTTACCGTGATAGTGACGGCGATGGCGCACTGGACGAAGATGATGCTTATCCAGACACTTTTGGGTCATCAATGGATACCGATGAAGATGGCTATATTGATAGTTTTACCCCTGGCTGCGATGCCAGCTGCCGCATTAATAGCGGTCTGATTCTCGACGCTTTCCCATCCGCCGCCGCGGCATACCTGGATGCCGACCTGGATGGCCTGGTCGATGAGTGGGCCGACGGCTGCGACGCAACCTGCCAGGCCAACAGCGGATTAACCTATGATGATTATCCGGATGATCGTGATAACGACGGCATCACCAACGCGGTCGACACAGACGACAATAACGACGGCATCACTGACGCCGACGCCGACTCTGATGGCCTGATAGATATTGCTTCGTTGGAAGAGCTGAGCGCGATCCGATTCGCACTGGACGGTTCAGGACAAGTAATGACTGAAGAGAGCCTCCCGGATACCTCTGGCTGCCCGATCATACTTTGGCAAGGCACCGCGCAGCAGCGCTGCCACGGATATGAGCTGATATCAGATCTGGATTTCGATACCAATGGCGATGGCCAGATGAATGAGCTGGATACTTACTGGAATGACGGTGAAGGCTGGGAGCCGATAGGCTCTGCGCACTTTAGTAGTGCATTCAATGCAGACTTTCATGGTAACGGCCATCAGATACGCAACCTCTATATCGATAGAGACGTTCATGCTGGACTATTTACTTCCATCCAAGGTGCCATCAAAGTCACCCAAGTAGCTATTACCGGTCCAATGACATCAATTACCGGTCGATATGATGTCGGCGCACTCGCAGGCCGTATTAATTATGCCGAAATTGATAGCGTTTTTGTCTCCGCTCTTATCAGCTCCCAAGGGAATGCTGGAGGCCTTGCTGGCAAAACCGGCAATAGTAATGTGAGCAATGTATTCTCTAGCGCTGCTATCCTGCAAGGCAATTATCAAGGCGGCCTGATTGGTGCTGCCCGAAATAGCACCCTCGCTAACAGTCTGTCGACGGGATACGTTGCGAACGGTTACGGGCTATTGGGCTACAGCTATCCGAATAACAACGAGTCCTTATACTGGGCGACCGATACAAGTGGCCAGGCAACAAGCGCAGGCACTAACGCCTCCTACTTTGGAGCACTTTTGAGTGAGCTTCAGTGCCCGACCGACCCCAACGATGACAGTTGCACAAGCAAAGGTACCTTGTACGAAAACTGGGATAGTGATGTGTGGGATTTCGGCTCAGACCGACAACTTCCGGGACTCATCATGAACGGTGTTGTTTATCGCGACAGTGATGGTGACGGCACACTGGATGTGAATCTGAATGCTCCTAGCGTAGCTTTAATTCTAACTCAGGCAGGTAGAGAAGAAGCGACCATCGTTGAGGGAATGGGCGACATCACTATCGAGGCGATTATTTCTGATGAGGACGACTGGGATGCTCATTTTATCGAGTGGTCATCCAACGATATTAACCTGGCTGACTCCTATGAGTTAGGTAACAGCATCACCTTCAGCTCTGATGGTTTGGTTGCAGGGGATTACACAATTTCAGCTACTGTGACTGATAACGGCGTCCCACAGCTCAGTGACACGGCAGAGATGACGATCCGGGTGATTTCAAACGTGGACCCTGCGCCTGCAGCTTCTTCTGGAGGAGGTGGTTCTGGCGGCGGTGCCATATTCTGGTTGCTGGCCCTGCTCTCTGCACCTTTGCTGATGGGGCGCGTCAGGGCCTGATTTGGCACAATCGACTGTTTAATCCAATCACGGGGAATGAGAATATCATTCCCCGTTTTTTATTTTCCGGAGACTGTTCATGTCATTGCCCGATTCTTTGCGACCCGGCCTCAAATTACCCGTGGTGGTTGCCCCTATGTTTCTGGCCTCTGGCCCTGCGCTGGTCACTGAGTGCTGTAAAGCCGGTGTGATTGGTACGTTTCCGGCGTTAAACCAGCGCTCAAGCGAAGGCCTGGATCAGTGGCTGACCGAAATCCGCGCGGACCTCGATAACTACGCAGAGCAAACCGGTGAACCTGCCGCAGCGTTTGGAGTGAATCTGGTCGTACACAAAAGCAACGCCCGCCTGCAGCAGGATCTGGAAATCATTGTTAAGCACAAGGTGCCTCTGGTGATCACCTCTCTCGGAGCTGTTCAGGATGTTGTCGATGCCGTACACAGTTATGGCGGCGTCGTTTTCCATGATGTCGTGAATACCCGATTCGCGCGCAAAGCTGCCTCCGTTGGCGTGGACGGTTTAATTGCTGTCTGTGGTGGCGCCGGAGGCCATGCCGGTGACTGGAATCCGTTTGCGCTGATTAATGAGCTGAAGCAGTTCTTTGATAAAACTATTCTGCTGGCGGGCAGCCTGAGTACCGGGCGTGACGTCGCCACAGCCAGGATGATGGGCGCTGATATGGCCTACATGGGTACCCGTTTTATAGGCACTCAGGAATGCCAGGTGCAGCCTGAATACAAAGAAATGCTGACCACCAGCAGTGCTGGCGACATTGTGTATACCCCGAAAATTTCGGGCGTGAATGCTTCTTTCCTGAAACCGTCACTGGATGCCCACGATATCGACCTCGCCACGCATCAGAAACCCGATCATGTCGATTTTGGTGCAGAACTGGATACAGAAAAAATGGTTCAGGCCACCAGCGCTAAGCCATGGAAAGATCTATGGTCAGCGGGTCATGGGGTAGGCAGCATCGCTGACGTACCGACAACTGCCGAACTGGTTAAGCGCCTGAAAGCCGAATACCAGAACGCCGTTTCTTCTTTCACTGGAGACTTCTGATGAGCCATTCCTACTCTACCCTCGACTGGAGCGTCAGCGATCACGTTCTGACACTGACTCTTAATCGTCCTGAGCAGATGAACGCCTTCACGGTTGAAATGTGCAACGAGCTGATTCATGCGTTTGATCGCGCCAGTGCGGACGATGATGTTCGCGCCATCATTGTCACCGGCGCAGGTAAGGCCTTCTGTGCAGGTATGGATCTGTCAAAAGAAGGGAACGTCTTCGGACTGGATGAATCCCAGCAGCCAACACTCAGTGACCTGAATAAGCGCTTCAGCGACAAAGACATCGTCGAGGGTGTACGCGATACCGGCGGCCGCGTTGCTCTAGCCATTTTCCGCTGCACTAAACCGGTCATTGCGGCGATCAACGGTGCCGCAGTAGGAATTGGCGCAACCATGACCTGTGCCATGGATATTCGTCTCGCCTGTGAGCATACTCGTATCGGCTTCGTGTTCAGTAAGGTCGGTATCGTGCCAGAGGCCTGCTCCAGTTGGTTCTTACCGAGGATTGTCGGCATTTCGAAAGCACTCGAATGGACGATGACTGCCGATATTTTCAAGGCAGATGAGGCCAAAGACGCAGGCTTTGTCAGCAAAGTCGTTCCCGCCGACGAACTGTTGCAGGAAGCCCGGCGCCTCGCAGCCAGCATAGCTCAGCGCTCTGCGGTGTCTGTAGCCATGATTCGCCAGATGATGTACCGCAACAGTGCGATGACTCATCCGGCAGAAGCACATAAGATTGAGTCGCTCGGAATGTTCTACACCAGCCTGAAAGACGGCAAAGAAGGTGTGGCGAGCTTCTTAGAAAAACGCCCGTCCGACTTTCAGGGCCGTGTCAGCACTGATATGCCAGATGTCTATCCCTGGTGGGATGACGTCGAATCATCAGACTGACCTCACAAGGCCGCCTTGTGTAACCGACAGGCAGTAACATTTTTACTGCGCTGTCGGTCAATAGCCTGTGATAGCGTCGGATAAGTATCGAACACCTCTGACAGGGAGGATTAACGATGAAAACAGGCATTATCCTTCTCGCCGCGGGTCGTAGTTCCCGTTTTGGCAGTGACAAACGATGCGCCCCCTGGCCAGGTCAGACATGTATGCTGAAGGCCAGTATTGAAAACGCCCTTCAGTCTGGTCTGCCATGCTATGTCGTACTGCATGAAGGCGATCAATCCATACTTGACCACTGTATCGACGATGGCGCTGAAGCCGGCGTATGCCCGGATGCCGCCCGCGGTATCGGTGACAGCATTGCTTTTGGCGTGCACGCAAATCAGGACTGGGATGGCTGGATCATTGCCCGAGCCGATATGCCGTGGATCACAGCCGAAACCTACCGGGTGCTCGCGTCCCACCTCGAAGACAACGATTGCGCCCGCCCCATTGATGAATATGGTCAGCCCGGATATCCAACCGGCTTCAGCAAAGAACACGCCTTCGAACTGATGCAGTTGCACGGTCACAGGACAGAAGCCCGCCTGATACCAGACGCCCCCTACGTTAATGTCATGATCGGCGACCCTATGATTCACTCTGACGTTAATCGCCCGGAAGACCTGCCACACTCCGCCTGAGCCTACTGAGGCATAAACCCAGGCGGACAAAAAAGCCCGGATTGCTCAGGCAAACCGGGCTTTCTTTGAACTTTCTGATCAGTAGTGACTGGCTGATGCTCAGTTCGCGTTTTCGATCAGGTAGTTCTCATAGTCTTTACGCAGGTCAATTTTCAGCAACTTACCGGTCGCGGTATGAGGCAGAGACTCTACGAAAATAACGGCATCGGGCATCCACCATTTAGCAATCTTACCTTCGAGATATTCAAGCACACTGGCTTCATCAACGTCGGCACCTTCATTCTTGATCGCCAGCAGAATCGGACGCTCATCCCACTTAGGATGACGAGCACCAATCACACAGCACTCTGCCAAATCCGGGTGGCCCACCGCTGTATTTTCAAGGTCAATCGAGCTGATCCACTCACCACCAGATTTAATAACGTCCTTAGAGCGGTCAACAATATTCATGTAGCTGTCAGGGTCGATCGTCGCCACATCGCCGGTATCAAACCAGCCGTCTTCAAAACTGGAGGTATCGTCGTTGTTGTAATAGCCGTTCACCACCCATGGCCCACGAATCATCAGGCGACCGTAAGTCTCACCGTCATGCGGCAGGCGATTGCCTTCGTCATCAATAATCTTGATTTCGATACCAAAGATCGGGCGACCCTGCTTACGCTGAAGCTGGTACTGCTCTTCTTTAGGCAGTTTCGCCATGATCGGGTTCATCGCATTGATCGTCCCGATCGGGCTGGTTTCGGTCATCCCCCAGGCATGAATCAGGAAGGCATCGTGCTTCTGATCAAAGTCTTTAATCATCTGCAGAGGCGCGGCAGCACCACCAACAATCACGTTCTTCACTGATTCCAGTTTCTTACCAATGCTGTCCATATGATTCAGCAGCATCAGCCATACCGTCGGAACACCTAACAGAAGATCCGGCTCTTCCGCTTCGATCAGTTCCCACAGAGAAGCGCCATCCATACCTGGCCCAGGGAATACCTGCTTGGCTCCAGTAATACATGCAGAGTACGGCGTGCCCCAGGCGTTCACATGGAACATAGGAACAACCGGCAGGAAGCATGAGCTGGATGACAGGCCCATCACCTCTTCACCGACAGAAGCAAACGCATGCAGGCAGGTCGAGCGGTGTGAATAGAGAACGCCTTTCGGGTTACCCGTGGTGCCTGAGGTGTAGCACATGCTGGCACCTTTAGTTTCAGCAAACTCAGGCCATTCAAATTCGTCGGATTCTGCCGCCAGCAGCGTTTCATAACAAAGCGCATTAGGTAGCTTGGTCTCTGGCATTTTGTCTTCATCGCACAGAATGATGAAGCCTTCGACGTTACCGATATGTGGCAGGATCGCCTCGAGTAGTGGCACGAAGGTCAGGTCAACAAAAATGTAGCGGTCTTCGGCATGATTGATGATGTACACCAGCTGCTCAGCGAACAATCGCGGGTTAATGGTGTGCAGTACCGCACCAAAACCAGAAATACCGTAATACAGTTCAAAGTGGCGATAGTTGTTCCACGCCAGTGTCGCTACGCGGTCGCTGTCCTGGATATCAAGACGGGTCAGCAGGTTAGCCACTTTACGGGCACGGCTGGCAGCGTCTTTCATGGTGTAACGGTGAATATCACCTTCACAGCGACGGCTTACAATTTCAGTATTCGGGTAGGTCGCTTCCGCATGCTGCAACAGTGTTGATACCAGCAGTGGGCGATCCATCATCAGACCTTGCATAGGGGTTCTCCAGAGGTGTTTATTCTTGTGCCTGTTACGATAGGTAGGTCATTTACGAATGACAAGGTGGTTTGTGTCCAAATATAGAGGTCAGGGTGTAGCTGACCATAAAAAAGGCCGCTCGTCGGCGGCCTTTATGTGACTAAGCTTCAAGTTTGGTCAATTAACTGGCCGCTTTCAGCTTGTCTTTTTCTTTCTGCAGTTTCATGTCCTGCTCTTCACGGTAGAACTCGGTTTTCCAACGCTCGATCAGATCCATATTGTCGTGGTCCCATGGGTGGAAACCTTTCTTAAACCAGTCCAGATAGTTTTTGGTCACACCAGTAAACATACCTTTCTTACCGGTCATGAAACGCCAGAAGCCTTTGAATTCTTTCCAGGACGGCATTTTACGCTGCCACCACAGCAGTTTGATGGTGTACCAGCCAATACGGTGGAAGAAAAACAATGTGGCATACACCTGACACCAGCGCAGGTATTTCTGGTCACCTTCGGTGCTCATAAAGGTGTCAAAGGCAACAGACTTATGTTCGATCTCTTCAACTGCGTGCCAGTAGAGCAGATCCTGCACTGACGGGGCGAGATTTTCCAGAGTCTCTGGGTAGGTCAGCAGGTGTTCTGCCAGAATTGCAGTCAAATGCTCCATACAGACAGTCATCGCCAGGCGGAACTTATCAGAGCGGTTAACTACGTGCTTCTGAATGTAGTTGCCCAGGTCATTGTCGAGCGCAACCGCGTCGAAGCCAAGCTCGCGCAGGGCTTCGTTCACGCGCTCATGCTGACGGCTATGATGTCCTTCCTGACCAATAAAACCGCGGATTTCTTCCTTCAGCTTTGGGCTTTTGATCTTGTCGCGATACTGACGGACAGAGGCGATAAACTCGCCCTCACCCGCAGGAAAGGTGGACGACAATGCGGCAAAAAATGCAGAAAGTAGTGCGTTATTGTCGAAAAAATAAGGCGTATCCAGTTGCTCGAACGGCATCGACATGTGCCGTGGCTTAATGGCCGGATGATCTGCAGTTGCTGTCATAGTGTCCTCCTGTCAGAACAGGTTTAAGTCATCTGTTGTTGTGTTTTATTTATAGTCACCCGAGACAGACATCGGCAACAGGTGGAAAGCAAACAATCTCCGGTGAAAAAAAATACCGCTTTAGGCCATAATGTGTTGCAAATAACTGACAGGCTGATCAACTATGCCAACGATCTGGGTCGATGCCGACGCCACGCCAAAAGCCGTTCGAGAGATCATTTGTAAGGCGGCTATACGTACCGAAATGACTACGCGTTTTGTCGCCAACCACAGGGTTCCTGTGACACCTCACCCCTGCATTACTTCACATCAGGTAGAGCCGGGCTTCGATGTCGCAGATAACTACATTGCGCAGGAAGCGGTCGCTGGCGACCTGTTGATTACACAGGATATTCCTCTCGCTGCCGAGGTTATGGAAAACAAGGTCGACGTCATCAACAACAGGGGCGAGACCTATAACCCGCAGACAATCCGGCAAAAACTGCAAATGCGCGACTTTATGGAAACCCTGCGCTCTTCAGGCGTTCAGAGTGGTGGGCCTGCGGCGTTTTCAGACAAAGATAAGCAAACATTTGCCAACTCTCTTGACCGCTGGCTGGCGCGTGCAAAACGGGCATCCACATGAAAATAGCCGTTCTGGGCGCGGGAGCAATCGGTTGTTATCTTGGCGCCGTATTGAGCAAACACCATGAAGTTACCCTGATCGGGCGCGAACGACTGATCAATGCATTCAACCGTGCCGGACATATGGCGCTGAGCGATTATCAGGAAAGGGACTGCCAATACTCAAATCTGACAGTCACGGATTCGACAGATGCTCTGGCCTCTGCGGACCTCATTCTGCTCACAGTAAAATGTCTGGCCGTCCACGAAGCTGCCCAGCAACTTCAGGCATTTGCAGCGAAGACAACGCCCGTCATCAGCCTGCAGAACGGCATCGGCAGCGACGACATGCTGCGGCAACTGAGAAATCCGGTCATCCGCGGCATCGTCGGCTTCAATGTCGCCCCCATGGACAACTGTCGGTTTCATCGTGGAACCGAAGGCGATGTTTACTGCGAAGCGCTGATTGATAGCACTATCGCGATGCAACTCGATAGCGCCTTTCATGACATGGGGTTCCGGCTACACACAACCTCAGGCTTCGAGGCATTACAGTGGGCAAAATTACAGCTGAACCTCAATAATGCGATTAACGCAGTGAGTAACCTGCCACTGAAGCAGGAGCTTGAAACCCGAGGCTACCGGACCATTCTCAGCCTGGCGATGAGCGAGTTAATAGAAGTCACCAAACAAGAACAGCTGAAGCTGCCGAAATTAACCAAACTACCTGCACGATGGATTCCTGTCCTCCTGAAGGCTCCTGATTCATGGTTTAAGAAACTCGCCTCTTCAATGCTTGCGATTGATCCCCAGGCTAGATCTTCAATGTGGGAAGATCTTAACAACCAACGAACAACTGAAATTGACTACATTAATGGCGCAGTCGTCAGAGCTGCTCACGCGCTGGGTCTGCAAGCACCTGCCAATTTGACGCTTGTTGAGTTAATTAAAGATATCGAAGAAGGTCGGCGAACGCCTGGAATTCCGAGTGAGGAAGTTCTCGAAGACATAAAAAAGCGGCGCTGAATCAGCGCCGCAAAGAGCAGGCTTCGATCGGTCTGTAAGACCCGCCTACCGTATGACTAACTTTTCATCAGGCAACCGCTTCTGCTTTGTTCGCTTTCGCCGCTGTCACCTTATTGCCTTTCGTTGCCGCATCCACTTTTACCCAATCATAGTGAGCGGTGACGACACTCTTGTTACGCTTCCAGAACTCCAGCGTTGAGTAAGGCCAGAGAACAAAGTTCTTACCATCGGACTGCTGGTACCAGCTGGAACAGCCTGAAGTCCACACAGATCCTTTAATGCGCTCCTGAATCTCTTCGTTGAACTGATCCTGTGCGGTTTTCTTCACATTCAGGTAGTCAACGCCACGATTCTTCGCTTCCTTCATACATTCAAGAATGTAGTGAACCTGCGCTTCAATCATGAAAATGATGGAGTTGTGACCCAGACCAGAGTTTGGTCCGACCAGCTCAAACATATTCGGATACCCTGTGACTGTATTCCCCAGGTACGCTTCAGCGCCGTCTTTCCAGTCTTCCAGAATGTCGTGGCCCGGCAGACCTTTCAGGTTGAATTTATCCATATATCCGCGAGGATCTACGATAAATCCAGTACCCAGAATAATGGTATCGCACTCACGTTCTACGCCATTTTTATCAACGATAGAGTTCTCTCGAATTTCGCTGATGCCATCTGTAACCAGGCCAACATTTTTACGGTTAAAGGTTTTATACCACTTGTTCGAAATCAGGATACGCTTACAACCAATGGTGTAATCCGGCGTGAGTTTCGCACGTACTTGCGGGTCTTTAACCTGAAGGTTAATAAAGCGCTTCGCAAAGAACTCAACAGCTTTTGCAATGGCTGGATTAAAAATCGGCCAGACACGCATTTCATTCGTAAAGTACAGACGTGAGCGATACAAGCGGCGCAGTGATGGAAACTTATTAAATACCCATTTACTGGCTTTGCTGTATGGGCGCTCATCACGAGGAATAACCCAGGCTGCTGTGCGCTGATAGACGTCAATCTGTTCTACGTCGGGAGCAATCTCTGGTACATATTGAATTGCACTACCACCGGTACCGATCGACGCAACCTTTTTACCTTTCAGGTCATAGTCATGGTCCCACTGTGCCGAATGCATGACCTTGCCCTTAAACTTATCCAGCCCTGGGATATTGGGAATCTGAGGAACATGCAAAGGGCCTGTTGCCAGCACAAAGTAGCGACACTGAACCGTCTGACCATCTGCGGTGCCTACCGTCCAGATCGCTGACTTTTCGTCAAATTCAGCACTGTTCACTTCCAGCCCGAAACGGATATTCGGACGCACGTTATATTCTGCTACAGTATCGAGAATATATTGCTGAATCTCGTTCCAAGGCGCGTAGCGCTTGGTCCAGTCAGACTTATTAGTGAAAGAGTATGAATACAGGTGCGACTGAACATCACAGGCGCAGCCCGGATACGAATTATCGCGCCATGTACCACCCACTTCGGTGGACTTCTCGATAATGATGTAATCGTTAAGGCCTTTTTTCTGCATACCAATGCCCATCGCCAGGCCGCCAAGACCTGCGCCGATGATGACTGTATCTGTATACTTCGGCAGAGTGTTGTTCATTTCTTTCATCGTTTTCTGCTCCGTCGCGTTATTATGTTGTGTACTTTAGCCGGAGCATTCGGCGCTCAACCATGTCAGGAATTTCCTGCTAATTAACAATTTCGGCCACCATGACCTTAAGATCGATACTTGCGCTCAGCTTTACCGCTGAGCAGATACATAAGAAATACGGCATAGACCCCGCGCCAGCTCTGGCTCGTAACGGTATTAACCCGGATCAGATTGATGCCTCGGCGGTGATTTCGCAGGCGGATGAACTGGCTGTGCTTTCTGACCTTTATGTTGATCTACGTCATGATCCGCTGGCAGCAATGAAGCTTTCGAGCACGTTTGGCATTGCCGCATACGGTGCTTTTGCAATGATGTTGATGAGCTGCAGCACAGTAAAAGAAGGCATTGAGCTGGGTATCAAGTATCAGGAATTAAGCTATCTGTTCAGCCGACTCGACTTTGAAGTCAGCGGCGATCAGGCTGCACTGGTACTCCATCCCTATCATGTTCCCGAAGAGCTGCACCGCTTTATTATCGATCGAGATGTCGCTGGCACCTTTCAGTTTCTTAGCATGATGCAGACCATGCTCGGCCATCAGAAAATGCAGAAACTGATCTCTGTGCCTTATCCAGAGCCATTTGAAGCTGACTTCTATCGGGATACGTTCGCCTGCCCGGTCGAGTTCGGGACCGATGTCGCACGTTTCGTCTTTGACGCGGCACTTCTGGATCAGCCGCTGCCGAATGCTAACCCAACGGCTCTCAGCCTTTACCAGCAGCAATGCGACGAACTGCTGAAACAGCGCCGCCAGCCAGAAACGAACAACCTCAGCGATCGTGTTAAAAAGTACCTGGGAATGTTCCGGGAGGGGTATCCTTCTATCAATGAATGCGCCGATACCTTCAGCACCAGCGAGCGCAGTTTCAGACGACAGCTCAAAGAAGAGGGAACGACGTTCCAACAGTTGCTCGAATCTGTACGTTCAGAGAAAGCATGCCGTTTACTGGATACCACCGAAGACAGCATCGAAGTGATCGCAGGAAAGTTAGGCTACACCGAGGCGGCGGCCTTTATCCGGGCATTTAAGAAGTGGCACAGCATGACGCCTGCCCAATACCGAAAACGAGAGTCCTGAGTAAACCTCAGTCGTCTCCAAAAAGACCGCGCAGAGCATCCCGCTCATCAGCACTGACGGCGCTTTCAGAAGGTTGAGGACGTTTGCTCACCACCTGATTGCGCCCACCCCTTTTTGCCTCATACATACATTCATCGGCGTTCTCAATCAGACTCTCGGCTGTCTGTGCGCTGTTATCCGCCACAGCAACACCAATACTGGCCGTGACCTGAAGGTCGGTTTCATCAAGAGGTATAACGGTTTCCCGCAAGGCGTTAAGGCAACGCTCAGCCACCTGGCGCGCCAACATGAGTTCGGTGGAGGGCAAAATCACGGCGAATTCCTCACCACCATAGCGGCAACAGATGTCGAGTTTACGGGTCTGATCCTGTAGCAGTTGAGCAACCGTCTGGAGCACCTGATTGCCACTCTCGTGCCCCCAGGTGTCATTGATATTCTTGAAGTGATCGAGATCGACCATGATCAGGGCCGTCGTCATACCCGTTCGGCGGGTTCGTTCCAGCTCGTGTTCAAGACTTTTTCGGAAATGGCGGACGTTGAACAATCCGGTAAGCGGATCAGTAACGACCTGCTTGCGCAGCGTTGTTACTTCATCGAACAGAATGCAATGCGATTCACCGACCGGGCAGTGGAGTTTCTCAACGAACATATCCTCTGGAGACATACGGGTACAACACTTCCCTGCGGCTGATCAAAAAGGCGGTATACGTCTGAAGTATAGCCCAGCTACAGAAATCTGCTCTGCTACTGGTATTATCTGCTGACACTCCGGACGATACCTATGAAAGAACAGAATTCAGACACCCAGAAAGATCGGAATTTTGACGATCTCGCCGAACGTTTCAGCCGCACCATATATGCTACTCCACGGGGTCAGCTTCGCCTGATGGCGCTGGAGCAGGACTTCAGCGACTGCGAGGTCGATATCGCAGGCAAGCAGGTCCTTGATATTGGTGGCGGCCAAGGGCAGTTCAGCCTCTCGCTTGCGAAACAGGGTGCGGCTATCAACCTCTGTGACATCTCTGGCGAAATGCTGCGTCTGGCTAATGACCTCTTTAGCGCAGAAGGTCAGCGTCTCACTGCCCGCTCAGGGAGCCTTCAGGACGTTGAATCGCTCTTTCCCGGGCAATTCGACATCGTCCTCAATCATGCCGTTCTGGAGTGGCTGGAGCACCCTTTTGAAGCCCTTCCTGTACTTGCCAGCAAAGTAAAACCTGGTGGCTGGCTGTCGCTGATGTTTTACAACCTGTATGGCCATCAATGGCGCCAGATTATGAACGGTCGGACTCACGCGCCGGAATCCGCCAACCCCAGGCTGCGGAAAGAAGGCAATGCCCCTCAGCACCCACTTAACCCGGATGACATTGAATCAGCGATGACGGACCTTGGATTCGAACTGACGCGCTGGCGCGGTATCCGCTGCGTACATGATCATATGCATCAGAAAATCCGTGAGCGTATCGGTCAGGATGCCGTCAACCGCTCAGACCTCGAAACCGGGCTCAAAGAGCCTCACCGGCGACTCGGACGTTACGTACACTTCTTACTGCGGAAAACTCAATGAAAAAGCTGCTCGTCAGCGCCTGTCTTCTCGGCGAGCCACTGCGCTATGACGGCAATGATAATGCTGGCAAAGCCTCGCACCTGAAAAGTCTGCTCTCGCAATGGCAAGAAGAAGGGCGAGTTATTCCAGTCTGCCCCGAAACACTGGGGGGCCTGCCGACTCCACGACCGCCAGCAGAAATCCTTGCTGCTACTGGCTCCATGGTTCTGGATGGCGACGCACGAGTCGCCACAAGACAACAGGTCGATGTTACAGATGCGTTTATTCGCGGAGCCGAAGAGACTCTGATACTGGCAAAAAAACATCAATGCGGTGCAGCATTACTCGCAGCCAGATCTCCGTCATGTGGCAATAATCTTATATATAACGGCAGTTTTAACGGCACTCTGGTCAAGGGCGATGGAGTCACCACCGCCCTGTTGAAAAGAAACCATATACTGTGTTTCTCACCTGACAACCCAGCACCACTCATTCAATGGATGGAGCAGGATTAATTGAGATCGAAGCTCTCTATTCTCAAGTACTGAGCCCGTAGGCCAACCGCACGAACCCCACCCAGGTCACCGTAATTGGGGCCGCTCTCGGGAACGCTACCAATCTGCACCTGTCCTATAATCAGATTACTCTTAGGCGCGTTATCGTAATAATCGTTGAAGAATGCCCTGACATTTTCAACAGTGCGGGGCAGTCCTGTCCGATCAAAGTCAGGCATATCCATTTCGAATAAAAAGTTGCCGTCAGATGTGACTTGAAAGGTCATCGGCTGAATGTCGCCATACCCCAGATTCAGGTCGTATAAGTAATTATTAAGTTTAAGTGCGGTACTGTCCCTCAGGAGCACTTTATCCTGTATGGTTTCAGGTGAATCATCTGGCAGGATTTCGCACTCTACACCACATGAAGATATTGCGTACTCTTTAGCGAAAAAGCGCAGGCTTAGCTCGCCCTGCAGTTCGCTTAAACCAGATTCGTCAGGACGCGACCAGAGCCGCATATAGGCGCCATCCAGGTACACGCCACGTAACTCAAAAGAAAGAAAATCATCTACTCGGGTAATCTCCCCGGTATTTTTATTCTCATTAACCAATTCGAACTTAAAACGAGATCCAATATCCATACCTTGACGACGAATCTGCCCACCATCAATGGCGATGGCAATATCATTAATGGTTCCTCGCTCTTCACCGCGACGGCTTATTAGCCCATTTTCGCAATCATCACTGGTCGCAGAATCACCACACAACACCTGAAACCGATCCGCATCAGCGATACGCTGAGCCAGGGTTTTACCGGTCTCATCAATGCTGTCCTCACCTATCAGGATATCGCCTAACTCGCCATTGGCAGCAGATAAAGCCAGCGTTTCGTCTTTCCAGTTGCTCTCTATATCTCCCACAGCATCCTGCGCATCTGCCCAATCATCGATCTGGTTGTTATAAGCCCTCTCTTCTTGCGTACAGCTGGTTCCAAACAAACCACAAGAGTACTTATCCCCTAACGAAACAGACTGATCTGTTTGCTCATACAGATCGATCGCTTCCTGGTACTCAGCTCCAGCAGTTTGCTGAGCAGCAGCATAAACACCCGGGTTATCATTTTCATAACTTCTGATAGCACTTTCCAGCTCAGCCCGACGCGATTCGATCACCAGCTGCTGTTCATATACGACACCACCCGGAGTCTGTACCGCCTCGGTTTCATTGATGAGAGAGGAGGAAGCCTGACTTCCATAAACGGCCGAATAAGTATTCAGCAAGTTACTATACTCAGCGTTATATTCGCCTATCTGATTATCGACTGCGGTAACGGCATCGAACGGTGACGCTCCCTCTCCGCATCCATTGTGCCCCCAGATGCAACCCTGATATCGGTTGTGCAAGATAAATGACGCTGAATCCTGTAACGGGTTCTCGTAAGAATCTGCTTTAAGTTCCAGCAAAGCTGTATCGGCCTCAAACGCAGCATACTCTGGAGAGGAACCTCCTCGCACCGTCCGGAAAACCCATGGATGCAGGTAACTGCCAATGTCGGTAGTCACGGGCTTGGTTCCGTACTGGCTGCCCTCACCATAGATATAAAATTGCCGCCATTCAGCAGTAATCTCTTCATTATTGCTGTTTTCAAACCCTGTTACTGTGGCGACAGCGCCATCAGTAGAAAAAGCAAAGTCTTCGAAGGCAAACCCAAGCCCTTCGCCCGTAGCTTCAGACATTTCCACTTCGCTCAAACTGCGCAGTTCAGCAAAGGTGTGCGAATGGAATATAAGCGAAACGAAGAGAACTAATATGAAACGTCCCATAATCAGCACCCCTTTACCCGACCAACACAAGTGGCCACCCGTGGCTTCCCTGCCAGACCTCCGTAGAGATCAAGGGTCAAAGGGTAGCGACGGTTTCCGGCCGCGTCGGCGTAGGCCGCGGAGTTAAAGAACGCACCTCTCTCCGTATATACCCGCCCTGCATTACTCAAGCCAGACAGGTCCTCCCATGGGACATCCTGAGATTGAAGGGATACGAACATACCGCGGGCAGAAGTTTCTTCAAACGTCGCCCCTTCAGGACGTTGATCTTCCGGTAGTCCAAGATAAATCGACTGATATATACCGGTCTTGAGACAACTTTTCACACCGCTGATCTCACAGTTCTTTGCCGTCAGTAATGGCAGAATGCCACTCAGCCAGCTACTGGTAGAAAAATTTCCACCCGTAGGCACACCAGCCCAGGTAGCACGCTTAATGTAGCCAGCATCCTCATTTGTCCCTTCGGGCAGAGCATTACCTGTGTAGCCATCCAATAATTCAATAGGGGAATAAATTACTGACCCCTGAACGGCTGCGAGAAGCAGACACTGATCCCAGGAGCCAGAGTTGCCATCCACACAAGCACTTCTGTAGGCATCAGTTCCGTTACCTACAACATGCGCTTCAAAGTTTCCCGTGACTGACAGCAGGTCTGCAGAGAGGTAGCCTTGCGCACGCCCAAAGCCCATACGAAAACCGACAACCTGACGTATCCCTTGATCATTGTCCTGATACGCAAGCTCAATATAGGGCGCGCGAATTCTGAACGGATCGACCTCCGGGTTGGCAGAATAAGGGTCTTTGACAGCACCTAGTGCGAAGTTTTCAAGTATGAGATCCGCGGAAGGAACAGCGACATCACCATTTTCATCATAAATATAATCGACGGTCCGTGTGGAGCCATCTGATCCTTCAACGACCATAGGAGCGGTACCATCACCGTCACGAAAAGACCGCTCAAACTCGCCGACGACCAGCTCGTCAGCGGTCAACAGAGTCTGAATGTCCAGCCCAAGGTTGATTCGTCGGAAGTCCCAGGTCTCACCGCCCTCGCTGTAGGAGGAGGAATCTACAGATACGAAAGCCTGCCCGGTCACCTCAGCCAGTTCCCGGTCTTGCAGTAGTTCCAATGCCAATAAAGGGCTGGACAGGAAAATTACGATCAGGCAGAGAAGAACCCGGATTGTAGACCCCATAGCGATATTCCTTATTATTTTCACACATCCTGGGTACTACAATTACCGGAAGCTCACTCCCTCACTAGTGACATTTGTCATATGTATTTTTCTCATCCCGACATGGCCCGGAACAACACATTATCATTGGCATAAGTAGTCCAACCATGATCACCAATAAAGCCGTCCGATGATCCGTTAAAATGCAGGCACTTAATAATAGAAGGTGCTATAGCAAGCCACGTTCGTTAAGCTTCACGAGCGCTTCAGATCGGTTTCTGGCTTCGAGCTTGCCGAAAAGGTTGGAAAGATAATTGCGAACAGTACCCGGTGAAAGGGCCTGCTCCTGAGCGATTTCTTTGGTTGTCAGACCTCGCATTAGAGACCGGGCGATCTCAGTTTCTCTTGGAGTGAGGAGATTCGACGAATTCAGTATCTTATTGTTATAAAGCTTCTCTCCCCTCGCTACGCGTTGAATTGATTCAATCAACTTTTCTTTACTGATGTTTTTACTAAGTATGCCAGCAGCGTGAAGATCATAACTCTGTCGAAACAACGCATGATCATCAAAGGTAGTAAGAAAGATCACTGGTTTATCACAAATTGCCTGTATACGTTTAAAAACCTCAGGCCCGCGAAGATCTGGCATATTTACGTCGAGCAGGATTACATCCGGATAATCCCCAATACTGAGAGCATCAAGACACGCCTGACCGCTGGTAAAGGTACCCAGAATATCAATGGTGGCATCCGTCGAAATCAAACTGGCTATTCCATGAAGTACCAGCTCCTGGTCGTCTACAAGCATCACCCGGAAAGTCATAGTACTGCCTCCGCAGGAATCCGCAGGGCAACAGAAAAGCCGCTGTCTTCTGCAGATGAAAAATGCACGTCGCCGCCATAGCGCGCCATTCGGACTCGAATTCCAGCCAAGCCATTCCCCTCACGGATCTGCTCCGAGGGCTGGTCTCCTCGATCTGAAATTGTAATTTCAAGCCCTTCTGAACTCCGTAATATATTGATCTCGGCGGCTCTGGCTGTGCTGTGTTTCATAATGTTAGTGAGAGACTCCTGTATGACACACAATAAGTCATCCTTAAGATTAATGTTGGAGAAGTCGCACATTCCCATCGTTGTGACAGATATTTCTAAACCCGACAGCTTACTGGTCATCTCCATCAATCGGTCGTAGAAGTCGTACTGGATTTTTTCCTGCAATTCACCAACCACACTATTTAGTGTCGAATACAAATCTGCTGACGCCTCCTGTGCAGATTGAAGAAGCTGTAACTCAGGCCCATTCCCGATATTACGAATTTTATCTTCCAGCAACTGAAGGTTCATATGAACAGCGGCCAGCTTATGTCCTAATTTATCGTGTAAGTCGTAGCGGATCTGGCTGCGCTCTTCTCGTCGGCTCACCTCTGCCAGTTGGGCCTGTGCCTGCCGTAATTGCTTAGCCTGAAGCTTTGAGTTATTCGCTTCTATCAATTCTCTTAATACCCCAAGCCCAAGTCCCCATAGTACAAGTTGTTGATTTGCGACATACAAAGTTACGAAGACCCCTTCGACGCCGCCGACCTGCAAGCCATAAAGAATACTGGCACTCAAAAGCACAGCCACACTCAAGAGAAAGTGAAAACGTACGGTGTGTATAGAATGAATAACGATCAGGAAGCTAAGCAGGAGCTGATCCAATATCTCAGGCTGCCAGATCGCCTGAATGGCCAGCGTAGAACCATAAGCAACCAGCAGGCATACCCAGTTGACGGGATCTGCATTTCGAATATTCCATTTCAAGCCACCGCCTATCAGAGACCCCACCTGCGCAGCAGTGTTTATCAGAAGAGCAATTCCATTGGCCAGGGCTAACCCAAACAGCAGGTATGCCTGTTCATCGTTAGCAAGGTCGTTGTCTATCATAATGCGGCTGAAGGCAACGGCCCACGCCGTAAGTCCTAACGTCGCCAGTAGAGCTGCACGCAGAGGTAAACTGAAGTGTTGAATAAGTAACTGACTCATTTGCAATCTGCATCCTGGCAAAAGCTCACAAGCGATATAGAGCGATCGATAACTATTCCATGTGTCTGTTAACTTATCACTTGTTAATTACCGGTACAAACCGCGCAATCAATGCATGAGTGTCGTGTTACCCGTATCTGGAGAGGTTGAATGCACTAATGCCGCGAACGCAGGGATGCGTATGAGCGGTCTCGTCCATCCCGAGCGCAATAGTGCCTTCGAGTAGAACGGATCAATCAGGGAAATTTCGGTACTTCGGGGGAAGGTTTCTGAAATGGCGCGCTCGGGAGGATTCGAACCTCCGACCGCCTGGTTCGTAGCCAGGTACTCTATCCAGCTGAGCTACGAGCGCGCATCAGAAAATCACGATATAAACATTCAAAGAAAGAATGGCGCGCTCGGGAGGATTCGAACCTCCGACCGCCTGGTTCGTAGCCAGGTACTCTATCCAGCTGAGCTACGAGCGCGCATCGTGGGGCGCGTATTATAGGGTTGTTGAGGAAGGTGTCAACGACTTAAATACGCTTCTGCCTAAGCAGAAAGAACGTGGCGGAGAGAGAGGGATTCGAACCCTCGATAGGGGTAAACCTATACGCCCTTAGCAGGGGCGCGCCTTCAGCCACTCGGCCATCTCTCCACATCACGGCGCGCATCATACCACGTTCAGAGAATTTTCAAAGGAAAAATTCAAGAAAATTAAGGCGTTAGTAGTTACCGTTAGGGTCGCCACCGTCCTTCTCGCGCTGAATGCGCTGGTAAATTTCCTCGCGGTGTACTGCAACTTCTTTAGGGGCATTCACACCGATTCGTACCTGATTTCCTTTAACACCCAAAACGGTCACAGTGACTTCGTCACCAACCATCAGTGTTTCACCAACACGGCGGGTCAAAATAAGCATAGAGGTTCTCCTCAGATTCCAGTTTCTGTATAGGGTGCTGTGACATTCGTCACCTTTGTGTCCCACTCTTCCAGTATTGACCAGATCAGCCAGTTTTAAAGCCGGGTCCTGCGCAGAGTGAGGACTATTTGTTATTAGTGGGCATTCCTTCATGGGCCGCCCACTGATAACACCAGAGCTTAGTGCTCTTCGGTCACCTCTGCATCCAGTCCGAACGCGGTATGCAGCGCACGAACAGCAAGTTCGAGGTACTTCTCCTCAATCACGACTGAAATCTTGATTTCAGAGGTCGTAATCGCAAGGATATTGATGCTTTCATCCGCCAGCGTCTTAAACATTTTGCTGGCCACACCGGCATGGGATCTCATACCTACCCCTACTAGAGACACCTTACAGATGTCATCAGTTCCGTTAACGCCTTCCGCATTAAGTTCTTCGGCCAGTTCTGTAAGTAGCTTCAGTGCTTTCTGGTAGTCGTTACGGTGCACGGTGAAGGTGAAGTCAGTTGAGCCATCTTCAGAGACGTTCTGTACGATCATATCGACTTCGATGTTCGCATCACTGACAGGAACAAGAATTCGTGACGCTACGCCCGGTACGTCAGGCACACCCTGAACTGTTACTTTTGCTTCATCACGGTTAAACGCAATACCAGAGATAACGGGTTTTTCCACGGAGCTGTTCTCCTCGGTTGTAATCAGAGTGCCGTTGCCTTCTTTGAATGAGGACAGCACACGCAAAGGAACTTTATATTTACCGGCAAATTCAACCGAGCGGATCTGCAGAACCTTTGATCCGAGGCTGGCCATTTCCAGCATTTCTTCAAACGTCACGGTTTCCATACGACGAGCAGCAGCAACCACACGAGGGTCAGTGGTATAGACTCCATCAACGTCAGTATAGATCTGGCACTCGTCAGCATTCAGTGCCGCAGCCAGAGCCACCCCAGTGGTGTCTGAGCCACCACGACCGAGCGTCGTGATGTTGTTGTCATCATCCACCCCCTGGAAGCCAGCAACAATACAGATACCGCCGTTATCCAGAACTTCGCGCATCTTGCTGGTTTCAATATCTTCAATACGGGCTTTCATGAACGCATTGTTGGTTTTAATGCCCACCTGCCAGCCAGTAAATGAACGCGCAGTGATACCTCGCTTTTCCAGCGCCATAGCCAGAAGAGCGATCGTCACCTGCTCACCCGTGGATACAAGAACGTCCATTTCACGGGGAGAAGGACTATCGGTAATCGCCCCGGCTAAACCGATCAGGCGATTCGTTTCACCGCTCATCGCTGAGACGGCAACTACCAGCTGGTGACCCTCATCGTGAAAAGCTTTCAGCTTATCTGCGACGGCTTCAATACGCTCCGTCGTGCCGACCGAGGTGCCGCCATATTTCTGTACGTACAACGCCATATGGGGATATCTGCGCAATTGATCAAAAGGGTCGCAATTAAACAATAAATGGGAGCACGAGAAAAGCAATCTATAGACGTTGGACGAGACTGTTCTGCCACATACACAACAATTCGGGCCAGACGCTGTAATTAGTGCACTAAAACAAGAAAGCCCGCACGAGGGCGGGCTTCAAGACGGCAGTAGGAGAGGGATCAGAGCTTAGCAGCCGCCCACTCTTCAAAGGCTTTGAGCGCAGCGGCAATACCTTCTGGTTTCTGACCACCGGCCTGCGCCATTTCTGGTTTACCACCACCACGGCCATCAACGTAAGCAGCCACTTCTTTGACGGCGTCACCCGCTTTAGCCTTACCAATCAGGTCCTTCGTCACACCGGCAAGCAGAGTCACTTTCCCATCATTGGCAGAGGCCAGCATAATCACCGCGGACCCCAGCTTGTTCTTTAGCTGATCCATCGTGTTACGCAGTGCGGGTACATCGGCACCATCCAGTTCGGCGGCCAGTACTTTTACACCGTTTACATCTTTCGCCTGACCTGCCAGATCTGAACCGGCGCTGGAAGCGAGCTTGCTCTTCAATGCATCCAGTTCTTTTTCTAACTGACGACTACGACTGATCAACTGTTCGACCTTATCGCCCACGTTATCAGTCGACCCTTTCAGAGCACGGGCAATCGTTGTCAGCGTCGCTTCTTCACGGGCGACGAAATCAAGAGCAGCCTGCCCTACCACCGCTTCAATACGACGGATACCTGCCGCGATACCGCTTTCTGAACTGATCTTCAGCAGGCCGATATCGCCGGTACGCTGAGCATGTGTACCACCACAGAGTTCGATCGAGAAATCATCCATTCCCATCGACAGTACACGGACTTCATCATCGTATTTCTCACCGAAGAGAGCCATAGCGCCGGCCGCTTTCGCGTCATCGATGTTCATCAAGCGCGTTGCTACCGGTGTATTCGCGCGAATATGCGCATTCACCAGATTCTCGATCTCTGCCAATTCTTCTGGCTTGACCGCCTCAAGGTGAGAGAAGTCAAAACGCAGCTTGTCGTAAGTAACCAGAGAGCCTTTCTGAGCAACGTGTTCACCCAGTACATTACGCAATGCAGCGTGCAGCAGGTGGGTCGCTGAGTGGTGAATCGCCGTCGAGGCACGTTTTTCGGCATCGACGCTCGCGGTCAGCTGATCACCAAGAGATACCGTGCCTTCAACCAACACACCTTGGTGCAGATGGTTTTTGCCCTCTTTGGTCGTGTCTTTTACCTGAAAGACAACACCATCCGCCTTCAGAAAACCGGTGTCTCCGGCCTGACCACCGCTTTCTGCGTAGAACGCCGTCTCGTCGAGAACCAGGACGGCTTCATCGCCAGCGTTTAGCTGCTCAACTTTTTCGCCGCCCACAAACAAGGCTTTCACTGTGCCGGTATTTTCCAGCGACTCGTAACCGAGGAAGCCGGTTTCACCGTCGAGCTCCAGACCTTTGCCGTAATCCGCAGAGAAGTTGCCCGCAGCACGCGCGGTTTCACGCTGTTTCTCCATGGCGGTATTAAAGCCGTCTTCATCAACTTTCAGATCACGCTCACGGGCCACATCCGCCGTCAGATCGAGCGGAAAGCCGTAGGTATCGTAGAGTTTGAACGCAGTCTCGCCCGGAATGGTATCACCGCTCATATCGGCGATCGCATCGTTGAGGATCGCCATCCCCTTATCGAGCGTTTTCGCAAACTGTTCTTCTTCGATACGCAGAACTTTCTGAACGTGCTCAGACAGGTTAACCAGCTCAGGATAGGCTTCACCCATTTGCTCACACAGCGCAGGAACCAGCTTATTGAAGAAGCCCGCTGACGCACCCAGCATATGACCATGACGTACTGCGCGACGAATAATACGACGCAGAACGTAACCACGGCCTTCGTTCGATGGCAGCACGCCGTCGACAATCAGGAAGCTGGTAGAACGGATGTGATCAGCAATCACGCGCAGTGATTTGTTCTCGGTGTCTTTGCAGCCCGTCAGTTCGCCGGCAGCTTTCAGCAGTGCCTGGAAAATATCGATCTCGTAGTTGCTGTGCACGCCCTGCATAATCGCAGAAATACGTTCAAGTCCCATGCCGGTATCCACCGATGGCTTCGGCAACGGCAGCATCTCGCCGTCAGCCTTGCGCTCGAACTGCATGAAAACGTTGTTCCAGATTTCAATGAAGCGGTCGCCGTCTTCTTCTGGCGTGCCCGGAGGCCCACCCCAGATGTGCTCGCCATGGTCGTAGAAAATCTCAGTACACGGGCCGCAAGGACCAGTGTCACCCATCTGCCAGAAGTTATCCGATGCGTAACGTGCACCCTTGTTGTCACCGATACGTACGATCTTATCTTCTGGAATGCCCATCTTTTTATTCCAGATATCGAACGCTTCGTCGTCTTCCGCGTACACCGTGACCATCAGTTTTTCGACGGGCAGGTTTAACCAATCTTTTGAGGTCAGGAATTCCCACGCATAACTGATCGCATCTTCTTTGAAGTAGTCGCCGAAACTGAAGTTACCCAGCATTTCAAAGAAGGTGTGGTGGCGTGCCGTGTAGCCAACATTCTCAAGATCGTTGTGCTTACCGCCCGCCCGGACACAGCGCTGTGAGGACGCTGCACGGGTATAACTGCGCACGTCGTTACCGAGGAAGCAGTCTTTGAACTGCACCATACCAGCGTTAGTGAACAGCAGTGTCGGGTCATTTCCCGGCACCAATGGGCTGGAGGCAACGATTTCGTGTCCCTTCGATGCGAAGAAGTCGAGGAACGCCTGGCGGATTTCTGAGCTTTTCATACGGTTGCGTGATTCCAAACGAATTCAGAGATAATAAGCCCGGCAGTATAGCGGTTTGTCGACCTTAGTCCCACAGCAAGGCGGCAGTTGACGGTTTTTTAATCAAGCAATAAAATAACTGCGTGGTTATTTTATTATATAGGTTGAAACTATGAACATTGATCGCCTTGTATTCGCCATCGCCGGTTCGTTTATCCTGCTCAGCATCGCGCTGTCCCAATTGCATTCTGAATACTGGCTGTTCTTCACAGGTTTTGTAGGCTTGAACATGCTTCAGGCAGCCTTTACCGGTTTCTGCCCACTCGCCCGGGTTCTCAAGGTGTTTGGCGTCCAAGCAGGCTGTGCATTCAACTGAAAGTTAATCTGCAAGAGAGAGATCGTTCCGTACCGCCTGAGCACTACGAGCTTTGGCGGAAAACCACACGCCAAGGTAATAAAGCGTATGTATACTGGCCCTCTTTATTGGGGGTTTTATGCAACACGTTCTCGTTTTTACATTATCGGTATTACTAAGCTTTCCAGTGCTGGCGACGGACTGGAAAGACTATCCAGAAGATCTTCAGCAATATGACTTTTCAGGAGATAAGCTGCAACAGCAGTGGCAGGACCTGACGAAGCTGACACGAGTTGAGTACCCGGATGTCGATTGGATCAAATCAATGATGACCGACTATCCGCGTCTCGCCCACCACATGATGGTACTGGGTTCAGCCCCTGAGGCGCACCCCGCTGTATTTAAAGCCATTCAGGAAAGCGACTACTCAGACCTCGCCGCTGCCGTACAGGAGGTCTGGAGACTGCACTATTCAGGCCAGTATGAGAAAGCCTATGAACTGGGGATGCAGCTCGGTCCAGTCGGAGAAGTACCAGCCATCTACTCGCGCCTGGTACACGCAACCCTTCTGATTGATGATCATGATGACAAGATGGAAGAATTCGAAGAGGCCGCAGCACTTTCAAACGAAGGGCTAACCCTGGCACCCGAATATCGTTTTGCTGAATTCGGGCTGGTTTACGCCAAAGTACGGATGCTTGAGTTGATGAGCACAGGAGAGGCCCGCAGCTCCGGTTATATTCCTATCGCACAGGATAAGCTCGATAAGTTGCAGGAGTACGCACCGGATCGTGGCGCTTATCCTCTGACACGGGGTGGGCTTGAGGCCGGCATCGTTGAGCGCGTAGGTTCATTTCTGGGAAGCATTACATACGGCGCAACAGAAAGCAGCGCGATTGAAAATTTTGAAAAAGCTCAGAAACTATTGCCGGATATGGCGATCGTTTACAACGAATACTCTGTGGGCTTGATTCGCCTCGATGAAGATGACTTCCGCAAAGAGATACGCAAACTACTGAACACATGTCTGGCCATTGAGCCCGTCAATGCTGAAGATGCCCTGAATCAAATGCATTGCAAACGCACGCTTGAATCTATGAATAAGGATTAAAAGCAATGGAAAATAGCGGTGTAATTTACCTGATGATGCTGCCAGCGATGGCCGTCACTATGCTGCATCTCGGCATCGGCCCTTTCGGCCATCCGAGCATGATAAAACACCACCTTGCTTTCCTGCGCGTACCGAAATTACTAAGAATAATAATTCAGGCAATCTGCATCGCCGTGCTTTTCACGGGCGCTGCACAAATGCTTGGAATGATCGACCTCACCACCTCCACAGACAACCCAGCTGATTGAGAGGAATCATGGACACTACCCACATTTACAACGGACCAATAGGCCTCGAAACCCGACACGCAGGCCCAGCCGATGGCGAGGTCGTCATTTTATTACACGGCTTTCCAGAGTGCTGGAGCACCTGGCGTCATCAGATTCCTGTATTAGCGGAAGCCGGTTACCGTGTCTTCGTGCCTAATATGCGCGGCTATGGTCACTCATCCAAACCCGCAGATGTGAGCGACTACCACGTCGATGAGCTAATAAAAGATGTCGATGCCATCCGCCGGTATGCCGGTGTCGAGAAAATCCACCTCGTCGGTCACGACTGGGGCGCTATGGTCGCCTGGTGGTACGCGCTGAATAAACCCGAGCAGCTTGCCAGCCTGAGCATTCTGAACGTGCCTCACCCTAAGGTATTCCTGGGAACAGTGCGTAAAAATCCGGTACAGATGCTAAAAAGCTGGTACGTGTTCTATTTTCAGATCCCGCGCCTGCCAGAATTGACGTTGCCAGTGAATAACTTCTTCTTTTTCAGAGATATTCTCAAGCGTACATCCAATAAGGGCAGCTACAGCGACGAGGACTTCAGTGAACTGCAAAAACACTGGCGCATTCCTGGAGCTATGCGAGCCATGGTCAACTACTATCGCTCAGCGTTACGTAGCCAGCCTAAATCACCGAGAGGCGACCGGATTAAAACGCCGACTCAGATACTCTGGGGGGAGCACGACCTCGCGCTGACGCTGGAAATGGCGCGAGACAGCGAAAAATTCCTCGATAATGGCTCACTGACTACTTACCCGGATGCGACACACTGGCTCGCGCACGACAAACCCGCGGAAGTTTCCGCTCGCCTCATAGGCCATTTCGAAGCCAATCCCGCCTGATTCATCTCAGGTGCGGAAAGGCTCCCCCTCATTTGACCTAAAGGAGGGGGTTATAAGCCGCCATAAATTTCCGACTTTTTGTACGATTCGCCGTATAATGCCGCCAATTTCATTTATAGGGAGTACCCCATGCAACGAATCGTCATAGTCGGCGGTGGCGCAGGTGGACTGGAACTGGCCACACAGCTCGGGCATAAACTCGGTCGAAAGAGAAAAGCCGAGGTTGTGTTAATTGACGCCACACCAACTCATCTCTGGAAGCCATTACTGCACGAAGTCGCTACTGGCGCACTGGATTCAGGGATCGATGAACTGAACTACCGCGCCCACGGCAAAAAACACGGTTTCCATTTTCAGATAGGACGAATGAGCGGACTTAACCGTCAGAAAAAGTCGCTCGTCCTCGAAGCAATGCTTGATGAAGACGGGAAGGAAGTACTGCCTGAGCGTACCGTTGACTACGATACCCTGGTTATTGCATTAGGCAGCGTAACGAACGACTTTGGTACGCAGGGGGCGGCACAGAACTGCATATTCCTGGATAGCAGAGATCAGGCTGAACGATTCCATAAGTTGCTGCTGAACGAGTTCCTGCGCTGCAGCAATCTGGAGGAGCCACGTCCACTGGAAGTCGCTATCGTGGGGGCTGGAGCAACCGGCGTGGAACTATCAGCGGAGTTGTATAACACAGCTGAAGTAATGGCCTCATACGGCCTTAAAAACGTCTCTCCAGAGCAGCTTAAGGTTCGCTTAATAGAAGCCGGAGACCGTATTTTACCGGCTCTTCCTCCACGGTTATCTGCAGCAGCTACCCGGGAACTTGAGTCACTCGGTGTTGAAGTCATGACCTCAACCATGATCACTGAAGTCACTGATTCAGGGTTTGTGAATAAATCGGGCGAACATATTCCAGCCGTTATCCGTGTCTGGGCAGCAGGCGTAAAGGCCCCTGAGTTTATGAAAGAACTCGGTCTCGAAACAAATCATGCAAACCAGTTAGTCGTGAACAATAGCCTGCAGACTGAAGACGAGAACATTTTTGCACTTGGCGATTGCTGCAGTGTTATTGATAAAGCAACAGGAAAGCCCGTGCCTCCGCGTGCGCAAGCTGCGCATCAACAGTCATCTCATCTGGTAAAAGCCCTGAGTGCGCGACACAAAGGCAAAGCGATGCCTGAGTTTGTATATAAAGACAAAGGCTCTCTGGTGTCCCTGAGCCACTACAGCACAGTTGGAAGCCTGATGGGGAACCTGACCAAGGGGTCGATGATGATTGAGGGGCGCTTAGCACGCCTGGTCTACGTGTCACTCTATCGACTGCACCAGGTAGCATTACACGGGTACTGGCATACCCTGCTGCTTACCCTGGTTGGACACATCAATAAAGTTATTCGTCCTCGGTTGAAATTGCATTAATCGTTGAGAGGTACGCCTGGCGGTAATCGCCGGGCGTTGAACCTGTCCAGCGCCTGAAGGCTTTGTAAAAGGCGCTTGGCTCCGTATAACCCACTTTATATGCCACCTCATAGAGCGGCATATCGCCCTCGCAGATGAGCTTCATCGAAAGCCCCTGGCGCGCCTCGTCTAATAAGTTCTGATAGGTTGTACCCAGAGCCCGCAACCGGCGTTGAAGATTTCGCACGCTGATACCCAACTGATCTGCGACCCCCTCCTGGGATACATTTCTCCGGATCAGGCACATTTCCAGAATATCTTTTAATTCAGAATAGAGAGCCAGATGCTCACGGAACCTCTGATCCTGACGGATCAGCTCACGTTGAACACTTTTGAAAAGCACCGGCTGAGGATCTGGTCCATCACGATTCCAGGCGACCTGACTGATCTCAAGCATGTAGAAGCCTTGAGTCTCAGCAACCTGTATTCCGGTGATATCCGCCGCTTTCGTTGCATCCGCAATTTCGCTCTGCGGAAGATGCATACAGAGGTCTTCGGGTTCAAAACTATCGCCTAGCGCATCCCGGCAGACACCCGCCATGATCACCACGGCAGCAGACAACTGCAGCGGCGACACATGTCTTTCAGGATGACGCTCTACCGAAATCAGTACTATGTCACTTTGGGAGGTATCTATCTCATAGCGCAGACTTCCTGTCGACAGATACACGTAAGGAATCAGCGCCTCGATACCTTTACGCAACGAAGGCGCACAACGGAGCAATCGCTGCAATGGCATCTCACGGCGCGCCATATAGATACCGAGATCAAACGCCAGCAACTCGTCATCAAGAAAACGTGCGACAAAGTCGTATGCATCTGCAACACGATCTGTATCAACCCACCTTGGAAGTGGTAATTCCGGGTCTATCCGCAGGATAGGCCATAGTTGATTCATATCCACGCCGCGGCCGTTCCAGTAATTCAGCAGGTGCTGTACCAGTACAATATCGACCTGAGCAGTCGGCGCCATATCCTTCCCCAACATTCGAATCCTATGAACAATCAGACAGTTAACATTTGTTCTTTTTCTGCCAGCCCTGAATGTTCCGTACCTGCGCCATCTGAGTCAATAGACTGAGGCGACACTGCCCGGTTAGGCACGAATTTACGCGTATAAACTTATTTACTCGGAGCTTTCGCGCAGTAAGGTATCGACTGCGGCACTGATCAGATCACTGCTGAAGCCGCGATATGACATAAAACGCCAGAGCTTCAGTTTGAAATCAGGGTGATCATAACCAATTGAACGAGCCTTTCTCCGGGCCACTTCAAGTGCCTTTTCCTGCCAGTTTTCATCGGATTCTTCAAACACAGAACAGGCTGTTTCACTATCAACGCCCTTTTCTCTCAACTCCTGTTTGAGACGCACTGGCCCAACCCCACGTGATGCACGGGAGCGAACAAACATAGAGGCGAAACGCTCGTCAGACTGCCATTTCCGTTCGGCAAGCTCGTCTAATACCTGTTCAAGATCGTCGGCAGAGGCTGCCTTTGGAGAGAGCTTCCGCCACAGTTCGCGGCGGGAGTAATCACGGCGGGAGAGCAGATCTACCGCCGCGTGTTTCAGTCCAGCATAATCAAGCGGATCAGGCTTCGGCTTCTGCATCCTCAGACTCTGGTTGTTCTGAAGGTACATTCAAAAGCTGCGCACGGATCTGACCTTCGATATCAGCGGCCATTTCTGGATGATCCTCCAGGTACTGCGACGCGTTCGCTTTACCCTGACCGATCTTATCACCCTGATAGCTGTACCAGGCGCCCGACTTTTCAACAATGCCGCACTTTACGCCCAGATCAATGACTTCGCCCATGTGGTAAATACCTTTTCCGTACATGATCTGAAACTCAGCCTGCTTAAACGGCGGCGACACTTTGTTCTTCACGACCTTCACGCGGGTTTCATTACCTACGATTTCATCGCCCTGTTTTACAGAGCCGGTACGGCGGATATCGAGGCGAACAGAGGAGTAGAACTTGAGCGCATTACCGCCAGTCGTAGTTTCAGGGCTGCCGAACATTACACCGATTTTCATACGGATCTGGTTAATGAAGATCACCAGACAGTTGGCATTCTTAACATTGCCCGTGATTTTACGCAGTGCCTGAGACATCAGACGTGCCTGCAGACCAACGTGGCTGTCACCCATCTCACCTTCAATCTCGGCTTTTGGCGTCAGAGCGGCAACCGAGTCAACAACAATGACATCAACCGCGCCAGAGCGTACCAGACTGTCACAGATCTCCAGAGCCTGCTCGCCAGTATCCGGCTGTGATACCAGCAGGCTATCGAGGTCGATACCCAGCTTTTCGGCATACAGAGGATCTAACGCGTGCTCGGCATCGATGATAGCAACGGTTTTTCCTGCCTTCTGAGCCTGAGCCATGGCAGACAGACACATAGTGGTTTTACCAGAACTCTCCGGACCATAGATTTCTACAATACGTCCCATTGGCAGGCCGCCAATGCCGAGCGCAATATCCAGACTCAAAGAACCCGTAGATATTGCTGGAATCGCTTCACGCGGCTGCTCACCCATTTTCATGATGGCGCCTTTACCGAACTGGCGTTCGATCTGGCCCAGGGCCGCATCCAGAGCTTTCTGTTTGTTCTGATCCATGGTCGGTTCCTTGGTCGTATTCAGTCGTTAATCAGGAATATTGTTCAGCAATCGTTGATCACTGTGGATTTAACCAGTATTTAATCACAGCATTTTTTAATGTCAACAAAACACTGGTTATTTGTTCAGTACTTTTTCACTCGGGTGAATTTCAATGATCGGAGCCATTAACGAAGTCCAGTAACATCTCCAACGCTTTTGCCACCGACTGTTGGCGGACAGCATCCCGATCACCATCAAACTGAAAGAGATTCGCCTTCTGAGCTGCCTCACTGCCGCAGCCAATCCATACCGTTCCGACAGGTTTCCCCGCGACACCGCCTCCTGGTCCGGCAATGCCACTGACTGCAATACTGACGTCCCCAAAGCGGGCTGCACCTGCCACCATAGCTTTTACTGTCGCTTCGCTGACTGCACCGTGTGCATTCAATATCTCTGCAGGTACGCCCAGATCACGCTCTTTCGCAGTATTCGAGTAGGTAACAAAGCCACATTCAAACCAACGACTACTTCCGGCAAGATCGGTACACGCTGCGGCAATCATGCCTCCAGTGCAGGATTCCGCCGTCACAAGCTTCAGGTTGCGAGCTAGCAAATCTGCAGATAGGGCATGGAGAAGATCAGGTATGGCAGACATGCGATTTCCGGCGTCAGTATCTGAGGCACAGAATATCAGATGAAATGAGAACAGACATGCTCCGGTGGCATGTCTGTTCTGTCGTTTTCAGGCTATTTAATTACGCGGATTTCGACGCGGCGGTTAGCAGCTCGCCCTTGCGGCGTATCGTTGCTGGCGATTGGGTCTTCTTCACCGTACCCTCTTGCCTCCAGGCGCATAGGCTTAATGCCCATGCTAATCAGATACTGCATCACAGCGTTCGCTCTGCGCTCTGATAGTCGCTGGTTATTAGCAGCTGCGCCCAGAGAGTCGGTATAAGCACCAATCTCAATCCTTGCACCCGGATACTCCAACAAGGTGTCTGCAACTTGCTGGAGTATACGGGTCGCGCCCCGGGTCAGCTCAGCCGATCCGCTGGCAAAGTAGACACCATCAAGCCGGGCATCCAGAACCGAACATCCGCGGTGATTGACTGACATGCCAGAGGGCGTACCCGGACAATCATCAATATCATCAACGATACCATCATCATCGCTGTCTGCCATGATGACCACCGGTGCTCTGACGGGTTCTGGCTTAGGCAGTGGCCGTGGTTTTTCGACTGGCCGGCGCTGTGGAACGGGCTCCGTAGTGCCAAAACGCTTCATAAGCGACAAACCGACAAAATGAGCATCACGGGTGAACGACTGGCCTGAGATCCGCGCTGCCCAGCTGTCTTTAAAGCTGTACTCAATCCCTATCCCCAGCCCCAGAGCCATTGAGGCTTCTTTGCTGTAATCGACCTCAGAGTCGGTTGAAATCGACGCCAGCCCAGCTTCGAGATAGGCGTTCAGAGAATTTTTTCCATTCCAGCTGGTTTGCCAGGGATACCAGTGCAGTGCAGCGCCCAGAGCACTGTAACCGAAGTCCGACTCTTCTCCTGTATCACCATCTTCAAGAACCGCGTTGCCGAGGTCGGTGTAGTGAAGCTCTACCGAGATGTCGTCTTTCAGACGATAACCACCGAAAAGTTGAAAACCAAAGCCTGACTCATCAACGTTATCGTATACGCTATCACTGGTTCCGGGCGTCAGGCGACTGAAGCCCAACCCCAGCCCAACATACGACTCTTCTGATTCGAAGGCCTGTGATACCAAGGGTGCAAACATCACGAGCACGCCAACCAGCAGTGACACTGTGGGCTTTAAAAAAGCCCGTTTGTGCCGTTCTGCTCTGCGGCGCAGCACCACCAGCGGCAGGCCGAGCAGTACCCAGAGCAAGCTCTGACTACCAAGGCCTGGCAGTGATGCATTCACTTCACCTTTGCCTGGCACAATATTCTCCACCAGCTCAGGGGCCTGTTCGGCATCCGCTACCTGCATGTAATCCGGCGTACCATCACCATCGGAATCTGCACACACGGCTCCGGTACCACATTCCTGACGGTCACTGATGCCATCACCGTCCGAGTCGCCCGAACCATCCGGCATGCCTGCAGCATTGTTGCTGTCCGGATCACGGTAATCAGGGATGCCATCGTCATCGGCGTCGCCAGTGCCACCTTCTTCGCCAGTGAGGATGCCATCGTTATCGTCATCAGGGTCAAGGTAATCAGGGATACCGTCATTGTCGGTATCGTCATTACGTGGATTACCGTCGCCGTCGGCATCTTCAAATGCTGTCGGAACACCATCGCCATCATCGTCCGGATCGCGGAAGTTAGGCAAATCATCGCCATCGCTGTCCCAACATAGAATCAGCCCAGGACACTCGACAGCATCACTGATGCCATCGCGATCCGAATCGCCACCTGACGGGTCCAGATAATCCGGAATACCATCAAAGTCACTGTCGCCTTCATTTTCTTCTGCCGTCGGTACACCATCACCGTCGTCATCAGGGTCGCGATAGTCCGGACGCCCGTCATTATCGGTATCGTCGTTCAACGGATCGCCGTCACCGTTACGGTCTTCGTCTACGGTCGGGATACCATCGCCGTCATCATCCTCGGACAGATAATCCGGAGCACCGTTACCGTCGCTGTCCGGGCAGGGCAGACCCGTCGGACATTCGCGGGCATCACTGACACCATCGCGGTCGCTGTCACCGCTGCCGTCTGGCGTCATGGCTTCGTTACTGTCATCCGGGTCAAGGTGGTCGGGGATACCGTCGTTATCGGCATCCAGACCCAACTCTTCATCCGTCGGTACACCGTCGTTGTCGTCATCGCGATCCAGGTAATCCGGTTGGCCATCACCATCGGTGTCATCATTGACCGGATTACCATCAGCACCAAGATCTTCCTCTATTGAAGGAATACCGTCGCCATCGTCGTCCTCGTCGAGATAGTCCGGAATGCCATCTTCGTCTGTATCACGACACGGAACACCGTCCGGGCACTCAGCGCCATCAGGCACACCATCTTCATCGGAGTCACCGGCTGAAGGATCCAGATAATCAGGAATACCATCGCCATCACTGTCGCCGGTGCCTTCATCTATGGTGTTGAATCCGTCGTTATCGTCATCCTCATCGCGGTAATCCGGTATGCCATCACCGTCAGTATCGCGAACTGGCCCTTCTTCAATAGTTGGACGCCCGTCGTTGTCATCGTCGTCATCCGCGTAGTCAGGTGTGCCGTCACCATCAGTGTCACGACACGGGATACCAGTCGGACACTCCGTGATGTCGTTGATACCATCGCCATCCGAGTCCCCGCCGGTACCTGACGCTGTATTACCATCTGGGTCGAGGTAATCAGGAATACCGTCACTATCGGCATCACCGTTACCTTCTTCGTCGGATGGAATACCGTCGCCATCATCATCGCGATCCAGATAGTCCGGGGTGCCATCGCCGTCGGTGTCATCGTTCGCCGGGTTGCCATCCGCGTTCGGATCTTCGTCAACAGTCATACGACCATCATTATCATCATCCGGGTCGTTATAGTCCGGCTGACCATCCTGATCAGAGTCTTCACATGGTGCTCCAGCCTGACACTCGGCCAGATCTGACAGGGTGTCATTATCGCTGTCGCCCGGACCACTGGTGTCGCTGTCGTTCGGATCGAGATACGCGGGGATTGTATCCTCATCGAAGTCAGGGCCAGCCTGAGTCGATGGATTACCGTCGCCATCGGTGTCGTCGTCTTCGCTACGAGTGTTCACACCATCGCCGTCGTCATCCGCATCGCGGAAGTCGGGAATTCCGTCGTTATCAGTATCCCGCTCATAACCTTCAATGCTGCTTGGCACACCATCGTTGTCGTCATCACCATCAAGGTAATCAGGCAGGCCATCACCATCGGTATCTCTGCATGGGAAACCGGTGTCACATTCAAGATCGTCGAAGATGCCGTCTTCGTCAGCGTCACCCGGCGAACCATTCAGTTCGTCGTTCGGATCCAGGTACGCTGGGATGCCATCACCATCAGCGTCGTCATCACGAGGATCGCCGTTGCCGTTGAGATCTTCTTCAAGCGTTGTGCGACCATCACCATCGTCGTCAGGGTCGAGGTAATCAGGAATACCATCACGATCAAGGTCATCGTTATCCGGATTACCATCGCCATTAGCGTCTTCTTCCAGATTGGTCAGGCCATCGCCATCATCATCGGTACTGTCTGGATCCAGGTAATCAGGTACACCGTCGTCGTCACCATCAGGCCCAGGATTAGTTGCTGGGTTACCGTCACCGTCAAGGTCCGCATCTTCGTCGGCCGTTGGTATGCCGTCGCCATCATCATCCCCATCCATGTAGTCCGGGACGCTATCGAAGTCACGATCAACACATGGAATACCCGTCGGACACTCAATATCGTCTGGAATCCCGTCGCCATCGCCGTCACCCGGTGATGTGCTTACGCCATCATTCGCGTCGAGATAAGCTGGAATACCATCACCGTCGGCATCAGGGCTTGCATTGGTCGCCGCATTATTATCGAGGTCGGGGTTCGCATCTTCCATCGGTGTTGGAATGCCATCGCCATCGTCATCCGCGTCGAGGTAATCCGGGATATTATTTCCGTCGGTATCGCGACCCGGCGCTTCCTGAACAGTCGGAATGCTGTCCCCATCGTCGTCTTCATCGCGGAAATCTGGAATACCGTCGAAATCCGTATCCTGACACGGCAGAGCGGTGCCACACTCGGTGTTGTCCGGAATGCCATCGCCATCCGAATCACCTACTCCGGCTTCGCCGTCATTAGGATCGAGATACGCGGGAATGCCATCATTATCCGCATCCGGCCCGGGATTCGTTGCTGCATTACCATCAAGATCCGTATCCGCATCTTCATCGCGAGTCAGAGTGCCGTCACCGTCGTCGTCATTATCGAGATAATCTTCGACACCGTTGCCGTCGGAGTCCGTTTCGGCGCCTTCGGTGCGGGTAGGAATCCCATCATTGTCGTCGTCAGAGTCCATGTAGTCCGGACGACCATCGTTGTCGCTGTCGCGACATGGCAGGCCTGAAGTACACTCATGATCGTCAGTAATGCCGTCATCGTCGGCATCGCCCGGTGCTGCGGTCAGGCTATCGTTGGGATCAAGATACGCTGGGATACCATCGTTATCGGCATCCGGCCCCGCTGTCGTTGCTGGATTCGCATCGCCATCGGTGTTGTTGTCTTCGTCAGCTGTAGCGATACCGTCGCCATCATCATCACGATCCAGGTAATCCGGGGTTGCGTCGCCATCGGTATCACGATCTGAACCTTCGCTCAGAGTCGGAATACCATCGCCATCATCATCGGAGTCGGCGAAATCAGGGATGCCATCGCTGTCAGTGTCAGTGCACGGGTAACCGGAAGCGCATTCGATATCATCTGGAATACCGTCATCGTCACTGTCACCTGCTGAGCTGTCATCTGCATCATTCGGATCAAGATAGGCTGGTATGCCATCCCCGTCCTGATCGTCGTTGGTGAAGTCACCGTCGTCGTTCAGATCTTCGTCGCGTGTCAGGATGCCATCGTTGTCGTCGTCTTCATCACGGAAGTCCGGCACTCCATCTGCATCGGAATCACGATCGCCGCCTTCTTCAGCAGAAGAGATGCCATCGTTGTCGTCGTCCTCATCCATGTAGTCGGGAGTGCCGTCCGCATCGCTGTCCTGACAAGGAATTCCGTCCGTACATTCAACAGTATCCGGAATGCCGTCGCCGTCACTGTCGTTGGTGCCATCAGTGCTGTCGTCATCACGGTCGAGATAATCAGGGATACCATCGCCGTCGCTGTCATCATTCGTTGGATCGCCATCACCGTTGACGTCTTCCTCTTCCGTCGTGCGGCCATCACCATCATCGTCGTCATCGAGGTAGTCTGGTGTGCCGTCGCGGTCCAGATCGTCGTTGGTTGGATCACCATCGCCATTTCTGTCTTCATCAAGGTCGGTCAGACCATCGCCATCACCGTCGGCCGCAAAGAACTCAATTGTGACTGGTGTCAGAGCTTCTTCTGCAGCAGTGATGGATACGGTCGCAGTTCCAACCTCAAACAACGAGGTCAGTTCTACGCTGTAAACGCCATTGCCCTGACCAGTGACGGCAGAGAGTGTACCCAGGTCTGTAGCGAATTCAGCAGGCACTTCAGTAACGATATCGCCTGCTGTGTCGCGGACAATGACCGTGATCACTGAAGCAGACGAGCCATCGGCAGCAACCGACAAAGGCGTTGCAGAGGTGGATGAATTGTCAGCGCTAACCAGCACTTCAATGGTGATCTCTCCACTGACTTCACGCGTATTCCCTGCCCCATCCTCAGAGACGACAGTCACTGGATAGCTTCCGTTATCCAACGCATCGGTAACAGTGAGACTCCAGCTACCCGCAGCATCCGCGGTAGTTTCATACTCGTTACCGTTCACAGACACTTTGATGAGCGTTCCGGCCTCGGCATCCCCGGAGAGTTCCGGTGTGTAATCCACAATGGTGGTGCCATCCTGAGTCAGCGAAAGCTCAGCCGGGTCAAGAGTATCAATAGTAATGTCGAACGAGTCAGACACCCCAGATAAGTTTCCTGCGGTATCCGTCGCGGTGGCCGTCAGTGAATACTCACCGTCGTCCAGCGCGGTCTGCCCGTAATCAAGGCTCCACTCGCCAGAGGCGTTTGCGATAACGTTGCCAATCAGACTCTCATCGCGGTAGATATTAATCTCTGCCCCCGCCTCGCTTACACCGCTGATTACTATGCGATTATCGGACGTCAGGCCGTCGGCGCTGTCGGCACCTGTATCGTCTGAAATCCCGGTGATGGAAGGCGCTTCTGGCGTAGTCGTATCGACCACGATCAGAACAGGCGCAGAAACAACGCCGGTATTGCCCGCCAGGTCAGTGACCTGATTTGTAATCTGATATTCGCCATCCGTCAGGGCGACGTCGGTGTAATCCAGCTGCCACAGCCCTGTTTCATCCGCGACGACAATACCTGCTGGTATGCCGTTAACAAATATTTCGACCTGGCTTAATGGCTCCGAGGAGCCTGAGAAGACCAGCTCATTATCCGCGGTATTCCGGTCATTCGGTGTCGCTGTATCTTCACTGATGCCTGTGACCGTCGCAGGCACTGGCGCCGTGGTATCAATCACCAATTGCAGCGGCTGACTGTCAGTTTCGTTCCCAGCGAGGTCACGGCTTCGGGCTATGACCTGGTAGGTACCATCGGCCAATTCCAGCGGCGCACTATCAAACTGCCATTGCCCGGATTCATCCGCTTGAGTCGAGCCGAGTGAACTGCCATCCAGCAGGATTTCAACATGGCTGCCCGCTTCGGCGGTGCCCACATAGACAACCACATTATCTGAAGTGACAGCGTCGGCGGCTGACGCACCGGTATCCTCAAGAATACCGCTCAGTATCGGGGTGTCAGGCGCCTGCGTATCAATGATCAGCGTCAGCACAGAGGACTCAACGCTCTGATTTCCGGCAATATCTGTAGCTATTGCTGTAACCTGATGCACTCCATCTGCCAGAGCAACATCCGAATAATCAAGCGTCCATTCGCCACTGCCGTTGGCCTTCACCATACCAACGAGGGCACCGTCGATGCGGATATCGAGATCGGCCCCCGCTTCTGCCGTACCATTGAGTACCAGTGTCGCGTCTGAGGTCACCTGATCGCCTGCTACGCCCGTGTCTTCTGAAACCGAAGTCACCGTCGGAGCAGCCGGAGCGGTCTGGTCAATGATCAGCGGGTAAACCACAGACAGCGGGCTTGTAAGCCCTGCGAGACTTTCTGCCTGAGCTGTCAGCTGATAATTACCTTCATCAAGCTCGATACCTGAGTGGTCGAACGTCCAGCTGCCTGCAGCAGTAGTATTCGTGGTTCCGATAGCAGCGCCATCAAGGAAGACCGTAATTCTGCTGTCAGCGCCGCCACTACCGCTAATAGTCAGTGTCCCATCAGCCGTTATACCATCGACAACGCCAGTATCCTCAGAAATCGCAGAAATGACCGGTGTCGCCGGGCCTGACGTATCAATGGTAATGGAGTAATTGCTGGACACAGCAGACTCATTGCCTGCCGCATCCACCGCCACGGCGGTGACCACATAGCTGCCGTCGTCCAGAGTATTGGTGCGGTTGTCGTACACCCAGTCGCCGTTACCATCCGCTTGAACAGTAACCACCTCGTTCCCATCGATTGAGACAACTACGCTATCAAGCGCTTCTGCCGTACCGAAAATACGCAGGGTATTGTCGCTGGTGATACCGTCGCCAGGCGCCCCCGTGTCATCGGATATCGCCGAGATTACAGGTGCTGCCGAGGCTTCGGTGTCGACTGTCACTGTGTAGGCTGACGCCGTCGAAGTATTGCCCGCGGCATCTGAGACGACGGCCGTGAAAACATGCTCACCGTCGCTCAGGCTGACGGATGTGTGGTCGTACGTCCATGCGCCAGCCGGGTCGGCATCCACGAATCCTGCATAGTTTCCGTCCACGAACACAGATATGCGGTGATTCGCCTCAGCCTGCCCTGCCAGCACCAGCTCAGCATCTTTGGTCAGCGCATCACTGTTCGAACGTCCGGTATCCTCACTGATCCCCGTGATCACAGTAGGAGCGGGCGCTACGGTATCGACGACAACAGCAAGTGAGTCAGATTCAACACTGGTATTGCCCGCACTGTCAGTTGCTGTCGCGGTAATTGAGTAAGAACCGTCGTCCAGGTCTGTACCCGAGTAGTCATACGACCAGTTGCCACTGGCGTCAGCAACCACGGTTGCGATCTCATTACCGTCAATACGAACGGATACCGAGCTTCCCGCTTCTGCAGTCCCGGAGAAAATCAGTGATGCATCGTTGGTGACCTGATCACTATCGGACAAGCCGGTGTCTGCCGAGATAGCAGACACACTAGGGGCAGCCGGTGCAGACTGGTCAAGCGTGTAAGTTTCGGCGTCAACAGGAAGTACACCCGAAGCTACGTTGCCCTCGGCATCGACAATATTCTGAGCGTCTGAGAGGGAGAGAGCCAATGTACCGTTAGCACCTGAAATACCCGACACAGTAATATCAAACACGGTCTCGGAAACTGATGTTACAGACGTGACCGTTCCGAACGACGCAACGAAATCAGTGGTATCGATATTTTCAATGTATTCAGAAAAACTTACACGGAAGGTAACGGAGCTTGAATTAGTAAATTCCTCGGCCGGGTCGAGCCTCGTCAAACCGACAACGGAGGGATTGTTACCGTCAGAAATAATGACGAAATAATCTTCGACTTCACCGGAGGCAAATAACCCAGAAGGTGTAGATGCAGTCAGACCCAGGTTAGCAATACGTAGACGCAGGTATGTTGGCCCGGCGACAATATCCGCACCCACAGTCCCTATATCACTCCAGGTTAACGTAACCGGTACTTCGTAAGACTCGCTATTGATCAGAGCCGCGGGAGCAGCTTCATCCGGCTGAAACTGTCCGTCCCGGTCAAAATCAATCCACCCCACAACATCAGAATTGCTTCCATTAATTGAGGTAGCAGCAAAAGTGACACTGTAGTTCGTATCGGAAAGACTGATATTCGAAACAGCAGTTAAAGCATTATCTGCATCGTCTGCGGCTCTACCTTGAGAGTCATCGACGCCGTCAACAAAGCCATCAGCGTCACCCGTCAGCCCTACAGGACCCAGACGCACACCTTCGACGATATCGTGCGCGGCGCCTCCCGATAACGCCAAGGTTCCATAACTGTCCGGAGCATCTCCGTAATCACTGATAGGTTCAGAACGAATGCTATCTGCTCTGAAAAAGATCCAGGTGTCGTAGCTTGCATCACTGACATCTGCAAGCCCGGTGATGACGTTGACACTCTGGCCCGGAGTCACAGGAACACGACAGGAAAGCCTGCGCGTGAAACCATCCATCTCCGTATTGATGTCACCGTTAGTATTATCTACATAGATACCACTGTTGCTAACGCCGTCCGTATTATTGGGATAGTCGTTTCCACCCTGAGGTGCAGGAAGATCTAATGAGTGGATGTTGTTAATCCGTACTTCATCACCCGCTGGCGTAAGTGCGCAGTTATTACCATTAACCAGCACACGCGCAAGGTCATTATAACTGTCACCAACATACTCAAGGTACTCTTCCGAGCCGAAGATAAAGTCGATAATTAAAACGTCATTTTCTGGAATAACGTCGAACGAGAACTTCACGACGTCGTAAAGGCCATTACCTAAATCAGGATCATCGACTCTACTGCGAGACCAGGACTTCGTGGTGTCAGAAGTGTCATTTGAACCAACAACCGATTCAACGTCGCCCGTGCTGAGAATAACGCCGGAATCAAAAGTATCTCCAAACAAAGTACCGTAACCGCTGAACTGCCCGCCCTGTTGAGGGTTCGGAACGCTATCAAACCACCCGACCGGTACCCGGTAACTTGTCGAATATGTTGCACCTGACACTGAAACCCCCGGCCCTGCAAGCAACTCAGCCATCGTATCAACAGTTACTTGAGAATTGCTGAGAGGGAGAACTTCTTCAGCATGAAGTGACGAGGCATACGCCAGCGCGGCAATACAACCTACCTTTAGAAAACGGGACATCTACGGGTCCTTACGATTGCTCAATAATTAGAATACTGCCAACATCCCTGGAATTGACGAATGCACGTAAAAGCATCTGGTCGGCGGTATTATTTTGATTTCCATAATTGTAGCTTGTCATGGCAAAGCGATGATCCGTCTTCATCTTTACAAGCTGTCATTTCAGACCATCTGACATCACCGTGAAAAAACGTGTCTTACTCACTCCAGATAAAGCCAACACTGAAGCAAACCGCGCGGACAATAAGTCTCTGAGAGGTACAGATTTCTGAAGTGCATCTTTATACCTGAAAACGCATTTAGTTACATTCCCGTTACATGCATTTACCGCTGATTTACAGTCAATCGGACGCAGTGTGCAACCAACGTATTTCAGAATCAAAAGGCTTTCCCGTACAATCCGCCTTCATCCTCAAGCCCAAGGAACAACAGGAATGAGCAAGGCGTCTTCACATACTCCGATGATGCAGCAGTACTTCAAGATTAAGTCTGAATTTCCGGACACCTTGCTGTTTTACCGTATGGGCGATTTCTACGAGCTATTCTACGATGACGCCAAGCGTGCCGCACAGATCCTCGATATTACGCTGACCGCTCGGGGGCAAAGCGGTGGACAGCCCATTCCAATGGCCGGTGTGCCATTTCACGCAGCAGAAAACTACATCGCCAAATTGGTTAAAAACGGGGTCTCAGTTGCTATCGCCGAACAGGTTGGCGACCCGGCCACCAGCAAGGGCCCTGTAGAACGAAAAGTCGTGCGCATACTAACGCCGGGGACTCTCACCGACGAAGCTCTGCTCGATGAACATCAGGACAACCTGCTTGTCTCTGTGTGCTCTCACCAGCAACGGCACGGGATCGCCGTTCTTGAGATTTCATCCGGCCGCTTCAGTGTTTTTGAGGTGGATGGTGAAGATGCTCTACTGGCGGAAATTGAGCGCCTTAGACCCGCAGAATTACTGCTGCCCGAAGATCAGATTTTTCCTGACCCAGTAGCCAATCGTGCCGGTGCCACCCAACAAGCGCCATGGCATTACGAGTCCGATACGGCACTGCGCCTGCTGACAACTCAGTTAAAAACCCGCGACCTACGCGGCTTTGGCTGCGAAGGTATGAAAACAGCGATCCGTGCCGCAGGCGCCCTGCTCAACTACGCGCAGGAAACACAACGCAACAGCCTGCCCCACATTCGCTCCTTAACGGTAGAGCAACCTGACGACGCCATCATCATTGATCCGGCGAGCCGCCGTAACCTGGAAATCGACATCAACCAAAAAGGCGACGGTCTCTATACGCTCGCTTGGGTGCTCGACAAAACTGCGACAGCCATGGGCAGCCGTCTGTTACGCCGCTGGCTGAACCGCCCGCTGCGCGACCATTCTATTCTGGGGCTGCGCCAGAACCTGATCGCACAATGCCTGCAACAATACGCGCATGAAGATCTGCATCAGCATATGAAGCAGGTCGGTGATATTGAACGTATTCTCTCTCGTGTGGCTCTGGGCTCCGCCCGCCCTCGTGACCTTGCGCGGCTGCGTGATGCCCTTACGGTTATTCCGGATATCCGTCAGCGACTATCCGAGCTGGAAGCTCCTCTGGGGGCAGATATCTGTGAGCGTGCCCCCGAGTTTCCGCAATGGGTCAGCCGCTTACAAGCGGCGATTATCGACAATCCTCCGGTCGTCATTCGTGACGGGGGCGTAATCGCCGAAGGCTACGACGCTGAACTCGATGAGTTGCGCTCCCTCAGTGAGAACGCAGGCGACTACCTGGTCAAACTGGAAGAGCGTGAACGTGAACGGACGGGGATCAGTACCTTAAAGGTAGGCTACAACCGCGTACACGGTTACTACATTGAAATCAGCAAGGCACAGTCTGACTCAGCACCGACTGAATATATCCGCCGACAGACTCTCAAAAACGCCGAGCGATTTATCACCCCTGAACTGAAAGAATTCGAAGACAAAGCACTGAGTGCCAAAGCACGCGCACTGAGCAGAGAGAAAATGCTCTACGATGCCCTGCTGACAGACCTCGCCGAAGATCTGATCCCACTGCAGGTCGCCGCGGCGGCCTTGTCAGAACTGGATGTACTCACTTGCCTTGCTGAGCGTGCAGAAACGCTGCGCTTCAATGCGCCTGAACTGGTTGATGAGAGTGTCGTCGACATCCGTCAGGGGCGTCATCCTGTGGTCGAATCGCTGATCACCGACCCGTTTGTCGCCAACGATACAAGCCTCGATGGCGAACGCCGCATGCAGATCATTACCGGTCCGAATATGGGCGGTAAATCGACCTATATGCGTCAGGTGGCACTGATCACTCTACTGGCACACATCGGTTCTTACGTACCGGCTGAGTTCTGTAAACTCGGCCCCATAGACCGCATATTCACCCGTATGGGCTCAGCCGACGACGTCGCGGGTGGTCGCTCTACCTTTATGGTGGAAATGACTGAAACCGCCAATATCCTGCATAACGCGACGCGGGACAGTCTGGTGTTAATGGATGAAGTCGGGCGAGGCACCTCAACCTTTGATGGTCTGTCGCTGGCCTGGGCGGCAGCCGCACATCTGGCCGAAAATACGGAAGCCTTTACGCTGTTCGCGACGCATTACTTCGAAATGACCGCTCTGCCAGAGCAGTACAGCAATACGATTAATGTTCACCTGAAAGCCACCGAACATGATGAGCGCATCATTTTTCTGCACAGTGTCGAAGAGGGCCCAGCTAACCAGAGCTATGGCTTGCAGGTTGCACAGCTGGCGGGGGTTCCTCCTGCGGTTATCGCCAACGCCCGCCAACAATTGTCGCAACTCGAACAACAAACGAGTCCGGTAACGCCTGTCGTTACCGCCAAAACTGGGCGTAGCGCTGAACCAGCGCCTATGCAATCAGACCTGTTCGCCAGTGGACCGGGGCCAGCCGAAGAGGCACTCGCTAAGGTCAACCCGGATGACCTGACACCCAGGCAGGCACTGGAGCTGGTTTACGCATTGAAGGATTTGATATAAAGGACAAATCTGGAGCATTGTTCGGTATAACCGAACGGTGTCTCCCGAATTTTCCCCAACAAAAGAAGACCCGGCGCCTTGCCTGACCATCGCCGACTACCTAGAATACCCGCAACCGTGATAAGCAGGGCCGATGAGCCCGATATTTAGCAGGGCCAAAGAGCCCCGAATAATGATTCAGGAGAAGATCAGATGACCTTCGTCGTAACCGATAACTGCGTTAAGTGTAAGTACACAGACTGTGTTGAAGTCTGCCCGGTAGACTGCTTCTACGAAGGCCCGAACTTCCTCGTAATCCACCCGGATGAGTGCATTGACTGCGCACTGTGTGAACCAGAGTGCCCGGCAGAGGCCATTTTCTCTGAAGATGAAGTTCCAGCAGGTCAGGAGCAGTACATTGAGCTCAACGCTGAGTTGTCTGAAGAGTGGGCAGACAACAACATTACTGAGCAGAAAGATCCGCTGCCAGACGCAGAAGAATGGGATGGCGTACCAGACAAGATCCAGTATCTGGAACGCTGATATACCGGCCTGCCCTGACCATAAAAAAGCCCCGGTAACTCGTGTTGCCGGGGCTTTTTGTTTTCTTCGCGCTCTATATCCGATGTCAGCTGAGCCATTGATCGAACATTTCGACCATCACAGTCTCGCCAGGCTCAACATGGCCACGCTCCTGCTCAAGAACAATGAAACAATTTGCCTTGCTGACGGAGCTCAGAATTCCCGAGCCCTGCTGCCCTGTACTGCGCACCTGCCACTGACCAGCGTCATGCAGTTCAGCAACACCTCTCTGATAATCCGCCCGGCCTGGCCGCTTTTTTAAGCGCTCGCTGGCGATGGCAGGAATACGAATCGGTGGCCTGACAATCTCACCCGCCAGACTCCGCAACACAGGCAGCCCTACCTGATGCAATGTCACCAGGGCCGATACCGGATTACCCGGTAAGCCAAGAAAAAGTGTTTTACCGATACGTCCGAACGCCAGCGGCTTGCCCGGTTTCATCGCCAGCTTCCACAAATCAAGCTGCCCGAGCGCTTCGACCGCCGTACGGGTAAAGTCCGCTTCACCGACGGAAACACCACCACTGGTAATAATGATGTCGGCATCCGCTGCGGCTGTCTCCAACGCTTCCTGTATGGCTTCAAGCGTATCGCTGACCGCGGTAACCAACGAGACCTCAGCTCCTAATCGATTGAGAACCGGGCGCAATACAAATGAGTTACTCTCGTAAATTTTACCGGCAGGCAAGTTATTACCGGGGGCAATCAACTCATCGCCGGTCGTTAGCAGGCTGACCCGCAATGGCCGGACAACCGACGCGTCAGCAATACCGATACTTGCCAGTAATCCACAATCAGCAGGCGTCAGGCGCCGCCCTGCTTTCAGCACGACGTCTCCATGGCGAATATCTTCTCCGGCACGACGAATATTATCGCCGTGGCGAAAAGACTCAGGATTGTCGACCCGCACACCCGCATCCACAACCTCAGTATTTTCCTGCATCACCACCAGCTTCGCCCCGTCGGGAACAACGGCTCCGGTCATGATGCGGACACATTCCCCAGCACTGAGTACCCCTTCAAATACTTCACCAGCCAGGACAATGCCACGCTGACGGAAAAGGCCGATCGGAGTGCGTCCGCTCTCAAGCTTACCCGGATTGACCGCGTACCCATCCATCGCTGAATTATCCGCAGGGGGAACATTCACAGGGCTGATAACATCTTCGGCCAGAACCCGTCCGCATGCGTGCTCCAACGGACAAAGCTCGCCTTCAGTCACCGGAGTTACCTGCGACAACAGATACTCAATTGCTTCATTAACCGGTGTTAAACCCGGTTTATCACAAAGGTTCATAGGCTCTTCTCCGAAGCTTGCGGGCTCACAACCTCAGTGGTTACTGCAATCCAATCCTCTAACGCCAGTTCGAGAGAATCCCCGACGTTTAGAGGCCCGACACCGGGAGGTGTGCCCGTCATGACCACGTCGCCCGGATTAAGGGTAAAAGATTGAGACATATGAGCAATTAAGGACAGTACAGGGTTTAGCATATCGGCACTGTTGCCTGACTGTTGCTGAACGCCATTGCGGAGCAAAGAGAAATTCAGGTTCTGCCAGTCAGATACCCGCGCCGCAGATACAAATGGGCTCAGAGGGCACGAACCATCAAACGCTTTTGCACGCTCCCATGGCAAGCCCTTCCCTTTTAAAACGGACTGAACATCCCGCAACGTCAAATCCAGGCCGAGACCGACACCGGCAAGAGCGCCGGACACTTCAGCTTCGCTGGCTTTCTGAAGACGTTTCCCAATCAGCACAGCCACTTCGAGTTCGTGATGAACATCGCCCTGAGACAGAGGAATACTTAACGGAGCCTGCAGATCACAGGCCGCATCAGCAGGTTTAATAAATAAGACAGGGGTATCAGGAACGGGATTATTCAGCTCTGCGGCATGGGCCGCATAGTTACGACCGACGCACACGATCTTACCGACCGGCGAAGAAAACGGCGCACCATCAAGGGAAGGGGTGAACATAATAAACCTGCTACAACGTAAAACCCCGACTATAACATGCCGGGGTTTATCGCGAATCAGGCCAGGTTATCAGCGTTTACCACCGGGGAACGAGATCAGTTCTGCCAATTCTCGGTTCACCTGAGAAGGCACTTCGAGACTGCTTTCCAGCACTCCGCGCAGGGTTTCCTGACTCTCAAAATCCATTGAGTCACAGGCACAACCGACAACGTCGTCATCGATATGAACAAGGGAGCAATCCATGTCAATAATGCCGCCAGTTTCGAGCGTCAGGCTGATCTTCAGCGATTGCTCCAGCTGCCAGGTAACGTTCTCCGGAATAACCAGCAGAATGCCTCGCATACTGATATCCAGGCAGAAGGTTTCAAGCTTCTGATTTCCGTCGTCTACCTGAACCCGTTGAAACAGGTGAACGCGCTTTGCTTGTCGTTGTTCCATGGTTGTTTCCTGTTTGGGATACAACAGGTTTAGCCTGTTATGGCGAAACCGCAAGCTCGCGAATGCGATTTATTCCAGTCAGGTCACTTTTCAGCGACCTGACCGAACTATCAGGCTAAACGTTTATATTTCATACGCTTAGGCTGAGCATCACTGCCCAGACGCTTCTTCCGATCTTCTTCATATTCGGTGTAGTTACCGTCGAAGAAGGTCACCTTGGAGTCGCCCTCGTACGCGAGGATGTGCGTTGCAATACGGTCCAGGAACCAACGGTCGTGCGACACCACCATGACAGTACCCGGGAAGGCATCAATGGCCTCTTCCAGTGCACGCAGAGTTTCGACATCAAGGTCGTTTGACGGTTCATCGAGTAACAGCACATTAGCACCCTGTTTCAGGGTATAGGCGAGCTGCAAACGACCACGTTCACCGCCTGACAGTTCTCCAACCCGCTTCTGCTGATCACCGCCCTTGAAGTTAAAGCGACCGATGTAGGCGCGGCTCGGGTACTCTTTGCCGTTGATATCCAGCATGTCGAGGCCGTCAGAAATAGATTCCCACACGGTCTTACTGTCATCCAGTTCATCACGCAGCTGCTCAACAAACGCCAGCCTCACGGTATCACCAATAACCACTTCACCAGAGTCCGGTTGCTCAGTGCCAGCGATCATGCGGAACAAAGTCGACTTACCCGCACCGTTACCGCCGACGATGCCGACAATCGCACCCGGTGGCACAGTAAAATCGAGGTTGTCGATCAGCACACGATCACCAAAAGACTTGGTCACGTTATGGAACTCAATGACCTTATCGCCGAGACGCGGACCCGGTGGAATATAGATCTCGTTAGTTTCGTTACGGCTCTGAAACTCGCGTGAGTTCATCTCTTCGAAGCGTGCAAGGCGGGCTTTGCTTTTCGCCTGACGGCCTTTAGCGCCTTTACGCACCCACTCCAGCTCGTGCTTGATCGCCTTGGTGTGTGCCTCTTCTTCTTTCTTCTCCTGCTCTAAGCGCTTTTCTTTCGCCTCAAGCCAGGTCGTGTAATTACCCTGATACGGAATACCGTGGCCACGGTCGAGTTCAAGAATCCATTCCGCACAGTTATCGAGGAAGTAACGGTCGTGGGTAATCGCCACAACAGTGCCAGGGTACTCTTCAAGGAATTTCTCCAGCCAACCGACAGATTCCGCATCCAGGTGGTTGGTTGGCTCGTCGAGCAAGAGCATGTCTGGTTTGGACATCAACAGGCGGCACAGGGCTACGCGGCGACGCTCACCACCGGACAGCTTGGTGACGTCAGCGTCCCAAGGCGGCAGACGCAAAGCATCGGCGGCAATTTCCATCTGGCGGTCAACATCGTGGCCGTCCGACGCCTCAATGATGGCTTCGAGCTTGCCCTGCTTTTTGGCCAGCTCATCAAAATCAGCATCCGGCTCAGCATACGCTGCGTAGACCTGCTCCAGTTCGGCCTTGGCATTCATCAGCTCACTGAGGCCGTCTTCAACGTTACCACGCACGTCTTTCGCAGGGTCCAGTTCCGGCTCCTGAGGAAGGTAGCCAATATTAAGATCAGGCTGAGGGCGAGCCTCACCAATAATATCGGTGTCGATGCCTGCCATGATCTTGAGCAGGGTTGATTTACCCGCGCCATTCAGGCCCAGAACACCAATTTTGGCGCCAGGAAAAAAGGATAATGAGATGTCACGCAGGATCTGTCGTTTAGGTGGAACAATCTTACCTAAACGGTTCATAGTGAATACGTACTGTGCCATGGGCATCGCCTCCGCAATGTATTTCGCCGCAACGCTACTGAAAAGCCCATAGAAAGGCAAATAAAGCCCATTATGAAGGGCCTCTGGTTGTTAAGGTGACAGACAATGACTAAGGTTAATAACCATAATCAGTCGTTAACGGACACCGCTTTACATGCTCCCGCATCATGGAGCCCCAGAGGCTAAATTTCACTCAGCCGCCACGAACCGGGCGAACACGCCCCTGTTTGTGCTGAGTTTTGTATTTCTGACCGTCGTTCTCAGTTTTCAGAGCTGGCAGCAATGGCAGAACGCAAGGCACGCGTACAACATTGATGTTGAGCGGACACTTGACCACTACAAACGTCAGTCTGAACTGATTATCAAGGCCGGTCTCCATGCAAACCAGATATTCACGCGCAGCTACGGCGACCAGCTTGAGGTCTATGCAAACCGCCCGGCAGCTGCAGACACGGACGACCTCTGGGGACACGTAAGCGCCGCGATTTTTAACGCAACAGGCTTTTTCATCACCGATCAGAATGGCAAGGTGCTTAACCACTACGGCAGCCTGCTCAGCCCCACCGAGCCCGGCGATATTGAAAAAGAACTACGTTCACAGGGCCTGGATAAGGCCATTTTCTCATTACGCTACAGCCATCTGGGCGGTTATTACGTTGGCACACGCTTCAACACCAGCAATGGCCCGATGATTATGGTGTCACGACGTGCTTACAGTCATCTTTCTGAGATTATTTTCAGAGGTGGCTTCAATGGTTTTGAAATGGTGCTTTTCGACCGTCGGGATAATACAGTATCCATCCGCGAGCAGTTTTACTCAGACACACTGCACCCGACTCTGTTAACTGAGGAAGAAACAAACAGCATTCTCTATCGTGACAGTATCCCAATGTCGCCATGGGACATTCTTGCTCTGCCTATTCAGGGGTACTGGAAAGAACAACTCATAGAAAGCATCCGGATTCCGGCCACTTTCCTTATCGTTTTCGCCATTCTTCTGATTGTTCTGCGTCGCTACCTCAGCCAACAGGGCGAGGCTGTTGTGGCTCTCCAGAAAGCCACAGAAGACACCGAACGCCGTGCCGACAGAGTGCTTCGCTCCATTGATGAAGCCTTTATATCTACGGATCATGAAGGGAACATCGATTACCTGAACCCCAAAGCATTGTCATTGCTTGGTCGTACAGAACCAGACCCGGTACTCGGCATGCCACTTACCGATATCTGGCCTGCACCCGATGCCCTCTGGAACAGAGGGCTTGCACCAGAAGCGATAGAGAGCCTGAAACCTGACCAGCGCGTTATGCATGTACAGCATGCCGACGGAAAGCATATTCTTGAGCAGAAAATGCAGATGTTGTACGACAACAAACAAGTCAGCGGCTACGTGTGGTTACTCCGGGATATTACTGAATCAGAGCAGGCCAAAGCCGCCTTAGAACACAGCAGAACCCGATACAAAGCTCTGTTCGAAGAGGCCGGTATCGCGCACGGCCTCCTTGATCTGAGTGAATTCGACGGCACTGCCGACACCCTGAAAGTGGTCAGCGTAAACGAAGCCACACTGCAACTGGGTGACTTTGATACCGTAGAAGCGATGGGTGCTCACTATCAGCGCCACCCAGAATCCCTGACCCCACTTCTGAAGGCACTGACCAGCAGTAAATCTCTCCGACTGCAGCAGAACGAATGCGAACTCACATTGCGTGACCGCAGTGGTCGCCCTATCGATATCTGGGCAAGCATCAGCTTCCGCACCAGCTCCAGCCATCAGGTATTACTGACCATGCTGGATATCACAGAGCGTAAGCAGGCAACCGAGAAGATCCGCGAGCGTGAAGCTTTCTGGATGCACGTGATGGAAGCGATGCCCGATGTTGTCTACGTCCTCGACGTCAATGACCGGCTTGAGCAGAAGACTATCTTCTCCAACCGCCACGTCGCGCAACTCTTAGGTTTTCCTGACAGTCGTGAGTACATCGAGCGCAGTTGGATGGATTATGTGATTGAAGACGACCTTGCTCGCTGCAGAGACGGCCTACGGAATATCAGGAACTCCATCAATGGCCAAACCATTGAAACCACCGCCCGCTTCCTCAATGCCGACGGCGAAATCAGGGTACTTAAGTTCCGTGATACGCCGTTCACCTATGACAGCTACGGAAAAGTAGAGCGCTATATCGGCACCGGCAGAGACGTTACCGCAGACATTGAGAAGCAGGAACAGATCGTCGAGAGTGAACGCCGCTACCGCCTGCTGGCGGAGAATATGAATGACATCGTCTGGGCCACTGACGCCCAGCTCAATTTCAACTTCGTAAGCACCTCAGTACAACGCCTGTTGGGTTATCAGCCCGAAGACCTGGTGAATGGTGGAGTTGCACGAATTTTCTCACGGCCCGACCTCAAACGGTTAGGCAAAGCACTACAACACCAGATACAAATCGCTATCAACAGTCCGGAGACAGCCAAGCGCCGCAGTACCGTCATTCGGGAAGATTTCTATGCCTCGGCCAGCAATGGCAGTCGCGTACTTCTGGAGCTACAAGCCAGCCTGCTGTGGAACGACAAAGGCGAACTTCAGGGGCTTCTGGGTATCTGCCGGGATGTCACCGAGTCCCGCAGTATTGAGCAGGAGCTGCAACTCGCAGCCGAAGTATTCGAGAACAGCAACGAAGCAATTCTGATCACAGATCAGAAACTTAAGATCGCAAATACCAACCGCGCCTTCCAGCATATCACCGGGTATTCGGCCGAGGATGTCACAGGTAAGACTCCCGACTTCCTGATTTCATCGGAACAATACGAAGAAGACCTGATTGAGAAAATCGGTGAGCGACTGATGGTCGATGGTTACTGGCAAGGCGAGATTTCCTATCGGCGCCGCCAGGGCGATATACGCACCGGCTGGGCCGGGGTCAGTGCGATTCGGGATCAGAACCGCGAAGTTCAGAGCCTGATCATCATTATGTCCGACATCACTGAGCGCAAAGCCAGCGAAGAGCGCATTCACAAGCTTGCCTATTATGATCCACTGACCGCTCTGCCCAATCGCAGCCAGATGCATGAAACACTGGATGGCATGCTCAAGCGAGCACGCAAGCAAGGTCTCTGGGTGGTGCTGCTGTTTATCGACCTCGACCGCTTCAAGCCGATCAACGACTCTATGGGGCATCCTGCCGGTGACGAAGTGTTGAAACAGGTTGCCGGGCGCCTGCGTAATTGCGTTAAACAACGTGATCTTGTCTGCCGTATGGGAGGCGATGAGTTCACCATTGCGATTGCTGATCAGCCAAGCCATAACGCGGCTTCAGATACCGCCATCATTGTTGCTGAGCGTATTCTTGAGTCTCTGCATCAGTCATTCAACCTGAATCAGCGTGAAGTCTTTATCAGCGCCAGTATCGGGATCTCGATATACCCCAACGACGGTAACAGTGTGATGGAGCTGCTGAAAAATGCCGACATGGCTATGTATCACGCCAAAGATATGGGGCGTGACAACATGCAGTTCTTCACAGCCTCAATGAATCGCAAAGCAGTCCAGTTACTCGAGCTTGAGAACGACCTTCGCCATGCATTGGCACGGAACGAAATGCAGCTCTATTTCCAGCCACAATACCGCACCGACAGTGAAAAAGCCGTTGGTGTTGAGGTCCTGCTACGCTGGATTCACCCGACTCGGGGCATGATCTCGCCGGGCACCTTCATTCCTATCATCGAGGACACAGGTCTGATTGTGCCAATTGGCCAGTGGGTACTCGAAGAGAGCTGCCGTTGCTTTGTTCGCTGGCAGGCTGAGGAACAGCTCGGGCTTGAGCGCATTGCTGTGAACGTATCTGCGCGACAGTTCCGTTCAGAGGATTTCCTCAATGTTGTGAAAGACATCATCATCCGGACCGGTATTCGCCCAGAACAGCTTGAGCTTGAGCTGACCGAAAGTATCCTGATGGAAGACGTGGAACTGGCAATGGAAACGCTGCGGGGGCTACGCGCCGCAGGCGTCAAAACCGCGATTGATGATTTCGGTACCGGTTACTCATCACTGAACTACCTCAAGCAATTCCCGGTAGACACCCTGAAAATCGACCGCAGCTTTATCCAGAACCTGCCGGAAAACGCCGATGACGCACAGATCTCGCGAACCATCATCGCTATGGGTCACAACCTGGGCATGGGTATCATTGCAGAGGGTGTCGAAACTGCCGAGCAACTGACCTTTCTGCAAATGGCAAAGTGCGAGGAGGTTCAGGGGTTCTACTTCAGCAAACCCGTCGATGAAGCATCATTAATCGAAGATCTTGGCAAAAGCTGAACATCAGTCATGATGATATGACACCTTCTCAAGTGCGGGGCGCGCAACTTTGCGGTAGAATGTGCACCTCAAAAAATTTCTGATTATCCTACTTGAGGAAGCCCTGATGTTTAGCCGTGATATGAACATAGCGGATTTCGACCCAGATCTGTGGTCAGCGATGCAGTCTGAGGATGCCCGTCAGGAGCATCACATTGAGCTGATCGCCTCTGAAAACTACACCAGCCCACGCGTTATGGAAGCTCAGGGCTCTCAGCTGACGAACAAGTACGCTGAAGGTTATCCGGGCAAACGTTACTACGGTGGCTGTGAGCACGTTGACGTGATTGAGCAATTGGCTATCGATCGCGCTAAAGAACTGTTCGGTGCCGGCTACGCCAACGTTCAGCCACACTCAGGTTCTCAGGCGAACGCTGCCGTTTACTTCGCACTTTGCCAGCCTGGTGACACCATTCTGGGTATGAGCCTGGCGCACGGTGGTCACCTGACTCACGGTGCCGCGGTATCTTTCTCTGGTCGCGTTTACAACGCAGTTCAGTACGGTCTGAACCCAGAAACGGGTGAAATCGATTACGAAGAAGTTGAACGTCTGGCTCGTGAGCACAAGCCTAAGATGATCGTTGCTGGTTTCTCTGCGTACTCTCGCGTTGTTGACTGGAAGAAATTCCGCGAAATTGCCGATGAAGTTGGCGCTTATCTGTTTGTCGATATGGCTCACATTGCTGGCCTGGTTGCTGCTGGCGTATACCCATCACCGGTCGGTATTGCAGACGTAGTGACCACCACTACACACAAAACTCTGCGTGGTCCTCGTGGTGGTCTGATCCTCGCGAACGACGATGAAGACCTGAACAAGAAGTTCAACTTCGCCGTCTTCCCTGAATCTCAGGGCGGCCCACTGATGCACGTGATCGCAGCAAAAGCTGTGTGCTTCAAAGAAGCAATGAGCCAGGAGTACAAAGACTACCAGGCTCAGGTAGTCAAAAATGCACAGGCAATGGCCAGCACGTTCATCGAGCGTGGCATTAACGTCGTTTCTGGCGGTACTGATGATCACCTGTTCCTGGTTGACCTGATCGGCAAAGAGTACACAGGTAAAGATGCTGATGCGGCACTGGGTCGCGCTAACATCACTGTGAACAAAAACTCTGTGCCTAACGACCCTCGCTCACCGTTCGTAACCTCTGGTCTCCGTATCGGTAGCCCTGCGATCACCAGCCGTGGCTTCAAAGAAGAGCAGGCTACGCAACTGGCGGGTTGGATCTGTGACATTCTCGATGGTCTCGAGAAAGGTGAATCTGAAGCCGTTGAAGCATCAGTGAAAGAGAAAGTTGTCGCCCTTTGCGAACAGTTCCCTGTGTATAAGTAAGCACTGGAACTCTGAAAAACCGGCCAGATGGCCGGTTTTTTTATGCCTGAAAATTGAGGCATGTCACTGGTGTGCTCTGCCAGCGTCACACATATGTCACAAAGTTTTCATAGAGTAGTCATGCTTGAAACCTGATCCAGCAACAGAGGATTCCCGCATGTCCGACTCATGGAAACCCGTCACCTATGTTCAGCTCATCAACCTGATGAGTCATAACGAAAGCCAGCTGGAAGAGGGGGTCCGCCCTTTGTGGAACGCGATCCGACTCCCTGCCGCTGAATTATGGCAACAGCACCCCTGGGGTAATGAAGGCTGCGGGTTCTGGGTTCTGGCGACCGCCGGGCGTCACTGCATCTATTACAACGACATCACCGAAGGTTTTTCTGTTGGCCAGTTCGAGCGCTGGGGCCACATCATCAATTACCAGAAGTCGAAGGCCGGTCTGCAATATGCGATAGACAGCCTGTTGCAGCAGGAATCCCTGACTGAGACGGCATAGGGTCTGCTATGCCCCTCTGAACCTGTTTGAGCTGGCCAGAAATAACCTGCCTGGGCCACGAGCATTTAATGATCCAGATCATATTTTGATTTCGCATCACTGGCCCAATCCTACGAATGTCAGTTCATCACCCCTGAAACGTACGTCAGACACCCCCACACCCTGAGAATCTTGGCTGGCTTCCCCCTTACTTTCGCGCCTCAGACAGTTGTTCAATAGTCTCAGATTACTTACAACAACCTCACTACAACACAGGATTTTCAGTATGACTGAGGCAGCGACTCCAACTTCCACGACTCGAATGACCGCTGGCGAGCGTGCAGGCATTCCTCCGCGTCGTATGGACTTCAAGTTTGGTGACGATACCAAGCGCTACTGGTACGCAGACAACGCATTCCTGACCACATTCTGGACCACGCTGTCTGCACTTTTCCCGGCAGGTGAAACCTTTTTTATCGACTCAGTTAAAAACTATCGCCACGTGGTGACAGATCAGAAACTGAAAGATGAAATCTCCGGCTTCATCGGCCAGGAAGCTCTGCATACCAAAGAGCACCAGGCATTCAACGATATGGCAGATCGTCACGGCCTGCCGAGCGGACGCATCGATAAAGAACTCTGGGGCCTTCTGGATCTGGCGAAGAAAGTGTTTCCAAAGAAGCTACAGCTGGCGACCACGGTAGCTCTTGAGCACTACACCGCGATTCTGGCAGAGCAGCTTCTGCGTGACACCGACCACCAGGAAAATATTCAGGATCGCGAAGCACTGAAACTCTGGATGTGGCACGCGCTGGAAGAAAACGAACACAAGTCTGTCGCCTACGACGTTTATGAACTGATTGGTGGCGGTTACTTCACACGCATCTTCGCCATGATCGTCGCAACCATTGGCTTTATCGTCTTCGTTGGCCAGGGGCACCTGCGCATGCTGTGGGCAAACGGCACTCTGTTCGATATCAAAGATAACGCCAAAGGCTTCTGGAAACTCTTGGGCTGGAAAGGATTATTCCCGCGCCTCTTCTTTAAATACATGGACTTCTACCGTCCGGGCTTCCACCCCAACGATCACGATACAGTAAAACTCTTAGAGGACTGGCGGGAGCGTATGCTCAACGAAGGCGGCCTTTTAGCAGAACAGACTTACAGCAAGTCCAAAGCTGCCTGAAGCAAAAGTATTCTTAACCACCCCGCGATGAATGGCCGGAATTACTCCGGCCATTTCTTATGTTGATCATAATTCACTGATTGTTGCCCCGTCGCCACGTTCTTGGACACGCGAACTTCTTCTAAATTGTAGGACATAGCGCGATGACAGAGATGCGCTCCCTACAAAATATAGAAAACAAAAGGCAGGTTTTCGTATGGCGACTATGACACAAGCACAGGGAACTCCACGTATCACCGCTGGCGAGCGAGCAGGTATTCCGCCCCGCCGCATGGACTTTGAATTCCCGGAAGAAACAACGAAATACTGGTATGGCGACAGCGCCTTCCTGACGACATTCTGGGTTACCCTATCTGCTCTGTTTCCGGAAGGTGAAACCTTCTTCGTAGACAGCGTAAAAAACTATCGCAAAGATATTAAAGACCAGAAGCTGAAAGACGAAGTCTCCGGCTTTATTGGCCAGGAAGCACTTCACAGCAAAGAACACGAAGCCTTTAACGACATGGCTGAAAAGCACGGCCTGCCAGCACTGAAGCTGGACAAAGAACTCGGTGTGCTGTTCCGCCTGATCCGCAAGTACGTTCCGAAGAAAATGCAGCTCGCTCTGACCGTAGCGCTTGAGCATTACACCGCGATCATTGCTGAGCAGCTGCTGCGCGAAGATTTCCACCAGGAAATGTTCCGTGACCGCGAAGCCCTGAAGCTCTGGATGTGGCACGCACTGGAAGAGAACGAACATAAAACTGTGGCCTTCGACGTATACGAGCAAGTCGGTGGTGGCTACCTGACCCGCGTCAGTACGATGCTGATCGGCACGCTGGTGTTTGCCGTTGTTGTGGTAAGTGGGCACCTGAGACTGCTGAAGGCCGATGGCCAGCTTACAAACTGGAAGGCTAACTGGCGCGGTCTGAAGTTCCTGTGGGGCTGGAAGGGTCTGTTCCCTCGCCTGGGTCGTCAGTACTTCGATTTCTATCGCCCGGGTTTCCATCCAAGTGACCACGACACCGAAGCGTTGCTGGAGAGCTGGCGCCAGCGCATGCTGAACGATGGCGGTCTGCTGGCAGAACAGACCTACAGTAAGAGCCGCAAGGCCTGAGTCAGCTTGAGCACCGCTCATTGACACGCCGGAATCAGGAAGATCGTCCTGATTCCGGCAGATTTACAAATATTCTTCTATTTTCTGTAAATCCCGTTTGGCCGTAATTTACCCCCCTGGCAAAGAAAAACCCCCCTTATATCGCGATATTTTGACAGTTTTTCACCGATATCACGCTTTTTAGACACCTGTTTATCAGTTCGCTACGGTGATTTAAGCCACAACTTACTTAACCCTGTCTTTAAGACACCCCCGGCCACGCGTAAAATTTGGCATAGAGATACCTTCAACTGGAAAGTCTGGCCACGTCTAATAGACTCAACAAAACAACATCTACAACAAACATAAACCAACGCAGGTGTATCGTATGACTACTACAGCAACCGCTACTGCCCCAACTGGCAAGGTACGCATGACTGCAGGTGAGCGTGCAGGTATTCCGCCGCGCCGTATGGATTTCGAATTTTCTGAAGATTCCAAGCGCTACTGGTACGCGGACAACTCATTCCTGACGACTTTCTGGACCACCCTGTCTTCACTGTTCCCGGAAGGCGAAACTTTCTTCGTTGATTCCGTGAAGAACTACCGTCACGAAATCAAAGACCAGCTTTTGAAAGACCAGGTGTCAGGATTCATCGGTCAGGAAGCAATGCACTCAAAAGAGCACGCGGCTTTCAATGACATCGCTGAACGCCATGGCCTGCCAGCCAACACTCTGGATAAAGAACTGGGCATGCTGTTCAAGCTTGGTCGCAAAATTCTGCCTAAGAAGCTTCAGCTGGCTATCACGGTAGCGCTTGAACACTACACAGCAATTCTTGCTGAGCAGCTGCTGCGTGACGAGCGCCACCAGGAGAACATTCAGGACCCAGAAGCCCTGAAGCTGTGGATGTGGCACGCGCTGGAAGAAAACGAACACAAGATTGTTGCGTACGATGTATACGAGACGATCGGTGGCGGTTACTTCACCCGCGTATTCGCAATGCTGGTTTCTACCATCTTTTTCTTCGCGATTGTTGGCCAGGGTCACATTCGCCTGATGTGGGCAGACCGTAGCCTGTTCAAACTGAAGGATAACCTGAAAGGCATCTGGTTCCTGTGGGGCTGGAAAGGTCTCTTCCCACAGTTGTTCTTCAAGTACATGGACTACTTCCGTCCGGGCTTCCACCCGAACGACCACGACACCGTTCAGCTGCTGGACGACTGGCGTGAAAAAATGCTGCAGGAGGGTGGTATGCTGGCTGACCAGATCAAAAACCCTTCTCACGTTCGCACTAAGGCTGCTTAATCAGCCGACAAGCTTACGGAACATTCCGTTCTTGTCAGAGGGCCGCATCAGCGGCCCTTTTTTATTGCCGCAAAGGTAGAACCTGAGTACCATTGCGGCCAGTTTTTATCCGCTTTTCTTTGAACGGACCGCTCTTTAATATGCATTGCCCTTTCTGCGCACATCCGGAAACCAAAGTCATAGACTCGCGTCTTGTGGCTGACGGTGAACAAATCCGTCGGCGCCGGGAATGCATTCTCTGTGGTGAACGCTTCACCACCTTTGAAACTGCCGAGCTCGTTATGCCGCGAGTGATCAAGCAGGACGGAAAGCGTGAACCCTTTGACGAAGATAAGCTTCGCTCAGGCATCCAGCGTGCACTCGAAAAACGCCCGGTCAGCATCGAATCGATTGAGGCGGCCATCACTCATATCAAACAGAAACTCAGAGCCACTGGCGAGCGCGAAGTCGCCAGCCGAGACGTAGGGGAATGGGTGATGGACGAGCTGCGCTCGCTGGATGAGGTCGCCTTCGTCCGTTTTGCATCGGTTTATCGCAGCTTCAAAGACCTGGAAGAGTTTCGTGCCGAAATCGAACGGATCAGTCTGAAAGCAGCCTCTCCTGCCGTTGTTAAAGCAGTAGAGAGCTCAACGCTCGCTTCTTCAGAGACCTCAGAGACCGGAACTGATGACCCTTGTAAGAAGGAGTCCTCATGAGCCGCCTGTTGCCCACAGATCTGGAGTGGATGTCTGACGCCCTCAGACTCGCAAAGAAAGGTTTGTACACCACCAGCCCTAACCCTCGCGTGGGCTGCGTTATTGTCAAAGACGGTGTCAAAGTCGGAGAAGGCTGGCACCAGAAAGCCGGTGAGCCGCACGCAGAAGTTCACGCTCTGCGCGCTGCCGGTGATCAGGCACGCGGCGCCACGGCCTACGTTACGCTGGAGCCCTGCAGCCACTATGGCCGAACGCCTCCATGCGCGGAAGGACTGATTAAGGCCGGCGTTGCCAGAGTCGTTGGTGCCGTCCGGGACCCCAACCCGAGCGTTGCCGGGCGCGGATACGAGATGCTCAGACAAGCAGGCATCGAGGTTGTCGAGTCCTGTCTTGAACCTGAAGCAACTGCGATCAATGCTGGATTTATGAAACGCATGCGTACTGGCCTGCCATATGTGCGGGTAAAGCTTGCGATGAGTCTCGACGGACGTACCGCGATGGCATCCGGTGAAAGCCAGTGGATTACAGGCAGTGCCGCCCGGCGGGATGTTCAGGCGCTCAGAGCCCAAAGCTGCGCGGTCATTACCGGGGCCGACAGCGTCATCATCGATAATCCGTCCATGACGGTGCGCCCTGACGAGGCGGGCCTGGATATCCCGGAGGGTCTGCGCCGGCAACCTCTGCGGGTCATCGTAGACGGTGCTCACCGTGTCAGTAACGAGGCTACGATCTTCGACAAGCCCGGAGACATTCTGATTGCTGCCCGCACGCCTCCAGCATCACCCATCAACCGCGATACTGGTCTTGGGGCGCTGAGTTATTGGGCTGGCGAACGTGATGAACACACTGATATCGACGCTCTTTTGTGTCACCTTGCAACTCAGGGCAGCAATGAGGTACTGATCGAAAGCGGTGCAAAACTCGCGGCGGCCTTTGTCAGTGCAGGCCTCGTCGACGAACTTATCGTATACTGCGCGCCAACATTACTCGGAAGTGACGCGCGGCCACTGCTATCATTGCCACTCAGTGAGATGAAGCAGCAGATCCGCTGGCAATGGCAGGACGTTCGCATGGTCGGTGATGACCTGCGGCTGACGCTGCGCCCTGACACTTCTACAGCAGCAAAGAAGGCCTGACGTGTTTACCGGTATTATTGAAGCAGTGGGTAAAATAGCCAGTACCCGATCTGAGCAAGGCGATCTGCGCCTGCGGATCAATACGGGCAGCCTGGATCTGAGCGATGTAAAGCTCGGCGACAGCATTGCAACCAATGGTGTCTGCCTGACCGTTGTTGCCGCCCATGCCGATGGCTTTGAAGCCGATGTATCACGGGAGTCTCTGGCTCACACACGTATAGCGCAATGGGCACCGGGCACACGCGTGAACCTTGAGAAAGCGATGCTGCCTACGACCCGTATGGGCGGCCATATTGTCAGCGGTCATGTCGACGGCGTTGGTGTTGTCCGCGGACGCAGAGCTGATGCGCGCTCAATCCGCTTTGACGTCGAAGTCCCGGCCGACTTGCGTCGCTATATCGCCGCTAAAGGCTCAGTGACCGTGGAGGGTGTCAGCCTGACAACCAACGCGCTGACTGCAACCGGATTTGAATTGAACATTGTGCCACATACGGCGCAGGAAACGACTCTGGCCGACCTGGAAGCCGGATCAGAAGTGCATCTGGAGGTCGATGTGATTGCACGCTACCTCGAGCAGCTTCTGGGACAAAAAACACACGATGAAAGTCGCCTGACTCCAGCGTTTCTCGCTGAGAATGGCTTCTGGAAGTAACCGGGAAATATTATGGCTTTGAACAGTATCGAAGAAATTATTGCCGATATCCGCGATGGTAAGATGGTTATCCTGATGGATGACGAAGATCGCGAAAACGAAGGCGATATCATTGTAGCGTCCGAGAAAGTCACCCCCGACATCATCAACTTTATGGCAACAGAGGCGCGTGGCCTGATCTGCCTTACTCTGACGGGTGAACGCTGTGACTATCTGGGTCTGCCATCGATGGTCGCGGGCAACGGAGCTAAGTTCTCTACCCCTTTCACCGTTTCTATCGAAGCGGCAGAAGGCGTTACCACTGGTATTTCAGCAGCAGATCGTGCGGCAACTATCCTCGCCGCTGTAAACCCGATGGGCAAGCCAGATGACATCGTCCAGCCAGGTCATATCTTCCCACTGCGAGCGCGCCCAGGCGGCGTACTGAGCCGTGCTGGTCATACCGAAGCAGGCTGCGACCTTGCACGCCTGGCTGGTCTGATTCCATCGGCAGCCATTGTTGAAGTCATGAACGCCGATGGCACCATGGCCCGCCGCCCTGACCTCGAAGTCTTCGCAGAAAAACACGGCCTGAAAATCGGCACTATTGCTGACCTGATTCAGTACCGTATGGCGAACGAGAAAACCATTGAAGTCGTCTCGGAAGACAAAGCACACACAGAGTTTGGTGACTTCAACCTCATTACCTTCCGCGACACAATTCAGGGCGAAACACACCTCGCACTGACCATGGGCGACGTCCAGCCAGAAAAACCGACTCTGGTTCGTGTTCAGACCAATAACATGATCCGCGACGTCCTTGGTCTACGTTCCTGTGAGTCTGGTAGCTGGTCTTCGACGGCTGCTCTGGAGCACATTGCGAAAGAAGGTAAAGGCGTCCTGGTTCTGCTTTCAGCGGATCAGAAAGAAGACGTCAGCGCCTCTCTTGATAACTTCTTTGGCCGCGCCAAGCCTATGCGTAGCCCGAACACAGACAGCAGCGGTGCCTTTCTGACGATCGGCACCGGCTCCCAGATTCTGCGCGAACTGAACGTCCGTAAGATGAGACTGCTCAGCTCTGAAATGAAATACAGTGGCATCTCAGGTTTTGATCTCGAAATCACCGAATATCTGCCATTCAGCGAATAATTGACCGACAGGAAATCATTATGAAACACATCCGTACAATCGAAGGGAATCTGACCCCGAACGACGGCAAGTACGCCATCGTAGTTGGCCGCTGGAACGCCTTTGTTGTTGAAAGCCTGCTTGAAGGTGCTGTCGACTCTCTTACGCGTCATGGCGTTGAAGAAGACAACATCACTATTATTCGCGCACCAGGCGCTGTGGAAATTCCGCTGGTCGTGAAAAAAGCAGCAGCGTCTGGCAAATACGATGCAGTGATCGCATTAGGTGCTGTCATCCGTGGTGGTACGCCGCACTTTGAGTTTGTTGCTGGCGAATGCTCGAAAGGCCTGACGTCTGTCATGATGGAATACGATATCCCGGTTGCTTTCGGTGTTCTCACTGTCGACACCATTGAACAAGCCATCGAACGCTCTGGTACCAAGGCAGGTAACAAGGGTGAAGAAGCAGCAATGTCAGCCTTTGAAATGGTTGCACTGCTCAAAGCAATGGAGGCGTAAGGACAATGTCCCGAGCTTCTGGCCATCAGAAATCAAGCCCGGCTGCACGCCGTAAAGCACGCCGCTTTGCATTGCAGGCACTGTATCAATGGCAGGTGTCTGGTAGCGGTCTTGGCGACATCGAAGCCGAATTCCGCACTGACAACGACATGAGCAAAGTGGATGACGAGTATTTCCACGATATTCTTCATGGCGTGCCGAAAGAGAAAAGTGTCCTGGATGATAAAATCCAGCCATTCCTGGATCGCCGTCTCGATGAGCTGACTCCAGTAGAACTGGCGATTCTTCGCTTAGGCGCCTTTGAAATGTGCCACCGTATTGATGTGCCTTACAAGGTCGTCATTAACGAGGCCATTGAGCTGGCGAAGACCTTCGGCGCTACCGATGGTCACAAATACGTTAACGGTGTTCTGGATAAGCTGGCACAACGTGAGCGTATGGTGGAAATCCGCGGCGGCAAAGGCTGACTTTTGGCGCGGTCCTCAGAGTTTGACCTGATCCGCGACTGTTTTTCTACCGGTTACCCGGCAGCGAGCGACTTGCTGCTGGGTATTGGTGACGACTGCTCCCTGATCACCCCCCCTGCCGATATGGAACTCGCCCAGAGCATTGATACTCAGGTTGCCGGTGTGCATTTTCCTGCTGATGCTCCGCCTGGCCTGATTGCTGGCCGTGCACTGCGCTGCGCCACCAGCGACCTTGCTGCTATGGGCGCTGTACCGCAAGGCTTTCATCTCGCCCTGACACTGAACAACAGCGAAGACTGGTTTCTCCGTGACCTTGCTGCTGGCCTACGCCTCACAGCTAATACGTTAAATATGCCGTTGTTAGGCGGTGATACTACGTACGGTGAACACCTGACCATTACCATTGCTGTGCAAGGCTGGCTGCCACGAGGACTGGGCTTAAGACGCGATGCTGCGCGTCCGGGCCAGGACATCTGGCTCACCGGCAAGGTCGGAGGAGCAGCACTGATACTCGACGACGTCCTCCGGGACCCGACAAGAGACGATCAGGACACAGCCCCCTACTATCACCCCAGAGTTCACCTGTCTTTCGGGCACCTGCTGCTGAGTCTGGCCACGGCCGCCATCGATATCTCAGACGGACTGATTCAGGATACCCGCCACATAGCGAATGCTTCCGGTGTCGTGATGAATCTGGATGCCGAGAAGATACCTACTGCAGTCAATGGGGAACATCCGCGCTGGCATGAATGTCTGACCGGTGGTGACGATTACCAGCTACTGTTTACCGCACCCGCCGATGCCCGCGAGCGCATTGAAGCCTGCGCATTAACGGCAGGATTACGCGAGTGCCGGATCGTAGGTAACGTCACTGCCGGCGACGCAGATGTCTGCGTCCACAAAAATAATGAATTACTGGTATTCAGCAAAGAAGGGTACACCCACTTCCGAAGTTGATACTGCTCTGAGATTCACACAGGACGATTGCCATGAATACTCACAACAGATTCCTTGCCGTACTGGGCACATTTCTTTTTACCATCAGCATGAGCGCCCCGGCACTCAGTGACAGCGCTTATATTGACGTCAGCGGTCAGGGGGAACTGGATGTTTATCCGGATTTCCTGACGCTTTCCGTTGAACTCAGTGCGACAGAAAAAGACGTCGTACGCGCAAAAAACAAAGTCGATGATGCTTTCGCGCAACTATCGAAAGTCGCAGAGGAACACGGCATTGCCGAAGACGATATCGAATCAGTCCGCATCAGCAATTACCCTCAATGGGAATATCAGGGCAATGGCAAACGCGAACTGATCGGTCACCGTGTTATTCGCCCTGTTACCATTACCCTTCGTACGCTGGATAAATACGGCCCGTTTCTTGAAGAAGTCCTGATCGACGAGCGCTACCGTATTCAGAACACCAGCCTTGGTTTTGATAAGCCCGCAGAGCACGAGAGCAAAGCCCGCCGCCTGGCCCTGCTGGATGCCAAAGCTAAAGCGGAAGAAATGGCGGCCACTCTGGGGCAGAAAGTGACTGGCGTGCTCTGGATTCAGGAGCAGGCTGCACACTTCCCTCAGCCAGTTATGATGATGGAAAGCGCCCCGATGATGCGGTCTGCCAAAGCAGACAGCGGCAGCGGTATGAAAATTCAGGAGCAGACCATCAGCCAGCAGGTTCAGGTCCGTTTCGAGATGGAAGAAGACTGACAGAGCGAGCGAAATACCAGAGATGAACGAAGCACCCGAGATACAACCGGGTCGCTACCGCCACTACAAGGGTAGCGACTATGAAGTGTTTGGGCTGGTCCGACACAGTGAAACAGAAGAATGGCTGGTACATTACCGCACGCTGTACGGTGACTTCAGCCACTGGGTACGCCCCCTGACCATGTTCACAGAACAGGTGACGACGGCCGAAGGGTCACAACCGCGCTTTCGTTACATCGGCGTTTACAGCGGAGACGTCGAGTGACCCCTGCCGTAAACGCCGCGAAAAAAGGCGGCATAACATATGAGCTGCTTGAATACAGCCATGATGCTAACGCTGAAAGCTACGGTCTTGAAGCGGCTGAGAAACTCGGGCTGCCCCCAGACAGTGTTTTCAAAACATTGTTGGTCAGCCTGAGTGGCCATAAAAGCACGTTAGCTGTCGCAGTACTTCCCGTCTCAAACACCCTGAGTCTGAAATCCATCGCTAAAGCCGTGGGGGCAAAGAAAGCCGAAATGGCCGATCCTAAAGTCGCTGAGCGCACCACCGGATACGTCGTAGGAGGCATCAGCCCTCTCGGGCAAAAAAAAGCGCTTCCGACTGTGATTGACGCCTCAGCACAGGCTCTGCCACGCATTCATATCAGCGCAGGGCGCCGCGGGCTGGAAATTGCGTTACATGCAGACGATCTGGCGACATTGAGCAGAGGCATTTTCGCTAAAATTACGGCAGAATAGGCCTTTTACATCAAGGCACTCTAGGCTGTTCATGAACGCCCTGCGATTAATTCCGGTTTTACTTGTCCCCCTGCTGTTCACTCTGGCTGGCTGCGCGCCCCTGGACTATCAGGCCGTTCAGCTCGATTCACCCGAACAGCCTGCTCAGACCGATGGCTACATCAACAAAGAAGTCAGCGAAGGCGTGCATGTTATTGAAGTGCGCCACGAGAGCTTACCTGCCATGATGCTGACCAAAGAACGGACCCTGAGTAATCTTAAAGATATCTGGCACCGTCGGGCCTCAGAGCTCTGCAAGAAAGGTTACCAGGGAGAGCCAGAAATCATCCGCCCGGATGAAGCCAGAACAGACGAGTTCTATTGCACACTCAATGTCTGCCAGAAATACTTACTGGCCTCAGGCGTTGCCTATTGCAAAGCGACTTACGAACTCTGATCTGACTCAGTCAGTGCCTGAGGGTCCATCAGAGACTCTAACTCTTCGCGGCTCAGATCCGTCATCTCTGCCGCAACATCCAACACCGGACGCCCTTGTTGATACGCAGCCTTGGCTACCTCAGCCGCCTTCAGATAACCAATAACAGGATTAAGCGCTGTCACCAGTACCGGATTTTTTGCCAAAGGTTCAGTCACCGATGTTTCACGTACCGTAAAGCCAAGAATTGCATCGTCGGCCAGGCTGGTCGCAGAGCGACTCATTAGCTGCATGCTGTCGAGCAACCTGCTCGCAAACAAGGGCAGCATCACGTTCAGTTCAAAGTTACCGGACTGCCCAGCCACGGTAATTGTTGTATCGTTACCCATCACCTGAGCACAGGCCATCGCGACGGCTTCCGGAATCACCGGGTTCACCTTACCGGGCATAATGGATGAACCGGGTTGCAGAGCGGGCAGTTCAATCTCGCCCAACCCTGCAAGAGGCCCTGAGTTCATCCAGCGCAGATCATTCGCTATCTTCATCAAAGCGACGGCAAGAGTCTTCAGGGCGCCAGACACCGCCACCACAACATCCTGCGCTCCCATGCCCGCAAAGCGACTGTTCGCCGGATAGAAACCCTGCTCTGCCGAACTGCTGAAATCAGTGCTTATATCGCTGCTCAGATAAGCATTCAGATAACGACATACACTTTCAGCAAAATCATCATCGGCGTTCACGCCGGTACCAACAGCAGTACCACCAATCACCAGACTCTGTAATTTACTACCAGCGTCTTCAAGATTACGCATGGCGTGTTCGATCTGTGCCGACCATCCACCTAACACCTGATCGAAACGTACGGGCATCGCGTCCATCAGATGCGTACGCCCGGTTTTCGTAATATGAGCAAGCGATGCCGCCTTCTGTTCCAGAACTTCAACAAGATGAGAGAGCGCCGGCAACAGCTCTTCTGATAGTGCAATAAAGCCCGACACGTGCAAGGCGGAAGGAATCACATCATTACTGCTCTGGCTCGCGTTGACATGATCATTAGGCGAGACCTCAGAGCCAAGTGAACGCGACGCCAGTGCTGCGATCACCTCGTTCGCGTTCATATTTGAACTGGTGCCCGACCCCGTCTGGAAAATATCGACGGGGAAATGGCTTATTAATGCTGGATCACTCAGTAACTGATCGACGGCTTCGACAATGGCAGTAGCCCTATCGGAATCCAGCTTCTCCAAAGAGAGGTTCGCTTCTGCCGTTGCCCGCTTCAGCATAAGAAGTGCACGAATAAAACGTTCAGGCATTGGCAGGCCTGAAATAGAAAAGTTATCAATCGCTCTTTGAGTCTGCGCGCCGTACAAAGCATCGGCAGGCACCGGCACTTCGCCCATGCTGTCACGTTCGGTCCTGAATTGAGAGGCCATGTTACTGCTCCGTTTTAAATATAGAGTTTTGTCTGTCTACAGGCTGAGGAGTTCAATTGACGGAGTCGAGACTATCCCGGGCTTCGAGTACTCTGGCAAAGTTCTCTTCAATCCAGTCAGCGAGTGCCATCACTTTTTCGGAAACCTCTTCGCCCATTGGCGTCAGGCTGTACTCGACAAAAGGCGGAACGACCGGATGGGATACCCGGCTGACGAAGCCATCTTTAACAAGAGCCTGAAGTGTCTGAGCCAACATCTTCTCGCTGACGCCATCAATTTTTCGGCGCAGCTCGCTGAAACGGTGTGTGCCGGTACGCAAACCAATCAGCACCAGAACGCCCCAACGACTCGACACATGATTCAGAACATCCCTTGACGGACAGGGGGCTGCAAAGAGATCTCCGCGTTCGAAGCGTTCTGATAGCTTCGGCGACTTTTTTGTTTCTGAAGGTCCACTCATCACACTTACCTTTTGGTGCGTACTTACTAAAAGTAAGTATAGCGTCTAAAGTGGTTTCATCACACAACGAAAGCACATACGGAGTACATACAATGATTGCAATCACCGGAGCCTCAGGCCAACTCGGACGCCTTGTTATCGATGAACTGCTCACGACAACACCTGCATCAGAAATAACCGCACTGGTTAGAACCCCAGAAAGTATCAGTGATCTCGCTGAGCGCGGGATCACCGTCCGCCAGGCTGATTACAATGAACCAGGCACGTTGATCGAAGCCCTCAAAGGCATTAAAAAATTATTGCTGATTTCTTCAAGTGAGGTGGGACAACGTGCCCAGCAACATCAGAATGTCATTAACGCTGCAAAAGAAAATGGCATAGGGCTGATTGCCTACACCAGTATTCTGCACGCAGATACCTCGCCACTCGGGCTTGCCGAAGAACACCGTGCCACCGAAGCCATGCTGTCGGAATCTGGCATCCCGTTCGCCCTGCTGCGCAATGGCTGGTACAGCGAAAACTACACAGCAGGCATTCCTGCAGCGCTTCAGCTGGGCACACTCTACGGCTGTGCAGGCGATGGTCTGATCGCGTCTGCAGCCCGAGCAGACTACGCCGCTGCTGCTGCGAAAGTAATTACCCTGGACAATCAGGGTGGCAAAATTTATGAACTGTCTGGCGATAAAGCCTACACACTCGCAGAGCTGGCGGCGAAAATCAGCCAACAAACCGGGAAAGAGATCGGTTACGTCAACCTTCCTGAAGCCGACTACGCATCAGCCCTTGAGCAAGCTGGCTTACCTGCACCACTGGCACATATGCTTGCCGATTCAGACACAGGGGCTTCACAAGGAGGTTTGTACGATAACAGCCAGACGCTGAGCGGACTTATTGGCCGACCAACGACGCCGATCGCAGAATCAGTAAAAGAGGCACTGAAAGGAGGTTAACCAGATCTTCATTACTCTGAGAATGAAGGGCGCCTGCCGGGTTAAGCCAGGCGTCCTTATTCAGATCCAGCAAGAAAGCGGCGAACATCACATTCCTGGCGAAAAACATGAAGAATAAACACCTTGCTGTGCTCAACTCGGTAGAAGACGCGGCAAGGGTTAACAATCACTTCGCGGTAAGGAAAACCCTCGAGTTCCGGCGGGAAACGCCCCGACTCAGGAAATTGGGCAAGACGCTCGACAACTTCAAATACACGAGACACCAGCTCACTGGCTGCCACCGGATTAGAGAGCGCTATGTATTCTGCTAACGACTCAAGATCCTGAACAGCTGCCTCCGTCCAGATTACTTCAACCGGAGTTATTTCATCCATTTTGAAAGCCGGTCCTTAGCTTCACTATGAGACATAACGCGACCATCCTTGATCGCCTGTTCGCCACGAGCGATCCCTTCAAGGATGCTCATGCGGGTCATCAACTGCTCGTAATCATCAACATCCAAAAGATACGCCGATGGCTGACCATGTTCTGTAATCAGCACAGGCTCTTTGGTTTCGTGAAGATCAGCAAGAATGCGGGTTGCCTGACGCTTCAGGCTGGTAACAAGCTCGGTTTTCATAGCTGATACTCGAGAATATAAAGTATCACTATAGTATCACTCACTAGTTTCAACAAGTGCAACCAGCTCTCACCGGCGAAGTCATCAATGCCACTCATCACCCGACGACTCGGCATAGCGCTTTTGCGCCTGCATTGTCAGACCACAACTCTGACAGGTGATCGGTTTGTTCACCCCAAAACCTAACAGCCTTAAATACCGGTGAAACCGATGTCCACATTTGGGGCAAATAGTTCTTCTGAGATATACCCAGTAAACACCAAAATATACAGGGAAGATGATTTTCAATAGCAACACAGCATCTTGCCGGTACTCAGCAGAAAAATAGTACACGATCGCTAAACAAGTCAGAAAAAAGGCCAGATATATCAGCCATTCCGTTCCCTGAATTTTCTTTAACGCTTTTAGTAATTGAGTATCCATAGAATTTCCGAGCAATAAAAAAGGCTGCATAAGCAGCCTCTTAAATTCAGAAAACTCAACTAACTATTAAGCAGTCTTGTTCTTCTTACGGTTCTGGTTTGCCTGTAGTTTCATAACCGAAACGATGACTTTCTGGTACCAGGAACCCAGAGTACGAACCATCAGGTCAAACGCAACGGCGTCAGGGCCAATCAGTACGCGACGCTTGTTTTTCTTAACGCCATTGATGATGGTTTTCGCTGCTTTGTCTGGCGTAGTGATAAACAGACGCTCGAATTCAGCTTTTGAATCATCAGCGCTGGCGCCTGTGATTTCAGAAGACTTCTCGTTAAAACGAGTCGACTGAGCAATATTGGTTTTGATACCACCTGGGTGTACACAGGTAGTACTCACACAAGAACCTGCAATATCCAGATCCTGACGCAGTGATTCGGTCAGACCACGTACCGCGAACTTAGATGCGTTGTAGCCGCTCATCAGTGGCTGAGACGCCAGACCGAAGATACTTGAAATGTTCACAATGTGGCCTTCACCAGCGGCTTCCATGTGTGGCAGGAATGCTTTCGTGCCGTACAGTACGCCGTAGAAGTTGATGTCCATGATCCACTTGTAGTCTTCAATGGACAGGTCACCCACGGTACCTGCCAGAGCAACACCCGCGTTGTTGAATACCAGGTTAGCTTTACCATGGTCAGCGACAACCTGATCAGCCCATGCGTAGAAGGCGTCTTTATCAGATACGTCGAGCTTCTGGGTAGTAATCTTAACCGGGTACTGTTTCATCATTTCTACAGTTTCGGCAAGCCCCGCTTCATTAACGTCGCTCAGCGCAACGTTACAACCATTCTGTGCCAGGTTGATAGCAAGTGCACGGCCAATACCAGAACCAGCACCAGTCACTGCTGCGACTTTTCCGCTCAGATTTTGCATATTTTTCTCCTTCAGGCATCAGGCCGACGCCTGAAAAGTGTCTGTTGTTATACGTTTTCTATGATGGTTAAACTCTACGTTAACTCACCGTATTTCAAAGGGTGCTTTCGGCCAATATATGATCAGAAAACACCCCGCTTTGGCGTAATTTAAAAGCACTCAACGCATAGTGTGATCAGCACGTTTGAAGTTTTTCGCCAGCAACCAGAACGCCCAGCTAAACCCCGGGAACATAGCGATTACTTTGCCGCTTTTGCTCTTATACCAGGAGTTACAACCGCCTTTTTCCCAGACGGTTTTCTTCATTTCGCTGTGAATATGGTTGGTGTAACGCTCTTCCGCCTCAGGTGTCACTTCAATCGATTTAGCATGCGCACCACGCACTCGGTGAATTGCCTGCATGATGTAGTTCATCTGGGCCTCGATAACGAAGATCGCTGACGTGTGGCCAATACCTGTATTCGGGCCGGTCACAATGAACAGGTTCGGGAAATCAGGAATGACTGTACCCAGGTAAGCGCGAGGGTAATCTTCCCAGACATCACTGATCGCTTTACCACCACGACCAACAACCGGGTAAGAGATAACGCCATCAGTTGCATCATAGCCGGTGGAGTATACGATCAGATCAAAATCGAGCTTTTCACCCTTCTCTGTATTAATTCCAGTTTCTGTGATTTCGTCGATACCGTCAGTTTTATCGTGCAGGAACACGTTATCGCGACAGAACGCTGGATAGAGGGTGTTCGACAGAATAATACGCTTACAACCGATCGTGTAATCAGGGGTTACTTTGGCGCGCAACTCCGGATCTTTAATCTGACGTTTGATATGTGCCAACGCTGGTTTTTGCGCTGCTGCCTTCAAGCCGGCTTCGGAGTATTTAAAACCAAGAATACGGGTTTCAAGCCCCCAATAAATACTCCAGCGCAGTAATTTGTACATCAGCTTATTTTTAAGTAGAGCACGCTGCCATGGCTTAAATTTCTTATCGTGACGCGGCATAACCCAATGCGGAGTACGCTGAAAAACGTGCAGCTCTTTCACGTCTTTAGCGATTTCTGGAATTATCTGGGCAGCACTCGCGCCGCTACCAATAATGGCAACTTTTTTGTCTTTGTAGTCGTAGCTGTGGTCCCAGTCGTTGGTGTGGAACGACTTACCTTTAAAGTTATCCTTACCCTTAAAGTTCGGAATAACCGGTGTGCTCAATGGACCAGAGGCATTAATAATAAACTGGCTCTCGTAAACTTCGCCGTTATCGAGGTGGATATGCCAACGGCTGATGTCATCCTGCCACTCAACTTTAGCAACGTTACAACCCGTGTGCATGCGCTCACGCAGGTTGTATTTACTGATAACGAACTCTGTGTACTCGTTCAGTTCTTTCTGATTGGCGAACATCTGCGTCCACGGGTATGGCTCGTGCGAGATGGAATACAGCGGTGACTGAACATCTACCGCAGCACCGGGATAGGTGTTCTGAGACCAGGTGCCGCCCATGAAGCTGCGACGCTCAAGGATGACGAAATCTTCGCGCCCCTGCTTGATCAGGTTAATAGCGGCGCACTGTCCACCAAAGCCGCTACCGATAATGACAATGTTGTGTTGCTGCATCTTGCTCTACCTCGTTTAGTAAACGCACGCCTGCCAATCTGACGACACGCAATGTCACTTTACTTCTGACGACATGTGATGTCAAATAGCCAAATGACGTCTACCAATACCACCTCATCGGGCCGCAGTTATCGGGGTTTAACCCCAGAGCAGCGTACAGCCCAACGCCGCGAGCGCTTCGTTGAAGCCGGTCTTAACCTGTTCGGGAACGAAGGTTTTCACGCCACAACGGTCCGTAAGCTCTGCAAAGAAGCCGGCCTGACCGATCGTTACTTCTACGAAAGTTTCTCGTCTATGGAGGAATGCCTGATTGAGGTCTACGAGCGATGCTTACAAGGCATTCTTGCCCGATTGCAGAAGTCTCTCATTAACCTCGAGGGCAAGACCTTCCCGGAAGAGTTGATCCGTAGGCTCCTCAATGACTTCTTCGCTGAGATGGAAGACCCCAGAGTAGCCAAAGTCTGTATGTTTGAAGCTGAAGGCGTCAGTGATTACATGCACGGTCTTTACAATGATTATATTCGCCGCTTTGTTATGGTTCTGATGGGCGCCTCACGGGCTTATGTCAAAGAATGGCCACTCAATACCGAAGAAACAGAAGTCCTCGGCAATGCAATCGTTGGTGGTATTATTCAGGCCACTCGCAACTGGGCCGTCAATGACTATCACCTGAGCCGCGAATCACTAGTGAACGGTATCATGGTCATTTTCAAAGGCTCTCAGCTTCTCTTAGGCGAAAAATGAAACTCGAAGACATTCGCAAGCTGCATCAGAAAAAATATCGTCAGCTTCACCAGAAGTTTCTGGTCGAAGGCGAGCACCTGATTCTGGAACTCGAGCGAGCTAGTGCTGATAACCTAGTACTGGTAAGGAATACGATCCTGTACGTGACTGAGCAGCACAAAGACTGGCCAGCGCCCTTCGAGAAGAAAGTCATCAGCAATAAGCAGATGTCTCAGTTATCGGACACGAAATCACCGCAAGGGATGGTCGCCGTTGTGAATATGGCAGACCTGTCTCCGACGTCAGCGCCTGAGCTTAAGTCTGTCTACCTTCACGAAATTCAGGATCCGGGGAATCTGGGCACCATTATCCGCACCCTCGGCTGGTTTGGTGGTTTCCGTCTGCTGCTCAGCCCGAACAGCGTTGATCCTTACAACCCGAAGGTGGTTCGTTCCAGTATGGGTGCCATATTCCATGTCCCTATGGAATTTGATGTCGACCTGATGTCTCTGCCCCACCGCTTCCGCAATATCGCCACGCTGGATATGCATGGAGAGCACATGAGTCACTCTTCGTTCAGGGGCTGCGACTGCTACGTCTTCGGCAATGAAGCCAGAGGCGTACCGCGCGAAGCACTCGAAACGATTGATCCGCATACCTTTACAATCAACGGCTGTGGCGCCATCGAATCTCTGAATCTTGCAACAGCGGTTAATATGGCGGCGTACGAGATCAACCGTCTCTGACTCTTTACAGTTTTATCTGATCATAATCCGCCCGACGGCGTTGCCCATTTCCGGTACTTGAGGGACAATAGCGCCCCTTTTTCGGCTGCCCCTGATGATGGTTGCCGACAATGCTAAGCAATCGTGATCAGGAGTCGTTACATGACCACCCGTACCGAACTGGCAAATGCCATCCGCGCACTCAGCATGGACGCCGTGCAGAAAGCCAAGTCAGGACACCCAGGCGCCCCGATGGGCATGGCAGACATCGCCGAAGTTCTCTGGAACGACTATCTGAAACACAACCCGGAGAATCCGGAATGGGCCGACCGCGACCGTTTTATTCTGTCTAACGGTCACGGCTCTATGCTGATTTACTCCCTGCTGCACCTGAGCGGTTACGATCTGTCGATCGACGATCTGAAAAACTTCCGTCAGCTGCACTCCAAAACTCCGGGTCACCCGGAATACGGTTACGCACCGGGCATCGAAACCACCACGGGTCCATTGGGTCAGGGTATCGCCAATGGTGTCGGTATGGCGTTGGCAGAAAAAGTTCTGGCAGGTCAGTTCAACCGTGAAGGCCACGAGATCGTTGATCACAACACCTACGTGTTCCTGGGCGACGGCTGCATGATGGAAGGTATCTCCCACGAAGCCTGCTCCCTGGCCGGCACACTGGGTCTGGGCAAGCTGATTGCCTTCTACGATGACAACGGCATTTCTATTGATGGCGAAGTGGAAGGCTGGTTCACTGACGATACCGTTAAGCGTTTCGAGTCCTACGGCTGGCAGGTGATTCCTAAGGTGAATGGCCATGATCCGGAAGAGATCAAGCAGGCCATCGACACCGCACGCGCGAACAGCGATCAGCCAACCCTGATCTGCTGCAAAACCATCATTGGTTTCGGTTCACCGAACAAAGAAGGTAAAGAAGAGTGCCACGGCGCGCCTCTTGGCGATGACGAAATCGCGCTGACCCGCGAGCGTCTGGGCTGGAAACACGGTTCTTTCGAAATTCCTGAAAACGTATACGAAGGCTGGAGCGCGAAAGAAAAAGGCGCTGCCGCAGAATTCGCATGGAATGACAAGTTCGCGGCATATGAAGCTGCCTATCCAGAACTTGCAGCTGAGTATAAGCGTCGTATCGCGGGAGACCTTCCTGCAGACTTCGCGGCGCAGGCCGATGCCTACATCCGCGAATGTCAGGAAAAAGGCGAAACCGTTGCTTCGCGTAAAGCGTCTCAGAACACACTCAACGCCTTTGGCCCTATGCTGCCGGAATTCCTCGGTGGCTCAGCAGACCTCGCAGGCTCTAACCTGACCCTCTGGAATGGCTGCAAAGGCGTCAGCGGTCTGGACGCGTCCGGCAACTACATTTTCTATGGCGTGCGTGAATTCGCCATGAGCGCCATGATGAACGGCATTGCCCTGCACAAAGGTTTCGTACCGTACGGCGCCACCTTCCTGATGTTTATGGAATACGCACGTAATGCCGTACGCATGGCTGCCCTGATGAAGCAGCGTTCAATCTTCGTCTACACCCACGACTCCATCGGTCTGGGCGAAGATGGCCCGACTCACCAGCCAGTTGAACAGGTAGCCAACCTGCGTAACACGCCAAACCTGCAGACCTGGCGTCCGTGCGACACCGTTGAATCTGCAGTGGCTTGGAAGTCAGCGATTGAACGCAAAGACGGTCCTTCAGCCCTGATTTTCTCTCGTCAGGGCCTGCCACATCAGGAACGCAACGCCGAGCAGGTTGAAGCGATCGCCCGCGGCGGTTACATCCTGAAAGACTGTGCAGGCACGCCGGATGCCATCATCATCGCCACCGGTTCTGAGGTCTCACTGGCGATGGAAGCGGCTGGGAAACTGAGCGATAAGAACATCCGCGTTGTTTCTATGCCTTCAGCCGAAGTCTTCTGTGCTCAGGGTGCTGAATACATGGAGCAGGTACTGCCAGCAGCAGTCTCTGCTCGCGTTGCGGTTGAAGCACTGCACAAAGACTACTGGTACAAGTTTGTCGGTCTGAACGGCGCCATTGTTGGCATGGATACCTTCGGTGAATCCGCACCAGCAGGCGAACTGTTCAAAGAATTCGGTATCACCACTGACGCAGTCGTTGATGCCGTAAACGGCCTGTTGTAACTGCTTACTTAAGTAGTCTCAACGTCGTTAAAAAACCGGGCCAAGTGCCCGGTTTTTTTATGTCAATCCATACCTTGTCGCCAAAAGCCAGCCAGCTGTATTGACTGCCGTGATAAGCTCTACTCAAACACTAATAAGGAAATATCCGTGTCCAGAGTCATCAGCCTCACAATACTTCTCTCCCTTCTTAGTTCACCCTTCGTACTTTCAGATACTGATAGTGATGGAGATCTCATATGGGACGTCACCGATAATTGCCCTGATATCGCGAACGCTGAGCAACAGGATTATGATTCAGATGGCGAAGGAGACGCCTGCGACAGTGATATAGACAACGACGGACTCACGAATGAGGAAGAAGACAACTTCGGGGCCGATTCGTACAATTCTAACGACTACGTTATGGACAGCGATAGCGATGGGGTAAGCAATCTTATCGAAGTGCTATTGCAGTCTGACCCCATGTCAGCGGCTTCAACACCAGAGACGAAAGACAATCTAGACGTAAAATTCGGAAGTACAGCACAGTCCTTCCTTATGGTGAGCCAGGGAGGGGTTCTGATAACAAACGACAATGATGTTGACTTCTTTTTGCCCCCATATGAGTTAGAAGAAGACTATTCTTCAAATCCCTCAGCAAACGGCCGATTTGTTTTCGCAACTAACTTTACTGAAACGCAAATCATCAACCTCCTTATTACGATCGAAACTGCCCCAGATACCGTTGCAATTACCGAGCTATCCATTGATGGTGAGACATTGTTACCTACTTATGACCCATCAGTAACTGCAGTTTTGATAACGGACGGACCCCGTTTAATCTCGGTCTCTTTCTCTTATGAGCTAGTGGATGGCGAGACACCACCATACCTGAGTGTAAAACGCCTCGTTAGTGGACAAGATACGGAGCCTTACTACGATGAACTTGATAATCTCGTTGCTCCTCTGGATACATGTCCGATGGTGCAGTCTGGCTTAACAGACAGCGACGGCGACGGTCTGCAAGACGAGTGCGACTACGACGACGCAGATTCAGATTCAGACGGGGTTCCTGATGGCGGTGATAATTGCCCTAACGTATACAATCCACTTCAGGAAGCCTTAATTGAAGATTACGATTTCTTTGGCGATGCCTGTAACCCCGATGACGACTTTGATGGTATTCCAGATTCTATTGAAGATCAGCTGGATTACCGGGACTCACGGGGCGGGGATCTGATTCCTCTCCCCTGGAGTGGGTTTATGTACGATTTCGGCCTCGACTCCGATAACGACGGCGCCCACGATATCTATGAGATTAACACAGGGACAGACCCTTTCACGCCCGATGAGTTTAATACAGTGTCGCTCGTTGATTATTTACCTCTGGGAGAAATAACGTATACCTATCGATCAAATTATCCGACTATTTTGCCGGAGTACCTCGTCGAATATAATGAAACCGTGTCATCCGAAAATGAAAATAAATATAAAGATTCTACGCTCACATATTTCGGTGAACCAAGTATGACCTACTCCGTAGGTAAAAATGGTATCTACTTTCATAGTGTCGATAACCCATACACGAGAGAAGTTGAGATTATAGATATGCCACATTTTCCTTTCGAGATTCAGGAGGGTGGTATGGTTTCAACAGACAGGCCCGAGGGCTGCACTATAGAGGAAGATTGCGTGCACCACTGGTTGGTCATGCTGGATAAGGGCACTATGGAGTTTCAGGGTGAACTCCATGAATATGTCACGCTGGCGTCTCGAGCTTTTAGTCAAAATGTGTACTACATATACCTCAAAGATATCGGGCTTTACGGCACGCATTACATGAACCTGGTCGACTATAAAATCAACAGTCGCGTTGATGTTGAGGCAATTGCGGCAGCACTGCCGGATGAAGAACAAACAGGAACAACTGAGCCAGAGGCCTCATCAGGTAATGGTGGTGGCGCGGTCAACCTTTTCTGGCTGGTACTCGCTTATCTTAGCCTGCTGGCACGTCGGCGCTCAACAGTCTGAGACCGCAAGCAAACTGTTATAAAACCGGGCAATTCGCCCGGTTTTTTTATGCCTGCCGGTTTTTACACTGACAGAACCAGTCAGCAACCCTCTTTAATCAACCCGCACAAAAATACTGCTTTCCCACCCCTTGCTAAACAGGCCACAGGGTATATCTTGAATGAATACTGGCTAATGATAATTGATAACGTTATCAATGAAATATTTTCTTATTTTTATGCTCGCGGCTTGTTCTGCTCAGGTTGTCGCTGAGGCGCAGATCTTCGGGCTGGTTGCTAAGAGCACGTCTGACCCAAACTTCGTGCTGGCGTGGCAGGCATGCGACAAAGCAGCCCGGGGAAATGGAGACTTTTGCGAGTTGCTGGGCTCCTCAGAGCCAGCGAACGCGCACTTACAGGCCAGAGCTATTGAATCGGCGCTCACCAGTGATCGCTACGCTGCGATTGCTGTTTCAGTGACACAGTCATCCTTCATTGCAGATCGCCTGGATCAAGCCAGTATTCCAGTGATGACGTTTGACTCCCCCTTCAAAAAGGAGGAGAAGCTCGCCTCACTCCCGTACGTCGGCGCTGACAACGAAGCCTTTGGCCGGGACTTGGGCAGACTTGCGCTTGCAGCCGCTCCCGGGGCGGGCAGCATCTGTATCATGACAGTAGATCACGACCCTAACCTCGCAATTCGTGTCGATGCGCTGCGTCGCTATCTCGCTGGCGATCACCCGCTTAAGTCCGGGCAGCGTTTATCGGGAGAAGGTGGCTGGACGGAACCGACCCGCTGCCCCAAACTACCCAGCGCTAATCATCGGGAGGCCCTGCACCAGCTAACGGGTATTTTGCTGGATGTCCGACCCGACTTGTTAGTATCAGTAGGGCATTGGCCAATCGTCAACGAACGTGCATTTATTGCAACGATGTCCGCTCTCGGAGACGAACAGCTAAATACGCAGATTATTGCGGGTGTCGGCAAGATCAGCACAGGGCACAGAGAGATGTTGCGTCAGGGATTACTGCAAGGATTAGTAAGTATCGACTTCGAAGATATGGGACGCCTTGTTTATGAACAACTCAAGTACATGGTAAAAGGTGAAGCAGTATCCCCGGTCACATACACGAAAAGTATTCTCGTGCCAGCTCAACCTCTGTTGGATGATCAAGCGCTGAAGGTAGAGTAAGGGTAACTTGCTCACCCGGGAGGTTGAGTACCAACTTGCTCGCCACCAGCAATTGGTAATCGGCACCGAGTTCCCGAAGATCCTCAGCCGATAGAGGAGCATCCAATCTCTTCAGGTAAAAACTGCCATCGTGCGAATAGATCTTATCGCCCACAATGGGGTGCCCCTGCGCTGCGAGGTGAGCACGAATCTGGTGCTTGCGGCCGGTATGGATCCGACACCGGATTAAAGCGCTCTCCTCCTCTTTTTCGATGACATCAAACTCCGAGTGACACTGTTTCACGCTTCGGTATACAGCAGAATCAGCGTCAGAGACAGGATACATACGTGTCCGGATTTCGCTGTCTACTCGCTCTGACAAGGGAGTAAAGTCTTCCAGGTGCTCCCAGGAAGGTGCTCCCCAAACGCGCGCATAATACTCCTTAACACCCACCAGCCGGTTCAGCCGCTTCTTCCAACGTCGGTCTGCAGCCTCATGTTTTGCAATAAGAATGAGTCCTGCAGTCTCTGCATCAAGCCGATGCATCAGGCGCGCATCCCGCCACGGGGTATGCCTGCGTATTTCTGAGATCAGAGTACCGAACAAGTTACGGGTGGTGCGGCTTACGGGCAGTTGGTGGGGTTTACATATCACCATCAGGTCGTGACGTTCCCAGACGATCTGCCAACCGCTCGCTACTGCATCCTCCTGATGATCCTCCAGGAGCACTGAAAGCTCGCCGCTACCTGGTAAGTACTCAATTTCGCTCAAAGGCGTACTGCCCAGAGTGGCCCTGACAAGAAGCTGAGTACGTTCGTACTCCGAATGTCGGGGGAGAAGCCAGAAGAGAAAGTCATCAGGTGTACGCCCTTCGTCCGCCGCGCACAAAGTCGCCTTCAATAGATAACTCATAGATGGGTAAGCCCAGCCCAGACACTGTAGATAAGAAGGTAGCGCAGTGCCTTACCGATAAAAATAAGCACAAAAGAAGACTTCCACGGCAGCTTCGCGACACCGGCCAGCCCAACGAGGATATCACCCAGCAAAGGCACCCAGCTGAACAATAACGACCAACGGCCGTAACGCGCAAAAAGGCTCTCGGCAACTTGGAAGCGGCGCGGTAACTCGTGTGAACGCTCATAGAGCTTCCTTCCACCCACCCCCAACGCAAAGGTTAGCCAGCCCCCGAATGTATTCCCGATAATCGCAGCAGTAGTCACCAGCCAGGCAACCGCGCCTTGCTCCAGCAATAACACCAGATACCACTCAGACCCGACGGGAAGGATTGAGCCCGCGGCAAACGCCAGCAAAAACATAAGGCTGGCTTCTGTCATAACTTCAAAAAAGTCCCTTTCGACCATAGTGATAATACAGGTGTCTGATAAAATAAGACCCAATTTTACCAGTCAGGGCGTCTACGGTCGCCAACATTGCGGATATCAGAGGCCAACATGCTGCAGTCGTTGTTTAAAGAGAAGTACGGCATTCCACTGGATGAGATCAAGCGTCGCCACGCTTACGCTGATTCTAAGTTCATTCAGGTTCAGGGAATGGATGTGCATTACCGTGATGTTGGTGAAGGCCCTGTGCTCATTCTGTTACACGGCATGTTTTCATCACTGCACACATGGGAAGAGTGGATTGATACCCTGAAAGAAGACTTCCGGGTAATCGCTCTCGATGCACCAAACTATGGCTTAACTGGTGCGCACCCTAAAGGCATGTTTAAACATATCTACAGTGACTTCCTGAACGACTTTACCGATGCTCTCGGCATCAGTGAGTGCATGCTTGCAGGTAACTCGCTGGGCGGCTGGATGAGCTGGGAGTTTGCGGGCCGTTATCCGGAGAAAGTCAAAAAAGTTATTCTTATCGATTCGGCCGGTTTTCTGTTTGTCACTCCCTGGCTCCTGATATCGCTGGCCTTGCCCGGTGCAACCTTCTTAAGCCAGACCGTGAAGTATCCTAAAGCTGCATTCTGGGCGGTAATCAAAGATGTGTACGGTGATCGCTCTAAGGTCAAAAAAGAAAAAGTAGATCTCTATTACGACCTGTCGATGCGGGAAGGCAACCGGGCTGCTTCTGCACGTGTTGTTCATTACATACGAAATATTGGTGGTTTCCGTACCGGCTATATGAAAAACATGAATCAACCGACACTGATTATGTGGGGTAAAAAAGACCGCTGGATTCCTCTCCGCCACGTAAAATCTTTCATGAAGAAAATCCGTAATTCAGAGTCTGTTATTTATGACGACGCAGGTCATATGCCAATGGAAGAAATTCCGGAAATCAGTGTCAAAGATGCCCGCGAATTTTTATTGAGACCCTGAAACCAGCACGCTAAAGAGCGAATTAATTTCCAGAGTGAAGGGCGGCGATCATATCGGTTGCTGCCCGCTCATCGCCTGCCGACCAGTTTCTCAGGTACGAAAGGTCTTCTGAAAAATCAGCCAATCCGATCGACGATGTCACAGGCTTAACAGGCTGAGATTCGATGTATCGATATTCACCACGCTTCAGTTTCAATGCTTTCAGACAAGCGGAGTCATAACGTGGGCTATCAACACGGTTAACCACCCACCACTCGGCTTGCAAGTGGTCATGGGTAATGTCGAGTAAGACAAACCCGCGATAATAAAAATCGATAAATTCCAGATGAGGCATCACCTGCATTAACGAAGAGCCCGCTAACGCAGCCGTTGTTTTATTACTGATTCCCGGCGATGTCACCGCGGGTGTGACTAATTCGAAGCCTATCGGAGTGTCGATTGAAGTGAATGGGTCATCATTCAGTGTCATAGCCCAACCTGAGTGAATATCGCCGGTCAGCACACCAAAATTTTCTACATTGTGCCGGCGAATACAATCGAATAAGCGACGACGTGCCGCAGGATAACCATCCCACTGATCGTAATTAAATGGCTGCTCCGCCAGTCCGAATTGCGCCATCATCACTTGCTGACCAAGCAGCTTCCAGGTGACCCCCTCCTGCTGTGCTGAAGCCAATCGGGTCTCCAGCCAGGCTTCCTGCTCTGCGCCAAGTAAGGTTCTTTCCTCCGCATTGATTGCGTCGGGGGTTTCCGCCGGTGCATCCCGTCCTGCAAGGCGGGTGTCCAGCACCGAGAGATCCAGAAGGTTACCGAAGCGGTATCCGCGATACAGAGCCAGTCGGCCGGTGTGGCTGATTTCGCGAACCGGCATCCATTCGTAATAAGCCTGTACCGCTGCACTTAAGCGCTGCCCCCACTCACCCTGTATTAACGAGTGATTAGCAGCACCGCCCTGCCACGCATTATTCGCTACTTCATGATCGTCCCAGATGGCAATAAAAGCATGCTGGCGGTGCACTGCCTGAAGATCTTTATCCGCCTTATAACAGGCATGCCGGGCCCGGTAATCTTCCAGCGACACGGTTTCGCCCAAAGGCTCATTTACCCGACCGGATGCCAGCGACTCTTCAATATTGGCGTATTCGTAGATGTAGTCGCCCAGATGAAGTACGACGTCGAGGTCATGACGATGTGACAGTTCGCGATATACATTGAAATAGCCTGCGGCGTAATTTGAACAGGAGGTAAAGGCAAGCCTGAGGTGATCGACGTTCCCTTCTGGCAGGGTCCGGAATCGACCGGTATCAGACCAGTGCCCGCGGGCGTAAAACGCATAGAAGTAGGTTTTGCCCGGGAGCAAACCACGAACATCATGTTTAACAGTAAAGTCCCGCTCTGCTGAAGCCAGCCCCTCTCCTGAGGCAACAATACCCTGAAGAGAGCGATCGGTTGCTACTACCCACCGATATGGCACAAGATCCCGGTCGCCGTCAGGGCTGATTCGCGTCCAGAGAATAATAGCGTCGGTCAGAGGGTCACCACTGGCAATGCCGTGGCGAAAAGGAAATCCAGCCTGTTTTCTCTGATCTTTACCGCCGGGGAACAGAAAACCACTGGCGAGACTATCAATCAGAAACTCCCTGCGAGACAGAGGCATATCGTCGGCTCATTCTGTGACTGACGCGCACAGTAAACCCTCTGCAAATGACAGTCAGATGGCCCCCATCTGACAAAACGATGACAATTTCGCAGTCAATGCTGTCGCTATTCAACCTACCGGTCACACCAAGAGACGGGCATTCTTCTGCAGAACAGAAAATAAAGGAAAGCAGCATGTCATTGATGCGTTACCTGGGCCTGACGAAACTGAGTACAGCAGAGCTGGCCGAGATCTATACCAACGATAACTCCCGATTCTTCCATTACCGTGGTGACAATATTCACTACCGGGTTGAGGGCAGTCAGGACGAAAACGCACCAGTCCTCATCATGCTGCATGGCATCATGGCCTCGCTCCAGACCTGGGATGGCTGGGTTGAACACCTGAAGGGGAAGTACCGGATTGTTCGCCTTGATGTGCCTGGCTTCGGCCTCAGCGGTGCTATCAGTGACGGTGATACCTCCATCGAAGGAATTGTCGACCGTATCAATGCGCTGCTGGAGCACCTGAAGCTGGAGAAGGCTGTACTGGTAGGAAACTCGCTAGGTGGCTATATCTCCTGGAGCTTCGCGGCAGAGCACCCTGAAAAAGTTCAGGCGCTCGTACTTCTGGATGCAGCGGGCTACCCGATGCAGCTTCCTCTGATCATGAAGCTTTTCACAACGCCCTACCTTCGCCACCTGGTGCGGGTAGCAACGCCTCAGTTTGTTGTCAGATACATTCTCGGCGAGGTTTACGGGGACAAGCGACGCATAGCGGAAGAAAAAATCCCGTGTTATCAGGATATGATGCTGCACAAAGGCAATCCGTTATCGCTGCTGAAAATCTTTGAGGAGCTCGACAATATGACGCCTGAGAGAGTTTCTGACGTAACCGCCCCCACTCTGATTCAGTGGGGTGAGAAAGACATCTGGATCACGCCGAAGAACGCGCCACTGTTTCATCGGGACATCAAAGGGTCAGAATTGATTACTTACCCTGGTGTCGGTCATGTACCGATGGAAGAAATTCCGGAACAGTCTGTGAAAGACGCCGAAGAGTTTCTGTCACGCGTTCTCTGAATCTGCGACGGCCGCCTCATCAATACAAAGATGAGGCTGGCCGAAGACAGACAGGATGAATAAAGCGGAATCAGATAAGCGATGCATGGTGCTGGCCCTCAATTAACGATATTCACAGTTAACCGTGTGTCAGCACCAAACAGAAACAGATATTAACTACTGGCCCGATAGCAAATTCTGATCAAGGCTTCTTAGTTATTTTTGCTTATTCCTGGCTACTCTTAGCTACTTTTTACCGGTCCAACAAAATAGTGAGCCAACCGGTTGCCGGCAATCAGCGCACCAACAAAAATAAGTACACTCTCATTACCAGACAATACGTCCACAAGCGCTGGCCCCGGGCATAGCCCGACCAGTCCCCAACCTGTTCCAAACATAACGGCACCAGTAATCAGTCGACGATCAACTTCCTGCAGGCTTGGCAGGTGAAAACTCGAAGCGAACAGAGGTTTATTCCGGGATTTGCTTAATTGAAAGACGATGAAGAAGGTCACCACTGCGGCGCCCATCACTGCGATTAATTCCGGCTGCCAGCTCCCGAATACATCCAGAAATGCCCGGACTTTCTGTGGATCATTCATGCCTGAAACCAGCAGGCCAAGTCCAAAAAGGAGGCCACTCAGGAAAGGGGTAAAATACTTCATAGACTCAGCCCCACTGCATTCATCATGGCGACGGTCACAATACCGGCTGCGATAAAGGTCAGTGTCGCGACGAATGAGCGGAACGAAAGCCGGCCCATGCCGCACACTCCATGACCACTGGTACAGCCATTGCCAATATAGGTACCAAACCCCACAAGGAGCCCCGCAGCAATCAGAAGCCCAGTGTTGTCAGTAATGTTTATCGGAGTTGAATAACCTATCGCCTGCATCACCGGCCAGGCAGCCAATAGCCCGACCAGAAACGCAAGCGCCCAATGGCGCCCTGAATCCATAACCAGAAACAAACTGGAAAGTACCCCGGTCATACCACTGATGCGGCCGATACCCACCCAGAGCAAAGACGCGGCGGCACCGATCAGAAAGCCACCGCCAATTTCATCCCACATTCTGCCTCCCAAGGCCCAGAATAAAAGCGACTTAGTTTACCTGAGCCCAGGATATCTGTCCGGTTCTGTTAGCCTTGTTATACTCCTATACTACTAAGCGAATACCCAGAAACAGGAAATAACGATGTCTGCAGTACTGATGCATAGCCAGGAGGGTACGCCCCTTCACCTGATCGAGAAAGAGTACTACGCCAACTGGCTCGATAGTCAGCCGGAACACGTCAAACAATGGCTTCTGCATTCGGGCTATGCTGGCTCCGGCCACACCATCATTCCAGCAACAGACGGAAGCATTGATAGCGTTTTGTGCGTGGTTGAATCTACCGAAGATTTCTTCGTCTGTGGCAACCTTTCCAGTGCATTGCCAGCTGGAACATACACTCCCGTTTCTGACCTTTCCGATGAAAGCCTGCTGGCTCTTGCCTTCGGCTGGGGCGTCGGTGCCTACCGCTTCGATCGCTATACAGAGAAGCCTGCTATCACCGCAAAACTGGCTTTGAATAACGAAGCCATTATTGAAGAAGCACGCCGTCTAACAGAAGGCACCAAACGCGTTCGCGACCTGATCAATACACCTGCGTCTGACATGATGCCGCAGAACATATCATCAGCAGTTCATTCAATGGCCGATGAATTCGACGCAAAAGTCCGGGATATCGTGGGTTCAGAACTGCTTGAACAGAACTACCCTATGATCCATGCGGTAGGCCGCGCAAGCGAGCATGACCCTCGCCTGATTGATATGACCTGGGGAGATCCAGACCACCCTAAGGTCACGTTAGTAGGTAAAGGTATCTGCTTCGACAGTGGCGGTCTGAATATGAAACCTGGCGACTCCATGCGTCTTATGAAGAAAGACATGGGTGGTGCAGCCCACACGATTGGTCTGGCCTACCTGATCATGGCCAATAAGCTACCAGTGCGCCTGCGTCTGCTTATCCCCGCCGCTGAGAACGCAGTCAGTGGCAATGCTTTCAGACCCGGCGATGTTATTCCGACTCGCAAAGGTTTGACCGTCGAGATCGACAACACTGACGCAGAGGGCCGCCTGGTACTGTGTGACGCATTGTTCGAAGGTGCCAGCGAAAAGCCTGACCTGATGATCGACTTTGCAACACTGACCGGCGCATGCCGTGTTGCGCTCGGGACCGATTTGCCCGGCTTTTTCACCAATCAGAAGCAGCTGGCTGGCGACCTTATGCAGGCCGGTGAAAAAGTATCAGACCCTGTCTGGAACCTGCCATTATTCCGTATGTACAAAGAAGCCCTGCACAGCGAAGTTGCCGATATGGTCAACTCTGTTCCCGGCCCATTCGGGGGAGCAATCACAGCCGCGCTGTATCTGGAAGCATTCGTCGAAGAAACTCCATGGGTGCATTTCGACGTTATGGCCTGGAATCGCCGAGCACTCCGTGGGAAACCTGTCGGTGGTGAAGCTATGGGCATGAGAGCCATGTTCGAATATCTGCGTCAGCGCTATCCGAACTAAGTAAATGAGAAATAAAAAAGCCCGACTGCAAAACAGCCGGGCTTTTTCAGGAGTTCACAACGTTATCAGGCAGTCTTACTGTCAGATTCTTTGTTGTAAATATCGTCTACGGTCACCTCAATGTTCTCAGGTTTGTGGTTAACCACAGCCGAACTTGCCTGTTTCTGGGTCTTGCGTGTTCCCTTCTTAAAGAGGGTGCGACGCGCATCCAGAATAACCCGACCAAACGAACCCCAGTCCAGAGAACCAACACAGGCCATTTCATCGCCTTTATGCCAGCTTGGGTTACGGCTTTCAAAGAAAGCGATCTTAGGCACAGCACGCTCTTTGTCAGTGATCGGTGTTACGAAGTCTGACAGTGTACAGGCGTCCTCACCGAAGTCCAGAAGGCCCGTTTCACGATTGAGTGCGCCCGGGAAGATGTTATCCGCAGCAGTAAAAGCAACATTCTTCAGGTGCGGATCATCACCGTCAATGTTCGGGTAATACTTGTAGAAGTTGTTTGCCAGAATCAGGTAGGTACGGTAGCCCATAGAAATCAGGAACCAGTACATCGGCAGAGTCGGATGACGGAGACGCTCTGAAAGCAACCAGCGGAAAAATGACTGAGGGAATGCAGAATGCCCCCAGTATTCTTTTGCCATCACAGTATCACCGCTGAAGAGAATTCGGACTGGCTTGCCGTCGACTTCAATGGTGCGGGCAACACCCGTCGAGAAACCCACGACCTTGCCGTCGGTTTTGCGCTTAGCAATGTGAGCACCGGTTTTATTCGAGAAGTCTTCCAGGAACTGTTCAAACGGCGTGTTCTGGTAGTACACCTTAAACAGTTCGTACATTCCCAGACACTCGTCGAGAGTAATGTCTTCACGCTTTTTGAAGCGCATTTTGATCGGAGGCAGTTTCTTCTGCGCTGCTTTGTTCGCTGACATAGTGAGAACTCCTGTCCCTTTTCATAGGGCTCATTTATTTTATTGTTCAAGCAGTGTCAGAAAGGTGGCAAAAGGGAGGTGTCCCAATGCGACAAAAAATAATAAGAGAGTCAGAAACACCACCACGGGAATCGCCATCAATGGCGCGCAGACGTAGTGTGAATTATGTTCTTATTATTTTTATTATCGGGGCAGTGCCCCACCATCTGACGTCATCACTGTGATGACAAGAAAATAAACAACCGTTAAGTAAACTAAAATTTGTCTATTAACTGACTGAGGAGTTTACGCCTTTTCAGGCCATAGCCAATGGGTAAAACGAGCCACAGAAACAATGGCCCGTTTTGTTACATAATGTAGTGACTTTAGTCACTTAATTTCAGCAATCTCTTTCTGGTATCGAGACTCGAAATTTTCGAAGGAAGTACCGGTCTCTACTGAACAACGGATGCCACCAGTCTCGATATTGTACACCCAACCGTGAATCTCTACCTTACCTGTGGCAAGTTTGGCAGCGACAACGGGATGTGTACGCAGATGCTGAACCTGCTGAAGAACGTTCTCTTCAATGGCTTCATTCAAGTGCTCATGGCCAAGACACGCGCCACTTTCAATGCCGTTTCGCTCGCGCACAATCTCCATCGCCGAGCGACAATGCCCCAACCACTCTTTAACGTGAGGTAGACCATTCAGGCCATCCATGTCCAGAGCACCTTTCACCGCACCACAGTCTGTATGGCCACACACAATAATATGGCGTACACCCAACACAGCAACTGCATACTCGATAGAGGCCGTCATACCGCCCGTTTCGTTAGAGTGTGGAGGAATGATGTTACCGGCATTACGACAGATAAACAGGTCACCCGGATCGGACCCTGTCAGCAGATTAGGATCAATACGCGAGTCCGAACAAGTGATGAAGAGGAACTCGGGGCTTTGCCCACCCGCGAGGGTACCAAACAGGTCTTTCCGCTCTGGATAAACATTCTTACGGAAGTTGAGCACACCATTGATAACGTCTTTCACTGTCATTCCTCTTCTTCAGGGTTGCGTAGCCTAAATGATTTAGCCACATCACAACATAGCCCAAACAAGCTGCTCTGCTGCATCTGTCGCCAGAGCAACATTATAAGTCCGTACAACAAAATCAAAACTGATATATTTAATACCATCCATAAGCTGAATCTTATAGAGAAACCTGATGCCGCTCACCATCCAGAAACTTGCCAGTCGCCTGACATTCCGCCAGCTCCAGGTATACAAAGCCGTCTATGAACTGCGCAGTTACAGCCAGGCAGGCGACCTGCTCGGTCTGACCCAGCCGGCGGTGAGCAGTCAGGTACGACAGCTTGAGCAAGCGTTGGGCACATCGCTGTTCGAATACATAGGCCGCAAGCTTTACACCACAGCGGCTGGCGAGCGTATGTACGATGCAGTGAAAGGCATCTTCGCAGAGATCCTCGATCTGCAAACAGAGCTTGCAGCTCTGGAAGGCCGGGTCGCCGGCGAATTGCGCATTACCGCAGTAAATACTGCGCAATACGTTGTGCCATACCTCATGCGTCCCTTTCTCGATAAAAACCCTGACGTGCGGATCAGTGTACGGGTGGTTAACAGAGCAACAGCAATCGAGCGCTTAAGTGATAACGTCGACGACCTTGTCATTATGGGAATGGTGCCAGATGGCAAAGGGTTAATCTCGATCCCCTTCCTCGATAACGAACTGGTAGCAGTCGCACCGGCAGAGCACCCATTGCTCAGCCAACCAACCGTCAGTGCCGAAGAGTTCCTCAACAGCCGATTACTTATGCGGGAAGCAGGCTCAGGTAGCCGGCTCGCACTTGAAGTTCACTGCCATGAAACCCGACTGAAGATACCTGAGGCTATGATTCTGGGCTCAAACGATGCGATTAAGCATGCCGTCATTGCCGGTCTTGGCGTTGCGGTTTTGCCTAAGCTGAGTATATTGCCCGAGCTTGAGTTGGGTACCTTACAGATTCTGCCCATCGAGCACTTTCCGCTGCGCCGAAGCTGGTGTCTTGTGCACCCCGCAAATAAAAGTCTGACGCCAGCAGCACGGGCATTTGTTGAGTATATTCAGAAAAACGCCGGAGAATTCAGCCGGCAGTTCGATAAACAGAGCCACTACTTTCCACACGAGGATTTCTAAGGCAATCGGAAGCCTTCGGCAGATTCAGGAATATGCCTCCAGATCAGTTTGCCATCCTCCAGTAGCAAGACGCCCGCACGCTGCCAGCGGGTGCCTGATGCGCTCCGGTTGCGGATGCCCTCTCGCCATAAGTGCATGACTCCCAATAGCGAGGGCAACCCCATAAAGTGAGACGCAGTACTGAAACCCAGGCCTGCCTGACCATAAAGGCGACGATCGGGATCATGATAGAAGGTCAGCCCCTCGGCGCCGCCTATGTCTTCCAGCCAAACGTCGCGTAACGCCTCATCGCCATGCGTAACGACAACCACATGAACCTCTGGGTTCTCTGCCGCCCAGCCACTCACGCGTTTGATATCCCGCTCAGCAAAAGGGCATCCGATATGCCGCACAAAAACAAGTAACGACCGTCCGGGAAACCGTATTTCAGGTGGAAGGTCTAAAAAGTCACCGAGACGCAAGTCATCACGCACCGCCTGCATTGGCGGCTTTTTAAGAAATATTGAAGCCAAAGTATGTCCACGTCTCAGATACAAAAAAGCCCGGATAATCCGGGCTCAATATGAAAGAAACTCAGATCAGTTCGCACGACCTGTGAACTTGCTTTCATCGGTATTCACCTTAATACGGTCGCCCTCTGCAATATGCTCAGGCACCTGCACGACCAAACCTGTGCTCAATGTCGCAGGCTTAGTACGGGATGTCGCAGACGCACCTTTCATTGCTGGCGCAGTCTCAACGATCACCAGCTCAACGATAGTTGGCAGATCAACACCTACCGCAGACTCGTTAAGAACAACCACCTGCAGCCCTTGAGTCTCTTCATTGATAAACATCGACTCTTCAGCGATGGTCTCTTTGTTCAGCGGGTACATGGTGAAGTCTTCAGAGTCCATAAAGTTGTACTCGTCACCATCAATGTACGACAGAGTCACCGGGCGACGTACCAGATCCGCCAGATTCAGCATATCGCTGTCTTTGAAAGATTCATCCAGCTTAGCGCCAGTCACCACATCGTACATACGCATACGGTAGATAGAACCACCGGCACGGCCTTGGGGCACAGAACGCTCGATGTCTTTTACGAAGTACACGCTGCCGTTGTACTCAACCGCAGCATTCTTTTTAATTTCACTGGCCTTAGGCATGAAAACTAGCTCTTAGTTAACGAATTTCGAAGCGTGAGATTACACCAAGCCGGTAAAGAAGCAAGCGCGACAAACACAGCTCAGCGCACCAGACGGATTCCCATATATTGCCATTTGAGCCAGGGTTGGAAGAAGTTACGGTAGGTTTTCCGGCTGTGTCCTTCTGGTGTCGCGACTGAACCACCGCGCAGCACCATCTGGTTCACCATAAACTTGCCGTTATACTCGCCAACAGCGCCGCTGGCTGTACTGAAACCCGGGTAAGGTAAGTAGGCACTGTTAGTCCACTCCCAACGCTCACCCCACTGAATCTTATGAGAAGCGACTTCCCATTCAGACTCGGTTGGTAAGCGGCAGCCTTTCCATGCTGCGAACGCTGATGCCTCATAAAAGTTCACATGCGCCACTGGCAGGTCAGGTTGAACAGGACGCAATCCATTGAAGTCATAAACTATCCATTCCTGTTCAGGCTTCTGCCAGTACAGAGGCGCTTCTGCATTTGTTTCCTGCACCCAACTCCATCCGTCGGAATGCCATAGATCAAAGCGTTGATACCCACCGTCTTCTATAAAAGCCAGGTACTCACGGTTGGTAACTAAAGAGCGACGTATTTCAAAATCTTCGATGTACTGCTTGTGTGCTCCATGTTCGTTATCAAACGAAAACCCTTTATGACTGGCCGGGACGCCCACCGAATAAACACCACCTCCCACGGCAGCCCATTGCTCTGTTAACTCGGAGGCGACAGCCTGAGCCGATCGCAGTTCAGATACTTCCAGAGATGGGTATAAGGGGTTATGGCCAAGGATGTATTTAATATCCGTAATCAACAGTTCCTGATGCTGTTGCTCGTGATTCAGGCCCAGTATCACCAATGCTTCGAGCTCAGGAGAGAGATCATTACGCTCCAGAAACTGAGCCATGACGTCATCAACGTAACTCCGGTACGCGTAGACTTCATCGACCGTTGGACGGCTCAAGTTTCCCCGGTCTGTTCTCGGCACGCGCTCGCCAACCGTTTCGTAATAACTGTTAAACAGATATCCCCACGCCGGATGAAATACCTGATAGCCGGAAGAGTGCGGTGAAAGAATAAAGGTCTCAAAGAACCAGGTGGTATGAGCGAGATGCCATTTCGGCGGACTCACATCCACAACAGGCTGAACAACATAGTCTTCAGCCGAGAGATTCCGACATATCGACTCAGAGGCAGCCCGGACCAGGCGATATTGATTCAACAGGTCTGACATCAGTTCTTCATCCAGACGGCGTTAACGAACCATCCCTTGCTATCCAGGCAGTGTTTTACTGGTGAAAATCCGGTTGTCACCGCCAGATCATCGACCTCTGTCAGACTGAATTTGCGCGAGACCTCCATAAATACAGGCTCGTGCTTCTCGAATGATATTGAGCGCCCTGCGATGCTCACCGTCTGGTTTTTCTGACTGATAAGATAGCTCTGGCATGCGCCACTGACAGGGTTATAGGTCTGGAAGTGTTCAAAGTTTTCTAACCGAAAGTCGGCTCCTAATTCACCATTAATCCGGCGGAGTAAATTAAGATTGAATTCCCGTGTCAGCCCGTCACTGTCGTCGTATGCTCTTAGTATCGTGCGGGGGTCTTTTTTCAGATCAAAACCTGTAATTAATAAATCCCCCGGGTGCATGTGCTCACCAAGACGCAGGCAGAATGTATGGCAGTCCTCGACGGGCATGTTTCCGATGTTCGAGCCGAGAAACAGCACAACCTTTCGACGTTGAGAAAACCGGTCAATTTCCCCTAACGCAGCAAAGTAATCGCCTTCGAACGAGTGAATATCGACATCTGAAATATTCTGTTGAATACCCGCACACAACACATCGAGAATGTGACCGGAAATATCGACCGGTAAATATCGGAAGTCAGCATTCGCTTCTGACAGGTACCGCAGCAGATGACGTGTCTTTATTCCATCACCGGCCCCAAGTTCTACAAGGTCAAATTCAGCTCCGTCGATATTCAGCTCGGACACCAGCTCGTTCGCTTTCTCGCGAAACACTTCCATCTCACAGCGGGTCAGATAGTAGTCGTCACAACGCATAATACGCTGGAACAAATGATCTCCGGCTTCATCGTAGAAGTATTTGGATGACAGTGACTTCTGAGGCTGACTAAGCCCACGCAGAACATCGTTAAGAAAAGTTGTGTTGACCGGCGCGTTTTCTGCTTCCTGCACGTGCGCCAGAACTGAGTGTGTACCAGACATAGTATCCCTGCCTATTCAGAGTGGCATCGCTACAGAACTCAGCTGCCACTGTCATTATTCTATAGAACCCGAAGGCCCTTTCGTCAGTACTGCTAATGTCACCCTAAGCCAAGGGTCTGAACAATGCAGCTATTTGGCCGAACCTGATACGCCAAACCAGCTATTCCACCAGTGGTCAGGGATACCAGTGAACTATGACAGTTTTACGTATGTCGGGACTTTTGCTGGATTTGATTGCCATCAGTGGCACAGGAGGGACAAAGACAGGCTTTATTCCGGCTTGAAGCGGGGATCTGGTCGAGAGCGTGCTGACTGATTGTCTCAGTCATACACCAGCATAGAGTATCGAAAGAGCCCGCAGCGGCGGGCTGACAGTGGTTGTCAGCGCCGCACAGCGGGCAGCTGTGCTCAGGCCGAGGTGAAGAGGCATGCGAATTATGAGAGGTATGCGATTCAGTCATACCCCAGAGCATACCTCAGAAGTTCACGGCCAGACCAACACCAAGAGCATCCAGTTCCACATCATCGTCGTCGATGTAGTTCATATATTCGGCGTTAATTTCTAATCGCTCATTGATGTTGAAGTCTGCGCCAATACCCATAGAAAGGCCCATTTCATCGTCAGAATCACTGAAGGCGCCATTGTCATAGCTGTAATCCGCACGGGTCAGACCGACGATAGCGTATGGAAAAAATACGTCAGATAAGGCAATACCACCACGGACATAACCGCCCAGCAGGCTGTCCAGCTCCACGCCATCGTCATCAAGGCCAAAACCAGCACGAACTTCACCGGAAAAGTTCTCATTGATGTACATGCCAAAACGACCGTATGGCATGGTGACGTCATTGTCGTCTCCCAGCTCTGCCATTCCCAGACCACCACCGGCATACATTGCACGATCCGCCATTACCGGAGCGGCACAGGCGCCAGCGATACCAAGAATTGCCATTTTCTTTGTCAGTGTGTTCATGACCATTTTCATAAAAACATCTCCGTAATAAAAAACGAGTACGTAATCGGAGAGCTCATATCGAAAATAGTTCGAATTATATTTTTTGAATTTTAAGGAACTATATTTTGCTTGAATCATTTAGCTTGAATCAGCACGCATAAAAAAAGCCGCTAAGACTTCATGTCTTGCGGCTTTTTCCCTCTTTTTCAGAGGAAGGCCACTTTACGGTGGCCAGGGTGCTTTAATTAAAATCAGTTACGAATCAGGTGATCGAATGCGCCAAGCGCGGCCGTTGCACCGGCCCCCATCGAGATGATGATCTGCTTGTACGGTACATTCGTACAGTCACCCGCGGCAAATATGCCCGGAATACTGGTTTGTCCGTGGTCATCAATCACCACTTCGCCGCGTTCAGTCAGTGTCACTGTGTCCTTAAGGAACTCAGTGTTTGGCACCAGACCGATCTGTACGAAGATACCAGCGAGCTCGACGATATGAGTTTCGTCTGTTTCGCGGTCTTTATACTGCAGACCGGTAACACGCTGACCATCGCCCAGTACTTCTGTGGTCATTGCCTGTTTGATGATTTCAACATTCGGCAGAGACTCTGCTTTCTTCACCAGTACGGCGTCTGCACGCAGTGTGTCTGAAAACTCAAGTACAGTTACATGCTCAACGATACCTGCGAGATCAATTGCAGCTTCAATACCTGAATTACCACCACCAATCACAGCCACTTTTTTGCCTTTGAACAGAGGACCGTCACAGTGTGGGCAGTACGCCACACCTTTATTACGGTATTCCTGCTCACCCGGAACGTTCATCTCTCTCCAGCGAGCTCCTGTAGCCAGAATCACTGACTTGCCACTGAGCACAGCGCCATTCGACAGCTCAACTTCGGTCAGGCCGCTGTCTGTTTTACGAACACCAACGGCTTTCTGGGCCTTCATCACATCAACGTCATATTCTTTGACATGCTCTTCGAGGTGCGCCACCAACTTCGGACCTTCGGTGTAAGGTACAGAGATGAAGTTCTCAATTCCCACAGTGTCTGCGACCTGCCCACCAAAGCGGTCTGCAACGACACCGGTACGGATACCCTTACGAGCCGCATAAATCGCTGCAGACGCGCCTGCAGGGCCACCACCGACAACGAGAACGTCGAAGGGATCTTTGTCTTTCAGTGCAGCGGCGGCTTTCTCGTCGGCATCGTCATCAACCAGGTTAATGATGTCTGCCAGAGTCTGCTTACCGTTCGCCAGTGGCTCACCATTCAGGTACAGCGCAGGCACCGCCATGATGTCTTTACTGGTCACTTCTTCCTGGAATACACCGCCATCAATCATGGTTGCGGTAATGTTCGGATTCAGAGCCGCCATCAGGTTAATCGACTGAACGACATCCGGGCAGTTGTGGCACGAAAGCGACACGTACACTTCAAAGTTCAGCTCTTTAGTCAGTGCCTTCGCCTGATCCTGTAATGCCTGGTCTTCCTTCGATGGGTGGCTACCTGCCTGCAGCAGTGCAAGAACCAGAGACGTAAACTCATGGCCCAGAGGAATACCCGCGAAGAATACACGCGGAGCGTTGTCTTCTTTCGCAATCGCCATCACCGGTGCACGACCATTAATTTTGTCTTCAGTCGTGCTGACAGAAATCTTATCGTTCAGCTCTGCGATTTCACGCGCCAGCTCTTCCAGTTCATTCGACTTAGGCGAACCATCCACAGCGACCAGCAGTGAAATCGGGTTACGCAGGTTATCAAGGTATGCGCCCAGCTGTTGTTTCATGTTTGCATCAAGCATGATGGTTTCCTTTATGTAGATTCGGCTTCTGGCTGCTACTTGTATGGTGCCGGAAGCGCCTTAATTCAAAGTACAGGATTATAGTAGCGCCTCAGTATTGATAAGATAAATCAATCTTTTCTAAGAGGGTGATAGGTATTATCTAAAGCCCGACCATAGTTATAACCTATAGTGCGATTTAAGCTAGCATGACGGGAGCACAAGGTGATGATCCCGCTCAAGACCAGAGAAGTTAAGGAGTGACTGTGAAGAATGGTCGTTTGAGAAAGAAGCTTAACCAGCCTATTCAAGAAACCGGGGTGTTGGGAAAGCAGCGATCCCTCAGGTTTATCGTTTGGTTTGGCCTGGGAGCAACGGGCATGTTCTGGGTCGGACTCTGTTATCACTTGGGGTTCGACACTGGTACCAAAGCGACTGCGGCGCTGATTACCATTGCGTTAATCGCAATGGTGTCGACACCAAAAGGAAAAGTAAAATTCAAAGCGGTAAACAAGCAACGGGAGTCAAACTCCCAATAGCATTCAATTAAAGTTAGAGACTGAAGTCACCGCCCTAGGATGTTGCATCAAACTGCTGACGAGTATCCATATCCGCAGCCAAGACCCTGACGATCGTCAGCGACTCGTCAGACACCAGGTAATACAGAACATAGCGGTCAACACTGAAGCTACGGAGCCCGTACGCCAACTCTTCCCGCACAATCCCCATCAAAGGAAACTCAGCGAGCCGTTCAATAACCTTCAATAACTTATCCAGAAAGCGATCAGCATTAGCTAGCTGATCTTCTGCGATATACAGCCAGACCGACAACAGATCGTTTTCAGCCTCAGGAGAAACTTCAATATTAAGCATCGGACATTCCCTATCGTTTGGCTTAACTGCAATCAGATACTAACTATCTTTCTTCAGCATTGCTCTTCCCCGAGCCTTCACCGAATTCATATCCAGTGGCTTACTGCCATTATCTTCTAACGAGTTCAGACCTTTCGCTATCTCGCTGCGCAGCATCGCTAATGCCTGCTCATCATCCTCGAGCTTGCGCAAACCGGCACGAATAACCTCACTGACCGAGCCATAACGGCCGCTCTGTACCTGCTCAGCAACAAAACCATCAAAGTGATCGCCAAGCGTAACGCTGGTGTTCTTAGCCATAACCTCGCCCCTCAATACCAATTATTGGTATATATTGGTACTCATCATCCGCAATGTCAAAAACCGAAACGAAAAACCCCGGCTAAGCCAGGGTTTCAGTCTTTTATCTGAGCGTTTGCGAGGCAGGCTGCGCAAGGCAAAAGTTGGTTGAGGAAGCGGAGTTTAGTTCACCTAAATGAGCATTCCGAAACCAACTTTTAACACCGCGCAGGCAACTCAGCTAGTTCAGTCTGAGCGTTAGCGATAACGCCGCTAGCTCAGATCATCTGGCACAGCTGAGGCGATAAGCTGCAAGGCATCCTTGAGCGAGTACCCAAAAAGAAAAACCCCAGCAGAAGCCAGGGTTTTCATCACACATCTGAGCGTTAGCGACAAGGCGCTAACTCAGATCATCTGGCACAGCTGAGGCGATGAGCTGCAAGGCATTTTTGAGCGAGTACCCAAGACATACCAGATTGGTAGGCGCAGGGACGAGCGAAAAAATAACACCGCAGATCGCGTCTCAGCGAGGCCAGAATTAGATCTTGCCAACCAGATCCAGTGAAGGAGCCAGAGTCTCGTCGCCTTCTTTCCACTTAGCAGGGCAAACCTGACCTGGGTTGTTGCGAACGTACTGAGCTGCTTTCACTTTACGCATCAGATCGTCAGCGTCACGGCCGATACCTTCAGCAGTGATTTCCATTGCCTGGATTACACCGTCTGGATCGATCAGGAAAGTAGCACGGTCTGCCAGACCCTGGCCTGGACGCATTACACCGAAGTTGTTGGTGATAGTGCCGTTCTGGTCGCCCAGCATGTAGTACTTGATCTTACCGATGGTTTCAGAAGCATCGTGCCATGCTTTGTGTACGAAGTGAGTATCGGTAGAAACAGAGAACACCTCTACGCCCAGCTTCTGCAATTCTTCGTATTTGTCAGCCACATCACCCAGTTCAGTTGGGCAAACGAAAGTGAAGTCAGCTGGGTAGAAGAAGAAGATAGCCCACTTACCTTTTACGTCAGCGTCAGTTACGTCAACGAATTCGCCATCTTTGAATGCCGTTGCGCTAAATGGCTTAATTTCTGTATCGATCATGGTGTTTCTCCATTAGGTTTATGTTTGAACGAGCTCCATACTAGAAGCATGGAGCTTATACGTTAAATTGATCTTTTCAAACCATCTGATAGCAATAGCCTATCAAGCTACCAACACAGGATTACCCTTGTGTGACACCCTGTGCGGCAGTCTCTCTGCGTGAGAGTTCCGCAGGCATGCTTTCGAGGTGCAATGTCCTTGTCGGGAAGGCACAGTCAGCACCACTCTCATGGATGATATCCATTATTTTGAGCAGTACGTCTTGCTTCACCTCATGGTAATGCACCCAGTCAGTAGTCTTAGTGAAGGTGTAAATAAAGAAATCAAGGCTCGACGCACCAAACGCATTAAAATTTACAATCATGGTCTGATCTTGGTCGATCTCATCATGCTGGCGCAGCATGTCGCGTACTTTTTCCATGATGCCCCGTACGACTTGCGCATCCTGATAGCGCACACCAATGGTTTCATAGATGCGACGATTCAGCATCCGCGACGGGTTCTCTACTGAGATACTGGTAAATACAGAGTTAGGTACGTATAGCGGTCGCTTATCGAAGGTACGAATCCGCGTGACGCGAAAGCCAATGCTCTCGACCGTACCTTCAATGGAACGATCCGGTGAACGTATCCAGTCACCTACCTTGAATGGCTTATCGAGATAGATAATCAGCGAGCCGAAGAAGTTCGCCAGCAAATCTTTCGCTGCCAGACCAACAATCAGGCCGCCCATACCACCGAAGGCGAGAATCCCGGAGATTGAAATCCCCAGCAACTGAAATACCGGCAGTATGATGAGGATGGTCACGGCGAGCTTGGCCAGTTTTCCGACCAGCTGAACCGTCGTCGGGTCCATGCCACCTTCGAGTTGTTTTTCTTCGACGCGATTAATTAAGCGCCACATGGCCCAGGCGGCAAGAATAATCAGCGATAACTGGCGTACCACCGAGATGCTGCCCTGCACCTCTTTATCGTAATACGCGGCGGTGATGTCTCCGGCCCAGGTCAAGCCAACCGCGACAATCATCCAGTTGACTGGCACTGCAATCGCATTGATGACCACGTCGTCCCAGTGGTTCTCTGTGCTGGCGACAAGCTGTACCAGACGCTTACGCAACATGCGCCAGAACAGGCCTGCTATCACTGTCAGAGTCAGGGCGATACCGACATTCCAGAACCACTCGTAGTCCTGGCTCGCCAGTTCGTTCCACCAGCTCATGTATATTTCCATTGCTTTGTCTTCCTGACTTATCCGGACGTATTACCCAAGGCACTGCCACGCTGGCGCACCGCTTCGAACAGACAGACACCTGTTGCTACCGACACATTCAGTGAGCTGACCTCACCGGCCATGGGGATATTCACAAGGTGGTCGCAATGCTCTCGCGTCAGACGACGCATGCCCGGGCCTTCAGCGCCCATGACCAGCGCCAGAGGGCCTTTGCAGTCCTGCTGGTAAATCGTGGTGGTCGCTTCGCCCGCCGTACCAATAATCCAGATGCCACGCTCCTGCAGGTCTTTCATAGTGCGCGCCAGGTTCGTTACCTGAATATACGGCACCGCTTCTGCAGCGCCACAAGCGACTTTCGCAGCCACTGCCGTCAACGGTGCCGACTTGTCTTTCGGAGCTATCACAAGATGAACACCCGCGGCATCGGCGGTGCGTAATACCGCCCCCAGGTTATGAGGGTCTGTCACGCCATCAAGGATCAAGACAAACGGGTCGCCAATGATGTTATCGAGAATATCCGGCAAATGTTTTTCTGACTTCCCCTGTACGGGTTTCCTCAGTGCCACAATGCCCTGATGGTTGCCTTCCGCCTTCTGGTTAAGCAACCCTTTATCGGCTTCCATAACGGACAAGCCTTCGGCCTCTGCCAGATCGAGGATTTTCTGCATTTTTGCATCAACCCGACCTTTCTGAACCCAGATTTCCACCACTTGATCAGGAGATCGTTGCAGCAGTGTTGTAACGGCGTGGATGCCGTAAACCGATTCAAGCTTCATTTATTTTTTCTTACGTGGATTCTTTTTAGCGGTCGATTTAGAAGCAGCTTTGCCCGATGCTCCTGCACTTTTCTTAGCGTTCAGCTTCTGGCGTTTACTGGGCTTTTTCTTCGATGTTTTTTTACTGTCGGCTCGGGTCGAACCCGGCCCGCCTGATTTACCTGAACCGGCTATCTTTTTACCCGGATTCATCAGCTCTTCTTTGGTCATGCCCTTTTTCTCGCCCGCCTTGCCACCAGCAGGGCGCTTGCGCGGTAAGCGAGCGGGTTTCGGCATATCCAGGCTATCAGCGCTCCGTCCGGCATTAACAGGTGCGGTAGTTAATTCGAAGTCGACCTTGCGATCATCCAGATCAACGCCAACCACTTTCACCCAGATATTGTCACCGAGACGGAAGCTGCGACGGGTGCGCTCGCCGATAAGGCGATGTTTAACCGCATCGAACTGATAGAAATCATTCTGCAGTGTGCTGACATGAACGAGACCTTCGACATAAACATTTTTAAGTTCAACGAATAGGCCGAACCCTGTCACGGCGGAAATTACACCTTCAAAATCTTCACCCACCTTGTCGCGGATATATTCACACTTCAGGAAGTCGGTGACATCTCGGGTGGCATCGTCTGCGCGGCGCTCGGCCATCGAGCAGTGCTCGCCCATATTGACCATGGCCTGCAGGTCGTATGGATAAATCGTACGTTTGGCCATGTTCTTCGTGCCTTCTGCGCGAAGTACGTGCTTACACTCCTGCTCACTGCGGATCACGCTGCGGATACCGCGATGAACCAGAAGGTCCGGGTAGCGACGGATCGGTGACGTGAAGTGCGTGTACGCTTTGTACGCCAGACCAAAGTGACCCTCGTTCTCAGGCTCGTACTTCGCCTGACTAAGTGAGCGCAGTAGCACCGTCTGTATCAAGTGCGAATCCGGGCGCTTTTCAATCTGGCTGAGTAGCGTCTGGTAATCCTTAGGCGCTGGGTCTTTACCGTTCGGCATGGTCAGGCCCATTTCACCCAGGAAAGCGCCGAGGTTTTCGAGCTTTTCAGCACTCGGACCTTTGTGTACACGGTACAGCGCCGGAATCTCATAACGGCTGAAGAAATCAGCGGCACAGACGTTCGCCGCCAGCATGCACTCTTCAATCAGCATGTGAGCATGGTTGCGTTCGGTCGGTACGATTTCCTGAATTTTGCGTTCAGCATCGAACACGATCCGGGTTTCGACCGAATCAAAGTCCATCGCACCACGGACTTCACGCTGCTCGCGAAGAATATGAAATAAGCGATACAGCTCATCAACGTGAGGCACTACGTCGGCGTAATGTTCGCGCCACTGGCCCTGAATCTCGTTGTCGGCGTCCGGATTAATCATGTCCCAGACTTTGTTGTACGTCAGGCGGGCATGGGAGTGAATAATCCCTTCCATGAACTTGTAGCCTGAAATACGCCCGGCTTTGGAGATGGTCATTTCACAGACCATGGTCAGGCGGTCAACGTGCGGGTTCAGAGAGCACAAACCGTTAGACAGTTTCTCTGGCAGCATAGGCACAACGAAGCCCGGAAAATACACCGACGTCGCGCGCTGATACGCCTCATTATCGAGGGGGGATTTCACCTTCACATAATGCGAGACATCGGCAATGGCCACCCATAAGCGCCAGCCACCAGTGTTCTTGTTACGCTCGCAGTACACAGCATCGTCGAAGTCGCGGGCGTCTTCACCGTCGATAGTGACGAATGGCAAATGACGCAGATCGATGCGGTTTTTCTTGTCTGCTGCTTTTACCTGATCCGGAATTTTCTTAGTTTCAGCCTCGACTTCCTCTGGCCATTCATGAGGAATATTGTGGCTTCGGATCGCCACGTCGATTTCCATACCCGGCGCCAGATGTTCGCCCAGCACCTCAATCACCTCGCCCACCGGCAGGCCTTTCGGCGACGGCTGGCGGGTAATATTCGCAACAACGAACTGACCGTGCTCGGCGCCGTTACGGCCATCCGCCGGAATCAGAACTTCCATCGGAATGCGTTTGTTGTCGGGTTGCAGAATGCCGACGCCCGACTCTTCGAAGTAACGCCCAACGATCTGTTGCGTGTTGCGCTGTAAAACCTCAACGATCTTTCCTTCCGGGCGACCACGACGATCCAGCCCCAGTATCTGCACAGCGACCTTGTCACCATGAAAGACCTTGCGCATCTGTCGATTCGACAGATAGACATCATCACCTTCGTCGCGTAGTACGAAACCGAAACCATCACGATGTCCCATGACGGTTCCCTGTACCAGGTCGACCTTTTTCATCGGCATAAACTGATTACGACGATTGCTGATCAGCTGGCCATCCCGACACATGGCGATCAGACGACGACGCACTGCTTCAACGCGGTCCTCGTCGGTTTCCCCAAGTACTTCACAGACTTCAGGGTGTGTCAGGGGGCTGGGCGCATCTTCGAGCACCATCAAGAGTGCATCGCGGCTCGCCACCGGGTTGTCGTATTTTTCAGCCTCAGCGGCAGCATTCGGGTCTTTGAAGGTTTTTGTCTTCTTGGTATCGCTCAAGCGATCACTCCTGGAAGGAAAAGTTTGGGTCAGTATACAGCACGGGCGCAGTGTTCAAAGGCCCCATGCAGGCACAGAAGGCTCAACAAGCTACGTCCGGGTTCATAACGCCTTGAAATTGATCTGTGAAGATTCACGGCTCTTACCCGCGGCCTCCAGCCTGTCAAGGTAGTCCTGCCAGAGCGCATCCTGATTGAGACAAAGATGATGCAGATATTTCCAGTCATACAGCCCGGAGTCATGCCCGTCGTCAAAATTCAGCTTGAGTGCATAGTTGCCCGCTGGTTCCATGCTCAACAAGCCCACGTCTTTCTTGCCAAACTGCAGCACTTCATTGCCGACACCATGCCCACGCACTTCGGCTGACGGTGACAGCACGCGCAACATTTCAAAGCTGAGCTGATACTCAACTCCGGCGTAAGTCAGTGCAACGCAGCGGCTGGATTTCTTTACTTTAATGGCTTCTGGGATCACATAGACTCCAAATTACAATTTAACCAGCAGACCTGGTTTCAACTTCTATACTCATTTCACCCCCTAAGTTTACTATCCCGGAGATGCTACGCCATGACATTTCTGCGAAACCTGTCCATTCGCGCCCGCTTATGGCTGATAATGGCCGCTGCACTGATCTGTATCGTACTACTCGAAGCAAAAGCACTGAGCAGTCAGTACGACGTTATGTTCGCTGCCGAATACACCGCCAAAGAAAACACCGCTAAGTCACTCGTGAACAGTGCCCATAGCCTGCTGGAACGGTATCAACGTATGGTTCGGGAAGGCGTATTGACGGAAGAGGGAGCCAAAGAAGCTGCCTTAGATGCCCTGCGCTCTCTGCGCGATGGCGATGTCTATTTCTGGGTGCACGACCGTACCCCGGTGATGCTGCTCAATCCGGTCGTCGAATCACTCGAAGGGACAAATGTCGGAAACTTCGAAGACAAAGCCGGTAAGAAGGTATTCCGCGAAGTGATTCAGGTCGCAGACGCATCATCTGAAGGTGGAACTGTCGAATACAGTTGGCCCAGGCCGGGCGAGAACGACGCCAGTACAAAAGTCAGCTATGTCAGAAAGTTTGACCACTGGAATTGGTACATCGGCTCTGGCACCTACCCGAGCGATATCGCAGGAGCGTTCTGGGCGTCAGCGGCTTCCGCCGCCGTTATGACTCTTATCTTTGCAGGCTTAATGGCCATCATTATTCGCCTGATCAGTAACAGTATTGAAGTGCCGCTCACCCAACTGCGTCACACCATGAGTAGTATTGCCAAAGGAGACGGTGATCTTACCCAACGGATTCCTATTACGGGCGATGACGAAATTACGCGTCTGAGCCAGTCGTTCAACCAGTTTATCAGTCAGATTCACGACATTATCCGTGAAAGTGTGAATGCCACCAACGAAGTCGCATCACTGGGACGTGAGATCGCGGCAATGGGCTCAGAGACACGAAAACTGACCGACGAACAGATGCAGGAAAGCGACCACGTCGCCACAGGCGCAACCGAGATGAGTCAGACCATTCAGGAAATTGCTGATAACGCTGACAAGGCTGCTGATGCGGTGAAAGTGGTCGAAGGTAACTCGAAAGCTGGCTTAACGACCATGCAGAATACGCAGGCGCACATTGCCGACCTGGCGGATCAGATTCAGGCGTCACGCGCCTCTATCCAAAGCCTTCGCTCTGAAACAGAAAGCATCGGGACTGTACTTGAAGTCATTCGTGGCATTGCAGAACAAACCAACCTACTGGCCCTGAATGCTGCCATCGAAGCTGCACGGGCTGGTGAGCAGGGTCGAGGCTTCGCCGTGGTTGCTGATGAGGTACGAACACTGGCATCACGCACTCAGGAATCTACTGAAGAAATTCATCGCACGATTTCGCGCTTACAGGAGCAAGCCGAAGCAACCGTTCAGTCGATGGAAAACAGCGCCAACCACTCTGAAGAAACCAGCGAGATGTCTCAATCAGCCAGCGAGGCTATTGCACGCATCAGTGATGCCGTCGTGACTCTGACAGAGATGAACTTAAGCGTGGCCAGTGCAGTAGAACAACAAAGTGTTGCTGCAAACGAAATCAGTCAAAGCATTAACCGGATTGCTGGCTCATCCAATGACATCAGTAATAATATGTCGCGCTCGGATGATAGGGGCAAAAGACTCGCGGAATGCAGCGACAGGTTGTCTGAGCAGATTGCTCGTTTCAGAATATAGATAACGAAAAAGCCCCCGTTTAAACGGGGGCTTTTTTATAAGTGCTGCATTATCAGAGAATAAACTTACTCAAATCCTGATCCTGTGCCAGAGCACCCAGCTTCTGATCGACGTAAGCGCCGTCAATGGTCACTTGTTCGGTCAGATCCGTTGCGTCAAACGACACACTCTCAAGCAAGCGCTCCATTAGTGTATGCAGGCGGCGGGCACCGATGTTCTCGGTGCTCTCATTGACCTGATAAGCGATCTCCGCCAGGCGTTTAATACCATCCGCAGTGAAGTCGATGTCCAACCCTTCGGTCTTCATCAGCGCTTTGTACTGCACTGTTAAAGACGCGTTAGGCTCGGTCAGAATGCGTTCAAAATCGTGCGGAGTGAGCGCCGCAAGTTCAACACGGATAGGCAGACGACCCTGAAGTTCGGGAATCAGGTCCGAAGGACGTGCAAGATGAAACGCGCCCGAGGCAACAAACAGAATATGGTCTGTTTTCACCATACCGTGCTTGGTACTGACGGTGCAGCCTTCGATCAACGGCAGCAGGTCGCGCTGCACGCCTTCACGCGAAACATCGCCACCAGAACCACTGTCCTGACGTTTAGCGACTTTATCGATTTCATCGATAAAGACGATACCGTTCTGTTCGACCAACTCCAGCGCACGGACTTTCAGCTCTTCCATGTTCAATAGGTTGCCGGCTTCCTCATCGCAGATCTGCTTAAAGGCATCCGCAATTTTCATCTTACGCTTGGACTTTTTATCACCGCCCAGATTCGCAAACATGTTCTGCAACTGGCTGGTCATCTCTTCCATACCTGGAGGTGTCATGATTTCTACACCGGCAGTATTCACCTGAGCAACATCGATCTCGATTTCTTTATCATCAAGGTCACCGTTGCGCAGTTTACGACGGAAAACCTGGCGCGCAGAGCTGTCTTCCTGCTTAGGTTCTTCAGTAGTGTCCCAGCTGGTGGTCGAGCGAGCCGGTGGTAATAACACGTCAAGAATACGCTCTTCAGCGAGTTCTTCGGCGCGGGTCCGTACCTTTTTCATTTCCTGCTCACGCAGAAGCTTGATCCCGGTTTCGACTAAGTCACGGATAATGGATTCTACGTCCTTACCGACGTAACCTACCTCAGTAAACTTGGTGGCTTCCACCTTGATAAATGGCGCATTCGCAAGTTTCGCCAGACGGCGGGCAATCTCAGTTTTACCCACACCGGTCGGGCCGATCATCAGGATATTCTTTGGCGTGACTTCATCACGCAGCTCTGGCTCAAGCTGCATACGGCGCCAGCGATTACGCAGGGCAATAGCCACAGAGCGCTTGGCATCATTCTGACCGATGATGTGTTGATCCAGTGCGTGGACGATTTCGCGTGGTGTCATCTGGCTCATGCATTTGCTCCTGAAGTGTCGCCGGTAACATCGCTCTCTTTCAGCGACTCAATGGTCAGGTTGGTATTGGTGAACACGCAGATTTCGCCAGCAATATTGAGGCTCTTCTCGACGATATCACGAGCGCCAAGCTCAGTGTTTTCCAGCAAGGCACGAGCCGAAGCCAGTGCATAATTACCACCCGATCCCACACCGATCAGGTCGTCTTCAGGCTGCAGTACATCGCCATTACCGGTAATAATCAGAGAGGCCGTGTGGTCTGCCACCGCCAGAATAGCTTCAAGCTTGCGCAGAGCACGGTCTGAGCGCCACTCTTTTGCCAGCTCAACGGCTGCACGGGTCAACTGACCACCATGCTGCTGTAGCTGGGCTTCAAACTTTTCAAACAGGGTAAAAGCGTCAGCCGTGCCACCAGCAAAACCCGCGAGGACTTTACCGTCGTATAAGCGGCGGACTTTGCGGGCATTGCCTTTCATTACGGTATTGCCCAGTGAAACCTGACCGTCGCCTCCAATGACGACTTCGTCGCCACGGCGCACGGATACAATCGTTGTCATGACTCTGTACCTTGTGTCTCAGATGTAAATGATGTGTCGCTCTCGATACAGATGGGGGCGGAAACCGGCATTTCAAGCAGAAGATCTGCCGGTAACAGTTAGACAGGTCAGCGCGCCTGGTCGATCGCGTTGCAGAGTAGCGCCAGGCCTTCCGTCGCCCGCGGGCCAGAACGTAGCAGCGCTGAGCTGTTTACGGGGATAAGGTGCCCCTCCCTGACAGCAGCGACGGATGGCCATTCACTCCATAAAGCCTCTTTCGAGTTCACCACGTTCGTGTGGCTCGACATAATGATGACCTCAGGGTCGCGAGCAATCACACTCTCAAAAGCCACAACCGGGTAGTGTGCCGGTGCTTTTCCAAACACGTTATCTCCGCCGCAATCCTTGATCAGAGCATCAACCCAACTGCCCTGTCCGACCGTGCGCAATGGCTCATAAGATAACTGGTAAAAAACCCGGACAGGATCGGCGTTAGCAAACTGACGCTTTAGTGCGCTGTAGCGGTCACGAAAGCGATCTGCCGCTTCTTTGCCGGCCCGAGCTTCTCCGACCGCTTCCCCAAGCCGCTCCATATCATCGGCTACGGCATCCATCGTTTTGGGGTCGATATAAAGAACGTTCACCCCCAGCGCTTCAAGCTTCTTTAGGTCAGACTCTTTATTGCCACTTTTCCATGCGACAACCAGGTCCGGCTGCACGGCGATAAGCGCCTCGATATTAATACCGGCGTAGCTGCCAATGCGCGGAATAGCTTTTGCCGCTTCAGGGAAGTCTGCCCATTCGACCGTACCTACAACCCTGCTGCCAATCCCCATTTCAAACAGCATCTCGGTCGAAGACGGGGACAGGGCAACGATTCGCTCTATCGGTTTGGATGCTACAGCACAGCACGCACAAAGCATAAGTGCGAAAGCAAGGATGCAGCGGATCACCAGTCCACACCTTTACGGGCTTTTATTCCCGCGCGATATGCGTGCTTCTCATCTTTTACTTCGCTGACGGTATCTGCCAGATCTCGTAGTTCTTTGATTGCGCCACGCCCGGTAACAACAACACTTTGATTTTCAGGACGATTGCGGATGGCATTCAACACCTCTTCCTTATTGAGGTAATCGTAACCGAGCATGTAAGTCAGCTCATCAAGCAGAACAACATGGTACTGAGGGTCAGCCAGGTACTCCTTAGCATGCGCCCAGACCTCTTCGGCTGCGGCAATATCAGACGTTCGGTCCTGAGTTTCCCAGGTAAAGCCTGTGCCCATGACGGCGAAAGGTACGCCATTATTCTCGAGTAGGTTTCTTTCACCACAGTCCCACTGCCCCTTAATAAACTGAACAACCGCCGCTTTGTATCCGTGGCCCACAGCGCGTGCAACCGTACCGAAGCCAGAGGTTGATTTGCCTTTGCCATTGCCCGTTACGACGATTACGATGCCACGCTCTTCCGTCGCTTTCGCAATACTGGCATCAACCTTTTCTTTTTGTTTCTGCGCTTTCTTTTTATGGCGTTCCTGCTTCAACTCTTCTTCTGACTTCGACATTACCCGACCTCGTATATTTGATAATTTCTATTTTAAAAAAATGATCTGTGATAGCTGCCCTACCGAATGATATTCAACAGGGCGTCCATATCGATATGCTCTTCATAAATATCAGCGATACGTTCAATTTCACGTTCACGCAGTGCTTGCCAATCTTCTGCCCTTACCGGTGAGCCAGACAGCGGTGAGCCAGACACCCACCCCAGAATAAACTCACAGGTTTCCGGGTGGTCAAATACGCCATGTACATATGTCCCCATCACCTGGCCGTCATCGGATATAGCACCGTCTGTGTATGAATTGCCCTGCTGATCAGTCAGGCAACAAAAGGGAGATTGCAGGCCCGCCCCCTCACTGATACCACAGTGAATTTCATACCCTTTGATCTTATTCCCGAAGTTAACCAGCACACCGTCTACGTTCTTAAGCTGCTTTTCTGCGGTGAGTCGAGTACTGACATCAAGTAAACCAAGACCTTCGGACTCTGTGATCGTGCCCTCGACCTGCTCCGGGTCAGAAATTTTCTGACCCAGCATCTGAAAACCACCGCAGATACCCAGCACTTTGCCACCGTAGCGCAGGTGCTTAAGAATCTGTCGATCGAACCCCTGCTCCCTCAGGTAAGCCAGATCAGCCTGAACACTCTTACTGCCCGGAAGAATAATGAGATCAGCGCCCGACAGATCACCACCAGCAGTGACATACTCAAGCACAACGCCAGAATGCTGAAGTAGCGGTTCAAAGTCGGTGTGATTGCTGATACGTGGCAGCACCGGCACCTTAATAACAATGCGCTGTTGGTCTGACTGATTAAGATTTTCTTCATGCAGAGCCCGGTTTATTCCGTCTTCAGCATCAAGACGCAGATCCATAATGTACGGCAGTACTCCCAGTACAGGTTTCTCACTGTAGTCTTCCAGCCAGTCGAGGCCGTCCTGGAGTAACTCGATCCGGCCGCGGAATTTATTGATCAGAAAGCCCTTAATTCTTGCCTGTTCACTGGCCGCAAGAATATTTACCGTACCTGTAAGATGCGCAAACACACCGCCGCGATCGATATCCGATATCAGAACGACAGGACAATCTACCGCCTCGGCAAAGCCCATGTTGGCAATATCATTTTTGCGAAGATTCACTTCTGCCGGACTGCCTGCACCCTCAACAATCACCACATCGTACTGTTCTTTGAGTCGCTGAAATGCCGCCAATACATGATCAAATGCGAGCTCTTTAATGTTGCCAAAACGTCGTGCGTCGAGCTCGCTGACGGCCTTACCATTAATAATGACCTGAGAGCGCATATCCGAATTCGGCTTCAACAATACCGGGTTGAAGTCCGTCGACAGAGGCAAACCACAGGCTTCGGCCTGAAGCGCCTGAGCCCGCCCGATTTCTCCGCCATCGTTCGTTACCGCACTGTTCAATGCCATGTTCTGAGGCTTAAATGGCGCCACCGAAATACCCCGGCGCTTAAGTATCCGACATAGCGCGGTCACACACAGGCTCTTGCCAGCATCAGACGTTGTGCCCTGAACCATCAGGCAGCCTTTTACCGGCAACGAAGTATGAGCATCAGCCATGAAGCAGTACTCCATTACGTTTTAATGCCAGTGGGCACCCGGAAACGACCAGAGTAACGTCATCGGCGATGGCGGCTACGGCCTGATTCAGCCACCCTGCCTCATCAGCGAACCGGCGGCTTAATTCACCAAGGGGAACAATGCCGCTCCCCACCTCATTGGTGACAATAAAAATATCCTGCCCTGGTACTTCCGAGGCTTTTTTCAATGCGCTCAGCAATTCGGATTTTTCCTGCTCAAAGTCGGGCCAACGCTGTTCATTGCAGAGCCAGTTAGTGAGGTATAACGTCAGGCAGTCAATCAGGAGCGTTGACGACGACGCACTCACGACCGAGGACAGCTCAAAAGGCTCCTCAACCAGCGCCCAGTGCGCCGGTCGATCTTTCTTGTGACGCTGAATGCGCGCCGCCATTTCGTCATCTCCCGGTGTCGCTGTCGCCACATAGGTAACCTCAGCCCGCTCATTAGCAAGCTGTTCGGCATAACGACTTTTTCCGGATCGGGCTCCGCCCGTCACTAAGTGAATCAAGAGAAGCTCCCGCTCAGAGCCAGTAACGAGAGATAAATAGCCAGTTCACTGACCTGCTGAACTGCTCCTAAGGCATCGCCGGTAAACCCGCCAATCTGACGCTTAAGAAATACGTACGCAACGCCTGCCAACACGAGTAAGACGAACAGAATAATGAACGGGTTGTTGATAAACATAAGCGCGATTAAACCTGTGATTATCGCAATAGCCGTATCCGCACCCGAGCCTGACTCAGCCAAAGGCTTGGCTTTTGAGGTATCAACGTCAGAGACATAAGACATAGCAGCGATAAATACTGTCGGAATAATTCGACTCAAAGGGTGCGCGACCAGAAGTGCCAGAACCGGATTGATCAACTGGGATAAAACAACGAATTTCAGCGTGAGCGACACCCATAAAGCAGCAGCGCCGTACGTGCCGATGCGGGAGTCCTTCATAATGCTGAGCTTCTGCTCGCGGGTCCATCCGCCTCCCAGCCCGTCACTGGTGTCTGCCAGGCCATCTTCATGAAAGCACCCGGTAAGCAGCAAACTGATTGCGATGGAAATCAAGACAGCGACATCCTGAGGAAAGACCAACATCAACAACCACAGGGCCGTCGCACAGAGAGCGCCGATCAACCACCCAACGGCAGGAAAATAACGGCTGGCGCGGTTAAGGCTCGCCTGACTGAACTCGACCGAGGCCGGCACCGGTATCCGCGTAAAAAAGGCCAAGGCAATCCACCACAGGTTCAGCTGTTCACCCAACCTGTTCATACCGCAGTGACACCTGCATCATCAAAGCTGGCCATATAGTTGTAAAAAGACTGTGCCGATTGCAATAGCGGGTATGCCAGCGCTGCGCCGGTTCCTTCTCCCAGTCGCAATCCGAGATCGAGTAATGGCCTGGCATCGAGAGCCTCCAGGATCAGAGTGTGAGCCTGCTCTTCTGAGTGGTGACAGAAGACCATATAATACCGTGCTTCCGGGGCTATTCTGACCGCGGCCAGCGCCGCTACTGAAGCAATAAATCCGTCAACCATAACGATGCATTGCTTCTCAGCCGCGGCCAACATAGCCCCGGTAATCTGAACTATTTCGAAGCCACCAAGAGAAGCCAGAATATTCATCGTATCCTCGGGTTCAGGCGTCGACTGATGACGCTCAAGTGCCTCAGCGATGAGCGATTTTTTGCGTTCAAAGGCATCATCATCAATGCCTGTACCACGACCACAAGTCTCTTCGACTGAGCGCCCAAGAATAGCAGCGAGCACCGCCGATGCCGCCGACGTATTACCAATTCCCATCTCACCAAACGCAAAAACATTACTGCTTTCTGCGATTCGCTGACGCACTATTTCAGCCCCCAATACTAGTCCTGATTCTGCGGTTTCGCGTGCCATTGCCGGCGCTTTAGCAATATTCTTAGTGCCCGCTCCCAGGCGCTGATTTATAACGCGGCTACTCTCAACGGCATTAAGGATGCCTGCATCAATAACGTACAAAGCCATGCTGGCAACCTGACAGAAACAGTTCACTGCCGCACCGCCATTAATAAAATTCTTAACCATCTGCTGCGTCACCGCCGGAGGCGCAATACTTACCCCCTCTTCTGCGATGCCATGATCTGCGGCAAAGACCATCATGACAGGCTTTTGCAGCCGGATTTTTTCGACACCGGTGATCGCTGCCAGCTGAGCCGCTAATGATTCAAGCTGCCCCAGACTGCCGGGCGGCTTGGTTTTCATATCAATACGCTGCTGAATGGCAGCATCCCTTGAGCGGGACACCGGAGAAACGGAAAACATAACACCTGCCATCAACGACTCTGTCGTTGCTTAAGAATAATAAAAAAGAAAAGACTGCCGAGCGCTGATGTCACAATACCAACGGGCAGAACCTGATCCTGAAGTAGAGAGTGAGCCAGGACATCAACCCAGATCATAAAGGTCGCACCGATCAACAGAGACATCAGCAATACCCTGTGCAGCTGCCCGCCGACCAGCAGTCGCACGATATGAGGAATCATAAGTCCGACAAAGCCAATGCCACCAACCTCAGCAACCAGAATTGCAGTCACTGCTGAACACACCAGCAACATCCCCAACCGCAATTTATGCACGGGCACTCCCAATGTGGCGGCACTCTCTTCGCCCAGCTGCATCACAACGAGCCAGCGCGAAAATATGAAAAACAAACCACTGCCAAGCACCACAGCCAAAAGAGGCAAAATAAGATCAGCCCAGTTGCTGCCCGAAAAACTGCCCATCAGCCAGAACAATAACGTGGCCGCAGTTTCTGGCGTTGAGTAATAAATCACAAGGCTGGTAAATGCACTGAGCATAAAAGAAACTGCCACCCCGGAAAGCAGCAGCTTTTCGACCTGAACCGCCGACTTCCCCGCAAGCGTCAACATCAGAAAAACAGACAGCGCTCCGCCCGCAAGCGCCCCGGTGGTCACGTTAAATACGACACTCAGGCCCGTCGCCGCCAGAAACCCAGAAAAGGCCCCAGTGAAAGCAGACATGGCCAACACCGCACCTAAAGCGGCCCCGGATGAAATACCAAATAAATAAGGATCAGCCAGCGGATTACGGGTTACTGATTGCAGAATAGCGCCAGTAATCGACAGACCAGCGCCCGTTAGTAAAGCCATAAAAATCCGCGGCAGGCGAATATCCGTAAGAATCTGCTGTTCGATCGGCGACAACGCACAATCATTCGTCCATGGACAGATAATGACGCCCTGAAAAACATTCAGAAGCGACAGATCGAAGGCGCCTTGCGCCGCTGCGCCAATGACCGAAAGGCAAAGCACAGAGAAAGTTATTGCAACAGTTAACCCGTACGGCATTTTCATTTCCTGCGCTCTCCAGCTGATCCGGGAGCAATAGTCCGACTCGGAGGCATATCGTAGGCAATACGAATACGGCGTTCATGCGTATAAGTGTTACGGATCACAGCAACATCTGCGGCAACCTGAAATACATCCTGGATTAATTCGCTGGTAAGCACCTGGAAGGGTTCACCGTTGGCCACCAGCTGACCTTTATTCAATACCAGCAATTGATCACAGTAAGCCGCGGCCATGTTCAGATCATGAATGGTAAGAAGTACCGTAACACCCAATGACCGGACCAGGCTTAGCGTCTCTATCTGATGCTGAATATCGAGGTGGTTGGTAGGTTCGTCTAAAAGAAGAATCTGAGGTTGTTGTACCAGTGCGCGGGCGATCAACACCCGCTGCTTCTCTCCACCTGAAAGAGAGCCGAAATCACGATCAATAAAACGCGTCAGGTCGAGGTCGGCTGCTATACCTTCTATTAACCGGGTGTCATCTTTGCTGGTAAACGACAGCAGTGGCTTACGAGGCGTCAGGCCGGTTGCAAGAACTTCGCGCACAGTCACCTCGAAAGGCAGTGCCGATTCCTGCAGCACAACCGCGATTTTACAGGCTCGCTCGCGTCTGCTCATCAGGTGTACCGGGTGCCCGGCAATCATCACCTGCCCCGCCAGCGAGGCCGGTTGATCGTAGCGATGGCAATAGATTGCTCTGAGTAACGACGATTTACCTGCACCATTCGGCCCGACAATACCAACCAGGCTACCGCATTCCACAGCGAACGAAATATCCCGCAGAATAGCGTTCGTAGCTTTCGCACCGATAGTCAGCGATAAGTGCTCAACAGCGATATGCGCGAGTTCAGCATCGCCAGAGGTGTAGCTGTTGTTTGAGGACTGATTCACCATTGGTATCCGCGCATCGGTACAAATATTGTCACGCTAATCGTCACATTATGGGCGGAATACGGATGATGGACGCACTTCGGGAACGCAGCCTAAGCCGCCCGAACAGAGAGCTCATCATCGAGTAACCCGCTCGATCATAGAAATTGGTTTGCACGTCCGGGAGGCAATCTGGCTGACAGTCGACCGGATAAAAGCCACTGTTTACAGTTGCGGGCACAGCCCCGGATTTTCACCGGGTTCCCCTCCTGAGACTGGCAAGACAAATTTGCCAGTCCGGACAGGGGTGGATTATCGCACAGAGGCGCCAGCGTTGCAGTAAACACGCGGATACCGGATACTTCGCGCCTTAATGATCACAGTTAACCACACCATACACAGACTACGGAAACGCTCATGATTGTCGCCAAAGATACGGTTGTTCAGCTGCATTACACCCTTAAAGATGCCGATGGCAAACAGATTGAGTCCACTGCGGGCCATGATCCGATTGCCTACCTGCAGGGCCACAACAACATGATCCCGGGCTTTGAAGAGGCTGTCGAAGGCAAGCAGGCCGGTGACAAACTCGAAATCACAGTAACACCAGAAAATGGCTACGGGCACCGCGTTGAAGGTTCGGTGCAGCGCGTACCAGTCAAGCACCTGCAGGGCTCAAAGAAATGGAGCAAAGGCATGGTCGCTTCTGTACACACAGATCAGGGCGAGCGTCAGGTGACCATCGTTAAGGTCGGTCGTTTCATGGCAGACGTTGATACTAACCATCCGTTTGCCGGGAAAACCTTACATTTTGACGTCGAGATTCTGGACGTTCGTACAGCGACTGCAGAAGAGCTTGATCACGGCCACGCCCACGGCATTGGCGGCCATCAGCACTGATTCTGACTCAGGTCACAAGCAGCGAGAATGGTCGCCGGAGTGCGGTAGTATTTTAATATTGCTTCGGCTATTCTCGAATGAGTCTTTTGAAAATACCTGTAGGAGATTAAGGATGAATATCCGTCACCTGTTCACTGCCGCTGCCGCCACTCTGCTGGTTGCGTGTTCTTCTAACGAACCGGCACCTCAAGTTGCTGAGTGTGTCTTCGCCGATGGCAGCATGCAGCCTGCTCCTGCGTGGGTCTGTGGTGCCCCTGTTGATGGCGTTGACCTGACCGCCGTCGGTTACGCCGATAAATCTGCCGCTGGCGCAAACTTCATGAAGCAAATGGCAGCAACCGCCGCGCGCGTTGAACTTGCTCAGACCATGCAGGTAGAAGTTCAGAACATGATCAAACAATACGCTGAAACCACGGGTACAGCTGACGACGAAACCGTTGATCAGGTTAACTCTGTGACAACCAAGCAGATCACCAAGCAGACACTGACTGGCAGCAAGATCTTCCGTCAGATGCCAACCCCTAGCGGCGGCATGGTGGTTCTCGTTGGTCTCGACGCCGACACCGTTAACCAGCTGGCAGAAGAGGCCCTGAAAACCTCAATGAACAACGAGAAAGCTCTGTGGCAGAAGTTTCAGGCTCAGAAGTCTTTCGACGAAATGCGCGAAGAAATGCTGAACATGAACTGAGTCAGCTCAGCGTATGATATCCAGACCGGTACCGGGGTAACTCTGTACCGGTTTTTTGTTTTGGGGGAGATCCAATGAAACATCTTATCCGTTGCACCCTGATAGCCAGCGGTGTCGTCGCCAGCGCAGCTACTCTTTCTGTCGTCGCGAACCCAGGTATGAGCGATTACGAACGCTGGCGCGCCACGACTCAGCAAGAATTTCAGAGCTATCTCGACGAAAACGACAAAGCCTTTATCGGATTTCTGAAGCAGCGTTGGGAACCCGTCGATACCGAATCAGGCGAGGAAGAAGATCAGGCCCCAAAACCCACAAACATCCCAAAAGCACCGCCGATTTATTCGCCTGTTGATGCGCCAGAAGAGAAGCCTAAAGACATAGCAACCGAACCTACGCCAGTCGTAAGTGTGCCTGTTCCGACACCGACGCGCGAACCCGACAACACAACGCCAGAGCAAACGCCGGTCAAAGTTGCCCCGCAGCCGCAAATTAAAGGCCCTGCCGCCAGTATTAACTTTTATGGTCACGCTTTACGTCTGCCCTACAACAAAGCCATGCCACGTGCATTTTCATCCAGGCCCTCCTCCGACGCTATTGCCTCAGCGTGGGAAGCGTTAGCACGGAGTGATTTCAAACCCGCCTTAGAGCAGCTCAGTGCCACTAAGACGTCTCTGTCGCTCAGCGACTGGGCAACAGCACGGCTTGTCTCCGACTACTCTGAGGCCGTAGCGAGAAATGCCGACAGCCGCATTATGTTGAGCTGGTTTATGCTCGTAAAACTCGGCTATGACGCCCGCCTTGCCTACAACGACCGCCTTTACCTGCTAATGCCTGCTGACGACGATGTGTATGGCGTCACGTATTTTACTCTCAGTGGTGAACGCTACTACGCCCTGCCACTCAATGGTGATGTACGAATTGCAGGAAAGGTCTACACCTACGGCAAGCAACACGAGACAGCGTCACGTGCGGTGGCCTTCAAAGTGCCTGAACGCTTCAACGGTGCGGGAGATATCCGCAAGCGGACGCTCAGTTATCAGGAGGGCGAAGAAACAGTGAATGTTGTCGTCAGTTACCCAGCGGAGCAGATCCGTTATCTGGATTCCATGCCCCAGCTGAACCTGCCACGCTATCCGATTCTGGATCTGCCCGCTGCGACACGGGCCGAGCTCACTAGACAACTGAAGCCATTGTTACAGGGGCACTCTGAAGAAGTCGCGGTCAATCGACTGCTCAACTTTGTTCAGAACGCCTTCGAATATCAGACCGATGAGCAGCAGTTTAATACTGAAAACTACCTGTTCCCACTCGAAACCCTGCACTATGCTGCCTCAGACTGCGAAGACAGAGCCGCATTGTTCTCGCTGCTGGTGCATGACCTGTTGGGCCTGCCCGTCGTACTGTTGGATTATCCGGGGCACGTGGCCGCAGCCGTTGAATTTACAGGTCAAGTGAAAGGCGACGCAGTCGTTTATAATGGCCGCCAATATACAGTGACTGACCCGACCTATATTAACGCGCGTGCAGGAATGACCATGCCGCAGTTCGCGGGCCAGTCACCTGACGTAGTAGAAGTATTTTAAGGAGGCCTTCATGGCTTTGCAGATCGCCATTGTTCCTGTCACTGCTTTTGAGCAGAACTGCACTGTTCTGATGTGTGACAACACCAAAGAAGCCGCCATCGTAGACCCCGGCGGTGAAATTAATAAAATCAAAGCGCAGATTGAAAAAATGGGTGCGAACCCCACCAAAATTCTGCTGACGCATGCGCACATTGATCATGCAGGAGGCACTGCGGCTTTAGCTCGTGACCTCGGCCTCCCTATTATTGGTCCTCATAAGGAAGACGACTTCTGGATTCAATCGTTGCCGCAGCAATCTATGATGTTCGGATTTCCCAACGTTGAGTCGTTCACTCCCGATCAATGGCTGAACGATGGCGATACGGTCACAGTGGGTGACGTGACACTTGAGGTTATCCATGCGCCCGGCCACACACCAGGGCATGTTGTCTTCTTCGATAAAGACAGCAAAAAAGCCCTGGTCGGCGACGTTATTTTTAATGGGTCGATTGGTCGTACTGACTTTCCAAAAGGAAATTTCGAAGAGCTGGTCTCTTCCATCCGCGAGAAGCTGTTTCCGCTGGGCGACGATATTGAATTTATTTGTGGGCACGGCCCGAATTCAACCTTCGGCCACGAACGTCAGCACAACCCTTTTGTCTCTGACCATCGCGGCTGAGTACTTATCTTTATTCAGGGCGTCGTTGCTGCAGGTTTCTTCCTGAGCTCAGATGTCTGAATGGCCGCCAGTTCCTGAACCCGCTGGCGGCTTTCTTCCAATGCGATATCCATTTGTTCGTCATACATCTCCAACCAGGTACGAGAACCCGGCATCATTTTCGCGAGATCACGCATCCCCTGTTTTAACGCACTGAGATGCGTCTGGTAGCTCTGCTCCTGATCGAGAAGAATTTCTTTAAAGCCAGACGCCTGACTGGTGTCCATAATCTTACGGTATTGCACCAATGATTTTTCAAAGGCCGCCATCTGAATGCGCAACGCTTCGTTTTCTTTTTTCACCAGTTCAAGCTCTGCGGCCTTCGCGTAGGCGATATCCTCTTTCAGTAACGAAACAATGCCCAATGTCGACAACGCTGATAACCCAACGACCGAGAGCACCACAAGTACAATCACAACCTTTCGATTGAAAGACACCGTTCGCTCCAGCAGCGAGATACGCTGCCCTTCACTGAGATCAAACTCTTTTTCGTCTTCCATTGGAGGCTCCAGAACCCAACTGCTTTACCTGACTTTTAAGCATAGCAGCCGCTGGAAGAATTGCCCGGCATGGGCTAACTGACCCCGACAGGTCATCCGGACAGAGCACTCAGACAACCCGTCTCAGGTAACGGCCAAGCGTTGATTGAAATTGTTTAAACCAGCGCGCTGCACTCTCTGACTGAGATGTACCGGGGGCGAAGTGAAAGTCACCAACAAGAGTATCAATACGAAACGACCAGGACTTCTGACCAGCCACCAGCCGTATCTGTTCGGGCTGACTTGTATCGTAGAAAAATTCTCCGTCGTCAGCCTCGAACAGAGCGCTGAACATCAGCTTCCCTGTTCTATGAATGTCGCGGGAGTGGCGGACGACGAACTCATCGCCCTCAAGCTCGCCGATGTCCGTAATAAACTCTTCCGCTGATCTGTTTAAAACAGCGCCCATGCAGTCACCAGCAAGGATAAGCGCTCCCTGTAATTCGCGGCTGGCACCGGTCGTAAGGTCTTCTTCACCGATCAACTCCAGACCAACGAATAACCCCGGCACACTGTTTAACAAGCGCCAGTCTTCAACATAGGCGCCGCTTGGCGCGAACTCCATCATGCAATTGCCCACACGCCTTAGCTCTGCGGGCTCGGGCCAACGGTTTTCACTCAGCGAAGACACGCCTCCCTGCCAGTCGAGCAGGTTATGTTGCCAGACACTGTGCGCGTACCAGCCTTCGTAATCCGCCTTATTATCAGGCTCCGCCTGCTGTTCGTATTCGAGCGGCAAACGCAGATCTATCGTCAGCGCGCCAGACTGAAGCCAGAACACCCGTGTGTCTGTATCAGTTAACCCATTAGCAAAGCTGATGCACCGCCGCCTGAAAGCACCGCACATCCACTCAGGAACCGAATCCTTTGGCCAGACGGCGCCCTGCGCGCAAGCGATATCCACCAGGCTTTCTATCCATCGTTTACGCTTCATAGAGCCCGCTCCTCCCGGCCAAAACCAACGTCTGGCTGAGTCTCCGGGCGTTCAATGTCACCCGAACGCAGTCGCTTCTGAAGGTAGTCAAATGTATCTATGGTCTGAGCGTACAAGTGATCACCGCACCTGACCGGCTGATACTGTTTATCAGCCCCTTCACAAGGAGCCATCACGGGCTCAATGACCGTATCGTAATCGCAGGTACAGAAGAGCGGGAATGCATAACGCTCCTCTTTCACTTTACGCACCCTGTGGGTCGTTGCTCTGAAATGGCCGTTACTCAGTATTTCCATCATGTCGCCAATATTAACGACAAAACTCCCGGGTATGACCGGAGCATCAATCCAGCGACCTTCACCATTCAACACTTCAAGGCCATCGGCGGTGGGTAGCAGTAAGGTGAAGCACTCGTAATCCGTATGCGCGCCAATACCCTGCGCATCTTGCAGGCCCGGGTCGTAAGGGTAATGAATCAAGCGCAGTTGATTCGGTGGGCGAATCAGCTTGCCATCGAAAAAGGTCTCCTCCAGCCCTAGTGCAAGAGCAAAGCCCCTGAACAGAACCTTTGCGAGCTCTGTTCCGTGGCCGTAGTAACAACTCACTTTCGCTTTGAAATCGGCATCGTCGGGCCAGAGCGTTGGGCCAAGCATCGGCCTCCGATACCTGAGATCACCCAGGTCGTAGTTAACGTCATACGCTTCTTTATGATCCCGGGGTTTATTCACATCTGCATTTGAACCCGGGCTATAGAAGACTTCTTCGCCCTCTGGAACGTAACCACTGTGGTTCTGTGACAAACCGATGTAGTTCTGCATTTTCTGTTCGTATGGCTGAGCAAAATACCGCTCAGCAGACGCGACCAGATCATCGGTCGCTGCCTCGGGAACGCGATGTCCGCAGACATAGAAAAAACCAACGTCTCTTGCGGCATCACGGATATTGTCTGCTACCGCCTGACGCTCAGCAGGCACAGCGGAATACAAACCTGAAATATCAATCACAGGAATGGATGAGAATCGACGGAGGGGTGTTTGCTTGTGAAGATTGGTGCGGCTTTGCATATCAGTCTCCCATAGGTTTCAGGGTGACTGGCCGTCCAGTGGTGTTCAGCAGAATGCTGGCCGGGCCGTCCCGACTGTGTTTCAGAGTATCAAATCAGAAGACTCAGATACCAGAGCGCAAAGTGGTCAGTAAGCGCTTACAAAAGGTGGCTAAGAAAAGATGACGAACGAAAAGATAGATATAGAAGAAATAGCAGGCACAAAAAAGCCCGCAGAAGCGGGCTTTTTCAGAACGCGTCGATTACTTCTTACCGCCGAAGCCACCGAAACGCTTCTGGAACTTGTCGATACGACCGCCAGTATCCAGAACTTTCTGCTTACCAGTGTAGAACGGGTGGCATGCAGAACATACGTCCAGGTACATAGTGCCTGGCTTGGTCGAGCGAGTCTTAACTACGTTACCGCAAGAGCAGGTTGCTTCCAGGGTAGCGTACTCAGGATGAATACCGTCTTTCATAAATCACCTCACAGTCTTCGCGCCGCCACATCCCGGGGACCACTTTCTTCGCCTGATCTCTCAGGCTGGGCCCAATATCGGTATGCACCGCGCTACTGGCTTGTTATAGATACAATATGCCCTTGCAAGGGCAATAAGGACGCGCATAATACCAGAGCATTCCGTATCAGCAAGCTTTTTCATGTCCTTTTATGTTGTCGACGTCGCTCTGCCCGTCCCCCTGTTACGCACCTTCGACTACCTGCCGGTAGAGGGTGACGCCCGAGAAAACTACCAACCCGGTCAGCGGGTTCGTGCAGACTTTGGCAGACAGCTGCTCACTGGCATTGTCTTGGGCACTCGTGACAGCAGTGAAGTTCCCACGAATAAGCTCAAACCTTTGTTAGCACGGCTGGATGACGCACCGTTACTGGCTCCGCGTGACCTCAGTCTTGCCCGCTGGATGTCAGATTACTATCACCACAGCCTGGGTGACGTGCTCGAACACTGGATACCAACCATGCTGCGGCGCGGAGCCGGACTGAACGAAGCCGATGAGAGCGGTTGGCAACGTATCGCCTCACCCAATACAGAGCCAGCACTCAAAGGCAGCAAGCAGCTGGCATTGTGGCAGCAGTTTCAGCGACAGGAATACATTGCTCATCGATTTCTGACAGCTCAGGGCTTTTCGCTGGCCCAGTGCCGTAAGCTGGCCGAACTCGGATTAATCGAGGAACAGACGCGACTGCCAGTCCCTGCACTACCTGAATCCGTCCGACCGGCATTGCAGTTAAATGACGAGCAAGCGTCGGCGGTGAAAAAAGTCTCTGACGTACTGGGGCAATTTAAGGCCTGTCTGCTTGAAGGCGTGACGGGGTCGGGCAAAACTGAAGTCTACCTCCAGCTTATCGACAAAGTGATTCAACAGGGAAAACAGGCACTGCTGCTGGTGCCCGAAATCGGCCTGACACCGCAAACTGTGCGCCGCTTTCAGGAACGTTTTAATGTGCCCGTCGCACTGCTTCACTCGGGTCTGAATGATCGTGAACGACTGCAAGGCTGGCGACAAGCCCGTGAAGGCCAGGCTCGGATTCTGATCGGTACCCGTTCAGCGGTGTTTACCCCCCTGCCGGACCTTGGCCTGATTATTCTCGACGAAGAGCACGACGGCTCCTTTAAACAGCAGGATGGCCTGCGCTATTCGGCAAGGGATTTTGCACTCGTGCGTGCTCATCAGGCTCAGGTACCTGTCTTGCTTGGCTCTGCAACGCCGTCGCTGGAGAGTCTTCATAACGCATTAACAGGCAAATACCTGCATTTAAAACTGACCCGCCGTGCCGGAAATGCCAGACCACCGGGCATGAAACTGCACAGTATTCTGCATCAACCTCTGGTGCACGGCTTTGCCGAACCCGTGCTCACCGCCATGCAACAGCACCTGAATCGCGGCAAGCAGGTCTTGGTATTCTTAAACCGTCGTGGCTTTGCCCCCTTATTAGCCTGTAAACAATGCGGCTGGAATGCGGAGTGTCGACGCTGCGATGCGCGCATGACACTGCACCAATATCCTCCGCACCTGCATTGCCATCACTGCGACTATCAGCAACCTGTGCCGAAAGTGTGCCCGGAATGTCACTCGCCGGATATTGAACCCATCGGTCAGGGCACCGAACGCATTGAAGACCATCTGTCCGCGTTATTTCCTCAAACACCCGTAAAGCGCGTTGACCGTGATACCGTGCGTACGAAGCAGGCGTTCGATGATTTATTTGAAGAAATTCATACCGGTGATCCGTGCATTCTGGTCGGCACGCAAATGCTGGCCAAAGGCCATCACTTTCCCGATGTCACACTGGTCGTAATTCTCGACAGCGATGCAGGATTATTCAGTGCGGATTTCCGGGGAATGGAACACTCGGCACAATTAATAAAACAGGTCGCCGGGCGTGCTGGCCGGGCAGAGTCTCCCGGCGATGTCTGGATTCAGACCCTGTATGCCGACCACCCACAACTCAACCTGTTAATCGATGACGGTTATCATGCGCTAGCACTTTCTATATTGCGCGAGCGCTTAGATCAGCAACTGCCGCCCTACTCCCACATGGCCATGCTACGCAGCGAATGCGAAGACAGAGCGATGGCTCAACGCTTTCTCGAACAGGCCCGGTACATACTGCAACACTGGTTAAAACAATACGGCCAGAAAGATGCCCCCGTCACTCTGCTCGGTCCGGTGCCTGCAATTATGGAGCGCCGGAACGGTCGCTACCGTTTTCAGTTGCAGGTTTTCTGCAGCGAGCGTAAGGCCCTTCACCAGACGCTGGATGCGGCACTGAAACAACTTCAGGAATTAAAAGGCTTCAACAAAGTGCGCTGGCACATCGATGTTGATCCGCTGGATACACTCTGATTGAAGCCTCTAAATAAAACCAGATTCAATTAAGGTACAGCTTCAAACCGCGCGTTTGCTTTTCCTCGGAATTTCAGCAGCGCGCCACCGTCATCGAATTCACCCAGTCGTATCAAGCCTCGGGAGTAACTGAAGTCTTTATAAAAAAGCGCGAGATTTCCCCAGGGGGCATAATAGGTAATATCTCCGGCAGAAGGGTCGTAACCCTCAGGTGCGCCAGTGGTAGCAAGTTTGCGTTCGGGATACGCTATTTTTTCGGTGCTAGCGTAGTCTTCCAACATGAGTGTCATAGGTAACATATTATAAAAGTCACGCGATGCCGCAATATCGTCAAGCGTCGCGATGGCACTGTTATCCCCAATAACCAGACGAATCTTCATCGATAAATTATTCCCTGTTTCCTCAGCACTCAGATCTGAAATAAAGAACAGAAAAAGCAGCGCCTGAATCAGTTTTACACTGCCAGACACTGCCTTTACTCCCCGAGAAGCAAAGCGACCTCCTAAGGTAAGCCACTTGTACCGATGAGGTTGCCGTTTAGAACTGCGTTCAGAATGTCGCTGCATCAATGACATAGCGATAGCGCGCTTTTTTCGCGACAACATCTTCCCACGCCTGATTAATCTGCTCGGCACTGATTACCTGTATTTCAGGGAGCACCTTGTTGTCAGCACAATAGTTAACAACTTCCTGCGTCTCTTTCATATCGCCAATCAAAGAGGCGTTGAAGTTAACGCGACTGGCGGCGAGTCCAAGAGCGTTGGCAGACACAGAGAAGCCTTCTGGCATACCGACCTGAGTGTAGGTACCGAACGGTTTCACCGCAGCTGCATACGCCGCAACGTCGTAATCCACAGGGAAGGTATTAATCATGTAATCAAGTTGGCCGCGATAGTCGCCTAAGGCCTTAAGTTCGTCATCCACAACGACCACATTTTTAACGCCAAAGCCTTTGATGCCATCGACTTTATCAGCCGTTGTGGTGAAGGCTGTGACCTCTGCGCCTTTTGATACCGCCAGCTTGACCGCCAGATGGCCAAGACCACCAATACCAGCAACACCGACTTTATCGCCTTTTTTCAGATCAAATTTGAGTAAAGGCGAATAGGTCGTAACGCCAGCACAAAGCAGAGGCGCTGCCTCTTCAAAACTGATGTTCTCAGGAATATGCACAGCGAAGTGATCGTTCACCACGATGTTACTGGAATAGCCGCCCTGAGAGATACCCGTTGGCGAACTCTCCTGCGGATACCCATAAGTAAACACGGTGTCGGGGCAGTACTGCTCTCCATGTTCCTCACAGCAGGTGCCGTTTTTACAGCCATCGACCATACAACCAACACCAGCGCGGTCACCGACTTTAAATTTAGTCACGTTTTTACCTACTGCCGCCACGATGCCGACAATTTCGTGCCCGGGCACCTGAGGGTATTGCTGAGACCCCCAGTGGCCTTTCAATTGGTGAATATCTGAGTGACAGATACTGGCAAATTTCACGTCGATAAGCACATCGTTGTCACCGACAGGTCTGCGCTCAAACTTCCAGGGCTTGAGTACGCCGGAGGTATCGAACGCAGCATAACCCCGCGACGGAACATTCTGAGTGTGCACTTCCGGCCCATATTTTGAACCTGCAGCAAACATCGATGAGGCCCCACCGGCCATCATCAGACCAGAGCCTACTAGTGCAGAGTTCTGAATAAATTCGCGGCTCGAATTATCATGATCAGTGCTACGTTTGGTGCTTTTTGAATCCTGATTATTCATCAATCTCTCCTGTCACAATTAAGGTTGTCGGATTACTGCTTGCCTAAAACGGAATCCACAGCGCCAGTGACACGGGCGGCATACTTACGCCCTTTGTACACGGCCAATGTTTCTGCCACGCCTTGTAGCTGGGCTTGTGAAACACCTGTATTCGTTGCGATACCGATGTGGGCATTTAACTGCGAGTCTGTTCCCTCAAGGCTCGCCAGTATCGCAACGGTCAGGAGTTCACGCTGTTTGTAGTCGAGCACACCACGGGCAAAGATATCGCCAAACAGGTGGCTCTGGAGGTAGTCATTGATACCTGGTGCGAATTCAAACAGTGGGCCTGAGACTTTCTGGCCGACAAGCTCAGTCTGAACCTGTTCACCGACTTCGCGACTACTTTTATCCGCGGCGATGGTCGATGGCTCTGCACCCATGGTGTCTTTTTTGCCCGCCTCACGACGCGACTCAACCACGCCCATCAGGTTGCCCAGGGCATTCAGTGAACGAGGGAAGCCTGTGTAGGAGTAAAGATGAATTAAGCTTTCGCGCAGCTCGCTGATCGTAACGCCTGAATCCAGCGCATCGTTCAGGGCGATTTTAAGACCCTCCTGCTGATCGGCTGCGGCGTATGTAGCAACACGAACCAGATTATGCTCCTGCACTGAGAGGCCTTCGATATCAGTGGCTTGCGCGATCTGTTTCAATGCTGCCTGATATTCGTCGTCGGAAAGCGTCTTCTTCCAGCTAACGTTTTCACCGTCTTTGCTGTTGGTGATCACCAGATGGGTCATAGAACTGTGCGGTGTGGCACCGTGCCAGTGATCAATATCGGAAGGACACCAGACAGTCTCGCCCTCAGAGAACTCGTAGACCTTGCCATCACGTGTGCCGGTGAGCGCTTTCCCCTCAGTCACCACCATATGCTGCCCTGCGGGATGCGAATGCCAGGCAGTATGAGCACCGGCAGAGAAGGTAACGTACGCGCCGGAGTAATCGGTCTCGTCGGTCCCCGGAAACAACACCTGAACACTGACATCACCCGTGAACTTATCTTCAGGGCCGGTGAATGATGGCTGAGATCCCAGTGGGTAGTGAATCTGCCCTTCAGTTCCTTTTGAACCTTGTTCCTTCGAGATAGCGCCCTCACTGACCAGTGTAGTGAGGGCAATTAAAGCGGCTTTGCCAAACGATGATCCGGTACTCATAAAACTCTCCCATGCGTTGATGTACGCTTTGTGAGTCTTATTAAACGGGAGAGTGCCTCAGGGTTTTATCCAGATTCTGTTGGTTCTTTGCCTGATTCTCCACTCATGCAAAGAGATGGACAGAGATCAATTGATTCGAGGCATCCAAAGAAATCAACCTTGCCAATAACTTGCTGATCCTTGCCTATTACTACAATCAACAACAGAGAGCCTCAACTCTGCCCTCAAGCCAGTGCTAATATAAAGAGACTGAATTGAAAGCAGCCGACAGGGCGAGCGAATGTCCACAAGCCCCCCAATAAGTAGTTCACATAGTACCTCAGACAACGAGCTGAGCGGCCTCATTGCCAGCCTTATCGGACAGAAAGCCCGCATAGATACCGATGTACCAGGACTGAGTCTTCACCGCTGGACCGAACCCACCGACCCTACCAGTTATATGCTTGCCCCCAGCATTTGCCTGATCGGCCAGGGACGTAAACGCTTATTCCTTGGAGAAGAGACCTTCATCTACGACGCCGAGCACTTCCTGATTACCTCAGTTGAGCTGCCTGTCGTCACGCAAATTATTGAAGCCTCACCCGAGAAGCCCTATCTGGGATTGACCATGGAGCTCGACCTTCGCCTGATTTCACAACTTATGATAGATAACCAGGTAGCGCCAAATAAGAAACAGACAGACCGCTGCGGAATCGGAGTCAGCCGGCTGCCCGGAAATTTGAATAACGCCTTCTGCAGACTTCTTAGTCTTGCAAGTCAGCCAGAGGATATCGCAGCTCTCGCTCCCCTGATTCAGCAGGAAATTTTTTATCGATTACTGAAAAGCGACCAGGGCCCTCGCCTACGCGACATTACCTCGAACGCCAACCATGGCTACCAGATTGCCCGCACCATCGAATGGTTGAAAGAAAACTTCAGTAAGCCAGTAAAAGTCGAAGACCTGGCGAATAACTCGGGAATGAGCGTCTCTGCATTTCATAACCACTTTCGCAGTATGACTGCGATGAGCCCACTGCAATTTCAGAAGAAAATGCGGCTCAATGAAGCGCGTCGACTGATGCTGGCCGAACACCTCGATGCCTCAAAAGCGGCCTTTGAAGTTGGCTATGAAAGCCCCTCACAATTCAGCCGAGAATACAGCCGTCTGTTTGGGGCACCGCCGATGAAAGATATTCGCCAGCTTTCGCAGAGGGTGTAGCAGTGTGCTAATTAAAACCCTTCAATACCAAGGCGGAGCAACGTACTTAACAGCAGAGTGCCCTTGCTGACGAAGACCATTCACCGTAGAGCGAGTGACGGCAGCCTGCGTAGGATTCTGCAAACCTTCACCAAACGAAATAACTTCAATATTGTCCGCATTATCAGGGCCGAGTGATAAAACAACGTGGTTGGTATCACCACCAATGCCCGTATTACTGCGATAGAACACCAGATCACCACGGCGAGGACGCCAGTAGGTACCTGAAAACGGGAAATCAGGCCAGTCGTTCCAAACCTTTGTCCAGGTGGTTTCAAAGCTCTCAGCGTTAAAGCCAGAGTCCATCAGCGCACCAATAATCTTACGTGCGTCGTCTGCGGACAGGTAACCACGACGTGCTGCCAGTAACATTGGATACTCAAAACAACAGATCGCGTGATCTTCAGACTGCCCAACTAAATTGAGTGCCAGCCCACCGGTTGCCCAATCATACATAGCACCTGCGTTCATAAAAGAAGCCCAGTAATACTGAGTTCCGACGTCGTTTGCGGCATCGAGTGCGATCTGGTTGGCTCTGGCTGACATAGGATTATCCCTTAAGGTAATAAATGCATCCGTACTGAGATTCAGCAGGTGGCCAAAATACTACCCGGAAACAGGGATGAGGGAGTGGTAAAAACGCGCCAAAATACAGGTGTCTATTTTGAATGTGCTTGTTATGTTTGTAGCCACTTGAACATTACCAATGCATCAACGTAGCCTTTTATAGAATGGTTAAAGGCTTTAGGTAAGCGACCGACAGTTTCAAAGCCCAGCTTACCCCATAAACGTACTGCCCCCTCATTGCTTGATGCTACGAAATTGAATTGCATTGCTTTATACCCAAGCTCTAATGCAATTTGTTGAGAATGCTCACACATTGAAGTTGCTAAGCCTCTACCTCTTGCCGAAGATGAAACCATATAACCGCAATTGCAGACATGATTGCCGGGGCCAGCTTGATTGGTTTTTAAATAATATGTACCAAAAACTGCCCCATCTTCTTCAAATACAAATGTCTTACGAGGAGCATCTAACCATATCTTTTCTGCCTGTTCTTTTGTTGTATTAGTTTCATAGGCATAGGTTTCACCAGCTTTAACTATCTCATGAAAAATAGGCCAGATTAATTCCCAATCTTCTTTTGTAGCTTCTCTGATATTCATGTTTCTATCTCTTTAAGAACATAACGCTCGGCCTTTGGGCGCGTCCCGCCACGCTTTTTGTGGCCGTAACGAATTTCAGCGGCTTGTATGGTTCAATTTCATTGTTAACCGCTATTCCCTCGACAGTTTTATATATAAGGTGAAGCCCGTAGCTAGCGGCAACTAGTTACCGGAGAA
>NZ_FTOH01000008.1 GCF_900156675.1 Thalassolituus maritimus
GAATAAAACTGTCAACATTCACGTAAATGAATTTTCGACGAGTTCTTACTTGAAATCTTATGTCTCCACAACATCTCAGTAAGCACCCACACGAAATTGTCTGAACAATTTGTTAAAGAACTTTGCTTCGTGTTTCACTCGAAGCGGGCTGCGCATTCTAAAGAGTTAATCTTCGATGTCAACCTCTTTTTTCTGACTGGTCCGAATTGATCCGTTCCGTTCAGAGCGGGGCGCATTATATAGTGATTAAAACCACTGTCAACCCCTTGTTTTTCCTTTGTTTTTTCCGCTTCTGGAAGAAGCCGTCTCAACTCAGGAGCGGCGCATTATAGAGATCTCATCTGCGCCGTCAACAGTCTTTCTGAATTATTTTTCAAGTTCGAACAAATGATGCTTTTTCTTGCCCATGCGAACCATAAAGAAGCGTCCGTACATAGCATTACCATCACTGAAGATCTCCGCGCCTTTCATCAGGTCATCCATACCGTATGCCTGACCGTTTACGATGACGGCATTGCGGCCGAGTGCATCTTTGACCTGCTTACCCTGGCCCATACCTGCTTCAGACAGGATGGCTGTCAGAGGTTTATCTCCCAGACCAGTAATGTCCAGACCACTTGATGGCAATCCATCCTGCTTGATCTGTTCCAATTCACTTTCGGACAATTGCGTGAGATCGCCGGAGAAGAGCGCTTCGGTAATACGACGGGCTGAATCAAGTGCTTCCTGACCATGCACCATTCGGGTTACTTCTTCTGCGAGAATCGGCTGCGCTGTCTTGCGACCTTCAATCGTCGCATCAAGCGCTTCAATCTCTGCAATCTTTTCAACCGGCAGGAACGTGAAGTAACGAAGGAATTTGTAGACGTCAGCATCTGCCGTATTCATCCAGAACTGGTAGAAGGCATACGGCGAGGTTTTAGAAGGATCCAGCCATACAGCGCCCGATTCTGTCTTACCGAATTTTGTGCCGTCAGACTTGGTTACGAGTGGAACAGTGAGACCAAACGTCTGCGCGCCATTCTGGCGGCGGGAAAGATCAATACCACCAACGATGTTTCCCCATTGATCTGAGCCACCTATCTGTAAGGTACAGTCGTAACGTCGGTTCAGTTCAGCGAAATCCATCCCTTGAAGCAACGCATACGAAAACTCGGTGAACGAGATCCCTGCCCCTTCTCTATTCAGGCGCTGCTGCACCGACTCTTTATTAATCATTGCATTGACCGAGAAGTGCTTACCGACATCACGGAGGAAGTCGAGAACATTCATCTCTCCTGCCCAGTCGAGGTTATTCACAACAACCGCTGGGTTTTCAACACCGTCAAAGGCGATAAACTGACTGACCTGGCCACGTATCTTATCGGCCCATCCAGCTACAATGTCGGCGGTATTGAGCTGACGTTCAGCGGCCTTAAAGCTTGGATCACCGATCAATCCCGTCGCTCCACCTACCAATGCGATTGGCTTATGCCCCGCATCCTGAAAGCGACGAAGAACCAGCAAAGGCACCAGATGTCCCAGATGAAGACTGTCTGCTGTCGGGTCAAAACCGCAATAAAGAACGCGAGATCCGCCGTTAAGGTGTTCATTAAATTCGTCTTCAGCGGTGATCTGGTTCAGCAGACCACGCTCTTTCAGGTCAGCAATAAGTGCGGCTGTCATGGGATCTATCTTCACATTTGGGTTGTCGGAAAGGGAGCTGAACATACCTGATCAAGGTGCAAAATCAAGTTCACCGGGTAAAATGCTCAGTGATTGTTTACACTTTCCTGCGAAATGCATACGAGGATTCGATAATAAGATGGCTCTGCCCGGGCAACTACAGTATTTCCCGTTACGTCACCTGATTGGTGCCGGGCTCGGTATTCTGCTGCTAATCATTTTGGTTCTTCTCCCGGATTCCGGTGAGTCAACCAAACAACAGACGTTTGTTATTGACCTTCCCGAGGTCTCAGAACCCGACACTCCCCCTCCTGTGCCTGAACCCGACTGGGAAGAGACCACAGTGAAAAGCGGTGACAGCCTATCGGTTCTGTTCAGCCGCGAGAATCTTAGCGCCGTGGATGTCATCGATATTGCCGCGGCGGTACCTCGTGACGTCATCAATCTCAAGGTCGGCCAGACGGTGCGCTGGGTGCGCACTGCTGATAATCGTATTTCACAGCTAGAGATTATTCTGTCTCCTCTGGCTCGACACTCTCTCGAGCGCGAAGACGACGGCACTCTTTCTTATGAGTTGGTTGAGCGGACGGCGGATTACATACCGCGATTTGCTTCTGCGACCATCGACAACTCTCTCTACTACGATGGTTCCCAAGCCGGCGTACCAGATCAGATCCTGTATCAACTGGCGGCTATCTTTGGCTGGGATATCGACTTCGCGCTCGATATCCGTAAAGGCGACTCTTTCAGTCTCATCTTCGAAGAGGTTCAGCTTGATGGAGAGCAGATTGGCTACGGCGATATTCTGATCGCACAGTTTAATAACCGGGATCGCGAGCTTACAGCTGTTCGCTATGTCGACAGCGACGGTCAAGCGAACTACTTTACTCCGGAAGGCACGAGCATGCGTAAGGCTTTCCTGCGTAACCCGATTGATTACTTCCGCATCAGTTCCCGATTTAACCCGAACCGTAAACATCCGATTCTGAATACGATCCGAGCTCACCGGGGAACCGACTACGCAGCCCCGACGGGGACGCCGATCAAAGCCGCAGGTGATGGCAAGGTAACCTTCGCCAGTCGCAATGGCGGCTACGGTAATGTCGTCGTCATCCAGCACGGTCAACGCTACCAGACCAAGTACGCACACATGAGTAAGTTCGGGCGTGGCGTTCGGGTTGGCCGCTACGTGAAACAAGGCCAGATCATTGGTTATGTCGGAACCACGGGCGCTTCAACAGGGCCGCACCTGCACTACGAATTCCTGGTCGATGGCGTCCACAGAGACTCATTGCGAGTAAGACTGCCAAAAGCAGAATCTATTAAATCGTCGGAAAAAGCGGCGTTTATGAAGGAGTCCAATAAGCTGACCAGCTGGTTGAAAGACTTCAGTGTGTCTTCAAGCACAGACGGGAGCTTTCAATGACTCTTTGTATTGGCCTGATGTCAGGCACCAGTGCCGATGGCATGGATGCTTGTCTCGTGGAGATCACACCGGACAAAGTGACGATGGTTGATGCCTTGTGCATTGATTACCCAGACGAAGTATCGGATTTCTTTAAGGCGTTAGCCATCAGTGAGACTCTCAGCGCTGAATTGATCATGGATGCCGACCGTTTAATCGCCCAATATGGCGTGCAGGCTGTCGTTACGCTGTTAGAAAAGAATGCTCTCTCAGCTGCTGACATCACTGCTGTCGGTAGTCACGGCCATACCCTTCGACACCGACCTCAACCGGACGGATTCAGTTGGCAAATTGGCGACCCCTCATGGCTCGCCGAGTACACAGGCATTACCTGCGTTGCTGACTTTCGCCGCAGAGATATTGCGGCGGGCGGCGAGGGGGCTCCTCTCGTACCCGCATTTCATCAAGTAGCCATGCAAGCGCATCAACCATGCGGCGTACTCAACATTGGCGGCATCGCCAACCTGACCCTGGTAAACCCGGACCCGAATAAAACTCTTGGGTTTGATACTGGCCCCGGCAACGCATTAATGGATGAATACTGCCGCGCAATGACAGGTTGCAGCTGTGATGCAGGAGGAAGCTCTGCAGCCAGGGGGGTGGTTATTTCTGACTTACTGGAAGAGTGGTTGCAGCACCCCTATTTTTCCGAGGAGCCGCCGAAAAGTACCGGGAGAGAGCTATTCAACCTGAAAGAGCTAACTATTCCGGCAGGATCTAACCCAGATGATGTGCTTGCAACACTGGCCGAACTCACAGCCACCAGCATTACTGATGCTATCAAGCGTTTTGCGCCCGAACTTAAAGACCTTTACGTTTGTGGCGGAGGTGTGAATAACAGTCACCTCATGGCACGCATCCGCGCAAAGCTGAGTGAAGTACAGGTGCAGTCGACGGAAGCGGTAGGAATACATCCTGACTGGATGGAAGCAATGGCTTTCGCCTGGCTAGGCTGGAGAACGTTAAACCACCTGAGCGGCAACCTGCCTGCGGTTACCGGTGCTCAGGGGGAAAGGATTCTTGGAGGAATCTACCCGGCAGGCGCGGGTGAAAACAATCAGAAGTAAGCGTAGCCCGCGCTCTCAAGGCGCTTACTTTCCTGATCTGCTGATGATACACCTTCAATAAAAGGCGGTAGGTCAGTCAGTTCTATACCTCGCTGGCCCGTCCAGTGACGGCAGACTTTTACATCAATGATATTGAAAGCATCCAGACGCGCAGCAAGGTCAACCAGAGCTTTGTTGTCGCGATAGTTGTCGCGTTTGAAAAGTTCGATTTCATCCCCCGACAAAACCAGCATTACAGGCTCTCGAGTGCGGTAAACATCCTGCCCTGAGGCGATTTTTTCTGCACGCTGGAGTAAAGCAAGCATTTCGTCTGCGGAGTGCTCCTGTATCCGGGCCTGAAACAATGCCGGAATGTCCTCTGTAGATGCAGGGATCACCTCGGCAGTAACTTCACCTTCCTGTACAGCCTCAACAGGAGCGACCGCTGAATCATCGATGGCCGGTACAGACGTTATCTCCTGAAGACCTTCGTTAGCGAGACTGGATAAAGAACATGAGACTAGTAAAGCAGTTAATACAATTCGCATGGGAACCTCCCTGATGCGCATCAAGTCAGATTGCGAATGACGAACCACAACCACATGTAGAAGAAGCGCCCGGGTTCGACACCGCAAAACGCGACCCTTCCAGTCCTTCCTGATAATCCAGCACTGACCCAACGAGGTAACCGTAGCTTAGTGAGTCTACAAGCACCCGTACGCCTTCTTTTCCGATGAGGGCATCATCCTCTGCCTGTTCATCATCAAAGGTGAAACCGTACTGGAAACCTGAACAACCACCACCAGTCACAAACACCCTCAGGCACAGCTCATCATCACCCTCATCTTCGAGAAGGTCACGAATTTTTTCTTCCGCCGCTTGCGTCAACTCAATCGGCGTGGCCTGCTGAACTGCTGTCATAATTACCTTGGAAAAGATGTCTTGGATAAGTCTTGTAGGATTATCTGCTTAACCGAGTGATTTAGTCAACTTTTGCCATTTCTGGCTGAGAAACGCCAGAGCCAGATTTAGCTGAGCCGGAACCATGAATCAATTGCCCATTCACCTGCGCCCCTAATACCATTTCCATTGATGCGTAATGGACATCGCCTGTAATGCGGGCTTTTTTCGCCAATTCGATGTAGTCATAGGCGTGGATATCTCCGCATACCTCACCATTGACGATCACATTAGGTGCGGTAATCCGCCCTTCAACACGCCCCTTATCGCTGATACGTACCGACGCCTTAGAACCAGGCTCGGCTACCAGGTTGCCCTTCAGGACACCATCGATCTGAATGGCGCCTTTCACTGTGATATCACCGCGAATCTCAGTGCGAGCCGAAATCACTGTATCAAAATCTATATGGTTGTTGGTCTTAGCACTGAACATCAGGCCTCTCCCTCGGAATTCCAGTTTCGGGTTTCTTCTACCCTTTGTGAGTTCTGCCCGCGTGACTGCATAACTACCTGTAGCTGTTGTGGGATAAAACCATCTGGCAGATTCAGCACACCTTTGAGTTCCTGAAAATAACGGAAGCGGAATGGTATACCCAGTTCACTGATATTTTCATCCAGATCCCGGAGGGCGATAACTTCCTGCTCGCCGGATCGCAAACCAATCACATTGACTGCGACCTCACCCTGAACATAATTCGTGTTATCGACAACCTGAGTCATCATAACGGCATAGCTGTACTGATTTGCACTAATTGCATCGAGGTCAATCCGGCTGATACGTAAGCCTTTATCTGCACTACCCGGCGCCATGATACCCTTGTAGAACGCAACTTCCTGCTCAAGCACGGAAACCTGATCCTTCAGACTTTTTACGGTTTCACGGAAACCATCAGCAGCTTGTCGATCAACTTCGCCGCCCTTCTCAAGTACCGCCACGCGCTGACTAAGGTCTTCAATGGTTTTCTCGCTGGTGCGCAAACCGTCTTTAAGGTAACCGTTCTCTTCTTTGAGTACTTTCATCTGCGTGTAGCTATCGAAGTACCCGTAGAGATAACCGCCACCTGCGGTCATCAGAATAAGAATGGCGAGCCAGAAAGCCCGCCGGAAGCGGTAACCTTTCGCCCGGCGAACAATGACCAACTCGTCCTGAACACTGCCTTCAACTACTGCCATGCTCTATCTCCAGAAACGCTCGTTAAGGCATCAGAGCAACGTGTTGCAGGCCCATGCTTTCTTCAAGGCCAAACATAATATTCATACATTGAACCGCCTGACCGGACGAGCCTTTCACGAGGTTATCAATCGCAGACAGTACAATAACCTGACCAGTATCTTCGTGATAATGCAGTGCCAGACGACATACATTACTGCCCTTCACGCTTCTGGTCGCAGGCTGACTGCCAGCAGGAAGTACATCGACGAATGGCTCGTTGGCATATCGCTCTTCGTAGATTTTCTGTAGATCTTCGATCTTCTGCCCCGGCACCTGGGCGTAAAGAGTCGCAAGAATACCGCGGATCATCGGGGCAAGATGAGGAGTAAAAGTAATGTTGATATCTTTGCCACCCGCAGCCGCTTTCAGCTCCTGACGTATCTCTGGCAAGTGACGGTGACCGGATGTGCCATAAGCCATAAAGCTGTCAGCCGCTTCGGCGAACAACGAGCCGACTTTCGCACCGCGCCCGGCACCACTAACGCCCGTTTTACAGTCAGCGATCAGTAACTGATCCTCGATCAGTCCCTGTTCGATCAATGGAATCAGACCGAGCTCAACTGACGTTGGGTAGCAACCGGGACAAGCAACAAGGCGTGCTTTGCTGATGTCACTCCGATACACCTCAGGCAAACCGTATACAGCTTCGGGGAGAATACCCGGTGCTCCGTGCTCCTGGCCGTACCACTTTTCCCATGTCGGAACATCCTTCAGACGGAAGTCCGCAGACAAATCGATAACGCGGGCACCTGAGTTCAGCACCTCTTCTGCAAGAGCATGAGCCACACCATGAGGCGTTGCGAAAAATACGACGTCGCATTCACCCAGCGCATCGGCATCTGGTACGGTAAAGGCGAGGTCGGTATACCCGCGGAGATTAGGATACATGTCATCGACCCGGACACCCTCTTCACTGCGCGATGTAATCACTTTCAGCTCAGTTTCTGGGTGGTGCACGAGAATACGCAACAGTTCTACACCGGTATACCCAGTGCCGCCAACGATGCCAACCTTAATCACAGACAATCTCCGAAGTAGTCTAGTAGTGCTCTTGTGTGCCTCCGCCACAGAATTCTATTGAACAAAGAAGGCTCTATTGAACAAAGAGTATTTTATGGCGCTGGAAAGCGGCATCCCAGGGTGTTTCCAGCCGTGCCGCAAAGAAGGGTATAATAGCTGGTATTCCGCACTCTTCACACCATAAGGCCAGAAAGGAACCGTCAATAGTGACCCCGTTACGCCAACTCTGGCAAAACATGATCACACTGTCTGACAACCAGATTGGATTAGCTGGCCTGGCTCTATTAACCGGACTTGTCAGCGCTGGCCTGATTACACTCTTCCGGCTGGCAATTGAGCTTCCCCTCGTCACTTTCTTTCCGATTGGCTCCGCCGAAAATTTTGAAGGCATGTCGCAGGAGGTACGTTCGCTGCTTCTTCTGGGTGGCGGCGCCCTGCTGATTCTGTTGTTTTATTGGGTTCCACAAGAACGGCGCAGTATGGGCGTAACCCACGTTCTGCTTCGAATGGAGCGACACCAGGGATACATGCCCGCCCGCAACATTATACTGCAATGGATTTCTGCGGTAATTGCTTTGGTCAGCGGACACAGTGTTGGTCGTGAAGGCCCGGCAATCCACATAGGTGCAGGCACGGGAAGTCAGATCGGCCAACACACCGAATTAGCCCATCATCGCTTACGCATTCTCGCGGCGGCTGGCGTCGCAAGTGCGATTTCCGCTTCTTTTAATACTCCGATGGCCGGAGTCATTTTTGCTATGGAAGTTGTACTTCTGGAGTACAGCATCCGCGGTTTTATTCCGATCATCCTCGCCTCCGTTAGCGGAGCCATCGTCAGCCGCGCGGTCTTTGGCCATGAGACCGCATTTGATGTTCCAGCGCTCAACCTCACCTCTCTATGGGAAGTCCCCTACATTATGTTGCTCGGCGTCGTCGCCGGTCTGGTCGCCACGGGTTACATATATCTGGTCAAAGTTATGCAGCGCCTCGGGCACCTGCCTCTCGTCGTCCGTTGGGGAGGCTTGACGCTGGCAACACTGGCCATCAGTTGGTGGCTACCTGAGATTCTCGGTATCGGTTACGACACCGTAAACGACGCCCTGAACGGCAAAGTAGTGCTCACAACCCTGCTGCTTCTGTTAATGGCCAAGATGTTTTTATCCAGCTGGGCAGCTGCCGTCAGTTTTCCCGCGGGGCTTATCGGCCCGGTACTATTTATAGGAGCTGCTCTTGGCGGAGTAATGGGCCAGATTTCTGTCTGGTTAGTGCCGGACTACCCGGTCTTCATCGGCTTTTACACCATGTTAGGTATGGGTGCCATGATGGGGGCGGTCCTCAGAGCACCGCTGGCAGCGCTCGTTGCTCTGCTTGAGCTGACAGCCAACCCGAATATCATCATGCCTGGTATGCTGTCCGTTGTAATCGCCAGCTTAGTAGTCAGCGAAGTATTCCGGCTGCCCTCGGTATTCCAGGTGCAGCTTGGAGGCAACGCTCAATACCAGACACCGAGCCCAGTGCGACAGATGCTCCGAAACACCTGGGTTGCTCAAGCCATGCAGACTTCGGTCGTTGAGGTGCAACGAAAAGTGGGTCGTGAGGCTGCTGGGTTTATCTTGCAACGCGACCCGAGCTGGCTCCTGATTGCCGGCGAAGACACTCTGATTCGACCAGCCGCGATTGCCGAAGCGCTCGAAACAGACCCGGATGCAGAAACCATTGACCTGTTTACCATCCCGGCTGACCGTCAGGCGGCCGCCCGCATTTCGTTAAAAGCGAATCTGCAGGACGCCTTAGACCAGATGCAGGCACATCAATTACAATGGCTGATAGTGTATCGCGATGAGCGCCGCCATCAGTTTGCAGGCGTGGTATCGCGCGAAGACATCGAGAGTTATTACCAGTATCGTCCGGCACAAGGGGCCTGATTCATGACCTTTCTCTGGCTGAAAGCCTTCCACATCATCGCCGTCGTCACCTGGTTTGCGGCGATTTTCTACTTACCGCGACTGTTTGTGTATCATGCCGACGCCAACGATGAGGTGTCCCGAGAGCGTTTCAAAATTATGGAGCGTAAGCTCTATCGCGGCATCATGACGCCATCCATGGTGGTCGTCATCGCCCTGGGCATCTGGATGTTATCGATGAACACCAGCTTTTATTTCAGCCAGGGCTGGATGCACGCAAAACTCACACTGGTCGCCTTGCTCGTTGTATACCACTTCTATTGCGGCCACCTGTTAAAAGTATTCAAAGAAGACCGGAACACTCGCAGCCATGTGTTCTACCGCTGGTTTAACGAAGTTCCGGTATTTATTCTGCTCGGCGTCGTCATTCTCGTCGTCGTCCGCCCGTTTTAATTCCAAGGTATTGTTATGACTTATTCTATTTCCCAGTCAGAAGCGTTGTTCGAAGCTGCTCAGAAACACATCCCGGGCGGTGTAAATTCTCCAGTACGCGCATTCAAAGGTGTCGGTGGTACCCCCATCTTTTTTGATCACGCCAAAGGTGCGTATGTGTTCGATGCCGACAACAACCGTTATATCGATTACGTGGGTAGCTGGGGGCCGATGATTCTTGGCCATTCTGCGGACGAAATTCTGGATGCCGTACGTGCACGTATGGATAAGGGCCTGAGCTTTGGTGCGCCAACCCATATTGAAATTGAGATGGCTGACGAAGTCTGCAAACTGATCCCGTCGATGGACATGGTGCGCATGGTTAACTCAGGCACCGAAGCTACCATGAGCGCAATTCGTCTGGCTCGAGGATTTACCGGCCGCGATAAACTCGTGAAATTTGAGGGCTGCTATCACGGCCATGCTGATTCACTGTTGGTGAAAGCCGGCTCCGGCATGCTGACTTTAGGCGTTCCGACGTCTCCGGGGGTTCCTGCCAGTGTTGCAGAAAACACCATTACCCTGAACTACAACGACCTCGATAGCGTTAAAGAATGCTTCGCGAAAATGGGTGACGACATTGCGTGCGTCATCATCGAGCCTGTCGCGGGCAACATGAACTGCATTCCTCCATCGAAGTCATTCCTCCAGGGGTTACGCGAGCTTTGCACTGTGCATGGCATTGTGCTTATTTTTGACGAAGTGATGAGTGGCTTCCGCGTATCACTGGGCGGTGCACAACAATATTACGGCATCACTCCCGACATGACCTGTCTGGGTAAAGTCATCGGTGGCGGTCTGCCCGTTGGTGCCTTTGGTGGTAAGCGCGAAATCATGGAATACCTGGCGCCTCTCGGCCCTGTGTATCAGGCAGGGACTCTGTCGGGCAACCCACTGGCAATGGCAGCTGGCCTGGCCATGCTGAAAGCCATTCAGAAGCCTGGCTTCTACGATCAACTGACTGCACGCGTAAAACAGATGCTGGATGGATTTAAAGCGGCGGCGGATAAACACGGTATTCCATTCACCTCGACCAGTGCCGGTTCGATGTTTGGTCTGTTCTTCACCGAGCTGAACGAAATTAATGGCTTCCGTGACGTAGCTGATCACTGCGATGGCGAGCGATTCAATCAGTTCTTCCACGGCATGCTGAAAGAAGGCGTGTACCTCGCACCGTCATCATTCGAAGCCGGATTTATGTCCATTGCGCATACCGAGCAGGATATTGACGACACCATCGCTGCCGCCGATCGTGTCATGGCGTCGATCAAGGCGGGTTGAGGTGATCTCAGTTTTGTTTCTCGTCACAGGCCTCGTGCTCGGATGGTTATCGCGGCCTCGTGCAGGCGAGGTATTGCAGGGAGAGCAGGCGGCCGACCTCTGTGCCGCACTGCTCCTGACCCTGTACGGCAGTTTATTACTGATCTCTCCCTACTGGCAGCATGCGGAAACATTGCTGCTGTTGCAGGGACTGAGTTGGTATGCGGCCTTACCTTTATTAGCGCTCGTGGGACTCGCCCGATTCGCGCAATCAGTCGGTTCACTTCCATCGTGGGATCGCGTCGTATGGGGCCGGATTCTGCTGGCACTATGTGTGGTATTCGAACTCACCCGGAGAGCGAATGAGCTGGACTGGATTCTCCTCACCAGCCTTGCAGTAGGAGGCCTATCAGCCGTTGCCAGCGCCTGGGTAAAAAGGACACCGGGCCTCGTTGCCTCCGCCGTCATCTGGGCGACTCTGAGTTACTGGCCTCTATCCAACTGGCCCGTGATTCAGGTTGAGCTGCTGGCCATGGCAATTGCCACAGCAGTGACGTTTCAGCGTCTTGCAGAACACTGGAGCGACCGACTTCGCACTACCCAACCATGACACCGAATTGACATAGCGCAACCAGACATACCTGTCAGGTTACCGTCGAAAATACCTGATCGGCCTAGTATGGAATAAAAGTATATCCAAACAGGCCTGTTTTATGAGAGTTCTCTGGAGCGCCTCCGCCCTCTTCTCGCTCAGTGTTCATGTTGCCGCTGCCCCACTATTGTCATTCGACAGCATAACGGACTCCCCAGAAAATCAGACAAGCACCGGGCTGGATGTCGCTGGTTTGCTGGACCCGGCCAACATTGGTTTGATTAACTTCACCATCGTTGGCGGCGACGACGCTCACCTGTTTACAACATCCGGAACCAACCTGCTGTTCTCGTCAGCGCCTGATTATGAAATACCTCTTGATGCGGATGGTGACAACCGCTACGAACTGATACTGCAGTCCCCGCTGGTCGGCCTGATCACCAAGAATGTCGCCATTGATGTCACCAACCTGAACGACAACAGCCCGGTGATTTCCTCCGGTACCAGCGTCACCATCGACGAAAATATCATTAATACGGGATACATTCTGACGGCCTCAGACGCTGACGGAGACGTTCTCATCGACCGGATCTCAGGCGGCGTGGATGCCGCTCTGTTTGAACTGGTCGATGGTGAATTGCGTTTCAAAACGGCCCCGGATCATGAAGACCCACAGGACTCGAACGGCGATAACATCTATCTGGTCGATCTCGAAGTCAGCGACGGCCTGAATCTGGTGGACGTCAGCGTCAGCGTCACAATCGAAAATATCAATGATGTGGCACCGACCTGGACCGGGTCGACCGTCATCACCTTAGTAGAAGGGCTGATCGCCACCGGACTCCTGACGAACAGTACCTATGACCTCGAAGGCGACTCTCTGTCCGTCAGCATCAATGGCGGTGTCGATGCCACACTGTTCGACATCGTCAACGGCGAAATCGTATTCCTCTCAGCGCCAGATGCAGAAAACCCGCTCGATGCTGGCCTCGATAATATCTACAACCTGCAGATTGCCATCGACGACGCCGTGCATGTCACCACTCAGAATCTGAGCATTGAGATTCTGCCTGACTATGACGGTGACGGTATCGCCGATGTCATTGACGCCGACGATGACAACGATGGTTACGATGACACCGTCGAACTCAGTGAAGGCACGGACCCGGAAGACGCTTCCAGCACGCCGGCCGACCAGGACGGCGACTACATTCCCGACAGCACAGACCCCGACCGCGACGGTGATGGCATCGACAACGCCACAGAAGCCAGTAACGGCACTAACCCAGACAACCCGGATACCGACGGCGATGGCAGCGATGACGCCAGCGAAGGGACAACCGACTCGGATGGCGACGGCCAGATTGATGCGGTTGAATCGTCCATAACCGACACGGATTTTGATGGCGTCAGTGATCAGAACGACAGCGTCAATAACGACGGTTCGAATGACACCGACGGCGACGGCATCAGCAATGAAAATGAAACCGCGGTAGGTACCGACCCCGAGAACGCGTCCGACACCCCAGCCGACAGCGACGGTGACGGCACACCGGACACCATTGACAGCGACCGAGACGGTGACGGGGTCAGCAATACGGACGAAGCCACCAACGGCACCGATCCGGACGACGCCGACAGCGATGGCGACGGTAAAAACGACGGCACAGAAGGCACAACAGACACCGATGGCGATGGCACCATTGATGCGCTCGAGTCTGCATCAGCGGACGCTGACAGTGATGGCGTGAGCAATGAACGCGACGCGGCAAACAACGACGGCAGCAACGACACCGACGGCGACGGCATCAGTAATGCCAATGAAACCGCTGCTGGCAGCGACCCGGAGGATGCCGCCGATACGCCAGCAGACCAGGATAATGACGGCATTCCAGATGGACTCGACAGCGACCGCGATGGCGACAACGTCAGTAACGCCGACGAAACCACCAACGGTACCAATCCAGATAATCCGGACAGCGACGGCGATGGCCAGAGGGATGACGCCGAGGGGACAACGGACAGCGACGGCGATGGCACCATCGACGCTCTGGAATCAAATCAGACCGACACCGATGGTGATGGCGTCAACGACCAGGCCGATGCCGACAACAACAGCGGTGCCAACGATACCGACGGCGATGGCATCAGCAATGCTAATGAAACCGCTGCTGGCACCGATCCGCAGAACCCTTCTGATACCCCAGCAGATCAGGATGGCGATGGCATTCCTGACAGCGTGGACAGTGATCGTGATGGCGACGGCGTCGCCAACACGGTTGAAGCCAGCAACGGTACAGATCCTGACGTCAGTGATACCGACGGCGATGGCGCAGACGACGGCACCGAAGGCACTGCAGACAGTGACGGTGACGGCGTGATCGACGCACTGGAATCCAGCACTACCGACAGCGATGCGGATGGAGTCCCAGACCAGAATGACAGCGCCAACAACGATGGCAGCAACGATACTGACGGCGACGGCATCAGCAATGCTCAAGAAACCTCATTAGGTTCAGATCCGCAGAATGCATCAGATACCCCGGCGGATCTGGACGGCGATGGCATTCCTGATGGGCTAGACAGCGACCGCGATGGCGATGGTTACAGCAACAGCCAGGAAACCGCCGCTGGCACCGACCCGGACGATGCTGCCAGCGCCCCCACCGATCTAGACGGCGATGGCACGCCTGACAGCAGCGACCCCGACATCGACGGCGACGGCATCGACAACAGCACTGAGACCAGCAACGGCACGAACCCCAATAACCCTGACACCGACAACGACGGCAGTAACGACGCGGTAGAAGGTACGGCAGACACAGACGGAGATGGCGCGATCGATGCGGTTGAGTCGGACAGCAATGACGCCGACAACGACGGTGTGGCTGACCAGTTCGACGCCGAAAACAATAATCCCGCCAACGACACTGATGGCGATGGCATCAGCAACCAGCAGGAAACAGCAGCCGGCACCGACCCGCGTAACGCCTCGGACACGCCTTCTGATCTCGACGGTGATGGCATCCCTGACAGCGTTGATACCGACCGCGACGGCGACGGCGTCAGCAACAGCGATGAGGGCGTAAACGGCACCGACCCCGATGATGCAGATACCGACAATGACGGCACTAACGATGGTGCAGAAGGCACCTCCGACAGCGATGGCGACGGCACCATTGATGCCCTCGAGTCATCACAGGCAGACGCCGATAATGATGGCGTCAGCGATCAGTACGACGCCAACGACGCCGACCCGAACAACGACACGGACGGTGATGGCATCGGCAATACATTCGAATTCAGTGCCGACAGCGATCCACGCAATCCGAACGACACACCGCCCGACTCAGATGGCGATGGCATCCCTGATAGCCTGGACAGCGACCGCGATGGCGATGGTGTCAGTGACTCAGATGAAATTGCCAATGGCACGACCCGTTCCAACCCGGACAGCGACGGCGATGGTAAAAACGATGGTGTCGAGGGTACCGCAGACAGCGACGCTGATGGCGTGATTGATGCCCTCGAATCCGCGGTAACCGACTCCGACAACGACGGCGTCCCGGATGAACTGGACGCCGCCAACAATGATCCGGGCAACGACAGCGACAACGACGGCATCAGCAACAGTTATGAAACCGCCGCCGGTACTGATCCGCTAAATGGAAGTGACACACCGTCTGATCAGGACGGCGACGGCATTCCTGACAGCCTCGATGGCGATCGGGATGGCGACGGATACAGCAACAGTACCGAAACCTCTGCGGGTACAGACCCGGATGACGGTGCCAGCGTGCCTGCGGATCAGGACGGCGACGGCACACCGGACTACATCGACAATGATCGCGACGGCGACGGTCTGAACAACTCGACCGAAGTACTTTACGGTACCAATCCCGATGACCCGGACAGCGATGCCGACGGCACAAACGACGGGGAAGAGTATGGTCAGGACACGGATCACGATGGTGCGGTCGATGCGCTGGAATCGCTGATCAATGATACCGACAGTGATGGCGTATCCGACCAGGAAGACGCTGCCAACCTGAATCCGAACAACGACAGCGATAACGATGGACTGTCCAACATTGACGAGACCACCGCGGGTTACGACCCATTGAATGACGACAGCGATGGTGATGGCCTCATTGATGGCGACGATATCGCACCGCTAGACGCTTTATCTGACTCTGACAGTGACGGACTCAACGATGCAACGGAAACAAGTATTGGCAGTAACCCGCTCGACGATGACACCGACGGCGATAGCCTCAGTGATTTCCTCGAAGCTCGCATTAACCGCGAAGGCCTGCCGCGGGACACCGATAATGATGGCATGCCAGACTATGACGACATCGACGACGATGGCGACGGAGAACTCACAGCAGATGAGAGCGGTGACAGTGATGGCGACGGAATAGATGATGCTTACGACGCTGACGATGCGGCCGATTCCACAACCAATGACAGCGATCTTGATGGCCTGCGCGATGAGGTAGAGTGCACAGTCACCCAGTGTGAAGACAGTGACGCCGATGGCGTGCCTGACTATATGGACGAAGACAGCGACAACAATGCAGTGCTGGACAGCGACGAAGTGCGCCCGCTGCTCGACTCTGACGGCGATGGTATTGCTGATTACCGCGATGACGATGATGACGGCGATGGCGTCGATGATCTGACCGAGATCCCAGACCCACTGAATCCATTAAGTGCGGATTTCGACAACGACGGTATCGCCGATCATCTGGACGCGGACAGTGACCTGACCGATGGCACAAACGATGGCGACCATGACGGCATCAGCGACACTGAGGAGTGGGGAACCGGCAGTGATCCGCGCGATACGGACGGAGATCTGATTCCTGACTATGCCGATCCCGACTCGGATAATGATGGTCTGGCCGATGTGTCAGAAGCCCTGTTGGACTCAGATGGCGACGGTATTCTTAATTACCTCGAAAGCCGACTGTCAGACAGCGATAACGATGGCGTCAACGACGAGGCCGACGAAGCGAACGAGAGCCCGGAAAACGATACCGATGGCGACGGTTTCAGTAATCAAGCCGAACTGGATGGCGGCACCGATCCCCAGAATGCGGAGAGCTTCCCCGGAAGTGATGCATTAGCAGACCAGACGGACGCCACTCAGAGCGACGGTGGTTCCGCATCCGGTAGTATCAATCTGTTCAGTATTCTTCTCGGGCTTGTACTCATCAGTATCCGCTTAATGACCGGAAGCCGGCACGTCGAACGTGACTCCGATCGCAATCGGGGTCACAACGGCACCGGTTGACGACCCTCCGCTTTCTTTTCAGAAATTTTGTCTACACTGGAAGTAATACCAACAGTACTTATGTGGTTATCGCTATGATTCCATCACCTGCAATAATTAAATTCTACCAAAATGCAGACGCATTCTTTTTCCGCCTGACCCTCGCACTACTTGTTGTGTCTCTGCTTTTGGCGAGCTGGCACAACACCTGGTTAGAAGCCGTCCTGGTTGGTGTACCCGCCGTCGCGGTTCCCGCTATGATCAGCAAAGCCATGCCTGGCCATCGCTTAACCCGTATTTCATTTGCGGCATCATTGATGATTTTCTCGGCGCTGCATATTCATCAGGCTCATGGTTTGATTGAAATGCATTTTGGTATCTTTGCTCTGCTTGCTGCGCTCCTTTATTACCGCGACCAGCTTACTATCATTACTGCAGCGGCCGTGATCGCAACTCATCATCTGGTATTTAACTACCTCCAGGAAATGGGTTCCGGCGTGTATATATTTGAGTACCATGCAGGCCTCGATATGACTACTGGCCTGGAGATCGTACTTTTACACGCTGCCTTCGTCGTATTTGAGGCGGGCGTTCTCGTATATCTTTCCCGTAAGAGCTGGGCAGAATTCCTTCAGAGTGTTGAGTTGCTCAGTATTGGTGAGCATCTACAAAAAGAAGGTCAGATTGATCTTTCCTATCAACTGGATAAACCTCAGTCTGCCTTCGGACATACCTTTAACACCTTTTTTGCTCAGATCAATGAACTCGTCAATGAAGCCCGTGAACTGTCTTGTGAAATTTCGGGGATCAGTGATGATTTCGATAAGTCATGTAAAACTGTCGAGTCAGGCTCCAGCAAGCAAAGTGACGAAACAGATCTGATTGCTTCCGCCACTCAGGAAATGACCAGCGCGATGGAGGAGATAAATCGCTTTTCAGATGAAGCCGCCAAGTCTGCGACATCTGCAACCGAAGTCTCAGCTGCCAGCGATAAAGAAATCCGTGCAGCCCGCACCAGCATTGAGCGTTTAGAGCAAAATATTAAAACCGCTAACACTGTTATCGAGAACCTGGACTCAGAAAGTAACAATATCGGCTCTGTGTTATCTGTAATTCAGGGCATTGCGGAACAAACGAATCTTTTAGCACTGAATGCCGCTATTGAAGCTGCCCGTGCAGGTGAGCAGGGTCGCGGCTTCGCGGTTGTTGCAGATGAAGTCCGTACCCTGGCATCACGTACTCATGAGAGTACGGAAGAGATCCAGCGAATGATTGAACAGTTGCAGAAGGGCTCAAGTGAAGCGGTGAGCGCAATGGAAACATCACTGAGCGGTGTTGGCGAAAGTGTCAGCCAGATAGGTCATATCGATGAGCAGCTACGACTGATAAAATCAGCGGTAGAATCTATGAGTACGATGAATCAACAAATTGCTCAAGCTATTCGCGAGCAGAACCTGGCGGTCAACGAGGTCAATGGCAACATTATTTCGATCCGCGAAATCGGGGACTCGAACTTGGGACTGGCTCAGGCCTCGAAGGCTAAAACGGGGCAGCTATCGAACATGGCTGGTAAGCTTGCTGGTTTACTGGCCAACTTTAAGACGCACTAGATCTCTCACACCATAAAAAACGGCCACTATTATGTGGCCGTTTCTTTATAACTGAAATTCCAGCTCGTAGAGGAGATAACTCAGCATTTCATCCTCTTCGTCAGCAAAGACACGGGCTCTTTCCAGTAATTGACGAGCGCGTGCATTGTCGCCCGCCGCTGCGTATGTTTTCGCCTGACGGTAGAGCACATAGGGATTTCTCGGCTCAATGCGTCGTGCCTGATCAAGGTACGTCAGCGCTGCGCTCCAGTTGCCTGCCTTAGCTGCATCATCTGCCTGACCAAACAACATTTTTACGGCGGGATGATCAGTACCACCCTGATACTGTCCGTAGTTTTCCGTGGGGCCATCCTGCGTTGATGTGCTCGCACACGCCGTTAGAAAGCCAACTACTGCGATCAAAACAATCGTTCGAACCATGAGCGAATCCCTTTACCAATACTCTGAACCCCGGATTCGCAGGCAAGTCGTTCTTTTGTCTGCCACGATGCGGGAAAGTTATATACCTTACCAGAACATCCGTCTTCGAGTAATTGACCCTGAGGGTTCACCGGGATCTCAACCAGACTGCGCGAAGGCGTCAGCGGCTCAGTCCCCATCCGCCTGAACGATTCCTGCCAGATGGGCAGTGCGCCACTGCTGCCGGTAAATGGCATAGGTCCGTTGTCATCCATGCCCACCCAGATCACGCCGAGATGGCGATTGTCGAAGCCGGCGTACCATGCATCCCGCTGCTCGTCACTCGTGCCCGTCTTACCTGCAAGCGGTTGCGGCAGGTCATTAAGCCGTCGGGCGGTGCCTTCGCTCACGACGGCCTTGAGGCCTGACGTGAGCCACTCCATCGTCACCGGGTCATATACCTGCTGACCACGAATTGCATAAGAGGAAAGCATATCTCCCTCTGCGGTCGTCACTGCATCAATGGTGCGCAACGGCATCAAGAAACCCTCGGAGGCAATCGTCTGGTACATCTGGGTCATTTCGAAGGGAGACAGGGACATAGCGCCCAGCAACAAGGACGGATAAGGAGGCAGATCATCCCGGATACCTAAGCGGACCAGTTCATCCACGACCTTATCCAGACCAACCGTCATTCCTAAGCGTGCCGTCGCCTGATTCAGAGAGCGCTGCAGGGTCTCCTGCATCGGCAGCATTCCGTGACTTTTCTTATCGTAATTCTGAGGCTGCCAGAGACTCCCATCCTGCCCCTCTACCGTGACCGGACTGTCATCAATCAGGGTGCCCCAGTGATACTCACCGCTACGTAATGCAGCTAAATAAACCGCAGGTTTAGCGAGTGAGCCAACCGCTCTCTTCGCATTCAATGCACGGTTAAAACCAAAGAAAGACGCGTCACGTCCACCGAGTAATGCGCGAATTTCACCACCATCGACGCTGGTGATCACGGCTGCCGTTTCCAGCTTGCCTTTAAGTCGCGGAGAGCGTGCTTCTAGTGACGAGAGATGCGCTTCAGCCGAACTTTCAACCGCGCTCTGAACCCAGGGATCAAGCGTTGTAAATATACGCAAGCCCTCTGATTGCAAATCCTGCAAACGATAATCCTGCTGCAATTGCTGTTTAGCCAATTCAAGAAACGCGGGATATTCGCGTTGCCCAGCACGTTTGGGGGAGGCAGTTAATAATGGGGTGCGTTTGGCGCGCAGGCTTTCCGCTTCAGTAATGACCTGATTCTCTGCCATCAGGCCAAGAATCAAATCCCGGCGATCTTTCGAGCGCTGAGGGTTTCGGCGAGGATTATAATAAGACGCCCCTTTTACCAATCCGACCAGAGTCGCAATCTCTGCGTTGTCGAGCTCTCGCAAAGGTTTGCCGAAATAGAAACGCGAGGCCAGACCAAAACCGTGAATACTGCGACGCCCGGACTGCCCAAGATAAACTTCGTTGATGTAGGCCTCGAGAATTTCCTCTTTGTCGTAATGCAGCTCAAGCAGCAACGACATAAAGGCTTCCTGAATCTTGCGGCTCAGAGATCGTTCATTGGTCAGAAAAAAGTTCTTTACCAACTGCTGAGTTAGAGTTGAGCCACCCTGTACCATACGTCCAGCATTGACGTTCGCAACCATGGCCCGGGCAATGCCTGTGGGAGAAATTCCCCAGTGTTCAAAGAAGCGTCTATCTTCAGTAATGATCAATGCCGCCACGAGCACCGGCGGAACATCTTCCAGGCGGACCAGTTCGCGATCTTCGTTGTGCACCGGAAAAATACCACCAATGTACTGAGGCTCAAGACGCACCAGAGCCTGAGCATTCTTCTCATCAGAGACCTTTTCGACACGCCCGGAGGATAGTGTTACGTCAATAACCCGACTTGGCTCAGGGCCATCCCAGAAGGGAAAGCCGCGCCGATAAATACGCCAGGTATTCCCCGTTCTCTGATAAGTACCCGGCCGGTCGACGGCCGTACTCTGCCTGTAGTCCGACCACTGCAATTCGGCCTGAAGCTGCTGTGGCGACAGCAGTAACCCCGGATAAAGAGCGAGTGGACGCGCGTATACCTTCGCTGGGAGAGCCCACTTCTTACCATCAAATGCCCGGCGCACTTCGGCATCCAGATAAATCATCCAGGCACCGAAAATCACCAGCGATACGGAGAACAACCCTAAGAGGGTCGCTTTCCAGCGCCGCTGCTTTCCAGCGACAGGTTTTTTAGCCGCTTCCTTCTTTGCTGCTGACTTTTTTACTGTTGTTTTTTTGGTAGGTTTCCCTGACATCCGTTCGAAAGCTCCGGTAAAACGTACAATCGCAAAATGTGGCGATGATATCTGATGACAAATGAAAAACTGCGAATAGGCCTGACAAAAGACAGTTAAAGAGGCTATATCGACCCTGCCGACAGTATCGGGTTCCCGAATGCGGCTGTCTATTCCTGTAATCAACCTGGTCCTATAATTACCCTGCTTATGTGATCGCTGTTCACAGACACACATTACCCGCTACAGTTAACTCACAGACAATTACCCAGACAACCGGCAAGGCAACATAGGTTTATGAATATGCTCCCCAATGCACTTCTATCCCACTGGCAGGCAACAGAGCCTCAACTCGTCTCTCTGGCAGAGCGAATGGGACTGCAATGGCAGGAGTTTTTCACCGGTTTAACTCCCGAACATCAGACGGCGCTGCAAACCGTTCTGACTCTGAGCGACTTTGTCGCCGACGCTTTCCCGCGTGACCATGAACATCTATGTAACGCCATTACTGGAGGTTCCATCGACGCTCAGATCAACAGTGAAAAGTTAAACGAATGGCTTGATACTTTGGCCCGGGGTGCTGAGTCTGAAGATGACTGGCACGCCGCACTGCGCAAACTGCGGCGCCGCGCCATGGTACATATCATATGGCGGGATGCATTGAAAAAAGCCAGCACTCTGGAGACGACACGAGCTCTTTCTCAGCTCGCAGATGTCTGCGTCATCCGTAGTATCCAGTTCCTGTCGCCGTTACTTGAATCCCGTCATGGCCAGCCTGTCGGTAAAGAATCCGGCGAACAACAGCATCTTCTTGTCATAGGCATGGGGAAGCTGGGCGGCTGGGAGCTCAACCTCAGCTCAGATATCGATCTTATTTTTGCTTATCCCGAGAGTGGCAACACGACTGGTCCGAAGGTCATTAGCAACCAGGAATTCTTTATTAAGCTCGGCCAGAAGCTGATTCAGGCACTCGACAAGCAAACCGTCGATGGCTTTGTTTTCCGCACTGATATGCGCCTGCGCCCCTACGGTCAGAGTGGCCCTCTGGTGATGAACTTTGCCTCTATCGACGAGTATTACCAAAGCCAGGGGCGCGACTGGGAGCGCTACGCCATGGTGAAAGCCCGGGTAATGACGGGCGAAGACAGTCCGGAGGCACAGGAGCTGCTCGATATTTTACGGCCGTTCACCTACCGGGTTTATGTTGATTTCAGTGCTTTCGAGTCGCTGCGTTCAATGAAGGCCATGATCAATGCTGAAGTACGCAGACGCGGACTTAATAACAATGTGAAGCTGGGCCCGGGCGGCATCCGCGAAGTCGAATTTATCGTACAGGCATTTCAGCTGATTCGTGGCGGCCAGGAAAAACATCTTCAGATACGTGAACTCGTCGATGTGCTGGATATTCTCGCCGCAGAGGGCTATCTGCCGTCCGGTGCTACCGAAGAGCTGAAAAGCGCTTACTTCTTCCTGCGTGATACCGAACACGCCATTCAGAGCTTACGCGATGAGCAGACGCAGGAACTACCCACAGACCCAACCGATCAGGCACGCATAGCAGTCTCAATGCAATGCGACGACTGGGAAGCCTTCATTACCTTACTGAATCAGCACCGAAGCATTGTCAGCCATCACTTTGCTCAGATTGTGGCTCATGACGACGAGCAGGATAACAAAGAAGCCGACCACGTCTGGCTCGACCTCTGGCATGGAGAATTGAACGAAGAGGCCGCCAGAGATTTCCTTGAACAGCATCCGTGCGCCGGCGAATCCGCAGTGCGCCAGCGCATCGATACCTTCCGTGAATCACGCCCGGTAACCAACATGCAGCAGATAGGCCGCGAGCGCCTTGAAGCACTGATGCCTTCGTTACTGGAACAGGTCTGGGCGCAAGACAACACCGAAGAAACACTTGAACGAGTGATTCCACTGCTTGAAGCCGTTCTTCGGCGTACAGCCTATCTTGTTCTGCTCAGTGAAAACCCGCAGGCACTGGAGCAATTGATTAAGCTCTGTTCCGCATCGAGTTGGGTCGCAGAATACATCACCCGAACGCCGCTTCTGCTCGATGAGCTTCTTGTACCGGAGACTCTCTACCGACTGCCCGACCAGAGTGAGCTGCAGGAAGAACTGCATCTCCGTTTATTGCGGATCGAAGCCGATGATCTCGAACAGCAGATGGAGCAGATGCGCCAGTTTGTGCGCGCTCACAAACTCAGGGCGGCGGCCTGCGAAGTGATGAACAGACTGCCTCTGATGAAGATCAGCGATTACCTCACCCGCCTTGCAGAAACCACCATGACCATGGTTCAGAATCTGGCCTTCGAGCAGATGGTCGCCAAATATGGCTATCCGACTGACGCGAATAAAGAGCCGGTATATACGCCCGAGTTTCTTATCGTAGGTTACGGCAAGGTGGGTGGTCTTGAGTTGAGCTACAGCTCAGACCTTGATCTGGTCTTTATCCATCACGGTCACCCGGGAGGCTACACCACAGGCGAACGCAGCCTGGATAACGGCGTATTTTATACCCGTATGGGTCAGCGCATGGTTCACTTCTGCAGCACTCAGACCCGCTCCGGCGATCTCTACGAAGTCGACCTGCGTCTGCGCCCATCTGGCAACTCAGGAATGATCGTCGCGTCGCTGAAAGCGTTTAAGGAATATCAGCAGAATCATGCCTGGACCTGGGAGCATCAGGCACTGGTCCGCGCACGCGTAATCTGTGGGTCCAGTGAGCTGTCCGCAAGCTTTAATGACATCCGTCAGGAAATCCTGACATCACAGCGAGATATTCCTGAACTGCGCGAAGAAGTGCGAGCCATGCGGCAAAAAATGAGGGATAATCTCGGCTCTAAAGATACGAACGGCCAGCAGTTTCACCTGAAACAGGATGAAGGGGGTATTGTTGACATCGAGTTTCTGGTTCAATATGGCGTACTGGCCTGGTCACACCAGCACCCTGAGCTTACTCAGGTCACCGATAACATGCGGTTGCTGGATGCCTTAACGAAGGCCGGTCTGATGGCTCCAAAAGACTGTCAGACCCTGCAGGAAACCTACCTGTCCTACCGAGCCGAAACTCACCGGCGTGCATTGCAGAAACAATCCCTGCTCCTCGAGAGCGACTCAGTGTCGGCACTCGGATTTGATGCACGGCGTAATGATGTGACCCGACTGTGGAAACTCTGGCTTGAACCCGAGCAGTCATAACCACTGCAAGGCAAGCGCAGACTGCTGAACGTTTACTGAATTACCGAATACAACATTACATTTACGAGTGAGGTCCTTATGCTACCTTCCATGTCTGACCGTGATGGTCTGATCTGGCTTGACGGAGAGTTAGTCGACTGGCGCGATGCCAAAGTTCACGTACTGACTCACACCCTACATTACGGTATGGGCGTCTTTGAAGGTGTGCGGGCTTATGAAACTGATCAGGGCGCGGCGATTTTCCGTCTGCAGGAACACACCGACCGCCTGTTCCGCTCCGCACACATTCTGAATATGAAACTGCCTTACACGCGCGAAGAGCTGAACGAAGCTCAGCGTGCTGCAGTACGTGAAAACAACCTCGACAGTGCTTATATCCGCCCAATGGCGTTTTACGGCTCTGAAGGCATGGGCCTGCGTGCTGACAACCTGAAAGTTCATGTTATGGTTGCCGCCTGGGAATGGCCAGCATACATGGGTGAAGAAGCCAAAACTCAGGGCATTAAAATCCGTACCTCCAGCTACACCCGCCACCACGTGAATATCACCATGTGTAAAGCGAAGGCGAACGGCAACTACATCAACTCAATGCTGGCTCTGCGTGAAGCCATCGACAGCGGTTGTGAAGAAGCCCTGCTTCTGGATAACGAAGGCTACGTAGCTGAGGGCTCAGGCGAGAACTTCTTCCTGGTTCGTGGTGGCATTATTTACACGCCGGAACTGACCTCATGCCTGGATGGTATTACCCGTAAGACCATTATCGAAATGGCTCAGTCTCTGGGTTATGAAGTACGCGAAAAACGCATTACCCGTGACGAAGTCTACGTTGCTGACGAAGCCTTCTTCACTGGCACCGCAGCAGAAGTACTGCCAATTCAGTCTCTGGATGGTCGCATTATCGGTAAGGGTTGTCGTGGCCCAGTCACCGAAAAACTGCAGACCATGTACTTTGATACTGTGACGGGCAAGAACCCATTCAATGCTGAATGGATTACTCCTTGTAAATAATTTCCCTGATTTTATTTTCAAATGAGTGAAATAAAAAACCCCGGATTAACCGGGGTTTTTTTATGCTCTGAGACTTTCTGCATTTACAGTTTTACCTGCCCTTCACGAAAATCTATTTCGGTAACACACTGACTAAATTCGCCAGAAGAAAATGTCCGGGTCTGAGTGGCGTTACCCGAGACAACGCCCGTCGTAGAATTAGTATCCAGCGTCAACGAGAAATTTTCTGTCACAGAGCCAAGATCCAGCGTCTGCTCACTACTGAAGGCATTTCCGTCGACACTGGTAAAGTTAAGAGTTTCATCAGGGTCGGAGATATACCCCTCTGCCCAGTTAATTATCCAGTAGGTTTGCTGTACGTAAGCCCCTTCCGGAGAGCTATCACAAAGGGTAGAACCACGCCGTTCATGAGTGACAAAATACTCAGTATCAGTCAGGCCTAAAGAAGCCCGGTTTGGCTCGGTCAGTAGAAGTGTAAACTGCCCTCCTTCTGCAAGCGTTGAGACCGTTAATGTATAGGTACGCCCTGCATCGACATCCATCAACAGCACTTCGTAGGAGTTTGAATTTTCGCTCTGTTCGCTATTCAGAGAATTGTCACTGACCTCGAGATCAAGGTTCGGGGCTTCAGTACTACTGAGTACAATGAGCACCTCACGATCCACCAGCGGCGTGTAAGTCAGTTCAAATTCAGACGCAGTATCCGCAACGCCGGGAAGAGCGGTTCCAGTAACGCGTGAGTTAATCACAATGGCATCGTTATCTGTAACAGAGAGTTCTGAGACAGAGGGTTCTGCTTCAGGACCACGAAGCCCAGGTGCAAATGTGATGTCGATGGTGGCCGTTTCTTCTGAGGTTCCTACATCAATAAAACCACCTGAGCTGCCATCACTCCCGCCTCCGCAAGCAACCAGCGCGAAAGTCGCTGCACCCAGCGTTAAACTGGCGTTAAAACCCCGCAATCTCTGTATCGTGGTCTTAATGTCTGAAACCCTGATACCCGGCATGCACACTCTCCAGTGACTGCACTTGATGATTCAATAACATATCAGGCTCTTTCTGAGCGATCTGTAAATTATGTGTGAACTCCTTGGCATGAGCGCTCATTCTTCCGCGATCACCCCCGGTGCTGGCTGAGGTGATTCTCAATCCCCGGGTAGAATTTGCGAGCATGGGCGACGTCATAGGCTGTGGTTCTTCTGTTATTTGACAAGAATGTAGTCTGATTTCACCTCAAGACTGCTCACGATCAGCCTTCCGACATCACGATGGTGTAATAAAGAAGGAGGATGTTTGCTTCAACTCACTTATCAGGCCTGGAGGGAGTCATGCAATGGCGTAAAGAATATGATGAAAAACGATTATTACCTGGGGATGCCGTTGGTCTGCTGAAAGACAGTACTAACCTTATTCTGGGCATGAGCGTCGCTATGCCCCCTGCCTTACTGAAAGCCCTTGGTGAGGCCTTTGCGAAAGATCAGCTGCCTCCACTCAATATCTATTACATGCACGGCACCGAAGCTCTGGCAGACTCCCTGTTGAAAAATGAGCTCGAAGGTAAATTCACACCCAGATGTCTGTTTTTGAGCAGTCACGACCGTAAAGCCATCGCTGGCCTTCAGAATCCGCATTGGGTTGAGTTTGTTCCATGTGCCTTTCATCAGGTAGGCCGCCTGTTAACCCAGCAGACCGAGCCTGATTGCTTTATGGTGACGGTATCTCCTATGGATAAACACGGGTACTTCAGCCTGGGTACCAATGCGGATTATGGTGCTTCGGTTATCCGTAAAGCCAGGAAAGTCATCGTTGAAGTAAATCCCAATATGCCTCGCACCTTTGGTGAGTGCTCTGTACATATCTCAGAGGTTGATGCTCTTATCGAGTCTGATAGAGCTCTTTCTGAGGTGACCGAACCTGAGCCGTCTGAAACCGATCAACTGATCGCCCGCCAGGTCGCAGAATACATTCAGGATGGCGATACGTTACAGATGGGCGTCGGGGGTGTACCCGCAGCCGTCGCCCGCCTGCTAGGGTCACACAAAAATTTGGGGCTACACAGTGAACTGTTTTCTCCAGCAATCGCTGCTCTTATCCAGAAAGGCGTTATCAATGGTCGGGAAAAGCGGTTGATGCAGCATAAGCATGTCTACACCCTCGCCATCGGTGACCGTGCCATGTACGACTTTATGGACGACAACCCATCCGTAGTTGGTTACCCGGCATCATGGGTCAATAACCCTTCAGTCATTCGCAAAAACCCGAACATGGTCTCGGTCAACTCAGCCATAGAGGTTGATATCACAGGCCAGATCAACGCCGAGTCCATAAAGGGCACACCGTTTTCTGGCACCGGAGGTCAACTTGATTTCGTCCGTGGTGCTTTTGCTTCCCACCGCGGCCGTTCCTTTATTGCACTGCATTCGACCGCACGAAAAGGGACTCTGAGCCGCATTGTTCCAGAGCTGTCAGGCGGCTGCGTGACTGACACAAGAATGGACGCCCACTTTGTCGTCACCGAGTTTGGCTGTGTGGACCTGAAAGGCTTGTCTCTTCCACAACGTACGAGGGCTCTGATCGAACTATCACACCCCGCTTTCAGAGCTGAACTGGAGGAAAACGCGCGTAATCGCCGGTTGATCTGAGATCATAGCAACCGACAGATGAAACTTACTTCTTATGTTTCAGTAAGCAGACCTGATCGCCGTAATAGTTGTCGGCGTAGTTGCAGGTTACTGAGGCTTTTTGATCCAGAGTTTTCACATTGGCGTAAGAATTTTTAATTACATTTATAAAATTTTTCATTACTTATTCCTTGGGTCGTAATCTGTGGAGATGTGATCAAATTACACAACACAAAGATAAGGATTAAATTGATAGTATTTCTCAGCCTGATAGAAAATTACTAATATGCCTATCGGCCAGATTTCGCAACGCCTTTCTTCCTTCGCCGATACGTCGCTTTTCGGGGGCTTTTCTGGCCAGTTTGTGTACCCGATCTCATCACGGGCATAGTCGCTGACCTTGCTGCTTCCACCAGCTCAATTAACCGATCGCTCAGAGGCTGCATAAAGCCTTGGTAGCTTCCTTCGCCTTCGCAGATATCGTTCAGCTGGCGTTCCCAATAGGCAGTCATATCCGGCTGCGAGCAGGCGTCCGGAAGAACTGATATCAATTGCCGTCCTGTCTCTGTTGCCTGAATCTGCTTACCCTGTCGCTGCAGAAATTTACGCTTAAACAGCAGCTCTATGATGCTCGCCCGTGTGGCCTCAGTGCCAAGCCCGTCCGTATCTTTCAGGACCTTACGTAGCTCCGGGTCTTTAACGTAGCGGGCAATCCCGGTCATGGCCGCGAGCAAGGTTGCATCTGTGTAATGCTTCGGTGGTTCAGTATGCTTCTCTTCCAGCTTAGGCTCACCGCTCCATAAGGCCTGACCTGCCACCAGATCAGGTAATGGCGGCGATGTTTTTTCACGCGCAGGCATTAACGCTTTCCAGCCGGCTGCCAAGGTGATCCGTTCACGGGCAATGAACCGACCACCAGCAATTTCAAGCTCAATGAGGGTGTCAGAATACTGAAAGGCACCACAAAACTGCATTAAATACTGGCGGGCTATTAACCGATAAATCTTTTTCTCTGCATCATTTAAGTTACCCGAGTATTTTTTAGATGTCGGAATAATCGCATGGTGTGCGCCGACTTTTTTGTCATTAAATGCGGCTGACTTTCTGGATTCATCAGTATGCTTCAGCATGTCGCCAGCATCTGCAATGACAGTCTGGATAGCCGCAGAGACTTGCGGCATTTCCCTGTGATGTGCAACGGGTATATAACGGCAGTCTGATCTTGGATAGGTTATCAATTGGTATTTTTCATACAGGCTCTGACAAACATCCAGTACCGTTTTCGCTGCCATACCGAAGGCTTTTGCGGCGTCGATCTGTAGAGAGGACAGGTTGTAGGGCAAAGGTGCATTTTGCTTGCCCGGTTTTTTATCAAATGCTTTTACCTGCGCTGGCTGCTGACGAATCCGGTCGATCACGTTCTTAGCAAGATTCGGATTCAGTACCCGCCCCTCGTCATCCTGATGCGGCCGACATGCCTCGCTAGGCTGCCACTTAGCGAAAAAGCTGGGAGGCTGCTCAGCACTCAGGTGCATGGCAGCATAAACCTCGTAAAAGGGCTTACTGACGAAGTCGCGGATCTCTTTATCGCGCCGGACGACTAACCCGAGAACCGGTGTCTGTACCCGTCCAACAGACAGTACGCCGCGATTACCCGCCTGCTGTCCTTTGATCGTCCAGGCGCGTGTGAGATTAATTCCGTATAACCAGTCTGCCCGGCTACGAGCCAATGCAGAAACAGATAAGGGAATAAACTCGCTGTTGCTACGCAGCTCGCCCAGAGCACGCTTGATTGCCGATGGATTCAGGTCACTGACCAGTAAGCGTTGGGCATTACGGCGTTTGGTCTGTGGCGTTTTCAGGTAATCAATCACCTCATCCACTAACAGCTGGCCTTCACGATCCGGGTCTCCGGCATGAACTAACTGATCAGCTTCTTTTACCAGCTTACGTAAAACACTCAGTTGCTTCCGGGTTTTGGGCTTCGGCTGGAGCTGCCACTCTTCAGGCGAAATAGGTAGGTGATCAAGTTGCCACTTTTTGTAGAGTGGATTGTAGGCTTCTGGGTCTGCCTGCTCCAATAGATGCCCGATACACCAACTGACGACGTCACCATTGGCGGCACGGATGCAGCCTTCTTCTTTTTTGTGTGGACGAGGAAGGACCTCGGCGATAGCGCGGGCAAGGCTGGGTTTTTCGGCGATGAAGAGGCGCATGATGGCGAACGCTCAAACTGTATAAACAGCCAGTAGTTAACCATCATGCCAGTGCGTTAGCAAACAGAGTGTTAACGCGAAAGATTTTAACGTCAGGCAGCCACTGGAGGCTTAGCCCAGATAACGCCTCGGTGCTTCGCGTATATCTCTCTGACCCACTTAAGCGCTGGACTATCAGCCCACTGCTGGGCAGGACCGGCCATTTTTTCCCGAAATTCGGCTGTACCGTAGATAGGATGTTCCTCCGGGCACGCCAGCGGAGCCAGCAAAGAAGCCGCGGTGATATCAGCAACCGTCAGTTGATCCCCTACCAGATATTGCCCGTGCTGAATGCGCTCTTCCAACCAGCGGATTTCTGCATCGATTTTCTGTTCTGCACGGGCGACGTCTTTCTTATTAATTTTCAGCTTAACTTTGAAGGCAGGTTTGATCACTGGATAAAAAGCCCGAACGAAGACCTCTTCCCACGGCTTAGCGAATTGCGTCCAGATGTCTTTGATCAGGGCATCGTGAGCAAACCCTGGAAGGTACAGATAGCGGGCCACCGGCTTTCCTATCTCATCAAAGCGCTGCTGAATCGCAACAATTTCTTGCTCATGTTGCGCAGGTAAGGTTTTCAGTGGGCCATATTCGTTATTCAGCCAATTCACAATTCTCGGACTGTCCTGCACACAGGTAGTAGCACGCTGAACCAAAGGAACCGTAGTTTCTGCGCGCTTACCTTTAATCAGCATTGGCAGAGTGTGCACTGCCGGTGTCAGTGCAACCTCGTTGTACTCAATGCCCTCATAATCCAGCAGCCAGCGAATCTTTTCGCTGTAGTGCGACATGTTGATCGTAAAAAGAGTAAGCGGTGTATTGATCGTCATCGAGTCATCCTGATGTACGTGGCATTAATTTCTATACAGGTGTCAATAATACAAGGTTGCTCAGATCCAAACAGGTCGGATGTGGACGAAGTACGACCTCCATGACCCATTACAAAGGGATACAGATCTATATCAAAAAAAATTGATATAGGGTTTAAAATCACTATACTGGCAACCATGAATGATCTGACTCCCGATGATTTAACCTTAGCCAGACTGGCTCAGGCGTCCAAAGCCGCCGGAGATCCTCTGCGTATGGGAGTCATGAAACTGCTCGGACAAGGCGCATTCGGTGTGCTGGAGCTTTGCCAGATATTCGACATCAAGCAATCGAGTATGAGCCATCACCTGAAGGTGCTGTCTCAGGCGGGGTTAGTCAGTAGTCAACGCGAAGGCAACAGTATCTTTTACCGTCGCCCTCTGAACACGGGTGATGACGTCTTCAGCCATTGGCTCCGCAGTCTGTTCCGTGCAATGGATGCCACACATGATGATATTGATCTCAGTCATGCGGTATCGGGTGTGCTGGCCGAACGGGCAGAGGCGTGTGCCAGCTTTTTTGCGCGCCACGCTGATGATTTTCGCGAGCAACAGGATCTGATCGCCTCTTATGAGCAGTACGGTGAAGCGCTGGCGACCATTCTTGACTCATTGGGCTACGTGACAGGCCGGGATGTGAATAGTGGCTACGCTTTGGAGATTGGTCCTGGCGAAGGGGCTTTCCTGCAGCCACTGAGTAAGCGATTCGAAGGCGTTACCGGCCTCGACATATCGCCGGACTTGCTCTCAAGAGCAGAAACTTTCTGTGAGAAAGAACAACTGAACAACGTGACTTTAGTACAGGGCGACACCCGAGCGCTCCTTGAGTCAGTAGAAACGCTTGGCAGCTACGGCTTCGCCGTCGCTAATATGGTGCTGCACCATGTGCCGTCACCTAAGAATATTTTTAACGATGTCGCCCAGCTTCTGCATTCGGGCGGTACGTTTTTGGTTACCGACCTCTGTCGCCATGAACAGGTGTGGGCGCGAGAGTCTTGCGGTGATTTATGGCTTGGTTTTGAGCCTGCCGATCTCAGCCAATGGGCTGCAGACGCCGGGCTGAAGGAAGGACAAAGCCAGTATTCCGGTTTAAGGAACGGATTTCAGATCCAGTTCCGATTGTTTCATGCCTGAGGGCATTTATTTGAGGAGTCGCAGATGAGCGAATATTCAATTTTTACGTCAGAGTCCGTCTCTGAAGGCCACCCAGACAAAGTTGCCGACCAGATTTCTGATGCGGTTCTGGACGCCATCATTGCCCGCGATCCCTACGCGCGTGTTGCAGTAGAGACACTGGTTAAAACCGGTATGGCCGTGGTGGCTGGCGAGCTGACAACTTCATGCTACGTCGACCTCGAAGACATCGTTCGTGATGTGATCACCGGTATCGGCTACAACAGCTCCGATGTGGGCTTCGATGGTGCAACCTGTGCAGTCCTGAACGGCATTGGTAAGCAGTCTGTGGATATCAACATGGGTGTTGACCGTGCTAAGCCTGAAGATCAGGGTGCAGGCGATCAGGGCCTGATGTTTGGTTACGCCACCAACGAAACGCCGAACCTGATGCCAGCGCCTGTGTACTACGCACACCTGCTGGTTCAGCGTCAGTCTGAGCTGCGTCGTAACGGCACGCTGCCCTGGTTGCGCCCGGATGCCAAATCTCAGGTCACTATTAACTGGGAAGGCGACTCGCCAAAAGTTGATGCTGTCGTTCTGTCGACTCAGCACGACCCAAGTATCAGTCTGGAAGAACTGCGCGCTGAAGTACTGGAACACATCATTAAGCCAGTACTGCCAGCAGAGTGGCTGCACGAAGGTACTCTGTACCACATCAACCCAACCGGTAACTTTGTGATCGGTGGCCCTGTGGGTGATGCGGGCCTGACTGGCCGTAAGATTATCATTGATACCTACGGCGGCATGGCGCGTCACGGTGGTGGTGCCTTCTCTGGCAAAGATCCATCAAAAGTTGACCGTTCTGCGGCGTACATGGGCCGTTATGTTGCCAAAAACATCGTTGCTGCGGGTCTGGCCGACCGTTGTGAAATTCAGGTGTCTTACGCGATTGGTGTCGCTGAACCGACGTCTATTTCAGCGAATACCTTCGGCACCGGCAAGATCAGCGACCAGGCCCTCGCCAAGGTGATCCGCGAAGTTTTCGACCTGCGTCCTTACGCTATCCAGAACCAGCTGGAACTGCTGAACCCTATGTATCAGGCGACAGCGGCATACGGTCACTTTGGTCGTGAACCGTTCGAAATGACATATGAGTACAAAGATAACGGCGAGAAAAAGAGCAAAACCTTCACTGCGTTCACCTGGGAACGTACTGACAAGGTTGATGCACTGAAAGCCGCTGCGGGCGTTTAATCTCGCACTAAATCTCAAATTTATTTTCAGGTCGCTGGTATTCCCCGGCGACCGTAACAGCAAAAGGGCAAAAAGATGACCCAGTTTACTGATTACAAAGTTGCAGATATGAGCCTCGCCGACTGGGGCCGTAAAGAAATCAAAATCGCCGAAGACGAAATGCCAGCACTGATGGCACTGCGTCGTAAGTACAGTGACTCTAAGCCACTTGCGGGCGCAAAAATCATGGGCTGTATCCACATGACCATTCAGACCGCGGTTCTGATTGAGACTCTGGTGGATCTGGGCGCTGAAGTCCGTTGGTCATCTTGCAACATTTTCTCGACTCAGGATCACGCTGCTGCAGCCATCGCCGCTGCAGGTATCCCGGTCTTCGCGTGGAAAGGTGAAACTGAAGAAGAATTCCTGTGGTGCATCAAACAGACCATTCTGGCAGAGAAAGATACTGATACCGTCTGGGATGCCAACATGATCCTCGACGACGGCGGCGACTTGACCGAGATGGTTCACAACGATTTTCCAGAGATGCTGAACAGCATTCACGGTATTTCTGAAGAAACCACCACGGGTGTACATCGCCTGCTGGAAATGATGAAAGAAGGCACCCTTAAAGTCCCTGCGATCAACGTAAATGACGCCGTGACTAAGTCGAAGAACGACAACAAGTACGGTTGCCGTCACTCTCTGAACGATGCTATCAAGCGTGGTACCGACCACCTGCTTTCAGGTAAAAAGGCGCTGGTCATCGGTTATGGTGACGTGGGTAAAGGCTCTGCCGCGTCTCTGCGTCAGGAAGGCATGATCGTTAAAGTAACTGAAATCGATCCTATCTGTGCTATGCAGGCTTGCATGGACGGCTTTGAAGTCGTGTCTCCGTATATTAATGGCGAAAACAAAGGCACACTGGAATCTGTCGACGGCGATCTGCTGGGTAAAACCGACCTGATCGTAACGACGACCGGTAACGTGAACGTGTGCGACAAGTTCATGCTGCAGAAGCTGAAGAGCGGCGCGGTCGTCTGTAACATCGGTCACTTCGACAACGAAATCGACACCGCATATATGCGAGAGAACTGGGAATGGGACGAGATCAAGCCACAGGTTCACAAGGTATATCGCGACAAAACGACTGACAATCACCTTCTGCTCCTGTCAGAAGGCCGCCTGGTTAACCTGGGCAATGCCACAGGTCACCCATCACGTATCATGGACGGCTCATTCGCCAACCAGGTACTTGCTCAGATCTACCTGTATGAGCGTAAATTCGCCGACATGATGGAAGCCGAGAAGAAAGAAAGCATCTACGTGAAAGTGCTGCCGAAAAAGCTCGACGAAGAAGTTGCGAAAGACATGGTCGAAGGCTTTGGCGGTGTAATCACTAAGCTGACGCCAGCGCAGGCTAAGTACATCGACGTCGATGTGGATGGCCCGTACAAGCCAGAAGCTTATAAGTATTAATGGTTAGCAGGAGCTAGCTGCATCGCCAGCTAACGCTCCTAAAGCTGTAATACGTGCGAAGCAAATAGCCAAGAACAAGACACTAGGTAGCGGCAAACACCGCCTCTATCGGATCAAGAGAAGTTAAGATGACGACCTTAAGTTTTGAATTTTTCCCGACCAAAACCGAGGAAGGGACAGAAAAACTCCTGAAAGTGCGCGACGAACTCGCTGCCTTTAACCCAGAGTTTTTCTCGGTGACCTACGGTGCCGGTGGTTCTACCCGCGACCGCACCTACGCCATCGTCAAAGCCATTCAGGAGCGCGGTATTGCTGCAGCCCCTCACCTGTCGTGCGTGGGTGACAGCAAAGACGATCTGCGCTCACTGCTGAATGAATACAAGGACCTCGGCATCGATCGCATCGTTACACTCCGCGGCGACCTGCCAAGCGGAGCCGGTCTCGCCAGCAGCGAGCTGCGCTACGCCAACGAACTGGTCGAGTTCATCCGCGAAGAAACCGGCGATCACTTCACTCTTGAGGTCGCGGCTTACCCAGAGATGCACCCTCAGGCGACTAGCTTCGAACAAGACCTCGAACACTTCGTCAACAAAGTGAAGGCCGGTGCAGACAGCGCGATCACTCAGTACTTCTTCAACGCCGACAGCTACTTCAACTTCGTTGATCGTGTGCGTGATATGGGTGTCGACATCCCGATCATCCCGGGCATCATGCCGATCACCAACTACAGCAAACTGGCTCGCTTCTCTGATGCCTGTGGCGCTGAGATCCCGCGCTGGATCCGCAAGCAACTGGAAGCCTATGGTGACAACAACGAATCTATCCAGCAGTTTGGCGAAGAGGTGGTAACGGAAATGTGCCATCGCCTGTTAGAAGGCGGTGCACCGGGTATCCACTTCTATACCCTCAACCAGTCTGAAGCCAGCCTGCGTGTGTGGCGTAATTTGGTTTAATCGGACACACCCATGTCTCAGCAACTCTTTCTGGCATCGACACCCTTACATATTCTGAATTCGGTGGCGATCGCCAGTCAGACGCCCAGCACCCCTGCATGCCTGTGGTTGATTGATCAACCTATCGTAGAAAACAACCCTTACTTCGATCTCATTAAAAGCTGGCATAACTCGCCGTTCAGTGAAGTGCGCATCAGTCAGGGTCATATCAAAGGCACCAAAGCGAAACTGGCAAACCGTAAACACGTATTTGCGGAAATTGAGCAATGGGTCACGCGGAACGAACCAGGACAACTCTTCACTGGGAATGATCGACGTATTGAGTTTCAGTACGCAATGCATTGCGCGACGTCCAAACGCAGTGACGTGCAAGGCATCTACATGGATGAAGGCACGTTCACATATGTAGGACGCGAGGCTTCAGCCAGCTTTTCAGATCGTATTGTTGATAACTGGCTGAAAAAACTGACGTACGGCTTCTGGTGGAAGAATCCACCGACCATCGGTGCATCCCAATGGATTTCAGACGTCTATGCAGCTTTCCCTGATCTGGTTCACCCGTTACTGGCACGAAAGAAGCTCCATCCTCTTCAGCCTGCCCACACTGACAACCCTACAGTACGGGACTTCTGCTCACTTCTGGTCGAGCACTTCGGCGCTGATCCGCAGACATTGAAAGATCTCGGTGCAGTGCTTACGCTCCCTCATGAGTCGATTATCACTAAGTTAGATGGCTATCGGGATGCGATGGATTCTGTGATGGCAGAGATAATCAACGAGGGCAGAAAGGTCGGCGTCAAGTACCATCCTCGCAACACTAATCCAGATATTCTACAGGCTGAAAACCGGGCTGGCGCCTATGTCATTCCCCATCGAATACCGTTTGAAGCGATCCTCCCTCTACTCCCCCCTGAAACCACAATCATCGGCGATCTGTCTTCAACACTGATCAATGGGCGCTGGCTGCGTCCCGACGCGCAGATCATATCGATTAAAAATCCAGAGGCACCTCTCGCCAGCGAGTTTGAGCACTTTTTTTCTCGGATTGGCGTGACCAGCGTTGCTGCCAATGAAGTATCTCAGGGAACACCACCCTAAGCCTGATACATATTGCGACCAAGCCCGTGAATTGGCCTATTAGCTCTCTATTGTGCCGCTGAGGGAATAGTCAATTGGCCTACAAAAACTGGAACCCAATACACAAAACAATGACAATAGAGTGACAACCGTAAAGATTAAGGGTACCTCTATGGATATTATCGATCTGTCCAAGGCAGAATTGATAGGCCAGGGGCGAGACCGAGATTGCTATCGCCACCCGCTCATCAATAATCAGTGCATCAAGGTGTCACGCAAGCCACAAAAGCAAACACGTCGTGAGAGAGCATATTTTGCCTATCTGCTAAAGCAAGGCGTAGATACGTCGAAGTTGGCGCACTACCTGGGTACTATCAAGACGAGCCGCGGAGAAGGCGCGGCCTGCGAGCTGATGTTAAACGATAACGGAGAAGTAGCCTCCACCCTGTCAAACGCCGTGCGAAATAAAGAGTTTCCCGAAAACACGATCAGAGCCCTTATGGATGAGCTCCGTGAATACCTGCTGGAGCAACAGATCTGCGTTCGGGATCTCAGCCCTAACAACATCATGTGCCAGGTCCAGAATGGTCATCCGCGTTTAGTTATCGTTGATGGAGTCAGCAACCCGGGGGTAAACCCCCTAAACATCCGGATTCCAGCGCTATCACGATACTTTATTAACAAGTCCTGGAAGTCACTCGAAAAAAAGTTCGCGGCACTGTCAAACGGGGCTATTGAGAAAGCCGGTAACAATGCATGCATGGCTGTCCCAGATGCAGCGTAGTTGATGACGTGTACATAAATTAATCTCTGAGATATGATTGGGCGCTTTACGCGAACGGTCATTTCTATGCATCTGTCGATGAATCTGCTCATTAAAAATGAAGCAGACATTATTGCTGAAAACATCCGGGTCCACGCCGCCTTAGGTGTGGATAGTTTCGTTGTTATGGATAACGGATCGACAGATGGCACCCTGGAAATCGTTCGTGCACTCGCCAATACCCTGCCAATTACAGTAATTGAGCGCCCTACTCTGGACTACCAACAAAGTAACTGGAAAACCGAGATGGCGAAGATGGCGCGAAAGGATTTTGGTGCTGACTGGACAATCGCCAACGATGCAGATGAGTTCTGGATACCGTCACCAGGGTGTAACCTGAAAGATGAGCTGACACAAACAGGGTCGATCATTCACTGCCAGCGCAAAAATATACTTTTCGAACGTGAAGCATTTGATCGTGGAGCAGATTTTTTCACACAGAACCTATGTGTCTCTTCGCCGATAAACTACCGGAAAGGTGGTGAAGTGGAAGAGGTCGAGCGATCCATTATGCTCGGAAATATCCACGGTAAAGTCATTGTCCGTAGCCCCGGCATGCTGAGAATCAAAGGTGGAAACCATAGAGCCTGGCACGCCTGGGGCTGGTTAAATCAGAAACAGTCAGAAAGAATTACGGTCTATCACTATCCGATCAGGTCCCGGGAGTCTTTTGTAGCAAACATTGAAAATCGCTCGGCATTACTGAAAAAAGGCGTATCGAAAATGGGGAACCATTACAGACGCTGGGTTAAGCTCCATGATTCAGGACAACTGGAACAGGAAATTGACCGTTTAACAGTCCCAAAAGAGAGAAAAAGCACGCTGCTTGACCTCGGTATCATTTGTGAAGATCCACACCCTACTAAGGTAATCACGCAAGCGCTGAACGCCAGCTGATTACATAAATATCACCCCGGTTCTATACCGGTCAGACTTTTAAAATAGCGATCCATGTATAACGTCGTCTGCTTAAAATGGGGCTCTAAGTACCCCGCTGAATTCGTGAATCGTCTGCATAATATGGTTCGCCGTAATACCACAGTGCCGATAAAGTTCTACTGCATCACAGACAACCCAGAGGGTCTCGATGAAGGAATAAACTTCCGCATGTTACCTGATCTTGGTATCAAGGGATGGTGGTATAAGCTGATGTTGTTTAAATCCGAACTCTTCGATATCTCAGGCACCACAATTTTCCTCGATCTGGATGTTGTGATCACCGCAAACATGGATGAGCTTTTCACTTATGAACCAGGCACATTCCGTATCATCAAAGACCTGAAAAAAGGTTTCAACAGCTCTGTATTCCGCCTGGAAATAGGTAGCCAGACAGAAGTCTGGGAACGCTTCTGGGAGAACAAAGAAAGTATTATTGAGCGACTTCACGGCGACCAGGACTGGATTGCAGAGGCCATTCCACAGCACATGAATGAATGGCCCCGCGAATGGGTGATCTCCTTCAAGAAGCAATGTAATGCACGGGCTAAGCGCACATGGGGAGCTATCGGCCGCATACTTCTTAAACTCGACATGTTTCCAACAACCAAAGGATATGCGCAACTACCGCAAGGCGCAAAAATCGTCATATTCCATGGAAAACCCGATCCTGTTGATGTTATGAACGGTCCATGGGGGGTATGGAAGGAAGCGCCCTGGATCAGAGAATACTGGAAATAGTAACGTGCTGACCAGAATACACAGAGACAACAGTAAGACACTTATACAGCACTTTTTACGAACCTCTGGCAATGCAGGACAGGGCCGCGAACTTACTCTGGGTGAAATCCTGCTCGACCATCATGTATCGACAGTAGGCATGCTCTCAGGGACATCAATGGTTCTGAAACTGGTGAAAGCGCGGACCTGGCATGAGCATGTTAAGGTTTTCTGGAAGCGAAGCAGAACCCATACTGAGTACACGGGTGCCCAGCTTCTACGGTCTATTGGGATTGGTGCTCCGGAAGTGTATGAGATGGGCATTTCTTTTCCAATCCCACGCAACGCCTTGTATATCGGCTATTACCTGATGGAAAATCTGACGGAATCAGGTTTACTCTCTCTCTCTGATATACAGAAGGATCTGAACGACCAGCAGGTCTCGCTTCTGACCGATCAGATTAGAATCACACTGCAAACGTTAAAACAGCATTCCGTTCTTTATTCAGACCTCCACCTTGATAATATTTTTTGTCATCCAGAAACCATGGAACTGAAGTTTATTGATACAGGGGCAAAGCGCTACAAGCGCCGTAAGGTGTTTGAAAAGAAACACCGCAAGGCTATCAGGAACCTGCTCAACAGCTTAGAATCTTCAAGCCTGAAAGGGACTGAGCTTGATCTTTATTGTCAAAGCATTAATAAGTAAGCAACCGGGCAACAGCAAAATCAATGAAGACACACGGCGACATCGCTTTATTTGTCATAGAGACGGAACTCCAGTATCTCGCGAGCCTGGAAATTATAAAAATAACGTCACCGGAACAGGTGATCGTTTTCTCTTACTCTGAATCTCTATCTCAGAAGCTCACAGCACGCGGTGTAGACCATACCTACCTCGACCGAGACTGGTCGGGTACGTTGCAAAAGATCATAAAGCTTAAACGGTGCCTGAGTTCCGTAGTCAACAAACTACGCTCAGCAAAACCTTTCTCACGAATACTGCTCCATACCCCCCGGATCGATCAGATTCACCAGAATCTGGTGATACACGCTCTTCAGCGCAATTTCAGTCAAGTGCCACTCAGACTCAGAATGGTTCCGGACGGCATTCTCAATACCATTGTTGAATCAACCGACGAAACCTCAAAAGTATCGCTGAGAACCAGATTACGATATCTGAAATATTTACCGTTCCCGGATCTCAAGTATCATTACTTTTCAGGCTGCCGCATTGGAATTGACGATCCTCTGTTTGATGTCTTGTATTCTTTTTCTGGCATTAAAACGAATTACCCGGAAGATAAGCTCAGGCATATCGATATTGCCATTGAACGCAGAGCTGAGCCTAAGAAGAAAAAGAAAGCCCTGGTTATCGGACAACGCCTTCTTGACCTCAATCTGGCAACAGCCCACGAAGTGACTACAATCAGTAACCGCCTCAAGCTTGAGGTCGAACGACTGAACGTCGACCAGGTTCACTACCTTGGCCACCCGAGATCAAGCAATCAGGAATTCAACAACGGCTACAAAGTTATTGAAGAAGATATTTTCTGTGCAGAAGAGTTATACAGCAAAACTCACTATTCATACGTTCTGGGCTGTACCTCGACCGCATTGATTAACGCAAAAATGCTGCTGTCAGACAGCGTAGTCATTTCAGTAGGCATGGATACGCTCTATCAGAATCGTACAGATAAGGGGAATGCCTTACGTTACACCTTTGAGTCCGCCGGTATCGTTGTGCTGTAACCAGACCAAGCACAGACTGGTCAAAAGTACGAACCGTGCGACCATAAAGTCTTTAAAAAACAGATCTACAGTTATTCCAGCAACCATAAAAGAGCTGACCACGAAAGCTAAGAAAAGCCCGCCCGAACGGATATTGAGTAGTGCTGCACTTATTAGCATCGCAAAAAGTGCCATGAGACTTACTAGTCCCAGGTACCCCATGGTAGCCAAAGATTGAAAATAAGCACTATGAGCCTGACTATAATAGCCTTTCGGAGCCCAGAGCCGAACACCGCAGCTCTCTGGCCAGTGATCCAGCTGCGCATATTTAAATGAACCAGTACCCGCTCCCAGAACAGGGAACTCGCTCACGATACACCCGCTCAACCTCCATAATTCGAGACGTTGCCCAAGAGAGCCCGAAGAATAGCCCCCTGCGAATGCCTTAGATAGCTCACTTTCAAGAGTGCTGAAGCGCCCTGTCTCTGAGATCGTAAAAGCTGCACCGACAAAACACGTGCCGAGCAGTGCAAGAACGAACCAGTTCTTTAATGAAAAAAGTAGATAACCACAAACACAAAAAGCCGCTAAAAGGGCTATGCCTGCACTGCTTCGTGTACCGCTTTTGTATGAGACATAAAAAGCCGCTAATGATCCTACGAGAGACAATCCTATAATTGGCCATTTACACTTTGCTGTATGGAGTTGCGTGCTGAGGATGAGTAATAGACCACCAATAAGCGCTGCATAATTACCGAACTCAACCGCATTCTCCGTAGCATCCCAGCGGCCATGAGTTCCCTCCCAAACCTCACTAAGGGCATATGTTCCTAAGGACAAACCGGCAAGAATTGTAATGAGTGAAATATGCCCACGTCTGAAGTTCAACGTCCTCATTGCAAGTACCAGAGGAATGATAGCAACTAGGGTAAGGTAAGGTTTCACCGAGCGAAAGGGCGCAGCCTCATATTCCCGAAACACCCATGAAAACACAGAAACAAGAGCGACCGAGCCCAGGCTCCCAGCCAGCCAACGATATCGATAGAGGTGTTTAAGAAAGTCCGCATCTCTGAACGCGATAACACAACTGAGCAGAATTGCCAACTGAAAAGCCAGAACCCCCGTTCCACGGTGCCATGGCTGAGCGGCAACACAAACCCCGAGAAGAACGAACAGCCAGAACCGAGTTTGCGTGACACCAGCCAGCAGAGCCTTTGAGGCAGATGGAAAATTAGGAAACAGAACGATATCTCTAAGGTAGCTAATACGTGATCAATCTGAATATCACAGAGTCGCCTGAACCTGAAGCTCGACGCTGTCCAGATCCGGAATCATCGCGGTAACACCTTCAAAGGTCACTGCGACCTTATCAAACTGTCCCATGCCCATGGCTTCAACTTCCTGAAGATCATTTTCGCCAACGTGCATTAAGCGAGGGATACCCTGCACAAGAATGGCATAGAAAGGCATCTGAGGGTTAGCATTTACCCCGTTGACGATAATAAAACGTGCATCCGGATTCGGTGCCGGTGCAGCCTGGCCACTCATCAGTTCGTAACACAGAGCCGGAACCAGGGTCCCACGCCAGTCCAGACGACCGAGAATCCAGTCTGTGCTGGCATTCGTTGTCAACAGGTGCGAAAACGGAATGACCTCCGCCACCGTAACGTTTGGCAGAATAAGATTGCGATCCTTTAACGGCACCAGCAGGCAATCGACCTGTTCAGGCTTATTATCCGCACTGGTGATCTGGTTTTCGCTCATAATTCTCTGTCCATTTCTCTTTCAAGTGTTCAACCAGCTTTAGCGCCAGCTGATACGAATCGCCTACGAAGGTTACTTTTCCAGTGTGTATCGCGCTTTCAGGCATGGAGGCATTACCGCAGCCTTCAGGGGCTTGAACCCAAATGTCTGTACCCTCTGGCAGCGCCGATATACTCTCAGCACCGTCGCTTCCCATGCCGCTGAAGAGGATGCAGCCGAACCGCTGTCGGGCGTGATTAAACACCACGTCGATAACACCATCAATAGACGGACCATAAGGGCCATCCCAAGGGCTAGTCCCAACACTGATACGGTCCAGACCGACAAGGTCGAAGGTCGTCGATACCGGCGCAATCAGTACTTCTCCTGCGGCCAAAACCGCAGCATTCTCAACATTTTTAAGTTGGTACGCAGAGTGTCTACCAACAGCCTGACACAATGCCTGCTCAAACCTTTGGTCAATATGCTGGGCATACACAAACGCAACAGGCAAACCTTCGGGCAGCACGTCGAGAAACTCTTTCACGGCCTCTGGCCCACCCAAAGAGGCGCCCAGAACAAATATATGCAAGGGCAGCTTGCGTGTGTCATCCGCAAATACTGCTGGAAGCAGAATCTCTCTGTGTTGTTTCTGCGCCCATGGCACCTGGCTGACTTCAGCCGCAGGCGCCGGAGTATCCGTGAGATCCCTTAGCTTAGTCAGCAGCTTCTTTTCCCAACGTAAGAAGCTGGTGCAATTGTTATCCGGTGCGTCATCCATACCGACGAGAACAGGCGCTTCTCCGTCCAGTAAAGAATCAAAGCTCTCGCCGCAGACTTCATCGTCGTCGCGAACAGTGACTAACCAAGCATCTGCCTGAGTCTCCCTGATCAACGCCAGGGTCATTCTCGCGGCAGGTACATTCAGTACTACCTCAAACCCAAGCCGCTCCAGTGACTCCGCCAATATGCGTTGCTGCAAAAGGTCGCTGTTAATCACAGCGACTCTTGGGCTGCCCACTCAGTAAACCTCATGCCCCAGGAAGGCATTGATGTTTTCCAGCAGTGCTTCTTCCTGGAAGGGTTTACCCATATATTCATTCACACCAATGCTTCTCGCGCGCTCACGGTGTTTATCACCGGTCCGCGAAGTAATCATGATGATCGGAAGATCTTTCAGGCGCTCATCGTGGCGAACCAGTGACGCTACTTCAAAACCATCCATACGAGGCATCTCGATATCAAGCAACATGACGTCGGGTTTCACATCCTGCAGGACTTCCATGGCATGCATACCGTCTTTCGCGGTCATCACTTCCATGCCGTGGCGTTCGAGCAGACGTGTCGTTACCTTACGTACCGTCACCGAGTCATCAACAACCAGTACCTTAGGCAGGCGACGCTCTTGCTCATGACGCGCTTCAGCCGCTTTATTATCAAGCGCTTTGGCCTGCTGATACTCAAGGCTGGTATAGGTACGGATCATGGCTGGCAGATCGAGAATGATGACAACACTACCATCCCCCAGAATCGTGCCACCTGAAATACCACGCACTCCAGCAAACTGAGGACCAAGGCTCTTCACCACGATCTCTCGCGAGCCCAGCAGTGCATCAGCCTGCAAAGCAAAAGGAACCTGACCGCGAACCAGAAGCAAAGGCAGCGGCATGTGCTGACCCGAGATCTTCGGATGAGAGTGCTCATCGAGCATCGCCCCCAGATAACCCAGCTGGTAATCGCGACCGGCGTAATTAAAGAAGCGCTCGTCTTCAGGCTGGTCGTAGAGGTTCTGTAACTCGGCGACAGAAGCACGAACGATACCCTGAATGTTATTCAGAGGAACGGCATACAAGTCTTCACCTATGCGAACCATCAGTGCCCGGTTGACCGACACAGTGAACGGCAGACGAACTTCAAATTCACTGCCTGTCCCAGCTTCAGAACGGATTTCAACACTGCCGCCCATCTGCTTAATCTCGCTGCTGACGACATCCATACCGACACCACGACCAGAGATCTGCGTAATGACCTCTGCCGTAGAGAAACCAGGTTGCAGAATAAACTGCATAATATCGTGCTCAGTCGGCTCAACACCGTCTGGCACCATGCCGCGTTCACGGGCTTTCTTCAGAACCGCATCAAGGTTAATGCCCTGACCGTCGTCACGCAGAGTAAGAACAACATCACCACCATCACGGCGGATATCCAGCTCAATGCTGCCTTTCTCGGGTTTACCGGCTGCACGGCGCTGCTCCCTACTCTCGATACCATGGTCGACGGCATTGCGGACCATGTGCTCCAGAGGAGAAATCATACGTTCGAGGATGGTACGGTCCATTTCACCATCGGCGTTGTTAACCCGCAGCTCGACCTGCTTATTCAGTTCAAGGCTGACCTGGCGAACAATACGACGCAGGCGCGGCACCATACGCTGGAAAGGAACCATACGGGTCTTCATCAGACCTTCCTGCAGCTCCGTATTCACCCGGCTTTGTTGCAGCAGAAGAGTTTCAGCGTCACGGGTTTTGCCCGAGAGCGTTTCTTTCAGATCGATAAGGTCGGACGCAGACTCCATCAATGCTCGCGAAAGCTGCTGCATCGCCGAATAGCGGTCCATTTCCAGTGGATCAAAGTCTTCGTAATCCGGTCCATGACGCTCCTGTCGGAACAGCACTTGAGCTTCAGTTTCAATATCCAGACGTCTCAGCTGGTCGCGCATCCGGTCCAGCGTCTGATCCATTTCTGAGAGAGTCCCCGCGAAATCGCTGACCTGCTCTTCCAGACGCCCCCGACCAATCGCCGTCTCACCGGCCAGATTAACGAGGCTGTCGAGCAGATCGGCTGAAACTTTCACCAGTTCAGTAGGTGCTTTTCGCTGTTGGGCCATCGCCGGAGCCGGACGTTCCGGCGCCATCTCAACCTCTTTACCGGGCAGAGGTACAACGGCTAATGATCCCTCGTCGCCTTCAGTGTCGACCTGTGATTCGTCGGACACATCATCGCTCAGGGAAACAGGGGCATCCGTCTGTCCGTCGGTATCTGCAACAACGTCTTGAGCAGACACTGGAGCATCGACCACCAGCTCTTTTTCTCCGAGCACGAGCACGCCGTCACTGTCGAGCAGGTTGGCTACATCATCAATCTTTGACTGCAGGTTTTCCTGCCGTTCATTGAGGTGCATGAAGAAGGTGTCGTCAAAGCGCGCTTCGCGCGACAGCGCCTTCTGGATGTCTGATTCGAAGTTATGGGCGGTATCACCGATGACTGATAACCCAGCGAGGCGAGCGCCACCTTTCAAGGTGTGTAACACACGCAGAAGTTCGTCGGCACCCCGTGTCGAGGAAGGCTCCGCACGCCATGCTTCAACGCCTTCATCCAACGCTTCCATCAACTCACCAGCTTCTTCAAGGAAGATACCGACAATTTCACGGTCGCTCTCATCCGCGGTTTCAGACTGCACCGTATAGGCACGCGAATCCGCTTCCGCGGTATCCTGAACAGGGCTCGACTCAGAACCGTTGCGTTGTGAGGCCACTTTGAGAGCCTCAATCATGCGCTCGGGATTTTCCGGGCCCTTGCCTTCCCTCACAGATTGCAGCTGTGTAAACAGTAAGTCGTGAGCACTTTGTGCCAGCGGCAATGTATCTTCGGAAAGATCAATCACACCGTCATTCAAGCGCTCATAGAGTGTTTCCAGCTCGTGGCATAAATCAGCAACTTCTGGCAACTCGGCCATACGTGCACCACCCTTGAGGGTGTGCAGCTCACGCTGAAGTTCAGCAACCGGCAGAAGATCTTCAGGGGTCTTTTCCCACTTCTGTACGATGGACTCAATGGCTTCGGTGATTTCCTCAGCTTCCTCAAGGAAGATATCCAGAATCAGGTCGTCTTCCTGCTCTTCAATATCGGCCTGTTCGAGCTCACTCAGAGAGGACTCATCGACCTCAGGAACCGGGGGGAGTTCTTCATCGTTAAGAGAAAGCATCCCCTCCACAACGGAAGACTCACCAGCATGAGACCCGGCGGATTCATCTGGCTGTTCTTCTGTCTGCTGATCAACGTGCTCTTCTGCTTGCTCATCAGGCAACTGCGATTCAGGGAACTGCCAATCACGAACGCGACGGACGGTGTCCGACACGTCAGGAAGATCCTGGCCTGCCGCCAGGCAGTCCATCATATTGAGCAGCTCTTCATGCGCATCGCTGATAAAAGCGACTAACTCAGGCTCAGGATGCGCCGCCGCGTTGCGCGCGCCCTGATAAAAATGATGCAGTGCCAGCGCCATTTCTTTCACTGCAGGGATACCTGCGTCTTCTGCGGCCTGTGCTGCTGATGACAGATCTGCCGAAATAGTGTCGAGCACCTCAGAGCGATCTTCTTCCTGCCACGTCTGCAGAAGCTCATCGGCCTCAATCAGCGAATCCATGCCAGAAGCCAGAAAGTGACTGATCGCTTCGGTCGATATGCCCGCCGGCGATTCACCCTGATACATCGGCTGAAGCTGCTCAGTTTCAATTGCAGCCGCGCGCTCGATTAAAGCGGGCGCTTCTGGCATATCTTCGAGCAACATAAGCTGATCGACAGTCAGATAAGAGCGCAGAGCCACAGAAGCATCGTTCAGCAACGACGCCAGTTCTGGCGTATTCGGTAAGCGAAACGCACGAAGTTCTTTGGTTAATTTTTCAATAACAGAAGCGACATCGGCGAGCGGTGCCAGCTCTGCCATGTGCGCGCTGCCCTTAAGAGTATGCAGGGCTCGCTGCAGTGCATCGCTGATCTGGTTACCACACGCCGTTTCATTCGACTCGGTAACAAACTCATCGACAACCGCGAGGTGTGCTTCAGCTTCGGCAATAAAGATTTCCAGCAGTGCGGCACGATCTTCTGCCTCTTGCTGAGCATCGGCATCCTGTGCCGCTTCTGAGCTGACCGGCTCTTCCACCACGCCGATAGCATCGTCTGCACTACTCTCAACGTCATTACTCTCAGCGGTACTATCCTCAACGATACGCGAATCAGCTGCGACGTCTGATTCAGCTTCTTCCACAGGACCTGCTGAGTCGCCCTCGGCAGATGAGCCCGGCAGAGTCGCCGGCTGGTTGCCCTCAGCCGTGGCGAAGGCATAGTCCATGTATGGCTGAACATCGATTGAAGCAGCACGCTTCGCACGAAAATCTTCGATCAGGCCGGGGAGTTGTTCAATCACACGATCGACGAATGCAATCATGTCATCATTGACTGAAATCGTCTCATCGAGCACGCGGTTGAACATATTTTCTACGGACCATGCCAGTTCGCTGACATCATCCGCTTTCACCATGCGGCCGCTGCCTTTCAGCGTATGGAAAGAACGTCTTACCGTAGTCAGTGCTTCACTGTCATCCTGATTCTGACGATAAGCAGGCCAGAACTCGCCCAGAGTTTCGGTAACTTCTTCTGCTTCCTCGAGGAAGACTTCAATGATTTCATCGTCGATAAGATCATCATCAGCGTCTTTCAATGCGTTGTTTGCAGGTTCGCTAAGAGTCTCTTCCAGCTGTTCTTCGTCCAGATCCTCTTCGAGCTCAATAATCGGCAATTCATCAGATTCGGACACGTCTGATTCGGACACGTCTGATTCGGACACGTCTGATTCGGCAACATTGGAGATCAGATCCTGATTGCTTTCTATCAGCTCATCGTCGAGACCGAGCGCTTCAGAGAAGCTGGTAACATCGACGGCTTCATCCGCAAATCCTTCCGGTAACTCAACATCAGAGAGATCTTCAGACGCCGCAGATTCAATACCGCAGCGCTGCATCAACTTACTCAGAGTATTTTCCGCGCGCTCAATAATCGCGATATCAGTAGACGTTGACTCGTCAGAGTAACGTTCAAGATAGTATTCAACACCACTGAGAACTTCCGCGACCATATCCATAACGCCCCATTCCGGAGCTGGGCGGTCTGCCAGCAGCGCCTGCTGGACGAAAGTTGAGAGATCAGATAGCAATACCGCGACGCGCGGCATTGGAATCATATTTAAAGAGCCTTCAATAGAGTGCAGAAGTGCCGGTACTTCCTGAAGTTTCTCGGTTGACCACTGATGTGCGATGTAGGAAACAACGCCGTCTTTTACCTGCTCCAGAACATTACGCGCTTCACGAAGCACAGCGCGCTGAGCGTCGGACATCGCGCTGTCGCTGACAGACTTAGTGGTGTCACCATCACGGATCATTCCGTTTAACGTCGCTTCGACGTACAGAAGTGCACCCGCGACATCCAGTAATTTACTGTCCTGCTCGTCACTGGCTTCGGCTTCAAGCAACGACACTATCGCGCTTTCCTGCTCCTGCATTACCCGGCGTGGCATGCCTAACCCCAGCATCCCCATAGTATCGGCAACCTGACGGACAGTACTGCGGATAGATGTCAGAGCAGGTTCGCGTTCGGCAGAACCACGTACAACCTGATCTAGCTCATCTTTGACCGTGGAAATCTCTTCGATCAGAGCAGTCAATGCTCCCGATACAGCATCCGAGCCAGCTCCCATCGCATGATCTTCTGCGTCTTCCGCATTAGGCAGAGCTTCAGCCAACCGGAAACGCTTCTGCACCAGACGAATGGCTTCACCACGCGCATCAGTGCGGGCAACATAGAACAACAGATTTTTCAGCAGCTCTTCAGCGGGCGGACGATTAATCGCCGCAACCCCTTTATCAAGACCGGTTTTCAGAAGTTGATCGAGCTGACGTAACAGAACCTTGGCGCTTTTTGGCAGGCTGTCCTGTTTCAGCAACCACTCACTGAATGCCAGAGCAGGCAACCAGACAATCCCCTGAGGGGTACCACCCATGGACTTATTGAGCTTAGCGAAGAGCTTATTAATGTAGTGTTTCGCCAGGTCCGGGTCGCGATCCTGCAGCAACTGGAGAGTCGCCGCCTGCAGCATCTGACGCGTTTTGCGCAGCCATGGCGAAAAATTGGGTTGGGTAAACAGGTTTTTCTGCGCTCCCGTCAACGGGGCGTTGTGCTCGACGTAAGGCGTGAACAGTGACGTTTCAGACAGGAAGTTTTCACCGCGGGTAGACCGCAGTTCATTCAGGATTGGCAACAGCACCACAGGCAGGTCACGACGCCCGACCTTCACGTGCTCAAGATAATGCGGCAACTGAATAATGGCCTGCATCAGTACCTCAAGGCCATCCCGCTCATTACTCAGGGAACCCTCAGTCAATGCCAGAGCAACCGCTTCCATCTCTTCAGCCAGCAGCGCAGCTCCGTAGAACTCCACCATCTGCAATGTTCCATGCACCTGGTGCAGGTAACTTAAACAGAAGCGCAGACGACTTCTGTCTTCGGGATGTTCAACGTACGCTTCAAGTGCCTGCTGAGCCTGTTGCAGCGTATCCTGAATTTCCCCTTTTACCCATTCCAGGGCGATGTAGTCCTGACTCATCGCCTTGCACTCTCCCCTGTCGATGTGGATTGTTTGCGGACAAACGCGGTCACCTGACCACTGTGCACCGATTCTAATAACGGGTGCTCCCAGTCCACCATTTCACCGAGCCCGATAACCAGTAAGCCCCCCGGCGCGAGACGTTGCGCGAGAGCATCAAGAATTTCCCGACGACGCCAGCGACGGAAATAAATAAGAACGTTCTGACAGAAGATCACATGCTGCGACTGCAGAGGACAGCTCTTAAGGTTAAGAATATTTACCTGACTGAAGCAGCAACGACGACGTAACTGAGCGGCCACTTCTACCTGCTGAGAAGACAGGGGCGCAATGGCCCAGTTGTGGTACTCAACCGGGATACGCTCAAGCGCCCGCAACGGGTAACGACCGCTACGTGCTTTGCGAAGAACAATCGTAGAGATATCCGTACCGGTAATAGAGTACTTCAGGCCGGTTGATGCGAGATTTTCCTCGGCGAGCATAGCCAGCGTGTAGGCTTCTTCACCCGAAGAACAACCGACACTCCAGAACTCCATAGTCTCTTCACGAGCCTGCAGGCGCGGACGCTGGCGACGCATATGCTCGACAACCAGCTGTAACGCATCCGGATCACGGAAAAAGCGCGTCTCCTGGACGGTAAGCCGATCGACCAGAGTCGACCACTCCATCACACCAGAAGGGCCATCCTGAATCTTGTCGTAGTACTCGCCGTAGTCGCGGATGCCGAGTTCCAGCATGCGCAGCCCCAGGCTGGTCTGTAAGAAGGAGCGACGCTGCAGGGGCAGGAACATCCCCGTGCGCTCCTCCAGCAACCCCTGCCAACGATTAAACTGCACATCGTCAAGCTCAGGGACCGTACTCAGACCATTTCGGATTGACTGGCTCATGTATCAGACCGTTGCGTCAGAGCCCTCAGAGAGTGCTCTGCTCTTCTTCGGTTTCTTCATGAAATTCTGCGTCAGTCACGGTCTCTGGCAGCTTAAAGCCGGCCACAGATTCACGCAGCATGTTCGCCATTTCAGCGAGGTTACCAATCGACTTCGCGGTCGCTGTGGTACCAGCGGACGTCTGAGAGGTAATCTCCTGAATCACGTTCATCGTGTTAGAAATATGACCTGCAGACGACGCCTGCTGACGTGCCGCGTTGGAGATGTTCTGAATCAGTTCTGCAAGGTTATTCGATACGCTTTCAATTTCTTCCAGCGCCACACCCGCATCCTGTGCCAGACGAGCACCACGTACCACCTCGGTAGTGGTCTGCTCCATCGAGATAACCGCTTCGTTGGTATCGTTCTGAATCGTTTTAACCAGCGCTTCAATCTGCTTGGTCGCCGCAGCAGAACGTTCTGCCAGACGCTGTACTTCGTCCGCAACCACCGCGAAGCCCCGACCGGCGTCACCCGCCATCGATGCCTGAATCGCCGCGTTCAGAGACAGAATATTGGTCTGGTCAGCAATGTCGGTAATCAGAGAGATGATGTCACCAATTTCCTGCGAGGATTCACCCAGTCGTTTAATACGCTTGGACGTTTCCTGAATCTGCTCACGGATATTATCCATACCACTGATAGTCGACTGTACAACCTCAGAGCCTTTGTTCGCGATCGCAACCGACCGCTCCGCAACCGCAGATGATTCAGAGGCGTTGGCGGATACCTGGTCAATCGACACCGCCATTTCGTTGATCGCTGCCGACGCACCGGCAATTTCCTGAGCCTGGTGTTCAGATGCTTCAGCGAGGTGCATTGCCGTCGCCTGAGTTTCCTGAGCCGCCGACGATACCTGTACCGCAGTATCATTAATCGAGGATACCAGTACGCGCATCTGGTCGATCGCGAAGTTAATCGCGTCGGCAATAGCACCGGTAAAGTCTTCGGTTACCGTCGCTGATGCTGTCAGGTCACCGTCTGCGAGATCAGCAATTTCGTCAAGAAGACGCAGAATCGCAACCTGGTTCTGTTCGTTAGTCTGACGGGTATCCTGCTCCCGCAGCTGGGCTTCTTCCTCACGCTCACGAGCACTCTTAGACTCGGTACGGAAGTATATGTAGGCAAATAAGAGAGCAATAAACGCAAGAACATAACCACCAAGCTGAATCATGTTCCGCTCTTCGGCATTGTTCTGAATTTCATTCGTCAGAACCGATGTCTGCTCAAGCAGGACACGTGAATTCTGGAAGATATTGTCGGAGGCTTCACGAACCTGGAAGAGTTCAGGAGAGGTTTCCAGAATTTCGTCAACAGAGCCTGATACAAATTCGAACAGCTCAGCAACTTCAGCCAGTGCATAAACTGCTTCTTCGTTCGTAACCTGAGAGATGTTCATGGCGATGTTGCCCTGAATCATACCGTTCAGTACCCGACCAAACAGCGAGGCGTCACGACCAAAAGCATCGGCAGCCATAACGGCATCATCACCACCCGCCAGTACTTTGTTTACCGAGCGTACAATACGTTCTGCAAGCCAGGACTGACGCTGAGCAACCGCAACCTGATCGGCAGGTGCGCCGCTTTCAAGCAGGATGTCTACGATTTCATCGTACTCAACCTGCAACTGAGGAATGGTTTCAGATAGAAGCTCGGCTACTTCGTGAACCGAAAGTACGATCTGCTCAGAGCGGATAATCTGGTCAGCATCTTCACGAACACTGTTCCAGGTTTCCTGAACTCCCGACTGCGCGGCATCTTCTGACGGGGGCAGACTCTTCGAATCATCACCGGCGACAAGATATCCCCAACGCTTATCAAAGTTATCGCGCGCCTGGCGCAGCTGGGTAAATGCATCTGGTTTACCACCAGCGGCCTCTACCGCGTTCTTCGCCAATTCCTGAGACAGAACCCGCAACTCACCCGAGTGCTCAAGATACTGCTCATCCTTTGTGGCCAAAATATTGACCCCAATGGTGATACCAATGAAACCGATCAGGAAAACGAACATCAGTACAATGGCACTGAAGTTACTCTTTTTCCCCTGATTTACTGTGTTTCCACTCATGCCGTCCTCTCCAAACTCGCTGCATGCTGATCCGACCCGACGGGCCAGTAAATTGTTATTATTTTCCGTTCCGTGTTTATACGGCGATATTCATAAACTCAGGTGACCTCAACAGCTCACCAAATTCCATGACTGGCCAATTCCTGCCATCGCGTTCAAAAGCTTTCGCCACAAACGGCGCGAGCGCTTCAGGCACCTGCGGCACAGGCACCTCCCGGTCTACCGGAAAACTTTGCATACCAAGCACTGCATCTACGAGCAGGCCGGTAAGGTATTCATCCTGCTCAACCACCAGCACGCGCTGACTACGCCAGTTACCACGTGATGGCTGACCGAGCAGGCCATTAAGATCCATTACAGACACCATGCGCCCACGGACGTTGGCAATACCAAGCACCCAGTTTTTCACACCGGGCACCCGGGTTACTTTTGGCATCTGCAGAATTTCCACTACGTCGGCCATGTTGGCGACGTATTGCTCGTTACCCAGCAGAAATCCGATTCCGCGCCAGGTCGAAACGGTTTCAACCTGCTGTGGCAGTGGCGACGCAAAGCGTCGACTGCGATTTTCCATCTCGGTGAGCAGAGCAAATGGTGTCATGGCTTCAGCCTTCTTCTGAGCCGATCAAAGCGTTGATCTCTGATAGCAGGCGGCTTTCAGAGACGGGCTTAACCAGATAACCTGAAGCCCCCTGACGTTTCCCCCAGACCCGATCAGTTTCCTGGTCTTTGGTAGTCACAATCACAACGGGAATATTCTTGGTTTCAGGGCTTCTGGTTAACTGACGAGTTGCCTGAAAGCCGTTCAGGCCAGGCATGACAATATCCATCAAAACAAGATCCGGAAGCTCCTGACGAGCAACAGCGACACCATCAGCTCCGTTTTCTGCATTCAACACTTCGTGGCCGTTTTTCTCGAGCACCGCCCGGAAAGCCTCGGTTTCCGTTGGTGAGTCATCCACCACAAGAATGCGTGCCATGCTACTTACCCCTTACTTATTTCGCGTGCTGACGGATAGAACCGAGCAGCTCTTCTTTACTGAATGGTTTGGTCAGGTATTCATCAGACCCGACGATGCGACCTTTGGCTTTATCAAACAGGCCGTCTTTGCTCGACAACATGATGACCGGGGTAGACTTAAACTTGGAATTATTTTTAATCAGGGCGCAGGTCTGATAGCCGTCCAGGCGCGGCATCATGATATCGACGAAAATAATATCCGGGTCGGTATCGGCGATTTTAGCCAGGGCATCGAAACCGTCTGTGGCAGTGATCACTTCACAACCAACTTTTTTCAGCAGGGTTTCGGCAGTACGACGAATCGTCTTACTGTCGTCAATCACCATGACCTTTACATCTTGAAAATTATCGTCCATACGACAGGCCTTTCACCATCCAATTATCTGTTGTTGTTTTACTCTGATTGGCCAGAGAGTTCTGTGACTCAACCCTCAGACCGGCAAGAGCCCCCGACTGTCCTATAGAAAGAATACAGAAAATCAGTCGTTTCCCCGGGGCCACCGGGACGCTTCGCTTTTGTATCACACTCCGCCCGGACAGGCTAGAGAGCATACCGGGAACCCTGCCTGATGCAACAGACTGTCGCTAACAAAGGTCAGACAAAACGCTGAAAAAGCCAAATAGGATACGTTACAATCCGACGATTAATTATTCCCGCCAGAATGGCGGCTGACCACGCAGCGGAGACGCAATGACTATCAGACTTGGCGTAATCATGGATCCCATTCAGGAGATCCACTTCAAGAAAGACACTTCACTTGCGTTGTTAAATGCAGCACAGGAGCGCGGCTGCGAACTCTGGTATATGGAGCAGCCTGACCTCTCCATACAGAAAGGCCGCTCCTACGGTCGCATGGCACCGTTGAAGGTAGCAATGAATCCGGAGCACTGGGCCGACCTTGGTGAGTTCGAAGATCGCCCACTGGCCGAGCTCGACATCATTATCATGCGCAAAGACCCGCCCTTTGATAGCGAGTTCATCTATAGCACCTATATTCTGGAGCGCGCCGAGGAAGAAGGCGTACTCGTCGCCAACCGCCCTCAGAGCCTGCGGGACTGCAACGAGAAAGTATTTGCGACAGCCTTCCCTGAGTTGATGTCACCAACTATTGTTGCGCGCCGCGCAGACCTGCTTAAAGCATTCCACAAAGAACATGAAGACGTCATTTTCAAACCGCTGGACGGCATGGGTGGCTCTTCCATTTTCCGCCTGAAAAAAGATGACCCCAACGTCAGCGTGATTATTGAGACGCTGACCGCGCATGGCACCCAACAGATCATGGCGCAGAAATTTATCCCTGAAATCACCTCAGGAGACAAACGCATCCTGATGATTAATGGCGAACCGGTTCCTTACAGTCTTGCGCGTATTCCGGCCCAGGGAGAAACCCGCGGCAATCTGGCTGCCGGTGGCCGTGGTGTAACACAAGAGCTCTCGGAGGATGATCGTCGCATCGCCAGCATCATTGGCCCAGAGCTTAAAAAGCGCGGCTTATATTTTGTTGGCCTCGACGTCATTGGTAACTGCTTAACAGAAATTAACGTCACCAGCCCGACCTGTGTTCGCGAAATTTCGCGCGACAGCGGCATCGACGTCGCCGGACAACTGATCGACACACTACTGGAAATCCGCCGTTCCAGTGTGGACAATTCCTGAAGGTGAGAGCAGACTTGCGCGCACAACGACGGAGACCCTGACAGACCATGAGTGCCCAGACCGTATCAAGCAACGACCGCATGATGTTCGCGATATTTGTCGCGCTCATGGTGCACGCCATGCTTGTACTGGGCATCAGCTTCAGTGCCGAAGAAAGTCCGGCCTTCAGCTCCACACTGGACGTAACACTCGCGGGCTACCGTAGTGAGGAGGCGCCTGAGGATGCCGACTTCCTGGCGCAGGAAAATCAGCAGGGCAGCGGCACTCTGGACGAAGCTGAAATGCAGACCACGGATGTCGAGGCCGATTTCCACGCCAACGATATCCGCGAGAATGTTCGTGAAGAGCAGATGCCAACGGCACCGCGTGTCCAGGACAGTTTGCACACCCAGGTTGTCTCCACGACACGTAGCCCCAAGAAACAACAACAGCAAGTTGAAGAGCAACAGACGCCTGCTCCGGATATTCCAGACGGGCCCCAGCAAAGCTTGTTCGAACGCAGCTTGGAAATCGCCAGCCTACAGGCAAAACTGGATACCGAGCGACAGCTCTATGCACGTATGCCACGGATTCACCGTTTGACCGCAGCTTCGACAATGAAAGCCGCAGACGCTTACTACGTAAACCTGTGGCGTCAGAAAATCGAGCGAATGGGGGCAATCAACTACCCTCAGGAAGCTGAAAACTGCTACGACAATTGCCGCTTGCGGATTTTGGTATCCATCAATCCTGATGGCAGTATTCACGAGCTTGCAGTGCTGGAGTCTTCAGGACGCAGAGTGCTCGATGAAGCCGCCACTCGCATTGTGCGACTTGCGGCTCCGTTCGCCCCGTTCACCAACGAAATGCGACGCGAGATGGATCGACTGGAAATCATCCGTACCTGGCAGTTCACCGGCGATCGCTACCTGTCGGGGTCAAACTGATGCTTGAGCTGAACAGCCTTCGCAATCACCTGTTAATAGCCATGCCGGGGCTTGATGGCTCCTGGTTTGGTGGCACGGTGACCTACCTGTGCGAACACAACGCCGACGGCGCCATGGGCCTTGTGCTCAACAAACCCTCCAGCATTGAGTTCAGTGACATCTGTGAACAGCTGGATATTGATCGCCGCAGCCATATTGCACCCACCATTCTTCAGGGCGGCCCAGTCAGTCCGGAGCAAGGATTTATCCTGCACGAAGAAACCGGTGACTGGGGCGCTACCATGAATATCACAGAACGAACGCATCTGACCTCGTCGCAGGATATTCTGCGCGCGATTGCTCAAGGCACGGGCCCGCAGAATTATAGTCTTGGCCTTGGTTATGCTGGATGGAGTGCCGGTCAGTTAGACGAAGAACTGCGTGAGAATGCCTGGCTCACCCTGGAAGCCACCCCCGACCTCCTGTTCCGTCTCGATCAGCGCGACTTATACGACGTCGCACTCAGCAAGCTGGGCGTCAGCGCCGAATTTCTCAGTGACGAGTCGGGCCATGCCTGATTCTCCTCAGATTCCTGATCGCATCACTTCCGTCATGGGGTTCGATTTCGGTACTCGCCGCATCGGCATTGCCATCGGCCAGCGCCTGACCGACAGTGCCAATGCGCTCGAACCGATCAAAGCGAAAGACGGAGTGCCCGACTGGGACGCGCTGGAACGCATCATTACTGAATGGCAACCTGACGCCTTTGTCACTGGCCTGCCACTGAATATGGACGGCACCCCTTCAGAAATGAGTCGAAGAGCGGCAAAATTTTCCCGCCGTCTGGAAGGACGTTTCCATCGTCCTTCGTACACTCAGGACGAGCGCCTGACCAGTTACGAAGCAAAAGGTATGGTCATCGAAGAATCCGGACACCAGAACTTCGGTGATTACTCGGTAGACGGCCTTGCTGCCTGCCTGATTCTGGAAAGCTGGATGTCAGAACACCCGAAAGCAGGAGAGCAATGATGAATCTGCCGGATATAGAACAAATCACTCAAGACCTTGCTGAGCAGGTCACGGAGCTAATGAACGAACGCCAACTCGATGATCCATTACTGGTTGGCATCCGAACAGGTGGTGTCTGGGTAGCCGAGCGCCTCAACGACACGCTGAAATGTACCGACGATGTCGCCTCGCTCGATATCAGCTTCTACCGTGATGACTTCACCCGCCACGGCCTGCACCCGAAAGTTCAGGGGTCAGAGTTGCCGGATTCGATTGAAGACCGACACATCATTCTCATCGACGACGTCATTATGAGCGGTCGCACCATACGCGCAGCCATGAATGAGCTTTTTGATTATGGCCGCCCAGCCAGTATTACCCTGGTATGCCTGCTGGATATTGGCCGACGCGAATTACCGATTCAGCCAGACCTCTGTGGAGCAACTCTGGCATTAAACGATGGCCAGCTGGTCAAGCTGACCGGCCCGCGCCCCTTAGTTCTGACTCTGGCCTGAACAGGAACACCACATGACTGATCCCAACACAGTCCAGCTCACCGAAGACGGACGCCTGAAGCACTTTCTGACGACCGAAGGCCTGAGCCGCGAGCTACTTACCGAGATACTGGACACCGCCGATTCCTTTATCAGTACACAGGAACGTGCCGTAAAAACCGTTCCGTTGCTGCGCGGTAAAACCGTTGTGAACCTGTTTTTCGAAAACAGCACCCGGACCCGTTCAACGTTTGAACTCGCAGCAAAACGTCTGTCTGCCGATATCCTCAATCTCGATATCGCGCGCTCGGCGACTTCTAAGGGTGAAACTTTGATGGACACCCTCTGGAACCTCGAGGCTATGTACAGCGACATGTTCGTCGTTCGTCACTCAGACTCAGGGGCTGCGCATTTTATTGCCGAACAGGTAACGCCGAACGTCGCCATTATCAATGCCGGTGACGGGCGCCACGCGCACCCGACTCAGGCCATGCTTGATATGCTCACCATCCGCCGCCACAAAGGCGATATCGAGGGCAAAATCGTCGCCATCGTCGGTGATATTCTGCACTCACGGGTTGCCCGCTCGCAGATTCATGCGCTGCGCACATTAGGGGCCGCAGAAGTCCGGGTCATTGGCCCGGGAACACTTCTGCCTTCGGATATCGAAAGCATGGGCGCTGTTCCTTATTACGACATGAGAGCCGGCCTTGCCGACTGCGACGTTGTGATCATGCTGCGCTTGCAGAAAGAACGTATGCAAAATGCACTCCTGCCGTCAGAAGGTGAATTTTTCAAACTCTACGGTCTGACGAAAGAAAAACTGGCATTCGCCAAGCCGGATGCCATCGTGATGCACCCGGGCCCGATCAACCGAGGTGTTGAAATTGAATCCGCCGTCGCCGACGGCGACCAGTCCGTCATCCTGAATCAGGTCAGCTACGGCATTGCCGTTCGTATGGCCGTGATGGCGATGGCCATGAGCGGCCAGCAAACACCCGTGAACAGTGAGGAGCCTGCCTGATGAGATATCTGCATATTGCGAATGCGCGGGTAATCAATCCTCAGACCCAGACAGATGAGATCACCGATGTCTTTGTCGCTGATGGCCGCATCGCGACACTCGGTCGCCGACCGGATGCCGGTGAGATTGAACACACAATCGACGCCACGGGTCAGTGGCTGATCCCGGGGCTGATCGACCTGGGCGGCCATTTGCCAGAGCCCGGTTACAGCCAGAAAGGCAGCATTGCCAGCGAAACAGAAGCAGCCGCCCGCGGTGGCTTCACTCATATCTGCAGCTTACCGGACACTAAACCCGTCGCGGACACCTCCGCCGTGGTCAAACTGATTCTGGAAAAAGCCAGTAAAGCCGGTTTCAGCCGCGTACTGCCGCTGGGCGCCATGACACAAGATCTGGCCGGCGAGCAACTGGCCAGCATGTACACATTGTCAGAAGCTGGCGCTGTTGCTATGAGCAATGCCCGCCGTCCGGTCAGAAACAGCTATGTACTGCGCCGCCTGATGGAATACGCAGCGACGTACGATATTCCTCTCTTCCTCAATGCCAATGATCTCAGCCTGTCCGATGGCGGCTGCATGCACGAAGGCCCTGTGGCGACCCGCATGGGCTTGCCGGGGATACCTGAAACGGCAGAAACCATCGCCCTCGCGCAGATTCTTCTCCTGGTAGAGCAGACCGGCGTACGCGCTCATATCAGCCAGATTACCTGCCGCCGCAGTGTCAGCATGCTGCAGCAAGCACTGGAAAACGGTTTACGCGTTACCGCAGACACGCCTCTGGCCAATCTGCTCTATACCCACGAAGCAGTCACCGGCTACGATAGCCTGTACAACGTGCAGCCGCCGTTACGCAGTGAGCGGGACCGCGAGGCATTGGTGCAGGCCGTAGCACGTGGTGAACTGGCCATCAGCTCAAACCATAGTCCTCATGAAATTGCCGCTAAAAAAGCGCCGTTTTCAGATGCTGAGCCGGGCATGAGCCAGTATGACGCCTTCCTGCCGCAAGCCATGACGCTTGTCAGCCGTGAAGAGCTAACAGTCGAACAGCTTGTACGTGCTCTGTCCGCTACACCGGCCAATGTTCTCGGGCTGTCACAATCCCTGACGGAAGGGGCGGATTTTAATGCCGTCCTGTACGACCCACGAGACGAGTACACACTCACTGCATCAGAAATGGCCTCCGGAGGCCACAACCACCCCCTTCTGAACCGAACTGTCGCGGGTAAAGTCGCGCAGGTATTTCTGGAAGGCTGCCGTATCTGCTGATTCTGACAGAAACAGTAAAACGGCGAAAAACGCCGGGCCATCTATACTGAAACACACACCCACTTTGTGCAGTAAGTGATGAACCCGGCCAACTCTATTCCGGACCAGAGCACTCTGAATCGCTGGCGTCAGAACTTTCTCGACCTCAACGCTCAGAAGCTGGCGTCCGCGCGAGAACAACTCTCTCCCCGACAGCAGGCCGTGCTGGATGTTCTGCCGCTCCTGCTGCACTGCAATGGTTCCCGCTTACCCGGCTATGTCGCGCCTCACACTCCGTGCGGAATCACAGGTTACACTCCGACACTTGAGCACCATTCAGCATTGCACCAGTTTGCCCGTGGCGCTCAGATCCCCAGAGACCCCGGGCAACGCTGCATTGAAGGCGTATTCCTCATGGGTAGCCTGGGTAGTGTTGCCCAAAGCCGCAACAGCGACCTTGATGTGTGGTTATGTCACGACGAATTAATGACAGATCATCAGGTCAGCGCACTTCAGGAAAAGTGCACACGTATTGAAAAGTGGGCCGATGCACAAGGCACGGAAGTCCACTTCTTTCTGATGAACCTTAAAGACTTCCGCGACGGTCAGAGCCAGTCGGCCGACGGTGAAGACTGTGGCAGCAGCCAGCATCTGCTGTTGTTGGATGAGTTCTACCGCAGCGCCCTCTGGCTCGCAGGAAAAACCCCACGCTGGTGGTTAACGCCCGAAGCACTGGAATATCAGGCCGACAGCTACTGGGCGAAACTCACAGAAAACCATCTCATCGATGTCGCCGACTGGCTGGATGTCGGCAGCCTGCCAACCATACCCGCCGGTGAGTTCGTCGGCGCCGGGCTATGGCAACTCAATAAGGGGCTCAGCAATCCATACAAATCTCTGCTGAAACTCCTTCTGAATCGCGAATATGCCTCGGCATACCCGGACATCCGGCCTCTGGCCTGGGATTTCCGTAAACAGGTTCAGGAGGGAAACGCCGACCTCTTAAATACCGACCCCTACCTTCTTATGTTGCGCCGGCTTGAGTCTCACCTGAGCGAAGACGAGGGCGATCTGCGTGATCTCATGCGCAGGGCCTTCTACTTCAAATCAGGCGTTCAGTTGACGCGACTGGTAGGCAACCAGCGCCAACAGCGCCGGGTGAAAGCGCTTGAAGAACAGATCAAAGAATGGGGATGGACCTACACTTACCTGGACGAGCTGGACAGTCGCCAAAGCTGGCCAGCACGTAAGGTCATGAATGAGCGTAATGCACTGGTAACGCAGATGCTGAACAGCTATCGGGCGCTCGCGACCTTCTCGCAGGAACACGCACAATCCCTGCACATTAAAGAACGCGACCTCAGGGTACTCGGCAATCAACTGTTTGCTGCGTTCAGGGCCGAGCCGGGGAAGATCATCGACATCAACCCTAAAATCCGCAGCGACATGGAAGAGGAGAAACTCACCCTCAACCTCAAAGAAGGCATCTGGCAACTGATACCAGGCAGCTGGCGCCCCGGAGACGACAGCGCCGTACTGATGCAGACGCCTTCGATCATCGAAGCCCTGGTATTTGCCCGGCGTAACGGCATGCTCACCAGTCACTCCCATGTCGCACTGTATCCGGCGCATAACCCAGTGACCCAATACGAGCTCAGATCTCTGCTGCAGGACATTATGGAAATCCCCCTGCCGGGCAAAAAGAGCATCGACTTCACCAGTGACCAGACGCCTCTGCGCTGGCATTTATTCGTCAATCCGGGCGTTAATCCGCAGCAGTCACTGTCACGGCGAGGCATGCAGAAAATAAGCAACCGTGACGATGCTCTGGGCTTCAGCTCGAGTCGCGAGAACCTGGTTCAGTCGGTCGAGCTTCTCACCATCACCAGCTGGGGAGAATGGCAGATCAGTTACTACTCTGGCGCTGATACCGTACACGAGGCAATGCTGCAGGTACTCAATTTCCGCAGTAAAGCAGATACCCAGACCTGGCCAGAATGGCGTATTCACTGTCATTGCCAGGTTCGATCGGTGGCGATTCAGAAACGCCTTGAGCAATTGCTTAGCGACCTGATTGATCACCTGTCACAGACTAAACCTGCGCCTTATCTGCTCCAGACAGGGGACAGCTTTCATCTCATTGAATACCGCCGCAGAGAGGTCGTCAGTCACCACGCTGAGAATCTCAAAGCGCTGATAAAGCTCCTCGCTCGTCCGCGTCCCCGCTTCCGCCGATGGCACCTCGACCGTCATGCTTTGCCCAGCAGCCCTCTGCGTCTGATCCTGGAACAGGGCGAAGGCGACCAATGGCACGTCTGGTACTGGCGCCAGAAAGGTAAAGTTTTTCTTTATGTGATGGACCAGTACGGATCATTGCATTATCAGGAGCAAAGTGGCTCGGATATTCGTTCGACCCTGGTGCCTTTACTGAGGTTCATCCGCCGACTGAATCAACGCTGGGCTGATGAGTTGCAACAAGAGCGCTGGCCCCTGCACCTGAGCGAACTGCTGCTCGATGGCGAAACCCTGTCTTTCAGTGCGGAACGTCGCCGTATCCCCGTGGAAGCCCGTGAGCCTGCAACCATTGAAGTCAGCGCTCAATCGCACACAAAATCGGCTCTGGAAATATCCGTCAATGGCGTCACGCTGTCACAAGCCACGTCAGGCACTCAGTTATTGCAGGAGGCACGGCAAGCGATCATTGCTGCACGTGCCCACGACCATGCCCAACCTGTCTGGTTAAGCGATATAACTATCGATGACAACCGCCACCTGACCCGCCATCTGCAATTCAGGCAACGGCTGGAGCACCTGTTAAACCATCCGTCATCCGCCCCCTCTTCCCCGGCCCGCAAAGGACGCGCTCAGGCGCAGACATAGCACACCATTGCCCGTATAATGCGTGGCATTCTGTGGGAGGTAGCTATGAACCTGAAAACCATCGCCTGTGTGTCTCTGATGTTGCTGTTCGCAATTGGTATCAGTGCCTGTGGTCAGAAAGGTCCGCTCTATCTTCCAGACTCCGAACAAGAACAAGAGCAGTAAGCCCATGTCAGCATTTTTATACCAGAACGGCAGCCTGCATGCCGAAAACGTCTCTCTGACCGCACTGGCCAAAGAACACGGCACGCCCCTGTACGTCTACTCGCGCAGTGCCTTCGAACAAGCCTACCTTGCCTATACTGTTGCTCTGGGTGAGTGGCCTCATCTGGTGTGCTTCGCAGTCAAAACGAACTCTAATCTGGGTGTTCTGAACACACTGGCACGACTGGGCGCTGGTTTTGATATCGTCAGCATCGGTGAACTGGAGCGTGTTATCGCGGCAGGCGGTGATCCATCGAAAGTCGTTTTCTCCGGTGTTGGCAAGCAAGCTCATGAAATGCAGCGTGCGCTCGAAGTTGGCGTTCACTGTTTTAATGTCGAATCTGAAGCCGAACTTGAACGTCTGAGCGCCGTGGCATCAGAACTGGGAAAAACAGCACCGGTATCCCTGCGTGTGAATCCTGACGTTGATGCGCAGACCCACCCGTACATTTCTACCGGCCTGAAAGACAACAAGTTCGGTATCGATATTAATGACGCCGTACGCATTTACGAAAAAGCCGCAGGCCTGCCGGGCCTGAACGTAAAGGGCGTCGATTGCCATATCGGCAGCCAGCTCACTGAAATTGATCCATTCCTTGATGCACTCGACCGCGTCCTTGCACTGGTCGACGAACTCAGCGGGCGTGGCATCACCATCGAACACCTCGACCTCGGTGGTGGTCTCGGCGTGCGTTATCAGGATGAACAGCCTGCTACTCCGGCAGAGTACATTGCCGCGGTAAAAGAGCGTCTGGGCGATCGCACCTTCAAACTGATTTTTGAGCCGGGCCGTTCTATTGCCGCCAACGCCGGGGTCTTCCTGACTCAGGTCGAATTCCTGAAGCTCAACGAGCACAAGAACTTCGCCATCATCGACGGCGCAATGAACGACCTGATCCGACCTGCCCTCTACAGCGCATGGCAGGCTATTGTTCCGGTATCCGAAACCTCTGCTGAGCCAGAACGTACATACGACCTCGTCGGCCCTGTCTGCGAAACCGGAGATTTCCTCGGTAAAGATCGCCCATTGAAAATTGCTGCCGGAGACCTGCTCGCGGTAATGTCGGCAGGTGCTTACGGGTTTGTCATGGCATCAAACTACAACAGCCGTGGCCGTGCCGCTGAGATTATGGTCGACGGTGATAAGGCGTTTGTCGTCCGTGAACGCGAAACCGTCGCGTCATTGTTTGCTGGCGAAAGCTGCTTACCCGATTAATATCAAACCGGATAAAGAGACAGTATATGTGGCTCAAATTCAGCAAGATGCATGGTATCGGTAACGACTTCGTTGTCGTTGACCTGATTACGCAGAGTGCGAACATTCGCCCGGAGCGTGTTGCCGAACTGTCGGACCGTAACTTTGGTATCGGCTTCGACCAGCTGCTGGTCGTTGAAAAGCCAACCCGTCCGGATGTCGATTTTCAATACCGGATTTTCAATGCCGACGGCAGTGAGGTCGAAAACTGTGGCAACGGAGCACGTTGTTTTGCCCGTTTCGTATACGACCAGAACCTGACAGGCAAGCGCGATATTCGTGTTGAGACAGCCAGCGGCATCATGGAGCTGCACCTGACCGACGACCGACAGGTCATGGTCGATATGGGTAAACCTGAGCTGACCCCGGAGAAAATCCCGTTTATTGCCGATGGTTTTGCTACAGAGTACACCATTGATGTGCCTGACGTCGGTATTATCAACCTGGGTGCAGTCTCTATGGGTAACCCACATGCCGTGATCCGCGTCGACGACGTCGATACCGCTCCGGTCGAAACCTGGGGCCCGGCGGTGGAGTCATGTAAAGAATTCCCGAACCGCGTCAATGTCGGTTTTATGCAGATTGTGAATCCGCATCATATTCGCCTGCGGGTGTTCGAACGCGGCTCAGGTGAAACCCTGGCGTGTGGTACCGGCGCCTGCGCCGCGGTAGTTTCAGGCCAGCTTCGCGGCTGGTTAAATCAGGGCGTCAAAGTCAGCCTGCCGGGCGGTGATCTGTTCATCGACTGGGACGGCGAAGGCGCAGTGAAAATGACAGGCCCGGCTGAACGGGTGTTCGAAGGTAAAGTAAACCTCTGACCTCTAAGGAACAGACAGACATGAGCCAGACCCCGCGACTGACCGAAGCCGACGTAATCGCATACATGGAAGACCATCCCGACTTCTTTATCGGGAAGGACGACCTGCTCGCAGGCATGCGGATTCCACACAACAGCGGTCCGGCTACCAGCCTTGTTGAACGTCAGCTTGCCGTGCACCGTGAACGCAACGTTGAGCTGAGACAGCGCCTGTCTGACCTGCTTGAAAACGCGCGCCGCAACGACCAGCTGTTCGAAAAGAGCAAACGGCTGGTACTGGCTCTGGTCGAGGCCACGACCTGGGTAGACGTTCAGGCTGCTCTGGATGACTCTCTGCGTAAAGATTTTTCGGTCGATGCCTGGGCCATGCTGCACTTTACTGAGCGTCAGCTTGAGCCACCGTTGATTGCGATTCACAGCAGTGAAGTACAACGCTCAGTGCACCGCCTGTTTAAAGGGCACAGAGCCATTTGCGGACAACTGCCGGAAGCCGATATTGCTCAACTTCTGGGCGTCGATGAATCCGCCTGCCGCTCCGTCGCTGCAGCGCACATCCGCGGCAAAGACAACCTCGGCATACTGACGGTCGCCAGTGAAGATCCGGGTTATTATCGTAGCTCTGTGGACACCCTGTTCCTCGACTTCATTGCCGACGTGTTGGCGCTGCGACTACCGCAGATTCCGGTCAGCTGAGCATGACCTTTGGGCTCATCACTTTCGACCTGGACCACACACTCTGGGACCCGACCAATGCACTGATCGCAGCAGAACGCGCAATGTTCAACTGGATCAGTGAGCACTCTCCAGTGACCGCTGAATTTTATCCGCCGGAAAAATTTCACGCCTACAAGAAAGATCTGGCGGCAGCCTACCCTGAGCTGACAGGCAAAGTGTCCGAATTTCGTTTTCAATTACTGCGCCGTATCTTCCTGCAGTCTGGCCACGACTCTGATAGCGCCCGACGCATGGCACAGGATGCCTTTGCAGCCTTCTATCAGGCGCGCAGCACCGACTTAATACTGTTTGAAAGTGTTGCTGAAGTAATGGCAGAGCTGAAAGCGTCCTACCCTCTGATTGCTCTGACGAACGGCAATGCTGATCTGGATATCGCAGGACATTCACATCTCTTTGATCGTCACCTGAAAGCCGATGACTACGAAGCCAAACCATCACCGGATATGTTCGAGGCTGCACTTGAGCACGCAGGTGTTGAGTCTCAACAGGCACTGCACATTGGTGATCACCCGGAGCAGGACGTCGCGGCAGCTCAGGCGGTAGGTATGAAAACTCTCTGGTTTAATGATAAGCAGGCTGACTGGCCATTAGCGGATTGTCAGCCCGATGGAGAATTCAGTCACTGGTCGCAACTGGTTCAAGCGATAAAGGCTCTGGAAGGTAGTTGACCGTCAGTTCACTGATGTAACCTCCACTGCGGACCTTGCGCCCATCCGGCTCGCCTATGCCTGCTTCAATGCGGGTGACTGATATATCCTCAGGTACATCCTCAGCCAACCTGCCGAGATCCTGCTTCAGATCACGCTCGACAGAATACCAGCGACGCGGCGCTTGCTGAGCACCGCTGACTACCCAGACGTATTCATTCTCTTCGATCATTTCACGATGTGTCGTGCGCTCAGCCGGGTTCCACACATAATGCAGGCGATAGGTCTGATCGGCTTCTGTGCTCGAGAAGTCCACTGTCACGCGCATCAGCGCCGCACTTGTTTCTTCATCAAACTTATCCAGTGACCACTGCCAGCTTAGCTGGGGCCTCGCCCCTTCACTGACAAATGGACGACTTAACAGAGCACGCCCCATCCGGCTTTCCAGACGCACGATTTCACCCTGGATAACATCATAGTGAGGTTCGATAGAGCAATGGCGGCAGTCTTTGTTCCAATCGTCGATGGATTTTGCGGAAAGCAGTACATCAGCAGACGTGGTGTTGCTGTATAGCCACAGAGCGGCGAATACGAACAGGGCCAGTGCAGCGGGTAATGCGTGTAAACGGCGGCGGTATTTTCTGGAATGACTGGTCATGTTTCTGCATCCTTGCGAATCAACTTGCCAGCCTATTTTAGCACTTGCTCAGAAAACGACCAGTCACATAGAAAGAATTATCCGTTCTATGCGACTGGTATGGCAAGCTCCTAGCAAACGAGCCGATTCAGATGGGACGGCTACCGTAGTTGGTCTGAGGCTTGCGTGGAGGATCTCCCATAACGTCGGCTGCGACTTCCTGAATGCGGCCGCCACGAGCCAGAAAGGCTTCCACATCTGACGCCATAGCCTCACGGAGCGCTTCGCGAGCAGCCTGAGAGCCATACTCAATATCATCATCTGAGGCGGCGGCCTCTTTTGTTCCGGTTTCCTGCTCGCCAGATTCCTCGTGCGAATCCTGTTCGTTAAACTCATCTTCGTGCAGATCGTCATCATGTGCCATAAGACATCCCTCTTTAGCGGTGTTCATTTGTTGGGAATACTTATAGACAAGACAGGCGTGGCTTCCAGCAACGCTAACCATTGGTAACAAAAAAAAACATCAAAGCCAGATTTCAGTCACTGCCAGAGAATCCTGATTGTAATATTCCCGACGAACAGGCTTTCAGCAATCACATAGTCTGGTGGAAACTTCAGGCATAAAAAAACCCGCCGAAGCGGGTTTCTCTTGAGACAGACTACGACGATTAACGTCCAGCCATGTACTTGATCGCGTTCAGGATTTCATCATCAGAACACGTTGCACAGTTGCCCTTAGGAGGCATCGCGTTAATACCGTTGATGGCATTGTGCAGAGTCTCCTCCAATCCTTTCGCCAGGCGGTCATCCCAAGCGGCCTTATCGCCTTTCTTAGGTGCACCCAGTACACCGGCACCGTGACAGGCGGTACAGGCAGTGTTGTAAACTTCTTCACCCGTGCGAGGCTCACCAGCAACCACTGCAACGCCACCACACTCAGCGCCTACACACACTTCACCGACCGGAGCGATACGCTCGCGGATTTTCTCAATCTGAGCGTCGCTCTCGGCGTATGCCTGAGCCATGACCAGAGTGGCGGCCGCCAGAATCAATGCTTTCAGTTGCTTCACGAAGATGTCCTCATCCAGTGCCAATCAGGCTTGTCATATTTTTAGTGCACGCATTATAGCTACAAATTGTCCGGGTTTGAACGACTGGACATGATTCAACGCAAGTATTCTGCCTCTGTACCTCCTGAACACCCTCGTTTTTCGTGATTCTTATACCAAACCTTACGTCAGCCCGTTCCCACATCATGCCCCGTGAGATAGAGTAAGCCTGAGACAGGTAAGGACTCTGATCATGAAAAACCCTCTATTGATTCTGCTTTTGCTGGCGCCTCTGACGGCCTGCACGCTCAAGGTTGCGGCCCCGGAAAAGCCGATCACCATAAATCTCAACGTCAAGATTGAGCACGAAGTCCGGGTAAAGGTCGAAAAGGACCTCGAGCAACTGTTTGAATCCGAAGACGATCTGTTCTGAACAAGGAGAAGACGATGAAACTCAGCACAATTACAACCTTCGTCGCCGGCCTGTTGTTCAGTGTTGCTGCACTGGCCCTGGAACTGGACGATGCAAAAAACATGGGCCTTGTCGGTGAACAACCTAATGGTTACCTTGGCCTCGTCAGTGCCAGCAGTCCTGAAGCAGCCGCCCTGGTCGTCGATATCAACGCCAAGCGTAAAGCCCGCTATCAGGAAATCGCGAACAAGCAGAACACGCAACTGGTCAACATTGAGCGAATCGCCGGTGAAAAACTGATTGAAAAGGCTCAGGGCGACGGCGAATTTTACATGGACGGTTCAGGTCAGTGGCAGCGATAACGCTCTGATCCGAACACACGGAGAACGGACAATGACAACAACAGGCATCATTCTGCTGGCAGTAATCGCCGGGCTTATTCTTTTACTGGTCAGTGTGTACAACAAGCTGGTCGCACTGAAAAACCGCTTTCAGAACAGCTTCGCTCAGATCGATGTGCAACTTAAGCGTCGCTACGATCTGATTCCTAACCTGGTTGAAACTGCAAAAGAGTATATCCGTCACGAAAGGGATACTCTGGAAGCTGTAATCAGCGCTCGCAACGAAGCCGCCGCCGGCCTCAAAGCGATTGGTGGTAATCCTGCGAACAGTGGTGGCATGGCTCAGTTAATGGGGGCTGAAGGCGCACTGGCTGGCGCACTCGGCCGCCTGAATGTCGTGATGGAAGCATACCCAGAGCTGAAGGCAAACGAGAATATGATGCAGCTCACCGAAGAACTGAGCAGTACCGAAAACCGCATTGCCTTCGCCCGTCAGGCGTATAACGACTCGGTAATGGACTACAACACGTATCGCCAGAGTTTCCCTGCTATCGTACTGGCCGGCGCTTTCGGACACAGAGAAGACGCCACCCTGCTGGAATTTGAAAATCGCGAAGTTCTCGAAGACGCACCCAAGATCAGCTTCTGAGACCCGCGTAACGTATGAACTTCTTTCGCCATCAGGAAGAGGCGCGCCGTAACACCGGGCGCCTCATTCTGTTATTCAGCCTCGCCGTCATTGCCGTTGTCCTGACAGTTAACCTGCTGTTTATTGCCGGTATTCACTTCGCAACCTATTCATCAACCGAGGGCTCACGGGCGTTTGAGATTTATGATGGCGAGCATTGGGCTGTCGTCAGCTTTACGACGATGGCCGTGATCCTGATTTCGAGCTTTTTCAGGCAGCTATCGCTCAGCAAAGGAAGTGATGTGGCAGATTCTCTGGGTGCCACACTTCTGGACCCCGGCAGTCGCGAAGCAGATGAAAGGCGACTCCTGAATGTCGTTGAAGAAATGGCCATTGCCTCGGGCATGCCCGTCCCGGATGTATACGTCATGGAAGACTCCGGCATCAACGCCTTTGCCGCAGGCTACCAGCCCAGCGATGCCGTTATTGGTGTCACACGAGGCGCAATATCGGCACTGACACGCGATCAGCTTCAGGGGGTTATCGCCCACGAATTCAGTCATATTTTCAACGGCGATATGCGTATGAATATGCGCCTCACCGGCATCATCTATGGCATCGTATTTATCGGTGAGATCGGCCGTATGATTGTCCGCGGCTCACACAACCGCGGTTTTACGACACGTCGCACAGACCCACGGGCTGCCGCCTTCGGGTTTGCACTGATGGCGATTGGCTACGGCGGCGAATTTTTCGGCCGCATGATCAAGTCAGCGGTCAGTCGCCAGCGTGAGTTTCTTGCGGATGCATCCGCTGTGCAATTTACCCGTAACCCTGATGGTATCAGTGGCGCTCTCAAAGTCATCGGTTATGGCGCGGGTTCCCGCGTTGGTTCACCGTCGGCGCTGGAGGTATCGCACTTCTTTTTTGGTCCGGTCATGCGCTTTCGCCGCGCCATGTTTGCAACGCACCCACCGCTGGATGAACGTATTCAGAAAATTCAGCCGGGCTGGGACGGGCATTATCTGCAGCCACGAATGCAGCATATCGAAGTTCGGGACTTTGCCTACAACGACAGCGATGCCATCAGCGGCTTCTCTGCAGGACAGGGCGAGGCACCTGAAAACGTCGATAGTTCAGATACTGCAGTGGCTCACGCTGATACAGGATATGAAGCGATACCTTACGAAGCACGCGGTGAGGAATTCCTCAGAAGTGAAATCGCGATCATTAACGCGATGTCTGCAGAGGCTCTGGTGTTTGCGTTGCTGATGAGTGGCTCGACCGAAGAGACGGCGCGTGAGCAGCAGAATATGATTCAGCAAAGGCATGGCAGCGACACCTTCCGCGAAGCCCTGCGCTACCTGAATGAAGCCAGACGCTCAGACAAAGAAGTGCGCCTTGAACTGGTCGAGCGGGCAATGCCGGCACTGCGTCGTATGTCCCTCAGGCAGTACCGCACGATGAATCAGACCCTGGTCAGCATGATTCAGCTGGATAATAAGATCGACCTGTTCGAGTGGTGTCTGTACCGACTGATTCTGCAATACCTCGGACGCCACTTCGGCACCCTCCCGGCTTTCCGTCAGAAGCGTAAGTCTGCCCACGCACTCGCCGATGATATTGCTGTTGTACTCGCGTACGTTGCCCATGCCGGAACGAAAAATTATCAGGCTGCGGTGCTTGCGTTCGAAGCGGGAATTACATCAGAACAATTACTGATGCGGGACTGCAACCCGGAACACGCGCCGCACAAAAGCCTGAAACCGCTTAATAAAGCATTGAGTGCTCTGATCGCAAGCGCACCGGAAGTTCGGGAGCGGGTCATGCGCGCCATTTCAGTGTGTGTGCATCACGACGGCAAAATCACGATGGAAGAGCGCGATATGATCCGCACCCTGGGCGCTATTCTGGAAACTCCGCTCGGTATGTTCGAGAACCCGGCTGAGTTGATCGACTGAGCTGATGTACTCAAGTCAGACAGCTCCAGCTCAGCCTTCCCGCAATACGGTCAGCGGCGGAACCCGACTTACTCTGCGCAGCATCAAGCTGCCCGGAATCGCCAACCCAAGCGCCGTTGCCGGCGGCAACCAGAGCCACGCCCAGCCAAGACTGCTGTAGGGAATATCCAACAGGCCAATATACAAACCCGCCGTCACTAACTCCGCACCGATTAAGGCAAGCACCGCTGAAAGCACACCCAAGAGTGCGAACTCAACCCACTGTGCCTGACGCAGCTGTTTCCGCGCTGCACCTAAGGTCCGCAGCACAGCCCCTTCAGTCAGTCGCTCGCGTGTCGATGTCAGCAACACGGATAACATCACCAGAACAGCGCCCAGCAATACAAACACCAGAATTAGCTCGACTGCGGTCGTCAGTCGTTGCAGCAAAGTCTGCACCTGCGAAAGAATCGCGCGGGTATCAATAAAGGTGATACCCGGGTATTTCCGGATCAGAGAAACCAGTGCGCCTTCATGCTCATCGGCAAGGTGGAAGCTGGTCATGTAGCCCATAGGTAACTCTTCCGTCAGGTCAGGCGAAAGCATCATGAAAAAGTTCGGTGTCATGGCCGTCCAGTCGAGACGACGGAGACTGGTAATTTCGGCATCAAGGTCGACGCCAGCCGCACGGAAAGTCAGCACATCCCCTAAACCCAGCCCCAGGCGCTCGGCCAGCTCGTGTTCAACGGAGACTTGCCCCGGGCCTGCGGCAGTCTGTGCCCAGTCACCACCGACGACTTCGTTATTGTCAGGCAGAGTTTCAGCCGTGGATGTAATCAGGTCACGGTTGATGGAGCGATCTTCGGCAATCTCCATCTCACTGACCGCGGTACCGTTCACTTTTACCAGACGCATGGGAATCATAGGGTACAAAGCCTGCGTCTCAATAGTATGATTCGTCAGTGACTCGGAGAATGCATCACGCTCGAAAGGCTGGATGTTCAGGGCAAAAATGTTCGGCGCATTGTCAGGCATACTGCGTTGCCAGTCGGCCAGAAGATCCGTGCGCAACATACCGATAATCAACATCACCATCAGGGTCATCGCGAACGCCAGTAGCTGCCCGGCTGTTGCGGTGTGACTGCGGCTCAGGTGCTGCCAGGCAAATCTAAGACTGAGCGGAAGTCTTCGGTTCCGCAACAGGCGCCCGGCAAGCCTCAGGCCGCCTCGCAATAACAGAAGTAAAATCAGTAACGTCGCAGCGCCGCCTATCATCAGGCCGCTGCTGAGCATGACATCCTGCGTCAGAAGAGAAAGCAGAATTGTCAGAGAGCCCAGCGCCAGCGCATAAATAAGCCAGCCCTTGAGCGGTACTGGCACAAGGTCCCGTCGCAGCACCCGGAGCGGACTGATTGAAGACAAGGGCAACAGGTGCGGTACGCCAAAACCAAACAGCCCCAGTAGACCGGCGCTGAGCCCAAGCGCCCACGCACTCGGAGTTGCTGGCGGCAGGCCTTCCGGTATCAGACCAGACAGCACCTGTAATAACCCTAGCTGCAGAATGTAGGCGAATAAGGCACCCAACAGGGTCGCTGCGCCTCCGAGAAGCAGAAGCTGGGCCAGAAAAATGCGAAGCACTGAGGCCCGCGGCAGGCCAAAGGTTCGCATCAAAGCACTGATATCAAAGTGACGCTCAGCATAACGGCGAGCACTGACCGCAACCGCAACACACGAGAGAACGACGGCAAGAATGGCCGCAAGACCAAGATAGCGGCGCGCGCGATCAAGCGAAGCCGCCATCTGCCGGTTTCCATCACCCAGGGATTCAAAAGACTGGTTGGCTTTCAGCTCGACCGAACTCTGAAACTGCTCCAGCAGACCGCCATCACCGCTTAGCATCAGCCGGTAGCGCACACGACTGCCGGGCCCCAACATAGGGCTACCCTCCAGCTCACTCCAGTGCACCATGATGCGTGGTGACAAGGTATAAAAGTTACCTCCCCGATCACTCTCCTTCTCAATAAGGCCGGTGATCCGGTAAGTTTTGCCTCCCAGATCGGCTTCATCGCCCAGGCCGATATTCAACAACGACAGCAGGCGCGCTTCGACCCATGCTTCCCCCGGCTCTGGCCCAGACGACCGCAAGGATACAACTTCATCATCAATGCCCCGGACCAGAAGCTCGCCACGCAGGGGATAGCCATCATCGACCGCCTTTACCGCCGATAACGTCATCTGTTCACCGGCAACAACGACACTGGGGAACGTCAGAGTACGGGCTCGCTCCAGACCAAGTTCATCGGCCTCCACCAGCCACTCCTCTTCGAGCGGCGTGGTCGAACGAACCCGGAGGTCTGCACCGAGCATGTCATTGGCACTGGACTGCATGGCCAGATCCAATCGCTGACTGAATATGGCAATCGCTGTGGTGACAGTCACAGCCAGTACCAGTGCCAGAAATATCAGCGTGAGCTCGCCACTACGCAACTCACGGCTCATCAACCTTAACGCCAGCCGAAGCTCTGTAAATCTGCCTGCGGTATTCGTCATCAGGCAATTTCCTCCAGCACACCGTCCGTCATTTTCAGGCGCCGGTCACAGCGCTGCGCCAGACGGTCGTCGTGTGTAACAAGCACCAGAGTGGTGGAAGACTCTTCGTTAAGCCGGAACAATAGGGACTCAACCTGTTCGCCCGTCGCACGGTCCAGGTTGCCAGTGGGCTCATCCGCAAACAGAATTTCGGGCTGCCCGGCGAAGGCACGGGCCAATGCCACACGCTGCTGCTCACCACCCGACAACTGGCTTGGATAATGCGCAAGCCGATCAGCCAACCCCACGGAATGAAGCAGTCCGGTTGCTTCTTTATCAGCATTTTTCTTGCCGACGATCTCAAGCGGCAGCATCACATTCTCGAGCGCGGTCAGCCCCTGAAGCAGATGAAAATTCTGGAACACGAAAGCGACACCACCGGCGCGAATGGCCGCACGCTGGTCTTCATCCAGCCCTCTCATAGGTTGCTCGAGCAGAGTGACTTCCCCCTCTGAAGGCAAATCGAGGCCCGCAAGAATACCCAGTAATGTCGACTTCCCACTGCCTGATGCACCGACAATGGCCACACTTTCCCCACGCTTGATATGCAACGAAACACCCTTCAGGATGGTCAGAGGTTCTTCGCCACTGCGAACTGTTTTCACTAAGTGATCGGCACTGAGAGAGGTAATATCTGTGTTGTCCGGCATACCGAAGCGTTTCCTGAAAGTTAAATCGTTAATGTCAGTGTTTATCACTCTGGCGATATTTGTCTGTTCTGTCGCCCAGGCAGAAGAACAGACACAGCAACCACCAAAGCTGCTGATTGTTGGCGACAGTATCAGTGCGGGGTTTGGCGTCCCGGTAGAAAAACAATGGCCTCTGCTATTAGAGCAGAAACTGCAGAACCGGTTTCCGCAACTCACTGTTGTCGTCGCTGCAATTAGCGGCGATACCACCTCTGGCGGTCGCAGCCGCTTACCCGCCTTATTAGAGCGCCATCAACCTGACGTCACTTTGCTAGCACTCGGCGGCAACGACGCATTGAGAGGTTCACCACTCTCGCTGGTCAGAAATAATCTGACGGCCATGATTGAGGCCACACAGGAATCAGGCTCAGAGGTTGTTCTGGCTGGCATGCAGATCCCACCTAATTATGGGCCAGCATACACAGAGGGCTTCAGAACTCTGTATATAGAACTGTCAGGAAGTTACAACACAGGTCTGGTGCCTTTCCTGCTGGAGGGCGTGGCAACAGTAGATGGCATGATGCAGGACGATGGCATTCATCCCACAACAGAGGCGCAACCGGCACTGGCCGATAATGTTGCGCCCGAAGTGATTAAGCTGATTACTCCTCAGGCAATGCCTGCGGAGTAATAACAAGCTCGCTCGTATCCACGCCCAGTGCTTCCAGTTCGCCAAGAATCATTGAGTATGTGTTCTCGCTCATCTCCGGCGAGCGACTCAGTATAAACAGGGTGTATTCAAAGGGATCAGTGACCGCCGCATACTCGTAACCCGCCTCATCCAGAACAACGATCAGATAGTTCGGGTATGGCAGGTCTGGCGCTCCGGGGAACACAACTTTGAGCTTGGAGTTCGTCTCTTCATCCCAGATAGTCGCGTTACCCGTGATCTGGTTCAGTTCGCCGTCCAGATTGTCCTGATATCCCTTATTCAGCACTTCGACCGAGCCATCCTCGAGCAGAGTATATTCTGCGGTTACCCCAACCAACCCCTCGTTAAACGAGACTTCATTGGCGGCGATCTGGTACCAGAGCCCCATATAGCGCGGGATATCAACAAAAGGGACAGTTTCAACAATACGACAGGCTGACAGAGATAAAGCTGTCAGAGTAAGCAGTATGAGACGGGTGAGGTGCTGCATGGTTATCTCCTGAGTCTGTGTGCATAATCAATATATACAAAAGCTATACACAAACAATACAGAAGACAAGACACAGTTCAAGTCAGATCAGGAAATACCGCGCTCCCGCAGTGCCGCAATCGCCTGAGCACGATTTGCCACTTCAAGCTTACTGAAAAGATTGGACGTATAGTTCTTCACTGTCCCCAGACTCAAGCAACACTGATCTGCGATTTGCTGATTCGTCATGCCCGCAACCAGACAGCGTGCGACCTCGAATTCCCGCACGCTCAGGTCCCAGTCCTGAGGGTGATGGCTCAAGGCCGGAAATACCTGCTCACCGGTGGCCACCGCCTGCAGCGCCGAGACCAGCTCAGTGATTTCCACACTCTTTGCCAACCAGCCTGAAGCGCCATTGCGACGGGCCTCACGACTTAACGCCGCATCCGCGAAAGTCGAAAGAAAGACCACTGGAGTGCGCAGTGCTGGCTTCAGAGACTTGAGGGTTTCTATGCCGTCCTGACCGGGCATATGGAAATCAAGCAATACCAGGTCACACCCGGAAGGGTGCTCGCCTAACCAGTCTTTCAATGACTGCCCTGACTCAAAAGTAGCAACGACCTTAAACGCCCCCGACATCTCCAGCAGGGTTGCTACGCCCTGCTGAACCAACGCCTGATCATCAACCAGAACGAGCTTCATCATACGCTGGCCTCCGGCAGAGTGATGTTCCAGGTCAGCTCATTGTCATCGGACATTGCTACCAAAAAGCGTCCATCCATCGCGGCTATCCTCTCCTCAACACCAGAGAGTCCGTTGCCATAACTGAATTCCCCTGTGTATTCCGCAAGATCCCGGAGCGTTAACTCTATATTGCCATTACTGTAACAACTGCGGATTTCGACTTCGCGCCCCTCAGAGTGTTTCATCACATTGGTCAGAAACTCACGCACCACTGACAGCAGAGTTTCACAACACTGAGGGTCGGAGATCTTCACCTTCTCATCCCACAAAGTCGTGACTTGAAGCGTTGTAGCCTGATCAACCAGATCGGTTAAAGCATCATAGAAATGAGCGGAAGGCACCTGACGTAACCCCGATACAATGTCATCCAGAACAGCGAACATCTTCCTGCTGGCATCCCGCGAGCGTTCCAGAGGCGCGACAATATCATCAGACAACTCTAAGCGGCCGGCCTGCTGCTCGAGAATCTGAAGATTCATATGCAGAGTCGCGAGCTCGTGCCCCATATTATCGTGCAGGTTATGACGGATATTACGCCTTTCCAGCATCCGTTCAGATTCGGCTATCTGAGCCTGTGCCATGCGCAGCTCATCACCCATAACCCGCAAACGCCTGACCTCACTGATCTCAACTACGATACTCAGGCCAAAGCTCCACAAGACCAGCTGCATAAGCATGCACAAACAGAAAATAAGCCATTGATCCTGTGGGAACTGCATCGCAAACAACACGGCGACCAACATATTGAAGCTGAGTGAATATTTGGGTGAAAAACGGACAACAAGAGACGCCGAGTTCACCACCATCAACACCGCGTAGGGCGCACTTTCGGAAGGTACCTCAGCAACGCCCATCAGAAGAATGGAGCTCAGATGTGACCCCACCAGATACAACCAGAACCGCCAGTCGCGATTATCGACGCGCCAGGCGAGGTTGTTCATCAGCAACTCCCGGGTGCCCAGAAATGCCAGAGCACAGAAGCAGAAAACGCTGGTCGCCATCAGTGAAGTAGCCAGCATTCTTTGCTCCGGAGGACACACCGACAAAACTATGTAGGCAGCGATTGCCCAGGCAATGATACCTAGCGTGATGATGATACCTGCGCGCAGAATATAGGGTATCCGCAGAGGCAGAGTGACGGAGTCCATGTGAGAAATACCAGTTGTTATCGTTATGGCGCTCAGAGTATTTCATCCTCACCGGGTCAGCAAATGATGAGAATCAGAAACCATGCTGTCAGTGATTAAGCCTTTGCTAATAAGTACGAATAAAGTACCACTTTTGTGATCTATTTCCTTGATAACTGCCTGCCAAGTGTATGACTGACGCGTTGCCGCTGTAGCTTTGGATTGCAAGCTTAGGTAAAGTTCGGAGGCTATCGATTGGGGGATTGATTATGAAACGTTCATTACTTAGCGCAGCCATTCTGACCGCGACCTCTGCGTCAGTTATGGCTCAGGATTTACCTTATTACTTCACGGTGGGCGCCGCGCACACTGAAAACGAAATCAGCGTTGATCACTTCGGCGATCACATGAAGCACAGTTACACCAACGAACTCTCTCTGGGTTACATGCTCAAAGACAACCTCGCTCTTGAGGGTAGCTTTGTTATTCCATCCGTCATCCAGGACGATTCGCGCGCAGATATCGAGCAGTTCCGTTTCAGCAGTCTGTATTTCCTGTCTGACGACGCCCTGAAACCTTACCTGACCGCAGGTCTGGGTTTTGAGGAGATGCGTACAGACGGTGGCAGCGCTTCAAACGCTCTGGCTTCTCTGGGTGCTGGTGTGCAGTACGATTCTTCGGAGCGTATATTTGCGCGCGCTGAAATCCGCTATGACGACATGATCAACGAATATCCAGAACACATGAATTACGTCATCGAAGTGGGTTACCGTTTCGGTTCTGCTGCGGTCGCTGCGGCTTCAACTGCGGCAGCGGGTAGCACAGTAGCCAGCAACAATATGGCTGACGACAGCCAGCTGACCGCTGAACAGGTCAACGAGCTTCCAGCGACAGCGGCCGGCATCCCAGCCAAATCCGCTTTTGAAGACAGTGACAATGATGGCGTCGCTGACAGCGTTGATCAGTGTGCAAATACCGGTAAGGTGGCCATGGTTGACAGCAATGGTTGTGACCTGATCAAAACCGTCGAAGCTCTGCTGCGCTTCCCGCTGAACAAAGCTGGTATGCCGGGCAAAGCGACTGCTTACCTGGATCAGATTGCCGCTCAGGCGAAAGAAGATAAAGATCTGAAGATCATCGTAAAAGGTCATGCTGACGAGACTGGCAGTGATGAATTCAATCAGTTCATCTCTATGGAACGTGCGAAAACCATTGGTAACTATCTGATGGCTCGTGGCGTAAGCAAAGATTCGATTGAACTGAGAGCGCTGAGTGATTCTCAGCCGATTGCTGATAACACCACCGAAGAAGGCCGCCAGCTCAACCGTCGCGTTGAACTGACCGTCGAATAACGGTTTGTAGCATATTATCAGGGAGGCTCAGGCCTCCCTTTTTTTGATCTGCGCTTTGTGTTCTGGGCCAGCCAGCTCAGGACTTAGGCATAAAACGCTGAAGATGGAACATTCCAAAAATAAACACCTGAATAGCGTCCAGACGCACGTTGGTGCTCTTCTTGCGGAAAGCTACCCAGAAAAGCAGCACCTCCAGTACGTGAATACCCGCGACGATCAGGCCGATGGTCGGCAGGTAACCGAGCAAGCCGTCCCAACCCTGCACCCAGGCAGTAATCGCCAGTACCCAGAATAAAAATGTTGCTGCTTTCATAGCTACGGTATTCATTTATTGCTCCAGCTAAGTCTTAGTTAACTTCTGACCAGAAGTCAGAAAGGTATGATGACGCAGATTGCCTGATGCCATTTCAGTTGCACAGGTGCGGTTGTGCCACCTTACGTTGCCAATGAAAGCAGACATTCGTACGCCGGCTGGTTAGAATGTCGATCCAGATTGGGAGGTAGGCATGTCCGACAACAAAACAACTCATTTCGGCTACGAGACCGTTTCGGTCGACGAAAAAGCTGGAAAAGTGGCTGATGTATTTCATTCTGTCGCTGCGAAATACGATGTAATGAACGACCTGATGTCATTCGGCGTCCACCGCCTCTGGAAGCGCATCACCATTGACATGAGTGGTGCCCGCCCAGGCAATCAGATTCTTGATCTCGCCGGTGGCACCGGTGACCTGACGCGTAAGTTTTCGCGCATCGTCGGCCCACAGGGCAAGGTGGTACTCGCTGATATCAACTCATCCATGCTGAATGTCGGCCGCGACCGCCTGACCGATCAGGGGTACGTGGGTAATATCGAATACGTTCAGGCAAACGCCGAGTGCCTGCCGTTTGAAGACAACAGCTTTGATGTAATCACCATGGCCTTCGGCCTGCGTAACGTCACCGACAAAGACAAAGCACTGCGCTCCATGGCGCGTGTACTCAAGCCAGGCGGCCGTCTTCTCATCCTCGAATTTTCCAAGCCGACGAACCCGGTAATGAGCAAGGCCTACGACCTGTATTCGTTCAGCGCCCTGCCTTTTATGGGCAAGCTTGTTGCGAACGACTCTGAAAGTTACAAGTATCTCGCTGAATCCATTCGTATGCATCCGGATCAGGAAACGCTGAAAGGGATGATGGAAGAGGCGGGCCTCGTGCGCTGTAGCTACAACAACATGACCAGTGGCGTTGTAGCTCTACACCGGGGAATCAAACCCTGATGCTATCGGCGGTACTCAGTCAGGCGATGTGCCTGCCCGTTGAAGGGCTTATTAATCGTGCACTTCGCCAGGACGCAGCAACACTTTCGCGACTGGCTCGTCAGGAAGGTCGTATGGCCGCCGTCGATATTGAGGGCCTGGGTCGCTTTAATATTCGCCTGCTGCGTGATGGTATCGCTCTGAGTATGACGTCCGACTCTGACACTGAGGTGGTACTGAGTGGCAAGCTGGCAGATTTTCTTGAGCTGGCCCGCGCCGACGATAAAGCACACGAACTGATCAACAGCGATATCGATATGGATGGCGATACCGAGCTCGCACTCTATCTGACCCGTACCGTACAGGCGTTAGACATTGATTGGGAAGCCGCCATACAGCCGCTGACAGGCAGCCTGGTCGCCCACCAGATCGGTAAGGGGTTACGTGGCCTCAGGCGCTGGGGCCGTGACACCGGGTCAACCTACCGCACCGCCGCAAAAGAATACCTCGAAGATGAGCTGAAGGTAGTAACACCGTCAGCCATGCTCGATGACTTTGCAACACAGACAGATGATCTGCGCCTGATGATGGATCGTGTAGAAGCCCGGATTGCCGGTCTGGAAAACAAGAAAAAGACTGAGGACTGAGCGTGGGTAACCTCTGGCGACTCTGGAAAATACTCTTCATATTTACCCGCTACCGGCTGGATGCTCTTGTTCCAACCGACCAGCTACCACTCAAAATCCGCATTCTGCTGTGGCTGGCCCCATGGCGCCTGAGCCCGGTGCCGAGCAAACTCAGCCGCGGCGCACGCTTACGCCTTGCGCTGGAAGCATTGGGTCCTATTTTCGTTAAATTCGGCCAGATTCTATCCACCCGCCCGGATCTGATCCCGGAAGACATTGTCGCAGAACTGAAAAACCTGCAGGACAACGTTGCACCTTTCCCTACTGAGACCGCACTCAAGCTGATCGAAGAACAACTTGGCCAGCCCATCAGCGAGATGTTCGCCGAGTTCTCCGAAAAGCCGCTCGCGGCCGCGTCCATTGCACAAGTGTATGCCGCACGCCTCTTTGGCGAGAATTCAGAAGCCGGTAAAGAAGTCGTGGTTAAGGTCGTCCGTCCGGGTATCGAGGACACCATTGAGCGCGACCTGCAGTTGCTGGAGTTTATGGCTGTACTGCTGGTTAAGTACTCCGCTGAAGGCCGTCGTTTAAAGCCTGTTGAAGTCGTTGAAGACTACCGTCACACCATTTACGGTGAACTGAACCTCCAGATTGAGGCGTCTAACGCAACTCAATTACGTCGTAATTTCTCAGAATCCGAGCTGCTGTACATGCCAGAGGTTTACTGGGAATACACGCGTAACAAAGTGATGGTCAGCGAACGCATCTACGGTATTCCTGTTGCTAACATCGACGAGCTGTACGTCCAGAATACCAATATGAAATTACTCGCCGAGCGCGGCGTAGAGATTTTCTTCACTCAGGTATTCCGCGACAGTTTTTTCCATGCCGACATGCATCCGGGCAATATTTTTGTTTCGCGCGAAAACCCATCAAGCCCGCAATATATCGCCATCGACTGCGGTATCGTTGGCAGCCTCACCGACGAAGATCTGCACTATCTGGCGATGAACCTGATGGCCTTCTTTAATCAGGACTATCATCAGGTCGCACAGCTGCACGTAGACTCTGGCTGGGTACCGCCAACGACAAAAGTTCATGAGTTCGCCGCATCGATTCGCAGTGTCTGTGAGCCTATATTCGAGAAGCCTCTGTCAGAGATTTCATTCGGGCAGGTACTGATTCAGCTGTTCGCGACCGCCAGACGCTTCAATATGGAAGTTCAGCCGCAGCTGGTACTCCTGCAGAAAACCCTGTTGAACATTGAAGGGCTGGGCCGACAGCTGTACCCAGACCTTGATCTATGGACAACGGCCAAACCTTACCTTGAACGCTGGATGCGTGAGCGCTTTGGTCCTAAAGCCGCCTGGAAAGAGTTCAAGCGCCAGCTACCGGGCTGGGTAGAGAAAGCGCCGCAGATCCCTAACCTGATGCACGGTGCCCTGACCCGCCTCAACCATCTCGATGAAAATCAGTTGAGAATGCAGGAACAGCTGACGTTGCTGAACGCCGCACTCGAAGCCCAGCGTATACAAAAGCGTCACCAGACTCTGGGGATCATGACAACCATTACTGGCGGCTTGCTGTGGTGGCAGTCTTACGCATTAGCACTGCCAGAAATTGCAGGATTAAGTATCGGCGCCGCCGGCCTGATATGGCTGGTACTGAAGAGCTGATACAGGAATCACGGGCGCAGATTTGGCATTAGGCACAGTCGGCGCTCTACGGTATCCTTCGCGTTTCAGAACAGATGAAACAGGGTTGAATGATGAACTGGCTTGATAAAGTGAAGTGGGATAACGATGGATTAGTACCGGCCATTGCCCAGGATCATGCCACCGGCCGTATCCTGATGATGGCCTGGATGAATCGTGAAGCCCTCGAACTGACCGCAAAAGAGCAGCGCGCGATTTATTACTCGCGCTCGCGTCAGAAGCTCTGGCGCAAAGGTGAATCATCTGGCCACGTACAGAAGCTTCACGAACTGCGCCTCGACTGTGACAGCGACGTTATCGTCATGCAGGTTGAGCAGATTGGCGGTATTGCCTGCCACACCGGACGTGAAAGCTGCTTTTACAAGGTGTACGAAAATAACGACTGGGTCGACGTAGATCCCGTCCTGAAAGACCCAAGTGACATATACTGAGATTCTTATGAGCGATATTCTTCAGCAGTTAGGTGATATTCTGGAAGAACGCAAAGGTGCAGAGGCTGACTCCTCTTATGTCGCCAGCCTGTACCACAAAGGCCTGAACAAAATTCTGGAAAAGGTGGGTGAAGAAGCCACCGAAACCATACTGGCAGCAAAAGATGCTGAGACCAGTGGTGACAATAAAGAGGTCATTTACGAAACGGCCGACCTTTGGTTCCATAGCCTGGTCGCACTGGCGAAACTGGGCGAGCGCCCTGAAGCGGTCATTAACGAACTGGCGCGCCGGTTCAACATGTCAGGCTTAGAAGAAAAAGCCTCTCGTACAAAGAAATAACGGAGAATAACTATGCTTGGCGGTATCAGTATCTGGCAACTCCTGATCATTCTGGCGATCGTCATTATGATTTTCGGCACCAAGAAGCTACGTAATATGGGCGGCGACCTGGGTGGCGCGGTTCGTGGTTTCAAGAATGCAATGAATGAAAAGCCTGACGAAAAAGACGTGTCCGAGGACGATAAAAAGCCGGAATCGCTGACCAGCCAGTCGGCTGAGAAAGCTCCGGAAAAAGACGCAGAATTCAGCAAGACCAAGGATCAGGATAAAGCCTGATGTTTGATATGGGCTTCATGGAGCTGATGGTAATCGGCGTCCTTGCATTGCTGGTACTTGGCCCGGAGCGGCTGCCGAAAGCAGCCCGCACGATGGGGCTGATTATTGGTCGTGTGCGTCGCTCTGTCAGCAACTTTCAGGAAGATCTGGAAAGACAAGCCCGCACCGAAGAGCTGAAAGCCAAGCTTCGTGATCCAGCGGCAACCTTTCTTGATGAAGACATTCTGAATCCAGCGTCCATGAGAAAGCCAAACGTGACTCAGGAAGCATCGCAGGAAAAAGAGCCTGCATCGACTGAAACTGCGTCTGAACAGCTGACTGACCAGGCGGCCGAAAAAGCACCTGAGCTTTCGAAGAAGCCATCTGAAGAAAAACCTCAATGACCGATCAAGAACAGCCTCTTATTGCCCATCTGGTTGAGTTGCGCAACCGCCTCCTGCGTGCGGTGCTCCTCGTTCTGGTGATTTTTGCGGGCTTGTTCTATTTCGCCAACGATCTCTACCTGATCCTGGTTGAGCCGCTGTCGGTACTGATGCCGGTCGAAGGGCAGATGATCGCCACGGGTGTTGCATCGCCCTTTCTTGTGCCTTTCAAGCTGACCTTTGTACTTGCCGTTCTGGCTGCTGTGCCCTTTATACTGCACCAGATCTGGGCTTTTATTTCCCCCGGGCTTTACCAGCACGAAAAGAAGTTTGCGATCCCTCTGCTGCTGTCGAGTATTCTGCTTTTCTACGCAGGCATTGCATTTGCGTATTTTGTGGTACTGCCACTGGTGTTTGGTTTCTTTACCGGGATCGGGCCGGAAGGCATTTCATTTATGCCCGATATCAGCAATATTCTCGATTTTTCACTGAAGATTTTCTTTGCCTTTGGTATCGCCTTTGAGATTCCGGTCGCCACCTTTCTGATGGTGCTCAGCGGCATGACTACTGTGGAGTCTCTCAGTGGTAAACGGCCTTATATTTTTCTTGGCTGTTTCGTCGTGGGGATGCTGGTAACACCACCGGATGTTATTTCACAGACTATTCTGGCACTGCCGATGTATCTGCTATTCGAGGCGGGAGTTCTTGCTTCACGCTTGATTCGCCCACAGGAAGCAGAAGCCTCCGAGGCTGAATAAAAGAGTCAGCGCTAGCGGCTCAACAGCAGCGCCAGTGACAACACCACGGGGGTCAGTAATGTCGCCACCACATTCATACCCAAAGCGTCTGGTGACGCTGAAATATTCTCACGTTCCTGATTCAGAGCTGTCAGCGTCTTCAATGTAAGCGCCCATGGGATGAGTGCCAGCAACACCCATTGTGGCCACACACCTGACATAGCCGCCATCACAATTAACCCGGCGACTGAAAAGGTCATGATATTAAAAGCCCGAATTCCCGCAGAAACGCCATACCGAATCAACAAATGCTCTCGACCATGTGCTTTATCGGCTTCGATATCAGGAAACTGATTGGCCAGCAGCAAGTTATTTACCATCAGAAAGACCACTGCCGCGCCAAAAGCCACGCAAACCGGCTGCTCAAGTCCTGCGACAATAGCCGTCCCTACCACCATCAAAACACCGAACCCCAACCCTGGAGCAAACAAACAAAGGTACGGTAAACGATTAATGACCGAGGTATAAAACCACACCAGAAGCACCCCTATACCGCCCAACAGCCACAAGGCGGGGTACGCTAATGACAGATAAACACCGATGATTACAACGCACAACAATGACAGGACAGCTCCGGCCAGTACCCAACCTGCCGCCTGCGGGTGCTCGGGCAAACCTCCGCTTCCGCCGCTGAACGGCGTGCGGTCGGTGACAAGATCGAGGCCGCTTTTAAAGTCCTGATATTCATTGAGCATATTGACAGATATATGCGCGAGCAAAGCACCAAGTACAACCCAGATCAGATCAGGATTTAATTGAGGAGAGTATCCTGAGGCAGCAAACCCCATCAGCAGGCAAACGGGGGTCAGGATCAGAAAAGGGGGGCGGGTCGTTTTAAGTGTCGTTGTAAAAGTTGATGCATCCATGCCGCTGTCTCTGTGCTTTACCGCATCGGTGGCAAATCCGATATCAGGCTACTTTCTGTTAAGGCTGGGCTGTCTACCAGGGTTTCGGTGTGACACTGCCAACCTGCGTTTCTGCGACGCAGCACAATCTCCTGCGCTTTACGCTCACAAAATCCTTCTGCTGTTTTTGCATTCCAGACCACCCGTTTTTCATCCGGTGTCGTAAAGTGCACTTCACACGGCAAGCTCCATCCTTGTGGATATACCACCTGAATCGCGTGCCATACCTCTCCACTCTCGCAGACAGTACGTTCTTCTTCTGCCGCCATTGCGAATGACGTCAGAAAACATAAAGGGAGTATTCTTATTATGTTCATATTCTTCCCTGATTAACCTGCAGCGCTGACAGGGGCCAACTGATCCAGCAATTTCGCTAGCCGACGGGCAGCAAGATGCAGTCTCGACCGGACCCAATGACGATCAGCAGCGATATCATCGTCTTCGAAACGGGCACCTTTCCTGTAATTCCGATAGATCTCCCGGGTCTTTTCCAGCGACTCATTGGCCCAGTCTTCCGGACTACCCTCGCGCAGAAATTCCACAGAAAAAGACGCGATAAGATTGCTGTCTTCCGTTAAAGTTCCCGACAGGCCAGGAACATCTCTATCCCAGAACGCATGGAGATTAGTACGCTCGCCCCGATAATATATCCGCGTCTGATTGCCGCCACGGTCATCTGAGTAGCTGACGTGCAATGGCTGATGTACGTCGCCGACAAAATGCCCGAGAAACGCCAATGCTTGCCAGTCGGAATCTGGGTCTCGCTGTAAACGCTTCTGCATTGCGCGTATTTCCTCTGTTACGCACCCCTTACCTGGACAATGGGCCCGGTGCACCGAGGTATCTTTGCGCGCAACATTGATGTAGTGCCACACCGACGTGTGCTTATAGTCGTCTATCTTTCTTACCCGGTCAGGCCAGCCGCATAATTGCGCGAATGAACGAGCCTCCCGCGACTGCCGAACCAACCCGGAAATCATTTTCTGCGTTTCAGGTGCCGCATACTGATAAGCCAGATCGCACACCACCGCATGACTGGAGTAACTGAACGCCTGAGCACCTGAGGCGAACACCATCATAAACAAAACGGCGAATACTGCGCGCTGCATGCTGTTTATCTTCATAGGCCTATTCTGGGTCAGCTTAGCGTTATTGTGAACCGGGCATCATGGCACATTGAGCCAGAATGTCCTGCCACTTTGTAACATGTCTGTGGTGGGCATTGAGCATAGCGGCCCGCTCTTCCTCCAGAACATTTATGACATCCACATGCCATTCATCGACAACACCGGTTGGGGCAAGAGAAGAAATGACACTCAGATAACCGATAAGCTCAGCACCGAAGCGGTCAGTTTTACTCAGATAGGGTTGAAGCACACCGGCGTAATACTTATGGAAGACATTCTGCAGAATCTCGGCCTGAGGAGTCCGGCGGCCCGCCGGACACAGCGGACGGTCGCCAAGGCGCTGCTCAAGAAGTCGTGCTCCCTTGATGCTCACATCCATAAGTGCTCGATTGGTTAAACGCCAGCGCCCGATGGCCGCTGTCGCTAACATCTGTTGCTGATGAGACTCCATCACTGCCGATTCGTATTTCCACTCGCCTGACTGCCACTGTTGTCCCTGCTGTACGACATACGCGAGAGCCTGGGTTGCCGCCAGTAATGTCGTCTGATCTTCCGCTGAGGATTCTGCCATCGGGATCAGTCCTTCTGAGCGGGATAGAAAAGCCTGCCACTCCTCAGACGAGAACCAGGCATTCCACCAATACGTCATTCTGGCATCGTATTTCTGCTGCAGAAGGCGACGTAACTTCTCAGCAAGCTCGGGATCATCCTTCCCCAGAACGTCGATGCACTCCGGCGCACTTAGCATCAGGTCACGTTGTAGATGAAGTCTCTGACTGGGCGCTGCCAGCTTACCGAGAGAGCTGTTGTTAGCCCCTAGAACACGTCCCAACTCACACGAGGAGAGTGAGAGAAAGTCGAGAAGATTAATGCTTAACTGGGGCTCGTTGACTGACAACTGGCGACGCCCGGGCAAGTCGACGAGCACTGCCTGAAGTGCCTCACCATCAGACTCCGGAGATTCAACCTGTAGTGCACGACCGAGGCGTTCGAGATAATCATCGAGTGCGGCTTGCTCACCTTCTGAGCAGCCACAAAGCGCGACCGCAATAACCAGGGTGAGAACAAGACGCAGCGACTTCACCGGCGCTGCATCCAGTCCGGGCGTGGGATAAATGCCCGCTGCAGTGCAAGTACATCGTCCCGATGATCTGGAGTAAGATAGGGACGTTCAAGACTGAACACCTGATAGATTCCGCCCTGCAACATATCCTGCGTGATCACACTCTCATCCCCCGACAACAGATTGCACTGCAGAAACGAAAACCATGAGGTGACGACAATCCAGGTATTCAACGCCAGATCCTGACAGTCCTGTTCATCGGCCGACAGTATTCCGGCCCCACTAAGTGCCAGAAAGATGTTCTCGATCTGCCTCAGGCAGTGACTGAAAAAACCACGATAGCGCTCATGAAGCTCAGGGTCTGCACTCAGCAGGTGCTCCATATCCCGGTGCATAAAACGATAGGCCCAGAGCTCATTAAAAACATCCGTGAGATAGCGCAGCTTATCCTGAGTTTCGATGACGCGCCCTTCAGGCAGCGCCAGTATCTCCAGAACTCTCTGCTCGTAACGATCGAACAAATTGGCGATGATCGCCTGCTTGTTGCGAAAGTGATAATAGAGATTGCCCGGCGAAATCCCGAGCCGCGAGGCAATATGATTGGTTGTAACGGCCCGCTCACCATTCTCATTAAACATCTCTAAGGCCACATCAATGATGCGTTCGCGGGTGCCCATAACATCGCTCCAGAATAATCATGTCTCTATTTTAACCTGAGTAAAGGTATATACGGACAATCTTCTTGTCCACGCGCATCACCTCTTGACGAATTAGAGTAATAACTCTAATAATAGAATCTGTCTGTTTATTAACCACCCGGAGGCACTCATGGTTGCCACAGTTTCTACCCTGCATTCGCCCGCTCAGGAGATCGAGCGCCTTCATGCCCTGCACCATAAGCAAATGGAGGCATTCCGCGCGGACCCTATGCCGGACGCCGCTGCGCGAATCGAAAAGTTACGGAAACTGAAAACAGCCCTGGTGCAACAGCAGGACTCTCTCGTCAAAGCAGTAAACGAAGACTTCAGCTGCCGCGCCGAGGGAGACACCCTGATTGCAGAAATCATGACGACCGTGCAGGCACTCAACTACATGGTTAAGAACGTCCGCAAGTGGATGCGCCCATCAGGTCGTCACGTCAATATGCTGTTCGCTCCGGCATCGAATGAAGTTGTTTATCAGCCTCTCGGTGTCATCGGCATCATGGTGCCCTGGAACTATCCGATTCAGCTGGCGCTGGTACCAATTGCAACCGCACTCGCTGCCGGCAACCGTGCCATGGTCAAAATGTCTGAGTTTACTCCAGCAACAAACCGCGCTCTGAAAGACATGCTGGCTTCGGTATTCGACGAAGATGAAGTGGCTATCATCGAGGGAGAAGTTGATGTTTCCAGCGCTTTTTCAGAGGTACCCTGGAACCACCTGATCTTCACTGGCTCCACCGCTGTCGGCAAACACGTCATGGCCGCCGCCGCTAAAAACCTGACCCCGGTGACGCTTGAGCTGGGCGGAAAATCACCGGCTCTGATTGCCCCTGACGCCAACCTTGAGCACGCTGCTGAGCGCATCTGCTTCGGTAAATCACTGAACGCTGGTCAGACCTGTATCGCACCGGATTATGTTCTGGTGCCAGAAGGTAAGGAAAAAGAGTTCATTGGTCGCTATCACCAGGCATTCACCAAAATGTACCCGACCATGAAAGATAATGATGACTACACAGCCATCATTAACGACCATCAGTACCAGCGTCTGTTCTCCTGGTTGAAAGATGCCGACGAAAAAGGCGCCAAAATCACCCAGATAAATCCGCGCGATGAGAACTTTTCTGACTGTCGGAAAATGCCACCACATCTCATCGAAAACGGTACCGATGACATGACCGTCATGCAGGAAGAGCTGTTCGGCCCCATCCTGCCTATCGTCACATACCGCAGTTTTGATGACGCTCTGGCCTACATCACTGACCGGGACAGACCTCTCGCGCTGTACCTGTTCAGTTATAATCGCGATACTGAAAAGAAAGTGCTTGAGCAGACCCACGCCGGTGGCGTTGCAGTCAATGACACCCTGATGCATATCGCGCAGGATGACATGCCTTTTGGAGGTATTGGCCCCTCGGGTATGGGCCATTACCATGGGAAGGAAGGCTTTGTGACGTTATCCAAAGCTAAAGCGGTGCACCGCAAAGGGCGGATCAATAGCGGTAAAGTGATCTATCCGCCTTACGGCACTCGTCTGCACAATCTGGTTTATAAACTCTTCATCCGGTAAGGGGAAAAGAATGAAAACATCCCGCCGTGGATTTCTGCAGCTTGGTGCCATGGGCACCGCTGCACTGACAATCGGTTCAGGAGCAGCCATGTTGACCGGCTGCTCGTCACAGCAGACTCCGGCAGAGGGGTTTAAGACACTGCGTGAAGTGGATGTCTATTTTCTTGGTGCTCTTGCACCCGCTGTTCTGACCACCAAAGGCTACCCCGGTGCTCTCGGCAAAGACGCGCGCCAACGACTACTGGAATCACTGGACACTCTGATGACGACTCTTCAGGGTCACGCTCTGAGTCAGTTGCAGATGGCGTTTGACCTGATGGGTTCACCGGTCACTCGTGTTGCTGTTGGCGCGCCGCTGCATCCATGGCAGGAAGCCACCGTTGAAGAAGCCAATGCGTTTCTCGAGAGCTGGCGTGACTCCTGGCTGCCGATCAAACGTATGGGGTATCAGGGTCTGTGTAAGCTAATCACGATCTGCTGGTATTCGCAGCCAGAGAACTATGAAATCAGCGGCTATCCGGGACCACCAGTGAAAGTGCCGTACCCATACCCTGCCACTGGCGAATAACACGACAGAATCCGATAGAGAGAACACGATGAAACGTACACCACACATTCCAATGGTTGCGGGTATCCCTGATCCGATTCTGGAGGGTATCGCAGGCGGCTGGAACGTTCAGGATGCAGCCGACGTTACCGATGGCGGCGTCATTAATGCAGATGTTGTCATTATTGGCACAGGTGCAGGCGGTGGCACTACCGCAGAAATTCTTGCTGAAGCCGGCCTCAATGTACTGATGCTGGAAGAAGGCCCGCTGAAAAGCACCAATGACTTTAAGATGGATGAGCGTGAGGCCTATCACGATCTCTATCAAGAAAGCGCCGGGCGTATGAGCAAAGACGGCTCAATGTCGATCCTTCAAGGTCGCTGCGTCGGTGGTACAACAGTCATCAACTGGACTTCAAGCTTTCATACGCCAGAACAGACTCTCGAACACTGGGCAAATGAATTCAAACTCGAAGGCGCCAGCAAAGAAGAGATGACGCCATGGTTTGAACGTATGGAAGAGCGTCTGCAGATTGCGCCCTGGCCAGTACCACCTAACCCGAACAACGCTGTTCTGAGCCGTGGTGCCGAAGCCCTGAATCTCGAATGGCACGTTATTCCGCGTAACGTCTCCGGGTGCTGGAACCTGGGTTACTGCGGTACTGGTTGCCCGACGAATGCAAAACAGTCCATGCTGGTTACCACCATTCCGGGTGCACTGAATAAGCAATCTGGCCTTATTTATAACGCTCGTGCAGAGCGCCTGATCATTGAAGGCAAAAAAGTTCTGGGCGTTGAAGTGACGGCCCTGAACAGCGACTACAAACCGAACGGCAATACGTTTTCGGTGAAAGCACCTCACGTCGTGATGTCCTGTGGTGGTATCAACGGCCCTGCACTGCTGTTGCGTTCAGATGCTCCGGACCCGAAGAAGCGCGTTGGTAAGCGTACCTTCTTCCACCCGGTGGCCTTTAACTTCGCTCAGTTCGACGAGCTGATCGACCCGTATTACGGCGCACCACAGTCTATTTACAGTGACCACTACCAGTGGCTTAACGTCACTGGTCCTGCAGGCTACAAGCTTGAAGCAACGCCTCTGCATCCGGGCCTGGCAGCGGTACTCTTCCTGGGTCACGGCGGTCGTCATTATGAAGACATGGGCAATCTGCCCAACACCAACCTGCTGCTGGCACTGATCCGTGACGGCTTCGATGAAGAGAGCCCAGGCGCGAGCATCGAACTGGCCAGCGATGGTTCTCCGATTGTGGATTACCCGGTTAACGATTACATCTGGGATGCATTCCAGCGTGCCATGATCTCAATGGCTGAAATTCAGTTTGCTGCGGGTGCGAAACGCGTTCGTCCTTCACATCTGGATGCCCCCTGGTACGAAACCGTTGAAGAAGCACGCGAAGGCATCAACAACCTGGATAATCGCTCAAACGCATTCACCGTAGGGAGTGCGCACGTTATGGGCGGTATGACCATGGGTGAAGACCTTGATAAGTGCGTCGTCGACAGTAACGGTAAATACCATTACCTCGACAACCTCTACGTGATTGATGGTTCAGTATTCCCGACCAGTATCGGTGCAAACCCACAGCTGTCGGTTTACGGCTTCGCCTGTAAGTTTGCCAACCAATTGGCGGAGAAAATTAAAGGCACTGCGTAACGAATTTTGTGGTGGGCACTGCCCACCACAAAATCCCTTCATCACATCAGTTGGTAAATACCACCTGCCCCAGAATTGCTCCGAGATTTAACAAGGATTGTTAAAATGAAACACGAAACAATATTTAAAGAAATCAGTGATACATATCCTGAGCATTTACGCACCCTCTTTACAGCCGTAATCACAGAGAATCCCGAGCTAGACATTTACCACATTGGGCTTACTCTTGACGGTGACGTTCAATCCTGCGTACTGACATTTTCTTCAGAGCAAAACCTCGAACACCCTCATCTACGCTGGTCAATCTGGGGCGATACTCCTCACCTGGAAGATCCGAGATATAACGCGCTGATTCGCCCTATTCAAGATCCACTGGAGCGGCTCTACGACTGCCTCGACGAACAAGAAAACGGCGGGGATATCACAGAATATTGCGACTATCTGAGAGAAATTCATGAAGACTGCTGGGAGTTAATCAGTAAAACCGTCAAAGAAGCACTGGACTGTGATGCACTAAGATCATATTTAGATGGAGCATCGTGCATTTTTTCAGTTTCAATGATTGATGACGAAGACTGTCTTTGGATCCGCAGCGTGAGAACAATTCACGGGGAAGAAGCCGCACAACGCTTTTCCGCAGAACTTGCCGAAGCGCAAAGAGCCGCAAAGGAGTATTACGGCTTTTAAACGCTTCAGATTCGCCCCCTCCGATTAAGGAATTAAGCTACTGCTGAAGCGATGACCAGACACAAAACGCCAGTTTGTCTCATACTTTCATCTGGCTCATAATGCGGCCTTTCAGGATACACTGCCAAAAGGATCTTTCATGTCACAGCTACTCGCCGGCCACAATGCTGGCTTTCGTGTTCGCGCGCAGAACGAAATAATCGAAGACCAATTTACGAAGCTTAGCGACGCTGCCAAAGAAGGCGATAACTATTGGGCCGTGCAAGCGATCAATACCCTGCGCTCGCTGGCCTCCGGCTACAACGGTGATAACGTCTATGTCTCGGTCGACAACCGTTACGCCGATGGCCGGACTCTGTTTAAAATCGTGATGCCGGGGTGTGAAGCCTACGTACGCCATGAATCGAATGGCGAGCTGTTGATTCTGAAGATTCAGGCCAGTGATGACTATGCGCAGATGCAGAACGATGGTAAGAAGCCGGGTTATTTTGAGCTCGAGTACAACGAAAGAGGACAACTTGCTCCAGAGCCCAAGCAAACCATCACAAAGACTCGGGACAGAAAGACCGTTGTTATCTGTGGCGGACAGCCTACCATTAACGAAGCTCGGCAAGCGGCGATTCATTATGTCAAAGCAATGAAAATTGCCGATGCGGAAGATGTTTGCTTTGTTCATACACCCAGTGATAGCAACTCATTCCGGGGGAATCGCCGGATTAATTCCCGCAAAGCGGATAAAGACCCAGCAATGAGGGAGTCCGCCCTTATCGTCCGCGACCTGATGCTCAGCGCTCAGGGTATAGGTAAGGTTAAGTGGATAACTCAGGGGGCTGGCTCCGGCATTACGTATCAGGCTTTAACGATGAAGGGCGGACAGGAGCTTAATATGAAAGGCCACTGGTTATATCTCGCAGGCGCGACCACCAGCGCCCCGGCCCTTGAACAACAAGCGGTAACCCTCGGATTTACGACCGACCGGGATAATAAATATTACGACAGCCTGAACCCAGACCAACTGATAGGCTCTGGAAGATTACAAGGCGGCAATATATTAACGGCCTGGCGACGTTTACGTTCCGGCCGTGATACTGAATACACTCCGCTGAAATTTGGCGTCGATGCAGGGAAAGAAGCCTTAATGATGAACTCGACCTTTAATTCGGTATCCGCCGTGCAAAAGGCTCTGGTTGTGGCAGGGGCGGCAACGGGCCTTGCCAGTGGCGCTACTGCTATCGCAGGCCTAGGCATAGCTTTACTTGGTGTGGGCGGTATCGCGTTTCATAGCTTCTTCCCCGAGGAATATCACAACAGTAAGGACAAATTCTGATGTTCTACTTCCCGATCAAACTGCGTGAACGCCGCGGGCCAACACCGACCAAAGGTCCGGATTTCAGCAAGGCCAAGCCGCTGCGTATCAATATCGCCGGGACGGAAATTTCGCTGCGAGCACCTAAAAACAGCTCACCGATTGACTATGCGTACCCAAGGCAAGAAGCCGCCCCTTACTACGACCTGCCCGATGCACCTGATAATACACCTCACAAGGATAAGTGGTATTGCGACCTGAGCGACGAAGAGCGCAAAGAACGGGATTATTACGAGCAGACCAAGCTCCCACGGTTGCGGATTAATAATGATGGCGCTCCTGGATGGAATATTCAGGTACTGACTGGGCGCGCCTGGGACTTTTATGGTCCCTGGTTTAGCGGAACTCTGGCAACTGTGCATATGACAATTTTCCTGAACCGCCGGATGGAGCAACCGATAGGGTCGTATTTTAACCCCCGGGTTTTCGAGTTAGCTCTAATGGACGTGATTTCTGAAGGATATGGCATGCACAATAAGGCGCGGGTTTGGCGGGTACCGGTCGACTGGCAGCCGTCCACCCAGTCAACGCTCCCTATGGTGAGCTACAAGGCAGAAAGAAAGAGAGAAATCAGAGGGGTCCCCCATGAAGTCGAGGATGAATATGAGATTGTATTTCCTGTTACCGACGATATTTTAGCCAGAGCTAATTTGACATTCATGCGCAAGCATCGCTGGCGCCCTGATGGCAGTGACTTCGAAGACATCGAAAAATGGACCTCTTCCGAGCCCATGCGCACCTTAATCAGACAGATTATAGACTCGGTTGAGGTGAAGCTGTCGCCGGAATCTCAGGCACAGTTGGAACGTGCTCAAGCCGGGCTGACAGATACCGCGCTGACTAAAGACTTCGCGCCGATTGATATCGAAGCCTACCTGAAAAATAAAGCAGAAATGTCTGAAGCCGAAGCTGCAAAGCAACAAGCCGCCGCAGAAACGACTGAGAAAGAGATTCAGCCTGAGAATCTGAGCAGTATTGAGCATGGCTCTGACAAATTCTGATGTTCTACATTCCTCTCAAGCTGCGTGAACGCAGCGGGCCAACACCGACCAAAGGCCCGGATTTCAGCAAGGCAAGGCCACTGCGTATCAATATCGCTGGGACGGAAATCTCGCTGCGAGCACCTAAAACCCGAGCAAAACAAAACCTCCTGCGTCCACGCCAGGAAGCAGCGCCATACTACGACCTGCCCGATGCACCGGATAACACCCCCTACAAAAATCAGTGGTATTCGGATCTGACCGACGAAGAGCAAAAAGAACGCGATATTTACGAACGGAACCAGCCACCGCGCCTACGTATCGATGACAACGGCGCACCAGGGTGGTTCGTCCAGGTATTAACCGGGCGCGCCTGGGATTTTTATGGCCCCTGGTTTAGCGGAGCCTTGGCAACCGTGCATATGACGATATTCCTTAATCGCCGGATAGAGCAACCGCTAGGGTCGTATTTTAACCCTAGGGTTTTCGAGTTAGCGCTGATGGATGTTATTGCTGAAGGATATGGAATGCATAATATGGCACGAGTCTGGCGAGTGCCGGTCGACTGGCAGCCGTCTACCCAGTCACCACTCCCTATGGTGAGTTATAAGGCAGAACGAAAGAGAGAGGTCAGAGGGGTTTCTCATGACGTCGAGGATGAATATGAGGTTGCCTTCCCTGTTACCGAGAATATTTTAGCCCGAGTTAACTTAGAATTTAGACGAGTTCACCGCCGTACAGCTGACAACAGCACCGTTGAAGACATCGAAAAATGGACATCTTCCGAGCCCATGCGCACCTTAATCAGACAGATTATCGACTCGGTTGAGGTGAAGCTGTCGCCGGAATCTCAGGCACAGTTGGAACGTGCTCAAGCCGGGCTGACAGATACCGCGCTGACTAAAGACTTCGCTCCGATTGATATTGAAGCCTACCTGAAAAATAAAGCAGAGATGGCTGAAGCCGAAGCGGCTAGACAGCAAACAAATACAGGGACGCATACCAAGAAGGTTCAATCTGAACCACCCCAAGATACATGAAGCGTGATGTTGGATGTCGGGCCATCAGAGCGGCTCAGCCGCTCTTTTTCTTTCTTCAAATATCTTCCTTTCTGAGCAATTCACAAATACACGCTCTGAACGAACCTTATACGGACACCATGGTCTAGACTCAGAACATTCGACAAACTGAGTTGTAGTTATGTTTTCTCCTGAGAAATCGTATTTCTCAATCGCTCCGTGCTTTTCATTCACATGCTTTTCATTCAGGCGCTCTCGATTGAAGTACTTTGCTTTAATCACAGCGTTCCTGCTTGCTACTCCCTGTGCAGTTGCGGTTGCTTCAAAGGAGCAACCTTCCAGTACCCCACCAGCTCCGCAAAGCACCGATCAGGAAAGAACGGACCTCGAAACAACAGACGTGGAAAAAACAGCATCGCCCGATCCGCAAGTGACAGGGTCTGACTCCACCGAACGTGATACGAAAGAGCCTGAAACCACCGAAGCCCCACCGCCAGAAAGCCAACAAGGCGTCGAAACAGCCCCGGTCGTCGAGAACCTGAGCCTTCTCAACGCCAGCATTCCTCCCGGACAGTTTCAGACTTTGTACTGGAGCCCCGGACAGTCGTTTGCCAGTATCGACACCCCGGTGCCGGTGCTGGTTGCGCATGGGAAAAATCCTGGGCCCAGGGTATGCCTGACGGCCGCGATACATGGCGATGAACTGAATGGCATCGAGATGGTGCGGCGTCTGATGTACCAACTCGAACCGGTAAAAATGAATGGCACTGTCATTGGCGTTCCGATTGTTAATCTCGATGGTTTCCGTCGCGCCAGCCGCTACCTGTCTGACCGTCGGGACCTGAACCGTTACTTTCCGGGCAGCGAAAACGGCAGCGCGGCCTCGCGTATCGCCTACTCATTTTTCAATAAGATTATCCGCGGTAACTGCGACTTTCTCGTCGATCTTCATACAGGCTCATTGAAGCGCACTAACCTTCCGCAGATCCGCGCCGACCTCAGCAATGAAACCGTCTTCGAATTCAGCCGCCATCTGGGCGGCATTACTGTGCTGCATGGCCGTGGCAGTGAAGGGACTCTGCGACGTGCCGCGACCGATCTCGGCATTCCTGCGATCACGCTGGAATCCGGTGGGCCAAACAGTCTGGATGAAAGCTCTGTCGACGGCGGTGTCAAAGCGCTTGAAACATTACTGCAGAATCTCGACATCCAGCCTACGGTGCGCTTCTGGGGAACGCCTCAGCCAGTTTTCTATCACTCTGAGTGGGTAAGATCCGATCAGGGCGGGATACTCATGTCTGATGTTGAACTGGGTGACACGGTTCGCGAGGGCGATGTGCTGGGTCGTGTTGTTGATCCGGTATCCAATACGGGCAGCGATATCGTTTCTCCTCTGTCCGGAAAAATTATCGGCATGGCCTTCAATCAGGTCGTACAGACGGGTTTTGCTGCCTATCACATCGGCGAAGCCAAGACCCCGGAAGAGGCTAAAGAAGAAGCGCAGGAAGAACTGAAAGAAGAAAGTCAGGAATCAGGTTCGGTTCAGTCGTACCCCGATGACCCGGAAACAGCGCCCGCCCCGGAAGACACCGAAGCAAGCATGAAAAAAATCAGCGACTCAGAGGGCGGATCTGAGAACGCTGAGTAATCAGTAATGTAGGAAATGAAGCGTCCAGCTGAGTATTTCATGTTGGTATGACGAGACTGTCATAAAGCGTCCTGCAATAGCTGTTACTATACCTGCATTGCAGATCTGGTACGCACAGCATGAATACTAAATATCTGGGCTGCGGCATTCTGACTTTACTAGTTGTATCCGCATCGGCCTGTACCCCAGTACGCTTTAACGAGCGAGAGCGCCTGTCTCAGCCGGATATGGCGTTCGACAGCACGCCGCTGAAGAGCGAAATCGAAGCCGATGTATACAGTGCCCGCGAAGGCGCATCCGGCGTATTTACCGGCGGTGGTGGTGGAGGTTGCGGGTGTTACTGACACGTCTGATCACAGCTATTCGCCCTGCTTTTCTCCTGCGTATACTGGCTGTGACTTATGCCATTGTTGTAGCGACAGCCGCGCAGGCGGCCGCCCCCACAGCAGATGAACTCGACAGCATCTTTGCCGCCCGGGGGATTGTTTACCAGCAGGAAGATGATGGTGGTTCAGGGGGGAACCCGACCATCGAAGAAGATGCGACCATCTATGAAGGCATCCTATTATTTCAGCAACGACTGAATGAAAATAACGCCGCCAGTTTCAAAGCCGTGGGGGATCTGGTCACCGCTGCCTCCTACGATGACGCCCGCGATAAAGCAGAAACAGTCTCAGGCGCGACCGGCTATAACCCCGGGCGCTTCAATCTCGAAGGGCGTTGGAAGTATCGCAGCGACAGCCGCACGGGTTTTACTCTGCATACCAGTTACGGTCAGGAATACGCTTACCGCAGCACCGGTTACGGGTTTGGTATTTCACAGTCATTGAACGAAGAGTCGACCCAACTGAGTGCAGACTTTCAATTCTATGATGATACGGTTCGCATGATCCGCTACGACGGCAGCAAAGAAACCGACGAACCGCGCGATACTGCCACCGGGGCCTTCAGCCTGACTCAGACGCTGTCACCGGTATCGCTGATGAACCTGTCCTGGGTCTACAGCCGCCAGCGCGGTATGTTAGCCACCTCATTTAATTCAGTACTCTTCGATAACGGAGAGCGTGACTTTGAAGTCCTTCCTGATGAACGCGTCCGCAATACAGTCTCCGTTCGTTATAAACACGCCATCGGTGAAGACTCCGTACAGCTGGGCCTCAGTCATTATCAGGACAGCTGGGAGCTGGATGGTCAGGCATTCGAAGCTCGCTATTTCTATCGATTGAATGACGGGCAACTGACACTGGAACCTAGCTATCGGTTTTACACACAAACGGCCACAGAATATTTTTCAGAACAATTCAGTGCACCGCAGAATTACCAGACCAGCGACTCTGACCTCGGACATTTTGATGGCCACAGCGCCGGACTGGTTCTGTCCTACCGGAAAGCAGGCTGGCTCACCAAAGAACCATCAAATTACGATATCGGCTTTAATATGTATCGCCGTTCAGATGACCTGAATTTTTACTGGCTGACACTAGGTTGGTACACCGCATTATGAAATTAATTTCTTTATTCTTATTCGCTTTTTCAGCGCTATTATTTTCAATCGCATCGTTCGCAGGAAACTACAGAACGCTGAACAACGACGCCTACTCCATAGATTTTAATCAGCCCGAAAAACCGGTTGTGTTAATTGTCTGGGCGTCCTGGTGCGGCTACTGCATGGAAGAAATTCCACACCTGAAAAAGGAATTAAAAGACCACCCAGAATTTACCTGGCTTGGTCTTAATGTGAATAAAAATCCAGAAGATGGTCGCCAGGTAGAAGTAGAGCGCGCACTCCCTTGGCCATCCCTGAGTGACCCGGACCTGATCATCGGAGATCAGTTCAAAGTGCGGGGCACGCCGACTCTGATTGTACTCAACAGCAAAGGAGATGCGGTGTATCGCGGTCGACGGACTGACGACGACTTTAAAGCCGCTCTCGATACTCTGTCGGCAGAGCAATAATTCCGTGGTCTTTAGACTCAGACAACTCTGCGCCAGTTGCATTTTACTGGCTGGCCTGAGCCTCTTTGTTAACCCGTTACATGCCGCTGAGCGCATCAGTGGTACTGCAGAAAATCAGACAACGCCTTCGGTCAACAGGTCCACCAGCCTGATGACGACCACGGTCGATTTTCAGATTCTTCTGACCAGCGATAGCCACTCCGCTACAGCGGCCAATGTGGCAATAGACAGCGCTATCGATGAAATCAAACGCGTCACGCAGGTATTCTCTGAATGGGAACCCAAAAGCGAAATCAGTGCGGTAAATAAGGCGGCGGGCGAGAAAGCCGTTCCGGTATCACCCGAAGTATTTCGATTAATCAGCGAAGCTCTGCGCATATCGGAGCTGAGTAACGGAAAATTTGATATCACCTTCAAAAGCGCGGGCAAGCTCTGGGACTTTCGAAAACAGACTATCCCTGAAGCGGCCGAATTAAAGCGCGCGGCCGCTTCCATCGATTATCAGCACGTCGTCTTAGATGAAGAAAAACAGACTGTTTTTCTGACGGTGGCAGGAACCCAGATCGGCCTCGGAGGCATTGCCAAAGGCTATGCGATTGATCGCGCGGTGCAGGTTATCCGTAATGCCGGATTCGATGTGTTCTATATCAATGCGGGCGGTGATCTGTACGCCAGTTCGGGAGCCTCTATTAAAGACAATGCCAAGAACAGTGCCAAGCGCTGGAAAGTCGGCATACAACATCCAGACAACCCAGAAAGTCTGATCGCCGTGCTGCCTGTCGCCAACGGTGCAGTCGCAACCTCCGGGGACTACGAGCGCTACTTTGAGAAAAACGGCACTCGCTACCATCACATTATCGACCCGGATACTGGCTATCCTGCCAATCTGAGTCGTAGCGTCACCGTGCTGACCTCGCGAGCCTACCTCGCTGATGCATTGGCGACTGCCGTGTTTGTGCTGGGCCCAGCAAAGGGCGTTACGCTGATAGAGAATGTGCCTGAGGCTGAGGTGCTGATCATCGACAAACACGGGGAGATTGTCAGTACACTCCCGCATGCCTCGCCTTGAGTCTATTGTCTTAATATAAGGTGCAAGCAAAGCAGCGGAGTTATATGGCTATAGTGCCGCATGATGTGACGTGTCCTGCCATTTGCCCAGACCCCACCCATCTATTACTATTCGCGCAGATATCACCCATAAGGCTGATTTTATGAATACAGTTGTATACCCGGGCACCTTTGACCCTATCACCAACGGTCACACTGATCTGATTGAACGTGCAGCCCGCATGTTTGATCACATTATCGTCGCCGTTGCAGCAAGCCCAAAGAAGCGTCCTCTGCTGGATCTCGAAACGCGCGTAGACCTGGCTCAGAGCGTACTGGGCCACCTGCATAACGTTGAAGTTGTCGGGTTCAGCAACCTGCTTGCAGACTTCGTCAAGGAAAAGCGCGGCAACATCATTCTGCGCGGCTTGCGTGCAGTTTCGGACTTCGAATACGAATTCCAGCTCGCTAACATGAATCGCGTACTGGCACCGAACGTCGAAAGCTTGTTTCTGACACCTGCAGAGCAATATTCCTATGTGTCGTCGACGATCGTGCGCGAGGTGTCAGCTCTGGGAGGTGATATCAGTACGCTGGTTCATCCAACCGTCGCTAACACTCTGAAAAAATACCAGACTGAGGCATAATACGCCTCAGTAACCGTATTTCCTGAGCCGTATTCCCTGATGGAGGTTAGTCATGGCCTTGATAATTACTGATGAGTGCATCAACTGTGATGTATGTGAGCCAGAGTGTCCGAATGAAGCGATCACTCCGGGAGAAGAAATTTACGAAATCGATCCGGCAAAATGCACCGAGTGTGTAGGTCACTACGACGAGCCTCAGTGCCAGCTCGTATGCCCGGTCGACTGCATCCCACAGGATGACGACAACATGGAAACTCAGGAAGAGCTCGAAGCCAAGTACGAGCGCCTGACGGGCAAGAAAATCGCCTGATTCCGCCCGCGCCGGTTGCACCCGGCGCTTGCGAGTAAGACACTAGAGCCTCCTGTCACCGGAGGCTTTTTTATGCGCCGCACCTGGCTTGCTGGAGTTTTCGCCACCAGCGCTCTCATTTTCACTGTTACTACTGCTGTCACTGGCTGTGCTCAGAAAGATACTCAGCCTGATTCATTCTCAGGCACAGTGGCCGTAGCAAGTGCTCATCCTTTGGCCACAGAGGCAGGCCTTGAGGTTCTGGCCGATGGTGGCAATGCCTTTGATGCTGCCATAGCTGTTGCGGCCAGTCTCGGCGTTGTCGAACCCTATAGCGCAGGTATAGGCGGTGGCGGCTTCTGGCTGCTATACGATGCTGACCAGAAGCAATATCGCTTTATCGATGCACGCGAGACAGCGCCACAGTCTTTTCACCGGGATTACTACCTGGATGAAAACGGAGAAGTCGACAGAGACAAAGCCGTAAATGGCGCGACCGCGGGCGGTATCCCCGGGCAGCCAGCAGCATTCGCTTATATTGCTGAGCATTACGGTAAGTTACCACTCACACGCTCCCTCGCCGACGCCATCACTCAGGCAAGCGAAGGCTTTCCTGTCGATCCGCATTATCAGAAGTTGATGAGCTACCGACTCGACGCTGTTCAACGCTACCCATCCAGTGCCTCTGTTTTTCTGAATGATGGCCGTATTCCCGACGTCGGTTTTACACTCAAGCAGCCTGACCTTGCGAACACCCTCAGTAGCATCGCCAACCTGGGTTTTGATGGTTTCTACCGCGGCCCACTGGCGGTGACCATGGTCGACGAGGTCAATAAAGCGGGCGGCGACTGGACTTTGAACGACCTCGCTGCTTACGAAGTGAAAGAACGTGAGCCAGTCAAAGTGACGCTGGGCGGCACTCAGTTAATCAGTGCGCCACCGCCCTCTTCTGGCGGTATCGCGATTGCCCAGATGCTGAAAATGCTTGAGCCGTTTGACTGGCAAAGCATGAGTGAAGCCGATCAGGTACACCTGCTCACCGAAGTCATGCGTCGCGCGTATCGTGATCGTGCTGAATTTCTCGGTGACCCGGACTTTGTTGATGTCCCAATGAAAAAACTCACCAGTGATGAGCGTAATAAAGAATGGGCAGCCGGTATCGATATGAATCAGGCGACGCCGAGCACCGAATTAAATGGCCCTAAAAATATTCAGGAAGGTTTCCACACAACGCACTTATCTGTCGTTGATTCAGAAGGAAACCGTGTATCAGCAACCCTGAGTATTAACCTGCCGTTTGGTTCTGCCTACACGATTCCGGGTACCGGCGTACTACTTAATAACGAGATGGATGATTTTTCTGCCAAGCCGGGCGAACCAAACGCCTATGGTCTGGTTGGCAATGAAGCAAATGCGATTGCTCCGGGTAAGCGCCCACTGTCATCCATGTCACCTTCGATGCTGGAATCTGAAGACAGCATTGCCGTATTAGGAACACCGGGTGGCAGCCGTATTATCAGTATGGTCTTCCTCGGTGCGCTGGAATACCTGCAAGGGAAACCCGTCGAAGACTGGGTCGCACGTCCGCGCATTCATCACCAGTACCTGCCCGATGTTATTCAGCACGAACCAGGCGTGATCTCTGAAGAAGCCATGACCGAGTTGCAGAAGCGCGGTCATTCTTTCCGGGATGTCGGCCGTGAATACGGCAATATGCAGGCCATCCTGATCGATAAGGAAAGCGGCGAAGTCACCGCCGCTTCAGACCCACGCGGCATTGGCAGCGCGAGAGTCATCACTCAGTAAGTTGCTATGCTGTAAGGCTGATAGTCAGGCTGGTTGATAAACACGTTTCAACCGGCCCTGACCGTCTTCACAGGCGTAACTGATGCCGCATTCAACGACCTTGCTGCGTTCAGTCACTGTGGGCACGTAATACCAGTCTGACTGAACTTTAAAGCGATCCACAGTTAGCAGAATAAAACCGTGGGTCTGCACTTCCGCGTATTTAATATGCGGGCTACCGGCCATGATGGTGTTCTCCGCACTGTTGGCAATCACCTTCGGAAACCCCGGAGAGGTCACCGAGGGCGTGACAAATTCAACGGCCAGAGATCCCTCTCCGGTATAGCGGTTATAGTTGCTCCAGCTGTAGGGGTCATCAGAAATGTCCGACGCAAAGGAGGCATGCAGGTCGCCTGTCAGCACCACCATATTTTTTACTTTCTGGCTGCGCACAACCTCAAGCAGGCGGTTTCGCGTTGCTGCGTAGCCGTCCCAGCTATCGAGCCAGAATGACGCCGCCGCACCGCTACCAAGAAGATTTTCCAGATTCAGATAATATCGTTGAGCCATCATGACCTGCTGCCCGAGTATCTTCCATTGTGCTGAGCTGCTGACCAGTTGATCGTGCAGCCAGGCTTCCTGCTCAAAGCCGAGCAGCGAGCGGTTTTCATCCATTGCCGTCTGCTGCTTACCTGAACCAGAAGGCTGCTCATCACGCCCTTCGACGCGGGTATCCAGCATCAGCAGATCGAGCAGGTCACCGTATTGAATCCGACGATAAATACTGCCCGAGCGATTTTCTCTGACCGGCATCCATTCAAAATACGCCTGTTTTGCGGCCGCTTTACGCGCAGACCAGTCGCCCTCTGTGTCATCGTGATTGGAAGCACCGTCACGCCAGGCGTTATCGGTAAACTCGTGATCATCCCAGACGCAGATAAAGGGGTGTTGCTGGTGTACTGCTGCAAGATCCGGGTCCAGTTTATAGAGCGCATGGCGACGACGATAATCAGACAATGAAACGGTCTCGTGAGCAGGCGCCAGTGCACGCTCACTCCGCAGACTGTCTTCGCCGTATTCGTCCTGACCATACTCATACATATAGTCGCCCAGATGAATGACTGCATTCAGATCGCTGCGCTCAGCCAACACCCGATAGACATTAAAATAGCCATGTGGATAACTGGAGCAGGAAACCACCGCAAAGCGCGCAGCGTCCGGGCTCCCGGCATCAGCAGTCCGTGTACGACCAACCGGAGATGTCTCCCCCATGGCCAGAAAGCGGTAAAAATAGGAGGTACCTGAACTTAACCCGGTCACGTCCACTTTCACGGTATAGTCACGATATGCCCCCGTGCGCACCACACCACTGGCAACAATGTCAGAAAAGCCATCATCGGTGGCCAACTGCCAGATCACATCAACATCCATCGGGCTGACAGGAGAAAAGTGGGACCAGAGCAGTACAGAGTCAGTCGTAGGATCACCACTGGCAACGCCATAGTTAAAGAAACCCGCAGCCGGAAGCTCCGGCTCGGAAGGTATCTGACTCATTGCCAGCGCCCCCGGTGCCACACTGACTCCAGCAAGACTCGCGGTACCTGTACGCAGAAATGAACGACGCGTGACGGACATAATGACTACTCCTCGAAAATCAGCCCGGTATACTGAAGTGCAAAGATGTCAGTAACATGAAGCCCCATAGCCAGCCCCGATAAGAGCCGTCGATGGAATCTCAGAGCATTACGTTTATTCTCAAAAAACTGGTCGGTATGACACTGATGCCAGTGCCTCTAAGTCTGCTGCTTATTTTACTGGGACTGTGGTGGTTTTCTCGTGCACCGGTTAAATCCCGGCTGGCATTTTTCAGCGCATTTCTACTACTCGCAGTCAGTGCATTTAATCCGGTGGCTGACCGGCTAATTGCACCCCATGAAAGTTATTATCCGGTGTTTGATATCGAGCAGTCTGTTGATGCTGTGGTGGTTCTCGGGAGTGCCAGTCATATTGCCCCACCAGACAGCCCGGCTTTTATGAGTCTCGGTAGCTCAGCCATGTACCGCTTATCGGAAGGCTTACGTATTCTGCGCGCTAACCCTGACGCAATTCTTATCGTTACCGGCTACGCTGGCTTCAGCGCAGCCCAACCTCATGCAGAAATTCTGCAACAGGCCGCCATTGATCGCGGGGTAGACCCGTTACGTATTTTTGCTTTCCCGACCGCGCGTGACACCGAAAATGAAGCTTCGCTGACCGAGCCATTATTGAGAGATAAGCGCTTCGCCCTGGTGACCGAAGCGGCACACCTTAAACGTGCAACCGTATTTTTTGAGCGGGAAGGCCTGAACCCATTACCGGCACCCGCCATGTTCGTCGGCGCCCACCACAGCGACTGGAGACTGGATTCATCAGGTCTCTATAAGACTGAACGGGCTTTTTACGAAACGATGGGCAGGGCATGGCAGTGGTTAAAGTCTTTTCTTTAACTCCCATACTATGAAGTGTTTGGCCTCACCAGAAAGAAGGCAGGAACTTTAACGCCCGGTCCCCTCTCCCAATATGTGTCACTATTTATTGGGAGTCAGTATGAGCATCATCAAAAAAGCTTCAGCGATTTATCATTCACTCGGTAAAAAAGCGAAAGCCAGCGTGTCGACCGAGTCCGGTGCACTGAAAGATCAGCCTTACGGTTTTAATACCCGATTCGAAGATAAGCCCGGAACCAACCCGGAAGAATTAATCGCCGCGGCTCACGCCAGTTGCTTCACTATGGCGCTGTCGTTTGCTCTTGAGGGTGAAGGTTATTCCAGCGGTCAGCTGAAAACCGAGGCCGATGTTTCACTCGATAAAGACGGCGACGGTTTCACCGTGACGAAGTCCGCCCTGAGTCTGGCAGCACAGGTGGATGACATTGACGGTGACGAGTTCGAGCGTATCGCCCAGACAGCCAAAGCGAACTGTCCGATTTCTAAACTACTGGATACTGAAATCACGCTCGAATACACACTGAATCAATAATTCAGGTGTCAGTGAGATAGCGGCCGGCTTTCTTAGCCTGCCGCTTCTGCCGTCAGCTCTGCCAGAGTGTGGCGGTAAGTCTCCTGAATCAACCAGGCGTCGTTACTGGCACGGTGGCGTGGAATGTTAGCTTCCCGCGTTAATCTGGCCTTGGTCTCATCCCACAGCAGAATTTGAGGTTCGGTCATAATGACTTCGATCGGACTGAGCTGAAACTGCATATCAATACCGGCGGCTTCAAACAAACGGATCAACCAGGGCTTATCAACCACCCAACCATCGCTGTACACCGTCTTCCCGCTCAACATCGCATTAAGCTCAGTCGCAACCTGATGAATATGGCTGCCATGACGCGCCAGCATCTCACGGGAGATATTGTGAACCCCCTGAGCAGACGCATCCCAGTGCGTCCAGTGTTCCGCCGGAACAATCAGGGAGCAGAAGCGGGAGCCATCGCCCAGCGCCAGGCCAACTTCAATGGGGTAACTGTCCGGGCCAAAGCCAGACGCTTCAATATCCATGATGAATGGGGTCGAGATCCTTGGCATTCGTTGCCTCCCGCAGCATGCTTGTTGTTTTTGTAAAGGCGATGTCGCCTGTTATCTGCACTGACTCAAAACGTAGCTTAGTAACTAGTACAGTAAAAACCAGTACAGTAAGAAAATAGTACAAGCAGATACGTATCGCGCGCTTTTTTGGATTAACGCTGACATTTTGGGCAGTAGACGGTTGCCCGCTGCCCCTGGCGGATCTCTTTCAGTGTGGTGGCGCAGTTTTTACACTCTTCTCCGCCTCGCCCGTAAACATAGAGCTGCTGGGCGAAGTAGCCGGGCTTGCCATCCCCGCCAACGAAGTCCCGAAGAGTCGTCCCACCTTGCTCAATTGCAGCCCCTAATACCTGACGTATTGTCTGCGTCAGCCTCTGGTAACGGGCCTTACTGATCTTTCCTGCCGGGGTCTGCGGGCGAATACCCGCCAGAAACAAGCTCTCGTTCGCGTAAATATTGCCAACACCGACGACAACGCGCCCATCCATAATGAACGTTTTGACAGCCTGCGACTTACCACGGCTCTTCTGAAACAGATGAGAATCATCAAAGTCGTCCGACAGAGGCTCAGGACCGAGATGACTCAGATGCTCAGAGGTCTCTCCCGGCGCGACCCAGAGCAGCGCGCCGAAGCGCCTCGGGTCGTGATAGCGCAGTACGCGGCCATTGCTCAGATGCCAGTCGATGTGATCGTGCTTCATAGCCGGCGCCGAAGGATCAACTAAGCGCAGAGATCCGGACATGCCAAGATGCCAGATCGCCGTGCCCACGGCGGTTTTCACCAGAATATACTTCGACCGACGGGTCAGGCTGTCCACCGTATGTCCGACCAGCTGCTGCACCTCATCCTCAACGGGCCAACGCAACCTGGGCTGGCGCACATCGATGCGGGTAATGGTCTGTCCCTTCAGGTACGGACTGATGCCGCGCAGGGTAGTTTCAACTTCCGGTAGTTCTGGCATACAACAACAATGACATAAGTGGATTACATGGATGAACGCCTAGTTTACCGCATACCGACAGGTAAATTGCAGGCATAAAAAAACCCGGCCGGAGCCGGGTTCTTTCAGAAGTCAGATCAATTACTTGATCTTAGCTTCTTTGTACGCAACGTGCTTACGAACTACAGGATCAAATTTCTTGATCTCGAATTTCTCAGGCATGGTGCGCTTGTTTTTGTCAGTAGTATAGAAGTGACCGGTACCGGCACTTGATACAAGACGGATCTTATCGCGTGGCATAACAGGTCTCCTTAGACTTTTTCGCCGCGTGCACGCAGCTCTGCCAGTACTACATCGATACCTTTCTTATCGATGATACGCATACCCTTAGTAGAGATACGCAGACGTACGAAACGGTTTTCGCTTTCAACCCAGAAGCGGTGGCTCTGCAGGTTCGGCAGAAAACGACGCTTGGTTTTGATCTGTGAGTGGGAAACGTTGTTCCCGGAAACAGGACCTTTTCCTGTAACTTGGCAAACCTTAGACATGGTTCCTCGCCCCGATTTTGTGTGTATCGAACAATTTGAATTCGTTACCAACCGTGGGCGTTAGCTCATCACTTTATGATGACCGTAGACGGCCCTGGCTGAAAAGAGTTGCGCTTTATACCAAAACGCAGACACCCCCGCAAGCAAAAGTGTATTTTTTACACAACAGGTCAAGACACATAATCGAGCCTCAACCCCCGCTAGAGCCAGCCGCGCTGGGCGAAAGAGACCGTATGACCATCACCAACCACCAGATGATCCAGAACCCGGATATCCATCAATCCCAGAGCTTGCTGAAGTCGCTCTGTGATTGACCGGTCTGCCCCGCTCGGCTCAGCCACACCGGATGGATGGTTGTGCGCCAGTATCACCGCCGCCGCACCTTCTGCCAGTGCCTGCTTCACAACTTCTCTTGGATAGACTGCTGCCGCATCAATCGTTCCGCGGAATAACTCACGGTAGCGAATGACGCGGTTCTGATTATCCAGAAAGAGACAGGCGAAGACTTCGTAGTCACGATCCCTGAGCTGCGCCTGCAGATAACGTTCGGTGTCCTGGGGGCTGCTCAGAGCGTCACCGCGCTGCATCCCCTGCGCCAGGTGCCGACGCGCCATTTCCAGCACCGCCTGCAACTGGGCAAACTTCGCCGATCCCAGCCCCAACGGCTGACAGAAGTCTGTCTGACTGGCCGTTAGTAAGGGTCGCAGACCACCAAAGTCGCTCAAAAGGTCGCGCGCAAGATCCACCGCACTCTTCCCCTTAACGCCCGTGCGCAGGAAGATCGCCAGCAGCTCGGCATCTGACAATGCAGCAGGGCCGCACTCAAGTAATTTTTCGCGTGGACGCTCGCTCGCCGGCCAGTCCGTAATCGCCATCCCTACCTCCTTGTAGGTGTAATTGGAGTATGGCTGTACGATATACTGAATTTTTTTTCAGGTCAGGCTGTTTCTACCATGCAAATGCAACAACTCTGCAATCGTCGAATCCTGCTGGGTATCAGTGGTGGCATCGCCGCCTACAAAAGTGCAGAACTGGTAAGGGAACTGAAAAAAGCCGGAGCCGATGTCCGGGTCATCATGACCGACGGCGCGCGCGAATTTATCACGCCGCTCACCATGCAGGCGTTGTCAGGCAATCCGGTTCATTATGCTCTGCTGGACCCTGAAGCAGAGGCCGGTATGGGTCACATCGAACTGGCCAAGTGGGCTGACCTGCTGTTGATTGCTCCGGCCAGTGCCAATCTGATTGCACGACTGTCACAAGGCATGGGCAATGATCTTCTGACGACCGTGTGCCTTGCGACAGACGCACCGCTCTGCATTGCTCCGGCGATGAACCAGGCGATGTGGCGCGACCCGGTGACTCAAGCCAATATGAAGCGCCTGCAGGATGCCCACAAAGATAACCTGACCGTGATCGGCCCCGACGCGGGCGAACAGGCCTGTGGCGACGTTGGCCCCGGCCGCATGATGGAGCCGGCGCTGATCGCAGAAGCTGTTGCCAATAAATTCGAATCGGGTGCGCTGGCCGGTGTCAGCGTGGTAATCACCGCCGGTCCGACCCGGGAAGCGATCGACCCGGTCCGGTACATCACGAATCACAGCTCAGGCAAAATGGGATATGCCCTCGCAGAAGCCGCGCGCGATGCCGGTGCCCGGGTCACTCTGATCAGTGGACCTGTGACATTGGATGCGCCTGACAGAATCAAGGTCGTGCGGGTAAACAGCGCTATGGATATGCTACAGGCTGCAGAGTCTGAACTTGAGCACTGCGAAATTTTCATCGCTTCTGCGGCCGTGGCAGATTACCGCCCCGCCGAGGTTGCCGACCAGAAAGTCAAAAAGTCCGCTGACGAAATGTCGATTCAGCTGGTTAAGAATCCGGATATCGTCGCCACGGTTGCAGCGCATACACCACACCCTTTTACCGTGGGTTTTGCTGCTGAAACGCAGGACGTCGAACACTACGCACGGGGTAAGCTGGCACGTAAAAACCTCGATATGATTGTTGCCAATGATGTGTCACGAAGCGACATTGGTTTTAATAGCGATAACAATGCGGTAAACGTCTATTGGCCGGAGGGGCAATGCCAGTTCGATGTCATGAACAAACAGATCCTCGCCCGCGAATTGATAGGGCTCGTCGCCGATCACTTCCGACCAGATTAATCGCAATAACGAATGTAAAAACTGACTGCTGAACAAATAACTGCCGAAGGAAACATAATGCAAAAGCTGCAGGTAAAAATTCTCGACCCACGAATTGGTAACGATATTCCACTGCCAGAGTACGCCACGGGTGGCTCTGCTGGTCTCGACCTGCGCGCCTGTATGGACGAAGCGATCACCCTCAATCCGGGTGATACCGTTCTGATTAAAACCGGACTGTCAGTCTACATCGAAGACCCCGCACTGGCGGGCATCATTCTGCCGCGCTCGGGGCTCGGGCATAAACACGGCATTGTTCTGGGTAACCTCGTTGGTCTGATTGATTCTGACTACCAGGGTGAGCTGATGGTCAGTTGCTGGAACCGCGGTAAAGAGCCCTTCACTGTCGAAGTCGGGGAGCGCATTGCCCAGTTCGTTCTCGTTCCTGTAATACAGGCGGCCTTCGAAGTCGTGGAGGAGTTTCAGGAAACAGAACGTGGCAGCGGCGGCTTCGGACACTCCGGACGCGGTTAAACCTGCTATAAAGCAGGGGGAAGAATAATAAATTACCACGCAGCCTGAGTGGCTCAGGGAGAGCAATATGCCAGCGCCTCGCAAGAAGGCTCTTACCATCGTGACGTACAGCCGGATTGCGATCTGGCTGGCACTGCTGTTTATCGCCAGCGGCTATGCGTTGCAAAGCGTACAGATAAACCTGCTGACACAGTCCGATGTCGACTCCGCTTTTTCTGAGGCCGTCGCCTCTCAGGCAGCACTTGCATTGAAAACACGCCTGACAGACACCAAGCGACTGCAACTCGCGGCGAGCAGCCACGAAGCCACTCTCGATTCATTACAGACCGGTAACCGCACCTGGCTGAGCGACCTGAAAAGCTTGCTGCCCGGTACTGAAGACATCCGTCTGCTGACACCTTCCCAGTCGCAGAACCTGCAGACCGAGTTCAGCTTCGCCGTACAGGATCTGGTCAATCGCACGCTGCGTGGCGACGATATGAAGCTGGAAGCGGTTAACATCAATGGGGAGCAAAGCTTTTTCTGGGCCAGCCCGGTACCCGCTACCGGTACACCGCAGGGTGTTCTGCTTGTACGTTACGGGCGCGACTGGCTGAACGCATTCCGCTCGTCGGTATCCGGCGACCTTGGCCAGATTCAGGTAATGCAGAAACTGACCCCGCAAGAAAGTTCGGGGATCGAAGTGTTCAGCGCCGGGGCCACGCCCGTCAAAAGTGCGAGGCCAGTCACCCGCCCGATCAATGACTACTGGTTTCTGACTTATACACCTTCTGATCACCGCCCGGTCGTGTCACTCCTTGATTTATCCTTCCCGTGGATTCTTTCACTGGTGGCGACACTGAGCGCGTTATTTATTTTACTGTTTATCCAGAAACGTATTCTGCAGAAAAACCATCGACATTTTCAGCAGTTCCTTGAGCGTTTTTTCAAAGAAGAAATTCGAGAAAATCCAGGCTTCAGCCTGCAATTGTTTAACGATCTTGCCGATGATGTCCGCCTTGCCAGTGAACAGGTATTTGATCGTCTTAGCAGTGCTGAAACCAGCCTGAAAACCGCCAGCGTTAAAGCCACACCGAAAGCCCGTACCCGTGACGATCTGCCCGAAATTGATGAAGAGCCGGAGCGCCCCGAAGTTCGCGAACCATCCGCGACCTATGACGGTAAACCCCTTGATTTTCCGTCGCAGGAAAACAGCTTCCCCGATCACATTTTCCGCGCTTACGATATTCGCGGCATTGTCGAAAAAGAGCTCGATGACGACATCGTGCGCAATATTGGTAAAGCACTCGGTAGTGAAGTCCGCCAGCGTGGTTTCGAGCGTATAAATCTTGCCTGGGATGGCCGTCTCTCCAGCAAGCATCTGGCTAAAGTCCTTCAGGACGGCCTGTTAAGTGCCGGTTGCAGCGTAAACCGCCTCGGCATGTTGCCTACCGGCGCGCTCTATTTCGCATGCTTTGAATCTGACACGCCTTGCGGCGTGATGGTCACCGGCAGCCATAATCCAGCCGAGTACAACGGCTTTAAGGCTGTGATTGATCAACAACCGCTGTCCGAGCAGGAAATACAGAAACTGGCCCAACGGATTCGCGACGAAGACTACAGTCAGGGCTACGCCGGTGCTCGGGAAGACGCCATAAAAGATAAGTATATTGAACGCATTACCGACGACGTTCAGGTCGCTCGCGAAATGAAGATCGTCATTGATGCCGGCAATGGTGTCAGCGGCCCACTGGCGGCCGAACTCTTCCGTGAACTGGGCGCGGACGTCACCGAGCTTTACTGTGACGTTGATGGGCATTTCCCGAACCATCATCCTGATCCGGGCGAGCCAGAAAATCTCGAAGATCTAAAAAACGCCGTGCTGATCCATGGCGCCGACCTTGGTTTTGCCTTCGATGGCGACGGTGACCGGGTCCTGATGATTGATAACGAAGGTAATATCATCTGGCCAGATCGCATGATGATGTTACTACTCGAAGATATTCTGCCTCGTCGCCCGGGTGCGGATGTTCTCTTTGATGTGAAGTCTTCTCGCCACCTCGCACCATTAATTAATCGCCTCGGTGGCCGCCCGACCATGTGGAAAACCGGCCACTCCTTGATGAAGCGTAAGCTCAAAGAAGTGAATGCGGTCATCGGTGGTGAATTCAGCGGTCACTTTTATATCGCCGAGCGCTGGTACGGATTCGATGACGGGCTCTACACCGGCGCCCGTATGCTGGAAATTCTGTCCACACGCAATGACTCTGTCGCCAATGTCTGCAAGACGCTCCCTGAAGATGTCAGCACTCCAGAGCTAACTATAACAACGACAGAAGCGGATAAATTCTCAATCATCGAAGCACTGAGCTCCGATGCCGAACTGACCGCCGAAGGGCGGGTCTTTACAGTGGACGGCTTACGTATCGAATTCAGTGACGGCTGGGGGTTGGTGCGTGCGTCGAATACAACACCACGACTGACACTCCGCTTTGCCGGCGAGTCTGAACAAACCGTGGCTCGTATTCAGGCACTTCTGAAGCAGGCACTTACCCGTCACGCCCCGGAAATACAGACCCCGTTCTGAACAATCATAGCAACCGGGAAGTGAATAGAGGTATAATCGCGCCTCGAAAATAACCCGGTTTGCCGATTAACAGGAGCCAGCCAATGCCTCTGACGCGAGACAGCGCCATGAATACCGCCAACGTTCTGAGCGAAGCTCTGCCGTATCTGCAGCGCTTTGTTGGCAAAACTATTGTCGTTAAATACGGCGGTAACGCCATGATCGACGAAGAGCTGAAGAACAGCTTCGCCCGCGACATGGTAATGCTGAAGCTGGTCGGTATTAACCCGATTGTTGTGCATGGTGGCGGCCCTCAGATTGGCGATCTGCTCGAAAAGCTCAACATTGAAAGCCGCTTCGTTAATGGCATGCGCGTGACTACCAGCGAAACCATGGACGTGGTTGAGATGGTTCTGGGCGGCCTGGTGAATAAAGATATTGTTAATCTGATTAACCAGAACGGCGGTAATGCCATCGGCCTGACCGGTAAAGACGGTCAGTTGCTGCACGCACGTAAGCTGCACGTTACGCACAAATCGCCAGAGCTGGAGAAACCAGAAATTATCGACATCGGTCATGTTGGTGAGGTTTCGCACATCAATACCTCGCTGCTGAATATGTTGACCAACAGTGATTTTATTCCTGTGATCGCGCCTATCGGTGTGGATGAAGAAGGTCACTCATACAACATCAATGCTGATCTGGTGGCTGGCAAAGTGGCAGAGGCACTGCAGGCCGAAAAACTGATCCTGCTGACCAATATCGCTGGTCTGATGGATAAAGAAGGCAAGATCCTGACGGGTCTGACCACGCAGCAGGTCGACTCTCTGATTGAAGATGGCACGATTTACGGTGGCATGTTGCCAAAAATTCAGTGTGCACTGGATGCCGTACATGGCGGCGTGAACAGCGCTCACATCATCGACGGTCGTGTTGCTCACTCGACATTGCTTGAGCTCTTCACCGATGAAGGTGTAGGTACTCTGATCACCAATCGACGCCGCTAAGGAATACGGATGACAGACGCAACGGAAAAGATGTCTCGCCGCGACCAGATCCTTCAGGCTCTGGCGCATATGCTGGAGTCCAATCCTGGCGGGCGGATCACAACCGCAAGCCTTGCGAAAGAAGTTGGCGTCTCGGAAGCGGCGCTCTATCGCCACTTTCCGTCGAAGGCGAAAATGTTTGAAGGCCTGATCACCTTCATCGAGGATACGCTGTTTTCGCGCATCAATATGATCCTCAAGGACATCGATGGTGCACAACAACGTTGTGAAAAAACATTAGGCCTGCTGCTGACATTCGCCGAAAAGAACCCTGGCATGTGCCGTCTGCTCTCAGGGGATGCGCTTGCGGGTGAAACTGAACGTCTGCGTCAGCGGATTGATCAGGTCTTTGACCGCTTCGAACTTCAGTTCAAGCAGATCCTGCGGGAAGCAGAAGTGAGGGAAGGTCTGGTACCGCAGCAGTCGCCGACAGCATTGGCGAATCTTCTGACGGCTGTAATTGAAGGCCGTATACGTCAGTATGTGCGTACAGAGTTCTCGGTTCGTCCAACAGAGCACTGGCCTGCTCAATGGGCCTCTCTGAGCCAGATACTGTTGCAGGAAAAAGACCTGCAGATGCCTTAAATCAGTAAGGCACTAACTGGCTCTCACGGATTGAGAGCCGGTAAGCGACTGTTGTCGACGTCTTCAGGTAACGTACCCGCAGGGTACACAGACAATACTCTTAACCGCTGACGAATCACTCCATAATCGTGGTTCAGCGTTTCTAATTTTTCTTCCAGCTCCCGAATGGCAACCTCAGCTCCCTGAATGGCGCTTTGGTAGTGGCGAATCTCGTCCACCAGCGACTCAGGCACCGCAGCTCCCCGTCGTTCTGTATTCGCAGCAGCCTGCTGCGCCTGCTCTAGCTTCTCGGTAAGGTCAGTGATGCGGCGGGCCTGCAGGTCTTTTTGAGTAATGACTTCTTCCGACTTTCTATGCAATGCCCGGTCAACATCGGCAACCGTCGAGTAGATACGCATCAGGTCTTTATCTTTTTGCTTGCGCTGCTCGATACGGACATTCCGGGCTTCCTGCTCGGCTTTCAGGCGATCCCGTTCAGCAATCTCTTCTGGTGTCAGCTCACGCGGCACGCGCTTGACCAGCATGCCACGGGAGTTCAGAACATCGTAGCCCAGAGGTGCCAGATCTGCCGGCACCGAGTCTTTAATCACGACCTGCCCATCAACATTGAACCGATAAACATTGCCTGCCGCCAGGGATGCGCATGCTAATGCGCTTAACGTAGCACCAACCAACAGCCGCCTGAACATAGATCTCCCGGATTACTTAACGCCGTATTGATCCCGATATGCAGCAATCGCGTCTGCGTATTGCGCCAGCTCAGGATTTCCAGAGACATAATCTAGCACCTGATTCAGGCCTACGATACTGGCAACAGTGATACCGAAGTCACGTTCTACCTCTTGAATGGCAGATAATTCGCCCTGACCGCGCTCCTGACGGTCAAGAGCAATCAACGCCGCGGCTGGCGTCGCACCGTCAGCTGCGTTGATCATTGTCATCACTTCACGGATGGCCGTGCCAGCGGTGATAACGTCGTCTACAATCAGAACACGGCCTTCAAGCGGAGCACCCACCAGATTTCCACCCTCACCATGCGTCTTTGCCTCTTTGCGGTTAAAGACGTACGGAAGGTCTTTCTGGTATTGATCTGCAAGCGCGATGGATAAAGCAGCAGACAAAGGGATACCCTTGTATGCAGGGCCAAAGACAACGTCGTACTCAATACCGGAGTCTTCTAACGCTGCCGCATAAAAACGACCCAGGCGAGCAAGAGCAGAACCCGTGTTAAACAAACCGGCATTAAAGAAGTAAGGACTGATGCGTCCGGATTTAAGAGTGAACTCACCAAAACGTAGTACACCCTGCTGGATAGCAAATTCGATAAACTCTTTCTGATAGGTTTGCATAAGGAATCCTGAATTGTCGTCGTGGGCCAGCAATGAAAATTAAGAAGAACAGGCGATCCAGCCGGGTTATCTCCTGTTTTCGCAAGACCCGTAGCCATATTGGTGCCACAGAAGAGTGCAGCGGCCTAATTGGATGCGGTATGATACACCCATCGATAACCGGGAACCATGTATGAGGATAATCACACTTCACGTTGACGGACTGGAACAGGCAGTAAAAAACGGCCTGTATCAGTGGCTGAGCAGTGCCGATGTTGACGTCGTTGCCATACAGAACCTCAAGGCAAAAGAGTATCAGCTGTCTGATGACGTGCTCTACCCGGAAGGATTCAACGCGTACTTTTTCGATGCTGCTGAAGACAACTACAGTGGTGTCGCGATCCTGACCCGCGATGTTCCCAAGGCCATCATGACGGGATTAGCCCACGCCGAGTGGGATATGCAGGGCCGTTTTATCCAGGCGGACTTCGACCACGTCAGCGTGGCTTCTGTTCTGTTCCCAACGATTGATGAGCACAACACACTCGAAGACAAGCTGGAGTTCCAGCAGGTATTTCTTGAACACCTGCAGAAGACCCGACGCAAACGCCGCGAGTTTATTTTCTGTGGCAATTTCGAAGCGGCTCATAAAACCGTCGATATTCAGGACTGGAAAAACGCTCAGGATACCCCGGGATTTATGCCCGAAGAGCGTGCGTGGTTTGATCAGATATTCGGACCAGTCGAGTTTACCGATGCCTTCCGTGAAGCGAATTTTGGCGAGAATCAGTTTACCTGGTGGCCAGATGAAGAAAGTCAGCGGCGCGATCAGAGTGGCTGGCGTATCGACTATCAGATCTGCACGCCCGGAGTGCGCCAGTATGTCGTTGAAGCCCGCATCGAGAAAGCACCTCAGTTTGGTAAACATGCTGCTGTGATGATCGAATACGAGTTTGACGAAGAGATATGAGCGCTCTGATTCTCAGGTGCAGAGTGATCGTTTGAGCGATAGTGAAAAGGCCAGCGGATCTGCTGGCCTTTTTCATATCAGGATGACAGAGCCGCCTTCTGTAGCTCGGACAATTCACCGATAGCCTTCTGAGCATGAGCCAGCATGGCATTCAGCTCTTCTGCAGAGAAAGCTTCCCCTTCCGCAGTGCCCTGAATCTCTACGTAACCGCCTTTCTCGGTCATGATGACGTTCAGGTCCGTTTCAGCCGTTGAGTCTTCGGCGTAATCCAGATCTAACACGGCCTCACCGTTATAGATACCAACCGACACAGCAGCGATCATCTGCTTCAGTGGCTCACCTTTTACCTTGCCGTTTTCTTTCAGCCAGTTAATGGCATCGGCAAGAGCCACACAGGCACCCGTGATCGATGCGGTACGGGTGCCACCGTCGGCCTGAATGACATCACAGTCGATGGTGATGGTGTTTTCGCCCAGAGCTTCAAGGTCGACTGCTGCGCGCAGGCTACGGCCAATCAGGCGGGAAATCTCAACAGTACGCCCCTGCTGCTTACCTTTGGCGGCTTCACGGATCATGCGCGAACCGGTAGAGCGTGGCAGCATACCGTATTCAGCGGTGACCCAACCCTGGCCCTGACCACGCAGGAAAGGTGGCACTTTGGTTTCCGCACTGGCAGTACAGATGACTTTGGTGTCGCCAAACTCCACCAGCACGGAGCCCTCGGCATGCTTAGTGTAGTTCCGGGTGATGCGTACTTCTCTTAACTGATCCAGTGCGCGGCCGCTTGGTCTCATAGTTTGTCCTCTGTATTTATAGCTTGTGTATCTGTGGCTTCTGTCACAGCGCGCAGTATACAGAGAATCCATTCAGTTATTCAGTGTTGTGAAATTGAAAAAACGTTTTTCCTACAGAGCCAGCTGACTACAAAACACACCTTAAACATCCGCATGGAGTAACAATAGGTTTTATTTTGTTTCGCTATGTATTTATGTTTCCAAATGTAACTGTAATTAGTGCAATGAATTCAGCAACTACTAATAAATCTCTCAATTTTTAAATAACAATCTCTCACCTTCGATAACACAAACAAACATATCGCCATAGTTCGCAACGATATATTCCACTCAGAACACCTCCTTCAGCAGGAGTGTTACAAACAACGTGAAACGTCGACATCGCCATATCTGAGTTTTCTATGCCATCGACAGCACGCAACTTATGAACAATTTGAGTTCTGACTATGGATATACAAAAAACAGCACTTATTTGCGCCATCACTCTGATGCCCTCAATGGCAATAGCGGATGACCACGAACATGAATGGCCAGAGAGCTACACCAGCTTGGGCCTCGAGTACAACTACACCCTCATCGCTGAGGGTCGTACTGAGGATACCGACGATAACATCACGGATTTCCACGGCTACGGAATCAACCTCGCACACCAGTACAACTCTCTACTGAGCCTGTATGCCCAGGCAGCTATGGCAGAGAGCGAAACCACCGAATCAGATGCTGACATTGATGTGGAATCTTACTCCGTCGGCCTCAGGGTTCACCCGACTGCGTTTCATTATGGTGATTGGCGGGCATTCGCTGGCGGCGGCTATAAATACAGTAATTACGACATCGCATCGAATACCTTAATTGGCAGCAACGAAGTCAGCGAAAACGCCCTCTTCGCTGAAGCTGGCTTGCAGAAACTGATATTCGATCAACGCTTTATTGCTGAAGCAGGCATACGTGCGATTGGTGAACTTCAGGATACTTATCTCGATTTCCAACCGTTTCTGGGTGTATCGGTCCTTTTCGGTCGCAGCTACCCCAAATCAATGGAGCCAGTGGTTCTCGATAGTGACAACGATGGCGTCGTTGACGGTGACGATCAATGCCCCAATACGCCAGCAGGTGCTGTCGTTGACGCGACCGGATGTGAAGAAAAAGACTCTGATATGGACGGCGTCCTCGACAAAGATGATGCCTGTCCTGATACACCACAGGGCGCAAAAGTAGACGCTCAGGGTTGTGCAGAAAAACTGACTGTCGAAGTACGGGAAAATCTCTATATCGCCTTTCCGAGCAATAGCTCTGCCGTGCCACAGGAATCCGTCAAAGAACTTAAGAATATTGCACGCTTGATGAAGGAATACCCTTCAACAGAACTCCAGGTGTTCGGCCATACGGACAGCCGCGGTTCAGCAAGCTACAACATGCAACTTTCAGATGCCCGCGCCAGTGCTGTAAGAAAAGTGCTTTCAGCGGAATACGACATCTCGTTAACCCGAATTAACTCTCAGGGTATGGGCGAAACTGCACCCGTCGCCACTAACGACACGCCCGAAGGGCGCGCTGAGAACCGCCGAGTGGAACTGGTTCTGCGCCAGCCTGAATAAAACCGGAGATACTTATGAAAAAGCCTGATTTTAAAACCTCACTAACCTTGCTGGCTGCAGTCGTTCTGACCGCGTGTGGCGGCAACGGTTCAGATTCGGAAGGCCGACTGGGAAGTAACGAATCCGCCATTACCGATCCGGTGGGTTCAGACCAGACCGACGGAGCCGTAGGCAACGGTGATGACAACGGCGCACCTGGTACTGTAGATCCAGTGTGCTCAGGGGAGAGCCAGTTCGCGGTTACAGAATTCATCCCGGCCAATGCAGCTGAAAATGTTTCTATCGCAACGAGTATCCGGGTGACCTTTAACACGGACCTGGACGAAGACTCTGTTGATGCAACGTCTGCTTTCCTCTCTGGTGGCAGCGCAGGCTCGATTGATGCCAGCCTGTCTGTCAACGGCAACGCATTGCTCATCAATCCTGTCACCGGCCTGGAAGAGGATACTCTTTACACCGTAAATATCGGTGCGGGCATCTCAGCAGCGTGCAGTGAAAATATCGCGCTAGGGACAGATGCATCCTCTGACTTCACTACCGGTGGGCAGGAAGATGAGGATACAACGTCCCCTGAAGTATTAGTTTCCACACCAGATTTAATGGGATTATTACCTGTCGATATTACCCTGGTTATTGATTTCTCAGAGCCTCTCGACAGTAGCACCGTAAACTTCGACAGCATTTATGTTATTCCTGTCGACAGTGAAGGTTCGCCAATTCCAGGTAGCGGAAAAATTGAAGGTGAGTTCTCATTCGATGGGAGCCGCGTCCTCTTTACTCCGAGTGAACCGCTGAATGGTGAAAGCTTTTACCTGTTGGAAATTAATACCAATATTGAAGATCTTAGCGGTAATCCACTCGCAGTAATCAGCACAAATATCTTCCGTACTGAGAGCCTGACTGCGGTTATTGAAGGAATACTCGGGGGTGGATCTGGCGACAATCCATTAGCTGACCTGCAAGCTGCACTCGAAGATCTGGCCGGAAACCTTCTTACTATTGTTGAAAATGGTACAGAAGAGCCCGGTGATGAGGGCGGCAATGAAGGAGGAGACGGCGGTGTGCCAACCGATCCTCAGGCTCTGTTCGAGCTGCCATTAACCCTGGCTGCATTGATTGCTGCAGGCTCAGAAGAACTGCTCGCCCTGACTGGTTTGTCTGAAGAAGATCTTGGCGACCTCGACAACTTTGCGGACCTCCTCGACCCGTCGATATTGGCGCAGCTACAGGATCTGCTTACCCAGTTTGCAGATGACCCTCAGAACTTCGATCTGCTCGAAGCCTTTAATTCGGGTGACTACGACCTCGTTATTCTGGAGATCTTCCCATTATTGGTAGATGGCGAGCTGACGCCAGAACGACTGACCGAATTCAGCTCAGTACTGATCGCTGTTTGTGATCCAAAGGGCAACGCTACAGGTACAGAAGCAGCATGTACTCTGTCAGTAAACATAGGCTTCGGTAGCTTCAGCGAAGGCGTTCAGCAAGCTTTTGCCGACGCACTGACTAACGGCGACCCGGCGGCACTGGCTCAGTCCTTCCTGACGATTGGTGAGCTTGTCTTCAGCGAAGGGGGACTGGTTGATATTCAAGTTCTGGATGACAGTGGCCTGCCTCTGCCAGAAGCACTCGAAGAGCCGCTCGTTGACCTGCTGGATCAAATCGGTCAGCTACCTGTTCTGGGTTCACTGACCAATCAGGAGGATATTACCCGGTTAGTTGATGTTGAAGTTCTCAAGACGTCACTGGCTACGGTTGAAGCAGGTAAATTGCTCTCTCTGACTGTGATTTCAGAAGATTTGCTGAAAGCTGGCGCACTGACCGATCCGAATCTCGATCTCGGATTATTACAGGTGGGCGGTGAACTTATTGATGCACTTTCAGACGCAGGTCTTGAGCCATTATTTGACGGCTTATGCAGCATTCGTCTGTTGTGCACAGACTGAATTGGGCGAAGCCCAGCACCTCGGGGCCAGGGAAGCCCCACTCCACACTCGGGGGCTTCGGCCCCCTTTTTTATGTGCATTCGTTTTGTACGCTTTAGTTTTTTTACTCGAGCAGACCAGGCACCATCCCCTCGTGTATTTGGCAGTGAACTACTAAACTAACGGCCTGACCATCCGTATCGAGGTTTGTATGGCCCTTAGCATGACAGCGTTTTCCAGAAGTAACGTAGACACAGATTCTGGCCGGATCACCTGGGAAATCCGCTCAGTAAACAGTCGCTATCTGGAGCTTCATTTTCGTCTGCCTGATGAATTTCGCGATATGGAACCAGCTCTTCGTGAGTGCATTAAGTCCAGATTAAACCGCGGTAAAGTTGAAGTATTCCTGCGCTTTCAGCCATCCCAGAAACAGCAGAACTTACAGGTTAATCAGGACCTCGTTGCTTCACTGAATGATGCAGCGGATAAAGTTCATGAAGTGATCGGCCCGGGAAATGCGTTAGATGCGCTGAAAATTCTGCAGTGGCCAGGCGTATTAGAAAGCACAACAACTGATATCAAAGCGCTTCAGAAAAACGCGTTAGGTTCATTCGACGAATGTCTCGAGTCGTTAATTATTGCGCGTAAGCGTGAAGGTGATTCCCTCAAAGAACTGATACAACAACGCTGTGACGCAGCACGTAATCTTTCTGAGCAAGCTGATAAAATTATACCTGAAGCCCTTGCCGCTCAACGCACTCACCTGTTGAGCAAACTCAATGAGTTGATCGAAAATCCGGATACCGAACGCCTCGAGCAGGAAATGGTGTTACTCGCACAAAAAGCCGACATTGCAGAAGAAACCGATCGGCTGCGCACCCATATCGATGAAGTTCTCAATATTCTGCAACGTGAAGAGCCCATTGGCCGACGTCTGGACTTTATGATGCAGGAGTTAAATCGTGAGGCGAATACGCTTTCATCTAAGGCAATGCGCACCGAACTGACACGCATTGCAGTTGACCTTAAAGTGTTGATCGAGCAGATGCGTGAACAGGTTCAGAATATTGAGTAATTACTGTCGGGTTTTAACTGCTTTTTACGATTTATCCCAGGAAGGCACACCCGAAAAGTAATCACTCAGGGAATCGATAAATGCCCGCACTTTGCTGGATAACAAAGTGCGGTGTGCATACACAGCGTACAGGGCAATGGGCTCCGGTGCTTCTTGTTTGAGTATTTCCACCAGGCGTCCATCAGCCAGTGCAGCCCCTGAGATAAAAGTCGGCTGCATCACAATGCCCGCGCCCACAATTGCGGCATTGTTCAGAACTTCACCGTTATTACAGCTGAACTGATTACCACGCTGAATCCCGGCCTGGCGCAACTGCTCATCTTCTACATAGCTGTAATGAAGAAAACAATGTTGGGGCAACTCTGCTACCGATGTCGGCTCGCCGTATTTTTTCAGATACTCAGGTGATGCGCAGTATGCCAGACGGATCTCTGTGAGTTTCCGAGCCACCAGGGACGAGTCTTTCAGGTGTCCGATACGCAAGGCAACATCAAAGCCTTCGTCGATGATGTCCACCTTACGGTCGTTTAACTGAAGATCGATAGCCACTTCCGGGTTCTCCCGTTGGAACAACACCAGCGGCTCGGCCAGGTGCAGGCTCGCGAACGACACGGGGGCTGCAATTCTCAGCAGGCCCCGTGCCTGAGCCTGAAGGTCACCAGCCTGACTCTCCATATCGTCAATATCCGACAGAATCTGCTGGGCCTGCTGGACGTAGCGTTCTCCCGCCTCGGTCAGGTGAATACGCCGCGTGGTGCGGTTAAGAAGCCGCACGCCAAGGTGCTCTTCCAATTGCGCAACGTATTTACTGACTAGCTGCGGCGACATCGCCAGACGCTCCGCAGCCCGGGTAAAGCTACCCTCATGCACCACGCTGACCAGCGTGCGCATCGCTTCTATTCGATCCATATGCGATCCAGACCTCTCCGACACAGTTAATGCAGCCCAATTATTATCAACGAATCATTGATAATAAGACAACCAAAACCCCATTAATCAACAAAGAAACAAGCAGTAAAGTACACACATCACTTAAGCAAAACTCCATAGGAGACTTACTATGAACATTCAAAAAATCTTCGAATCCAATGCCGGCTTCGCTCCTTTTATCCTTCGTATCCCGGTTGGCCTTATTCTGGCAGCGCACGGCTCACAAAAACTGTTCGGCTGGTTTGGTGGCTACGGACTGGAAGGCACCGGTCAGTGGATGGCCAGTATTGGTCTTGAGCCCGGCGTACTAATGGCATTCCTTGCCGGTAGCGCAGAATTCTTCGGCGGCCTCGCTCTGGTAGTGGGTGTGCTGACACGCCCTGCGGCACTGCTGACCGCTTTTACTATGCTGATTGCCATCTTCAGCGTGCACATCAGTAACGGACTCTTCATGGCGAATAACGGTTACGAATATGCTCTTACACTCTTCGTCGTCAGTATTGCTCTGGTGGTTCAGGGTGCGGGCAGCCTGTCAGTTGACGAGCTGATTTCTGAAAAGCTACGCCAGCAGAAAACTCAGGCCTCGTTCGCCTGAACAAAATTAAAAACCAGCTTAATCCCGATCTGAGAAAAGAGGTGTTATGAGTACTTTAAATACCATTTTTATTTCCCACGGCGGCGGCCCTCTACCCGTTCTTGGTGACCCCGGCCATGCGGAAATGGTAAGCAATTTAAAGCAGCTGGCTAAAGAATTGCCCCGGCCCAAGGCGATCCTGGTAATCAGTGCGCACTGGGAAGCCAGTCACCCTACGGTGACCTCAGCCAGTCAGCCGGGCATGATGTATGACTATGGTGGTTTTCCGGATGAAGCTTACCAACTTCAATACCCCTCTCCGGGAGAACCTGCTCTGGCAGAAAAGGTAGTTTCTGCCCTGCAAAGTGCTGGTATTCATGCTGAAAGCAGCCCGGACCGCCCATACGACCACGGCCTGTATATTCCGCTGATGCTGATGTATCCGGAGGCCGATATTCCAGCCATACAATTATCACTGGTGAAAGGTCTCGATCCGGATGAACACCTGCGCATCGGTGAAGCATTGCAGGGGCTGGATTACGATGATCTGCTCATCATAGGTTCCGGCTTTTCTTTCCATAATATGCGCGCCTTTTTTATTCCCGAGAGCGACGACATGCACGCGGCTAACGCGGCATTTCAGGGGTGGTTGGAAGAAACCTGCATGAGTACAGCGCTGACAGAAGACGACAGACGGCAACGCCTTCAGCATTGGGCTGAGGCACCGAGTGCCCGCTACTGCCATCCACGCGAAGAGCATTTGCTGCCCCTGCATGTCTGCTACGGCATTGCCGGTCGCCCTGCTGACGAACATATCGCGACTAAGATTCTCGGCAAGGCTTCCGGCATGTACGCATGGACAGCCTGAGGTATACTGTTAGGCCAAACACTTAAACGACTGGATCAGCATGGCTAAATCATTTACCGGAACCCTGTTTATCTTCTCCGCCCCTTCGGGCGCAGGTAAAACCAGCCTGGTAAAGGCCCTGCTCGACAGTACGGGATACATAGGCGTCTCTGTGTCGCATACCACCCGCGCCCCCCGTCCGGGAGAGGTCGATGGCAAGGACTATCACTTCGTCAGTAAAGAAGATTTTCAGCAACTGATCGGAGAGAGTGCCTTCCTCGAGCACGCTCAGGTATTCGACAACTACTACGGTACGTCTCAGCGTTGGGTCGAGTCAGAGCTTGAAGCGGGCCGTGATGTCATTCTGGAGATCGACTGGCAGGGTGCCGAACAGGTGCGCCGTCTGATGCCAGAGGCGATCTCAGTGTTTATTGCCCCACCCTCCATTGAGGCGCTGGAGCAGCGCCTGCAGAATCGTGGCCAGGACAGCGACGAAACCATCCAGCGCCGTATGCGCGATGCCCGCAGCGAGATGAGCCATTACGGCGAATACGACTATCTGATCATCAATGATGATTTCAACAACACCCTTGAGGAACTGCGCGCCATCATCATCGCGCGCCGTCACCGCCTCGAGGCTCAGCAGGCCAGACATGCCCAGACTCTCAAAGATCTGCTGGGTAATGACTGAGACTTTTGTCTGACCTCTTCCTTTATCGCTGGAATCGAATACAATAGAAGGTTCCACTGAATTTAATTCGCTTACAGGAAAAACCATGGCTCGCGTAACCGTTGAAGATTGCCTGACAAACGTTGATAACCGCTTTGAACTCGTCATGCTGGCTGCCAAGCGTGCCCGCCAGATGCAAGTTGATGGCGCGGAACCTATGGTTGCCGAAGAAAACGACAAGCCTACTGTACTGGCTCTGCGTGAAATTGCTGACGACCTCGTGACTCCTGCGACTATGGCAGCACAGGAAGAAGCGGCTCGTGCAAACGCTGAGTTTGAAGCACAGACCCGTCATCAGGAATTCTGATAGACCTTTCTTACAGAGCATATAGTGCCTACGATTGATGCGTTATCTGAGCGACTTACCCAGTATCTGAGCCATAGTCAGATCAAGCAGGTATGTCGTGCCTACTTTTACGCGGAACAGGCACATGAAGGGCAACGCCGCCGCAGCGGCGAGCCCTACATTGTTCATCCTCTGGCAGTCGCCAATATTCTCACTGAAATGCACCTCGACCATCAGAGCCTGATGGCTGCGATGCTGCACGACGTTATTGAAGATACCGGCGTACCCAAAGCGGCGCTCGCTGCTCAGTTCGGGGACGTGGTCACGGACCTTGTGGATGGTGTGTCTAAACTCACGCACATTCACTTCGAAAGCAAAGAAGAACAACAGGCTGAAAACTTCCAGAAGATGGCGATGGCGATGGCCAAAGACATCCGCGTTATTCTGGTTAAGCTCGCCGACCGACTGCACAACCTTCGGACACTGGGATCTCTCAAGCCTGAAAAGCGCCGCCGCATTGCCCGCGAAACACTCGATATCTACTCCCCAATCGCCAACCGACTTGGTCTGAACAGCGTACGGGTTGAGATGGAAGAGCTGTGTTTCGAAGCCATCTACCCCATGCGTTCAGAGATGATCCGCAAAGCGGTGAAAGCCGCTCGCGGTCATCGCGTTGAGGTGGTAGAGAATATTACCGCCAGCATTCGTAACCGTCTGAGCGAGTGCGGTGTGTCTGCACGGGTGTTTGGCCGCGAGAAGCACCTGTACAGCATCTACAGCAAGATGCGCGACCAGCGGAAATCACTCAGCGACATCATGGATGTCTACGGATTCCGTATCGTCACCGATTCAGTCGACGACTGTTATCGCATTCTTGGTGCCATGCACGGTCTTTATAAGCCTGTGCCAGGGCGATTTAAAGATTACATCGCTATTCCGAAGACCAACGGTTATCAGTCTCTGCATACCACACTGATCGGTCAGAACGGCGTGCCCATCGAGATCCAGATCCGCACCGAAGACATGGAGGCCATGGCGAACCATGGTATTGCGGCGCACTGGCTCTATAAGAGTGAAAGCGACCAGACCAGCGGCACGCAGCGTGCACGCCAGTGGGTTCAGAGCCTGCTCGAACTGCAAAAAAATGCGGGTTCGCCAATCGAATTTGTTGAACACGTTAAAGTCGACCTCTTTCCCGAAGAGATTTACGTGTTTACGCCGAAAGGCAAAATTATGGAATTGCCCGCAGGCTCTACCGCAGTCGATTTTGCTTATGCGGTACATACTGATGTCGGCAATCACTGTATTGCCTGTCGTATCGACAAGCAGCTGGCGCCTTTGAGTGCCCGCCTACAGAACGGCCAGACCATTCAGGTGGTCACAGCGCCGAACGCGCAGCCCAATCCGGCATGGCTCAATTTTGTTGTTACCGGTAAAGCCCGCTCGAATATCCGCAACTATCTGAAAACTCAGCGCCGCTCTGAATCTGTTGAGCTTGGTAAGCGCCTGCTCAATAAAGCGCTCAGCGCGCTGGGTAAGACCATGGAAGATATCGACGCAGCGCATGTCGAACTGGTTCTGAAAGAGACTGAAAAAGAGACCCTCGAAGATCTCTTTGAAGATATTGGTGCAGGCAACCGCATGGCACCACTGATGGCTCGCCGCCTACTCGTTGCCAATCGCGATACCGATATTGATCTGAATTCGATTCAGGACAACTCTCGCCTGGCGATTAAAGGCACCGAAGGTCTGGTCGTCAGCTTCGCCAAATGCTGCAGCCCGATTCCGGGAGACCCGATTTTGGGGCATGTCAGCTCCGGTCGAGGCCTGGTTATTCACACCGAAAACTGCCGCAACGTCGAAGAATACCGCGACAACCCGGAGAAGTGTGTATTCCTGAGCTGGGATAAAGAGATCAGCAGCGAATTTACGGTGGACCTCAAAGTCTATATGGAAAACCGCCGGGGTATCATTGTCGATGTTGCCGCGGCAGTAAATCAGGCAGAAGCCAACATTGAGAAAATCAGCGTTGAAGAGCAGGATGCCCGCCTCAGCGTTACCTACCTGTCGCTGAGTGTTCAGGGGCGTAAACACCTCGCACGTACGATACGCCGCCTGAGAACGATTCGGGGTGTGTCAAAAATCGTCCGTATTAAATATCCTAAAGCTAATCAGTAACCCAACTCTAACCTGTACAAAGGATTCCCATGAGTCGCGAAATTATTTCTACCGACAAAGCACCTCAAGCCATCGGTACTTACTCTCAGGCCGTTAAAGTAGGCAGCACGGTCTATTTGTCTGGTCAGATTGCTCTGGTCCCAGAAACCATGGAAATCGTTGAAGGCGGTATTGAAGCTCAGATTCATCAGGTGTTTAAAAACCTGAGGGCCGTTTGCGAAGCGGCCGGCGGCTCACTGCAGCAGATCGCCAAGCTGAATATTTTCCTCACTGACCTGAGCAACTTCGCCACCGTTAACGCCATCATGGCCGAGTACTTTGAGCAGCCTTACCCTGCACGTGCAGCCATTGGCGTTAAAGAATTACCCAAAGCGGTTGGCGTAGAAATGGACGGTGTACTAGAAATCGATTAAACCATTTTCAGTCACGATACACCTCCAATAAAAAAGCCCCGCTCCATAAAGAGCGGGGCTTTTTATTGCCTGCCTTTTACTGCCTGATCAGTCTGCCGCAAACAATCTGCAGCAGACTGATCAGGCGATACAGAGTCACATATTAAGCTGTGATCTTGCATCGACCGGGAAGGTCACTGTGTTGCCCTTCTTCACACCCAGGCCAGAGTCCAGGGCATTCTGAATGGCTTGAGCAACCTCATCGCTGACCGACTTGATAACCCGGATCACAGTACCGTTCTTGATGCTCGATGGGCTTTCAATCTCTGGGTTCTGCTCCATGATTGAGTTCCATGCGTAACCGGTTCCGAGGAAGCGTTCAGAAAGTTTCCACAGCGAGTCACCCGCCTTGAAGACATAGTTCTGAACCACACCCAGTACCTCTCCGGTATCCGAATAAGCAATACGGATTTCCTGATCGGTGTTAATATCAGAGCCCGACGCCTGAGCGTCTTCGTCTTCTTCCTCATCACCGACCTGATAACCTTCCGGTGAACCCGATGCAGTTGGTTCATACGAAGCCAACAGCGACGCCAGCAATTCAGTATCCAGCGTCGAAGGTACATCGCTGCTAGCGTAGTATCCGCTTGAGCCTGCTACCGCGTTAGCATCAGCAATGAACGGAGACAGTGCCTCGAAGACCGCAGGGTTCAGCTGAGAGACATCACCAACGCTATCAACAATAACCAGTGCTGGTGATTGCGAGCTGATCAGAGAGTCAGTCTCTGTACCTTCAGTGTTGTACACCAGAGGCGCACCGTTCGGGAAGAACGGACTTACGAACGTAATTGCCTCAAGGTCGAGTCTGAGCGCGACTTCAAATGTAAGCTGGTTATTGGTTTCACCGATACTTGCCCACTCACCGGCGCCGTCGACACCCGATTCACCCGTACCGATATAAGCATTCAATGCCGACACATCGGTCGTGTTAATCGTTTCAGAGGTCAGGCTACCCGTGCCTGCTACCAGGCTATCCAGTACCAGTGTGCCACCCTCAATATCGATACTGCGAATCACGAGGTCACCATTCTGAATCATAGTGACATCAATAGACTGGCCGTTCAGCGTCTGAATAGAGATCAGGTTAATGTCAGTACGAAGTTCGATATCACCGTAGCTCAGAATCAGAAGTTCATCTGCCGTCACAGAACCTGTGATCGCAATAGGGTCACCCTCTGCCTGAACAGAAACGCCCGAACCGTACGTGGACAGTAACTCTACATTTTCAGAGCCATCAAAATTCAGCGTCATGGTGTTATCACCAAAGGAAACACTCTCACCGTTAAAGTCGGCCTGCATTGAGGTCGCCAGATCAAGCGCACCCACATTATTAAACAGTGATTCAAACTGACTGAAAGTGAATTTGCCCACCTGGTTAATACCGTTGCCAACCGCATTAATCAGCCAGCGTACACCGTCAATTTCATTAACCAGGGTGTCGTCGCCGTCAGACCCCAGCAGAGTCAGCGGGCCATCGAACAGGATGTCATTAGCCGCAACCTGCTCATCACTGCGGATCGTGAAGGTATCATCGCCAGTAGACCCCTGAATCTGATCATCGGTACCCGCAGAAACCTGACTCACTGATGTGAACAGAATCTCTTTAGTGCTTACAGAAGCAGATTCGTCACCCAGCGTGAAAATCTCAGTCTGAGCAGCAACATCATTTAATGTACCGCCAGACAGATCGGCAGATTCAATCGCGTCGAAGCGGATAGACTGTGCCACCAGTGCATTATCGGTAACCGTCAGCTCGGCCGAGGTTGCCGCAGATGTAGTGATGCTGTCCGTGCCTGTACCGCCATCAACATTCGCGACATCACTGAACAGGATGCCATTGCTGAAGAACTGATTCGCACCGACCAGCGCAAACTCATCGTTGGCTGCGGTGCCATTCAATGTTCCTGAAGACAGGCCTGCAGCTTCGAGGTTGCTGAACACGATGTCAGATGCGATCAAGCCAAGCTCAGTGCCATTCAGGGCAACCACAGCATCATTGGCAGCGACCAGAGAGTCATTACCGTCACCAGCATCAATGGTTGCTACCGAAGTAATCGTCATATCATTCACTTCGACCTGACCAGACGTTGCACCGGTGTTGAAGGTCTCTGCTGCATCAGTAGCCGTCAGAGCACCATTAGCAAGATCTACAGAGTCCACATTCGTGAATGCGATACCCTGAGTCTCCAGAGCGTTATCGCTCGCGGTACCTGTGTCGCTCACCAAAGTAGCACCATCAGTATTCACCTGGTCATTTCCACCCGCAGCATCGACAGATGCGAGATCGGTGAAATTAATGCCAGCAGAGGTCAGCGCATTGCTACCCGTCACATCGAAGGTATCTGCACCTGAAGTACCGGTCAGGGCATTACCTTGCAGGTCAGCCGTTTCGACAGATGTGAACTCATAGCTCGCAGTATCCAGCGCATTATCTGCACCGGTTAACGTTGAGTTGGCATCGTTAACTGTCAGTGCGTCGGTGCCGTTACCAGCATTGATTGCTGATGCAGCATTCGTCACGTTAATCGCATTTGCACTCAGCGTTGCTCCAGTGACTTCAAAGCTATCCGCCGCATCACTGCCTGTCAGCGTACCGTTCGCCAGATCGAGGTTCTCTACCGAGGTAAATGCGATCTGTTGAGTCGTCAGAGCGTTATCAACTGCAATGCCTGTTTCACTCGTCAGTGTCGCGCCATTGGTATTGACCTGGTCATCGCCAATACCGGCATCCACAGATGCAACATTAGTGAAGTCGATATCCGCAGAGATCAGAGCATTAGCACCAGTCACATCGAAGGTATCTGCGCCAGCGGTGCCCGTCAGCACATTGCTCTGCAGGTCTGCCGTCTCAATCGAGGTGAACTGATAATTCGCTGTGTTCAATGCATTGTCTGCACCAGTTAACGTTGCGTTCGTATCGTTAACCGTCACAGCATCATCACCAGTACCAGCATCGATTGCTGACGCTGCATTCGTAACAGTAATTGCGTTAGCGGTCAGAGCAGCGCCTGTGACTTCAAAGCTATCCGCTTCAGAGCTGCCGGCGAGTGTGCCGCCATTCAGGTCTGCATTCTCTGTCTCGCGGAAAATGATGCCCAGAGTTTCGAGCGCGTAATCAATCGCATTTCCTACCTCTGCAAACAGAGACGCATCGGCACCCTCGGTATTCACCTGGTCAGCACCATCATCCGCATTGACTGCTGCAACGTTACTGAAGTTAATTCCTGCAGAGGTCAGCGCGTTAGCACCCGTTACATCGAAGGTATCCGCCCCTGAAGTACCGGTCAGAGCATTGTCTGCAAGGTTTACTGTTTCAACCGATGAGAACTCGTAGTTAGCGGTATCGAGTTCATTATCGGTACCCGTCAATGTTGAGCTGGCATCATTTACAGTCAGAGTATCGGCACCGTCGCCTGCGTTAATGGCAGACGCTGCATTGGTCACAGAGATGGCGTTGGCCGTCAGAGCAGCCCCTGCGACTTCAAAGCTATCTGCAGCATCACTGCCTGCCAGTGCACCATTGGCCAGATCAAGGTTCTCTACCGAGGTAAAGGCGATCTGTTGAGTCGTCAGGGCATTATTAACGGCGACAGTCCCCGCAACATTGGTCTCACTGACTAGAGTCGCAGCATTTGTATTAACCTGGTCATCCCCATTGCCGGCGTCGACAGAGGCAACGTTAGTGAAATCGATATCCGCAGAGGTCAGAGCGTTAGGCGCTGAGACATCAAAAATATCATCACCTGCCGTACCCGTAAGAGCATTACCGGCGAGGTCAGCTGTTTCAACCGAAGTGAACTGGTAGTTCGCAGTGTCCAACGCGTTGTCTGCGCCAGTTAACGTTGAGTTGGCATCGTTAACAATGACTGAGTCATCACCGTTGCCAGCATCAATGGCTGACGCAGCATTAGTAACACTAATTTCGTTAGCGGTCAGTGTTGTGCCTGTTACTGCGAAGGTGTCAGCTGCGTCGCTGCCTGTCAGTGCGCCGCTCGCCAGATCCAGATTTTCTACCGAAGTAAATGCAATCTGCTGAGTCGTAAGAGCATTATCAACTGCATTGCCTGTTTCACTCGTCAGCGTTGCGCCATTGGTATTGACCTGGTCATCACCGTCGTTGGCATCCACCGAAGCAACATTAGTGAAATCGATATCCGCAGACGTCAGTGCGTTAGCACCCGTGACGTCGAAGGTATCCGCATTCGCCGTACCGGTCAGTGCATTATCAGCCAGGTCGGCACTATCAATTGAGGTGAACTGATAATTTGCTGTGTTCAGCGCGTTGTCAGAACCAGTGAGTGTTGAGTTGGCATCGTTAACAGTGACTGAGTCATCACCGTTACCTGCATTTATGGCAGACGCAGCATTAGTAACACTAATTTCGTTGGCGGTCAGAGTTGTGCCTGTGACTTCAAAGCTGTCTGCTTCTGAGCTACCCGCAAGCGTGCCGCCATTCAGGTCCAGATTTTCTGTTTCACGGAAGGTGATACCCAGAGTTTCGAGTGCGTAATCAACCGCATTCCCTAACTCTGCAAACAGAGACGCATCGGCACCATCGGTATTCACCTGGTCAGCATCGTCACCTGCATTGACGACTTCAACGTTAGAGAAGTCGATCCCAGCAGAAGTCAGCGCATTAGCACCAGTAACATCAAACGTATCGACACCAGAAGTACCAGTCAGAGCGTTTGTTGTCAGGTCAGCATTTTCAATAGAGGTGAACTGATAATTCGCTGTGTTCAGTGCGTTGTCAGTGCCAGTGAGCGTTGAGTTCGCATCGTTAACAATGACTGAGTCATTACCGTTGCCAGCATTAATTGCTGAGGCTGCGTTAGTAATATTAATTTCGTTAGCGGTCAGGGCTGTGCCTGTAACTTCGAAACTATCTGCTTCAGAGCTACCCACAAGTGTGCCGCCATTCAGGTTTGCATTCTCTGTCTCACGGAAGGTGATGCCCAGAGTCTCGAGTGCGTAATCAACCACATTTCCTAGCTCTGCGAACAGAGACGCGTCGGCACCACCGGTATTTACCTGGTCAGCACCATCGCCTGCGTTGACGACTACAACATTATTGAAGTTAATCCCTGCAGAGGTCAGCGCGTTAACACCCGTTACGTCGAAGCTATCTGCATTCGCCGTACCGCTCAGTGCATTATCCGCCAGGTCTACCGTTTCAACCGATGAGAACTCGTAGTTAGCGGTATCGAGTTCATTGTCAGTACCAGTGAGTGTTGAATTCGCATCGTTAACTGTGACTGAGTCATCACCGTTGCCAGCATTAATGCCAGAGGCTGCATTGGTCACAGAGATGGCGTTGGCCGTCAGAGCAGAACCGGCTACTTCGAAGGTGTCAGCCGCATCACTGCCCGCCAGTGTGCCGTTTGCCAGATCCAGATTTTCTACCGAAACAAATGCGATCTGTTGAGTCGTCAGGGCGTTTTCCACTGCAGTGCCTGTTTCACTCGTCAGCGTTGCGCCATTGGTATTGACCTGGTCATCTCCGTCGCTGGCATTAACGGAAGCAACATTAGTGAAATCGATATCCGCAGAGGTCAGCTCATTAGCGCCAGTCACATCAAACGTATCTGCACCAGAGGTACCTGTCAGAGCGCTATCAGTGAGGTCAGCACTATCAATTGAGGTGAACTGATAATTTGCCGTATTAAGCGCGTTGTCAGTGCCAGTCAACGTTGAGTTCGTATCGTTAACCGTCACAGCATCATCGCCAGTACCAGCGTCGATTGCTGACGCTGCATTAGTAACACTAATTTCGTTAGCGGTCAGAGTTGAGCCTGTGACTTCAAAGCTGTCTGCTTCAGTGCTGCCCGCAAGGGTGCCCCCATTCAGATCTGCATTTTCTGTCTCACGGAAGGTGATACCCAGAGTTTCGAGCGCGTAATCCACTGCACTACCCAACTCTGCGAACAGAGACGCATCGGCACCATCGGTGTTCACCTGGTCAGCACCATCATCCGCGTTGACTGCTGCAACGTTACTGAAGTTAATGCCTGCAGACGTCAGCGCGTTAGCACCCGTTACATCGAAGGTATCCGCATTCGCCGTACCAGTCAGTGCATTATTAGCGAGGTCTACCGTTTCAACCGAAGTGAACTGATAGTTCGCAGTGTCCAGCGCGTTGTCTGCGCCAGTTAACGTTGAGTTAGTATCGCTAACGGTCAGAACATCAACACCATCGCCTGCATTAATGCCAGACGCTGCATTGGTGACAGAGATAGCATTAGCAGTCAAAGCAGAACCGGTTACTGCGAAGGTGTCAGCCGCATCACTGCCTGCCAGCGTACCGTTCGCCAGATCCAGATTTTCTACCGAAGTAAATGCAATCTGCTGAGTCGTCAGGGCGTTATCAACTGCAGTGCCTGTTTCACTCGTCAGCGTTGCGCCGTTGGTATTGACCTGGTCATCACCGTCGTTGGCATCCACCGAAGCAACATTAGTAAAATCGATATCCGCAGACGTCAGTGCGTTAGCACCCGTGACGTCGAAGGTATCGGCATTCGCCGTACCGGTCAGTGCATTATCAGCCAGGTCGGCACTATCAATTGAGGTGAACTGATAATTTGCTGTGTTCAGCGCGTTGTCAGAACCAGTGAGTGTTGAGTTGGCATCGTTAACAATGACTGAGTCATCACCGTTGCCAGCATTAATTGCAGTTGCTGCATTCGTAACATTAATTGCGTTAGCGGTCAGAGCAGCGCCTGTGACTTCAAAGCTATCCGCTTCAGAGCTGCCGGCGAGTGTGCCGCCATTCAGGTCTGCATTCTCTGTCTCGCGGAAAGTGATGCCCAGAGTTTCAAGTGCGTAATCAACCGCATTTCCCAACTCTGCGAACAGAGACGCATCGGCACCATCGGTATTCACCTGGTCAGCACCATCGCCGGCATTGACTGCCGCAACGCTAGTGAAGTCGATGCTTGAAACTGTCAGCTCATTTGTACCCGTTACATCGAAGGTGTCCGTATTCGCCGTACCGGTCAGTGTATTATCAGCGAGGTCTACCGTTTCAACCGACGAGAACGCGTAGTTGGCGGTATCGAGCTCATTGTCCGTACCCGTTAATGTTGAGTTAGTATCGTTAACAGTCAGAACATCCGCACCATCGCCTGCATTAATGCCAGACGCTGCACTGGTGACAGAAATAGCGTTAGCCGTCAGAGCAGCGCCGTTTACTTCAAAGCTATCAGCCGCATCACTACCTGCCAGTGTGCCGTTCGCCAGATCGAGATTCTCTACCGAAGTAAATGCAATCTGTTGGGTCGTCAGGGCGTTATCAACAGCCGCGCCTGTATCACTGACAAGAGTCGCACCGTTGGTATTGACCTGGTCATTACCTTCTTTGGCATCCACTGAAGCAACATGAGTGAAGTCGATACCCGCAGAGGTCAGCGCGTTATCACCCGTTACGTCGAAGGTATCTGCACCAGAAGTACCGGTCAGAGCGTTAGTTGTGAGGTCAGCACTATCAATTGAAGTGAACTGATAATTTGCTGTGTTCAGCGCGTTGTCAGTGCCAGTCAACGTTGAGTTGGTATCGTTAACAGTCACGGCATCATTACCAGTGCCTGCATCGATTGCTGACGCAGCATTTGTCACGACAATACCGTTTGCAGTCAGTGTAGTGCCAGTCACTTCAAAGCTGTCTGCTTCAGTGCTGCCCGTCAGTGTACCACCACCGAGATCGGCTTCTAGAACACCCCGAAATACAATTCCCAATGTCTCAAGAGCATTGTCAACCGCGCTGCCCAGTTCAGCGAACAGAGAGGCGTCAGCACCATTGGTGGTTATTGTTTCACTTTCGCCTGCATCGTTTACGGCCTCTACGTTGGTAAAGTCGATGCCTGCTGACGTCAGTGCGTTTTCACCCGTAACATTTAAATTGACAACGCCAGTGGTACTCGTTAGATCATTGCCCTGCAAGTCAGCGGCCTCAATTGAAGTGAACTGATAGTTCGCTGTATTCAACTCATTGTCAGTGCCGGTTAACGCAGAGTTAGTGTCGTTAACCGTTACTGAGTCGTAACCGTTACCTGCATTAATGGCAGACGCTGCCTTGGTGATAGAAATGGCATTAGCAGTCAGAGCAGCGCCGTTTACTCCAAAGCTATCGGCCGCATCACTGCCTGTCAGCGTACCGCCCGCAAGATCCAGATTTTCTACCGAAGTAAATGCAATCTGCTGAGTCGTCAGGGCGTTATCAACAGCCGCGCCTGTATCGCTGACCAAAGCCGCTGCGTTGGTATTAACCTGGTCATTACCTTCTTTGGCATCCACCGAGGTGACATTAGTAAAGTTGATACCTGCAGACGTCAGTGCTTTTGAACCCGTGATATCGAAGGTATCCGCATTCGCCGTACCGGTCAGTGCATTATCAACGAGGTCTACCGTTTCAACCGACGAGAACGCGTAGTTGGCGGTATCGAGCTCATTGTCCGTACCCGTTAATGTTGAGTTAGTATCGTTAACGGTCAGAACATCAACACCATCGCCTGCATTAATACCAGACGCTGCATTGGTAACAGCAATGGCATTAGCAGTCAGAGCAGAACCGGTTACTGCGAAGGTGTCAGCCGCTTCACTACCTGTCAGCGTACCCCCCGCAAGATCCAGATTTTCTACCGAAGTAAATGCAATCTGCTGAGTCGTCAGGGCGTTATCAACAGCAATGCCTGTTTCACTCGTCAATGTCGCACCGTCGGTATTAACCTGGTCATTACCTTCTTTGGCATCCACCGAAGCAACATTAGTGAAATCGATACCCGCAGAGGTCAGCTCATTAGCGCCAGTCACATCAAACGTATCGGCACCAGAGGTACCTGTCAGAACGCTGTCAGTGAGGTCAGCACTATCAATAGAGGTGAACTGATAATTTGCGGTATCCAGCGCGTTGTCTGCACCAGTTAACGTTGAGTTCGTATCGTTAACAGTCACAGCATCATTACCAGTGCCTGCATCGATTGCTGACGCAGCATTAGTAACACTAATTTCGTTAGCGGTCAGTGTTGTGCCTGTTACTGCGAAACTATCTGCTTCAGAGCTGCCGGCGAGTGTGCCGCCATTCAGATCTGCATTCTCTGTTTCACGGAAAATGATGCCCAGAGTTTCGAGTGCGTAATCAATCGCATTTCCTACCTCTGCAAACAGAGACGCATCGGCACCCTCGGTATTCACCTGGTCAGCACCATCATCCGCATTGACTGCTGCAACGCTACTGAAGTTAATGCCTGCAGACGTCAGTGCGTTAGCACCCGTTACGTCGAACGTATCGACATTAGAAGTGCCTGTTAGTATGCCATCACTAAGATCCGCAGATTCAATATCCGTAAAACTGATATTGCTTGAGGTCAACGCTTCGTTAGTGCCCACTACAAGCACGGCGGCGCTAGTATTCAGTTGATCATCGCCGTCGCCGCCATCAACAGAAGCAACATTAGTGAAATCGATATCCGCAGAAGTCAGAGCATTAGCGCCCGTCACATCAAACGTATCTGCACCAGAGGTACCTGTCAGAACGCTATCAGTGAGGTCAGCACTATCAATTGAGGTGAACTGATAATTTGCCGTATTAAGCGCGTTGTCTGCACCAGTTAACGTTGAGTTCGTATCGTTAACCGTCACAGCATCATCACCAGTACCAGCGTCGATTGCTGACGCTGCATTAGTAACACTAATTTCGTTAGCGGTCAGTGTTGTGCCTGTTACTGCGAAGCTATCTGCTTCAGAGCTGCCGGCGAGTGTGCCGCCATTCAGATCTGCGTTCTCTGTTTCACGGAAAGTGATGCCCAGAGTTTCGAGCGCGTAATCAACCGCATTTCCTAGCTCTGCGAACAGAGACGCATCGGCACCATCGGTGTTCACCTGGTCAGCACCATCATCTGCATTGACGACTTCAACGTTACTGAAGTTAATGCCTGCAGACGTCAGCGCGTTAGCCCCCGTAACATCGAAGGTGTCCGCATTCGCCGTACCAGTCAGTGCATTATCAGCGAGGTCTACCGTTTCAACCGACGAGAACGCGTAGTTGGCGGTATCGAGCTCATTGTCCGTACCCGTTAATGTTGAGTTAGTATCGTTAACAGTCAGAACATCCGCACCATCGCCTGCATTAATGCCAGACGCTGCACTGGTGACAGAAATAGCGTTAGCCGTCAGAGCAGCGCCGTTTACTTCAAAGCTATCAGCCGCATCACTACCTGCCAGTGTGCCATTGGCCAGATCGAGATTCTCTACCGAGCTAAATGCAATCTGTTGGGTCATCAGAGCATTATCAACTGCAATGCCTGTTTCACTCGTCAGTGTCGCACCGTTGGTGTTGACCTGGTCAGCGCCATTGCCAGCATCCACAGATAAAACATTAGTAAAATCGATGTCCGCAGAGGTCAAAGCATTTGCACCAGTCACGTCGAAGGTATCGGCACCAGAGGTACCTGTCAGAACGCTATCAGTGAGGTCAGCACTATCAATAGAGGTGAACTGATAATTTGCTGTATCCAGCGCGTTGTCAGTGCCAGTGAGTGTTGAGTTGGCATCGTTAACAGTGACTGCATCATTACCAGTGCCTGCATCAATGGCTGACGCTGCATTCGTAACAGTAATTGCGTTAGCGGTCAGAGTTGCGCCTGTGACTTCAAAGCTGTCTGCTTCAGTGCTGCCCGCAAGGATGCCGCCATTCAGATCTGCATTTTCGGTCTCACGGAAAGTGATGCCCAGAGTCTCAAGCGCGTAATCAACAGCACTACCCAACTCTGCGAACAGAGATGCGTCCGCACCATCGGTGTTTACCTGATCAGTTCCGCCATCAGCATTGACGACTTCAACGTTACTGAAATCGATTCCAGCAGACGTCAGCGTGTTAGCACCCGTAACATCGAAGGTGTCCGCATTCGCCGTACCAGTCAGTGCATTATCAGCGAGGTCTACCGTTTCAACCGACGAAAACGCGTAGTTGGCGGTATCGAGCTCATTGTCCGTACCCGTTAATGTTGAGTTGGTATCGTTAACAGTCACGGCATCATCACCAGTACCAGCGTCGATTGCTGACGCAGCATTAGTAACACTAATTTCGTTAGCGGTCAGTGTTGTGCCTGTTACTGCGAAACTATCTGCTTCAGCGCTGCCGGCGAGTGTGCCCCCATTAAGGTCTGCGTTTTCTGTTTCACGGAAAGTGATGCCCAGAGTTTCGAGCGCGTAATCAACCGCATTACCCAACTCTGCGAACAGAGACGCATCGGCACCATCGGTGTTCACCTGATCAACACCATCATCCGCGTTGACTGCTGCAACGTTACTGAAGTTAATGCCTGCAGACGTCAGCGCGTTAGCACCCGTTACATCGAAGGTATCCGCATTCGCCGTACCAGTCAGTGCATTATCAGCCAGGTCTACCGTTTCAACCGACGAGAACGCGTAGTTGGCGGTATCGAGCTCATTGTCCGTACCCGTTAATGTTGAATTAGTATCGTTAACGGTCAGAACATCAACACCATCGCCTGCATTAATGCCAGACGCTGCATTGGTGACAGAAATGGCGTTAGCCGTCAGAGCAGCGCCGTTTACTTCAAAGCTATCAGCCGCTTCACTACCTGCCAGTGTGCCATTGGCCAGATCCAGATTTTCTACCGAAGTAAATGCAATCTGCTGAGTCGTCAGGGCGTTATCAACAGCCGCGCCTGTATCACTGACAAGAGTCGCACCGTTGGTATTGACCTGGTCAGAGCCATTACCAGCACTCACAGACGCAACGTTAGTGAAATCGATATCCGCAGAAGTCAGAGCATTAGCGCCCGTCACATCAAACGTATCTGCACCAGAAGTACCGGTCAGAGCGCTATCAGTGAGGTCAGCACTATCAATTGAAGTGAACTGATAATTTGCTGTGTTCAGCGCGTTGTCAGTGCCAGTCAACGTTGAGTTGGTATCGTTAACAGTCACAGCATCATTACCAGTGCCTGCATCAATGGCTGACGCTGCATTCGTAACAGTAATTGCGTTAGCGGTCAGAGTTGCGCCTGTGACTTCAAAGCTGTCTGCTTCAGTGCTGCCCGCAAGGATGCCGCCATTCAGATCTGCATTTTCTGTCTCACGGAAAGTGATGCCCAGAGTCTCAAGCGCGTAATCCACTGCACTACCCAACTCTGCGAACAGAGATGCGTCGGCACCACCGGTATTTATCTGGTCAGCACCATCATCTGCATTGACGACTTCAACGTTAGTGAAGTCGATGCCAGCAGACGTCAGCGCGTTAGCACCCGTTACGTCGAAGGTATCTGCATTCGCCGTGCCCGTCAGAGCGTTACTCGCGAGGTCAGCGGTTTCAACTGAGGTGAACTCATAGTTAGCAGTGTCGAGTTCATTGTCTGTGCCAGTTAAAGTTGAGTTGGCATCATTTACAGTCAGAACATCAGCGCCATCGCCTGCATTAATGGCAGACGCTGCGTTAGTTACGTTAATCGCGTTAGCAGTAAGAGCAGAACCGGTTGCTTCGAAGGTGTCCGCAGCATCACTGCCTGCCAATGTGCCGTTCGCCAGATCGAGGGTCTCTACCGAGGTAAATGCGATCTGTTGAGTCGTCAGGGCGTTATCAACAGCCGCGCCTGTATCACTGACAAGAGTCGCACCGTTGGTATTGACCTGGTCAGAGCCATTACCAGCACTCACAGACGCAACGTTAGTGAAATCGATATCCGCAGAAGTCAGAGCATTAGCGCCCGTCACATCAAACGTATCGGCATCAGCAGTACCTGTCAGATCGTTAGTTGTGAGGTCAGCACTTTCTATAGAGGTGAACTGATAATTTGCTGTGTTCAGCGCGTTGTCTGTACCAGTGAGTGTTGAGTTCGCATCGTTAACAATGATTGCGTCATCACCGCTGCCTGCATTAATTGCTGAGGCTGCGTTAGTAATATTAATTTCGTTAGCGGTCAGAGCCGTGCCTGTGACTTCGAAACTATCCGCTTCTGAACTGCCCGCGAGTGTGCCACCATTCAGGTCCGCATTTTCTGTCTCGCGGAAAGTGATGCCCAGAGTTTCGAGTGCGTAATCAACCGCATTTCCCAACTCTGCGAACAGAGACACATCGGCACCATCGGTATTCACCTGGTCAACACCATCGCCAGCATTGACTGCTGCAATGCTAGTGAAGTCGATGTTTGAAACAGTCAGCTCATTTGTACCCGTTACATCGAAGGTGTCCGCATTCGCTGTACCAGTCAGTGTCTGGCCTGAGATATTCGCATCCGTGACACCAGTGAAGGTGTATGTTTGATCAATGCTATCGGTCAGCTCGTTCGCGGTACCTGTTAATGACCAGCCATTCGCAGCACCAGTGAAGACATCTGCACCGCCATTAGCATTTACCTGGTTGTTCTGTACGCCTGATACAACTATGCCATTGGCAGTCAGGCTGGCGCCTGTCATATCGAAGGTATCTACACCTGCGGAACCTGTCAGCGCCTGACCTGACAGGTTCGCGTCCGTGACTCCTGTGAAGGTGTAGGTTTCATCAATACTGTCGGTCAGCTCATTCGAGTTTTCGGTTAATGACCAGCCATTCGCTGCACCAGTGAAGACATCTGCACCGCCGTTAGCATCTACCTGGTTATTCTGCACGGCTGATACAGCTATGCCATTGGCAGTCAGGCTGGCGCCTGTCATATCGAAGGTATCTGCACCTGCGGAACCTGTCAGCGCCTGACCTGACAGGTTCGCAGCCGTGACTCCTGTGAAGGTGTAGGTTTCATCAATGCTGTCGGTCAGCTCGTTCGCGGTACCTGTTAATGACCAGCCATTCGCAGCACCAGTGAAGACATCTGCACCGCCGTTAGCATTTACCTGGTTGTTCTGTACGCCTGATACAGCTATGCCATTGGCAGTCAGGCTGGCGCCTGTCATATCGAAGGTATCTGCGCCCTCGGACCCCTCAAGAGCACCATCCGCGAGATTGAGGTTGTTAACACTAGTAACAGAAAAGTCTGTAGTACCGAGCGTTATCTCATTGTCAGTTCCAGTCAGCTGAGCATTATTTAACGTAGCGTTACCAGTCTCGATAGTAACTTTGCTCGCGACAGCCGTAGCCTTACCGTCAGTACCAAAGTCGATTGATGCACTATTACCAATCGTTAGTTCTGTAGCAGCGCTATTATTATGAATATTAAGAGTGTCAGTACCATTGCTCAGATCTACTTCACCACCTAATCTGATGGTGTCACCATCAATATTAATCGACGCGGCTTTCGCAGTACCTTCGAGGTTAATCGCGCTATTATATAAATCGGACGCATCTCGTGCAGTCAAAAACACCTGTTGAGCACTCAATTCTCCTATACTACTAATAGCATTTGTACCTACGGCGTCTGTTACATCAGCTGTAATCTCAAAACCAACCAGTCCATCTTGATTAAAGCTTATATAACCAGCACCGCCTGCTCCGAGACCAAGGAGATTTCCGACAGTGATATTGGCGGCGTTATCAACTTCCGCACCAACAGCAATAAAATTATTATTCCTAGTGTGCGCTACACCCTCAGCATCGCTGGTAAAGTCAACGCCACTTTTAATGGTAATTTTTCCATTAGCATCAGTCTTTACAAGCAAAAGATTGTTGTAGTTTTCAGCCTCATCATTACCTTGAAAGAAATCCTGGTTACCAGCATCAACGCCACCAGATAACCCCATCCCTGATACCACTAAACTATTAACATCAATTATCGCTGTACCCGCAATTGTCATACCATTCGGATTGACAAGGATAATATTACCGTTTGCTTTCAACAGCCCAGCAATCTCACTTGCCGATCCAGTAATCTGGTTAACCAAAATATTGCTAGGGTCACCTTGAAGAAACTCAATACCATACCCTTCAGCAATATCAAAGCTAGTCCAGTTAGCTAGAACACGGGCGCCCGTCACTGTGTAAACATCCGATTTACCTGTAGCGATTCCATCAATAGAAGCACCATTTTCAATCGTAACTGAGGTCTGAGATCCTGCCAGCTCTGGCAGATTTGCCGCCCACGCAACCGGCGCTACTACTTGCCCTGCAATTAAAGTGACATACACCCCACCTTTCAGGCCATCACGAACCCCGGCAAGGGTCGTACTCAGGGCTGATATAGCAACGCTCAGGGCATTTTTTCTGAAACTGTTTGATACGGTCTCAATGCGTTTTTTCGTGTAGTGGGTCATTGTCACTGCTCTCATTGCAAGGAGGGCTGAGCCCTCCGGTAGCTTATCCATGTGTACCGGCTGTCTGGTCGCCGGCGCTGCGCTTTTGTGCGTCAGAAATAAAAGTTGATGTCAGCGAATACTTCGATGGCATCAGGATTGTTATTCAGTGGTTCGGTACTGGCGTCACCATCCTGTGGGTCCAGGCTCGACTTGCCGTATACTGGGGTAGCAACAGACACTTTACTGCTGAAGGTCGAACCCCAGGTTGCTTTAAATACAAGGCCAGCGGCACTCATTTGTGCCCATTCGTCTTCTGCCAATGTACCGCTGTCCGTTATGAAGCCGCCGTTCTGAATGCCGTAAGCTAGATCAAATAAAATACCGGCCTGGAATACATCATTGAGCGTATTTCTACCGAAGAGATTCCACTCAGGGAGGTCGAAGTACCACTCGTTGCTTATAAATGCGGATTTATCAGCAGAGAAGTCGCCGACCTGAAAACCGCGAACGCCCGTTGAGCCGCCCATACTGAATTGCTCAAACGAAGGGAGCGACTGGTCGGTATGCTGAAGGCGAACGCTGGTCAGTAAGCGGCTGTATTTCTCGGTAAATGGCAGAGGAATGAAGAAGAGCGAGCTGGTATCAATCGCCGTGCGCACATAATTTTCATCAGCGCCCTCAACAACGTCGGTCTGGAAGCTACCGTACTGAACGCGGAGATTCGCGGTGTTGAGCATACGAATACCCGATTGACTCAAACCATCTATGTAGAAGTTCCACTCACCCGCGACGACATGATCTTCCGTCGACAGAAAATCGATATAGCTCTCTACCGTTGAGGTTTTATCGGTAACTGCCAGTCCAGTCGACATATTAAAGTCACGGGTACGGCGAATCTGATAGTCATAACGAAGTGCGTAGGTAGTATTTACACCGCTGATTTCCAGGGCGTTGATAATGCCGCCATCTTCGTCAACAAGATCGAATGTGTTGCGGTCGGCACTGATCGACACCCGGTTGCGCAGGTTAAATACAGGCAGAGAGTAACTGATCTGACCGAGATTACTGTGTGCTTCGCGCGTACCAATTTCGTCTGCAAGGCCGTCACCCGAATCATTCTGGCCGATATCTTCAGAACGTAGCAGGCCTATGCTCAGATTGTCGCCAATGCCTGCTGGGTTATGCCATTGCATATTGCCGTATGCGCGCGCTTTACCTGTAAACCGAGCACCGTGATTATCCAAACGCACGAGATAGGAGAAATCATCTTCCTCACGAACCACCAGGCGAAGCCGTGTTTCACCTGGATTATTACCCGCACTGAATGCTCCGGTCAGTGTCATGCCGGGCAGGTCATTGAGAATATAAAGCGCTTCTTCAACCTGCTGGCTGGTTACGATGCCACCAACGATATGCTCCAACGGAGACTCAAGCAGCTCCTCGCTGTAACGCTCATTACCCAGAGCTTCAAGCTGACCAAGGCGCCCTTCCATCACAGTAAAAGTCACTACGCCGTTCTCAACTTCTTGTGCTGGCAAAAGCACACGCGCCAGAAACAGCCCGCGCTTGCGGTAATAAATCGTCAGCAGGTTCGCAATTTCTTCCAGATCGGCAAAACTAAGGCCGCGGCTCCGCTTCTGGTCACGGATTAACTCAATCAGCGCCTGCATATCTTCATGAGTCAGGTCATCAACGTCTGAATCACTGCCAATGTCGCGCAGATATGCCGTGATCTCACGAAGTTCATCCGGCGTATAACCAGCATCACCACGCTGGTCTTCCTTCATATAAACGATGCGCAAACGCTCAGCTTCAGCCAGCACACCTTCGCGCGTGATACCAAACTCAGGAAACTCTTCCAGGCGTTCAAAAGCGAATTTGTTTACAAGAATACGGGGGCCCGCATCACGGTCATTAATATCTGGGATATCGCCATCCGTGCTTGGCATCAGATCCTTCTGACGAGAGCGCTGACGGAAGTCTTCATCTGCGTCCGGCTGATCATCAGGCGCATTAATACCAAACACATCACGTAAAGAAGATGCCTGTTGGGCTGAAATACCAGGGACCTGAGGATCCGCTGCCTGAACAACGCCAGCGGCAAAAAGTGACAGTAACGACAACGTAACACCCCGGCGCACGGACGCACCCAGGCTGGAATGAATCAACATATCCCTGTTCCTTAAACGTGCAGGCACGGCCGCACGCATCTGTGTTTTAACAAGAAGCAGTAGAGCCGGGAGGCGGCCCACGTAACGATCTCTATGAGGAAAATTCTGAGACATCCTTGCCCTACTGAAATTGCAATCCGTTTAGCGCCTGCTCGGGGCAGAGCTGCATAAATCGGGCCTTATCAACGCCATATTGACGCCAGACCCGGTAAAAATCGGCGGCATTATAGCAACATGATCAGAGCTTGAATACCGGCCTGTTAAAACACATAAAAGACGAATTCGATCTCTGAACAGGAGTTTACCCAAAGAGAATCACACAGCAAAGAGGCTCGCCGGACAGAAAGTCAGGCAGGGCTGAAATGGGAATTTATATTACTGAGTAACCACTCAACAGAGTTATTCCCCGAAACGAGGCTGATTTCTGCGAACGGTCGTATCTTCACCCTGCCCACTCGGTACTGAGATAACAGGCGCTACAGACTGATTCGGACCCACGGTAACCTCGAGCATCCCGACACTGATATTATCGCGGCCACCACTGTGATTCGCATCATCAATTAAGCGATAGCAACACTCGAGTGCTGGACGGTGCGTTGCCAGAACATGTTGCAGCTCGGCGTTATCGAAATACTCAGTCAGGCCATCAGAACAGAGCATCAGCAATGCACTTTCAGTTAAACGGTAGGTTTTGAGGTCGGGCTCTACATCCTCCTGGACGCCTAGTGCACGGGTGATGTGGTTACGCACATCGCTGGTTCTGGCCTCTTCCTCGGTGAGCGTACCCGCATCAATCATTTCCTGAACCACGCTATGGTCACGGGTCAGCTGCGTCAGCCCCTTAAGGCTCCAGTGATACGCACGGGAATCGCCAACATGGGCCACCGTGAGTTGATCCTGCCACACCACAGAAAGAACCACCGTCGTTCCCATGTGAGAAAAATCCGGGTTCTCCGCTTTCGCTTCAATGATAGACAAGTTGGCCTTGTGAATGCCGCTACGAACCGCAGACTGAATCATCAGTTTCTGTTGCTCAGGGGTACAAGCAAGGAACGTCGGGGTAATCAGCTGACTGAAACAAAGACTGATCGTCTGAATGGCAATCCGGCTGGCAAGCGCGCCACCGCTGTAACCACCCATACCGTCGGCCACAACAACGTACGCGAATGGCTGATCAGGATGAGCAAACCACGTAATTGCATCCTCATTTTCCTCCCTGATCTGGCCGATATCCGTGCGACCATTTACTGCAAGAGAGACGCTTCTGCTCATTCCATTTTCCATATCTCAAGTGAACAGAGCACTCGCCCTCCGGGCAGGCTGCGGATACAGCGGCTCTGTGTGGACTCGAGCGATTAAAACAAAAAAAGCTGAGCGGTGACAGAATTTTTCCTGATTCGCCTCTGGTTGATTTTGCAACACCTGTTCAGCATAATTGGCCTCACTTCAGCGTGGCAGCGTCTGAAACTTCAGGGAATCACCGTCAGCAGGGACACATACTCGACATGGCAAGACTGCCGCGTATCAACATCGCCAACATCCCCCAGCACATCATTCAGGTCGGCCACAACAACCTGAATTGCTTCTTCGATGACGAAGATTACGAATTTTATCTGGCGTCATTGCAGAAGGCGGCTGAGCAATACGATGTCGATCTTCATGCCTATGTATTAATGCCCAATGCGATTCAGATGGTTGCCACACCGAACATCGCAAATGGAATTTCATCCATGATGCAGTCACTTGGCCGTCGCTACGTTCAATACGTCAATCACCGTTACCAGCGCTCGGGCACCTTATGGGGTGGCCGCTATAAGTCCAGCGTCATTGATTCCGAGGCCTACCTGCTTACCTGCTATCGCTACGTTGAACTGAAACCCATGCATGAAGGGATTGTCGAGAGTCCTGAGCTTTACGAGTGGTCAAGTTTCAACCACCACACTGGGCGAAAGAAGAGCAAAATTCTTGAGGACCACCGGCTGTACCTTGCGCTCGGCGATACCTACGAAGAGCGTGCCAATGAGTACAGTAAGCTATTCCGCTATGAATTCGACCGCGGACTGCTTACCTATATTGCTGAAACCATCAAACTCGGCCAGGTACTCGGCGGAGATCAGTTCACCGAGAACATTGAAAAAATTGCCAACCACCGGGTACGCCCACTTAAGCGTGGCCGCCCGAAGAAGAAGTCAAAACCCACCACCGCTTAATCGGCGAATACGCCCAGTGGCGTAATATTACGCATCATTGTAATTTTCTCGATCATCGCAAAAAATTTCTTTTAATAAATCGTGTCAGAGTCAAACCGCTCACTGATCACTGGCTTCTCCCATGTAGTTAAAGGCCCTGTCTGTCTGCAGCCAGCCTCGTGAAAGTAACTGCTATAAATTCGTGCCAGAGTCGAATAAATAATAAAAAATCAGGGGTTTTCGTCTCGGGTCTAATCTGTTTAACTTGGCCTCACTTGCCATATGGCCGTGGTTTAAGCGCTGAAAATCAGCCCGCACAGCCAAGGCTTGAAGGAAATCTTTAACTAAATACAGAGGAATTGTTAAATGGCTATCTACATGAATTTCAACGGCAACAACCCACAAGGTAACGTAACTGCTGCTGGTTACGAGAACTGGATTGAAGTTGATAGCATGAGCTTCGGCGTTGGCCGCTCAATCACCATGCAAGCGGGTGCAATGTCTAACCGTGAAGCATCTCGTCCAAGCATCAGCGAAGTGACTGTAACTAAGCCACTGGACGCTGCTTCAGGTGGCCTGTTCAAGTCATCTGTTACTGGTGACGCTGGTGTTAAGGTAGAAATCCACGTTGTTCAGACTGGTGCAGAGAAAGTAGAAAAGTACGCTGTCTACACTCTGGAAGAAGTAATCATCTCTTCTTACAGCATCAGCGCTGCAGCTGGCGGTGCTCCAGCTGAGTCTATCTCTCTGAGCTTCGCAAAAATCGAAGCTGACCTGACTCACGCTGATAAGACCAACAAGAATACTAAGAACATGAAGGTTGGTTACGACCTGACTACTGCAAAACCACTGTAATAGGGTATCCTAACCCCATTACATCTCAGGGCAGCCTGCAACAGGCTGCTCTGTTCTAAAGGATTCTAACGCAAGTGGAAGCGTAGCCCCCTCATTACGCTACCCATCACAAACGCAGTGGTGATATAGCATGACGGCACTCAGTCAGAACAACCGCCTTATTCAGATAACGACTCCGTTAGGTAAAGACGCAATGATTGTGTCAGAGCTGACCGGTGACGAATATATTTCAGACCTTTTCCACTTCCACCTCGACTTATATTCTGACAACCACGAGATCGCTCAGAAAGACCTTCTCGGTAAAGACGTTACTATCAGCCTGCAATCAGAAAAGACGAAAGAATCACGCTATATTCACGGCTACATCAACCACCTGGCAATGCTTGATGTTAACGACGAAGGATTACGTCGATATCGTGCTGAGGTAGTGCCAGGGCTATGGTTCACAACACTCGGTGCGAAAAACAGGATCTTCCAAAAGAAAACTGCCGATAAGATCATCGAAGAAGTTCTGAAAGAATACAGCAAGCTTGTCTCATTCAAGCTGAATACCAAAGGCAAGTTTGCCGAACGTGAATACTGCGTTCAGTTTGAAGAAACGGACTTTGCCTTTGTATCACGCCTGCTCGCAGAAGAAGGCATCAGCTACTACTTCACACACAAAGACGGTGAACATGAACTTATCTTTGTCGATGATGCACAGGACTTCGTCGACTCAGGCGCGGCCAAAGCAGAATATGATGGCGGCGGTGTTCAGCCAGACATTCCATCCGTGCACAGCTGGCAGCGGACCTTTAATTACCATACAAATGCATTCGAATTCCGTGATTACTCCGAGAACACGACGAGTAAAGATCACAAGCAGACAGTTAAAACCAAATCAGACCTGAATAAAATTTCAGGTCTGACTACCCAGGGATATGGTGCTTTCCACTTGGAGCCCGAGGGAGATAGCGAGCACACTCTCATCGATGCTAAGAGTAAGTCCTTCGCTGAGAACAGCATGGAAGCCGTTGAGGCAGGGTTCGACGTTGCACAGGGTACGAGCAATATCATAGCCCTATCGGCGGGTGCACGTTTTGAACTTGAACACCCTATTTCCAGCGAAACAGGTAAGTACCTGGTGACTCACCTCAGCATCATTGCCCGCGATGGTAATGGCGAATCAACCCAGAACTCGAACCGTTTCAGCTGCGTTCCATCAGATACTTTGGTCAGGCCTCAGCACGACGCCTACCGACGCCAAGTTCATGCGCCTCAGGTCGCAACCGTATGTGAAGTAAAAGCCACAGGCAGTGACAGCTCCAAAGACACTTTCACCCAGGTAAAAGTTACCTTCCCATGGAACAGTGCCCAGAACTCTTGCTGGGTACGAGTCGTACAGCAATTCGCTGGTAAAGGCTGGGGTGCGAACTTCGTTCCGCGCGTCGACCAGGAAGTAGTCATCAGCTACATCAATGGCGACCCTGATCGCCCGCTGGTAACAGGGGCTGTTTATAACGGAACCAACGCAGGTCCGAACTACACATCGACGCAAAGCGGCTGGAAAACCATGGTCAAAGACAGTGAATTTAACGAACTGCGCTTTGACGATAAAAAAGGCAGCGAAGAAATTTATATGGAAGCCGGTAAAGATCACAACTGGATCATTCACAATGACCAGACCGGCACCGTCGAAAACGATCAGACCGTCACCGTTAAGAACGACCAGAAGCTGACCGTAGAACAGAATCGCACAGCAACCGTCAGTAAAGGCAACGATTCACTGACCGTATCGAAAGGCAATCAGACGACCAAAGTCGACTCAGGCAACCATAGCCTGAAAGTCAGCAAAGGTACGTCAACAATCGATGCTATGGGCGCGATTAAGATTACCTCCAAGACCTCAATCGAACTGAAAGTCGGCGCTAACAGCATAAAAATCGACCAGAGCGGCGTTCAGATTAAAGGCACCATGCTTAAAGCCAAAGCCAGCGCTATTGGCGAAGTATCAGCCGGCGGCATACTCACGGTGAAGGGTGCCCTGACCAAAATTAACTAAGTGGTAACAGCATGACTCAGCTGATAAAAATACAGGCGCTGACTGCCGACGAACTGCTCAAAGAATTTGAATTAACTGAGCCGGAGGCCGCTGATGTCGTGATTCCTGATACAGCGCCGCAGATCAGTATCGAGCGCTTGATGGAAGCAGGTTACTACCAGGATGCCATCAAACTACTGGCCCACGGCCTACCTAAGCGAGAGGCAGTCTGGTGGGCCTGCCTCGCTGCGAGAAAAGCCCAAAAGCCAGACACCGACGAACACAACATTAATGCCCTGTTGGCGACCGAAACCTGGGCTCGAAAACCCACAGAAGACCATCGCCAGCGCTGCAAAGAACTCGGTGAAAAAACACAGTACAAAACTGCAGCCAGCTGGGCGGCCACTGCAGCAAGTTGGTGTACCGGAAGCATGACCCCACCGGGCGAACCTGAGGTACCACCACCAGCCTACCTATACGCCCATGCAGTGGCCGGCAGCATCACACTCGCTTCAGCCACGATCGACCCGGAAAAAATTGAAGACAACTATAAGCTGTTTCTCGCTCAGGGCATCGATCTTGCCCGTGGCGGAAACGGCATGATCGAAGGAGCCTGATCATGGGAAAGCCAGCCTCACGCATCACTGACATGCACGTCTGCCCGATGTCATCTGGTCCGGTACCGCACGTTGGCGGCCCTATTGTCTCTCCCGGTGCACCTACAGTGCTCATCGGTAATATGCCTGCCGCGACTCTGGGCAGTATGTGTGTCTGCGTTGGGCCTCCCGACTCTATTGTCATGGGCAGTACAACCGTCCTGATGAGCAATAAGCCTGCAGCACGGATGGGCGACTCAACAGCTCACGGCGGTAAGATTGTATTGGGCTGCCCGACCGTTTTGGTGGGCGGGTGAATGGTGAAGCTTTCTCTTTTTATCGTATTAATAATTGCATTCGTAGGGGCTAACGCGATGTCAAAGAACAATAAAACGTGCTTATTCTCAGCAATATCCGGCACGATCACGCTCAATGGCAAGCCAGTTGCAAATGCAAGAATAAAGAGAGTTTCAGACGAACGGATTGACGAGTCAAAGACGGATGAAAATGGCTACTTCAGCATGCCTTCTGTTTTCGACACATCCATTTCCAATGCAATCAGGAAGTTCGTTCCCAGTCAGTTTGTTTCCCCACAGACGCTTTATGTTTATGTAGATGGGATGGAATACCAACTATTAGAGGGAATCAAACGTAAAGAGAGTGAATTTTCAGAATCACGGGGTAAACCTTGGATAATAAGCTGCGAATTAAGCGATGATCCAATCCGGTTCAGAATTGAAGGAAATGCCTTTTCTTCTAGGTGTAAGTGGGATGCTGAACACGACAGGAAGAAAATAATTTTACCACCAGAGTAATATCCATACATTTGCAAGGGATTATATAATTATGGAATTTCCACCACTGATGGCCGCAGAGATAGCGAACGATATCTACTATCTTGTTACAGCCGATAATACCGGATTCGGATATGAAACCTTTTACGATTTACACGAAGGTTACCTAGAGCTTCCAGAGCCACCTAGACTTGGTAAAAATACTGATTGTTCCACCCTGCCAATTCTAAAGGGAACTACGGGTTCCTTATTTTTCCTTAAATCTCAAACAGGTATGGGGCTAACAGCATTCGGGAAGGAATCGGGCTATAAGGGCCACGCTTTCATAGTATTCCGAGGTACAAACAAAAAATTCGCCGCAGATATTCTAACTGATGCAAGCGTAGGGATTACACAAAGATCCTCATATGGCCACCCGGTTCATAATGGATTTTCTGAATCATTCAATTCAATGAAGAGCCAAATAGACCCATTTTTGATTGAATGCGGTAAACGAAATATCGAACAGCTTCATATCATAGGCCATAGCCTTGGTGGCGCCCTCGCCACTCTATGTACTGAATACTCAAAATCCAAATATCCTACTCTACCAGTAAAATGCTATACATTTGGCTCTCCCCGAGTTGGCCTGAGGAACTTTTCCGATGAATTCACAAGGAAAATTGGTCCACAGAATATATACCGAGCTTATCACCGCACTGACCTGATTCCATGCATCCCATGCTGGCCTTTTATGCATGTTCCGGTAACTACAGGTGCAGACTATGACTATTTCCTGCCTAGTTCAGGTAATTTTGCAGCCTTAGCAGCACACGATATGGAGTTGTATAAAGACTCCGTCGAAGGTAAAAAGTGGCCAGCATTGAGAGGGCTGAAATATGAACACTTGCAGCCTACCGAAATTGAGCCTTGGCTTAATAATAAGTCGCCAGTTAGCTTTACCCCGACAAATCTTGAGTATTTAGATAAGGCTATTAACTATGTACTACTAAAAGTAGCAAAAGGTATAGGAAGCGCGGTTGGAGCGGGATTGACTGGATCGTTTACACTTCTGGATCAATTGGCTTACGTTTTAAGAAAGGGGATAGACCTAACCAAACATCTGTCCACGCTTGTACTTTCGCTGCTCAGAAAAATCGCTGAGTTGCTTGGAATGAGAAGGACCATTGAAGCAGCAGATGCTACCTTGGCCTTTATTAGAAATCTATTTGAAAGACTACACCGAAAAGTCAGTGAGCAAGCCCAGAAAATTCTCGATGCTGTTTTGGTTAATGGAAAATCGATATAAAAACCGGGGCTTTCGCCCCGTTTTTTTTTCCTACCGATAATCAGCTTACCTGATAAGTAAAGTCACCGTCTTCGGTGGCACCAATGTGCACCTTAGTAACTTCTTCGCCTTCGGCCATCTTCGCTAAGCACTCTGATGCCAGCGCTGGCAGCACGGTACGGTTGAGGATGGTTTCGATGTTACGAGCACCGGTATCCGACTCCTGACAACGTGCGACGATATTGATAAGTACATCGTCGTCGTAGCTGAATTCCGCACCGTATTTCTCGGTGAGGCGTTTCTCGATACGACGCATGTTGATCGCGGCGATCTGCATCAGGTTCTCATCATCCAGTGGGTAGTATGCGATGGTATTCGCACGACCCATGAATGCCGGCTTGAAGTGCTGAAGTAAATGCGGACGGATATTATCAAGCAATACTTCAGGCTCTGGCTTCTCTTCAACCTGATTGAAGATAGCGCGAATCGCATCTTCACCCGCGTTCGACGTCATGATGATGATGGTATTCTTAAAGTCGATATCCCGGCCTTCACCGTCTTTGATCGTACCTTTATCGAACAGGTTGTAGAAAATGTCCTGAACGCCTGGGTGTGCCTTCTCCATCTCATCCAGCAGGATGACGGAGTACGGCTTACGGCGTGCAGCTTCGGTCAGTACACCGCCTTCGCCATAACCCACATACCCCGGAGGTGAACCAAGAAGCATAGAAACTTTATGCTCTTCTTTAAATTCAGACATGTTGATGGTGGTGATATTCTGCTCACCGCCAAATAACTCATCCGCCAGTGCAAGAGCCGTTTCTGTTTTACCCACACCCGACGTACCACAGAACAGGAAAACGCCCATTGGCTTACGCGGATCAGTTAAACCAGCACGCGAGGTCCGGATGACCTGTGCGATTGCTTCCAGCGCATGTGGCTGACCAATAACACGCTGGCCCAAGCGATCAGCAAGTGTCTGTACCGCAGTAATCTGATCACTGACCATTTTACCGACCGGAATACCTGTCCAGTTGGCGATCACCTCAGCGATAGCCTGCTCATCAACATTCGCTTGCATCAGAGGTGCATCCCCCTGAATGCCACTCAGTTCAGCGGTAAGCGCCTTCAGTTGAGTTTTAAGCGCATCGGCATCGCTGTCTGACAGTTTGTTGTCAGCATCTGCCATAAAGTTCTGGTCGATCTGGTCACGACACTCGCGGATCTGAGTAATCAATGCGGTTTCCTGTTCGTACTGAGTATTCAGATCAGCTAACAAGGTCTCTGCATTCTGTTTTTCTGCGTACAGATCAGCCAGACGTTCGGTATGCTCTCCCGTCGCCGCCGCTTCCCGCTCCAGTTTACCTATGGTTGTTTCCGCTCGTTGAATACGACGCTGAGCATCTTCAATCGCACCCGGTGTCGCCGACTGGCTGAGTGCTACACGTGCACACGCGGTATCCAGCAGGCTGACCGATTTATCCGGAAGCTGACGACCCGGAATATAGCGATGAGATAAAGTCACAGAAGCGATAATGGCTTCGTCCAGAATACGGACCTTATGGTGATCCTGCAGAGACTGAGCGATGCCTCGCATCATATCGATCGCTTTCTCTTCCGATGGTTCTTCAACTTTTACAACCTGGAAGCGACGGGTCAACGCTGGGTCACGCTCAAAATATTTTTTGTATTCAGCCCAGGTCGTCGCAGCAATAGTGCGCAGCTCGCCACGTGCCAGTGCAGGTTTCAGAAGGTTTGCTGCATCGCCCTGTCCTTCTTTTCCGCCCGCGCCAATCATGGTGTGCGCTTCATCGATGAACAGAATAATCGGAGTGACGGAAGCACGGACTTCTTCAATAACAGATTTAAGACGGTTCTCAAATTCGCCTTTCACGCTCGCACCTGCTTGCAGCAAGCCAAGGTCGAGAGTACGTACAGCAACACCTTTCAGCGGTTCAGGCACGTCACCCGCGGCAATACGCAAAGCGAAGCCTTCAACCACTGCGGTCTTACCGACACCGGCTTCACCCGTCATGATCGGGTTGTTCTGACGACGGCGGGTCAGGATGTCGATGCACTGACGAATCTCTTCATCACGGCCAAGTACCGGGTCAATCTGACCACTCTGAGCACGCTCCGTTAAGTTCACTGTGTACTTATCAAGCGCTGGCGTTTTAGACGCAGACACAGGGCCTGGCTGGCCGCCTTCTGAGCCTGGTTCATTACCACGAACCAGTGAATCGGTCTCGCCAGTGGTGCCGAAAATAGCGCGGGCAGTTTCACGGATAGATTCTGGCGCAATCTCTTTTAACTCAGGGCAGCTTTCAAGGAGCTGACGACGCGTGCTGTCTTCTAACAGCAAGGCCGCAAGCAGGTGACCTGAGCTGACGACGGGTTGTGCGTAGTCGACTGAAGCCAGCATCCAGGCGTTCTTAGCGGCTTCGACAATACTTGGGGCGAGAGCAGCCGGACGACTGCTGCCTGAACGGAAACGCGAGATCGTACCGGCCAGTTGTTTGGCGACACTCCCAGGATTAACGTCATGTTTTTCCAGCAAGGTAACAAAATCGGTGTCAGAGATATCGAGGAGTTTCAGCAACCAATGTTCGAGTTCAACATTGTACTGGCTGTGAGCAAGACACAGACCTGCTGCTCCTTCGAGCGAGTCCCTCATATAGGGCGACATTTTGTCGACCAGCGACTTCAGATTGATGTTAATCATGGGTTTATTCCTCGTTCATCTCTGAAATTATTGAATCCATGTGATCCGTGCGATTAGTAAGCCATCGGTAATGCATCATCCGGAACAGGCACGTGTTGGGATAGCCTGACTGATAACGCGTTTTCTTTTATCTTTTCTGGGTTCATATAAGTATTCCAACCAAGTAAAGGTTCAGACTTAGTTGGGTCGAATAAATCGTCAAGCGGAAAATATCTGGCGTCCAGCTTCACTTCAATATCAAAGTCCTGCTCTTCGCCAACGCTCATACGAATAAATGATTTTAATTCTTCAAGACCGCGAGACCCTGGCGCCAGGCTATGAAACTCTTCTTCATTGTGCGGCACGGTAATAACGGTAAATTTACTTTGTGCCTGATAACAACGGGTGCCCATGACCGTGCTGACACCCAGCGCATTATTCACGCCATGAGGGTGATCCTCGTCCGGGAGCCGGCAGCGTGCGTCTTCAGGTAAGTCGTACCATGAGCCATTAAACTGCTCGATATAGGTTTCAAGACCAAACATGCCTGCAATACTGCTCCTTAAAGACTCAGCTGAACAGATTCCACGGGCAAAGTGAGCGGCATACTGAGCAATTGGTTCATCCGGCATGGTGGAGCGATAACGTAACTCGGGAATACCCAGCCCCGCCAACGACAATAAAGCATCAGTAAACAGGTCTTTCTTTTCAGTCCCCTCTCTGACTGTCCTCTCGAACGAAGGGCCCATCTGGTACTTGTGCCATGCCTCATAAAACAACGAAATAGTGCGATGATTAAACAGGTCGAGGTAATCTTTCAAAGCCGGATTTTTCTGTCTCAGCTCAGAAATTACCGTCTCACTCAGATAGTAAGGCATCACCCCCTGACTACCCGTCAGCCCCATCATGGCGACTTCGACCTGCCATTGCAGTGCAGGGTTTTCCTCAGAGTCGTGACTGTGAATGCGTTTCTGAGATACCTTGGTGACGTCAGAACCATTGAAGGCCAGCGAATTTCGAGACGTAAAGTGAACCGCCTCCTGATCCGGACGCGCTAATCCACCGACAGACGCATCGGCAACATCGTCATCCTCGGTATTCTGCTGTGATGCAGACTCAAGCAAACGCACCGCCTGAAAAAAATCGAAGCGTTGTGGCTCGCTCTGCAATTGCTCAATCAGATTAAGGCTTTTTCGCCGGCGCGCGGTGGCCATCGCTTAAACTCCCCATCTTTTCCATTAAGCGTTACGGTTAACTTGGTAAACGAATTAATCGACCCGTACAGACCGAAGAAACGCTCCATAACACTGGCGAACATAAGCGGGCTCGTTCCCGCAAGCATTACTGGGTCCAGTTCGAGATCAATCTGTGTTCCGCGACACAAAGACACCATGCCATCCACCTGAACGGGCGACGTAACGGGCTTAGTATGAATCGCAGCAATCGCGTCGATCATATTGCGTGTACTGGCGGAGTCTCTGAAATCGTACAAGCGCAGAATCTCTTTAAGCGCTTCTACGGAGCCTCCCCCCTGACTCAGGGACAGGTGGTTAAGATTGAGGTGAGAAATCAAACGCCAGTAACCGCGTTCCCGCAGAGGCGGGCGGATGGTCGCAGACGGAACAACCACACACTGGATACGCTCGGTCGGATATTCATCATCAACCACTTCAAAATATGGTCGCCCTTGCCCCGTGGTCAGCTTTCTCGGCACATTACGATTTGTGCACAAAAGCTTCATCTCGAGGTTCTGATTTTTCACCTGATGCGGATTAAAATTCATATCCACAAGACTGATATCGACCTCAGATGCCAGTTCATTGCGATGGTCGCCTTCAAGCACCTCGCGGCGATGCGTTAGCCAGAACGCAGGTTTAGCATCGGTGTTACGGCTGTGGTTCATGCCATAAAACGGACGGTATGGAGTGTAATAGCCATCGCTGTCGGTCGCTCCGACATCCGTAATGCTATACACCTCCAGGCCATCGCGACGACGAGAGTCGGGAACAACCGGGTAACGCGACTCGGTGTGCGTTAAAGCCACAGGATCGGCCGTCGTCTCGAATATATTCACAATCGGCGTACAGCCAAGTGCAAACATACTGGCATTCACCTGATGCTCCAGTTCGGAGTCACTCTCACGCAGATAAAAATAAACGTTAAGCGTATTGGTGTACGACTCGTTCATCGCCACATCAAGCTGAGTGAGATCGATAAACTGGAATTTCTCCTGAAACGCAAAGAACTCAGTTAATAGTCGATAACCTGCAAACGAATTCGGCGGGTACGGCAACATTCCTTCGTCGGTACCAAAACCTACCTGTTCCAGACAATCGGAGTTCAGGAAGACCGGAGCAACATCTGACTCCCCATTGGCGACAACGACTTTAAAGCACTTGGTTAATAGCAAATCATAGAGTGGATGAACGTGCTGCAGCTGACCTTTAAGAAACAAACGAATCTTTGAAAAATCCATTTCATTCATAACCAGGTCTTCGCTCAGCGTTCTGAAAGAGACCTTAAGCACGGCAGCAGCCCCCTGCACCTCCAGGCTGCCTGGCGCAACAAAAGGCCGTGGCATTAACTGAGCTGTTTCTACTTTCAAGGGCAGCAGCTCAACCGGGTAAGAAGTCGTGAATCGACACTCTTCACCATCAGAGTCGGTATCCAGCAAGGTACCCGCCGGTATCTGTACGGGCGCATCCAGATCATCAAGCGGTGCAAACTGAGTAATTGCCATGGACGGTACTGGGCGCAGGTAGTGCGGATACAGAGTCTCCAGCATGGCATCCGTCAGTTCAGGAAAGTCATCACTCAACTTCTGCTGAATACGCGCATTCAGAAAGGCAAAGCCGGAAAGCAGACGCGACACCAACGGATCATCCACAGAGTCACTGCCTAGCTTAAGGCTTTCAGCGACGGAGGGATGCTGGCGTGCAAAATCACTGGCCGATTGCTTAATAAACGCCAGTTCTTTTTCGTAATGATATAAGAGCCTGTCGCTCATAATCAGAAAATCTCCGAGACATTTACCGTCTGATTGACGGGGTTTAACGCCGATTCAAATATAATCATTTCTTGTAGCGGGTTGACGTTGAGCGTTGCCTCAACCCGGAAACGGATTGTGGGGTCTTCATTATCAATCGCCACGTCCGTCTTCACTTTGACGGAGCGAATCCGTGGCTCAAAACGCTTCACAGCTTTTTCAATCCGGCGACAGAATTCATTGCGACTATCGAACGATGTCATATTGATTGTCGATAAATCAGGCAAGCCGTAGTTGAGAACGCAGTCGTCCAGATGGCTATATCCCGCAGGCGGTGACACACAGCAGTAACGGGTATTAAACAGATTCTCTAGGTCGCGACGTATGCTCTCGCGAAGGCTGCGCACAATCTGATGACTCTGGCGAAAATCTGTGCCCTTGTTCTGTTCCAGGAAACGATCAAGCAAAGGGGCAACGAGTGGTTTATCTTTCAGTTCAGACATACATCACACCTTGCCAATATCAATCTGACTTAATGACGTCGTCAGCCTGAGCTCTGACACCAGATGGTCAACCGAGTAATGCGTTTTTAAATGCACCAGGCTTGAGTAATAACCTGGCTGCGCGGGATCTTCATCCACCACAACTCTGGCCTCACGCAATGGATAACGTGCCATCATTTCCCATGAAAGGTCGTCCCGGCCGGTCGTATATTGATCCAGCCAGTTCTGTAAAAAACGCTCACAGGATTCGGCAGTCGTATAGGAGCCCACCTTATCCCGAACAATAACCTTGATGTACTGCGCCACCCGGGAGCCACACAATATCTGCTGCAACATAGAGCTTATACGTGCGTTTGCTGTGGCTGATTTTTTCGCATACACCTTAGGAATCTGCAACGATGGGCAGTTATTAAACACGGCATACGGCGTCTGAAAACAGTGGCACAGAGCGATCATGCCATAGTCGCTCAGTTCACGTTCTAACTGATCAGTCACAGTGACAGACGTCGACATTTTCACCATCGCGCGGGATGAGTCGGTGCGATAGGCCGGCGTCGGAAACTGAGTAACCAAACCACCACCGTAATGATCCCGTGGAACGCCGCGTATATGACTGAACCAACCGACTTCAGAAAATTCCCGGATCAGTACTGTCCCGAGTGCGAAACAGGCGTTACCCCACAAGTATTTACGGTTATCTTCCCCTGCGACGCTTTCATTAAATCGCAGCCCACGGCGGGAACGGCGGTTATCCCGATAAGGCTCACGCATCAGCACCTGAGGCAGAGTCAGCGCCAGGAAACGACTGTCATCGTGTTCACGCATCGAGCGCCAGCGCACGTAATCATGCGAGCGGAAAATTTCGTCAACATTGATATGCAGACCAAGGTTATCGAAATCGTCCAGACCAAAAAGCTGAGGGGCCGCACTGCAGACAAACGGACAAAACGCTGCGGCGGCAGCCCGGCTGATGCCCTGCAAGGTAAATACATCATCAATGCGATGGTCTTCGTAAGGCCTGTGCGCAACGTAATAGTCACCCAGCAGAACACTGAAAGGTTCACCACCTGGCGTACCAAACTCTTCGTTGTAGATCAGATGAAACAGGCCGCTTTGATCAAAGTCTGGCGCACGTTCCATATCACGAGCGAGATCCTTCCAGCTGACGTCAAGCAACCTGATTTTTGTATTTTCGGGATTAACAACGGCGTCGATCAAAAACCAGAGGCCGCGCCAGGAAGCTTCGAGCGCCTGAAAGCGCTTATTGTGCAGAACGGCATCAATCTGCTCAGAGATCAGCTCATCAATATAAGCGACTTGTTGAGCCAGCCAACGGCAAGGCTCCAGACGTGACGTATCGGCGGGTGACGATAATTCGACCCAATGGCGAAACGCCTCCACATCATCGTTTTCAGAAAGGAATGAATAAATATCCGCGAGGGGTATTTCGTCCGATGAAAGGGTTGGCGAAGGATTCTCTGACATGACAGCCATGCCTGCGGAATCGTTCAGCACGGAAAACCTCTGAAGAAGAAATTATAAAGGGGGCCTGAGGCCCCCGATATCTGCTTACTTAGGCTGCGGAATATTCGCAACCATACGCAGAGAAGTTGTCAGCTCTTCCATTTGCAGCCAAGGCTTCAGGTAAGCAACGGCGCTGTATGCACCTGGAGAACCTGGAATTTCCTTAACTTCAACGCGAGCTTCAGCCAGTGGGTACTTGGCTTTCATTTCAGCAGACGCATCTGGGTTGCCGTTGGTGTACTGGGCAATCCACTGGTTCAACCAACGCTCGCAGTTTTCTGCCTGCATGAAAGAACCTACCTTGTCACGCGCCATTACTTTCAGGTAATGAGCAATACGTGAAGTTGCCATCAGGTATGGCAGGCGAGCAGAGATAGACGCGTTTGCAGTGGCATCCGGGTCATCAAATACTTTCTGCTTCTGAGTAGACTGAGCGCCAAAGAACACAGAGTAATCTGTATTTTTGTAGTGACACAGTGGCAGGAAGCCCTGGTTAGACAGTTCAGCTTCACGACGGTCAGTGATACCCACTTCGGTAGGACACTTCTGGTCAGTATCGCCATCATCACTCTTGAAGATGTGCGTCGGAAGACCATCCACACGACCACCTTCGGCACCACGGATAGCAGTACACCAGGAGTTTTCAGAGAACGCACGAGTCAGGGTGGTACCCATCACATAAGACGCGTTCATCCAGCAGTAATCGTCGTGCTCAGTCGCTTTCGACATACCAGACTCATCCAGATCGAACTCTTCAAAATTGAAGGCTTCGACTGGCTTAGACGCAGCGCCGTATGGTGTACGTGCAAGAACACGAGGCATAACAAGAGTGACAAAGCGTGAATCTTCGCTGTCACGGAAGCTGCGCCATTTAATGTATTCCTGAGATTCGAAAATACCGCCCAGATCACGTGGCTTAGACAGTTCAGTGAAATCATCGAATCCGAACATGCCTGAACCAGCCGCTGAAATAAACGGACAGAAACCAGCAGCAGCAACGTTAGACATATTGCTCAGCAGGTCGATATCTTCAGGGTGATTAGTGAACTCAAAGTCACCGATCATGCAGCCATATGGCTCACCACCAGCAGTACCGAATTCTTCTTCGTAGATTTTTTTGAAGATCTGGCTCTGATCGAACTCAACCGCTTTATCAAGGTCACGGAAAAGCTCACGCTTGCTCAGGTTAAGCATGCGGATTTTCAGAGTAGCGCCGGTTTCGCTGTTCATAACGAGGTGGTTCAGACCGCGCCATGAGCCTTCCAGCTTCTGGAATTTTTCATCATGCAATACAGCGCTGAGCTGTTTTGACATCGCCTGATCAATCGCAGTAATTGCCTGCTTAATTGTATTGGTCAGGTTACGATCCCAGGTAACGGTACCTTTCAGAACCTGCTCGGTCAGGTTTGCCAGCAGGTCTTCAGTTTCTTCACGGCCAGTTTGCTTGGTGTAGGTAATCGCCTGTTCCAGCAGACTGACCGACTGTTCTTCCGCTTCTGCGCCTACCGCAGCTTCGACTTCAGTACTCATTACTCAGCTCCTTCTTTGCTTTCGCCAACACCCAGCTGCTGAGAGATCTCAGTGATGTTGTCAGTGTTTTTCAGAATTTGTTCAAGAACCGTTTCCAGCTCTTCAGAGCGGTCGGCTTTGCTCAGCAGGTCGCGCAGTTTGTTACGCGCGTCCAGCAACTGCTTAAGAGGCTCAACCTGTTCTACGATCGCTTCTGGAGTGAAATCGTCCATCTTACGGAAGTCCAGATCCACAGCCATGGTGTTGCCTTCGCCTGCCAGAGTGTTTTCGACCTGCAGGTTCAGCTTGGGATTAACTTTACCCATCACTTCGTTGAAGTTGTCGCGATCAATCTGAACGAACTTACGCTCTTTCAGCGCCTTTCGGTTTTCAGCGTTATCACCTGAGTAGTCACCCATGACACCTGCAACAAACGGCAGTTCTTTTTTAACTTCAGCGCCATTCGTTTCAACATCATATGTGATGTGTACGCGAGGCTTACGCACGCGCTTCAGCTTATTGTGGATACTTTCGGACATGAGTAACTCCTTTTCCTTTGAGTAACGGTATTTACCGTAATTCTGTTAATTCTTACCAGTTGGTCTCAGACTTTGGCTCAGGCTCGGCTTGTGGTGCAGGCGCGGCAGCCGGAGCTGCGGCTGCTTCACTCGCTACAGGAGCCGCGGGCGGAGCAACGTAAGTTGATTCGTCTGAACCATCCATTTTCACGCCTGTAAATTGCGAGAACAGGCCGCGTGCATTGCTGTCTGGAATCAGCTCCATCATCAACTCAGCGACCGTCATCCGGCCCCAGCTGATCAGGCGCTCGAGACCCGGCGCTAATGGTGTATGTGGTTCGTACTGACGGAAGTACTTAGCGACCTCTTCAAGGCGCTTAAGTGCTTCTTCGCGATTGGTAATCGGCCCTGTGGTTCCATTCACTAAACGCACAACCTGCCCTCCCTGTATGGCACTGGCGTCTGCTGCGGCATCCTCAGCGGCTGCCGCACTTTCTTCGGCTTCTACCGCAGCGCTTGCAGCATCGGCTTCATCGAGCTTCGGCTTATAGATAAAACGGGTGGTACGTACGATTTCGGCAAGCAGCTCAGTGATTTTTGAACTTGGTGGTGCTTCAGCGCCGCACTTCTCACGCAAGGTCGAACTGATGTTTTTATAGAGTTCGGCACACTCTTCAAGTGTGGTTACAAAATTCTGGCAGGTAAGCAGGTCAGTGGCGGCTATCGTATCGGTAATTTCAGCCAGACTATAACCCAGTGACGCAATTCGCTCTGATTTCTTGTCGTCATCGTCAATCTTATCAGCGTCACGAGCCTGCAAATACTGATAGTAGCTAAATGCGCCTTTATCACCATAAACCGTGATTTCGATATTACGCAGCGGCGCCAGAAGAGTACCATCACCGCCATCACCATTCAGGCCTGTCAGTGGCGCGACACGCGTTTCGATACCGTCTTCATCGGGCAACGGATAAACATCATCCCAGAAGTTATCAATAATCTGATTGATCACTGAGAAGCCGTCTCGCAGACCAGAAATGCCATGACTACGGACTAAACTCTCAAGGTACCAGGACGCAACTTCCAGATCTTTTGATGACTCTGTCAGGATCTTACTGGCGGTACGCTGCACAATATCCCATGGGCCTGCCACGTCCACTTCATCGTCGCCACCGAACATGGCAGAGCGCTCAGCGGCACGAGCAGCATTACGGGCGTCTTTAATGGTGTAGTAATCGGACGTTGGGGAACGGTCTTCACGGATATCAATGCCCTGCGGAGTATCATCATTTACAGGGGCTACGAGGCTTTCGATATCGACAACATGACCAAATGGCATGGCAGAGTCCTTTCAATTTTGGTGTTTCTGGTCCAGTAGGAAAATGATACTACACCAGCCGTAGGGTGTTAACACCCATTAAATTATGACCACTGACCCGTCAGCATGTGGGTATATTCTTCCGGAGAGGGAAGACCAGATGCGACAAAAGACACCGACGGCGTATTTTCATTCGCACTCATTCCCCAAAGGCTGACACTGCCGGGCACAAGCTGCGTCATGCTATGCAGAGAACCAAATTCAGGGTTGGCACCTCCCACAGAAACCTGGCTGCCCGAAGCGCTTATAAAGCAATGTCTCGTGCACGAAGGTATGGCGACATGATTCAGCTTTCCACAAAGATCATCGACTGTCAGTTGTTCATGAAGCCCGGATATGGCTACCTGTTGCAGCTCTGCAAACCAACCGTCGCCATCGGCCATTAATGCATACAGGTTTTCACCCTGAGCGAGCGGCACAGCAATCGACAAAGGGAAATAACGGCCAACGCTATCTACACTCGGCACCAGAATGCCAGCCCAGCGTTGCTGATCAACAACGCCGGAATCAAGACCAAAGCGCCAGACAGAACTGGTTAAGTAAAAGTCTAACCAGTCATCAGCAAGAATATTGCGTGAGCCTGCTACGACGCACTGTAGCCATTCATCCCAGACATCGATAAATGTCTGGGGTAGATTACGAACCAGAAAATCGCCGTGCGCGGGTAACTTACCGTAGATGCCGTAGTTCATAAAAATTCCTTACAGCGACTGTGGGCAACGGAAGTTACGAAGCAATGACAGGTCGAATGGATTTACATTCGTGCTGGCTGCCAGTCGATACTGCGCCTGATACCCAGACTCAGTAAACGTAATTACCTTTTCAGATTTATTTACGGTGGAATGCAGCTGAGCATCATCAAGCATTCTCAGCAGCGACCAGTCACCATCGTACTGATCGTTGGACACCCGCTCTCCAAGGTCCTCGAACACAATACGAGAACGCCCACTTTCACCGGCGATCCAGTTCAGCGATTTTTCAATTCGAGGGCCATGAGAATAACTGATCCGGTTCTCACCAATTTCCATCGTAAACAGACGGACATTGGAGTGGAGTTTCTCAGGCGTCGCACGGAAGTTAATCGCAGCAGCTTCACCTTCTGAGAACCAGGCGCGGCGAATATCGTCAGCACGTTGGAACTGGCGCAACGCTTCGCTGCTTAAGCCTATAGAGAAACCGCCATAACCTTTCTGCTTCCAGCGGTAGGTATCGACAAACGGAGACACATATTCATCGACGAATGCCTGCTGGATGCCCCCCGGCTTGAAGAACTCATTAAATGCGACCACTGAGGCCTCTGACTGACGCCCAGCAACCAGTGGGTAGCGGTCGCCCAGCGTATTACGGAAAGTCTCATAGACCTGATAACGCCATACAGTATTAAGATGGACACCGGCTTTACCCATGACAGCGCCCCAGGTCTGATCGGCCAGTTTATTCAGCCAGTCGGCAGGTTGTTCAGGTGCGGTTGCCGCCAGGTTTTTAAGTTGCTGAATGGCGTCAGCACCGCCACCAGAGAAACGTTTTTTCGCCGCTTCAAAAGCCGCCGCATTTGAATCTGGAGCACCATCAATCTGACCGAGATATTCAGCCAGTGCTCCGATCGCTTCAAGATAACCCGCAAACTTAGAAGGCGTGCCTTTCTCGGCCGCCAGCATGCGCTGGATATCTCGGAAACGAAGATCAACCAGCGTCGGGTCGTACACCATACCCGCCGCTTTTTCGACGAGACCGCCAGCAGCACCGGAGGCCGTAGGCATTTCAATTTCTGGCGTAAGAGTCGTGTTTTTTACAACCAGCTCGGTCACCTGAGAGAGTGGCGATGAAAGCTGGTCTGCCAACTTAAGCAGGTGGGTGACAGACTGACTACCTCCCGGTAAATTCGCGAGGCTGAATTTCTGGTAGAAGGCCTGCCAGCGGCGGGCATACTCAGTCAGATATAACTTCTCGACATCGGCACTTAATTTCTTGAGATCCGCTTTACTGTAATCTTCGCCACTGATATTACCGCCATAGATCCACTGATCTGCAGCGATCTGTTTCATCATTTCGGAGTCAGGTCCATACTCCGCCTGATCGTATCCTGCCTTAGTGAAAAGGAACGGCATCATAAATACCGGATCATTTTCACTTAAACCAAACACCTGCTGCGGGTTGCCGCCAATCTCGCGATAAAGATCAACTTCACGGGCGTTGTTGCCCATTTTCTGAAGTTGCGCAAACAGTCTTTGAGCAACCGGAATACGCTGCAAGTACTGGCGGGTGCGAGTAACGACGTACTCATCCGGCTGGAGCTGCTCATCAAAGCCCAGTTCAATCAGGTGATCGAGGTGAGTCAGCAGCTGTGACTGCTTAGTCGCTTCACCGGGCAGGAGATCCTGCCAGCGAGTCTCTGCGTAAGCCCGAATCTGTTCATAATCGCGGTGCTCCTGATCAAACAGCATCAGATAGACACGGAACACAGGTAAAAGCGCGCTATCGTCTGCGCCCAGCGCATTGAGATGGCGTTCAAGCATGTTAGCAACAGCCGGATAGAACACCTGATTAAGCTGAGTGTTATACGCCTGATCTGCCGCTGCATCGACGCGGCCATCATACAGGCCAAGGTAACTGATGAACGGGTGCTCTTCCTGATCGTAAACAAGGCTCGCCTGATAGAGCGGAGTCAGAAGTTCAAGTGCTTCTTCCGTTGTCGCCTGCTCTGGGCGAATGGTTTCACGTAATTGCAGATAATCACGATGCAGGCTATCAACCTCAGCCATGTATGCCCGGTTCTGCACCAGAGCACCGGTCCATAGAGCCGCACAGCCAATCAATAAACCGGTCAGGCCCGCAACCGCACCGCGGCGCATCCAGCGCAACAGGTTTTCAATCTTACGGTTTACACCAACAAGCTCTGATTCAGGGAAAATAACATCGCGGAATAGGCGGGTAATAAAGAAACTCTTACCGCTGTTATGCTGTTGCTTGCCCATACTGCGTTCGAGACCAAAGTTAGCGCTCACTTGCGCCATCATGCGGTCAATCGGGCTACCTTCCTGTGTCGCACTGGTGAAGTAAACACCACGCAACATAGGCACTGTGCTGTAGTTATTCGGTGCAAACGTCTGCTGAATAAAACCATCAACTACGCTCGCCAGGCTTTCCAGCGCTGGCGGAAAACCCTGAATCATGGCGCGCTTATCGGTATTACGCTCGTGCTGGACACGCCACAACAGACGCTCGTTCAAGCGCTCCACCAGCTGATTAAACTCCTGACGGAAGCGGCTGATATCAGCACCCGTATTTTCACTCTCTTCCTGCGGGAAGCTCACACCCCAGACCTGCTCGCGCTCGGCCTGTGACAGGTTACCGAAAAATTCAGCAAAGCCGGCAACAAGGTCGCCTTTAGTAAAAGTCAGATAAACGGGGAAACGAATACCGAGTTCATCCTGCAATTCACTGATGCGGGCACGGATAATTTTTGCCTGCTGCTCACGCTGTTCTTTCGTCTGTACCATCAGATCCTGAAGACTGATAGCAATCAGAGCACCGTTAATAGGACGGCGACGACGATATTTTTTCAGCAGGGCGAGAAAAGCCTGCCAGGCGTTATTGTCCACCACCCGATGACTGTCCTGGGTGGTATACCGGCCTGCGGTATCAATCAGAACAGCGTCATTAGTAAACCACCAGTCACAGTTACGAGTGCCACCGATGCCACCCAGGGCTTGCTTACCGTGGGTGTCCGCCAGTGGAAATTCCAGCCCGGAGTTCACCAGAGCGGTGGTTTTACCCGAGCCCGGCGGACCGATAATAATGTACCAGGGGAGCTGATAAAGACTGAGTTTGCCCCGACGCGAACTGAAACGTGCCTTTTTGAGCGTGGCCAGAGCATCACGGAAGCGGGTTGCCATCTGTGCCAGCTCTTCCTGACTGCGCTCCTGATCGGGGTCAACAACGTCGTTGTCTTTCTGCTGAGATGACTCAATCTCGCCCAGTAATTCTTTATTCTGTCGACGTTCAACCAGCCATTGGCTGACATTCCAGGTCAGCCAGAACAACCAGAAAAATCCAATGATAATCGCCCGGGTCATCGGACTCAGCGTCATATTATCTGCGCCGAATTTGATGAATTCAGCACCAAACCAGATCAGCAACGACAGAGCCGTGAGCCCGATAATTCCGACGACCCACTTATTTTGCAGAAACGCCAACAGCTTTTTCATGTGTTCTCCATGTACACAACGGGAGGCGCATCCTTACCCGATGGTCATTTTTATTCATTCAGCAACTATCTCATCAGAGACAGCAAGACTAATAAAACCGCTTACCTTGTGGTGGCGAGACCACCTCGGAGTTGTTTGCAGGCGTACCGTCGATGCCGGTTATCTCCGTGTAGATACTTTCAGCGACGGGAGTCGTCTCCTGATACATCCAATAACGGAAACCGGAATAGGTCAGCACGAGTAGCGCCATCACAACACTGGCGATGACCCACAAAGGAATATAATTTTTCAGGTACTCGCTGGGCTTCACGGAACCTTCCCAGTGGGGCGACAACTCTGATTCCCACCCAGGGCGATGACTTTCAATGGTGTGATACAGGTTTTCGCGTATCTGTTCGAGCTGCTCGTTCCCCCGGGGCATAACGCGATATTTCCCCTGAAAACCCAGGCTCAGGCAGAGATAATACAGCTCAAGCAGGTCAAGGTGAGTCCCTGGTGTTTCCAGCAGTTTCTGCAAAATCAGGAAGGATTTTTCCCCCCCCGACGTTTCCTGATGAAACAGGCTCAGAAGTGAATGCTGACTCCAGCCACTGCTCGCACCCCACGGGGTATTCAACACCATTTCGTCAATGACAGAACACAACAGGTAACGCGCAGCGACGACGGTGTCACCGGTAATACCGGCGTTTCTCGCATTACGCTCAAAGCTCTTTATTTCTTCCGTCAGACGCTTATGCAAGTCAGGCACCTGATCGTGCTTCATGGTCGAACGCAGCTTGGTCACCAGAGTCAACAACGTGGTTGCACCCGTCACTAGCGGATTAAGCCCATGACGCACATCGATTTTTTCGTTACCCGGCATCGCAGGTTGCGGCGAGGTTGCCCTGCCCTGCCCAGCACCGGAAGAAGAACGCGCAGCGCCCGGCGTAGGAATCATGACCGTGCGGTCAGAAGCGCCCGGCTGTTGTCCATCATTGCCCATACATCAGCTCCTGATTGCCCAGAGTTCCATAATTAAGCCGGGGTAATCGGCGCCAAGATGTACCGCGAAACCACCGGACTGCTGCATCGACTTCCACAGATCCCCGGTATTCTCAATTTCGAAATAGGTGAACCCGGCGTGGTACGGAATCTGTCGTGGCGCGACAGGCAGCGGGCGCGTTCTCAGACCCGGTAGCTGTGTCGTGATCAGCTCCCGAATAGTTTCGACCGGTGCAATTTTTGCCTGCGCAGGGAAGCGGCTACGTAACACTTCTGTTGGCATATCCGCTTTAACCGCAACCACAAACGATGCGGTACGCGTCAATGATGGATCAGTGATCGGCGCCACATAAATACCGAACTTACGCTCGACCAGATCCAGAGAAATAGCTGACTGCTCAAGTACCATACTGAGCGACTGGCGCAGCGCCGAAAAAAGCCCAGCAAATGTCTGCTGCAAATCTGTGTGAATGTACGGGGGCATTTCCGGTGGACGTTTATCACTGGCAGTAAATGTCGACAGTTCGCCTGCCAGTTGCAACAGCTCGGTATAGAGTGTCAGAGGATGCAGAGTCGCTAACTGAGTCAGATGCTTCACCAACGGCTGCACGCGATTAATGACCTGTAGCAGAAGGTAATCTGCAATTTCAGCAGAACCTGAACGTCCTGAATCGCTCAGGCGATGGCTCAAAGCTTCACCACGCTGACGCAGCAGGCCTGACACTTCTTCGATGTAACCTTTAATTTCACCACTGACCGAACAATCGAGCACGGGCGGTATAAATGTTTTATCGAGTTTTACCGGATTTCCCGGTAACCGTTCTGCGATGCGGGCAATGCCAATACAGGCGTAACCACCGAGGTCTTCTGAGCCCAGCTTAAAGCAAGTGGATAATTTACCGATCTGGATACGTGCCGACTGTCCTGATGCAGACGAACTGTCACGCGCATCGAAGTTGTAAGTCTGGAAGCGTGCCTGTGGGAACTCTTCAGCATCACGAACCGATTCCTGAGCACCCGGGCGACGCATAGGCACGCACAGGTAAACTATCTCATCCCGGGTATTTTCAGGAATCTCAATAATCGGCGGAAGCTCTTCTGCTTCAGGCGCCAGTATCGGCGTGCCGTCCGGGAAAATACCGCGTACTGAGGAAATAGAAACTTTGCCCAGTTCAAGCGCCTCGACATCGATCGTCAGCTCCTGAATACCCCAGTAATAACTACCTACGGCCCCGGTGCGAACATCAACAAGGCGCTCAACAAAACGATCCTGCTGCTGAAAATGCTGAGGGCGCAGGAACATTCCTTCCGACCAGATTACCTTGTTCTTTGAAGACATGAGTCATCCTTTCCGTAACTGCACAGACCGTACAGTGAATTCCGAATTCTGAATAGCGCGACCGTCAGAGTTGTGAAGAACGATCGCTGCGTAGTTTCTTATGAGGCGTAGCAGCACTGTTGTCTTCTTCTTTCTCGACAACGGCAATCTGATTTCCCTCGATACCGACCTGTACCACATTTTCATTGTGCTCCAGTACCGGAATGACCAGTAACGCCTCGGCGTCACGATATTGAATAAACTCAGCCATCAGCCCCAGATACTTAACCTCGGTCGCCAGCTCGATGGTTTCGATACGCTGCTCACCTGGGGTCAGTTCTTTCAGCACAATGGTATCGATCAGATCTTTACCCAGACGAGCCGGTGCGCCCTCGTACAGACTCAGGAAATCTTCCCGACTGAACTGACGATCATCGGCCAGCTTAAATACATGGATCACGACCGGTGACGGACGATCATCCGCATCCGGGTTGATCTGCGTACCTGCCGTAAATTCGATAACGGCGCTGGTATTCAAATTCAACGCTTTACGCGCCGACTGACACCCCGACATCATCGCCAGTACCAGCACCAGCGAAACCAGGTGCCATCCTTTCTTAAACTGCATTGTTTTTCCCTAAAAGTAATCAGGTACGGTTAAGCGCCCGTGTATTTTTAAGCTCGGCCAACTGCTTTTCGTAGGCGCGGGCAAATTCTTCACCAAATAACTGGTTATACGTCGTCTCATAGTCCGACTTCAGAGCCTTGAAGTATTGCTCGAACGCGAGCCAGTTTTTCGCATCTTTATTACCCAGCAGCGAATCACGGGCATTAATGTGCTGCTTCAGGTTATCCGGGTCAAAATGTTTAAACATCGTATCGTACGCGGCATGCATGCCTTTCAGGACAGCCACCTGATGATCAGACAAGTCATCAAAGCTGTCACGCACCGCATCCTGAGGACGCATAAATGCAGACGCATCACGGCTGAACATCATCTTCAGGGCGTCTTCTGCGTTGGCAGAAAATTTCAGCGGGTTGTTATCCACGGTCTGAATCATGGTGTGTTGCACTCGAAGCTCGTTTTTGATCGCGGTACGGGCACGCAACAGATCAATCAGGCGGGTCACGGCCTCATTTACAATGCCAGAGACCTCAGGCATTAAGCTGTCCAACTGGTCATCCGAGATATTATTCAGACCCATGAGACTGGCCAGCTGTCGGACATCAACACTTGACGCGCCTGCACCAGGCGCAGCCTGAGTTGCCCCTGACGCAGCCAGCCCCTGGCGGGAGGCTGCCGGTGTTGGTTCCGGGATCTGCGATTCAGGCACAGGAGGCACCTGCTGCGAATCAGGAAATGACGAAAACGCCTGCGGCGCAGGCTGTGGTTTCTCGGGAGACGCAGGTATCCCGAACAAACTATCAATATCATCAGCTCCGCCCGCTACCGCTTCAGATGCTGCAAACGGATTCGGCTCTGACGCGGGCGAAGCTGACGCAAAAGAATCTGAAGCAAACGGGTCAGGAGTCTGAGAGTGCTGCAGAGGCTGCTGCACAGGCACCTCTGGCCGAGGAATTCTGATGTTCTGCTGTTCTACGGGTGCATGATCTGATGCTGATCCGCTTTTCCACCAATCGTCATTATCATCCCAACCGGACGACGACGGTGCAGGATCTGAAAAAGCCGGTTTATTTAATGCAGCGAGGGGATCATTGCCCGAAGACGACGATCCAAACGACTCCCCAAATAAGGAATCATCCGACGACGATGAACCCCAGGGGTCATCTTTAGCAGAGCCCACCGACTGAGACACCACAGCACCCCAGTCCTGTTCTGGTTGTTTCGGTGTCTGAGCACCCGGTTCAAGCCAGGAATCTAACTGACTGGCACTGTTCGCCGACTGCTGCTTCGCTGCCGTTGCCGGGTTAAACGTCGTGCGGTCACCTTTATCGAGGAAATCTGCCGACCCTAAATCAGCCGGAATCGCAGGCTCAGCCGGAGGCGCCTTAAGAGTGACCTGCAACTGATACTCACCACAGATTAAAACATCGCCTGCGGCCAGAGGGTGCGGTTTACCGGGACCAAGAGGGTCCTGACTGTCATTCACAAATGTACCGTTGGTGCTGTGGTCCAGCAACGAAAAGCAGCCATCAGCGAACACAACCTCAAGATGACGTGAAGAAAGAATGCGCTCGGTATCCGGCAATACCCAATCGTTGGAGTCGGCACGTCCGACTGAGCCACCCGCACTGCGGAAGACTTTCGTGTGATTGAGCATATTGGCGTGAGGCGGGCATTCGACGACCGTCAGAATCAAGTCCATTTCTTCACCGTAGGTTTCCTGTGGTTCAGCGGCAAAAAGAGAATAACCGCAGCGCAGACGAGCGGTCACAACAGACACCTGTCTTGAGCCGCGCGAGCAAGTCCTATAATATCGGCGCCACTTTCTGAGTTCAAGCAAACGGAAGGTCGGGCCAGCGAGGAACCGGGGCTCGAAAAGGACGAAATACGTCAAGGGTATCGATACGACAGGCTCAATATGACCGATAACAGGGACGACAAGACACGTCTTGTCACCGGTGGAAAATCCACTGGAAACGCCAGCAATTCAGACCGCAAAGCAACCGGAAAGCCATCCGGCAAAGCTTCTGAAGGTCCTGCTAAAAACGACGACGCTACCGTATTAGCGGGCGGCTCAACACCGAACAAATCTCAGCGAAACCCGGACGCCACACTGGTGACTTCGCAGACTCCCCTGTCGACGCCGACCGGCAGCCGCGCTGGTAGCACCACCACCGGCGGTTCTACGCCGCGCGTATCAGCCCTGAACAACAAAGTGATCAAAGGGCGTTTTGAGCTGGTTTCCATGCTCGGTGCCGGCGGTATGGGTGCGGTATATAAAGCACTCGACCGACGTAAAGTTGAAGCCAGTGACTCGGACCCTTACGTTGCCGTCAAACTGTTAAATGACGATTTCCGTCAACACCCGGATGCCTTTATTTCGCTGCAACGGGAGTCGCGCAAGTCACAGACGCTGGCTCACCCTAACATCGTAACTGTTTACGATTTTGACCGGGACCGCGATACAGTATTCATGACCATGGAGTTCCTCGAAGGTGCTCCACTCGATGAACTGTTACGGGAACATCCAAACGGCTTGCCGCCTGAGCAGGCCGAAAGTGCACTGCGTGATATTTCTAACGCACTGATTTACGCACACTCGCACAACATTATTCATTCCGACTTCAAACCCGGAAACATCTACGTCACCAAGAACAAGGGCTCGAAGGTATTCGACTTCGGTATCGCCCGCGCGGTATCCGAAGGCAGCGCAGCGCACGGTGCCGGTGAAAAAACCATTTTTGATGCGGGCACACTCGGAGCGCTGACTCCGGCTTACGCCAGCTACGAAATGCTCAAAGGCGCAGAGCCCGCACAGTCTGATGACGTCTACGCTCTTGGCTGTGTGGCGTACGAACTGTATGCAGGCAAGCATCCTTTTAACAAAACCCCTGCCGATCAGGCGCTGACCAAAAAGCTCAAGCCTAAGCGTATTAAAGGTCTGACCCGCCGTCAGTGGAATGCCCTGTCTGGCGCACTGGAACTGAAGCGCGATCAGCGTACAGCAACGGTTGATGAGTTTTACAAACAGTTCTTCGGTAAAGCCCGCATGCTTATCTGGGCTCTGGCGGCCTCACTGACTGCTTTTGTCGTTGGTGGCGGGGTTTACTATCAGCAGTATCAGGAACAGCTGATCGCTCAGGCACAGTTAAAAGTTCAACTTGAGGAAGAACTCGCGCAAAAACTTGAAGACTCGGCCATCACCAACCAGACGCAGAAAATTGAGCAGCTGGTTCAGATCGCGGCCCTCACCCCTAAGTGGGATATGGAGCTGCGTCGTGAACTGCTGAACTATGAAAATCTGGTGTCGAATATCGATGGACTGAATACCGATGAACTGAACGAGAGTGTTCGTCAGCGTGTTATTTCAGCCTACATAAAAGAGGCGAAGCAGCGCATCGCTGACAATAATCTCGAAAACGTTCTGAGTCTGTTGCAGTACGCCAGTCGCTGGGAAGCTCCCGCAGATCAGATCGAACTGCTAACCAATCAGGTACTGACCAATCAGGAAGCCGATCGCCTGAGACAAGAAAATGAACGTCTTGCCGCTGCGAAAAAAGAAGCCGACCTGCTTCGCCTGGAACAGGAAAAGCGTGAGAAAGAACTCGAAGAAGCACGCCAGATCCGTATCCGTCAGGAAGTGGCCGCGCTCGAAAAATCCCTGCGCTGCCCAAACCAGATTGATGTCGCCGGTGACGTAGCCAGCCATCTAAAAGCACTTGAGTCGCTGGACCCGGGTCGCTCTGCTGACCTGCGTAATATCGTTGCTAACTCGCTGACCAACTGCTTTAACAAACTCGCAGCCGTCAGCCCATTTGCCGCCGATACCATGCTGACCGAAGCCCGCGAACTACTGCCATCGCAAGGCCAGCTCGACCCACTGGTTGTCGATTACTGCTCACACCTAGAGCCGGGGACCGGTGCCAAAGGCCGCCGTTACACCTGTGCAGATCCACTGCCACGTGACGCTCTGGGGCCAACGATGGTGGTTGTGCCTGCTCCGGACGGAGGACGCCCCATCGCCATCAGCCAATACGAAATAACCTACGATGACGTCGCCGACTACTGCACTGTTTCACAGCTGTGTGATGCCGATAAATACGCGCGTAATTTTATGCCTATTCACAACATCAAAGTGGATTTTGCAGAGAATTTCGCAGGCTGGCTGAGTTCCGTCACCGGGCATTATTACCGCCTACCGACCTATGATGAATGGCTGACTGCGGCAAGTGCCGACGGCGCGGCTGAATTTCCGGAGCGTAACTGTTTCCTGAAATACGGAGCCATTGAGAAAGGTCTTGAGCTGCATAAAACCACCAACGGTAAGCAGAACTCGTTTGGTCTGGCATCGCATGTGGGTAATGTTCAGGAATGGGCATACCGCGATAACGAACTGGTCGCCGCCGGTGGTTCTCGCCAGACGCCTCTTAACGAATGTCGTTACAGCACCGTAACTGCCCACAACGGCACCGCTGACGAATTTACCGGCTTCCGTCTGGTACGTGAACTGGCACGTTAATCCTGCTTAATTGGCCGCCAGTGGGTTGATTACCCCAAGCGGCCAATCCATCCCGATCCAGAGCACCAGAAGTACAGTCCAACCAATAAGAAATGCCGCACTGTACGGCAGCATCATGCTCATGATGGTGCCAATGCCGATGTCTTTGCGATATTGCTGCGCGAACGCTAACACCACGCCAAAATACGGCATAAGCGGTGTAATAATATTTGTACTACTGTCACCAATGCGGAAGGCCACCTGAGTGGTTTCCGGTGCAATGCCGACAAGCATCAGCATAGGAATAAACACCGGTGCTAACAGCGCCCATTTCGCGCCGCCACTTCCCACAAATAAATTAATGGTCGCTGCGATAAGAATGAAAGCCACCAGCATGACAGGAGCTGGGGCATTTAATTCTGTCAGCAGTTCTGCACCATGAATCGCGAAAATAATTCCCAGATTACTCCAGGCGAAGTAGGCAACAAACTGCGCCGCAAAGAACATCAAGACAAGGTAACCGGCCATGGTCGCCATGCTCGCCTCCATCGCTTCAACCAACTTATGCGACTGACGCCAGGTACCGCTGAAGCGACCATAAATATACCCACTTAAAAGTGCATAGATTGAGATAACAACCACAATGCCTTTCATAAAGGGCGAAGAAATAACGGCCATCCCCTGACGTAACCAGTTATTTTCTCCCGCTATCCCACTGGCACAGATAAGAGCAAATATCAGAGTAAAAAACGCAACGGCTTTCAGCCCGCGACTCTGATTAATTTCTTCCGGATGGTCTTTACTTTCTTCGGTGAAAACCTGTTCTTGCGGATGCACTTTTGCAGCGGCTTCGTCGTCACAATCAACCGTTATTGAAACCAGTCGCGGTTCGACCCAGCGTGCTGTGACTATGGTGGCCAATATACTGACGAGAAAAACAGAAGCGACCATAAACCAGTAATTGGCGGCAATATTTACCTCGCCCCCCGGCTCAACCAGCCTCACCGCTTCGGTGCTGATACCGGCTAATACAGCATCAAATGGCCCGAGCAACAGATTGGCACTGTAGCCACCAGAAACTCCCGCAAAGGCAGCTGCAATACCGGCCAGCGGATGACGCCCGGCACTTTTAAATACCAGTGCAGCGAGAGGGATAAGAACAACATAGCCTGCGTCAGCGGCAAGGCTCGACATAACGCCTGCGAAGACCACCAGAAACGTCAGTAAGGCCCCTCTCGCACCACGAACGATCGAAGACAGTAGAACAGCAATAAGACCACTGCGTTCTGCAACTCCCAGCCCCAACATAGCAATCAGTACCGTTCCTACCGGGGCAAACCCAGTGAAATTCGATACGGTCTTTGTGAGAATTTTCGCTGCCCCTTCGGCAGAGAGCAGGTTCATCGCTGTCAACTGTTCACCATTAACAGGATGTACGGCTGAGAGGCCGAGAGCAGATGCCAGCCCTGAAATAATCAGTACCAGTCCGCACAGCCAGATAAACAACAACGTTGGATGAGGCAGGCGGTTCCCTGCATGTTCAATACGTGAGAGAAGGCGGTCAGTAACAGAGGTCATAGGCATTTCCAGCGACAGGTGTCATCAGAATGCCTGAATATCAGCAGGGTTCAAGCTACAGGGCTTTGGTGGCAGACACTGCCGGAATAATCCGGCAATGCCAGAGGGCGGGTCAGACCAGCCCCATCTCATTCAGCATCACATCATAACCTTCCTGATAGTTGCTGAATTTAAACTCGTAGCCCAGCTCACGCAGTCGCTTGTATGGTTCAATTTCATTGTTAACCGCTATTCCCTCGACAGTTTTATATATAAGGTGAAGCCCGTAGCTAGCGGCAACTAGTTACCGGAGA
>NZ_FTOH01000030.1 GCF_900156675.1 Thalassolituus maritimus
TGCTTGCACCCAGCGGGTTTGCAAATAACACAACAGATAAAGGCGTCGATTGCCAATAAACTGGCGCTGCAGCTTGGCACCGTAGTAGTTCACCCGCTCAGCAAAGTGCTGCTGATTCTTCGAGGATAGGGATAACTCGCTCAACACCTCATTAACTTCCGGCATCCATGGCTGGATATAGGAATGTACGGCCAGCTCTTTCTCCAACTCAGTTCCCGTGAAGTTTCTGGCCGATTGCCGTAACTGTCGTAGGTTTAAAGAGTTATTTCCACTAACAAGTTCAGATAGCATCAAGGCCAAGTCCGCTGATATGAGACCCACAAGCTTACGGACAATCTGATCATTTGTGACACCCACAACGTTACTGATCAAGTCCTGCTGCACGGTGTACCCGGGGATGGCGATTTTTGTTCTGACAAGTATTCTATCGCCCTGTTAAATAGGGATCTCGGTTGACCCCATGCCCGTGCATGCTCCTTGAGATCCTTTGCCAACGCCGAACTGTGACTTTTGTTTAGCCAACGCTGATGGCCCGTCAATTGGAAGATGCGTTGGTAAATCCGAACACGGGCCTTCTGAGTATGATTAAAGAGTCGGAAACCAGGACAGGGAGGATTTCGGAACACACATACTTGAGGTCCGGTTTAATTTGATGATAGCCAGTGCTCAACATGATGGGCTTTACTTTGAAGTAGCCCAACAGTACAACAAACATGCACCTGTGATCCCTCTCACGGATTCTGTTGCATTCCGCTTACCCAGCGTCATTGAGAGTGAAGAAGAAACGTTGATCATTCAAACTTAAAATAGGAGGGCCGAACAGCTCAGCAATCTCCGTCTCGGTCAGGATTTTGATACGTTTTTCGGTGGCCATGATTAATGCTCAAAGCCAGCGACTTTAGCCAAAATACTCCGCAACAATAAGAAAATTGAGAGTAACCCCCTCTTGGAGGCCAGGAGTGGCGGGGGTTACAAAGGCATTTGTCCGTTTACGAGGGGAAATCC
>NZ_FTOH01000010.1 GCF_900156675.1 Thalassolituus maritimus
TGTAGGTGCTGGTGTTGTAGCTAAAATCATCGAGTGATGAAGCTACCTGCATCGCCTCTGCGGTGTTGTGTCATCGATTTGATTTGTCACTTACATAAGTAAGCTCCTCATCAAATCGATAACACGGCCTGGCAGAGCCTTCTTCGGTAACGCTTCATTTGGGCGATATCGAAGAAAATGCAGAATCCAAAAAAGCCCGCTTCGTGCGGGCTTTTTTGAACTTCCAATAAGCCCTTCTGGCTTATTTCTCTAAGCGTGTTGACACGTCGCCTGACTCCCCCTACAATTCGCGTCCCCTATTATCTGGGGAAACCGCAAGCTCAAGCACATTAACTGGAGTTTGGTATGCAAAACCAACGAATCCGTATCCGTCTGAAGGCGTTCGACCATCGCCTGATCGATACTTCGACTCAGGAAATTGTCGATACGGCTAAGCGTACGGGCGCTCAGGTGCGTGGTCCTATTCCACTGCCTACTCGTAAAGAGCGTTATACCGTTCTGGTTTCACCGCACGTTAACAAAGACGCGCGTGACCAGTACGAAATCCGTACGCACAAGCGCATGCTCGACATTGTTGAGCCTACAGAAAAAACTGTAGATGCGCTGATGAAACTTGATCTGGCTGCCGGTGTGGAAGTTCAGATCAGCCTCGGCTAATCCGTAAGGATTTGTCCTAAGGCTCTGTGTAACGCCCGTAATCTCTATTGAAACAAGGGCGGCCATAGCGGGTATCAGCCCCGTACACGAGAGGAAAACAACATGGCAATTGGTATTGTCGGTAAAAAAGCGGGTATGACCCGTGTATTTACTGAAGCAGGTCAATCTGTCGCTGTAACTGTACTGCAGGTGACGCCTAACCGCGTTACTCAGGTGAAAACACCTGAAACTGATGGCTACAGTGCTGTTCAGATTGCATTTGGCGAGAAGAAAGCGTCTCGCGTATCTAAGCCTCAAGCTGGCCAGTTTGCGAAAGCAAACGTTGAAGCTGGTAAGGGTCTTATTGAGTTCCGTACTGAGGAAGGTTTTGAGCTGGGTCAGGAATTGACCGTTGAACAGTTTGAAGCCGGTCAGAAAGTCGATGTGACTGGTACGACCAAAGGTAAAGGTTTCCAGGGTGGCGTTAAGCGCTGGAACTTCTCTACCCAGGATGCAACTCACGGTAACTCATTGTCTCACCGTGCGCCTGGCTCTATTGGCCAGTGTCAGACCCCAGGTCGCGTATGGAAAGGCAAAAAAATGGCAGGCCACATGGGTGCTGAAAAGCAGACTACCCAAATGCTGGAAATTGTTCAGGTTGATACCGAGAACAATCTGCTGTTGATCAAAGGTGCTGTGCCAGGTGCGACTGGTTCCGAAGTAATTGTTAAACCAGCTGTAAAGGCTAAGGGGTAAGCAATGGAACTGAAAACGAATACTGGTGCAGCTGTAGCAGTCTCTGACGCTACCTTTGCTCGCGAATTCAACGAATCTCTGGTTCATCAGATTGTTACTGCATACCTTGCAGGCGGTCGCCAGGGTACTAAAGCTCAGAAAACCCGTTCTGAAGTAGCCGGTGGTGGTAAGAAGCCTTGGCGTCAGAAGGGTACTGGTCGTGCACGTGCTGGTACTGCAAGCTCTCCTATCTGGCGTTCAGGTGGTGTGACCTTTGCTGCTAAGCCACGTAACTACGAGCAGAAAGTAAACAAGAAGATGTATCGCGCTGCGATGCAGTCAATTCTGTCTGAGCTGGTTCGTCAGGAACGTCTGGTTGTAGCGGACGACTTCAAAGTTGACACTCACAAAACTAAAGATTTTGTGAAAAAGCTGAACGCGCTTGAGCTGAATAACGTTCTGATCGTGTCTGATGATGTCGATGAAAAGCTCTACCTGGCTTCACGCAACGTTCCACACGTTGGTGTGACCGAAGCAAGCAGTGTTGATCCAGTCAGCCTGATCGCTTTCGACAAGATCCTGGTAACCGTGCAGGCCCTTAAGAAACTTGAGGAGGCTTACGCATGAACCGTGAACGTATCTACAAAGTACTGGTAGCTCCTCACATTTCTGAGAAAGCGACCATCCTGGCAGATAAAGCTGGTCAGTACGTGTTCCGTGTAGCACCTGACGCAACTAAGCCAGAGATCAAAAAGGCTGTTGAAGCTCTGTTCGAAGTGAAAGTTCAGTCCGTACAGACCGTCAACATTAAAGGTAAGACCAAGCGTACCGCTCGCGGTATGGGTAAGCGTAACGACATCCGCAAAGCGTATGTACGTCTCGTGCCTGGTCAAGACATCGACTTCGCTGACGCGGAATAAGAGGAGCTTAAGTCATGGCATTGGTGAAAACTAAACCGACTTCAGCTGGCCGTCGTCATCTGGTTAAAGTCGTAAACAGCGAACTGCACAAAGGTAAGCCTTTTGCGGGTCTGCTGGAGAAGAAGTCAAAGAGCGGTGGCCGTAACAACAACGGTCGTATCACTACTCGTCACATCGGTGGTGGTCACAAGCAGCATTACCGTATTGTTGACTTCAAGCGTAACAAAGATGGTGTTCCTGCTGTTGTTGAGCGTCTGGAATACGATCCGAACCGTAGCGCAAACATCGCCCTGCTGAAGTACTCAGACGGTGAGCGTCGCTACATCCTTGCACCTAAAGGTCTGACTGCAGGTGACGAGGTTGTTTCAGGTGAACACGCGCCTATTAAACCAGGTAGCGCTATGCCACTGCGTAACATTCCAGTGGGTAGTACTGTTCACAACGTTGAGTTGAAGCCAGGTAAAGGCGGCCAGATGGCTCGTTCTGCCGGTGCATCTGCTCAGCTGGTTGCCCGTGAAGGTACCTACTGCACACTGCGTCTTCGTTCAGGCGAAATGCGTAAAGTGCTGTCAGATTGCCGCGCAACACTGGGTGAAGTTGGTAACTCTGAACACTCTCTGCGTGAGCTGGGTAAAGCTGGTGCTTCCCGCTGGCGTGGTATCCGTCCGACCGTCCGCGGTGTGGTAATGAACCCTGTCGATCACCCACACGGTGGTGGTGAGGGTCGTACCTCTGGTGGTCGTCATCCGGTTACTCCTTGGGGTGTTCCGACTAAGGGTTACAAGACTCGTAAGAATAAGCGTACCGACAAACTGATCGTACGCCGTCGTTCTGCGAAATAAATAGAGAGGATTGAACTGTGCCACGTTCATTGAAAAAAGGTCCATTTATCGACCACCACTTGATGAAAAAGGTAGAGACCGCTCTTGAGGCTAACGACAAGCGTCCGATCAAGACATGGTCTCGCCGTTCTACGATCTTCCCGGATTTCGTAGGACTGACGATCGCCGTACATAACGGCAAACAACACGTGCCTGTTTTCGTAACTGAAGACATGGTTGGTCATAAACTCGGCGAATTCGCGTTGACCCGTACCTACAAGGGTCACATTGCGGATAAGAAAGCCAAACGTTAAGGGGTGAATAGATATGTCTGAAGTAGCCGCTGTATTACGTGGTGCTCGCTTGTCTGCACAGAAAGGTCGCCTGGTTGTTGACAGCATCCGCGGTAAAAAGGTTGCCGAAGCACTGGATATCCTGAGCTTCAGTACCACTAAGGGTGCGGACCTGGTTAAGAAAGTGCTGGAGTCTGCCATCGCCAATGCTGAGCACAATAACGGTGCTGACGTCGATGAGCTGCGTGTTTCCACCGCATTCGTTGATGAAGGTATGACTATGAAGCGTATCCGTCCACGTGCTAAAGGCCGTGCGGACCGTATCTTCAAACGTACCTGTCACATCACTGTGAAAGTTTCAGAATAAGGAGTTGGTCAGATGGGTCAAAAAGTTCATCCAACCGGTATCCGTTTAGGTATCACTAAAGACCATAACTCGGTCTGGTATGCCGGTAAGGATAAGTACGCCGACAACCTGCTGGCTGACATCGCTGTTCGTTCTCTGATCGAAAAGCGTCTTGAAAAAGCTTCAGTGAGCAAGGTCGTTATTGAGCGTCCAGCGCAAAACGCCAAAGTTACTATTCACACTGCCCGTCCAGGCATCGTGATTGGTAAGAAAGGTGAAGACGTAGAAGTTCTGCGTAAAGATGTCAGTGAATTGATGGGTATTCCGGTACACATCAACATTGAAGAAGTTCGTAAACCGGATCTGGATGCCAAACTGGTAGCACAGAGCGTTGCAAACCAGCTTGAGCGTCGTGTGATGTTCCGTCGTGCTATGAAGCGCGCGGTACAGAACGCAATGCGTGGCGGTGCGCAAGGTATCAAGATCCAGGTGGGCGGTCGTTTAGGTGGTGCTGAAATCGCTCGTTCAGAGTGGTACCGCGAAGGTCGTGTTCCTCTGCACACTCTGCGTGCAGATATCGATTACGCGACTTACGAAGCACACACTACTTACGGTGTTATTGGCGTGAAAGTCTGGATCTTCAAAGGTGAGATTCTGGGCGGTATCGAAGAAGTTCGTGAGCGCGCTAAGAACCAGGGTAAGAAAAAAGGCCGTTCATAAGGGGATTGAGTAATGTTGTTACCAAAACGTACCAAGTTCCGTAAAGTCCAGACCGGCCGTAACCGTGGTCTTGCCATTCGTGGCTCCAAGGTTAGCTTTGGTGAGTACGCACTGAAAGCTACTGGCCGTGGTCGTATGACTTCACGTCAGATCGAGGCAGCGCGTCGTGCGATGACTCGTAAAATTAAACGTGGTGGTAAAATCTGGATCCGCGTTTTCCCGGACAAGCCGATCACTGCGAAGCCTCTTGAGGTTCGTCAGGGTAAAGGTAAGGGTAACGTTGAATACTGGGTTTGCCAGATCCAGCCAGGCAAAGTCCTGTATGAGATGGAAGGTGTGTCGGAAGAACTCGCACGTGAAGCCTTCGCTCTGGCTGCCGCCAAACTGCCATTTGAAACACAGTTTGTTAAACGGACGGTGCTGTGATGAAAGCAAGTGAACTGAAAGAAAAGTCAGTAGCTGAGCTGCAATCTCAGCTTGAAGAACTGTTGGGCGAGCAATTCAAATTGCGTATGAGCAAAGCGACTAACCAGCTGGGTCAAACCCACCTGCTGCGCGAAACTCGTCGTGATATTGCCCGTGTAAAAACCGTGTTGGCCAGCAAGGCAGGTGAATGACCATGACTGAGAACACAAAAACTGCCCGCACATTGAGCGGTCGCGTTGTCAGCAACAAGATGGACAAGTCCGTGACTGTGCTGGTTGAACGCTTCGTGAAGCACCCGATCTATAAAAAGTTCGTGAAGCGCTCCACGAAAGTAATGGCACACGATGCCAACAACGAGTGTCAAATTGGCGACACCGTTACTGTAAAAGAGTCGCGTCCTATGTCTAAAAACAAGACTTGGGCGCTGGTATCAATCGACGAGCGCGCCGCCAAGGTTTAATACCGGGCGCACGTAGTTAGGAGCGATAGGCATGATCCAGACACAATCCATGCTTGACGTTGCCGACAACAGCGGCGCGAAGCGTGTTCAGTGCATTAAAGTACTGGGCGGCTCTCATCGTCGTTATGCCGGCATCGGTGACCTGATCAAGGTATCCGTAAAGGAAGCAATTCCACGCGGTAAAGTTAAGAAAGGCCAGGTGATGAACGCAGTTGTTGTTCGTACCCGTAAAGGCGTACGTCGTCCGGATGGTTCAATCATCCGTTTCGACACCAACTCTGCGGTACTGCTGAATGCGTCGAACGCACCAGTTGGCACACGTATCTTCGGCCCTGTGACTCGTGAACTGCGTTCTGAGCAGTTCATGAAGATCATTTCCCTTGCGCCTGAAGTGCTTTAAGGAGCAGTGAAATGTTGAAAATTCGCAGAAATGACGAAGTAGTTGTTATCGCCGGTAAAGACAAAGGCAAGCGCGGCAAGGTACAGAAAGTACTGGCTGACGGTCGTCTGATTGTCTCTGGCATTAACATGGTGAAAAAACACCAGAAACCAAACCCGTACCTGCAGCAGCCAGGCGGCATCGTTGAAAAAGAAGCCAGCATTCAGGTTTCAAACGTTGCAATCTGGAACCCTAAGACTGAGAAAGCTGACCGTGTTGGCTTCAAGGTTGAAGGCGAGAGCAAGGTACGTATCTTCAAATCTACTGGCGATCAAGTTGACGCCTGATAGGACTGGATACTGCTATGTCACGTTTAAAAGACCTGTACAAGAATGAAGTAGTAGCCAAGCTGACTGAAGAGTTTGGTTACAAAAACCCAATGGAAGTGCCGCGCGTTTCTAAAATCACCCTGAACATGGGTGTTGGTGAAGCGCTGGGTGACAAGAAGCTGATGGACAGCGCAGTTGCTGATATGGAAGCAATTGCCGGTCAGAAAGCGATCGTTACCAAGGCACGTAAATCAGTCGCGGGCTTTAAAGTCCGTGAAGGCTGGCCGATTGGCTGTAAAGTAACCCTGCGTCGTGACCGTATGTGGGAATTCATGGATCGCCTGGTAGACATCTCTCTGCCACGTGTGCGCGACTTCCGTGGTATTAACCCTAAGTCATTCGACGGTCGTGGTAACTACAGCATGGGCGTGAAGGAACAGATCATCTTCCCGGAAATTGAATACGATAAAGTAGACAAGGTTCGCGGTATGGATGTCACCATCACCACTACGGCTAAAACAAACGATGAAGGCCGCGCTTTGCTGAAAGCGCTGCAGTTCCCGTTCCGCAACTGAGGAGTGAATCATGGCCAAAATTAGCATGAAGCAGCGCGAGCTGAAGCGTGAAAAACTGGTTGCCAAGTTCGCTGCCAAGCGCGAAGAACTGAAAGCCATCATCAAAAACCCAGCGTCTTCTGATGAAGATCGCTGGAACGCACAACAGGCTCTGCAGCAGCTGCCGCGTGATTCGTCACCAAGCCGTCTGCAGCGTCGTTGTCAGATGACAGGCCGTCCGCACGGCGTTTACCGTAAGTTCAAGCTGTCACGTATTAAACTGCGTGAAGAAGGCATGAAAGGTAACGTGCCTGGTCTGAAAAAAGCTAGTTGGTAAGCAATTCCCAACTCGTGTAGAATGCGCGCCTGATTTCAGGTGCGCTTCTCTTTACTCTGCCAAATCCTTGTTCTGCAATGCAGCTTGGATCGGCGGAGTATTGTCGTCTCAGGATTTTTTCCGGATGGGCATGGGGAGAGGGGCGCTGTACAACCGAGGAATATACAAATGAGTATGCAAGATACGTTGGCGGATATGTTCACCCGCATTCGTAATGCCCAGCAAGCTGGTCACACGAATGTAAGCATGCCGTCATCAAAAATTAAGAAGTCTGTGGCTCAGGTTCTCGAATCTGAAGGCTACATCGCTGGCTTCTCTGTCGATAGTGAGGTTAAGCCTACTATGACTATCGACCTGAAATACTACGAAGGCAAGCCGGTTATTGAGCGCATTCAGCGTGTTAGCCGTCCTGGTCTGCGTCAGTACCGTGGTACTACCGAGCTGCCTAAAGTAGAGGCTGGTCTGGGCGTTGCCATCGTTTCAACTTCGAAAGGCGTAATGACTGACCGCGCTGCCCGTGCTGCGGGTGTTGGCGGCGAAGTCATCGCGACCGTATTCTAAGGAGTTTATCGATGTCTCGCGTAGCAAAAGCTCCTGTCGCAATCCCAGCTGGCGTTGAAGTCAAGCTGGCTGACGACAAGATCACTATTAAAGGCAAACAAGGTCAGCTTGAACTCGACGTTCACGCTTCTGTGGCAATCAGCCAGGAAGAGAACGAACTGAAGTTCGCGCCTAAGTCTGCCGACAAACAGGCTAACGCCCTCGCCGGTACTTTCCGGTCACTGGTTAACAACATGGTTACTGGTGTCAGCGTTGGTTTTGAGAAGAAACTGATTCTTCAGGGTGTTGGTTACCGTGCAAAAGCAGCTGGTAATACTCTGAATCTGTCACTGGGTTTCTCTCACCCTGTTGATTATGCACTGCCTGAAGGCGTAACTGCCGAAACCCCAAGCCAGACTGAAGTCGTTATCAAAGGTATCGACAAACAGCAGGTTGGTCAGGTTGCTGCTGAGATCCGTGGCTATCGTCCACCAGAGCCTTATAAAGGTAAGGGTGTTCGTTATGCTGATGAAAATGTGCGTCGTAAAGAAGCCAAGAAAAAGTAAGGGCTAGGCCATGAATGAGAAGAAAAAAGCTCGTCTGCGCCGTGCCGCGAAAACACGGACTAACATCCGTGACAAAGGCGCGGTACGTCTGTGCGTACACCGCACACCAAGACACATCTACGCTCAGGTCATTGCTGCTAACGGCGCAACCGTACTGGCAACTGCTTCTACTGTAGAAGCTGATCTGCGTAGCGAAATCACTGGTAATGTTTCTGCAGCTACCAAAGTTGGTCAACTGATCGCAGAGCGCGCGAAAGCCGCTGGCGTGACCAAAGTAGCGTTCGATCGTTCCGGTTTCAAATACCATGGTCGTGTTAAAGCTCTGGCTGACGCGGCTCGTGAAAGCGGCCTGGAATTCTAAGGGGTAGATCATGGCGAATAACGAACGTAACAACGAACGTAACGAAAGCGAACTGCAGGAAAAGCTGGTTCAGGTGAACCGCGTAGCCAAAGTAGTTAAAGGTGGTCGTATCTTCGCATTCACAGCTCTGACTGTGGTAGGCGATGGCAACGGTCGCGTTGGCTTTGGTCGTGGTAAATCCCGCGAAGTACCAACTGCAATCCAGAAAGCAATGGAACAGGCTAAGCGCAACATGATCGACGTCCAGCTGGACGGTTCGACTCTGCAGTACCCGGTTAAGGCCGTGCACTCAGGTTCGCGCATCTTCATGCAGCCTGCATCTGAAGGTACCGGTATTATTGCCGGTGGTGCGATGCGTGCCGTTCTGGAAATGGTTGGTGTTAAAAACGTACTGGCCAAGTGCTATGGCTCAACTAACCCGGTGAACGTAGTTCGCGCGACCTTTAATGGTCTGGCGCAGATGAAATCACCAGAGCAGGTTGCAGCTAAGCGTGGCAAGTCAGTTGAAGACATTCTGGGGTAATCTGACATGGCTAAGAAAACCGTAAAAGTTACCCAGACCCGCAGTACTATTGGCAAACTGCCAAAGCACCGCGAGACCATGAAAGGTCTGGGCCTGCGTCGTATTGGTCACACTGTTGAGCTGGAAGATACTCCTTCTGTCCGCGGCATGATCAATCAAGTTCAATACATGGTTAAGGTAGAAGGGGAGTAATATGCGTCTCAACGAATTGAGCCCGGCTCCTGGTTCTAAGCCTACTGCTAAGCGTGTTGGTCGTGGTATCGGTTCTGGTCTGGGTAAGACCGGCGGCCGTGGTCACAAAGGTCAGAAATCACGTTCTGGCGGTAAAGTAGCTCCAGGCTTCGAAGGCGGTCAGATGCCAATCCACCGTCGTCTGCCTAAGTTCGGCTTCACTTCACGTCAGGCACAGTACGTTGCTGAGATTCGTCTCAACGAACTGGCTCTGGTTGAAGGTGAAACTGTCGATCTGGCAGCGCTGAAAGCTGCTGACGTAATTGGCGAGAAAATTAAACAGGCTCGCGTAATTCTGTCTGGCGAAATCAGCAAAGCTGTGACCGTTAAAGGTCTGAAAGTTACTAAAGGCGCTAAAGCTGCTATTGAAGCAGCGGGTGGTAAGGTCGAAGACTAATGGCTAAGCAAGGCTCACTCCCGGCAGGGATGCAGAACGGAATGGGCGAGCTTTGGGCTCGCATCCGTTTTGTGATTCTGGCAATTATTGTATATCGCATTGGTACCCATATTCCGGTACCTGGGATGAATCCAGAGGCACTCGAGAGATTGTTTGATCAGAACCAGGGCACGATCCTGGAGATGTTCAATATGTTCTCTGGTGGTGCATTGGAACGTATGAGTATTCTCGCGTTGGGTATCATGCCCTACATCTCTGCGTCGATTATCATGCAGTTGCTTACCGCGGTGAGCCCACAGCTTGAGCAGCTTAAGAAAGAAGGTGAGGCGGGGCGTCGTAAGATTACCCAATACACCCGTTACGGAACTGTACTTCTGGCAACCCTCCAGGCCTTCGGTGTATCCGCAGGTCTGGCCAGCCAGGGCGTTACTTTCTCATCCGGACCAGATTTTTATATCGCAGCTATCCCGTCATTCGTGGCTGGTGCGGTATTCATGATGTGGCTGGGCGAGCAGGTAACTGAGCGCGGCATCGGTAACGGTATTTCTATTCTTATTTTTGCCGGTATTGTGGCTGGTCTGCCATCAGCGTTGGCACAGGCGTTTGAATCTGCCCGTACGGGTGAGGTGAACATCGTCCTGTTACTTGGTATCGCTCTGCTGGCGGTTGCCGTGATCGCGTTTGTTGTGTTCGTAGAACGTGGACAGCGCCGGATCACGATTAACTATGCCAAGCGTCAGCAAGGTCGTCAGGTGTTCGCTGCTCAAACCAGCCACCTGCCGCTGAAACTGAACATGGCGGGCGTTATCCCAGCGATCTTTGCATCTTCTCTGCTGCTGTTTCCTGCCTCTCTGGGGCAATGGTTCGGTCAGGGTGAGGGTGTGATGGCTGAATACCTTCAGGACTTCAGCATGCTGTTGGCCCCTGATAAGCCGCTGTACCTGTTGCTGTTCTCTGCAGGCATCATCTTCTTCTGCTACTTCTACACCGCGTTGATGTTCAATCCGCGTGAAGTGGCTGAGAACCTGAAGAAGTCTGGTGCGTTTATCCCGGGTATCCGCCCTGGTGTGCAGACCGCAAACTACATCGATACTGTACTGGGTCGCCTGACACTGTTTGGCTCGCTGTACATCACCGCTGTATGTCTGCTGCCTCAGCTGCTGGTTATTGGTGCCGACGTGCCGTTCTACTTCGGTGGCACCTCGCTGCTGATTGTGGTCGTCGTCGTGATGGATTTCATGGCTCAGGTCCAATCGCACCTGATGTCTCATCAGTATGAATCACTGATGAAGAAGTCTAATTTACATCAATATGGTACTCGCCGATAAGGCGTGCACCGTATACAGGAGAACGTCATGAAAGTACGTGCATCTGTAAAGAAAATCTGCCGTGAATGCAAAATCATTCGCCGTAACGGCAGTGTGCGAGTGATCTGTACAGATCCTAAGCACAAACAGCGTCAGGGCTAATCTTCTGACGAGTCAGGTCAATCCTGACAAGGCCGGGTGGCTGAAATCAGGTCGCTTGCTTTTTAAGCAGGCGACCTGTAGTATTCGCCGCCCTTTCATTAAGTAAGTGTAACGGAGTTAGACATGGCCCGTATTGCCGGTGTCAACATTCCTGACAACAAGCATGCAGTTATTTCTCTGACCTATGTCTATGGCATTGGTAAGACGACTGCGAAGCAGATCTGTGCCTCTACTGGCATCGCTGAAGACACCAAAATTGGTGACCTGAGCGAAGATCAGCTCGATGTTGTTCGTAACGAAGTAGGTAAGTTCACAGTTGAAGGTGATCTGCGTCGCGAGACTCAGATGAACATCAAGCGTCTGATGGACATGGGTTGTTTCCGTGGTATCCGCCACCGTCGCAGCCTGCCACTTCGTGGTCAGCGTACTAAAACTAATGCACGTACCCGTAAGGGTCCGCGCAAGCCGATCCGTAAGTAATTTATTACCCGGATCTGCTCTTTTAGTGTAGCTGCATTCGACTTGTTGCAGTGTTGATATTAAAAGCAGGATTTAAAAATGGCTAAGCCACAAAGATCAACGAAGAAAAAAGTTAAAAAGACGGTCGTCGATGGCATCGCGCACATCCACGCCTCTTTTAACAATACTATCGTGACCATCACTGACCGCCAGGGTAACGCTCTCTCATGGGCAACCGCAGGTGGTTCAGGTTTCCGTGGTTCACGTAAGAGCACGCCGTTTGCCGCACAGGTTGCTGCAGAACGTGCAGGAGAAGCCGCTAAAGAGTACGGCCTGAAGAATCTGGATGTAGAGGTCAAAGGCCCTGGTCCAGGTCGTGAATCAGCTGTTCGTGCCCTGAATGCATGTGGATACAAGATCACTAACATCACTGATGTTACTCCGATCCCACATAACGGCTGTCGTCCACCTAAGAAACGTCGCGTATAAGGAGGCTCAATAATGGCACGTTATATTGGTCCTAAGTGTAAGCTCGCGCGTCGTGAAGGAACTGACCTGTTCCTGAAAAGTGGCGTCCGTGCTCTGGACACAAAATGTAAATTAGAAACCAAGCCTGGCGTTCATGGCGCTGGTCGTGGTCGTCTGTCTGACTACGGTCTGCAGCTTCGTGAGAAGCAGAAAGTCCGTCGTCTCTATGGCATCCTCGAGAAGCAGTTCCGTAGCTACTACAAAGAAGCTGCTCGTCGTAAAGGTGCAACCGGTGAAAACCTGCTGCAGCTGCTGGAATCACGTCTGGATAACGTTGTTTATCGTATGGGCTTTGGTTCTACCCGCGCTGAAGCACGTCAGCTGGTGTCTCACAAAGCAATCACTGTTAATGGTCAGTCCGTTAACATTCCTTCCTTCCAGGTTAAAGGCGGTGATGTGGTAGCTGTCCGTGAGAAGTCAAAGTCTCAGGATCGCATCAAGACTGCACTCGATCTGGCTGGTCAGCGTGCTGACTGCGGTTGGATTGATGTGAATGCCGGCAAGATGGAAGGAACTTTTAAAGCAGTTCCTGAGCGCGCTGATCTCCCAGCAGAGATCAACGAAAACCTCATCGTGGAACTTTACTCTAAGTAATAGAGGAACTTAAGGGGCAGCTATGCAGCGTGCAGTGAATGAATTTTTGACACCTCGTAACATCCAGGTGGACGAAGTATCCGGTACCCATGCCAAGGTAACACTTGAGCCGCTGGAGCGTGGTTTTGGTCATACTCTGGGTAACGCGTTACGTCGTATCCTGCTGTCGTCTATGCCAGGCGCAGCAATCACCGAATGTGAAATCGAAGGTGTACTCCATGAGTACAGCGCTATCGACGGCGTTCAGGAAGATGTAATTGAAATCCTGCTGAACCTCAAAGGTGTAGCGGTCAAATTACATGAACGTGACGAGGCGAACCTGACTCTGACCAAAGCTGGTCCGGGTACAGTGACAGCTGCTGATATTCAACTGGATCATGGTGTTGAAATTGCCAACCCAGATCACGTCATCGCTCACCTGGGTGAAGGCGCTGAACTGAAAATGACCCTTCGGATCGATTCAGGTCGTGGTTACGAGACTGTTGAAGCTCGCAATCAGAACGATGAAGAGACCAAGGCGATTGGCAAACTGCAGCTCGATGCAACTTACAGCCCGGTTAAACGTGTTTCTTACAGCGTCGAAAGCGCTCGTGTAGAACAGCGTACTGACCTGGATAAGCTGATCATCGATCTGGAGTCTGATGGCACTATCGATCCGGAAGAAGCAATCCGTCGTTCCGCGACCATCCTGCAGCAGCAGTTAGCTATTTTCGTTAACCTCGAGAACGACGAAGTCGTTGAACAGGTTCGTGAAGAAGAAGAGATCGATCCGATTCTCCTGCGTCCAGTGGACGACCTGGAGCTGACCGTTCGCTCAGCTAACTGTCTGAAGGCTGAAAACATCTACTACATTGGTGATCTGATCCAGCGCACTGAAGTTGAGCTGCTGAAGACACCTAACTTGGGTAAGAAGTCTTTGACCGAAATCAAAGACGTTCTCGCATCACGCGGACTGTCGTTGGGTATGCACCTTGAGAACTGGCCACCTGCCAGTCTCCGCAACGACGACAAAGTTCTTGCGTAAGTAGTGAAGGAATAAAACCATGCGTCATCGTAAAAGTGGTCGCCACTTCAATCGCACAAGTTCACACCGTCAGGCTATGTTTAAAAACATGGCTGTGAGCCTGTTCGAGCATGAAATCATCAAGACTACTGTGCCTAAGGCGAAAGAGCTGCGTCGTGTAGCTGAGCCACTGATCACCCTTGCTAAGGTTGATTCAGTTGCTAACCGTCGTCTGGCCTTTGCTCGCACTCGCAGCAAAGAAGCAGTAGGTAAACTGTTTACTGATCTTGGTCCTCGTTACCAGAACCGTCCTGGCGGCTACATTCGTATTATGAAATGTGGCTTCCGTGCCGGTGACAACGCGCCTATGGCGTTCGTTGAACTGGTTGATCGTCCTGTTGTAGAAGCAGAAGACGTAGTCACAGAAGACTAAGCTGATGTACTTCAGTTTAAAGAAACCCGCCTAGTGCGGGTTTTTTTGTGAGCAAATATTTTTTAAAAATAAAAAAATAACGCGAACGATTCGCCTTTACCTGATCTGTAGCTATCGTTAGAATCACTGCGTTCTCCAGGTGCAGACAGATTGCGCCAGAGTTTTTACTTCTCACTGAAGGCAGTCACTATGTTTAGTATTCGCACTCCACTCGCAGCCGCCATTCTGGCTACGACACTCTCCACATCCGTAATGGCTGAAGACAATTCTTCGCCTGAGTCCGTTGAGCTTGATGCTGTTTCGATTACTGCGGCTCGGGATGATCGTGTATCTAAAGGCGCAATCGGCCTGCCACTTTCCCTGAAGGAGACCCCTCAGTCGATTACGATTCTCGATGACGAAGCAATGGATCTTTACGACGCGTCTGGAACCAATGATGCGTTAAAAATGATGAACGGTATTGATGTTCAGGAATATGAAACGAACCGTACCTCATATAATGCGCGAGGCTTTGAGATTCAGCTGACGCAGGTAGACGGTTTGGGTACCAGTAACGATTACGGTACCGTTCTGGGACAGCAGGACACTTTCTTGTTTGAACGTATTGAGTTGGTCAGGGGTGCGAATGGACTGTTAACCGGTGTTGGTAATTCATCCGGTACGATTAACTATGTGCGTAAGCGTCCGACTAATGAGGACGAAGCGGAAATTCTGTTTACGCTAGGTTCTTATAATCAGGTGCGTCTGGGCGTAGACGGTAACAAGGTACTTACGAGTGATGGTCGCTGGGCTGGCCGTGTTGTCGCCGTTCAGGAAAACAAGAACTCCCACATTCGGGATCTTGAAACCCGTCGTACTTCTCTCTACTGGGTAGTAGATGGCCAGGTTGGTAGTAACGGCATTCTGACCTTCGGTTCAAGTTTCCAGAACAGCGAGCAGGATTCACCGATGTGGGGATCTCTTACGCTTAATTACGCTAATGGCGGTTACGCAGACTTTGATGTGTCGTCTTCGCCTTCTGCTGACTGGACCTACTGGAATTCGAAAAGCCGGAACATGTTCGTTGAGTACCTTCATGACCTCGGATCTGGTTGGGAAGCCAAAGCCAGCGTTCATGCAAACAGCTACGATGGTCAGAGTCGCCTTCTGTATGCTTACACCCTCGGTGGCGGCTTGAATGACGACAACACAGGGTTGGTGGGTTGGCCTTACGCTGGCTATACAGAAAAGTCGTCTATCGTATTTGATGTGAACCTCTCTGGTGAGTTTGAAGCCTTCGGTAATTATCACAGTGTTCTCGTGGGCGTAAGCCAGATTGAAGATGAAAATACTACGTATAACCGTCCCGTACTGTCTGGTGGTTTTCTTCCATATCCAGCGTTTGACGACTATGACGGCGATGATTATCCAGAACCGGAATTCGGCTTAAAAGAGAAACGCGGTGACGGTGAAAAATCACTGAGTCGTTTTTATGCTTCATCACGGTTCGGTCTTTCCGATACGCTTAATCTAATCGCGGGTGTTAACGTTATTAAACTGAAGCGAGAGGGCAGCTCTATCTATGGTTCTACCACAGAGAGCACTTATTACCCGGATCTTGAAGAAGCCAGCCCTTATGCAGGGCTGACGTGGGATGTCAGTGACGACCTCACTACTTATGTTTCTTATTCTGATATTTATCAGAATCAGGATAACGGCGACATCAACGGTGACTATCTCGATCCAATGAAGGGCGTGAACTATGAGGCTGGAGCAAAAGCCGAGTTCTTCAATGATCGTGTTCTGGCAACCTTTGCGGTATTCAAGGCAGAGCAGCAAGGGGTCGCGATTGTGGGTGGCCAACGTGAGGATACGACAACCTACTACGTACCAGCCGACGTAAATTCGAAAGGCTTTGAAGCAGAGATCGCCGGTGAGTTGACAGAGGAGTCTAATCTGGCCGTTGGTGTTACTCGTCTTCGTGTTACTGATGATAATGGCGATAACACATCTACCTGGATTCCTCGCACTGTATGGAAGGCGCGTTACGATTCGGTATTGCCGTTTGCACCAGCGGTACGTCTGGGCGCGAAGGCTACCTGGAAGTCTGATGCCTACAAAGAAAATGAAAACAAGCAGGACGCTTACATGGTGGTGGATACATTCGCAGCTTATACGTTCAATGATCAGGCTAAGCTGAAACTTAACGTAGATAATATTCTGAATGAGAAGTACGTGACGGGTATTCAGTCAGGCGCAATTTATGGAGCGCCGAGAAATGCGAATCTGACCTTCAATTACTCGTTCTGATGCAGTCGATGTAACAATAAAGAATGCTGTACTGGGCTGGCCTCAGTACAGCATTTTTTTATGCAGGTTTACTGGCGCAAAAACTCGCCGATTTTATACACAGCTTTCTTTGACGGCTTCAGGAAGGCGGCGTGGAACTGGAATACATGCCACATACCTTCAGAAACCTGAAGTGTGACGTCGACCCCCGCCTCCTTCATTGCGCTCTCAGCACGGGTTGAGTCGGACAGCAGAATTTCATCAGACCCTACCTGAATCAGCGTACGCGGATATCCGCTCATGTCCCCAAACAGGGGAGATAACCCCGGTTCGTCTTTTGCAGTACTGACGGCATACATTTCAGCTGATGAAGTCAGCCATAAAGGGTGCAGCATAGGATCGATTCTCCTGTTGCTGTCTATGGTCGGCCCGCTGCAGGTCAGGTCACACCAGGGGGACATTAACACCATCGCATTGGGCTGAGCATAGTCCGTTTTACTGATGGCTTCAGCCAGCGCCATGGCTAATCCGCCGCCGGCAGAATCTCCCATGATGACGATATCCTGATGACGCGACAGGAGATCTGTATAGGCTGCCAAGGCATCATCAAGCGCTGCGGGGTAGGGAGCCTCAGGGGCAAGCCTGTAATCAAGAATAAAGGCCTCACGCTCAGTGCTACGCGCGATACGGGCAACCATTTCCTTGTGGCTGTCTGGTGAGCCAGTGCAATAAGCTCCCCCGTGCAAATACAGAATGGCACCGTGGCAGGGCGTTGGTGTCAGACGGCGTGTTGGGATACCGGCAAGCTCGGTATGGGATTCTTTTATTCCCCCCGGCATCGGTGTAAAGCGCAGAAGATCGAGACGCTTACGCTGAGTGGTGACCGGAACCCTGGGGTTCAGCTGCGATTTGACGGTCAGGGTGACCAGTCGACGCATAACAGACTGCATCATCGACATGTTATGTACCTCAAAAAAAGAGCGGGCAACCCTGAAACAGGGGCCCGCTTAAATTGGGTGCCGCTATGAAGTGGCGATCATGAACATGGCAGATGCCAATAACACCCACTTTACGCCTGCCCTCGGTAAACAGGGGCAAGGCGCGGTAAAGAAGGGTCAGACATTCATCATGAAATGTCGTTACTCCACAAGTAGCAGACTTAATCCCGGCCAGTAAGTAATGATCAGAACGGTTGCCAGCAGAATAAAGAAGAACGGCAAGGTCGCTCGATATAATGTCATTACTGGTTTATTAAAACGGAAACTCGCAATAAACAGGTTCATCCCGACCGGAGGAGTAAAGTATCCAAGCTGCATGTTTGCCAGGAACAGTATGCCCAGGTGAATCGGGTGGATTCCGTACTGTACCGCAATTGGCAGAATAATCGGAATCATGATCACGATGGCAGAGAAAATATCCAGCATCATGCCGAGAATCAGCAGGAAGATGGTCAGCAACAACAGGAAGGTGAAACCGTCTGTGACGTGTGCCTGAATCGTATCAAAGACTTTTTCAGGGACGCCTGCATCAATCATATAGTTTGTCGATGCCAGTGATACTGCCAGGATCAGGAGGATAGCACCAACCAGCTTCATTGAGTCTCGCATCACTACAGGTAGCTGAGTAAAGGTAATTTCCCGGCGGATAATCACGGTAACTATCAGTACATAGAAGGCAGTGATTGCTGCGGCTTCTGATACAGCGAAGAAACCGCCGTAGATACCACCCAGAACGACAAACGGCAGGGGAATTTCCCATGCGCTGTCTTTGATAGCTGCCCAGGCTTCAGCGCGATCGAAGGTATGATTCGATTTTGGCAGGTGCCGCGATTGCCATGCGCTGTACAGCGACAAGGCGGTAAGCATCAGCAGACCGGGCAGAATGCCAGCAAGAAACAGATCATCAATGCTGACCGGCGTCTCCAGCGACATCTGTTGGGCAATCACACCGTACAGAATCAATGGCAGTGATGGTGCGAAGAGCAACCCTAGCGAGCCTGAGGTTGTCACCAGTCCGAGATTAAAATTCTCGCGGTAGCCTGCCTTTTTAAGGGCCGGAACGAGTAGCGCACCCAAAGCGACAATGGTAACGCCCGATGCGCCGGTGAACGCAGTAAATAATGCACAAGCGGCAAGAGCCACGATCGCCAGGCCGCCGGGCATCCAGCCAAGGAAGGCATCGGTAATGCGCACCAGTCGTTGAGGCGCCTTGCTTTCACCCATCAGGTAACCGGCAAAGGTAAATAGCGGAATAGCAATCAGAACCGGCATTTCGGCAACCCGGTAAATCTCAACCGCCATCACCTGGAGATCGACCTCGGTCTGAAAGAACCCCCACATGGCTGATGCGGCAATCACAGCAAACAGAGGGGCGCCTGCCAGTGCAAGTAACAGCAGGAGTGCCGTAACGAGAATACTCATGCAGTCAGTTCCTTACCGGTCGCAGCGGCGATGCCCTGAATGAAAAAACGCAGGCCCATTAAACCAAATGTAAAAGGAATAATGAGTTGCAGCGGCCAGGCTGGGATATCGGCGAAGGCAATATCCTGAAATTCAAAAGCAAGTTGTACATACTGTCCTGAGTACCAGCCGACCAGGCCGCAAACGACGGCGGCAAACAGAAGGGTGACGGTAGATGCGATACGGTTCAGTACCGGGCCGCCCAGCTTAGATATCAGGTCGATACTGATATGTTCGCGCGAGCGGGTTGCGAGCAATGCACCGAGCAGGCCAATCCACAAGACCATGACGCGCAGCAGGGGGGGAATCCATGAAACGCCGCCGCCGAAAATTGAGCGAGCCAGAATGTCATAGCCCGCGAGAATAATCATTGCCAGCAGAAGTAAGACCAGCACGCTGTCTTCAAGACGGTGCAGCCACTGAACCAGTTGTTTCATTAAGGCTCCTGACGCATCTCTTCAAGACGTTGCTGTAAACGCTTAAAGACTTCAACAGGATAAATCTCTTTGCTTGCCAGTTCATCGACAACGCCAGTCGCCAGTTCTTCCCAGGCTTGTTTGTCTTCTTCTGACAGTTCAACAAACTCGATACCATTCTGAGCGAGTGCATCGCGGGCGCCGGCCTCGTCTTTTTCGTTCTGAGCATCCATGGAGGCAAACGCTTCGGCCATAATACGCTTAACGACGGCCTGGTCTTCTGTGCTGATCTTACGGAATGCTTTCTGATCAACAATAATGGCGCCAGTGAGAAACAGCAGTGGGAAGTCGGTCACGTAGTTCACTTTGGTGTGCCACTGCAGGGCGATGGCTGAGGAGGCATTCACTACGATGGTATCGATCAGGCCTGTTTGCAAGCTGGTATAAACATCAGAGAGAGGCAAAGAAATCGGTTCAACACCGCCATTCTCAAACGTTGTTTCACCAATCAGATCGCCTTCAGGTACCCATACCTTCTGTTTGCGGGCATCGTCAGACGTACGGATAGGTTCATCAGACATCATGTAAGCAAAGCCCGCTTCAGAAATCCCGAGAACAACGTAGCCTTTTTTCGCCAGCTCGCTGACAATGTAGGGATCAAACTCTTCACGGATAGCCCGTACTTCTTCCAGTGTGCGGAAGGTAAACGGCAGGTTATAAATCTGAGAGGCCGGTGAAATATTAATCAGTGAGCCGGTCGCAACGGCGCCGCCCTGAAGCTGCCCAATGCGCATTTTACGCAGAACACTTTTATCGCTGCCCTGAACACCACCCGGGAAGTATTTAATTTTAACCCGGCCTTCAGTTTCAGTTTTAATGTCAGCAGCGGCCTGACGCATCACTTTCATCCAACTGGTACCGTCGGGTGCCAGTGTCGCGATTTTTAGTGTTGCGGCGTGCGCTGCTGGTGCCAATAGGCTGCCCAGCAGCAGGAGGAATGCAAAAATTCTCATAGTCATCTCACTCAAAGTAGTCAGTGGATTCTGCTAGTAAACGGTCAGCCTGACGCTGGGCCAGACGGTTAATCAGGGTCAGCCCTTCGGCATAAGGGTCTGCATCAATAACCTGCTGAAGCAGGTCATCATGAAGTTCCTGTTCAAACATAAGGCGGGCATATTGTTTGGCGTACAGTACTTTTGCCATCAGGTGCTTGCCGTCGCTCAGGGCGATGGCTTTCTCGAAATGCGCTTTACCGATCTCCGGCTTACCGCCAACGGATGGAGGTAATTGAGTCGTCAGTACGCCCAGGTATACCTGAACCGTGGCGTTGTCATAGCCCTCATCGTAGCTTTCAACCCACTCCATCAGATTCTTTACTTTGCTGACCTGGGCAATCGCGTTCCAGTCACTGGTATTTGCCTGTATCCAGCCTGCCCAGGCGGCGCCGTAGGCATAGAAGATATCGACATCGTCTTCGTCGTAATTCATAGCCAGGCCCCTTTTCAGTTCGTCTGCTGGGCCATCAACGAGATCACAGGCATCGCTGTCGTACTCACACAGAGCGCGCCTGGCGTATTCCAGCGCCTTGTCTGCCATCGATTGTGCCTGAACTTCGTCCTGAGCGAAGACGCCAGCGTAGGCACCGTAGAGTTGTGCACCTGCTAGCAGGAATCGTTCGTTTTCAGGGTAAGTAAGGATCAGTGCATCCAGCATCAGCAGGTACGCTGGGGCGCCGTCTGCAACGACTTCCGGGTCGTCCTGATTAAGCATCGCACGAGACAGATTGTCAGGCAGCTGGGTCACAGAGCATGCACCCAGCAGAAGAGAAAGTGCGAGAACGGTAATTGATTTCATGGTGCCGTCGCCAAAAAAGTGTGTGGCGATTGTACACTGGCCAGTGGGTGGTTTCACCCGCTGGCGTTCAGACTTCCGCCATGTAGCGAAGCGGCGTTGCCTGTTGCACTGAACGCAAACCGAAATCGATTCCAATACCGCGCAGAATTTCCCAGACGACGTCATTTTCACTGTGCTCGGCGATGGTCTTTTTCGCCATAAACTGGGCGATTTCCTGAATCGATTTGATCAGGGCATAGTCGGCGGAGCTTGAGTGCAGGCCGTCGATGAAGTTTCGGTCAATTTTCACAAAATCGACCGGAAGTGCTTTCAGGAAATTGTATGACGACTGTCCTGTGCCGAAGTCAGAGAGTACGAACTTACAACCGAGCTTCCTGACCTCATGCATAAAGTCAGCAGCATCGGTCAGGTCGTGAATGGTGGCGGTTTCATTCAGCTCAAAACACAGTTTCTCAACAGGCACATCATATTCGCGAGACTGCTCGGTCAGGAACTCGAGTAGATTGTCATCGCTGAACGCCCGCCCGGATAAGCGGATGATGAAGCGTTCAATCGTGTTGGCTGTCTCTGCATTATCGCTTACCCAGGCAAGCACCTGATCGATGACCCAGCGGTCAATGTCGTACATACGATTGTAATTCTGAGCAGCTTGCAGAAATTCCTGCGGCGGCACGTCGAGCCCGTCATCTCCATCGACGGCAATCGTCACTTCATATTGAAGGATGCCTTTAAACCGCGCCTGAATAGGGTCAACAGGTACGCAGAGTATATGCAGCGCATCGGCTTCCAGCGCTTTGCTCAGACGGTTGCCCCAGCTCATAAAGAGTTCATGGCGCTCTCGTGATGCATCGTCGTACTGGTAACGGACAATCCTACTGGAGCCTTTTTCTTTTGCCAGCTGGCTTGCGATTTCTGCGCGTTCGAGTAAGTCGGCAGCGTCGGCGATGTCAGCGGATAAGGTCGCGAGCCCGATACTCACTGTCATATGGAGTGCATCTTCGGTACCATCAATTTTCACCTTCTCGACCTGAGCAGATACCAGGCGAGCGCTTGCCTCTGCCTGCTCGAGATCATGCTTTTCCAGTAACACTGCAAACTCATTACTGCCAACGCGTGAGCAGAGCGCTTCCGGATAGGCTTCCTGTAGAATCGTCGCCAATGTCTGCAAGCAGGTATCGCCCATTTCTACGCCATAGTTCTTATTGATCAGCTTGAACTGATCAATGTTAATCATTGCCAGCGTATGCCCAGACGCACTTTTCTGTGCATCGGCAACGGCATTAGCCAGCAGGCTGAGGAAGTGTTGGCGGTTAATCAGGCCTGTTAGTGGGTCGGTGTTCGCCTGTGCAGAGAGGTCGGAATAAATCTGTTGCACCAGTTTATCGATACTCTGATCGACCGGCGTTTCTTCCTGCTCATAAATCCGCTTGATTGAGCCGTCTTCCATGGCGCGGGCAAGCTCGTTAAACCGGTAATCGTGAACCCGCATGCCGGTGTGATTGACGCAGGCATAGCGGGTCTGGTCAGCAGCAATCCAGGCGACAGAGACCGACTGACCTGTTTCGGTTAATAACAGAAGGTCGCCCACCTGTAGCGTGAGCACGCGACGGGCCCCTTTGCCGGTCACGGTTTCTTCTTCTTCCGGTTCTTTGTATTCCGGCAGATCGATGCCCTGTTCGAGATCGCCTTCTTCCAGATGCAGCCGTGCGGCTTCCATGATTTCTTTGTACCACTGCTCATGCTGTGGCAGCGGACCGTTCAGCTGGTCGAGTTCAGAGCGTGCGAGGTTGAGCAGGGGCGTAAATTTATCCATCAGGTCCGAGCGGCCGGCATTTTTCTGACCGAACAGAATGATGACCTGGCGATAGAGTTTTACGGCGCCTTTAAACCGCGCACTGTCGGGGCCTTCTCTGAGCAGCAACAGGCACAGCATCTGTTGCCAGCCTTCCTGTAACCAACGGATAACGCATTCAGGCAGAGTTCGCCCTGAGGTGTCGTGGCCAATTAATGCATTGACGCGTTTGTGCGCCATATAGAGCCGATATTCACCTTCCGCAGCTTCAGCAACCCGGTCGGTGTTCTGGCGTACCTTGCGCTCAGCCGTGCCTACCAACACCTGAAGATTTTCGACCAGCTCTTCCATCTGGCGTGGCTCGCCGCCCGGATTCTCCAGTATCGGCGTAATCATTTCTTCGAGGGCCGCTTTGACACGTTTCTGGCCTGAGCTGGTAATTTTTCCGAGACGCCCCAAGAGGTTGAAAATCAGACGCCCCGGATGTTGTGGATTAAACAGCAGCGACGGATCTTCCAGCATCAGACGCAGCAATGGCCAGCCAAGTTGTTCGACGCTTGGCTTAACGAACTCCGCCATACTTGGGTTATTGAGCAGGTTGCGTGTTACCTGCTCAACGGTATCGATGGCATGGCGGGTATCGTCCGGCAGGCTTTTGTCCTGTTCGGCGAGTTGCTGTTCCAGTTGCTCAAGAATGTTCTGGTCACTCAGCGGCGTACTGGTATCAAGTGACTCAACAACTTCGGAAACAGCTTCTGGCTGGGCGGCGGGAAGGTTGTTCGTCTGACCGTTAGCTTCCGCTTCTTTTTTAAGTCTCAGTGTCAGCAGCTGCTGGATGTTGGCGTAGGCCTGCTGCGCTTCACCCTGATGGCGTTCAAAGTCAAACATGGAGTCGCCGCGACGGCCGGGATCAGAACGACGGTTGTGCTGAGTCTCGCCACCGCTGGTGGGGTTGGCGGTCGCTGTGGAACTTGTTTCAGCAACTGGGCTTCCGGCTTCCTCAATGACAACGGTTTTCGCCTTGCGGTAGCGAAATGTGATGGGGATATTGATCTGGCGGATACAGGCCTGATAGGTCGCCTTTAACAGACCGACAGTCGCTTTTTCAAAACTCTCGAACGCTAATTCGCGCGCTTCGTGAGGTAATTCCAGGACATCAATGCAATCACGGAAGCCTTCGGTCACCGTGTTTGGGCCAATTGGGTTAAAGCAGTCTGACACTTGCGCCGATGAAAGAGTATCGAGAAGCTGGCGCAGTTCAAAGCTTTCCTGACTCAGGAATGACTGCAAGTGTGAGGCCGTGACTTTGGCCATTAACCAGTCTTCGAAGTCACTCTGTCGCACCAGTGACAGCGCGACGGCGCCTTCATATTCGTCGCTCTCATCGGTCAGTTTCGGCTCGCCAGCCAGCCATCTCTGTAACTGGTGTTCGAGGATCTGGCTGAAGCGCTCATAAAACTCATCGGCTTTCGCGCGGGTCTTTGATTCCAGCTTCATCCACAGCTGTTGCTCGGCAGTATTTCGTGCGAAATCGGCCTTACTGTACGTGGCTTCGATGAACTCTGGGAGCCATTGGCGGGGAAGGCGTTCGATCAGCAGTTTGGCTTCGTGGCCAAAAATATCGCGAAAGCGATTACGCTGTTCGCTGGGCAGGCCCTCGCCGGCCCGGGTTTGATTGTATTCCTGCATATCAAGGAATAACTGACCATCCGCCTGGTGGACGCGCACACCGAGTGCACCGGGTTCCTGATGAACAAGATCGACTTGGGCTTTGACCGGGATGCTCAGTTGCAACTCCAACAGCATAGGTTCATGTTGTTCGGGTATTGGTTGATGGGGCCAGTGGATACGCATGCCAGCGTGAGAGTAGTCCTGTATCAGGCACTCATAGCCACTTCCATCGTTCAGCACCAGCCGGGCATTTACCTGGCTGGAGAAACGCGGATGCTTCCTTAATTCACTGGTCATACTGTTCCCTGATCCTTTAAACCCAGCTGTGCAACTACTGCACAGTCTAGCGAGATATGGTCTGAAAGGTAATACGTTGATTCTCTGTTGGCCTGAAACCTGGATCAATATCCGTTTCGGCCGCTGTGGCAGAATGATTGGCCGGGAATCATATATTCCAGACAGGCTATATTCCGTCTGCGGCATTATGTCGCAGGCGGTCCAATGGCTCAGATGAAATAATACGGGCTCTGAATGCCCGGCTTACGGAGGCTGTGTGAAACAACGTCGCCCGATATTCTCTATTCCGCTGGTCAGGGAGCTGACAGCCGTTCTGATCATTAAGCTGGCATTGGTATTTCTTATTGCTCATTTCTTTTTTTCTGACCCTGTCATTGTCGGTGATGAAGGACAAGGCCTGCAGGAACACTTTGGCCTGGATAAACCATCGGTATCTGACTCTCTAGGAGATCCCTTATGATCAGTGAAAGCGTGGTCGACTTATCGCGTTTACAGTTTGCGATTACGGCCTTTTACCATTTTCTCTTCGTACCGCTCACCCTCGGGTTGTCTTTTATCCTGGCCATTATGGAGTCTGCTTACGTTATGACGGGTAAGCAGGTTTACCAGGATATGGTGAAGTTCTGGGGTAAGTTGTTCGGCATTAACTTCGCTCTGGGCGTGACCACCGGCCTTACCATGGAGTTTCAGTTCGGTACTAACTGGGCTTACTACTCGCACTATGTCGGTGATATTTTCGGAGCGCCGCTGGCCATTGAAGGCCTGATGGCATTCTTTCTTGAGTCGACATTTATTGGTCTGTTCTTTTTTGGCTGGGATCGTCTGACCAAAGTGCAGCATCTGATGGTGACCTGGCTCGTCGCGATCGGTTCGAATATGTCTGCACTGTGGATTTTGATTGCTAATGGCTGGATGCAGAACCCCGTTGGCGCCGAATTCAACTTCGATACTATGCGTATGGAGATGATGAGCTTCTCTGAGGTGATTTTTAATCCGGTCGCTCAGGTGAAGTTTGTACACACAGTGTCTGCCGGATACGTGACGGGCGCCATGTTTGTGTTGGCAATCTCGGCGTACTACATGCTGAAAAAACGTGATCTGCCTTTTGCCCGTCGCTCGTTTGCGATTGCCTCAAGTTTTGGACTGGCATCCATTCTCTCGGTCATCGTGTTGGGTGATGAATCAGGTTATGAGATCGGCGAAGTTCAGAAAGTGAAGCTGGCGGCCATTGAGGCGGAATGGGAAACCCACGAACCCCCGGCGGCATTTACCCTGTTTGGTATTCCTGATCAGGAAAATATGGAAACCGACTACGCGATTAAAATTCCGTACGCACTCGGGCTGATTGCTACCCGCTCCGTCACCGAGGAAGTAAAAGGCATTAAAGATCTTATCGCTGAACACGAAGTGCGCATTCGCAACGGTATGGTGGCGTATGATCTGCTGACTCAGATTAAAGCAGGTGATCGTTCGGAGGCTACGATTGCTGAGTTCCGATCCCGGGTGGATGATCTGGGGTACGGACTGCTCCTGAAAAAATACGTCGAAAACCCGGTTAATGCGACGGAAGAGCAGATCAAACTGGCGGCTCAGAATTCGATTCCAAGGGTGGCGCCAATGTTCTGGACCTTCCGGGTTATGGTCGGTCTTGGCTTTATTATGTTAGTGCTGATTGGTCTCTCTTTTTACTACAGTGCGAAGGGGACGGCTGAGCGACAGAAGTATCTTCTGCGCGCTTTAATTATTGCTCTGCCTGCGCCCTGGATTGCCTGTGAAATGGGATGGTTTGTGGCCGAGTTTGGTCGTCAGCCGTGGTCGATTGGTGGCATTTTGCCGACGCACCTCTCTGTATCGACCCGTTCGGTTGAAGACATCTATATGAGTCTTGCTGGCTTTATCGGCTTTTATACGCTGCTTTTGGTTGCAGAAATGTATCTGATGATCCGGTTTGCACGTCTGGGCCCATCCAGCCTGCATACAGGGCGTTATCACTGGGAGCAGGACAGCAACACGGATTCTGCTTCGACTTCACCGGCTCAGGCGTAAGGAGATCACCATGGAATACGAACTGCTTAAAATTATCTGGTGGGTACTTATTGGTGTTCTGCTGATTGGTTTTGCCGTGACGGATGGTTTTGATATGGGCGTTGGCGCTCTGTTGAAAGTCATCGGTAAAACCGACAGCGAGCGTCGGGTGATGATGAACACGATTGGCCCACACTGGGATGGTAATCAGGTCTGGTTTATCACGGCAGCCGGTGCAATTTTTGCCGCATGGCCAGTGGTATACGCGGTCGCATTTTCTGGCTTTTACTGGGCATTGTTACTGGTTTTATTTGCCATGTTCTTCCGCCCTGTCGGGTTTGAATATCGCTCGAAAGTGCAGGACCCGCGCTGGCGTAATGCCTGGGACTGGGGGCTTACTGTTGGGGGAGCAGTACCGGCGTTAGTGTTTGGTGTTGCCTTCGGCAACCTGCTGTTGGGCGTTCCTTTTACGTTAGATGAATTTATGCGGTCGACCTACACCGGGTCGTTCTGGGCACTGCTGAATCCATTTGCGTTGTTGTGCGGTGTGATCAGTCTGCTGATGCTGGCAATGCACGGCGGGACGTACCTGCAAATGCGTACAGCTGGGCCGGTACATGAGCGCGCCCGCCGGATTTCAGTTCTGTTGGCCGTGGTGGTCGCTGTGGCGTTTGCAATCGGAGGGTTCTGGGTCAGCCAGCTGGACGGGTACGTGATTAAAGCAGCGTCGAATCTCGGAGGTGTGACTACGCCGTTGCAAAAAAGCGTTGAGCTTCAGGCCGCTGGTTGGCTGGAGAATTATGGTCGATACCCGTGGATGCTGATTGCACCCCTATTGGCGTTCGTTGGTCTGGCGCTTACCGCGTTGCTGAGCATGGCGAATCGCGGAGCTCTGGCGTTTATAAGTAGCTCGTTTGCGGTCGCCGGGATCATCTGCACGGCTGGTTTCAGTCTGTTTCCGTTCCTGATGCCCTCCAGCACAGACCCATCCCATTCACTGACAATGTGGGACGTCACCTCCAGTCAGCTGACTCTGCATATTATGTTCTGGGTAGCGATGATCTTTGTGCCCATTATTCTCAGCTACACCGCTTGGGGTTACTACAAAATGTGGGGTCGTCTGACCACTGACTTCATTGAAGATAACCAATATTCAACCTACTGAGGAGCCTTGAAAATGTGGTATTTCGCATGGATTCTGGGCGTACTGCTCGCCTGCTCATTCGGCCTGATTAATGCCCTGTGGCTGGAAGTTAACGAAAACCTGGATCGCGAGCCTGATCCAGATGATGCGCCATGACGGCTCCGGTCGATTATCGTCGCTATGGCCCGCTATATGCGGGCTGGGCGAGAGCGCTGTCGTTTCTGTTGGCGGTCGGACTGTCGGTTGCGTTACTGGCGATGCCTCAGTTAGTGGCAACCGACACGCGTGAGCTGGAGCATGGGCCTCTTTCACTCGGCCTTCTGGGGATCAGCGCAGGCTTTATTCATGGTGTGGGCTACGTACCTTTGATGGCTGTCTGGCGCTGGCTTTTCAGTCCTTATGTGGCATGGCCTCTGATGCTTTGGTGTGCCTGGTGGTGGTCTGAGGTCATCTGGGCCTGGTGATTCCGGCGAATGGTGATTCAACAGGAGAGACTTGTCTTTAAGTATTCCTGTGTGGTTATATTGTGGGAGGCAAACTCGTTAACTGGAGTGGTATATATGAGTGTAATGACCCGCGATGATCTGCTTGCAGAAGCACGTGCATCCGTAAACCCCGTCGAAGCCGATGCTGCACAGGCGATGTTAGACGCTGGCACTAAAGTGCTTGATGTTCGTGAACCCGCTGAATACGTGATGGGACATCTGCCGGGCGCAGAGAATGTCCCCCGTGGTGTGCTCGAATTCAAAGTGGCCGACCATCCTTTGTTGGCTGATAAAGACGCTGAGATACTCCTTTATTGCAAAAATGGTGGGCGCAGTACCCTGGCGGCACACACGCTGAAGCGCATGGGATTTTCTAACGTAAAAATGCTGGTGGGCGGCTACGATGGCTGGGAAGGCCATACGGTAGAGACTGATCCGAGTGTGTATAAGTAAAAAAATCAGTCATCAAAAATAGTATCCTCTCTTTCTGAACCGGTAGGCGTCACTATGGCTAGCAGATCGAAAAGCGCATTCAAAAAAGCTTCGAAAAATGAATTTCTACGACCGTTGCTGCTGTCGGCTATTGGCTTGTTGAGTAGTGTCAGTGTGCTGTCTGATGGTTCTGCTGGTGATGCATCAGAAGATTATATGGTGGTCGAAGCGCGGGCTCAGACAAAAGCCTTTGCACAGGGCCTGAAAGAAACCCTGATGCAAGGTATGAAGTCCGAAGGACCTCTGGCGGCAATCCGCCTCTGCAATACAGAGGCACCAGAGATCGCTGCAGCACACAGCAAAGATGGTTGGGAGGTGGGCCGGACATCGGAGAAACTCCGTAACCCGAATAATGCGCCGGATGAATGGGAGTCCGCCGTGCTTGAGTCCTTTGCGCAACGTGCAGCAGCCGGTGAACCGCTGGCGACCATGGAGGCCTCTTCGCGAGAGGGCGGTACCTTTCGTTATATGAAAGCCATTCCTGTGGGAGGGCCTTGCGTGGTTTGCCATGGTGAGCAGCTGGCTGAGCCGGTAGCTACCCGTCTCAGCGAGCGTTATCCAGAAGATAATGCCCGGGGTTATCAGCCCGGCGATCTGCGTGGAGCCTTCACCCTGACTTACACTTTTGAAAAACAGTGAGTGGAAACGATCATCACCCGACTGATTTTTTGAAAAAATCGCATCCAGTTCCTGAACTGCCCCGTATAGGACTATGCACACTCTGTGTATAACCTTATATCGGGAGCAGTTATGAAAACGCACGCCACACTTCTGCTTGGTGCCATTACAGCGCTGACAGCTATGAATGCAAGCGCTTCGAGTCACCGAGAAGCACCAAACGTCACACGCCTGCCGGCCATTGATTCCACGGATTTTTACGCGTTCCGCAGTTATGAAACTGATCGTGAAGACTACGTGACTCTGGTTGCGAACTATATCCCGCTGCAAGACGCCTATGGCGGCCCAAACTACTTCGCAATGGACCCGAACGCACTGTACGAGATTCACATCGATAACGACGGCGACGCGGTCGAAGACATTACCTTCCAGTTCCGCTTCCAGCAGATGCTGGGTGCTATGGGAAGCGGTGTCGCTCTGCCGATTGGCGAAGGCGAGAATCAGAAAAGCGTCGCCATTCCTCTGAAAAACTTCGGCAATGTTGACACCGATGGCAGTGCCAACTTCTACGAAACCTACACCATCAAAAAAGTCAGCGGTGATCGTCGTACTGGTTCTGCAATCAGCCTCACCGACGGTTCAGGTGAAGCGACCTTTACTAAACCACTCGATAATATCGGTGAAAAGTCATTTACCGATTATGAAGCGTACGCAGGCGGTTTCGTACACGACCTGACTATTCCTGGATGTGACGCGGGCGGTAAGGTATTTGTTGGCCAGCGTAAAGACCCATTCGTCGTGAATCTGGGTAAAACATTCGACCTCGTGAATTACGTCCCCCTGGATGGTGATGGCAGTGCACAGGACGATGCAAACGACGATCTGGCAGATAAAAACGTCACCTCTATTGCTCTCGAAGTACCGATCTCGTGTGTTACTGGGTCTGGTAATGGTGTGATTGGTGCCTGGACCAGTGCCAGTCAGCAGCAGGCTCGTATTCTTAATCCAGAAGCATCGTTCGCTAAACCAGAAGTCAATGGTGGTGCCTGGACTCAGGTATCACGCCTGGGTATGCCACTGGTGAACGAAGTTGTCATCGGCCTGAGCGATAAAGACACCTTTAACGCCTCTGAGCCTAAAGACGATGCTCAGTTCGCAGATTACGTGACTCACCCAACCCTGCCTGCTTTGCTGGACATTCTGTTCCGTGATGCGCTGGGTGCATCAGACAACATTGCTCCATCGAATATTCCGCGTACCGACCTCGTTACTGCGTTCCTGACCGGCTTCCCCGGTGTTAACCAGCAGTCGACGATTACTGCTTCAGAAATGGTACGTCTTAATACCGTAATAAACCCTACAGCAGCCGCTGGTCAGAGCGCATTTGGTGTCGTTGCCGGTGATCTGGCAGGCTTCCCGAACGGTCGTCGCCCTGGTGATGATGTTGTGGATATAGCACTGCGTGTTGTGATGGGTGCTCTGTGTCATCCAGTTGATCTGGATGGTGACGGTAACGCGACAGACGACCTTGGTCTTTGTGAGCCTGCGGATGCACCAACCGGTGACCAGCCATTCTCTGACCTGGCTCCGATCGATTCGACTTACGTAAACGACACATTCCCATACTTGCTGGCGCCGCTCGCTGGTTCAGTAAACCCTGCACCGTAAGGTCAGCAAACGTGAAGTAAGGAGTGTCATATGAAAACGCATCACTTATTAATGATCGGGAGCATCGTACTGTTAAGTGCATGTTCTGACAGCAGCAACAATAATTCGACCGTCGATCTTCCTGATCTTGATGACGGCGTTGCTGAGCAGACTGAAGTTCTGCTCACAGAGTTGGTCGATGATATTTTTATGGCGTCTGAAAATTCAGAGCCAGTAAAAATTAACGACCTTGAAATTGTTGATGACGCAGACGAGTTCTCTTTCTCGTATCTCACTGGGGGTGAGTAACCTTTCGGGGCTGTTCTGCAGCCCCGTTTTTTCTCACCAGAATGATAGATAATTAATCGGATAAAATATTATGTTCAGTGGCTTACTAAAGAATCTTTGTTTCGGTATTTCTAAGACGGCTATTCTGCTGCCTTTCTTCGCCGCTCCGGCATTGGCTGATGTTTCCTGGTCTGAACCTGACGATAACATCGTGGTCGCTCGCTGGAGTAAAGAAGAGCTGAAGCCACTGCCTCAAACACATGCACAGCGCATGGATGAAATAAAAAAGCATTTTGAGCATGCCGACAAGCCTGGTGAATCATGGCGGTATGATCGTATTTACGTTCTGATGGATGGCCTTGAGTCTGAAGGCGGCGCAGTGTCTGACGTGCCTGCGGATGAGCTGACTTATTATCGAGCCCGGCTTTTACAACATCGCCATGAATTTGCCCGGGCTGCGAGTCTGCTTCAGAAAATCGATTCCGACTCCGCATATTACGGCAGTGCACGCCTGATGATGGCACAGGTATATGGTGAGCAGAATCAACAGAAGGCCGCACGCGAAGCGTGCCTTTCTCTGGTGTTAGAGCAAACGGATCTGGCCGCAGTTTGTAGTATCGCTCTGCAGGCGACCGCGGGCCCTGCAGGGCATGGTATTCTTACAGCATTGCTTGAACGCTTGAGTGACGACGACTCACCGCAAGGGCGTAGTCTCTCAGCCTGGGCGCTTTATCAGAAAAGCAAAAGCTATCTTAATGAAGGAAAGTACGCTGAAGTTGAAGCTCTCTATCAGCAATGGTCGGTCGATGCACGGCTTAGCGTTGCTGATCTTGTACACCGCAGCGAAGCGTTGCTACGCAATAAACAACCTGAAAAAGTCATGGCCCTTTTACAGGACTATGGTTCTGCCAATTACCCGGATGATGCAATAATTGTTCAGCTTGCACGTGCCGAGCAACAGAGCGGCAGTACTGAGTTGTATTGGAGAGATTACGCTGAAGAGCGTATCAGCCAGCGTATAAAGCGTCGTGATCAAAGTTACTCCGAGTTAATTTCTCTGTATTTCTCAACCGTTGGAAAAAACGCAGAATCACGGAATCTGAGCTGGTTATCACAAGTAAATAATGCCCATAGGCATCAGTTTATCGCCGTGCAGGGGGATATATTATGAAGCGTTTTATTCTTCTGTTGTTGGCATTGCTACCAGCCATAGCGTCGGCCCACCAAAGCAGTACAGCGTTGTTGACACTGAAAGAAACAACGGATGGATTACGTGGCTCGGTTCAATGGCAGTTGATTGACCTTGAGCAAAGCCTGGGGCTGGATCAGAATCGCGATGGTGAACTCCTCTGGGGAGAAGTGAAAGCCATGACACCGGAGATCCGGGCTTATGTCGGCCGACATCTCAAGGTTCAGCAGGGGGGCGAAGCATGCACCCCACAGTTCAATGTTCCTCTGAGGTTTAATAATGCTCGCGGCGTTATGGCCTCGGCGATTGTTCCTGTGACGTATGTCTGTGCCTCTGAAGGACGCGTCGAAGTAACATATACCGGATTATTTTCACTGCTTCCTGAACACCGTTTATTGTGGGACCTCTCGTCTGGTGACCTGACTCGTCAGGGTGTGCTGGAATCCTCAGGTAGTTTTTCTATTAATCCGGAAATGACGACTGCACAGCTGAACCAGCAGACGTTTTCTGAGTTTTTCGTTCAGGGCATCATTCATATTCTGCTGGGCCCTGACCACGTAGCTTTCCTGCTCACCTTGCTGTTGGTCTCAGTTCTGGTGCAACAGAAGAAAGACTGGCAACCAGCAGCAGATGTGCGGACCTGTGTTAAAACCGCTCTGCTGTACGTAACTGCCTTTACCATTGCCCATTCACTGACTCTGAGTGCCAGTGCCCTGGGGTGGTTAGCACTACCCGGTTATTGGGTTGAGCTGATTATCGCCGCGTCTGTGGTGGTTGCAGCGTTGCACAATCTTCGCCCTTACTTACCAGCCAGTGCCGTTGTTGTATTCCTGTTTGGTCTGGTACACGGTTTCGGTTTTGCCAGCGTGCTTGGTGAGTTGACGACGGGCACAGGAAACATTGTCTGGGCTTTGTTTGGCTTCAATCTGGGTGTCGAAGCGGGACAGGTTGCGATTACCTTGGTGGTCATGCCGCTGCTTATTAGTCTGCGCCGCCTGGGTTGGTATCGTCAGGTGCTGGTTCGCTACCTCTCGGCAGCACTGGCAGTACTGGGGAGTTATTGGGTGCTGGCGCGTATCTGAGGCTCGTCTGGACAGGAGTCACGCGCATTCAATGCAGCGCGTGCTGTATGGAACGGCGATCAGACGAGCTTCGGCAATCTTGTCGCCACACTGATCACAGATGCCGTATTGGCCAAGCGCGATGCGCTTCAGGGCATCACGTATGTGGTCAGCTTCGTGCAGGGCCTCGTCAGCGATGACACTAAGAACTTCGTCATTGGCGGATTCTGTCGCTTGCTCCTCGAAGTCGGCAGACAGTGGTTCATCGCGGTGACTGGCGTGACGCGAGGCCTTATCTGAGCGCGCTTCAAGGGCCTCAAGGCGTTCAAGAAGGTCGGTTCGTATTCTCTCGATGTTCATAGATTTCCCTTGCAGTGGGTCTGTCGGAGACTGGTAGTCCCTGTGTCTCAGAATACACCCGGGGTAACCTGAAACATTGATATGAATCATCATCGCGCGTGATGTGGAAATGCCATCTAATCTGAATGACAAGGCTATCCGTATATAGTCATAACGATTATCAAAGGAGTTATTCTGTATGGATCCAGAACTTCAGCTGCAGCTGATCAGAGGCGTGGCTCGGGGAGAGCGACCAGCGTTTGAGGAGTTGTACCAGGCCGCGGGGCCAAGATTGTACGGCGTGGCTATGCAACTAATGCGTTCACCGGAGCGGGCCGAAGAAGCCCTGCAGGAAGCTTTCGTCAAAATCTGGCATAACGCCGGTGACTATCATCAGGGGCGTGGCAGTGTCATGACCTGGATGAGCAGCATCGTACGCTATCGCTGCATAGATCTGTTGAGGTCAAAGAGCGCAAAGGAGGACCGACAGGATTCTCTCGATGAGGAAGGTGCCCCGGAACTGATTGCCCCGGAGCAACCAGAGGATCCTGAAAATCAGGCTCTGGAGCGTTGTATGCAGACGCTGGATACGCATGATCTGCAATACATTCACCTGGCATATTATCGTGGCATGACGCACGCGGAGATACAGGCCCACACGGGAACGCCATTGGGTACCGTGAAGAGTTGGATACGGCGCGGCCTTCAACGTCTGAAGAGGTGTCTTGAAGAATGAATTATTTAAACGACGAACGTCTTGATGCGCTGGCGGCAGACTATGTCATGGGCACTATGCAAGGGCAGGCTCGCCGTCGCTTTGTGCGACTGATGCAGGCTTATCAGAAAGTACGCGAACGGGTATGGCATTGGGAGCAGCTACTCGCCCCAATGAACGGCAAAGTGGAAGCTCAGCAGCCACCTGAAAGAGTCTGGCAGGAAATCAGTCGCCGTGTCGGTTTTATTGATACCACTCAGAGTGCTGCTAACGATGAGCCCCAGAGTAAAGGCGTGATGGCCTGGGCTGGTGGCTTTGCGACTGCCGCAGTGTTGTTAATCGGCGTGTTCCTGATGCGTCCAGATCCAACCGTTGTGCCTGGAGTCGCACCAGAAACTATGATCGAGCAGGTTGCTGTGTTCACACAGGATGACCAGCCTCTGTGGTTGATGGAAGTTGCTGGCAATGAACTGACCGTACAGGCAACCGCCGCAGTGGAAACCTCGGATCAGCATGATTACGAACTCTGGATTGTGCCCGAAGATGGCAGTGCCCCCGTATCACTGGGTCTGATGCCAGAAAGCGGACGTATTACTCGGGCCCTTGCGGTGAATACGCACGACATTGCCATTAAAGCGGTCGCCGTCAGTCTTGAGGCGCCGGGCGGTTCTGTTACCGGAGCACCGGGCGAAGTTCTGTACGTGACTGGATTAACGATTCTGTAGTTTTAAGCAGAAGGCTGACTAAGGCGCAAAAAAAAGCCGGCACAAGGCGCCGGCTTTTTTATTCCTCCTCAATGCAGCTGTGGCCCGAATGCCTTTTGTCTGGAATAAAAGTGTTTATACTCATAGGCCTGTCAGAGCGATATCGCTATTCTGAATCTGAGACAAGGATGCTTCTCAATGTTTTCCAATAACGCTTCCGCCGAGGATCAGTTGATTTCCGACCAGTCCGTCAGTATGACTTCTGAAGCCACTCGGGAATATCAGAAACTGCTGCAATTAGCGGAAAACGACAGTTACTACTGGGCACAAATTGCCGTTAATGTCTTGGATGAGCTGCTCTCAGGTCGCCTTCCGGAAAACAGTATCCTGATTGCTTCTCATCCTACTTCTGAAACAGATAGACATGAGTATGTGCTTACTCTGCCCGGATGTAAGGTGCACTTCGAGAAGTCGTCTGCTGGCCTCTGCTCTGTTAATTTCTGTAAAGTCCTTTCTCTTGAGGTGGATACTAGCTATGGCGAAAGCGTTGAAGCCTGTAAGAAGCCCGGTCTTTACTCTGCATCCAGAATCGAAGACGGGTGGGACGTTGATCGTAAGCCGTGCGGGTTAATAACGGAGGAGAAAAACCGGCTCGTGGCTATCTGTGATAGTGTTTATAAAAGCCCCTCTGAGGCTGCCGAAATTGTAGCGAGACGTATTTGCCAGGCGCCAATGTCCGGTGGTGCTTTAATGGTTAAAGATGATGGATTTGACCTGCACTTTACTCCGGGCGAAAGGTCGTTTGGTGGGTGGAAGAATTACCACAAAGCTGTTCGCCCTAATAAGAATACCGAAGCTCATGAGTCAGCACTGCTTTTAGCGAGCGCAATGTACCAAGCTAAGGATGTGAAGGGAGTGGCCTGGATATCAGAGGACGGTGGCTCAGCGGTACTGACTCAGGCAATGACGATTCTGAGTGAAAGAGGGGTTAAATTGCCAAATCATACAGCGTTCCTCTTTAATCCAACTACGCCGCCTGATATAGCGCTTAAAGCCGCACAGAGTATTGGCTTGAATCTGGATAATGAATTTACTGTATGCCGCTCGTTCAATATAGTCGGTAATGGAGTAAGGTTAGCCACGTTTAATATTCTGAAGTTTATCTTTACGGCTTATTTTACCTTCCTTAGCTGTGCGGCCTTATTGGGGTTTCTACCGGATGTTTTGCCAGACGGTATCATGAGGTTACTGATAGACTTACAGGTAAGATTTGATGGGCTTTTCTGATGTGTGAATTTTTTAGTAATTCCAAATTAAAGCGTTACGCCTAGGATATTTCAAGCGGATGCTGATCACCCTCAGACTAGCGAGTACCAACAGAGTGCAGGAGTTTATGGCGAGCCGGGATAGCATCCGCCCCAGGCTGCAGTCAGCCTTTATTCTCATCGCTCAACATTCCCTTCAGAGTAAAGCGATTCTCGAAGTTAAGCATAATGTTCATGGCTGGCTTAAGGTCTGCGACAGTGAGCATAGATACCCTATTATTCAGAACCCCTTATTACTGGATTTCAGCCATCTCTGGTCAGCCATCGAGTACACTCTGGCAGAGGGAGATAGCTGGCCCAGTGAAGCCGACAAACAGCGATTGAAACTCGAGCGGCAGGTTAAGCAAAGGGCTGAGGAAGCAGAGCTAAGGCGTCGTCGTTTTAAGGTGGTTAAGTAGTCATCACTCTTAATTTAGCGACCACAAAAAAGCCGGCACAAGGTGCCGGCTTTTTCATTAAACGTCGGTATTACTGACGCTTACCTTCGACGTGCAGTTCGATTTCAACGTGAGTCGATGCTGGGCCGAGGTTGTAATCAATCCCATAGTCGCTGAGCTTCAGCTTTGTGGTGCCCATAAAACCAGCGCGGTAGCCGCCCCATGGATCATCACCTTCACCGATGCGCTCTACCGGGAAGGTAATGCTTTTGGTGACACCGTGCAGAGTGAAGTCGCCTGTGATTTCACCAGTGCCTTCACCTGTGGATTTAAAGTCAGTGCTTTTGAACGTCGCGGTTGGGTATTTCTTAACGTTCAGGAAGTCACCGCCTTTCAGGTGCTTATCACGCTCAGCATGGTTTGAGTCAATGCTGGTGGTGTCGATGGTCACTTCGATCGACGAATCTTCCGGTGCTGCTTTGTCGTATTCAAATGAACCGTCGAAGTCGTTAAAGCGACCTGTCAGCCAGCTGTAGCCAAGGTGCTGGATTTTGAAGTTGATTGACGCGTGCGCACCTTCGTTATCGATGTCGTAGGTCGCCGCCTGAGCGACAGAGGTCATCAATGCAGCGCCAGAGATTGCAGTCGCGATTAACAGCTTTTTCATAGTTACTCTCCTTTGTGAGTATTTACTTCTGTGGACGGATCATGCGTTTCAGGGTGCCGTCGCGGTTAATAAAGTGGTGTTTTAGTGCAGCCAGCGCGTGGACAGAGACAAGGCCAATCAGTCCCCATGCCAGCCACTCGTGAATTTCTCCAGCAATGTCCTCCTGATTGTCTGTTGTCAGGCTGGCAGGAACCTGAAACAAACCAAAGACATCAATGCTGCGGCCGTCTGCGGTAGAAATAAGATAGCCGGTAATAAATAAAGCGGCGAGGAGCGCGTACAGCCCCAGGTGCGCCAGGTGTCCGGCCAGATTCTCCAGAGGCTTTTCTGACAATCCTTTCGGAGATGGGTTCACCAGACGCCAGATAAAGCGGGCAGCGACAGCGATGGCCAGCAGAATGCCTGCTCCTTTGTGCAGATCCAGCGAGCCTTTGTACCAGGCGTCGTAATAAGTCAGTTCGACCATGTACAGGCCAAGGCCAAACATGCCGAATACAGCAATCGCAACCAGCCAGTGCAGAGCAATGCTTATCCAGCCGTACGAGTGCTCCGTATTTTTAAGACCCATAACGTCCTCCATCATCTGCTTATCACTCTAGCGGTTGCCAGGTTTGCAAAAAAGGCATAAAAACGGACAATAGTTGTGCATAAATGCACAGAACTATTCTTTCGGGCCGCTTCAGGTTGATATCATGGACAAAAACATTCGTTGGGACGATCTTCGCATTGCCTATTTAGTGGCTGCTTACGGCAGTCTCAGCCGTGCGGGTGAGGCGCTTGGAGTCAATCACAGTACCGCTCAGCGGGCTGTGGGCAGGATTGAAGAGGCTCTCGGTACCCGTCTGTTTATCCGCCACCAGAGAGGGTATCAATTAACGGACGGCGGCCGGCTTCTGGCCGAGCGGATGCGCCCGATCGCGGCCGAGGTGCAGCGACTTTGCAGTACTTTATCCACCGTTGAGAGCGCACCCAGTGGCACTCTGAGAATTTCGACAGTGACCGATTTTTCGCCGTTTTTTGCGCCCTTACTGCATGACTTCCGGCGCGAATATCCACAGATCCGGGTTCAGATCGTTGCAACAGATGACATCCTGTCGCTCGCTGACGGTGAGGTTCATGCGTCAGTACGTATCGGTGCTGAACCCTCAGAGCCCGACCTGATTGCAAGAAAGCTGATGCCGGTCGGGCTGTCCTTTTATGCGTCGCAGGATTATCTGGATCAGTTTGGTCGGCCTGCGGACATGACTGAGATTAATGCGCATCAATGGGTGTTACCGACAGGGGATAAAACGCGGATTCCGGCGATACGCCAACTGATCGAGCAGGTTGCTCTGGGTCAGATTGCTTTCCAGAGTAATAGTTTTAATGACATTGAGGCGGCGGTACGCGCAGGTATGGGGATTGGCCCCATGAGTGTGGTGAATATGAGACACCCGGATGGGCGTGAACAGCCCTTGCAGGAAATTCTGTTACCGCTGGACAGCGAGCCATCGCAGATGTGGTTGGTGTACCACAAAGACATGCGCCAGAGTGCGCGGGTGAGGGCATTGCAGGAGTTTCTGCGTCGTCGGATACAGCCGTGATGTAGGCTCGTGTAGAGCGGACGGGATCAGGCTATTTTTGCGTTGTCTGCACGATTCTGCGTATCGCGGGTATCAGAAAGGCCGCCCGGGCCAGAAGGAACAGATGAAATGCAAGCCATAAAAGGGTGTTAGCACTCACTTCGCCGTTGGCTGACCAAGCGGCAAGTTGCCCGGGAAGCAGGGCGATAGGAAAGAAAACCAGCGCTGCCGCAGCCAGCATTGAATTTCGCATGGATGCGGTTGCCTGGGCTCCGACCATAACACCATCTAGCCAGTAACTGGCGACACCCGATAAAGGCAGCAGCCACAGCCACAAGTGCATTTCCTGCAGGCGGGGGAGCATGTCTTCGTTATCCGTAAGCAAACGGAAGAGGTGGTCGCCGGCGAGTACAAAAAGTCCGACGAGAATGAAGGCTGCAATCAGGCTGTTTATGCCCGTGAGCTGGATTGCTCTGCGCATTTGCTGCGGTTGAGCAGCGCCCAGAAAGCGCCCGACCAGGCTTTCCGCTGCGTGAGCAAAACCGTCAAGGGCATTCGATATCAGAAGAAGCAGGCTGATTAGCACGGCGTTTGCGGCTAATACTTCTGTGCTCTGAGCGGCGCCGAGCGCGGCAAATGATGCGAATACGATCAGCAAAGTCAGGGTGCGGATAAACAGGTCACGATTGATCACAATCATGCGTTTGAGAATAGCCCTGTCGGGCAGTGGCAGGCGCAATGTAAGGTCGCGCTGAAGCGCCGCAATCAGTGCGATCGTCAGAGCGCCAACGTCTGCCAGTACAGTACCCAGCGCGACGCCAGTAGCGCCCATATGCAGGTGCCAGACAAAGTAATAATCCAGACCCGCATTAAGCAGGTTGGCGGTGATCAGCATCAGCATGGGGATACGGGTTTCCCCCCGACCAATAAACCAGCCAATGAGGCAATATTGCAGCAGGGTCACCGGAATCCCCCAGAATCGGGTGGTCAGGTAGTCGGCGGTGAGCGCATGAAGTGTCGGATCATCTCCGAATAATGGCAGCAGCAAAGGTGTAAGTATCTGTGCAGCAATAATGCAGAAAATACTGACAGGTATCGCCAGCCAGATGGCCTGCTGAAGCAGAGGTAGAGAATTATCTATGCCTTTCTGGCCGACAGCATGCGCCGTGACGGATGTCGTCCCCATCCGCAGAAAACCAAAACTCCAGAGCAGTAGGGTAAATATCTGGGCGCCAATGGCCACGGCGGCTAATGGTTGGACGTCGTCGAGATGGCCGAGAATCGCGGTGTCGACCAGACCCAGCATAGGCACTGTGATGTTACTGAGGATGATGGGCCAGGCGAGGGCCCAGACAGTGCGTTGATTTGCCGCAGGCAGAGAAGTGGTCTGGCCTGCTACACTGGCGCCTGAAGTCATTATGGGGAAGCCGTATGCGTGGTGAAAGAGGCGCTATTGTACTGTGTTCAGCACTATTTGCGGTGCTGCTGGCAGCATTTGTTGCAGGATGGCTGAGTGCGCCGCCCTCTCCACAGGAGCGTCTTACACGTACGGCGGGTGTTGAGATGTTCGCTGGTGGTCAGGTTGATGAGCTGACGTTTATCAATGAATACGGAGACACCGTATCGCTGGCGGATCTTAAGGGACGCTGGTCACTTCTGTTTTTCGGCTACACCTATTGCCCTGATATTTGTCCAATGACACTGATGCACATGAATCGTTTGATGAAGCGCCTGAGTGAAGAAGAGCGTGAGCAGTTGAACGTGGTGCTTGTCAGCGTTGACCCAGAACGTGACAGACCCGAGCAGCTTGGCCAGTACATGGATTACTTCAACCCGGACTTCACCGCACTGACGGGCAACCCTGACAATATGAAAAAACTCGCGGCACAGCTGAATGCATTTTATGCCCGTGTCGACCGGGAGGATGGCGGCTACCTGATGGATCACAGCGCCAACATCGTGTTGCTGGATTCTGAGCTGAATTACAGGGGCTATATTGAGCCCCCGCATGATCCGAAGCGGATGTTACCGCTTATCCGGTCTCTGCTGGCTTTACCCTGAAAAGGTCCTGACACTCGGTTCCCGCTGGCTCAGCGCTTGCGGCGAAACGTCAGACTAACGACAAACAGCAACATGGCGGTGACCACAATACTCGGTCCTGCTGGTGTATCCCAACGGAACGACGCCCACATCCCAAGCAGAACAGAAACAATCCCTACGACCGAAGCAATAGCGGCCATCTGACGGGGGCCTTTACTCAGCGCATGGGCGGCTGCCGGAGGCATAATCAACAGGGCGCTAATCAGAAGAATCCCCACGACCTTCATCGCCAGGGCGACTGTCATGGCGAGCAGTAGGATCAGCATCAGATCAAGTAGCAGCACCGGCCGGCCTTCGATTCTCGCCAGTTCAGGGCTGACGGTAACCGCCAGCAATGAATTCCAGAAACAAAGCACTAAGGTCAGCGTGATGGCGGTGCTTCCCAGTAACCAATACACGTGGCCCTCATTAATGGCCAACAGGTCACCAAACAGATAACCCATCAAATCGACCCGGATACCGTCCGCAAGGCTCAAAGCAACCAGGCCGATTGCGAGAGTGCCATGAGATACGATGCCGAGCAGTGTGTCAGCAGACAAGCGGCTGGCGAGTTGCAAAGGCAGAAGAATAAGCGCCAGTGACGCCGAACCCACCACCAGAGCCAGCGTTGGGTCGAGGTCGGTCAGAACACCAAAGGTGATACCAAGTAAGGCGCCGTGCGCAAGGGTATCGCCAAAGAACGCCATACGGCGCCAGACAACGAAGCTACCCAGAGGGCCGGCACTGACCGCAAGAAGCAGCCCGGCAACGAGAGGCATCAGCCACCAGGTCTGCAAACCGTCAATCATGGTGATGTCCTGCATTGGTGTGTGGGCTGCTATGGTCGTGGTCACAGTGTTCATGATCATGATGGTGGGTGTAATAAGCGATACCATCGTCAAGGCGGCGACCAAAAAGCTCGAGATAGGCAGGGTCGGCAGAGACTGTTTCCGGGTGCCCTGAGCAACAGACGTGGCCGTTCAGACAGATGACTTCATCGGTGGCCGACATAACGAGGTGCAGGTCGTGTGAAATCATTAACACAGCACAGCCGAGTTCGTCGCGCAGTTGCGGAATCAGCTGGTACAGCTCCAGCTGCCCCTGAACATCAACGCCTTGCACCGGTTCGTCGAGAACAAGGAGTTCAGGCTCCACTAATAAGGCACGGGCCAACAGTACCCGTTGCCACTCACCACCGGATAAATCATGAACGCTCTGGTCCTTCAGGCTGGTAATGTTCAGTCGCTCAAGCCAGTGGTCAACCGCAGCACGGGTGCTACGCCGTGTGAGTCGCAGAAACTCGTCGACGTTCAACGGCATACGCTGATCCAGAGGCAGGTTTTGCGGCATATAGCCGATACGTAGTTGCCGTGAGCGAATAATTTTACCGGAATCCGGGCGGACAAGGCCGAGCAACACTTTTGTCAGAGTCGACTTACCACAGCCATTGGGGCCGATCAGTGTAATGATCTGGCGTGGCTGAATATCCAGGCTGATCTGATCCAGTACTTTCTTCTGGCCAAAGGTGAGGCTCAGATTGTCGGCCCTCAGAATGGGCTCTTCACTCATGCCGTTGCCTTACAGTTCTGACACAGGCCAGTCAGTTCGTGGTTGCTGGTTTCGATGCTGAAGCTGAATTTCTTCACCAGAGTCTCGTGCAGCTTCTTGATCTCTTTCGCGGGCAGTTCGGTCGCATTACCGCATTCTTTGCAGATAAAGAAGCCGGTGTCGTGTTCATGGCCGGGGTGATCACAGCCGACGAACGCATTAAGGCTACTGATGCGGTGAACGACGCCCAGCTCGAGCAGGAAATCCAGGGCGCGATAGACGGTCGGAGGCGCTGAGTTAAACCCTTCTTCACTTAACTGCGCCAGAAGATCATAAGCACCCGTAGGCTTATGGTTCTGCCACACCAGCTCAAGTACCCTGCGTCGCACAGGCGTCATGCGCAAGCCACGCTGTTCACACAGAGTTCGCGCGGTGTCCATAGCGGTGGATATGCAGTGATTATGATCGTGCTGTTGTGAAGCGGGCATCAGACCAGTCCTTAGGTTATAATGTTGCAATTTTACGAAAGACGATAAAATTAGCCAGAGTTATGTTCAGACGATTTGCTGTAATGGTGAGTTTCACCATGTTATCACTGTTTGCCCAGGCCGATCATTCCCCCAAGGTGCTCGCCAGTATTCATCCTCTGGGGTTGATCGCGTCATCGGTTGTCGACGCGGAGCAGCTCGATGTTCTGCTGCAACCCGGCGTGACCCCGCATGATTTCTCTTTGAAACCTTCGGATATCGATCGCCTGCAGGAGGCTGACGTCATCTTCTGGTCAGGTGCCCGAATAGAACCTTATCTGTCAGGGTTCGCGCGCCGCTGGCCGGACAAACATTGGATCGATATTTCAGCCTTCGCCTCAGAAGCGAGTATCAAAGATCCGCATTATTGGCTTTCGCCACCTTCTGTCGTCGCCGCACAAAAGGCGTTGGCGGAGGTGCTTGGCGCTGATTCAACGGACTTCGCTGATCAGGTCGCGCAGGCGGTGGCGTATAGTGATCGGGTATTGGCCCCACTGAAAGAGCGTGGTTTCTTTGTTTTCCACCGTGCCTACGATCACTGGGTGACCGAGTTTGGTCTAAATCAGGTCGGTGCTTTCACGATTACCCCTGAACAGAAACCTGGCATGCGTACAATACAACTGATGCGTGAGCAGCTCAGAGCAGGTCAGGTGGCGTGCATTTTTCGCGAGCCGGAATATTCTCCTGCACTGGTTGTGAAAGTGGTTGGAGATCTCCCTGTAAAACAGGGTGAACTTGATCCTCTGGGTGGAAGTATCTCTCTTTCCCGCGACGGTTATCCCTATTTTCTTCGGGACATGGCCGACCGTGCGGTACACTGCCTCAGTGAATAAATAATCGGGCCTGGTCTTTCGTCATAAGACCAGACCGGTATATTTATCTTTCTAAGTATCAGAATAATAAAATAAACAGGAAGATCGCGTGTCGCAGAGCTATCCCTTTTACGACTTAACCCGTTTTACCTGGCTGACCAATATTGTCTCTGTTTTCCCGGGGGCGCTATGTGTTGCAGGTCTGGTTCATGGTTTCTGGAGCTGGCAGGAGCTGTCAGCATTGCAAGACAGTACAGCACTGACATCGCTCACTGTGGGTATGCGTGAGCAGTTGCAGACAGACACCCTGATTCGTGAAGCTCAGGTCATGACGACCCTGGTGCTGGTGCTTTTTTACACGTATTGGGTCTATTATTCATCGCGCAATATGATGTCGCTCTTTGAGGAGCATACCCGCAGTACCAAGCAATCTTTTAAATTATTTTTCAGCCTGTTGAAGCGCCTGCACAAAATTACTCGCTTAATTGATGCGATGCGCTACGACAGCATTCCGCCTGATCATGATCATAAACCGGCTGCCTGGTTGTTACCTGTCTGGTCACTGTCGCTTGTATCAGCCAACGTCTGCAAACTGACCGCTGTGTATATGATGAGCTCAGCAGCTACGATTGCCGATTTTAAAACCGTCATGTTGTGGGCTTTTTCTGCCTACGCGTTTTATCTGGTTTTTTATATTGTGACGGCACGTATTACCTTTGAGGTTGTATGGCTACAGAAGCTCAGCCACGACTATCACTCGATCCGTTTATCAGACGCTGACTGATTTCTTCTTATCCATAAAAAATGCCGCGCTGACAGCTCAGAGCGGCATTTTATGGATGACCTTTGCTAGTGCGATCAGCGGGCCTCGGTCCCATCCTGGTACCCTGCATCCCAACTTGCGGCGAGAAGGTCTGAGCTATATGGGTTTACCTTGCGGGCTTTGGAATTACCTTGTTTGAAGCCTTCATCATAGGCATCCTCAACGGTCACATTCTCTTCGCCACCACTACTGAAGGCGCGGCGGAAGGCGACCTGAATGTCGTCCAGAAGCACATAAGTACATGGCACCAGCAAGAGGCTGACGAGTGTTGCGAAAAGTACGCCGAACGCCAGCGAAATAGCCATTGGAATCAGGAATTGAGCCTGCAGGCTGGTTTCAGAGATCAAGGGTATCAGGCCCACAAACGTGGTCAGTGAGGTCAGAAGAATCGGCCGGAAACGGGCGATACCGGCTTCAATCACGGCATCGTATGTACTGGCTCCTTTTTCCCTGCGGTTATTGATGTAATCCATCAATACCAGGTTATCGTTCACCACAACGCCACTGACAGCCACCATGCCAATGTATGACCAGGATGTGATGACCATACCGAACAGCTGGTGGCCAATGACTGAGCCCATGATGCCGAAGGGGATGGCATAAATAATAATAAAAGGCTGCATGTACGACTTGAACAGAACCGCCAGCAACAGATACATAGCCAATACAGCGACCATGTAATACTGGAACAGGGTCGTCATAAATTTACTCAGGTCGCGCTGCTGACCGCCTCTCGCCCAATCCATTCCTGGGTACTGACGCACCAGCGATGGCAGTATTTCGTTCTCAACCACACGCTGAACATTCTGTACTGAGTTACGGCCGGTATCGATAAAGGAAGTCACCGTGACCACGCGCTTACGGTTGTTGCGCTTGATGTGTGTCGGTGCGTCCTGATACACGATATCCGCGATCGCAGATAAAGGAACATATTGCCCCGGAGCATACTTCACGTGCATGTTTTCGAGGTGCCATGAAGAATCGCGCTCATCGTCAGGCAGGCCCAGCCAAACCTCGATTTCATCGTCGCGGGTCTGTACATTCTGAACAACCTTGCCCTGGAAAGCCTGGTTGATCTGGGCAACAACGGTTTGCTGCGTCAGGCCCAGCGAGCTGGCATTGTCGCGGAGAATAATATCTGCCTGCTGTTTGGTGTTCTCCTGGGTATGACGCACATCGTATGCACCAGCGAACCCTTTCAGATGAACCATTAACTGATCGGCTGCTTCTTTCAGGTCTTCCTGGTCGTTGGCTGACAACTCGATCTGAATATCGGGCCTGGCTGGGTTAAGACTGGCGCTGAAGCTCAGCTGGCTGACGCCGGGGATATCTCCAGCAATATTACGCCAGCTGGAAATAATCTCGCGGCCACTGATGCGGCTGGTTCTGTCAGAAACCAACTCCAGCGTAATATTGGCCAGGTGATCACGGTCCTGGCTGCTCTTCATATTACTCTTGGATTCGTTAGGCCCGATGACCGCATAGATATGGTCAATGGTTGCGACACCTTCCATTTCGTAGCGGTGTTTCAGAAGTTCTGCTGCATTGGTCAGGCGCTCAACAGCCATTTCGGTTTTTTCCCGCGGGGAGCCCTCTGGCAGAACCAGTCGTGCCACGACCGAGTCAGCTTCGACCGGTGTAAACAGAGAGGACTTAATCCACCCGGTAAGCATCATTACCAGCATCAGGGTGAAGGTGATGGAGAATACCAGAATAATGATGCCTTTCGCCTGAAGTGCACCACGCAAGGACGGCAGATAAATCGTGCGCATAAAGCTCTGCAGGGCGCCATCAAACTTCGATTGAATTTTTTCGAGTGTGGAAGGCTCTTTTTTAACATTAACTTTCTGCGCATGAGACAAGTGAGCCGGCAGAATCAGGAAGGACTCAATCACCGAGAAGATAAGCGTGGCGATAACGACGATAGGAATCGCCTGCATCATTTTTCCTTCGGGGCCGGGCAGCCCGATCAAAGGAATAAACGCAATGACCGTAGTAATTACCGCGAACAGAATCGGCTTATAAACCTCGAAAGCCCCTTCAAGTGCTGCCTCGGTACCATAAATGCCTTTTTCGTTGCGGTTGTGAATCGCCTCAGCGACCACGACCGCATCATCGACCACGATCCCGAGTACGAGAATAAAACCAAACAATGACACCGCATTGATGGAGACATCGTACATTGGCATCGCAAACAGAGCACCGAAGAAAGATACCGGAATACCCATGCTCACCCAGAATGACAGACGGCCATTCAGGAAGAGAAGCAAGGTAATAAAGAGCAGTACGAGACCCGCAAGTGCGTTCTCCAGCAGCATGCTGATGCGCTCTCGAAGGTGCTTTGATTCGTCCTGCCATACGTGTGTTTTGATGGTTTCTGGTAGGCGCAGGCTATCTACATAGGTGTGCAGGTCATCGGCGATGTCCATAATGCTCTGATCGCCAACCCGGTAAATGTCGATCGAGGCGGATGGCGTGCCATCAAAGCTGGCGTTCGTCTCGCTGACATAGCGGGTATCTGTGATGATCGCGAGATCGCGTAGCAGAATCTCTGCACCGGTTGAATCTGAGTAGATAACGATATTGCGATAGGCTTCAGCCGAGTCTTTGTACGCATCACTGGTAATCAGAATGTCGCCGTCCTGAGTTTCCAGTACACCACCGGGCAGGAAGCCCGTCTGCTGACGGATCATTCCAGAAATATCGTCGAACGTCAGATCGTACTTCTCAAGATTATGAGCCGGTACTTCGATACGGATTTCGGATTTCGACATGTCTTGCAGTTCAATCACGCTGATGTCTGGCATATCCATCAGGTCATTGCGTATTTCACGGGATGTTTCTGCGAGAGCGGCGTAACTGGTGTTGCCGTAAATAATTAATTTAGCAACGCGGTTTTTAACAGACAGCTCCTGTAACGTCGGTGTTTCGGCGTCGTCAGGGAGCAGGCCCTCTTCATTAATTCGACGGGATATTTCGTCAGAAATTTTATCGGTTTCGTAGCCGTCGGCGATGTCGACCGTCATGCTACATAAGCCATCATAGGCAAAGGAGGTCAGGTTTTGTGTACCCTGAATATCGTAGATGCGATTTTCAATGGCCTTACAGACACTGTTTTCAATGGTTTCAACATTACCACCTGGCAGTTTAGTCTGAATGCTAAGACGGTCGAGGGTGACATTGGGGATAAGTTCTTTGCGTGTTTCAGGTACGGCCATCAAGCCCAGGGCAATCAGGCAGAACATCAACAGATTGGCAGCAACGGTGTTCTCCGCAAACCAACGGATGATCTGTTTCATAAGTCAGCCTCCGGCAGGTTACTTCTTGCGAATTGGTTCGACGGTCATGCCTTCGACAAGACGGTTAAAGTTACCAGCGACTACCCGGGTGCCCGGTGGCAGCGCAGTATCAATATAAGCGAATTCCTTGCCGCGATAGCGGATGGTCACAGGCTGGCGCTGAATCGTGTTATCTGCATTAATCATCCAGATGGCATCACCAGAGAGGATGACCTCTCGCGGTAGAATGCGCATATTTTCAATTTCCTGGCCGCGGATTTCAGCTTCAAGGAACGAGCCCGGCACCAGATAGCGACCGGTATTGCTGTACATTTCATCGCCGTTGACCTGAGCGATGATATAGAGGAGCTGGTTTGCACTGCGTTCACCGTCGGTGCGTACGATATAGCCGCTCCATTCATCGCCACTCTCATAGTCACGCAGAGTTACCTGCGGCATAAAGCTTGGCCCATTCTCAGTGCTGGTGTTTTCTTCGACACCAATGATCATGAGCTCGGCATCGTTTAATGGCAGACGGATTTCAGCCTGATTCATCCCGTAAAGAACGGCAACCGGTGAGCCGGTCTGTACCAGATCACCCTCGTTAATGAACACATCAACGACTTTGCCTTCGATCGGCGAGCTGATTTTAGTATTTTCTAATTGGTCATAGGCGTATTGCAGGGCGGCCTCTGCGGCTTCCACCTGTGCGTTTGCGTATGCAAGCTGAGGTACGAAGCGCGCGTAGTCTGAAGCGTTACGTCCTGCCTGACGACGAGCTACGCGTGCATTTGCTTCGGTTTCTTCCAGCCGTAACTTTGTTTGCGTCAGTTGCGCTTTCTTCTGGGCTATATCAAGAATAAGAGGCTGTTCGTCGATCTGAACCAGCAACTGGTCAGCATTCACGATTTCGCCTTTTTTCAGCTCCGGAGCAATATCCGTCACCAGGCCAGATACCTGACTGGCTATCTTATGGACGCGTGAAGCCGAGACTCGTCCGCGGCTGAAAATAGGGATCGACTGCGTGGAGATACGCACCTCTTTGTACGGAACCTGAGGAATTGCGACCTTAACTTCCTGAGTCTGAGGTTTAGGTGCATTGATGTACATGGTGTATCCGGCGTATCCGGCAGCAGCGAGAATAACCAGGCCGATGATAAAAAATTTCAACTGTTTCATATTGCTCTCTGTTGCAAATAGCGAGCGCGCGGGCAGCCGGTGTTACTGAGGCAGATAATATTTTTTGCTACAGGCGCGCAGTTTCGAGATACATCAGCCCTTCAGGGTTCAGATCAGGTGATGGGTCCTTACCGTAACCTGAGATAAAATGGAGGCTGAATAATTCTTCTTTTTTGTACTTATCGGTCACCTTGTGCAAAGGGTCTTCCGTGTCAAAGCCAACGACTAAGGCATCATACTCACTATCTTTCAGTTCCTTGCGTGCGTATGCGAGAAGATCTGCAAAGATATCACTGCGATTGTCTTTAAATACGTTGCAATGCAGGTAAATATAGCTGGTCAATGACCCTGCTGGTGGCAGTGACAGCCCCCCCGCAATCTTAGTGTACGCGTTGTAGAAGGGGCGCGCGTACTGGATAGCTTTAGAGTATCCCGCAATTCGCGTTTGTTTAAAGGCCTTCTGATCCCAGAAACCGGTCATACCGACCAATTCGTTGCCATCAAATGCCAATAAAAAATCGTTTAATTTTATATCCCGGTAATAGGTATCTCCAGTTTCTATTCTGGAGAAGTCATAACAGGGGTAGAACTGCTTACGTGGGGCGTTGGCATCAAAAAATGCCTGCATAACCGGTATGTCAGTACTGGCAGCCCGACGAATATTAAGACGGATTTTGTGTTTCTCGCGTCGGCGCAACTCTATCATATTGGTGCGGTGGCGACGGAATGCGTTATATGTCGGTTGCACTTTGATACGGTTGCCGCCAACGGTATCGAGAGAAGCCTTGTTCTCTTCGAGAATCACGGTCTGGTAATAGTCGTCACCGATGATACTTTTGACGGTTTTAAAGAAGCGCAAAAGTGTTCGCCCACCCTGATAATCACGGTGGATACGCAGATCACTGCCATAGCGCATGGATTTGCGCTGGCCGTTTTCGAAAACATCACGAAAGCCCATACTGAAAGCACCGGCAATCCGCTGCTGTTCGGTATCTTCCATCACCCAAAGATCGCGGGTCGTTGTACCAACGTCTGTCGCATGGAAGTAGTTGGGCTCGCGTTCAAAATTCAGCTGAATACTGCCTTCCTGTGGCGTATCAGACAGCAATTCACTCAGCCCCGGTGCATCCTCTTCGATGGTAGGGCGAATGATAAAGCGCTGACTCATGCAGCGGCCTCCGCCGGTTTCGAGTTTCTCAGTATGTCGCTGACGGCGCCTGGCATCTGATCGTTCTGCCACAGTGCGAGCGGTTCAATCTTAATGTTGCCTGCGACCATACCGCCGGCAATTTTGTGTTCGGTATACACTTCCATGGCATCAGGCACGATCAGCATTTCTGCATGACCTAACTGGCCCAGCTCGCGGGCAAGCTTGTAATGAAAATGCTGATTAAGTTGTTCTTCCAGTTGAGCACCGAGCGTATTCCGGGCTGCAATAGCGTCAGAACTACCAGAACACAGCAGACCGTAGACGGGCTTAGCGCGCAGGTCTGATTGTGGAATAGCGACCAGGGTCACTGGGGATAGTCCCATGTTGCCACTGAAGTGATCGATCAGTTTGACGGCTGCATCTGGCGATAATTTTTCACCGACCATATCAACACCGTCAATACGGCTGATAAAGCGTAGGCACGGGCACTGATTAATAAAGTCAGTGACCAGCAGCATGTCTTTGGTCTGATAACGCAGCAGGCCATTACCGGTCGTGATGATCGGCCGCACGCGCATGTCTTTTTTCAGTTCCCAGCTGCACAGAATCTCATTGGTATCGAGGTCTTCAAACTCATAGAAGTGGCTGGTGAACGCCAGTGGATACTCGTCGCCCATTGGGAAGGTCACAACACCTTCGGTTGCGAACAGGCCTTTGCCCTGGAAGCCGCTGTGCGGGAATATCGCCTGCAGTTTCTCTGCCCAGCCTTTCGATGAAGAGGTGTCCCACGAGCTGATCAGTGCCAGGTTTGGCCAGATCGCCTTGGTGAACGCCGGTGTGATTTCGCCGTCCCACTTACGCATGTAGGCAGCGGCGGCTTCGTTCTTCGGCGGTTCGATGTTTTTCAGGCTATCGAACGGAGCTACCCATCGGCCAGTTTCGAGCACTTCGGCGATTTTCTCGCGGTGTTCCTGCATAACCTGCAGCAGGCTCATGGCGAAGGTTGGACTCCAGACCGACATAAAGGAAAGATCAGTACAGGCAACCAGATAACAGGACGTCGCGAAGAATGACTCGTCTGAGCTTTCAGCCAGAGATACGCCTTCGGGTACCGCCATGGTGCCGGCCATAAACAGTCGCTTCCACCAAGGCAGCAGTTGCATGTCGTCGTTGATACTTTCACTGACCTGATCGCGCAGGTCACTTGGCACCCAGGACAGAGACCAGTAGTGACGGCCTTTCTTTATCCCCGGGAAGTTGGCGTACAGGTCAGACATCCATGGGCTGATGGCTTCGTCAGCCTGATCAAGGAATGGACGCGTATATGGAATCCATTTGATTTTCGAGGTGGAGCCTGATGTTGGCTGGTAGCGATCACAGCTTGAGGTCGTCAGCATCGGCTTACCGCTCTTCTGCTGTTCGACAATCATGTCGTGCCAGTAGTTGTAGTCTGTGATGGGCACCTGCTGACGGAACTCCTCGACCGTCATATCCTTACGCAGGCCATGCTTAACGGCGGACTCCGCACCCACAACCATGTTCAGGGTGTCGCTAAGAATAGAACGCTGAACGCTCTCAACGTCATAACTGGCGTCAATGAATTTTCGCGCGCCCTTACGGGTCAGCGTGGCTGATGCAAAATGAAGCAGCGACGTGGTCAGGTTCTTCAGAGCGGACATCTGACAGGCTCCTGTATCTTTCTTTGTGTGGTGAAGACTTTCATCGGTGTCAGGCTCAGAACCCGGAGGCGTTGGCCGGTATAAAAAAACCGGAATCTGACAATTAGATGAAAGGCATAATTGTTTATTATTATCCGTGCTTCCTTCGCCATGTGCGGAGACAAGAACGGGCCAGCGATTTAACCATAAAGTCTTAGGCAACTGAATTGCTGCAGCTGGTCTGACTGTGCCTTTGGCGCATATTACGTACTATGTCACACTTCAGGCCAGCTGCGGGCGGTGTTATGCCGCCAGACGACGGTTCTTACGGGCTGGACGACGCAGCCCGAAGGTGCTGCGGATCAGCTTTTTGAAGAATATCCCGATGGTTGAAAGGCCAATCTCACCTACGCATGGCAGTTCAGTGCCTCGACGCCATTCTGGGTTACGCTCCTCAAAAAAGCGGATGGCTGAATTACTGGCACGCATACGAGGCGTGATGTCCGCGACATCTTCTTTCAGCGCATGGTAGCCCTCGCCGAAGTCGAGAATTTTCTCTTCTTCTTTGTAGTAGGTCGGGTAGAGTTTCTGGCAGTACTGCTGCATCAGACCTTCCATCTCATGGTCGTGGTGATCGTGGCGTGGATAGAAGCGTTGAAAGTTATTGGCCATCAGCAGATAGGTTTTGTAACCCTTCGAAATCAATAACCAAAACATAGGAGTGGTGGGGCGCAACATCTTCGCTTTCAGCATTTTCATTGCGAACGCAGTGTGCAATGTTTTGTTGCCCCAGAATTCGGGCTCAACGATGGTGTCGCCCGTGAATACGCCAATGGCTTTCTTACCCTGGTGCATCAGTTCGACTTCGTTGTAGGTACTGAATCCCACTATTTTCCCGGTGGTTTTGTTTTTCAGGATCATGACGCCTTTCTTTTCACTCATATCCTTAATAAAGGTTGTGAGATCGGCGTTCTCATAGAAACGGGTGAAAATGCTGTGCATTTCGACGAGCTTAGCGATGTTTACTTCATTGATAGGGAAGAAACGACAGGTGAGTTTCGCTTTTTTAGTCATTGCAGCCTCGATATTTTTTATTGTTTTTATAACCGCCTCGCCAAACAGGATGGGCGGAATCTGCAATCCATTGTCTTAACCTGACCAAAACCAGGTGTCCTTCAAGCAGTTGCTCCGGGGCCAGCGGCCGGGAGTAACTGTTCGTATTCGTGATCTGTGAACTTATGTTAATTATATTTACTGGCCGGTGACCAGCGTTTTGATAAAGGTATCAAAGCGGTATTCCTCCCTAATGTGACACTGGTCATAATTGTGACATTGAGAGGTGCAAGTAAGCCATATTGGCTTGATATGGCTTTACATAACCCTTATTTTGCAGGAATTGACCTGTTTCAGGAAGTCTGAAGGGACTTTGATTTTAAGCCGTACCATGACAGAAGTATGTTGCTTTGTTGCAACGCGATGGGGCCTCTCTACAATACGCGGCTGATTCTGAAACATGTGGACAATCAATATGACATTGGCAGTTGTTACTCTGGCAGCGGGCAAAGGCTCGCGGATGAAGTCTGATCTCCCTAAAGTGCTGCATCGTCTGGCTGGAAAACCACTGTTGGGTCATGTGCTGGATGCTGCTGAGCAGCTCGATGGCGCCACCCAGCATGTTGTCATTGGTCACGGTGCTGAGTTAGTCCGTGAGATGTTCACTGACCGCCCATTGACCTGGGCGGTTCAGATGGAGCAGAAGGGCACAGGGCACGCTGTCGCGCAGGCTTTGCCAGATATTTCTGATGATGCACTGGTTCTCGTATTGTACGGAGATGTTCCTCTCATCCGCACTGAAACCCTGGCAGGTATGGTTGCCGCTGCTGAGAATGCACTGGCTCTGTTGACCGTAACCCTTGACGACCCGACCGGCTACGGCCGTATCGTTCGCAACGATAAGAATGAAGTGCAGGCAATTGTTGAACAGAAAGATGCCAGCGATGAACAGCGACAGATCTGTGAGGTCAATACCGGCATCATGGCCATGCCTGCGCGTTATCTGAAACGCTGGCTACCAGCGTTGTCGTCGGATAATGCGCAGGGTGAATACTACCTGACGGACGTGATCGCTATGGCTGTTGCTGATGGTGTGGCCGTGAATGCATTACAGCCTTCGTCAGCAACAGAAGTTGAAGGCGTGAACGACCGCCGCCAACTTGCAGCTCTTGAGCGGGAGTTCCAGAGTCAGCAGGCTGATAGTCTGATGGTGCAGGGGGTGGCTCTGGCGGACCCTGCACGTATTGATGTCCGCGGCACACTTACTGTGGGACGAAATGTCAGCATCGATGTTGGTTGTGTATTTGAAGGTGATGTCATCCTTGACGACGATGTTCAGATCGGTGCTTACAACGTGATCCGTAACAGTAAACTAGGCAAAGGTGTTCAGGTTGAAAGTTTTTGCCATATAGAGGAAGCCGTTGTGGCTCAGGCCTGCAATCTTGGCCCTTACGCCCGGCTGCGTCCTGGTGCTGAACTGGCGGATGGTGCTCGTGTGGGCAACTTCTGCGAAGTGAAGAAATCATTGATCGGTAAAGGCTCTAAAGTGAATCATCTTACCTACATAGGTGACGCGGTCATTGGTGAGGGAGCAAACATCGGTGCCGGTACCATTACCTGCAACTATGACGGTGTGAATAAATTCAGGACTGAGATCGGGGACGGTGCCTTTATAGGTTCCAATTCGTCACTGGTTGCGCCAGTGACGGTGGGCGACGGCGCGACAGTAGCGGCAGGCTCGACCATTACTAAGGATGTTGGTGCTGACGAGCTGGCGGTTGCCCGCGGTAAACAGCGCAATATCGCTGGCTGGAAGAAACCCAGCGATCAATAAAATTACGGCTGTACTTCTGGGCTGGTCAGTCCAGAAGATCCAGCGCCAGTCTGACGAAATCCTGTGAGGTAACAATGCCGAGCAGGTTGCCTGCGTCATCGGCGATCAGCAGGCATCCTTCTTTTTCAGCCCTTAATCGTTCACCCGTGGTTTTCAGCGGCGTATCCGCTGGCAGGGTCTCGACTTCTCTGTCGAGACAGTCGAGAACAGGAGTTTTCGCAAGATAGTCCTGCAAATGGTGGGCACCGAACTTATCCGTAATCCGGAACGCTTCCCGCAGGAATTCTTTCTGACTCAGTACGCCCTTTATGGCGCCTGTATCACTGACGACCGGAATATGTCGTACATGGTGTTCACGCATCAACTCTTCGGCATCGCGCAGAGTTGATCCGGTGCCGAGTGTTTTGACGTTGCGGGTCATGATGTCGCTGACGATTCGCATATTTTCAGATCTCATTGATTACCTGACCTAAAGTAAAGCACTTAACCGGGGAGCTGCTATTCTGAAATCAGATAGTCACGCCGGACGGGAGGTTTCATGAGTTTTTCTGACAGTATCCGTAACTACTACGAGCAGATGGTGGCCGAAGAAATCGTCACTCAACTGCATGCCGCGGGGCGTGATGTGTCGACCGGCGTTATGGCTGATATTGCTTGCGTAGCTCTCAACAGGCTTCCACCTAAATACATCCGGTATGAGGTGGATATGGCGTTTTACATGTCTCCGGATGAGCTGATTATGACACGTCAACGGGTGCGGGACGGTGTCGCAGATGCGATACGGTTTGTCGACTCCCATCGGCGGGAAGACGACGCGGGCAATGACATCGGCTGACCAGCGTATTATTGTAACGACAGGTTTGAATAATAAGACAGGATTGGCATGCCGGGTTCAGTGGCTGCCTGATGGAGTAATTGATGAATATCTTATTGGTGGATGACGATACTGAACTGACGGCACTGCTGACCCGTTACCTTGAACGTGAACTGTTTAAAGTAACCGCCGTCCATACCGCAGAAGAAGGCCTGGCAGAGGCCCTGAGCGCGCGTTACCAGGCCGTTGTGCTGGATGTGATGCTCCCCGGCGGTAGCGGTATCGACATTCTTGGGCAAATCCGTACCCGCAGTGATGTTCCTGTTCTGATGCTGACTGCGAAAGGCGATGAAATGGATCGCATACAAGGGCTCGAGATAGGCGCGGACGATTACATTCCTAAACCTTGTAACCCCCGGGAGTTGTCTGCCCGACTTCGTTCCATTCTGCGTCGCGGGCGTTCGGCCGATGTGACCTCGGCTACGCTTGAAGTCGAAGATCTGGTAATCGACTTCGATAAGCATATCGTGCATCGCAATGGCGAGGAGCTTGACCTTACCGTGACAGAATTCAACATTCTCGGTGTTCTTATCCGGGAAGCGGGCAAAGTAGTCGACAAAAATCGTCTCGCTGAGCAGTCGATGCAACGTTCACTGACCTTGTTTGATCGCAGCCTCGACATGCACCTCAGTAATCTGCGCAAAAAACTCGGGCCTTCGCCGGGTGGAGAGCAACGTATCAAGACCGTTCGTGGTGTGGGTTACATGTATCAGATGGAGCAGGGATCAGCTGAAGCCTGATGCGCGGCGTATTTCTCAAAATATATCTCGCCTTCATGGTGACTGCTTTGGTAACGACCGCAGTCACCATCACTCTGGCCGCTTATTATCGTCAGTGGTCTAATGACTCAGTGAACCTGATCGCCCCGACCGGGGGCTATATTTCTGCCGCTGAATTGATTCTTCAGCAGGGCGGCGAGCCTTTGCTGCTCGAGTGGCTATTAAGGTTTGAAAGACACCCCAGTGTTAATGCCTACGTCTTCGATGATCAGGGGCTGAGTCTGCTCCCGGATCCGCCAGCGACGGTGGTCAGCTATGCCTTGTCGGCGGAGAGCTACGAGGCTCAGGTCAGCCCCCTCAGTCGTTCTGAAATCCTGGTGAAAGCGCCGATTGAAAGTGCCGGTGGTCGTGTGTACCTCCTTGTCGTTGAGTTTATGCATCCCTTGGTGGTGTTTAACCTTCCTGCATATCTTGGGTGGGGACTGCTCGCGTCGTTTCTTATTTTCGCGGTCTGGAGTCTCATTCTGTCGGGGTATCTGACACGCCCTGTGCGTTTTATGCAGAAAACTGTTCAAGCGTTTGCGAGTGGCGACTGGCACGCCCGGATGGACCCCCGCTCATTAAGGCGACGCGATGAACTTGGTGAGCTGAGCCGCGAGTTTAACCATATGGCCGGGTACATCGAACGCTTGATTCATGATCAGAAGCAGCTCGTCAGTGATGTGTCCCACGAGCTACGTTCACCACTGGCACGGAGTACGGTCGCTCTGGAGCTCGCCCGCCTGGACGCTGTGCCAGATCAGGAAGAACATCTGGATCGAATAGAGCTCGAAACTCAGCGACTCAACGAGATGATTGAAGACCTGCTCAATATGGCGAAGCTGGATGCTCAGCAGGATCACAGTCATTGGTCCGATGTGCATTGCGATAATGTACTGCAGCAAGTCGTTGATGATGCCCGGTTTGAACATCCCGACAGTGAGGTGAACCTTACCCTGGGAGAGGGGCTGCCCGTGATCTTTGGTGATCGCAAACTAATGAAGTCTGCCTTTGAAAACATTACCCGGAACGCCCTGTTGCACACTCAGGAAGGTACGAGCGTTGATCTCTCGGCGCGGATGAAAAACGGCCTGATCCGGGTAGTGATACGTGACCATGGACCGGGGGTACCTGAGGATAAGCTGAACGATCTGCTGCGCCCGTTTGTTCGTGCGGAATCTGCGCGCGAGCGCCTTGGGCAGGGGCATCGGGGTTTTGGTCTGGGCCTGGCGATCGCTCATCGTGTCGTGTCCCATCATAGAGGCCAGATTACGCTGCGTAATCATCGCGATGGTGGCCTGATGGTCACAATTGATCTACCCCCGGCGGGTTGAATTGGCCTCTTTACGTTGGGTTTACTTCTCTCTGCTGTAATAAATTGTTGGGCTGCCGTTACAATACAAGTCTAGAAAAATAAGCAGGTTGTCTTGTGCGTTTAATTTCCACTCTTGTTTTGATGTGTCTTCCGGTGTTGGCCCTGGCCAATCCGCCGCAGTCAGGCGCGCGTCCGGATATGTCGGTTGAGTGGAGTAACAGCCAACCAGAACAACGTCAGGCACTGGATAACTTCTATCAGGCGCTGCAACAAATGCCACCAGGTGCTGGTAGCTCTGATATCAATGAACGGCAACGTCACCTTGAGCAGTTGCGTGATATGTCGACGGAGCAGCGTCAGGAGATGTTCCGTAACTTCGTTCAGGACGCTGAGCGTCGCCGCTAAAAATTCCTCCCTTAAGAATTGCGTCATTTCGGCAATGGACAAATGCCATCCAGTCGATACAGTGTTGCCCGTCTAATCTCGGGAAACCAGCATGAAAACACGTATCACTGAACTCTTAGGTATCGAAGCTCCCCTGATCCTTCCGGGTATGAGCTGGATTTCTACACCTCAGCTAGTTGCTGCCGTATCGAATGCGGGCGGTCTGGGTATTCTGGCCAGTGGCCCACTGACTCCAGAAGAAACCCGAGCTTCTATTCGTGAGATCCGTGAGCTGACGGATAAGCCTTTCGGTGTGGGTGTTACTCTGCTGATGCCTGGCGCTAAAGAAAACGCCATGATCGCTCTGGAAGAGAAGGTGCCAGTAATTAACTTTTCACTGGGTAAAGGCGACTGGTTGGTGAAAAAGGCTCATGAGTATGGTGGCAAAGTCATCGCAACTGTTGTCTCCGAGAAACATGCTCTGTCAGCCCAGAGCATCGGTGCGGATGCCTTGTTGGTCACTGGCCATGAGGCAGCAGCCCACGGCGGTGATGTGACTTCACTGGTGTTGGTACCGTCGATTGCCAGTAAAGTCGATATTCCAGTCATCGCTACCGGCGGCTTTGCCGATGCACGTGGCCTGATGGCTGCACTTTCTCTTGGTGCTGAGGCTGTGGCAATGGGCTCGCGCTTTGCAACCAGCGCTGATAGCCCTCTGCATAATCACGTGAAAGAAACGGTGGTTAAAAAGTCTGAGCAGGAAACTATCTACTCAAAGAACTTTGATGGTCTCTGGGCTCGCGTTATGAAAACGCCACGCTCAATCAAAGAAACCAAACGCCCGATGAATCTCATCATGGCCGGTCTCGAAGCGACGAAAGCGGCAAAGATAGTAAAACAGCCGGTCTGGAAGATCATGCTGGGCATGTTAGTTATGCTGGATAAAATCAAACTGCTTGCCTACTTTGGCGCAAGCGTTCCTCGTTTACAGGCTGCGACCATTGATGGGGACCTTGATAAGGGTGTTCAGTTTATTGGTCAGACCCAGGGGTTGATTGAAGACATCCCAACGGTGCAGGAGCTGGTCGATCGTATCCTGGCGGATGCTGAAGCGATGCATGAAAGCAATAACCGCTTCTTTTCCTGATGGCGCCATGCAGGCTATCTGCGGATAGCCTGCTTTGATTTTTATTCCCCTCTTTTTCGTTTACACCTTTTTTGAGGTGGTCTTTCCGGTTTTTTCTGGCCAATTTCATTCTTAGGTATGAGGCTGTCCGGATAATGCACGGATCCGCGTAGTCCTTTTGTAACCCTGTCTCTATTAATCCTTCTTTGTCCGCATAAAGCATTCTTCAAAAGATAGACATTCGTATACTTATTACCGCTCTGGCCAAAGCACCAAATAAAAATAAAAGGGTGAGGAACAGAAAATGAAAAAATATCTGCTTACCGCAGTAGCAGCGGTTACTGTGTCTTCTCAGGTACTGGCGATGTCAGAAACCTTAGATACCGGTTATACCGAAACAAAATATCCTATCGTGCTTGTTCATGGATTTCTCGGATTTGAACAACTCGTGGGTGTTGATTACTGGTACAAAATTCCAGAAACACTGCAACAGGATGGTGCAGAAGTCTTTGTCGCAACCGTTTCAAATACGAACTACCCGGAAGTTCGTGGAGAGCAGTTAATTGATCAGGTTGAAGACATTCTGGCGATTACGGGCGCAGAAAAAGTAAATCTGATTGGCCATAGTCATGGTGGCCCTACGACGCGTTATGCGGGCTCGGTTCGTCCCGATATTATCGCGTCAGTCTCTTCTATTTCAGGCGTCAATAAAGGCACTGTGGTTGCCGATACATTAATTGAGTGGTCCGATAACTCTGAAGTGTTCGGTACTGCCTTCGATGTATTTATTTCTGGTATTTCTGAATTTATCTCTTTTGCTTCAGGCAGTGATCTGCCACTAGCGCCGGTTGAGTCTGTCCGCTCTATGACAACGGAGGCATCGGTTATCTTCAACGCGGCGCATCCGGGTGGGATTCCTGACAGCGAGTGCGGTGAAGGTGATTACGAGTATAACGGTGTGCGTTATTACTCCTGGGCAGGGGCGAAACCAGCAACCAACCTTTTGGATCCGCTGGAACCGATTACCATAGCATTTTCTCAGTTCTTCCCGGACGGGGTCGCTAACGATGGTTTTGTGGACCCGTGCACGAGCAACCTGGGTATGGTCATTCGCAATGACTTTGCGATGACTCATCTGGATGAAGTCAACCAGATGCTCGGAATTCATGACCTGAATGAAACTGACCCATTGACGGTATTTCGTACACACGCCAACCGTCTGAAGAACGACGGACTGTAATATGAAAACCAGCATAGTCGTTGTCGTTCTGCTGTTGTCAGCGACCGTCGCTGGCTTTTACTGGCTGCCGCAAGGTGATCTTGTGATCAGCCCTTCAGATCCATTTTCATCGCAGCCGGATGACTATCGAGGGCCTATAGCGGCCACGCCGATGCATGCTCGCATTCATCAATCCGCAACCTTCAGAGGGGCATCACCCGATGGGCGGTTGCAGGTATTGAATGGTGCCCTGCTGATCAATCGCGATCTGAAACGTTGGATGGATTTTTATCTCAGCTCTGTGGGTGAATTCAGTATTGAAGAAATTACTGAATTTATGGAAGCAGAGATGCGCACTTTGCCAGCGCCTGCAGATCAGCAGGCGCTGGACCTTTTGAATAAGTATCTTGCGTATCTCGATGATATTTCCCGATACGATGAAGTTAGCGGAAGGAAAATAAATGGTGCCGATCTGGCCGGCCTTACAGCGCGTATGGAATGGCTGGAAGATCTGCGGCGGGTGTACTTCGCTGAAGCTACTATTGCCGCTTTTTTTGGTGATGATGAGGCTTTGGATCGCTACTCTCTGGAAAGAATGCACCTTGCACAGAGCGGCGATACAGAAGCTATGCAGCAGCTGGAAAAAGAACTTCCGCTTCACCTTCGTGTTGCACGAGAGAAAGCCCGAGCCATTGAAACGTCTCAGAGCCTGCGGGAATCTATCGATGACCCTGAGGCACTCTGGCAAGCGCGAAAAGAACAGTTTGGCGAGGCAGCCGCCGACCGGTTGGCGATTCTGGATGCAGAGCGACAACAGTGGCAGATCAGGCTTGCGGACTACAGAGCATTCCTGGAACGTAACGCCGATCGCGAAAATATCGAGGCGCTGGCTGAAGCCTACCGCATTGAGAATTTTTCGTCGCTGGAGCAGAAGCGGCTCGATGCCGCCCTGCAGGCGAATTCTGATCTGTAACTGCAGAATTGGGTTGCTATGGCTCAGCTTTGCGAAGGAGCGCCTGTAATGGACTGAACAGTGGTGGTGCAGCGATAAGAATGTTGTCGCCACACAGCTCGGGGTTCGTCTCTTCACTTAATGTCTGGATGTGGCCAAACGAGGCGCCAGCCTCCCGGGCGATCAGTTGTGCAGCTGCAAAATCCCAGGGTTTTACTGATTCGTAGTAGCCATCAAGACGCCCGCAAGCGACCCAGCAGATATCGAGTGCTGCAGAACCCAGGCGTCGTATATCGGCGCAGTGTGCCAGAACCTGCTCCAGTCGCTTCATCAATAGCGGCAAATTATCGATTTCGTATGGGAAACCAGTCGCTATGATTGACCGGGCCAGGTCGGTCTTCTCTGAACAGTGAATGGGTAGATCGTTGAGTCTCGCGCCTTTTCCTGATTGTGCATGAAAGGTTTCATCGATAAACGGGTTGTGCACGACGCCGACTCGCGCCTCGCCATTGTGGTAGTAAGCAATTGAGACAGCGACCTGTGGATGACCATGAGCAAAGTTCACCGTGCCATCAATCGGGTCGACGATCCAAAGATGTTCCTGTTGGCCGGCTTTAGCCAGCTCATCAGGGTTTAATTCCTCGGACAGAATCTGATGGTCAGGGTAGTTCCGCCGAATAGCCGCTGTAATCAGCTCGTCAGCCGCGACGTCGGCCTGAGTCACCAGTTCACTGCCATTTTTGTACGATAGCGACAGCGACTTTCTTTGACTGGCAATGAGGTCGCCGGCCTCTTTCGCTAAACGCAGCGCCAGAGTCAGAATGTTGGTCTCGTGCATGATTCATTCACCAGCAAAAGTAATTAACTGTGAGTATGCGCTCCCAAAACCGGGCTGACCAGTGAGCTTATCGGGGGCGTAAGAGTGATAGAGTGTTACACTGTATCCTTTTATAGCCAGAGCAAACGGTATGACGCGAGTACATCTCATCACTGGGTTTTTAGGCGTGGGTAAAACGACTGCCATTCTGGACCTTTTGCAACAGTCACCTGAAAACGAGAAGTGGGCGGTGCTGGTTAATGAGTTTGGTGAGGTCGGGGTTGATGGCGCTATCCTCGAGGCTAACGGCGCGGTGGTACGTGAAGTTCCGGGCGGCTGCCTCTGCTGTGTGTCCGGGCTACCGTTTCAGATGGGGCTGAATATGTTGCTGGCCAAAGAGAAACCCGACGTTCTTTTGATTGAACCCACCGGTCTGGGTCATCCCCGCAAAGTACTGACAACACTGCGCAGCGACGACTATCGCGAGCTGCTCACGGCGGGTGCTAATCTTTGCTTAATAGACCCTCGCCACCTTAAAGACCCGCGCTACACCGACAACGATACGTTTAATGACCAGATCACATTGGCTGATGTTCTGGTTGCCAATAAAACCGACCTCTGCTCGCCTGATGATCTTGCCGCATTCGATGCACTGGTAGCGTCGGCTAATCCAGCCAAAGCAGCCAGTGTGCGCACAGTGCAGGGGCAGATTGATGCAAGCTTACTGGCGTTACCAACCAACCCAGATCGCTTGCAGCTGAAAGATCGTGGCCACCATCATCACCACAGCAAAGAGGCGGTTAAACCTGTTGCGTTAGAGCCGGGTGAAGAACTGCGTCGCCTCGAAAGTCACGGCGAAGGGCATTTTTCCTGTGGCTGGCTTATAACGGGAACATGGGTTTTTTCTCTGGATGCTCTGCGTCACTGGTTTGACCAGCTGGAGTCAGGTGAAAACAAAGTGGTGCGTGCCAAAGCGTTAATCCGTACCGAGCAGGGGCATTATGTTCTCAACTGGCGGGATGGTGTACTGTCAGAGATGCCAACGCGTGCGCTGGAAGAAAGTCGGCTTGAAATTATTACCGAGACGCCCCCGGATTCTGATGCGCTGGAAATGTCCCTGATGAAATGCCGGAGTGAAGGATGAAATATTGCCCGCAATGCAAAGCCGATATCAATGTTCAGATTATCGATGGTGAAGAGCGGCGTGCCTGTTCGGTACAGTGTGGCTTTGTCTTCTGGGATAATCCGACTCCCGTGGTGGCTGTTGTGGTCGAAACGCCCGGAGGCGTAGTGCTGGCGCACAATAAACTATGGCCAGCTGGTAAATACAGCATCATCACCGGCTTTCTGGAACGTGGCGAAACACCGGAGATCTGTGCGTTACGGGAAACCGAAGAAGAGTTGGGTCTGCGTGGTGAACGAGCGGAGTTTATTGGCTTCGAATTGTTCGATGGTAAGGGGTTTAATGGTCATGAATACAATCAGATTATCATTGGTTTTTATGTCTATGCCGAAGGGGGTATCACCCTTGATGAAAACGAATTGGATGAATACAAAATTATCCCCATTGAAAAGCTGAAAGGCTGGGGCTCAGCGACTGGGAAAATTGTTCAACGCTGGCTCGATCGGAAAAATTCCTAAGCTATTACTGATTGCCGGGAAACCTTATAAAAAATACGTTTAATAAACGGTAATAAATACGCCGCAAAACCGTAAACAAAGTGACCCGGCAATGACATCTGTTTCTGACTGAATACCCGCTGGTTTTTCTACCGGACGGTGATGTAATGAAACACTCTCTTCTCTGGCTGGCGATGTTCTCTGCGAGCGCCGCTCATGCCGATATTCTTATTAATGAAACCGATGCTGATAACCCCAGCACAGATACGGCCGAATTTATTGAGCTGTATGATGGCGGCATCGGTGCTCAGTCTCTGAATGGCTTGTCTCTGGTACTGTTTAACGGCAGTAACGACAGCAGCTACGAGTCGATTTCACTGAATGGCTTTCAGACAAATTCCGATGGCTATTTTGTTGTTTGTGGTGATGCTTCGAACGTCAGCAACTGCGATCTGGATGTATCTCCGGACAGCAACCTTATCCAGAATGGCGCGGATGCTGTGGCTCTGTACAGTCGTCCAGCGACTGATTTTCCGGGTAGCTCAGCGGTGACAACAGAGGAGCTGGTGGATGCCGTCGTCTACGATACTAATGATGGCGATGATGCAGGGCTGTTGGTACTTCTGAAAGCTGGTCAGCCTCAATTAAACGAGGCGATGAGCGGCAATAAAGATCAGCACTCACTGCAGCGTTGTTCTGGTGGTGCGCGGGAGACCGAAGGATTTGTCGCCGACCTACCAACCCCGGGGGAGGCGAACAGCTGTGGCGGCAGCGAGCCTGAGCCAACGCTGGGTGCGTGCGGTGACGCCGCGACGCCGATCAGCGCGATACAGGGCCTGATTACAGATATCACCAATGATGCCAGTCCGCTAAATGGTCAGCAGGTGATTGTCGAAGCCATTGTTACAACAGACCTTCAGGGCGGCACTCTGGCGAACGGCGATTATTCGTATCAGTACAGCGGCTTCTGGTTACAGCAGGCGGATAGCGAAGCTGACGCTGACCCGATGACATCCGAAGGTGTGTTCGTATACAACTACAGTGAAAACGTCTCTGTTGGTGATCGTGTACGTCTGCAGGCAACCGTCGGTGAGTACAATAATGTCACTCAGTTGAGCAATATCTCTGACATCGCAGTCTGCTCAAGTGGTAATGCGCTTCCGACTGCGGTTGAAATGTCTCTACCGGTTGCTGATCTAGCCGAATTTGAAGCGGTCGAAGGTATGCTGGTTGAAAGCGACCAGTCGCTGTTGATCAGTGACCTGTTTGGTACCGGTTATGGCTTCGGTAATTACGGACAGTTTGCTGTGTCGTCCCGCCTGCATTTTCAGGGCACTGAGATAGCGTTACCCGGCTCGTCAGAAGCGCTTGCCGCAGAGCCCAATCGTGTACTTGATACTCTGCTGGTTGATGACGGTGTGTCGGCGTCGTATCCGGAATATATTCCTTTCCCGGATGCATCGGGCTTCTCTGCGGATAACCCGGTACGTATCGGTTATTCCGTCCCTGCATTCCAGGGTGTGATGAACGCGTTCCGCGATAATTACACGGTTATTCCTTCGGCCGTCACCATTGATCCGACACACCCACGCACACTGGCGCCGCAGGTGTCCGAGCAGGCGAATCTGGTTGTTGTCGGCATGAATGTGCTCAACTTCTTTAATGGTGATGGCATGGGTGGCGGCTTCCCGACCCCTCGTGGCGCACCGACTCAGGACGCACTCGATATGCAGACGGCAAAAATCGTTGCCGCTCTGGATGCCATGGATGCCGATGTTATTGGTCTGATGGAGCTGGAAAACGACGGCTGGGGTCCTGAAAGCGCTATCGTAGAGCTCACAGCAGCACTGAACGCAGCTCAGGCTCCGGGCGATGAGTACTCGGTTATTAATCCGGGGGTTGCGGCTTCAGGGTTAGGTACAGATGCTATTGCCGTCGGTCTGATTTATCGCGCTGATCGCGTATCGCCTGCCGGTGCGGCTCGTGTCCTTGATTCCAGCAACTCACCGCTGGATGAAAATAACACTCCACTGTTTGACGATACCAAAAACCGTCCTGCGCTTATTCAGACCTTTAATGTTGATGGCCAGGAAATTACCTTTGCCGTTAACCACCTGAAGTCCAAAGGCTCGGCATGTTACGAGCCTAACGAAGGTGCCGATGGTCAGGGTAACTGCAACATCAACCGTACTCGCGCAGCTCAGGCGCTGGTCGAGTTTCTTGCTGACGATGAACAGGTCATGATTCTGGGTGATCTGAATGCCTACAGCCAGGAAGATCCGATGCAGGCTTTCTACAGTGCTGGTTTTACCAATCTTAAGTACACGGAAGCCGCCACCGAAGAACAGCCATACAGCTATACCTTTTCTGGCCTGTTAGGTTCTCTGGATCATGCGCTGGCGACGAGCGATCTGCTGGCTCAGGTGGTGAGTGTCGATGCCTGGCACATCAACTCGGTGGAAGATTCGCTGGTGGATTATCTGACCGAAGCCAATGGTCAGCCGTATTCATCCGTTGATAACTACGCCGCGCCAGATGCTTACCGTTCATCTGATCATGATCCGATTGTCGTTGGTCTGATGATCGAAGCGCCCAATGTTGCACCAGAACAGATAGCCGATATTCCTGTGATTGAAATCACCCGTCGCAATGAAAACATCGAGTTGGACCTCAGTGCTTATGTGAGCGATGCTGACGGTGACCTTCTGTCGTACGAGGCGTTAACCCTCCCGCAAGGCATGACACTGAGTGCGATGGGGGTTCTCTCTGGTGTGGCGGATCGTGATTTGCTGAATCAGCTACCTGCGACTGCAACTATTGAAGTCAGTGATGGGGCAGAGAGTGTTCAGCTGGTGGTCGACATCCGGGATGAGCGCCCGGTGACGAATTTTTTTAGCAGGATAATTGAGTTATTCCGCTCAATTTTTTCCTGGCTTTTTGGACGTTAACTTCTGAATATGTCATACGCCAGTCGTAGGCAGATCAGAAATTAACTTGTGCCTGTGCTGAATCCAGCAGTACAGGCACAGCTCCCCGGCTGGCAAAGGTATTCAACAATGCTTCCCAGTCGGGACTTAATAATTCGTTACGATAACCCTGAATAAAGACATTTCGTTCTTTCAGACTGATGCCTTTGAACGCCGTCGTGGTATTCAGCCAGTCTTCCTCAATACCGATAATGTCTTCCGCCGAAATCAGCAGATAAATGTCTTTGTATGGGCAGATATTCTGCGCACTGGTGACTTCTGAAGAATAACAGTCAAAGCAGACATCAGGCAGAGACTCTGCGAGTTTTTCGGTAACGTCTGAAGGACAACCTGCTGTACATATCAAAGCTGCGCAAGACATCGGGGCACTGCCCTTGGTTGCAGGATTTTCGACGGTCGGATGTAAAGGAATTCGCTTGAGCATAGTGGCTACACCAGGTGGTGGCTGATGAACTGCATCTCGCGGACAAGATTGCGTAAACTGCGTTCACCACCTGGGCGAGCCTTGTACATATGGCGTAGGGCGAAGAACACCTGATACAGAGCATCGAAGCAGAGGGTGCGGGAGGCTTCTTCGCACTCTGGGTCGAGGCTGATTGAACGTAGCGTTGTGTAGATTCTGCGCAGCCAGCTTTCCTGCAGGCGTGTTAAACCTGAGCTTCCAGCATTGATGGCAAGGTCAAGACCTGTGTCCAGATAATGATCCAACAATTCGCTATTCAGTGAACGGTAATTGGTGATGCTCAGTTCAAGCACTGTAAATTGATCGTGCCGGGACAAACCAGGGGTAGTATCACAGGGCTTTGGGTCGTCTGGGACTGTTTGCATGGATCGCATTAGCTCTTCCTCCATCGGATAAGAATAAGTTAATGCGAATTATTATCAGTTGCAATATTTGGCTTATTGCAAATATCTATCAGAATTGGCTTTTAGATAGTGAAAGCTGCTTCGATAAAAAAGCCACATTCTATAGAAAAAGCAAAATTACCAGTTGAAAGGCTTCTCGCCCCGGGCGTTCAGTTTCACCCAGCCTTCTTTTCCAGAGTCGCTTTCTGATTCTTCCCAGCCACTGTCGCTACAGCGGACTTCGGTCTCTAAGGCATGCCAGGCAGCTCGTGCTGCTTCCAGGTCGGTATTCCACGGCGTGTCGTTCTGTTTGAACCAGAGGCTGGAGAAGTTCTTTTCAGCGTTGGCGTTCATATAGATATCCATACCGCCTGAACGCCAGTGTTGATGAGTGCCAGTGTCCTTTATTGCGTTGATCTCTCCCAGCACTGAACGTAGCCACTCGGTAACTTTGGCTGGGTCGCCTTTCATCAGGTAAATCTCAAGGTCCGGGAAGCGTTCAGTCATTGCGGGTATCCGAAAACAGTCGAAGTAGGGTGAGCATTATATAGGCGCTTAGAGAAATAAGGGCACCGCTTGCTGCGGTCGTCAGACCGATCAGTGTCACGACTTCCTGAGTCAGAGACGGCGATATTCGGTTGTCGGCGAAAAGCATGGCGCCTGCGCCGGCAAAAAACAGTGTGGCGCCAATTGAGAAACGGGTCAGGTATCGCCGCTCTTTACCCTGTTTTGCAATGATCCACTCTTTCAATGCCATGTTTAAGGCTGTCGGGCATGGGCCCGGTTCCGTTAATGATGTCAGGCTATCAGTGTAGGAGGGTTCCGGGCTTGAAGAAAGAGCCGGGGGATGACGTACGAAGCTACCGCCAACGGACAGACAGTTGCCCCAGTAGCTGCGTGGGTCAGGCCACCCTCATAGCCCTTATCTATAGTAGGGCCCGTAGTTAACGCTGGGGATGTGGCAGAGTGTCGCAGTCCGGGATTGAATCCACTGGCCTGATCACATATAATCGCCGCCCTTCGTTTTTCTGTGCCCTATGATGGCACGGAAATCCGGACTCCTTGCCTTACCGGATGGGCCGGAAGGCTATAAACCCATAAGGAGCTGAAAATGCGTCATTATGAAATCGTTTTCCTGGTTCACCCGGACCAGAGCGAACAAGTACCTGCGATGGTTGAGCGTTACACCAACACCATCGAATCTACTGGCGGTAAGATCGACCGTTACGAAGACTGGGGCCGTCGTCACCTGGCATACCCAATCAACGACGTGCACAAAGCGCACTACATCCTGATGAACGTTGAATGTACTCAGGAAGCGCTGGATGAACTGACTACTAACTTCCGTTACAACGACGCTGTTCTGCGTAACATGGTTATCCGTCGTGACGAAGCTGTGACTGAAATGTCTCCAATCAAAGCGGCAGAAAGCCGTGAAGACCGTCGTCGCGCTGAGCGCAACGAAGCTTCTGAAGCGAAAACCGAACAGTCTGAAGAAAAGGCTGAACAAGAAGAATCTTCAGCTGAAGACAACGCTGAGTAATAGGAGATCAGATCATGGCTCGTTTTTTCCGTCGTCGTAAGTTCTGCCGTTTCACCGCTGAAGGTGTGACCGAGATTGATTACAAAGATCTGGACACTCTGAAAGGCTACGTTACCGAAACTGGCAAAATCGTACCAAGCCGTATCACCGGTACCCGCGCTAAGTATCAGCGTCAGCTTTCTACAGCAATTAAGCGTGCTCGCTACATTGCTCTGCTGCCATACACTGATCAGCACGACAAATAAGAGATACGGTTAACACTGTATCATTACTAATTTTCGTAGCCCGGCATCCGTGAATGAATGTCGGGAGACAAAAAGACACGGTGGCTTATTAATTCATAAGTAAGTCACCCTGTAATGAGGAATCATCATGCAAATCATTCTGCTGGAAAAAATCGCAAACCTGGGTTCACTGGGTGATCAGGTAACTGTTCGTCCGGGTTACGCTCGTAACTTCCTGTTCCCACAGGGCAAAGCGGTTCCTGCGACTAAAGCAAACGTTGAACAGTTCGAAGCACGTCGTGCAGAACTGGAAGCTCAGGCTGCTGATAAGCTGTCTGCCGCTCAGGCCCGCGCTGAGCAGATCAACGAAATCGAACTGTCTGCAGCTGTTAAAGCAGGCGACGAAGGCAAGCTCTTCGGCTCACTGGGTAACCGTGACGTCGCAGACCTGGCTTCTGCTGCTGGTGTTGAGCTGGCTAAATCTGAAGTACTGCTGCCAGAAGGCCCAGTGCGTCAGGTTGGTGAATACGACATCACCATCCGTCTGCACCCAGAAGTTGAAGCAGTACTGAAACTGCACGTAGTTGCTGAATAAGTAATTACCGCGCAGTGGCCGCAATGATGGCTCATTGCGGCAGATTAAGGCACTATTGGTTCCCACTGATAGTGCCTTTATTTTTTGCATTGAAGATATGAACGAAGAATTCGGACAGGATACAGAAAGCGTCGGCAGCAGCCGTATGCCACCCCATTCAGTTGAAGCAGAGCAATCAGTGCTGGGCTCTCTGATGCTGGATGAACGGGCCTGGGAGACTGTCTCAGAAACACTGCTGGATACCGACTACTACCGTCACGATCATAGGATCATCTTCCGAGCTATCCAGCACCTGGTCGCTCAGGAACAGCCGATTGACGTTGTGACTGTCGCAGAAGAGCTTGAAGAGCGCGGACAGCTTGAGAAAGCAGGCGGGGCGTCGTACCTGAGCCGACTCGTTGATATGACCCCTTCAATCGACAACTGTGCAGCCTACGCAACCATTGTTGCAGAACGCTCACAGCAGCGTAGCCTGATCGAAGCCGCTAGCGACATCATTGAGAAGGCCTATGAGCCGGGCGGTGCAGACGCTCTCACGCTGGTGTCTGATGCAGAAAAGTCCATCGCCCAGATTGCAGAAGGCAACCGCAAGGATGGTGGCCCTGAACTGGTCGCTCCTATCCTCAAAAATACGCTTGAGCAGCTTGATCAGATGTTCAATCAGCCTGAAGGGCTGACAGGTCTGACAACGGGTTTCACTGAGATTGATAACAGGACTTCGGGCTTCCAGAAAGCCGACCTGGTGATTGTGGCGGCACGTCCATCCATGGGTAAAACCACCTACGCCATGAATCTGGTTGAGAATGCGCTTCTCGCGACCAAGCGACCGTGTCTGGTGTTCAGTCTTGAGATGCCTTCAGAGTCTATCGTGATGCGTATGCTGTCTTCGATCGGGAAAATCGACCAGACCCGTATCCGCTCCGGTAAGTTAATTGATGAAGATTGGCCGAAGCTGTCAGCTGCGGTAAATATGCTGAAAGACCTGCCGTTGTACATTGATGACACCGCTGCCCTCACGCCACAGGAAATGCGTGCCCGTGCTCGTAAAGTGTACCGTGAGAACAATAATGATCTGGCCATGATCATGGTCGACTACCTTCAGTTGATGCGGGTGTCAGGCCCTTCCGAGGGGCGAACGCAGGAGATTTCTGAAATCTCGCGAACTCTGAAGATCATCGCCAAAGAATTTAACTGCCCAATGATTGCCCTGTCGCAGCTTAACCGATCACTGGAGCAACGTCCGAATAAGCGTCCGGTAAACTCTGACTTGCGTGAATCCGGTGCTATCGAGCAGGACGCCGATATTATTCAGTTTATTTATCGTGATGAGGTCTATAACGAAGACTCTCCTGATAAAGGCATTGCCGAAATTATTACCGGTAAACACCGTAACGGTCCGATTGGTATCGACCGTCTGGCATTTATTGGTAAATACACCCGATTTGAAAACCTTGCTCATGGCTATGACGGCGATGACGAGTACTGATTCGTCATCATCCCGATTTTAATCAGTAGGTAGTTCCCATGAAATTTACTCCCGAGCTGGAGATCCCCGGCGGTTGCATCAAACCCCTGCACTACGACGATATCGACGGTTTATTCGAACTGTACAAACATCCTGAAATTCCCGGCCAGCGCCCTCTTGAAGACAAAGAGCAGCTGAATCGTATGATTGATTACAGTGTTCAGATGGCTGCTACTCAGCGTGGGATGATGTGGGCTATCGAAACAGAAGGGCAGATCAAAGGCATGGTCAGTGGATTTGACTGGCAGCCGTCAAACTTACGAATTGTGATGCGCGTTGATGGCTTACCCTCCTTAACGGTAGAAGAGCGAGCGGGGGCATTGAAAGCAGCGATCGGATTTCTGAGCAAAAAATACCACGTCCGTAATTTTGCTTATCAGTGGATTGAAGGTCAGTCTGACGATATTAAAGTGGCGCTCTCAGAATGTGGTTTTACTTTGGCTGCGCGCTTGCGTGATGGCTGGCGTACTGGGAATACCGAGTTCTCAGATGTAGAGCAATATCATTGGGTGTCCAGTGACGATAAGCCCGTACCGAGAAAACTGGGTGACGATGACGAACTGGGCCAGAACCTCAATGCAAATAAAAGAGGGGAGTCCTGATGAGTTGGAACTTCGAAACAGAACACTTTCTCATTCGCCTGCCGGTTTCTGATGAGGACGGAACGGCACTGTTCAAGCTGCTGAGCCAAGACTCTGCGGTAGCTCATATTCCGCGTTTGCCTATGACTGTTGAAGCTCAGGCGCTTGATGAATTACGCAGAATCGCAATGCGATTCGAGACGCGCGAAGCTGCCTTCTGGTTGATCGAACGTAAGTCTGACGGAGACGTTATTGCACGTATCGGTATTCAATACATCAACTGGATGATGCTGAACGCTCAGTTGCAGTGGGAACTGTCGGCAGAGTGTGGTCTTGAAGAATTGCAGGAAGTGCTTCCTGTTATCGTAGGCTATCTATCACAGGACCTGCATTTACATCGCCTGGAAATGCGTTTGAGAACGGGTAGTGAAAACCACAGCAACATGCTAGTTGAGTTAGGCTTTTCACGCGAAGGCACACTACCTTCTCAGCAGGAATTTGAAGGCGAAGATATTGATCTGGATGTTTACTCCTTACTTAAAGGAGAGCTGAAGGCGTAATTTCACGCTCGCTGACAGAATAAAAAAGGCCGCAGATGCGGCCTTTTTTATTCGCTACCTCAGAGAGTTACAGGTCACACTGAACTGCGCCCTGGTTGGCCTCAATCATGGCAAGGTCATCACCATTAACACTGCCATCGTTATTTACATCGAAGTTAGTACTTGGATAGAAATAGCGGATGTAGTAACGCCAGAGGTCGGTAGAATTGATCAAGCCGTCGTTGTTAAAATCTCCAGCGAGAAGCTCGACGCTAGCACTGGTGGTGGAGTTCAGGTCAACAGTCGTACACTCAAATACGTGATTCGGATACGAGAGTGCAATGTCAAAAGTCCCGTTTCCAGAATACTCGATCATAATCCGGCCGTTTGCGTCAGAGGTCTTTTCACTGCGTACGGACTCTGAATCGATAATTACAGCCTCAACACCTGATTGAGCCTCGACATTTGGCAGACTGATTGTCAGCTCAAGAGAATCAGGCTCTCGTGCGATGTTATATTTAGCAATGGGAGTCTTGATATAGTTGGCTTCAATGAACTGGGGCTCTGAGGCTGTCATTAATAGCAGGTCAGCAATATTTGCTGGACTGGTATTTTGAACTGAATTAGCAGCGTCACCGCTAGCGATATATTCTGCATACGCTGAAACTGCAAATTTCGCGACGAGATCCTCTATTACTTCCGCTTCCATTGCGGCTGACATGCCAGGGTGTTTCTGACTTGCCGGGAGTGTCGACACTAGGCCTGAGATGGTCGTTCTTACTTCATTTACGTATGTAGTTCCTAAAACATCATTCAGGTTGTCTATTAAGGGAGTCGTTAATGAAGTGAGCTCTGATGTCTCCAGGTCTATAAGCACAGGCATTACAGTAATGCCTTGATAACCGATGAATCCAGTGAGAACTTCAGAGTCATAACCCAAGGTAATGAATTGCGTATACCCCGTGATTTCGTTCGGTGTATTCTGATCCAGATCACTAGTAGTAAAAGGGAGCGGTTGTAACTCTGTATTACAGGTTATTTCAACGCCATTAATCGTATATTCACAAAAGCCACTCTGGGTACCTTCGCTGTAACGATCGACAACGAGGAGGTAGGAGTCATTGATCTGTATATCAGAGTATGTGCCTAGTGCGATACCGCTAGTACTAAGTACTGAAATACTACCATCCGGATTCAAACGGTAAACTTCGCTATCTCCGGAAGTCTTTCGAGTAATGATGGGCGTAGTTGTATTATTAATCCGTAGATCGTTGAGTGAAGACGACGTTGGAATCGTGTAGCTTAAACCTGATTTATAGGCAGTTACCTGATTTTGGTACGCAGTGAGCAGAACATCATTAATATAGCTGACAGAACCAAATGACTGAAACTTGTTAATGTCTGAATCTACAGCGAAAATTGCACATGAGGTTGGCTGCTGAGCTGGAGAGACTTGTACATTATACGTGCTACGATCACACTGATAATGAGTAGACGTGCTGAGTTCATGTATGAAAATACTGGCGTCATCTATTCCTTGCAGCGTCAGGTCGCTATCACTGGTGGCCTCTAACCCAGAGTAGCGTATGTTACCTATCAGACTTTCGATGTGGGCCTGATAGGCGCTGTCATTCAAGGCAACTCCTTCGGATGTCAGTTGATTAAGAGCTGCCTGATCAACCGGTAGGGAAGGATAGCTGCTGAAGTATCCAACGGGATATAGGTTTGTTTGCTCTAGAAGAACCAGCGCTTCAGAGAAGCTTTTTGTTGAAATGTCATATGAAGTTCTGTGGGGCTGGCCAGTAAGCTGACTTTCGAAAACTACGTCATCAACTGTATTGCTGGTTATAAGCAAATCCTCAGATACACGGGCGGTGTCGTAAATGGATTCGACGCTGGTAATTTCCAATGCTTGTGCTGTGATACTGGCAACAGTTGTTGCAATGAATAAAGCGGATCGCTTCATGAATCAGATTCCTTCTGCTGATTTCTTATTTTGAGCCAGTATGTAACTGTTTTATTGAGATACCTGTCAAATACTTATAGTGGCCTGAAAAGTAAATGGTACTTTTTCATTAGTCGTTAAGCGTAAATTTCATACAGGTATTCTGGTGCTTTGGTTACTGTTGAAACCAATTTATTTGTGTGGAGCTGGCACCGATTATCTTTTGATCGGCTGGTGAAGAGAAAAGATCAGGAATCGTTCTCGTGAGAGGTGCTTAACGACACGCTGCCATCGAATTCTTCGGTCAAGTGGAAGTGGATCGGCCGACAGCAGACCTGGCAATCCTGAATATAGCTCTCTTCTTCCACATCGCTCGGATCAATAAAGACGGTTTGATACTCGCCACAATACGGACAGTGAATTCCTTGCTCTTCAAGAAACATGTCAGAGATCTGCAATAAGGTTTTTCAAGCGGTCTTTTTGATCATCACGGGACAGCGGTGTTTTGGTTTCTTTGGGGAGAGCACGAGGAAGATCGATCTCCAGATCTTCGCCATTTTGAATGCGGTTTAATAACAGGTCGTAATTTCGTTTAAAAACGGGGAAGACTTTTTCTTCGGGTTCGTTGGCTATAAAAAACCAATCAGTTGCGCGCCCGGCGAAATAGACCGCAGGGTGGCTCCAGTTAAACTCTTTCTTCGGCGATGGTGCCCGGCAGGCTTCGACGTAAGCTGCGTGAGCGGCGGGTAGACCGAGTACTTCAGCAACGTCACAGCGTGCCAGTACTTCGTGAACGTTAGGTAGCCAGCCATTTTCTTTTACCGCTTTTTCAGCGGCGCGCATGATGACCTCACCACTGTAGTCCCCGAGCAGGCGTAACCACAGGCGTTTTGCCATATTCATGGTATCGAGGTCGGGAAACGCCTTCAGAAACTGGTTATGGTAGTTAAACCTGAAGAGCTCAAAAATCTGGTTAATGGCAGACAGCTGGTCGTCGCTTGGCGCGTTATTTTGCCCAGCTGGTGTCACTGAGTCGGCTGACGCTTGCTTCAGCTGTTGAGTAACCCGGTTGAGTACCTGCTTGCTGTCCATTGTTGGCTCCTGTTGGATTGCCAGAGGATTGAGCGTGTCGTTTCGCCCATTGCTGCTTCACGTATTGTAAGAAGCGGCTGTTCCAACTGTTGTGTACCTGATTCGAATCCCGCCAGTATAAAACAAACTCGGCGACCAGTGCGCTGGCGAATTCGCGTGGAATATGGCCCATGCCCAGAATGTCGTAACAGTCTTCGGCGGGCTGCCAGTTGCTCTCGATGCGGGTAGGCATAGGTGAGTGCTCAACGGCGGCGGTGTAACGTGCCCACTGTTGGCGGACATGCTGAATAAATTTGCTGTTCCAGGTTTTGAATACGTCACCGCGCTCCTGCCAATAGAGAACAAACTCGGGCACTGCATCTTCAATAAACTGCGGATCGATACCCGCGCGTTGCAGGATCTGCAATGCATCGCTGCTGGGTTGCCAGTCTCCGGTAATGGGCTGGGCCTCTTCCTGAGTTGGCTGAAAGCCTGTCCGTTCCTGCTGTCGACGGAAACGGCCAGCGTCGTTCTGCGCATAGACCCACTGATTTTTTATAAAGCGGAAGAAGCGTGTGTTCCAGTCATTACGGTTTGAGCCCTGTTCCTGCCCTTGCAGTATGAAGGCATCAAGCTGTGAAAACGAAAACGCGCGAGGAATGCCATGTTGCTCAAGTCGCTGAACGGCTTCCTCAGAGGGTTGCCATTGCTCAGGCATAGGCGCAGGACGGGTCGGTTGGGGCTTACTCTGCGGCTGCGCAGCGACTGGTTGAACTGCCACTGACTGAGTAGGGGCTGTAGTGCGCTCGGGTGCGACCTGAGGCGCAGGGGCATTACCAAAGCTGAATACGATGCCCGCTGCCTGAGTGAAAGCTGGGCCGTGCAACTGCAACAATCCTTTGGCTGTCAGGGAATCCAGCACCCGTACTATGGTGCTGTCGTCCCAGAACGGCACCTGGCGCCGGAGCGTATCGCTGTTCAGACGCGCCTGAGGCTGCGTTTGCAGGCGTGCGGCGTCATTAAGAACCGACAGCAGTATTGCTTCTTCGAGCCCGATCGTTGCCGCGAGTGTCGCAGAGAGACTGATGGCATGATCGCTGATTAGCGGATGAACGGGCATGAACGACTTCCGGGGTGTAAGTAAGGCTGACATAATGACATAAGCGCTCCGGTGTTCGCACCGGCGCGAACCCAACATTGTACTGATTTTCAGGAATCTTCATACGCCTATGACCCGTCCGACACGTGCCCTGCTGAAATGGTCGAATCTGCGTCACAATTATCGAAAAGCACGCGAAGCCACCTCTCATGAGGCGTACGCCGTGATCAAGTCCGACGGCTATGGCCATGGCATGGTGGCCTGTGCCAATGCACTCAGTGGTGAAGCCGATGGGTTTGCCGTTGCCTGTGTTGATGAAGCGGTAAAACTGCGCAATGCAGGTATCCGTCAGCCTGTTCTTGTCTTAGAAGGCGCCTACGATGCTGAGGAGTGGGAGCAGGCCTCAGAACACCATATTCAGCTTGCGGTTCATCATCCTCAACAACTGAAAGATCGCGCAGAAGCTCAACTCTCTGATGATGTGGCGGTCTGGCTCAAGGTCAGTAGTGGGATGAACCGACTTGGCGTAAAACTGGAAGATGCCCCTGAAATGATTGCTCGCATCCGCAATGATCGCGGTCTGATCCTCCGACATGTCATGAGCCACTTTGCGACGTCGGATGAGGCGGATACCTCTTTCTACGAAGAGCAGAAGCAGCGGATGATCAGTCATGCCTGGCCGGTTCCTCTCAGTCTAAGTAACAGTGCCTCTGTCATCCGCGGTGGTGTAGCGGAAGAAAAGGTCATGCGCCCTGGCATCATGCTGTACGGAAGCTCTCCCTGCGAAGACATCAGCGCACTCGAAGCAGGCCTGAAACCTGTGATGACGCTGCAGTCGGCTTTGATCAGTGTGCATAACGTAAAAGCGGGTGACACTGTCGGCTATGGCTGCACCTGGACGGCGCCTCGTGACAGTCGTATTGGTGTGGTCGCGATTGGTTATGGTGATGGCTATCCCCGTCACGCCCCGACAGGAACACCTGTCAACGTCGCAGGACAGTCATGTTCTCTGGTTGGTCGTGTTTCAATGGACATGCTGACCGTTGATATTACGGATGTTCCAGAAGCGACCATCGGTTCTCCAGTTGAGCTCTGGGGGGAGCTGGTGGATGTGGATGAGGTAGCAAGATTGGCAGGGACGATCAGCTACGAGCTTTACTGTCGACTGACGCAGAGAGTGCCTCGTATTAATTTGCAGTAACCATCTGGCAAAAGCCATCTTGCAGTAGCCATCCGGGATTCGTTTCTGCCGGTAATCAGATCTCTGGAACAGACTGGTGCGCGTCTCGGGCTGGCCAATTGCGGCCAGACGGGGACAAATCCTGCCCGACTTTGCATAATGCTGTCCTGATATTTTCCCGGTAAGAGAGCGCATCATGCCCTGGCAACCCATCAGCAAAGCTGATCACCGCTGTTTTGGCTGCGGTACAGAGAATCCTCACGGTCTGAATATGAATTTCGAAACCGATGGCGAGAAGGTCAGAACGGTTGTGACGATTCCGGAGCACCTTCGTGGCTGGGCGAAGCTTGCCCATGGTGGAGTTACCTCAACCATTCTGGATGAGGTGATGGGTTGGGCCAGTATGTATTTCACCAATAAGTATCCACTGACCAGAGACCTGAACGTCACGTTCCAGAAGCCTGTTTACGTCGACCAGACGGTAACGGCAACGGGCTGGATTAAAGAGCAGAAAAATCGTCGGAAATTTCTCCTCGTCGGCGAGCTGCATGACGAAAACGGAGAGCTACTGGCTTCTTCATCGTCCGAATTCGCTATGTTCGATAAAGATCAGTTTCTGAAGCTGGGCCTGGTTGGCGAAGAGGATCTGGATGCAATGACCTGCACATTCTCCTCATCACACGATTACGGGCACAGTTATTCAAATGACTGAGGCAGCGCAGATACCTGAGGTTAACGAGGTGGAATCGGCCCTTATCGTGGAAGGGGGAGCCATGCGCGGGATATACAGTGCAGGCGTTCTGGATGAGTTTATCCGTGCAGATTATTATCCCTTTGATTGGTATTTCGGTGTATCGGCGGGCGCGTCGAATACAGCGGCTTATATCGGTAAACAATACGGGCGAAATTATAAAGTCATCACCGACTACTGTCGTCGGCCCGAGTTTAAAAGCCTTCGGCGCTTTCTACGTGGCGGCCACCTGATCGATATTGAATGGTTGTGGGATATTACCGAGCGCGAGCTTGATATTGGCCTCGACGAAATCGATAAGCACAAAGGCCGATTTCTTGCCGTTGTTACTGATGCCGAAACAGGAGAGGCTGACTACATCGCCCCTGAGCGTCACGAACTGTTTCAGGCAATTAAGTGTTCTGCAGCTATGCCACTGGCGTTCAGAGACTCCATCAGGTTTCGTGGACGTACCTGGCTGGATGGCGGTGTCGCTGACTCCCTCCCGGTAAAAGAAGCCTATCGTCGCGGTGCACGTAAAATTATGGTGATACGTTCTAATCCGGCTTCTTACCGTAAGCAGGCTTACCGTTTCCGGCATCTGTTCCCGTATATCCTGCGGCAGTACCCAGCGGTAGCGCGTCGTTTGCAGCGGCGTCATATTGAATACAACGAAGCGCTCGATTTTATTCGCAACCCACCTGACGACTGCCAGGTCATTGAGTTGTGTCCACCAGAAGCGTTTTCCGCCGGACAATTTACTACAGATATGCAGATACTGGACGAAGCTTATGCCATGGGCAAAACCGACGGAGTTAACATTCTGAGTCAGAATCTGATCTGACTCAGGATTACAGCGACTCTCTACTGACGCCCGAATGGTTCAGCGGTATAGTCAGTCGTAAAATGCACTCAGGAGGAGAGGCAGCATATGGATCGTGTTACAGGTGTGTATATTCTTACGAAGCGGCTAATCATTATGACAGCCGTTTCGATCTGCATTTTTACCGCGCTGTTCTCCGCAACCTTCTTACACGAAGGCCGCTTGATGGTCAGTTGGGCTGTGTTTGTTTGCGGTATTCTGGGCGGGTTTGTCAGTATTCAGCAGCGAGTAAAGACAGTCACAGATCAGGAGCTGAGATTGCTTACCCGTTCCTGGTTCCAGATTCTGTTGATTCCTATCTTTGGCGGCCTTTTTGCCCTCGTGCTCTACAGCCTCTTTCTGTCAGGGATTATTTCAGGACACATGTTCCCTTGGTTTTATATCCCTGAACCGGATGGGCATCCTGACAATGCCTATATTGTCTCTTTTCTGACCGAGACGTATCCAGCGACTGGTCAGGATATGGCCAAGCTTCTGTTCTGGTCATTTGTTGCAGGATTCTCGGAGCGTTTCGTTCCTCAGATTATTAATCGTGTGACGGATCAGGTTGAGGAAGACGAGCGTCAGAAAGACAAATCAGGTTCGGGTAAGCGGGATGCTGCTGCAGAAGAAAAGGAAACAGCGGAAGTCAGAACTAAGTAATCTTCCGCTGCCTCAGCGTCAGATGATTTGTGGGACAAGACTCGATGTATGTGCCTGAAGTCCCTTCTCAATCTCAGCGTAAGACTTTTTACACCAGACACGTGTGCGCTGACGTTCCATCAATGACAGCGTACCCTCTGCGCGTTCGGTAAGATTCCCGGCAGCCCAGAAATTCAGCGACAGTTTGTCGATTTTACGCATGGTTCCATCGTGCAGTTCATTGATGGCAATAGATGCTTTTGGGGTAATCCCTGCATCAGTGATTGTCTTCTCAAGGCTACTGAAATCGCCACCGCGGCCAAAGTTCTGCACCAGGACACACGGCAGCTCATCCTGATAGCGCTCGAGGAAAGCCGCAGCCAGTCGGGCTGAATCCATGCCATCGTCGACGACGTACCAGAAATAGCACTTCACGCCGGTCTCTTCACACAAAGCGCTGACGTCGTTGTCATCCATCCAGCGCTTGAGAAAACGTTCACTCTGAGCCGGAAGGTCGACCACAACGTTGACGTCGTTCTCCAGGGCGGTTTCAACAATACGGTCCGCGCTCTCGAACTTATCCAGATTCACAGGTTGGGTGAACTCGGGATAGAAGCGGGTCAGGGTGTCGTGGGACTGATCCGCGTCGAACCCAGCGTAGTGCATGTTGTTGTCAAGAAAGTACTGCGACAGCAGGCGGGAGAATACGGATTTACCGACACCGCCTTTTTCGCCACCAATAAAGTGGATTGTGCTCATAGTGTGTCCCTGCGATGCCTGCATAGGCAGCAGGCAAAAAATGTTTGAAGGTCGACTAAGCTAGCACAATCCGGGTGTCGGAATTATTTCAATTGTCGTCTTTGACGACGATCACTTGAGCGACTCTCGACCATGCGCCCGGTTAAAGTCGAGCGCAGGGCCGACAGGCACGATGCGCGTTGGGTTGATCATGTCGTGGCTGTAGTAGTAATGACGCTTGATGTGAGAGAAATCGACCGTCTCGGCAACGCCCGGATGCTGATACAGGTCGCGCACGTAGCCACTGATCGCCGGATAATCTTCGATGCGGCGCAGATTGCATTTGAAGTGACCGAAGTACACGGCGTCGAACCGGATCAGCGTTGTGAACAGACGCCAGTCAGCCTCTGTCAGAACACTTTTGTCCCCATCTCTGACCAGATAACGCTGCTGTGTCAGTCGTTCCTCAAGCCAGTCCAGTGAGTCAAATAATTCGCTGAAGGCAGCTTCATACTTCTCAGTTTTAGTAGCGAAGCCGGCTTTGTATACGCCATTATTGATCGTGTGATAAACCCGCTCATTCACTTGATCGATCTGAGGTTTCAGATGCTCAGGGCAAAAATCCTGCTGATTACCGGTAATATCGTTAAAGGCGCTGTTCAGCATACGAATGATCTCGGCGGATTCGTTGCTGACGATACATTCCTGTTGTTTATCCCACAGCACAGGGACAGTCACTCGGCCCGTGTAATCCGATTTATTGCGGGTATAAATCTGATGCATAAAGTCGCTGTGATAAAGCGGATCGCCAGAGCTGCCTGCCCCGGTATCAAAGGTCCAGCCGTGATCCAGCATATCGGGAGATACAACCGATACACCAATATGACCAGCGAGTCCTTTCAGCTGACGAAATATAAGTGTGCGGTGTGCCCAGGGGCAGGCGAGAGAGACATACAGGTGATAGCGACCGGACTCGGCCCTGAAACCGGCATTACCGGAAGGGCCAGCACTGCCGTCTGCCGTTACCCAGCTTCGTAGTTGCGCGTCTTCGCGTTCGAACGCACCGTCTGACTTATCGGTGTCGTACCATTTGTCGTGCCACTCACCTTTTACCAGCAGTCCCATCTGAGCCTCTCTTGGTCATCATCTTCTGTTCAGATTAGCAGCGGACAGCATGGGTAAAAACCGGGATTCTGGAACAATGGGTTGCAAGCGGCCCGGGAAACTCCCGTTTTACCTTGAGGTCTTGCCATACCGCCTGCTGGTCAGGTGCCGCAGAAGGTCCTGAACACCTGCTCTGCTGGCAATGGGGGCGCTTCATACGCAGCGTATTCGGCATGTTGCTCGTAGGGTGACTTCAGCGCGTCGAGTAAAGCTTCAAACGGAGCGTAGTCCCCTTCTTCCGCCGCCGAGATCACCGCCTGCACCTGATGGTTGCGGGGGATGATGGCAGGATTGTTCTGTTTCATCCGCTCTTCAGCCGCTTTCAGTTCTTCGCGTTCGCGCAGTCGTGCCTGCCAGTTGCTTATCCAGTCTGACAGGCGCTGCTTGATGCCATCCGTTGAACGGGCATCAGGCGAATCAAATAGGGTAAACAGAGCGCTGGTATCATTATTCGAGTTTGTACAGTCACTCAGTCGGCGGAAAAACAACGTGAAGTCGAGACGGCTTTCATCAAGAAGGTCGAGCAGAGATTCGAAGATTTCCCGGTCGCTAGTCTCGGCTGAGCTGAAGCCAAGCTTCTTCGCCATGCCGGATTCCCAGGCACTTTGGTGCATCTGGACATAGTCATTGAGAATCTGAGTAGCGTCATCAATCGCCTGTTTCTCGTCTGCTTCGCTGTCTGTGTCATTCATAAACAAAGGCAGCATGGCTTCCGCAAGACGAGTCAGATTCCACTGTCCAATGGCAGGTTGGTTAATGTATGCGTAGCGACCCTGTTGATCAATTGAGCTGAAAACTTTTTTACGATTAAAGGCATCAATAAACGCGCAGGGGCCGTAATCAATTGTCTCGCCACTGACGGTCATATTGTCGGTGTTCATCACGCCATGAATAAATCCAAGGTTCATCCATGATGCAATTAATTCTGCCTGTTTCTTAACGATATTTTTAAACAGTGATAAATAAATATTCTCGCTTTCAGGGCTGCTTTTAAGCTCGGGGAAATGTCGGTCAATCACATGATCTGCCAGCGCTTTCAGGGCGACATGATCTCTACGTATCGCAAAATACTGAAACGTCCCGACTCGGATATGACTGGATGCCACACGGGTAAATACTGCACCGGGTTCGCGCTGCTGGCGAATCACATGTTCTCCTGAGCTGATCACAGCGAGTGCCCGAGTGGTCGCAATACCTAAAGCATGCATGGCCTCGCACAGGATGTACTCGCGCAGCGCGGGCCCGAGCGGGCTGCGACCGTCTCCACCGCGCGAAAAGGGAGTCCGCCCAGATCCTTTGAGTTGGATATCTTTCAGTTTTGCATTGCTGTCATAGAGATCACCCAGCAGGATGGCGCGGCCATCCCCGAGTTGCGGATTCAGGTTGCCAAACTGATGCCCGGAATACGCCATCGCCAGTGGGTCGGCATTGTGTGGCACCAGATTGCCGGAAAATATCTGAGCGAGTTCTTCATCATCGGCATCGCTGAATTGAATATTTAATTCGGTCGCTAAGGGCACATTGAAACGAATCAGCGTCGGAGTTTTTACCGGCGTGGGCATAACGCGTTCGAAACACTGCTCAGGAAGTTGCGCGTAGATGTTTTCGAACGGGAAGACGACAGGCATAGCGATGCAACCAATAATAACTGAGTATATTGATAGGGTATTATTGATTGTGGCGTATGTATACCAGAGCAGGCCCTAGATAAAAAAAGAGCACCCGCGAACGGGTGCTTAAAAAGGGCCTTAATGATGCCGGGTCTCCCAACAAACCGACATCAGCCCAGGAGGAGAAATGCAGCGCATTTCATACCAGAGGAGAGGTAAAGCTTTTTTCCTTAAAAGAAACCGACCCTAGAAGAAAACTGATTTTAGAAAAAGCCTAAGGGGCTGGTGGCATAGCTGACCAGCAGGTTCTTGGTCTGCTGATAGTGCTCCAGAGCTACCTTGTGCGTCTCACGACCGATGCCGGATTTCTTATAACCACCGAAGGCAGCGTGTGCCGGATAGGCGTGGTAGCAGTTGGTCCATACCCGGCCAGCCTGAATACCACGCCCCATGCGATAGGCGCGGTTCATGTCGCGGGTCCAGACGCCAGCACCGAGACCAAACTCAGTATCGTTGGCAATTTCCAGCGCTTCAGCTTCATCTTTGAAGGTCGTCACACTGATGACTGGGCCAAAGATTTCTTCCTGGAAAACACGCATTTTGTTGTGACCTTTGAACACGGTCGGCTGAATGTAGAAGCCAGTTTTAAGGTCACCTTCCAGTGTTGCTGCAGCACCACCAGTCAGGACTTCTGCACCTTCCTGTTTACCGATTTCGATGTACTTCATAATGCGGTCGTACTGTTCTTTCGATACCTGAGCACCGACCTGAACGTCAGTATCCAGTGGGTTGCCACGCTTGATGGTCTGAGCACGCTCAATAACTTTCGCCATAAATTCGTCGTAGATGCTTTCCTGAACCAGAGCACGCGATGGGCAGGTGCAGACTTCGCCCTGGTTAAAGAAGGCGAGCACGGTGCCTTCGACCGCCTTACTCAGGTAGTCATCCTCCATCTGCATCACATCTTCGAAATAGACGTTAGGCGACTTGCCGCCCAACTCGACGGTGCTTGGAATCAGGGTTTCTGCCGCGCAGCGCAGAATGTGCTGGCCAACCGGTGTTGAGCCAGTAAACGCCAGCTTAGCGATCCGCTTGCTGGTGGCCAGAGCCTGTCCTGCTTCTTCGCCCAGGCCGTTGACGATATTCACGACACCCGCTGGCAGCAGATCACCGATCAGTTCCATCAGAACCAGAATAGAGGCAGGGGTCTGCTCTGCAGGCTTCATCACCACGCAGTTACCCGCGGCCAGTGCAGGGCCAAGTTTCCAGGCGGCCATCAACAGCGGGAAGTTCCACGGGATGATCTGGCCAACAACACCCAGCGGCTCATGCACGTGGTACGACACTGTGGTCTCGTCCAGCTCGGCCATGCTGCCTTCCTGTGCACGCAGGCAACCTGCGAAATACCGGAAATGATCAACGGCCAGTGGGATGTCTGCAGCGAGGGTTTCGCGCACGGCTTTGCCGTTATCCCAGGTCTCGGCCACGGCCAGCATCTCGAGGTTCTGCTCGATGCGGTCGGCGATTCTAAGCAGGACATTTGAGCGTTCCTGAACTGAAGTTTTCCCCCAGGCCGGTGCAGCTGCGTGAGCTGCGTCGAGGGCTTTTTCGATGTCTGCGCTGTCGGAGCGGGCAACACGACAGAATACTTCTCCGTTTACCGGGCTGACGTTGTCCATGTAATTACCGTTTACAGGGGCAGCGAATTCGCCGTTGATGTAGTTACCGTACTTCTCTTTGAAAGTGACGACAGCGCCTGGCTGTCCTGGATTTGCATAGATCATCAGGGTATCTCCGTTGTTATTCTTGCCGGCTGAATGGACGCTTTAGACTAAAGTCGAAGGCTGTCCGCTCTTCCGGTGTTTTGTGTTGTGTGACTCCAGAGTATGTGGTCTATTGGTTCGATGACTTGCACGAGAGTCCGGATCAATGTTCTCTGAGTCCCGCCATTGTCAGAATGTGTCACTGGCCTGAAACAGCACACCCCGGACACAGGCCCTGCTTATGACGACCAGTACAAAACCTCACAGTTTCGCATCGCTGGCCAGCGCACACCGTCAGAAGGTAGCGCCAGGTCAGTTGGTGGAAAACCGCACTGTCTATGCCAGTCAGCTGGCAGAACTTTCTGTGTATGACACCTATGAGCAGGCTGAGCGCGTTCGTCTTGATGCCGGTGAGCTGCTCTACTGCGGTATGATGACGGGACGTAAAGTCATGCACGGTATGGACGGTTTTTCGACCGGTTTTCTTCCTCATGAGTCATTTGTTGTAGCACCGGGTGAATACGTCGAAATCGACTTTCCTGAAGCATCAATGACCACACCGACGACCTGCATGACGCTCGAGATACCGCGCGAAACTCTGCTGAAGGTATGTGACCAGCTGAACACGGTCAGCGAGCGCCCGAGAGCGTTGGGCGAGTGGGAGGTAGAAACCCGTCAGTGGCATCTGTCGCATACGGATGCCACGCAGCAGCTACTGGAGCGTATTGTTGCCAGTCACGTACACAAAGAAGATGACTGTGACCTGGTGCTGAACTTTGGGGTTAACGAGCTGGTGGCGCGCATGTTACGTCAGCAGGGGCGTGACTTTTTACTGCGTTGTGTGCAGCAGAATCCGACTCAGTCGGGTCTGACGAATGCAGTGGCCTACATTGAAGAAAACCTTGCTCAGCCGGTAGATATTGATCATCTTGCGCGGATCGCCTGTATGTCGCGTACGAAATTGTTCCAGCAATTTAAAAGCAGTCTGGGCTGTAGCCCCGCGCAGTATCAGCAGCAGCGTCGCCTCGAACACGCCTGCAAACTGATTCGCAGTGGGCAAAGTATCACCAGCACCTGCTATGAGTTAGGCTTTTCTAACCCCAGTCATTTTTCCCGTCGTTTTCATCAGCAATATGGAATGAGTCCGCGCGAGTTTGCCGCCCGGTAAAATTTTTTAAGTGTCCTGTCGTATTTCCTGATTCTCCAACGTTGTATGTCTGAGGCTGGGGATAAACCGTTCGCCGACGGCCTGTCCGCCGCATTGAATCACGCAGGCATTTACCGAAGCAGAACAAGGAGAGATATATGACGACCAATAATGTAGCCCCGATCCCAGAAGGCTTTACCAACCTGATCCCCTACCTCACCTGTAAAGACGCAGACAAGGCGATCGAGTTTTATCAGAGTGCATTTAATGCTGAGCTGCTGCATCGTATTCCCACCGCCGATAACCGCGTGATGCACGCCAGTCTGCGTATCAATGGCGCAATCCTGATGCTGACCGACGAAGTACCAGAATGGCATAACTTTGGGCCGCAGGCATTGGGTGGGAGCCCGGTAGGCATTCATATGTATTGCGACGACGTGGGCGCCAGCTTTGCTCAGGCCGTCGCCGCAGGCTGCGAACTGGTGATGCCGCTGGAAAATACCTTCTGGGGCGAGCGTTTTGGTATGTTGCGTGATCCGTTCGGGCATAAATGGTCATTGTCCATGTGTGTCGCCATCGTCACCGAAGACGACATGATTCGCGGCGCGCAAGCGGTCGATATGGCGCAGGCCTGCGACGCTGGCTCCGATAACTGAAATCCGAAACAGGAGTTCATGATGGCGTATGTTGATGGGTTTGTATTTGCGGTACCGGCAGATCGCAAAGAGATTTACCGGGTTTATGCGGCGGAGTTTGGTCCGATATTTATCGAACATGGTGCAGAGTCCGTGGTTGAGTGTTGGGGCGATGATGTCCCGGACGGCGAGGTGACCTCCTTTCCTATGGCGGTAAAATGCAACGACGACGAGGTCGTGTGTTTTTCCTGGGTGCGTTGGCCATCGAAAGCCGCACGGGACGAAGGCATGAAAAAAGTATTTGAAGACACGCGTCTGTCGCCGGAAATGACGGCCTTACCTTTTGACGGTAAACGCATGATCTTTGGTGGCTTTGAAGTCCTGACAGAATGCTGAAACAGGAAGAAAAAACGATGCAGAACGATATTGCCGAACGCTCGGCCTACAACGAGCGACTGATGTTGGCGACCCCAGAACAGATATTCGACGCTTTCCGTGATCCGCAGAAACTCGCGGCCTGGTGGGGGCCGGATGGATTTAGCAACACCTTCCACTCATTCGATTTCCGTGAAGGCGGTGAGTGGCATTTTATTATGCACGGCCCGGATGGTACCGATTACGACAATCAGCAGGTCTTCCATGAAATTGTCGATAACCAGAAAATCGTAATGGAGCATATCCCTGCGCCGCACTTTTTTCTGACCGTAACGCTGAAATCGGAAGTGAACTCCACCTTAGTCACCTGGCTCCAGACCTTCGATGACGCCGCTACGTGGAATGGCCTGAAAGGGTTTGTCGCAGGAATGAACGAACAGAACTTATCTAAGCTTGAAAAAGTAGTCAGTGACTCAAACGAGGACGTTACTCATGGCGAATGAAGTCCATTTATATCGCGTTATTAAAGCCCCGGCGGAACGGATTTATAACGCATTTGTTATTCCTGAAGCGCTGGTCAAGTGGAATCCACCGCACGGGTTTGTCGCAAAAATCCATCATATGGATGCGCGCGTTGGCGGCACCTATAAAATGTCGTTTATTAATCTGGGCTGCGGCGAAGAACACAGCTTTGGTGGCACTTACAGAGAAATGATTCCCGGTGAAAAACTGGTGTTTGATGATCAGTTTGATCATCCAGATCTACCCGGCCAGATGATCACTACGGTGACGTTTACACCGGTGCTTAACGGCACGGCGATGACCGTGGTGCAGACGGGCATTCCTGAAGCGATTCCGCTGGAGTTCTGTTACGCCGGCTGGCAGGAGTCCTTGCAATTACTGATGCAATTAGTGGAGCCTGAAATTCCTTCGCAGTTCGGGGGCGACGCATGAGCTGGATGCTGATTATCCGTGAAGAACGCGGCCAGCGGGATACCCGCAGCGAAGACGAAGGCAAAGCCGTGTACGGTGAAATGCTGAATTTTGGTGCCGCACTGGCCCAGCGGGGCGTACTGCTGGCGTCAGAATCTCTGCGTACCGACGACAGCGCTGTACGCATTCAGATCCGCGATGGTGACACCCGTTTGATGGACGGCCCGTTTACCGAGTCGCGGGAAATGGTCGGTGGTTTTTTCCTGCTGGACGTTGTCTCGAAAGAAGAAGCCATTGAAATTGCGCGTCAGTGTCCGGCGGCGAAATTCGCGACCGTTGAAGTTCGTGAATTAGCGCCTTGCTACCAGAAATAATACGGACACACTGTGGAATCTACGGTGGATAATACCGCTCAACGCCTGAACGCCGTCTGGCATCTGGAAAGCGCGGCCATTACAGGGAGTCTTGCGCGCCTGCTGTCTGATCTGACTCAGGCCGAAGACATTGCTCAGGACACACTACTAACGGCGTTGGAGAACTGGCGTGCACATGGCGTTCCGGAAAACCCCGGTGGTTGGTTAATGGTAACGGCGCGCAATAAGGCGCTCGATCTGTTGCGGCAGAAAAAGCGTCGTGGTGAACATCTTTCTTCTGGTGATTTCGCCGACGAATCCCTTTATCGTGAACGTCTTGCAAGTGAATATGCGGGCGGCGACCTGGAAGCCATAACGGCAGAGTTCGATGTCAGCCGCGTGCGTGAAGATGAAGTGGGCGATGATATTCTGCGACTGATGTTTATCTGCTGTCATCCTCTTTTGCCGCCGGACTCCCGCGTTGCTCTGGTGCTGAAGCTGGTGGCCGGCTTAAGTGTCGATGATATTGCCCGCGCTTATCTGGTGCCGGTGACGACATTGGCGCAGCGGATTACCCGTGCGAAAAAAACGTTAAGCGCGGCCCGGATTCCTTTTGAACTGCCGCCAGAAAAGGAGCGTCAGGCACGTTTGAAATCCGTATTGGAATCAATTTACCTGCTATTCAATGAAGGCTATGTCGCCACTCAGGGGGCACAGTGGACACAACCTTTACTGTGCCATCAGGCGTTGCGTCTGACTCGTTCCTTAGCTGCGCTGATTAATGACGATACGGATGTACTGGGGCTGGCCGCCTTGCTTGAATATCAGGCGTCGCGGCTGAATGCGCGCCAGGATAAAGACGGCAATCCTGTGTTATTAGCACAACAGAATCGGGCGCTGTGGGATGCCATATTAATCCGGCGCGGACACGATTATCTGTCCCGGGCCTTTGGTCTCGGTAGTGCCATTGGCAGCTATTGTTTGCAGGCAGGCATTGCCGCCTGTCATGCACGTGCGGCGTCATTTGCCGAGACACGCTGGGATGAAATTGTTGCTCTATACGATGGCTTGTTGCAGATTCAGCCAACGGCTGTGGTACGACTCAATCGTGCCGTGGCCTTGGCGTGCGCTGGTGAATCTGACGTGGCACTGGCTGAGCTGGATGCTATTGCCCGGAAGAAAAGCCTGACAGAGTATGCGCCGTATTATGCAGCGCGCGGCGATGTGCTGGAGCGGCTCGGGCGTTTTCGTGATGCCGGACGTGCATTTCATCAGGCCGCTGAGCTGTCTCAGAATCGTGCAGAAAATCGGGTGTTATCAGAGCGAGCTAAGGCTTGCCGTTTGTAGCTTGAAAATTCATCAGATAACACTCTATTTCAATAATATACGTGACTACCTGTTGGTGATTAATAAGCTGATTTATTAAAAATAACTACACGCTTTTCGTCTCGGTAAACACAGGTTAATCCGAATCTCTCTTCGATAAAATTTATCGTTTTTTCATGCATAAAAATGACGTGAGTCGGATCTCGGTTGTAATGCCAGTGCATGAATTTTTCGGGCGTACTCCAACGACTGGTCATTAACGCAAGCAGTCCTCCCGGTTGTAACCACGACACCAGTTTCGCCAGCTCTTTCTGGGGCTGATGAAAGTGTTCAAAGCACTCAGTGGCGGTAATCACGTCGTAAGGTGGCGTCGCCGGCTCGGGATAAAAGAATGGGTCATAGTTGTCGCAGTGAATCCCATTTTGTTCGAACAAAACCGACAGCGTTGGTCCCGGCCCACAGCCATAATCCAGAGCGCTGAGTGCTTTCTTCGGCTCAATACGGTTCAGCAGTGGCTCCAGCAGAATATTCAGAAAGCCGACGTAGCCTTCGTCCTCAATGCTGTTTTCATGGGTGGCGTAGTAGGCCTTCTCATCTGTCGCGTTCAGGTAATCATCCGGATGCATAAACGCCAGATGGCAGCGCCCACAGCTCAGGTAGCGGCGCGGCATGGCGCTGTCGAGAACCGAAATCTGCTTTGTTTCGTGGCACAAAGGGCAGGTGGGATAAGTCATGTCTGGTATTCCGGTGTGTGCATTTTGCCTACGGCGACCAATTCCGCGACAATAGAGTGCATAGTATCCAGCTTCTGAGAAGCCCGGCAATCATGAGACAGTAATGAGGCGCACAAACCCATGACAACCCGTATCGCCATCAACGGTTTCGGACGTATCGGCCGCTGTGTGCTGCGTGCACTGTATGAAAATGGCTATCGCCAGGACATGGAAGTGGTCGTGATCAATGAGCTCGCTGACATCGATTCACTGAGCTACATGCTGCGCTACGACAGTACCCACGGTCGTTTTAACGGCACCGTCAGTATCGCCGATGAGCAGCACCTGATGGTCAATGGCGATCGTATCCGGGTATGCCATATCGGTGATCCGGCAGAACTCGACTGGGCCGCGTTGGATGTCGACCTGGTGTTGGAGTGCAGTGGTCAGATCCGCTCGCGCGAAGACGCCGAACTGCACCTCAATCGCGGTGCGAAAAAAGTGCTTATTTCAAACCCAGCCGACAGCGCCGTCGACAATACCGTGATTTACGGCCATAACCACGATTCGCTCTCGGCAGAGCAGCGTATTGTGTCTAACGGCTCCTGTTCGACCAATGCACTGATTCCGGTGCTGACGTTAATCGATCAGGCCTACGGCATTGAAGCGGGTGTGACGACCACGATTCACTCGGCCATGAATGATCAGCCCGTGATTGATGCCTACCATTCGGACATGCGCCGCACCCGTTCGGCGGTGCAGAGCATTATTCCGGTAGATACCGGCCTGCCAGCGGGGATCGAGCGTCTGATGCCGCAACTGGCCGGCAAAATAGAGAGCCTGCACGTGCGTGTGCCGACGATTAATGTCTCGGCATTGGATATCAGCCTGCAACTGACTGACGCTACCGACGCCGACGCTGTTAATGCACTGTTAGCCGGAGCATCGAATGAGCGCTTCGACGGCATTCTGGGGCTTACCCGGGAAGCCCACGCCTCTATCGATTTTAACCATGACCCGCGTTCGGCGATTGTTGATGCGACTCAGACCCGGGTCAGCGGCGGTCGCCTGCTCAAACTGTTGGTCTGGTTTGATAACGAGTGGGGCTTTGCCAACCGTATGCTGGATACGGCTAGTGAGATGGTGAGCACTTCAGGGTAAAAGGAGATGCAGTTGGGTCGCTAAAAACCAGATGACCTGAGGAGAGGGAATGAAACAGAAGGCTAAGGCAAAGCTTGTTGTTTATGCCGCTGTTATGGTCAGCGCTATGGCGATATCTGGTTGTGAGCAAAATAACGCTGCTTTACCTGAGGGCGAGCCGTGTTGTGATCCGGACTTTCCTGAGTTTCACCCATCCATGACAATTACCATGAGCCGTTTACCGCAGGAATCTGCTCTGGATAAGGTCCGAATATCGGTAGCGCTGCTCCATAGAGATAGCCCGGCGACAGAGGCTTCTCATTATCTTTCATTAACACACTCGGGCGACCTTAGTTCGACCGCTTTCGTCGAAACAGAATACGGTATTTATGAATCTGTAGTGACGCCTTCCCGGACCGGAGAATTTGAAGTAACCGTCACCCATGAGGCCGCAGTACCGCACAGTAAGACACTCCATCCACTGGTACTGGCCGATGTTCACGAAGACTGGGGTCAGCCCATGATGGTAGAAGGCCTGGTTAATACTGAAGGCTATGAAGATGGCATTGCCATTTCTCCCAACGGTGAGTACCTGTTTACGCAGTACTCGCCTGCATATTTCAGTGGATTAATTCTCTTTAATTTCGCTCGTGAAGACGGCGGTTGCGGCGGAGATCGCCTGTCTCCTGAACGTTGTACACACCCCTGGATAGATAACACCATTGGTCCGGTCAGTGCGCCAGAACGCCCGGATTTTTACACCACGCGAATTAATGAAGATGGAACATGGCGACATAACTCTGTTTCTTGGGGAATGGGCGATGACACATTGAACCTGTTCAGCGTGTCGAATGTATTTTACGGTTTTAAACGCCAGCCCGACGGTAGCTACCGGGAGCCGTTTATGATCGCTTTTGATGATGAAGGCGATGGCATCAGCAGCCCGTTTGGATTGAGTGTCTTACCTGATTTCGGCAGTTCAGATAATTATCTTCTGGCATTATCGTTTAATGCTCCTGACGATACCGAGTCAGTAGATTTTGATGACAACGGAACCGCCGATGCCGAAAGCCTGCTCGATATCTATACGCTTCAGAGCGCTTTGGGAGACCCCATCAATCTCGGTAATTTTAACTACTCCGGCACGCCCGGTACGCCACCCCAGCGGGACAGTAGCTTTGGTCTGACCAAAGTAGGCTTTTCTGATGTAGGCATCGAGGGCATAGCAGGAACGCAGGGTAATCCGCATTTATATCGTGAATCATCAACGGTCAGTAGTATCTGGACGGATGACGAATACGACGACATTTATGAAGCCCCAGGCCCAGGCAATGATCACGGCGAGCTTTCGGTGTATGTGAATCTGACCGACACCTACCCCTCGTCCAACTGGCAGAAGGTGGTGTTACCTGCACCGGTTAATCTGGCTGACCCTTCGCAGGAAATACAGCCGTTTTTTACCGGCACCGAACTGTATTTTACCCGCTCAGACGACACTGAGTTACCCGCGGTCTGGATGTCGAAATACAGCGGTACGCACACGCAAGCGGACTTCGGCAATACAGCCCTCTGGGCGACACCTGTTAAGGTACTGGCAGCGAGCTCAGATCAGGAAGTCGGGAATATCATCGCCATTGGCGAACCCACGGTGGGGACCATCGATGGCGACGAGGTGATGTTCTTTGTTTACGGGGTTGTCCGTGGTTTCGACGAAGCCAGCGGCCTTGCCGACATCAATATGCAAGCGGGTTACGTTCGCAGAAAATAATTCGAAATAACCATTTTATTCAGTGCAAAAAAAAAGCCCCGGTAAATACCGGGGCTTTTCGTTTCAGCTGACAGGGAGATAGTACTTAACTTCCCTCAACATCGTACTGCCAGCATTAAGGCACCATCAGGCCGCCTGCAATTGTTGTTGCAGACTTGGTATAGCCTACGGGCGATGCACAGATCAGAGTCAGCTCAGTACCAGTGCTTTGGTTATGAGCAGAATTGTCCTGAACATCCTCGGCAACCATTTCGCCATCGGCGTACAGATCACAACTCGCTTCCAGCTGGTTGGTGCTGAAGTTGAAACTATCACCCGTTGCAGAGAAGATCTTAATCCATAGGTCTTCAGGGCTATACAATGCACCCGCGGCAACCATGCCACTGGTTTCCTGCGTGGTGGAATAATCCATATCGGACGTTAATCCACTCCAGGCTTCGAGGCTATCGAATGCCGCAGTCGCGGTATCGGCATCACCGGCATTGGCACAGACGCTGTTCTGATCCATAAACAGTTCACCACTTGCTGCAGTATTAAATGGTGGAATCATAATTACGCTGTTTTCTGTTGCAAAGTCGCCGGCGTACGAGAACAGGTTGTAACTGCTTGCGTAAGCAGAAAGGTCCTGTTCAGAACAGCCATTGCTGAAGGCAACATCCACACCGTTGTATGAGTTTGAAGCATTAACTCCACCGACAAAAACATCCTGACCTTCTGTCGCAATGTTGTCGTAGAAAGTGAAGTTGTTGATACGTACCGTCGCGTTTGAATATACCCAGATTGCACCACCGTTTGATTCTGCCGAGTTCTGGCTGAAAGAAACGTTTTGCAGGACGCTCGTGCTGCCATAGCCGATGGTATAGAGCGCACCACCGTTACTATTAGTGGCAGAACCAGATGCTGTATTGCCGACGAACGACGAATTCGTAACCAACAGCGAACTGCCATCACCGGAGTAATCGTTTCTGATGGCGCCGCCAGTATAGGCCGCGTTGTAACGGAAGCTGGTGCCTGTAATGCACACAGAACCGTAGTTATAGAGCGCACCACCGGAACTGGCTTCGTTGCCTACAATTTCGGAGTCAGAAAGCTTCAGTGTTGCAAAGTCATTAGGGCAGTTCTGGAAAACAGCAGGAATATCATCTGCACTGAACTCGCTTGGGAATTGCTCTGCACACTGAAGCTCATTGAACGTCGCAACATCGGCGCTGTTATACAGATCCAGTTCGTCACAGGTATCGTAGTTTTCGAAGACAGTATCGCAATCAAGCGCGTCATACTCTTCCTGGCTTTCTGCATAGTCGCACTGCTCATAGACAGTAAGCTCTGGTTCTTCTGAGCCGCCTTCCATACAATCGAGGCCGCATTCTTCATCAGGACCTTCATAAGGCCCCTCTTCTCCACAGGCGCCCAAGCAGCCTTCTTCACCAGGGCCTTCTTCCTCTTCTTCAGATTCCTGCTGGTTTTCAGCGGCATTGTAAAAAGCACCACCGGAGTTTTCGGCAGTGTTGTAGTTGATATGCGAGCGACTGATAGTTACCAGACCATATTCGTTGTAGATACCAGCAGCGCCTCCAGCAGCCTCGTTATGTGAAACCGAAACTTGATCCATAGTCAGACTTGGCTGGCCGGCGAGGTAGATACCTGCGCCCCATTCAGAGGTATTTTTTTCAATTTGAGTATTGGTAATAGTTGCCGACGTATTGATCAGGTATAGACCACCGCCTGCCGCATAGGTTTGCGAGATACAGCCCAATGCCAGCGCCTCTTCATAACTCTGAGCTGCCTGACATTCTTCTTCACTAGGGCCGCTAGTGGTAAAGGTATTTTCTCTGATATTGCTGTGATCAATGGAGAGTGGGCCACCCGAATAAATTGCACCACCGAATTCAGTGACTGAGTTATTCTGAAGCGTTGAGTCCGTGATAGTGAGCTCTGAATCAGCGTTATAAATACCACCACCATTTGGCGCAGTATTATCAGACACCGTTGAGTTGCTAATGGTCAGGTAAGCGTCGAAAACATACTCTCCTGTTTCACCATTTCGTGTGCCGTCACGGAACAAATAAATACCGCCACCCATTTCGCTGGCTTGGTTATTTTCTACTACTACCTGATTCAGCGTAACGTGACCGCCATTAGCGTATTGACCACCATTGACGAAAACACCACCACCACGAGTACCGTTACCGCCTGAAACAGTGACGCCATCAATCAGGCCACCGTAGGTAATTACGACACTTGGCGAGTCATCTTCGCTGAAGTCCCCGCTTTGATCGTAGTCACCTGACAGAATGGTTTCTGCCAGAATTTCAGGGCGCTGTGCAAAAGTAAGGTTATAGCCGTTAAAGCCACCGTAGAGTTCTACGTCAGCATATTCAGGAATAGTCGCGACAGGCGTATTGGCTGAATCTGCATAGAACGTCCCCGGGCCGATGAGAACGCGACCACCACCCAGCGCAACCAGATCGTTAATGGCTGACTGAACAGAAGAGGTGGCGTTGTTCCAACTGGTGCCATCGCCAGTGCCGTCTTCCAGTACGTAACGATATGCAGGGCTCAAGGACAGAGTTACTGTGCCGGGTGCTGAGTCGAGAGCGCCGTCATTGGCGGTGAACTCAAAACTGTCTTCACCTTCGTAGTTGCCATCCGGAATGTAGGTGAAAGTACTGCCAGAAATAGTGACGGTACCGTGTTCCGGCTGGGAGACGATCGCGTAAGTGAAATAGGTATCACCATCGACGTCAGTGGCGCTGAGCGTACCCTGTGAGCCCGCATTGCCGGTAACATTTAACGACGATGACATCGCGACTGGTGCATCATTAACACCGGTGACCGTGACGGTAATGGTTCCGGTATCGGTCAGCTCGCCGTCGCTGACTTTATAGTGGAAAACATTGATGCCGAAGTAATTTTCAGGTGGTTGGTAGTTAAAGTTACCTGCTGCATCAAGACCAGCATTGTACGCTGGCTTGCCACCCGTCGTACCATCCAGCCATGAGTATGTAAGAGCATCACCATCGATGTCAGTCGCAGAGAGTTTTACGCCGTAGATAGGAGTCCCTTCAATGATAGTGCCCGTGTAATCCCCTGCTACAGGAGCATCATTCACACCCTCGACGGTAATAGTGATACTGCCCGTGTCGGTGAACTGACCATCGCTGACCTTATATTGAAGAACAGTCTGACCGTTGAAATTCTCTAGAGGCTGATAGATGAAGTTACCAGCCGCATCCAGGCTTGCATTGTCAGCTACTTTTTCGCCAGTTGTTCCGTCGAGCCATGAGTAAGTCAAAGCATTGCTATCGATATCGGTCGCTTGCAGCACTACATTGTAGGTACCGTCTTCGGCGATAGTGGCTGTGTAATCCGCTGCGACAGGAGCATCGTTCACGCCCTCGACGGTAATAGTGATACTGCCAGTATCAGAGAGTTCACCATCGCTGACTTTATATTGAAGAACAGTCTGACCGTTGAAGTTCTCCAGAGGCTGATAGGAAAAGTTACCAGCAGCATCCAGACTCGCATTGTCAGCTACTTTTTCGCCAGTAGTATCGTCCAGCCATGAATAGACCAGCCCATCGCCATCGGCATCAGTTGCATTGATTTTTAAGCTGTAGGTGTCGTCCTCGAGGATGGTACCTGTGTAATCAGGAGCCACAGGAGCACTGTTTATAGCGTTGTTTTTTACAACAGCCACCGGACTTAACTGAGTGATGGTGGCCGTGACTGTTTTCTTCACGTCATCGATAGAATCTGCTGCAAAAATGACCCACTCGTTGTCGTGATAGTTTGCAATGGCCAGCTTTTGAATATCGGTGCCGTTAATTGTGCTGCCGTAAGGGAGCGTAACCTTCATTCCACCCGTCGGTTGTAATTCTTCGCCAGTATTTACGCTACGAATTTTTATATTGAATACCTGTCCAGCAATTTGAATTGCGCTCGATCCGGCAGGTACCTCATTTTCGTTTAGTGGTGTAACTTGTAGTACGAAGTTATCGCCAGCAGCGAGGCCAGAGAGTGCGTCTTTGCTGACTGAAACGGACAGTCCGGTTTCTAAGTCGGTCACAGACGCTTCGCCATTAGCATTGGGAGCAGCGGCAGATCCGCCGTCATCAGCTGCTTCTGCGATCAGGTCAGATTGCTTTTCTTCCTGTGTTTCAGGTAACGGGTCCTGTTCAAAGAAGCAGCCCTGTAGTATCAGTGACAGGGAAATAAGTATGGCCGGTGCTAGCCTTGCGTTAGGCATAAACTCAATCTCGTAGGTGTTAGGGAGAAACTTATGATTTCTTTGTGTTACGAGATTTTACAATAGCTTACTCTGACTGTTCAATATATGAACAGTTGAGGCGCGAATTGACACTTGGTGGAAGGGTTAGTTACAGGGCGGCTAGAGGGGTTAGCTACTATTAGCTACTAGAAAGTAGCTTTGCAGACTGGGCTATGTCGGCCAGTGGTAAGAAACGTTTCTGCGCTATGGATTGGTGAGTCCAGTTGGCGAAAACTGCAACTCGGCGAGCCGCTTATATAAGGGCGAGCGTTCAAGCAGTTCATCGTGCGTGCCGACAGCCACGATGCGTCCCTGATCCATCACTACAATGCGGTCGACGTGTTTGATGGTCGACAGGCGATGCGCGATCACAAAGCTGGTGCGATTCTGCATCAGTTCATCTAACGCCTGTTGCACGAGGTATTCGCTCTGGGCGTCTAAGGCGCTGGTGGCTTCATCAAGCAGGAGTATTTTCGGATCGTGCAGAATCGCTCGGGCGATGGCTAAGCGTTGCTTTTGCCCCCCTGACAGTTTCACGCCACCTTCTCCCAGATACGATTCGTATTGTTCTGGCAGCTGTTGAATAAATTCATCGGCATGTGCGGCCTGAGCCGCCGCGAGAATGTCTGCTTCGGTGGCGTCAGGTCGGCCATAGCGCAGGTTTTCCAATACGTTAGTGCTGAACAGCACCGGCTGTTGAGGCACCAGAGCAAACTGACTGCGCAGGTTCTGTAACTGCCATTCAGGTAATGGTGTGCCTTCCACCAGAATTTGCCCATGTTGCGGATCTCGAAAACGAAGCAGCATATCGAACAGGGTGGATTTGCCCGCCCCGGATGGTCCGACCAAGGCAATGCGCTCGCCAGCGCGTACCTCGAGATTGAGCTCGGTTAAAGCTGCTTTGTCGGGGCGGGAAGGATAGTGGTAACTGACCTCTTGAAACGCAATCTGAGTCTCGCTGTGCTTTACGGCAGGAGTCATATTGTCGGCGGGTGATTGTATATCGGACTCCGCTGCCATTAGTTCACGAATACGCTCAGCCGCGCCCGCCGCCCGCTGCACTTCACCGTAGACTTCAGTCACTGCGGCCAGTGAGCCGCCGACCATGATGGCGTAAAACACAAAGGCGGCCAGATCGCCGCCACTCAGGCTGCCAGTTATCACATCGTGACCGCCGACGTACAACATGCCAGCGACCGATCCCATCACCAGAATCATCACCAGCGCGATCATAAACGCGCGTTGGCGAATGCGCAGTAAGGCGACATTGAAGGCGGATTCTGCCGCATCGCCAAACTGTTTATTCACGCTGTCTTCGCGAGTAAAGGCCTGCACGACTTTGATGTGTTGCAGGCTTTCCCCGGCCCAGGCGCCAACGCTGGCGACTTTGTCCTGGCTTTCACGCGAGAGCTTTTTCACTTTGCGCCCGAAAAACACCATGGGAAATACCACCAGAGGCACGGCTACTAGCACGATCAGGCTGAGTTTAAGGTTGGTGATAAACATCAGGGTAATGCCGCCCACAAAAGTGAGGGCATTGCGCAGAGCAAAGGAAAACGACGAGCCAATCACGGTTTGTAGCAGGGTGGTGTCGGTGGTGATGCGGCTCTGGATTTCGCCGGACAGATTGTCTTCAAAAAACGACGGAGGCAGTGTGACTAAGTGTTGGTAGAGCGTTTTACGGATATCCGCGACCACCCGCTCGCCCAGCCAGGACACCATATAAAAACGAAAGTAGGCTCCGACTGAGACGGCGACTACTAAAATCGAGAAGAAAACGACGGCGTCTTTCAAACCCTCTACGGAACTTGCGGCAAAGCCCTCATCTACCATCAGGCGCACGCCCTGTCCCAGGCTCAGCGTCAGCCCGGCCGTACTTACTAAGGCAATGATGGCGATGATCAAACGAAGTTTGTAAGGGCGGATAAATTGCCAGAGCCAGCGCAGCATCAGAGAGCCTTTGAATCGTAATTACACAAAAGGGATAGCAGGCTATCGGCACTGACCCCGGTAAACAAGGTGCGCGTCAGCTACGGTCGGTGATTGTCATGTGTGGGCCGATGAAACGCACTGTTCATGCTGGTATACTCCCGCGCGAATTTTGATCGATCTGGCTGGTTCTGGAACAGGCACCGCCAGGTCAAGAAGGCTTATCCGCAACGCCTGATAAACAAACGACTCCATTATCTGGGACATGACTATGACTGTTTTGAAAATGACCGACCTGGACCTGAAAGGAAAACGGGTTCTGATCCGCGAAGACCTGAACGTGCCGGTAAAAGACGGCAAGGTGACTTCTGATGTGCGTATCCGCGCGTCACTGCCAACCATTCAGCACGCGCTTGAAGCCGGTGCCAAAGTCATTGTGATGTCTCACCTGGGTCGTCCGACCGAAGGCGAATACGCCGAAGAGTTCTCAATGCAGCCTGTGGCTGATCACCTCGCTGGCCTTCTGGGTCGCGACGTCGACGTTGTTAAAGACTTCCGCGCTGGCATCGAACTGGCCGACGGCGAGCTGGCTCTGCTCGACAATGTTCGTTTTAACAAGGGCGAAAAGAAAGACGAAGACGAACTGGCTAAAGCCTACGCCGAACTGTGCGATATCTTCGTGATGGACGCTTTCGGTACTGCACACCGCGCTCAGGCATCGACTCACGGTGTCGCTAAGTTCGCTCCGGTTGCCTGTGCCGGTCCTCTGCTGGCGGCAGAACTCGACGCACTCGGCAAAGCACTGGACAAGCCAGCTCGTCCGCTGGTCGCCATTGTGGGTGGTTCTAAAGTGTCGACCAAGCTGGAAGTACTCGAAAGCCTGTCTGACATCTGTGACCAGATCATCGTCGGTGGCGGTATCGCGAACACCTTCCTCGCCGCAGCGGGCAAGCCTGTAGGTAAATCACTGTACGAAGAAGACCTGATTCCAGCAGCGAAAAAGCTGATGGAGAAAGTCTCTATTCCAGTACCAACCGACGTCGTGTGCGGTAAAGAATTCTCTGAAACTGCCGTGGCGACTTTGAAGTCTGCTGACGACGTTGAAGCTGACGACATGATCTTCGACATCGGCCCGGATTCCGCCAAAGCACTGGCAGAACAGCTGAAAGAAGCGAAAACCATCATCTGGAACGGCCCGGTGGGTGTATTCGAGTTTGATCAGTTCGGCGAAGGCACCAAAGCGCTGTCTCTGGCGATTGCTGCGTCTGACTCCTTCTCGATCGCAGGTGGCGGTGACACCCTGGCGGCAGTAGATAAGTACGAAATCGCTGAGCAGGTGTCATACATCTCTACCGGTGGCGGTGCATTCCTTGAATTCGTAGAAGGCAAAGTATTGCCAGCGGTCGCGATTCTGGAAGAGCGCGCGAAGTGAAAGCGTTACTGTTGATTGCTGTTTGCCTGCTCACGGCATGCGCGCAGCACACCATCGATGAGGATTCAGCTGTCCAGCAGTCGGTGGATCAACAGAACAGGCATTTTGAGACGATGGGCGTACCGAGGAATCACCAGCCTCAACCGCAAGTTCCTTTTTATTAAGCGTTACCCATAAGGTTAACCTTAGGAAGATTGTCTCCATTTAAGCCCCAGCGATGCTGGGGTTTTTCGTATTGACCACCTTGCCGCCCGACATTCTTCCCTCGAGGTTTCTATCCCCTCCTTTAATCGCTAGAATACCCGGATATTTTTTAGTCCCCATTTTATAGACCCATTGAAGGTATTCTCATGGCATTGATCAGCATGCGTCAGATGCTGGACCACGCAGCCGAGTTCGGCTACGGCGTACCAGCGTTCAACGTAAACAACCTCGAACAGATGCGCGCCATCATGGAAGCGGCAGACAAAACGGATTCTCCTGTAATTGTGCAGGCCTCTGCGGGGGCTCGTAAGTACGCAGGTGCTCCGTTTCTGCGCCACCTGATTCTGGCTGCCATTGAAGAATTCCCGCACATCCCGGTATGTATGCACCAGGATCACGGTACCTCTCCGGCGGTATGTCAGCGTTCTATCCAGCTGGGCTTCAGCTCAGTGATGATGGACGGTTCTCTGGGTGAAGATGGCAAAACGCCGACCGATTACGAGTACAACGTTGATGTAACCCGTCGCACCGTTGAAATGGCTCACGCTTGTGGTGTTTCGGTAGAAGGCGAGCTGGGTTGTCTGGGGTCTCTGGAAACCGGTCAGGCCGGTGAAGAAGACGGTATTGGTGCAGAAGGCACTCTGTCTCACGACCAGATGCTGACAGACCCTGAAGAAGCCGCTGACTTCGTACGCAAGACTCAGGTAGACGCGCTGGCGATTGCCTGCGGTACCTCACACGGTGCTTATAAGTTTACTCGTCCGCCAACAGACGACATTCTGGCCATCGACCGTATCAAAGAGATCCACAAGCGTATCCCGGATACTCACCTGGTGATGCACGGTTCGTCTTCTGTACCTCAGGAATGGCTGGCGGTGATCAACGAGTTCGGTGGTGAAATCCCGGAAACTTACGGTGTGCCAGTCGAGCAGATCGTTGAAGGTATCAAGTTCGGCGTTCGTAAAGTGAACATCGATACAGACCTGCGTCTGGCATCTACCGGTGCGATCCGTCGTTTCATGGCTCAGAACACTGCGGAGTTTGACCCACGTAAGTACCTGAAAGAATCAGTGAAAGCGATGAGCGAAATCTGTATCGCCCGTTATGAAGCGTTCGGTACTGCAGGCAATGCGTCTAAGATCAAAGCGATCTCTCTGGACGATATGTTTGAGAAGTACCAGAGCGGTGCTCTTGATCCAAAAATCAGCTGATCTGTTGATCCAGTTGATAGTAAAAAGGCGCTTCGGCGCCTTTTTTATTGCCTGTATTTCCTGCACCATAATAAATATAACCAAAAAGGAATAAAGATGAACAGGCTAGAGCACAAAATACCCCCTCCCTTGGTTGGCCTTCTATGCGCAGTACTGATGTGGGGGTTAAGCACGCAGACGCCGGTAATACACTGGTGGGGAGTAACTGCACAAATAGTGACAGGTGTTTTAGTGGTAATTGGCCTGTTTCTGGATTCCGGTGGGCTTCTCTCGTTTATCCGCAGTAAAACCACAGTCAACCCGATCAAAATTGAAAAGGCGTCAGTACTGGTCACCGGTGGAGTGTATCGATTTACCCGCAATCCCATGTACCTGGGAATGGCCTTCCTGCTGAGTGCGCTGGGTGTGTGGCTTCAGAGCCCGGCGGCCTTCATTGGGCCTGCCATTTTTGTGGGGTACATCACCCGCTTCCAGATAATTCCGGAAGAGCGAATCCTGCTCATGCTCTTTGGTCAGGATTACTCAGATTATCAGGCCAGGGTCAGGCGGTGGCTCTAGGGCATCCTGGTATACGGCCTTAGTCACGGGTCGGAACACTTTTCGAAATTCCAGCATATACTCTAAGGGTTTTCCTTTCGGGCCTTTTGTATGTCTGACTTATCCGATGCTCTGGAGCAGCTCACCCACGCCTTTGACCCGGTTGCTGTGCTGAAGGGCAATGAGCTGCTAGAGCAAAGTCTGCTGAGCTTACTCCGTACCGTACGAACAAAGCTGAGAATGGAAGTCGGATTTATATCGCGCTTCGATGGGGATATGCGGACCTTCTATCTGGTAGATTCGGCTCCGGGTGTTGATATTGTCCGGGCGGGCGGATCGGATTACCGGGGCGAAAGCCTGTGCCAGAGAGTCGTGGATGGCCGTGCACCGCAATTGATAGCAGATGCACAACGGACTGCTGGGGCCAGTGACCTCGCAGCCGTGAAGCTGGTTCCGGTCGGGGCGCATATCAGCGTCCCAATCGTATTCTCGGATGGTACGGTTTTCGGAACCTTCTGTGTTTTCAGTCGTTATGTCATACCGGAACTAAACCACCGGAGTCTGGCGATGTGTCGAGTGTTTGCTGATGCAATCGCGGCCATGATTGAAGAAGCAGATGCTTTGCCTCTGCACGAGTCTGAACATCGTATTCAGTTGAAAAACGAAGTCACTGAACTGATCACCAAGCATGGATTGAAATATGTTCGGGTTCCGCTGGTTAATCTTAATACAGGTAAACAAGAGGGCACGGAATTGATACCGAGCCTGGTGAGGACAACGGATAACTTAGCCAGCCCGTTACTGCTGGTACATCAGGCTGTTCGCCTCGGGCTCGCCAAGCTGATTGGCGTAAATTTAATGGAGCAGTTGTTTGCCACCTTATCGGCATTGCCTGATGAACATTATGTGGTGATTAATGTTACTCCGGAATTTTTGGCAGAGTTTAGTTTTACAGTCTGGCTCAGTGATGATCTTTGTCGGCGGATCGTTTTCGAAATATCGGAGCACGACCGGGTTGCTAGTTATCATGAACTGAAGCGAGTTCTACAGCCGTTGCGGCAATCGGGTATCCGGTTATCTATTGATAATGCGGGGGCCGGATTTGCATCGATGCAGCATATATTGCAGCTACAGCCCGAGTTCGTAAAACTGGATAGTTGTCTTACTTGTGGTGTCGCCTCAGATACTGCTCAGCAGGCGATGTTGCAGGCGCTCTTACTGTTCTCTAGGTCGCAGGGCAGCACTTTAGTCGCGGATGGAATATCGAATCAGCAGGATGAGGACTACCTGCTCCACTCCGGGATATCACTTGGGCAATATTGCCAGTAGTTCTACATATCTTGAGCAGTAGATTCTTGCCTTTAAGTTTATTTGGGAAGCTGGCCATGGTTTGGCGTATTTTGTCTTCTATTGTCGGTTCAATCACCATAAATCGAGCTGAAAATACGATATTTGCCTGAATGCCCGTTGAAGATTTATTCACGCTTTGCAGAAATAATCCGTACAAACGCTCCATATTTGACCTGATTGGAAAATGCTGGGAGGTGTCACCTTGTGGGGCATGTTTAATTCCGACAGAGTGCTATAGTTCCATGGTGAAGAATCTGAAGGTATTACTTAATGGAAAAGCGCCCGGATGTCGCGAGACAGCTCGCAGAGGTGATCAATGAGCCTGCTCCTAAAAGCCCGGAGACACTGAAAACAGCTATCTCGAGTCTGATACGTTCGGTACGTTATCGGCTTGATATGGATGTGGGTTTTTTATCTGAGTTTAGTCAGGATCAGCGTGTATTCCGTTTCGTCGATTGTGCCAGTGATGCCAATCTGGTTTCCGAAGATAGCTGTGGCCCATTAAAAGATAGCTTCTGTGAGATGATTGCCGATGGGCGCCTTAAGCAGCTGGTGCCGGATACCGAGGTGAGTGGTGAAACAGACCTGGTACCCGAATTTACAACGATTCCCGTTAAGTCTCACGTCAGTGTGCCTGTCGTTTTGTCTGATGGTCATACCTTCGGTACGTTCTGTATTTTCAGCCGTGAAGTAAAACCAAAACTTAATAATCGAAGCCTGATGTTGGTGCGGGTGTTCGCTGATGTTATTGCGGCTTTGATTGAAGATGCTCGTAAAGGTAGCGAAGAAAATCGCCAGCGTCAGGAAGTCATTCTCGATATCCTGGAGCGGGATGAGCTACTGTTACACGCCCAGCCAATCACTGCGCTTACGGATCGTTCTATTCAGGGCTTTGAACTGCTGGCAAGGCTATCGACCGATCTGGATCTTTCTCCTGCTCAATTGTTCATTGATGCGGATAGACTTGGCCTCTCCTCAGCAATAGGCCTGAGAGTGGTCGAGAAGTCCAAAGAAGCATTAGTAACCCTGCCATCGAATGCATATGTCTCTATTAACGTGACACCGGCTTTCCTTATGCAATGTGATATTTCTGGAATTTACACCCCTGAAGAAGCAAAGCGTATCGTTCTTGAGCTGACAGAACATGAAGAAATCGCGGACTACGACCTCTTAAACGCCCGCCTTAAACCGCTTCGGGATGCGGGGATGCGTCTGGCTATTGATGATGCCGGTGCAGGGTATGCGAGTATGCGCCACATTCTCTTGCTCAGCCCGGATATGCTTAAGCTTGATATGAGCCTTATCCGGGACATTGATCAGGACAGAGACAAACAATCGCTTGTTGCAGCACTTCGTGGGTTTGCTCAGGTGCAGGGGTATATGGTGGTGGCAGAGGGAATCGAAACCGAAGCCGAACTGGCTGAGCTCGAAACCCTTAATGTCTGCTGTGGCCAGGGGTACCTTCTGTCACGGCCTCAGCCTGTAGATACATTTAAGTCCTGATTGCGGCCAGCGGTTCACGCCGCTGCCGCAGTATCTTTAATCTTCTGTACCATCGCTCGTAAGCCATTGCCCCGCGTCGGACTAAGGTGCTTGACGAGATCAACCTGAGAGAAATATTCGTCGACATCAAAGGCAACAATCTCGGCAGGAGTCTTATAGTTAAAGGCCGCTAACACCATGCCCAGCAGCCCCCGAACAATATGTGCATCGGAGTCGGCTTCAAAGACAAGCTTTCCATCTTCCGTGTTGTGATCAATCCATACCTGGCTCTGGCAGCCACGAAGAAGAAACTCATCGGTTTTCTTGTCGTCGCTCATTCCGGGAAGTTCTTTTCCCAGGTCAATGATGTATTTATAGCGTTCTTCCCAGTCATCGAAGAAGCTCAGAGTATCTACGATATCTTCGCTGGTAATGCTTTTACCAAAAGGACTTTCGAAGGACATGTTGGCTCCTTACAGCGTTTCGATGAATGAGCGGATACGGCGGGCGGCCTCGATGCACTCGGATGTTTCTGCAACCAGAGCCATCCGGATGCGATCAGCGCCCGGATTAATACCGTCAACCGTCCGGGACAGGTATGAGCCCGGTAATACAGTCACGTTCTGCTGCGCAAACAGTTGTTGTGCAAACGTTTCTTCGTTGATTGGTGTTCGCGGCCACAGGTAGAAGCTGGCTTCAGTCTGTTTTACATCCAGTACAGGGTTGAGGATTTCCAGTACGGAGCGGAATTTCTGGGTGTACTCAACGCGGTTAGCGATGACATGTTCTTCATCGTTCCAGGCAGTGATGCTCGCCAGTTGGGTGTGAACCGGCATAGCACAGCCATGATAGGTACGGTACAGGAGGAAGGGCTTCAGCAGATCTGCATCCCCCGCTATAAACCCGGAGCGCAGACCTGGCAGGTTCGAGCGTTTCGACAACGAGTGGAAAACGACGCAGCGCTTATAATCATGGCGGCCCAGCTTTGCACAGGCTTCCAGCAGGCCCATCGGTGCATCTGCGCCATCCACATAAATTTCTGAATAGCATTCATCGCTGGCAAGAATAAAGTCATGCTCGTCGGCCAGCTCAATCAGTTTTTTGAAATCATCCAGCTTCAGAGTCGAGCCCGTTGGGTTGCCTGGTGTGCAGACAAACAGCAACTGACAGCGTTGCCAGACATCGGTGGGCACGGCATCAAAGTCGGGGTTAAAGCCATTCTCTTCGAGACAAGGAAGAAAGTGGGGTTCAGCGCCGGACAGGTAGGCAGCTCCTTCGTAGATCTGATAGAAGGGATTCGGAGAAACTACCAATGGGCGGTACTCGCTACGGTTAACGGCTGCCTGGGTGAACGCGAATATAGCTTCGCGGGTGCCGTTGACGGGGATGACCTGAGATACCGGATCCACGTGCTCCAGCGAGAAGCGACGCTCCAGCCAGCTGGCGATCGTTGAGTTCAGCTCAGGCAGACCCTTTGTCGTTGGGTAGTTTTCGACGCGCTGAAGCTCGGTGCGCAGGGTATTGAGTACAAACTCAGGCGCGGGGTGTTTGGGCTCACCAATCGATAAGGCAATATGCTCAAGATCTGCCGGTGGGGTGACTGCGCCTTTCAGTTTAGCCAGTTTTTCAAAGGGGTAGGGCTGGAGTTTGCTCAGATCTGGGTTCATGCCGCGTCCGGAGTACCTGTTATTCAGAGAGCGCGCATTATACCCCCTTTGGAACGACAGCGGACAGGCCTCACTAAGTGCCCGGGCTCACTGGCCTGAGAGGTAGTTTGTGAACAATCTGATGAGGTGTCTGCGAAGTGAGGCTTTCGATATCCACTCATTTTGTTGTGGATCGGTTGATGCAATGGCTCTGTGAGTCAGCGTTTCGAGTGAGTGTACGAGTATAAAGCTGGCCAGTTTCAGGTCATCACAGCAGATCTCTGCTGAGCGCTGATTCAGATAGCCCAGCACCAAGTCGGTATACAGGTTTTCAAGTCGATTCTGTTCTTCTCTGGGGAGTATCTGCGATGCATGCTCCGTCAGCACCGCATGCAGGGCTGGGTCCAGTGCATGTGCGTCCAGCATGACGTCCACCCTGCTGGCGATGGCTTCGGGTACGGGCATAGAAAGGCTATCACTCAGTCGAACGGCAATCTGCTGCTGCATTTCACTAAGATGCTTTTCCGTCAGTGCCCGAAGCAGAGCCTGCTTGTTGGGAAAATACTGATACAGGCTGCCAATGCTGACTCCAGCGCGTTCTGCAATGTGGTTGGTGGTGGCTTTTCTGAAACCTTCGCTTCTCAGAATGTGAGCAGTAGCTTCCAGGATGCAATTTACTGTGTCCTGTGAGCGCGCTTGGGATGGGCGTCGGCGGGGCTTTGAGTGTGTGCTTCCGGTCATCTGGATCTTCCATAAAATGCGAGTAAACCGCTTCCGGGGCGGACGTTAATATGTTCTCCACTTTGAGGGGAGCGAACGTGAAAGAACTAACTTACCGCAATCATTCATATTGGAAAAACTATCTGAAGTATTTTCCGGAAGCTTTGAGGCGCATGGACGCTGAAAAGATTCAGGAAGAATGGTGGCGCTGGGGGAGATCAGATATTCATCTGGACCGCTATGTGCCTACTAACGATGTTCAGAGTCCAGTAAAAGCGATCCTGCTTCATGGTGGGGGAGGTTACAGCCGCTTACTTGCACCGTATGCGCAATCCTTGTGTGAAGAAGGTCATGAAGTCGTGGTCCCTGATCTGCCCGGGTTTGGCCTGACGCGGGCAGATGTCGATGATATCGATTACCGTCGATGGGTTGCGCTTGTCATCGACCTGATAAAACGTGAAGCAGAGCTAAGTGAAGCGCCGGTTTTTGTGATGGGCGCCAGCCTCGGAGGCATGGTGGCATACGCCGTTTCGCGAAATAACCCTGATGTCCGCGGAGTTATTGCGACAACCTTATGTAATCCTGAAATGCATGACGTCCGTGAAGCGTTCGTAAGGTCGCCATGGATTGCCCGATATCTATGGCCCCTCTCTCGCCTGATTCCAGGCTGTGTAGCGCAGCGGATAAAACTGCCGATAAAGTGGTTCGGTAAAATGAAAGCTATCGCCAATAATCCGGATCTTTCTCTGATGGTGAGCAAGGATAAACTCGGTGGTGGCCGCTGCCTCCCATTGTCATTCCTTGACTCTATTTTTCGCTTACAGCCGCCTTCGTCGTTATCAGGCGATGCCCCTGTTCTTCTGATTCACCCTGCAGAAGACGTGTGGACGCCCGTTGCATTAAGTGATCATTTCTTTGCTGGGATTCCGGGACGGAAGTTTCGGGTCATTCTGCCCGAATGTGGTCATTATCCAATAGAAGAAGAAGGCCTCTCAGTTATGAAAACAACCATACTTAAATTTATCAGTAGCGAGTGTGAAAACTGAAAATATTATTGTTTATTTATGGATGTGTGGATTTATAGGCTCAGCGTGCATTCAGCTCATATTTCCGGAACCGTTCGCAAGCTATTCTACCTGGGACTACAATTCCGGATGGCAGTCTGAGCTCGCCATTTGGAACATAGGGATAATTTCCGTTCTGGTAGCATTAATACGAGTAGGTGTGACTCTGTCGCCCGTACTCCCCGGCCTTGCTTTCATGTCATTCCTTTTTGGTATGAATCACCTGGTCGCGCTTGTTGGTAACCCTGGTGCCTGTAGTGACTGGGCTGGAGTAATCGCCAACTTTGCGATAACCGGTATATACCTTATCTGGCGGATGAGCTCGTATGTCCCTCAGCGCAAATGAATCAGAAGTGTTTCGAGGCGCGCCATCTGAATGTCACCGAGGTTGAGGAGCAGTTCATCGCTGTTATCGCTCACAGTGACGTCGATAGGCGTCGTTAAATCTCTGGCATACAGAGTGGCGCTGACGATTTCCCGGTGGGCGAGCTGGTTCTGTATATCCTGTGGCAATTCGAGGTGTGTCAGGGTCTGGCTGTTTTCGGAAAATACGGACGCCAGTACAAACACCTCTGCGCCACTGTCTGTGGTGATGGCAAAGCTGCGTACTTCCGTCGTGTCGTCCGGTGTCAGAGTTCCTTGATATATGATGTCCCGGCCTCCGGTGAGGCTATAGAGGCTCGCCATTGCGTCACTGATTCTGTGACCTTCATTGCCTGCCTGAGTGCCGTAGTAAAACCAGCGTGACTGCTGTGGAGAGAGCTGCCGGTCGGCTATCCATTCCAGGTAGCGACCTGCGATTGCGAGAGCAGCGCCTGCCCCCAGTCCCCCGGAGGCAAGGTTGATCCCCACTTCTTCTGTGATCCAGACTCCGAGGATGTCTGAGTGTACCCAACGATCATAAAGCCCTTCGAGCGTTGATTTCCAGTGATCAGGCGTGTTGGCATCGTAAGCGTGTGCGAGGTAATGAATGGTGATCAGGTCGATGATTTCGTGCACCTGCTTCCCGGCGAGGTCCGGTGCATACGTTCCCTCAATTTCGTACGCAAGCAGGTCATCAAGAAACGTCTGTGAAGAGGGAGCGGAAAAAGCGGATACAGATCCCAGTGCGACGTTTACCTTATCGCCGGTGGCATTTTCTGCTTCCTGGAATGCCTGAACTGTTGGCGCGAGAAAGTACTCAACGTACGTCTGCATAGCAAATTCTGAATCACTCAGCCCATTGGTATCGCCATCAAAGTAATAAACGGCATTACGGGTGTAGCTGGAAGCATTTACTTCGTTACCTACTTGCCAGAAAAACTGGCTTTCTTCTCCCAGAGACGCGATGACTTCAGTGGCCCTCTCCCGTACCGCGGCCCGCCACTGTGTTCCGTGGTCTGCAATGATACTGTCCATGTAGTCTGAAAACTGATCGCTCGCCTGTGTCGCGTCAGGAGCAAGTTTGGCGGATCCCATTCCGCCGATCTGGGCGATGATGTCGCGCTCGGATGAGAGTTGGCTCAGTGTCTGTTTTTCCGCTTCCGTCATAGCAACGAAGGTCGCAGCATTCTGAATTTCAAGTTCATCACGCATTGGATCCCGAATGGGACCCGACCAGTCAAACGCCTGATACAGGCTGCCGAGATGATCGCTCAGACGAATCGTCGTTTCCGTGACTGGGTCGTCTTCAACCTGTTCTCCGCCATCGGCAATGGCTGTTGGCGGAGCTTCCTCATCATCACCTATGAGTGGGCCAGGGGACGATTCCGATTCTCCTCCACACCCGGACAGCAGCAAACAGAAGACAACAAATATGCGCAGCTCTGACATGATCCTTTCCTTGATGGCATCAGATAGCGACTGTACGACATTCCGGAGCGCAGGCCTGTGACCATCAGAGACAAATTTTCTGGCTGCTCGCAGGTTGAGTCTTATGAGTTATGGTGTTGTTTTTAAGCTGCGGCAGTATCTGCGACTCCCATAAACTGTCGCGGAATTTATCTCTGAACCAGTTTAGGTGGCCGATGCGCTTTTCGCCGATGTCTTTCGGGTTTATACGAATCATCTTGCGTTCACTGCTGGTGAAGAATGAATGCAGGTTTTCGATATTGCGGGCCGACATCATTTCATCGTCGCTGAACGAGATAGAAGTGATAGGAATGCTCACCGAGGCAAACTGATCACGCAGCCATTGGCCTTCGTACCCGACGGCGTAGTCTTTGTTTTTGCACCAGCGCCACCACTGGCGCATCGCATTCGCGGGCAGGTCGCCCACCATGTTCAGGCGATCGCCTGGAAAGTATCCCTTCAATGCCACCGCCAGGGGGGCGATGCCGTACCACAGGGCCCAGACGAAACGTTTGGTTTCCGGAGAGTTATGGCGCCAATAACCGCTGCCACTGGCCATGGTGATCGCTTTATCTATCAAGTTGGTCGATGGTGTCATTCCGAGTAGCTGGCCGCCAACACTGTGGCCGACCCAGTAGAACGTCTGGTCTGGGTAATTAGCACGAACAAAACGGATGATGGCTTCGCAGTCGTATTCGCCCCATTGCAGCATATTCGTTTTGATCTGCTTCAGAGGCTTATCAACAGATGCGCCCATACCGTAGTAATCAAAGGTGATGGCAGACATTCCCTGTTCATTCAGCCAGAGCGCGAACTTCTCGTAGCAGGTTTGCGGCACGCCCATTGCGCCGGCAATTACGACGACCTGCTTGCTTTCATGTTTGTTAAATAACCGGATCTGAAGTTTACGTGTTGGGTCGGTTGTCTGCAGTGTTTGTTCTATCAGTGCCATGTTACTTCTCCGGCATCAGGTCAGGCAGGGATGGACATGCGGATCAGTGCGAGCAATTGCTCTTCGACATGATCCAGGGGTTCAGCTGAACGCTGCGCACGACACATAGGCACGGTGCCTTCAATAGACGCGACTATCATGGTGGCCAGCGACTGTGCCTGTGCCGACGGTGCGCCATGTTTCTCAAGCTGATCGGCGAGCAGCGCGCGCCAGCGGGCAAAGGTTTCTGCGGCAACATCAAGTGCGGCGTAGCCGTCTTCATCGGCGGGTTCGTCTACCGAGACAGCTAATACTGGGCAGCCATTACGAAAATCCGATTTCAAAGCGTCGTCACGCCAGTACTGAACAAACGCGCGGATACCTGGCTCCAGACCCAGCGCAAATGCCTTCTCCAGTTGTTTCTCGATAAAGCGACCTGACATCTGTACTGCCTCGATAATCAGTTGATTCTTTCCATTGGGAAAATAGTGATATGTCGACCCGAGTGGCGTGCCAGAAAACTTGGCGACTTCACGGATACTGGTGCGGCTGACGCCCCGCTGAGAGATCATCAGTGCCGCTCCACCGACCAGGCGGCGTCGCACGGCGGGATCATTCTTAGCCATAAAGCCATACCTTCATAAAATCATCTTGTTATAACGAGTGTTATAATTTAGCATCAGTTCAAATCGTAAACAATTGCCTGTGTCAGGTGAGAGAGGCTTGAGTGAATATTTCAGTGACGGAAACCCGGGAAGACACGACGGCTTGCATTCTGTGTTCGCGCAACTGCGGGCTGTCTGTCGAGGTTGATGCCACGGGCTTTAAGAAAATCCGCGGCGATGACGCGCATCCTATGTCACAAGGTTATATCTGCCAGAAAGCAGCTCGGCTGGAGTACTACCAGAACAATGCAGACCGTCTGAATCAGCCACTGAAGCGAAAAGAAGACAGCACCTTCGAAGAGATTTCCTGGAATCAGGCGATCAATGAAATCGCGGTAAAAATGACGGCTATCCGTGATACCCACGGTGGTGAAGCCTTTGCGACCTGTGGCGGTGGTGGACAGGGGAATCACCTCGGCGGTGGTTATCTCGGGCAGCTGCGTGCTGCGATGAAGAGTTACTTCAATTACAACTCACTGGGGCAGGAGAAAACGGGAGATTTCTGGCTGAATGGTCGACTGTTCGGCAGTCAGACATGCCATATCACCGAAGATGTCGAGCACTCTGATTTTGTGATTTTTCTCGGCTGTAACCCTTTTCAGGCTCACGGCATACCTAATGCCCGCCATACCCTGAAGGAAATCAGTAAAGATCCGGCACGGACTATGGTGGTGATTGATCCACGTCGTACCGAAACCGCGAAGATGGCCGATATCCATCTGCAGCTCAAGCCCGGTACGGATGCTTATCTGCTCAGTGCGATTCTGGCCATCATTGTGAATGAAGGCCTTCAGGCAAAAGAATTTCTGGCCGAACACTGTACCGGTTTTGCCAGTGTTGAGCGTTACCTGAAATCGGTGCCTGTTGCAGAGTTTATCCGCCGTGCCGATGTAAATCCTGATGATGTGTATGCAGTCGCGCGTGGGTTAGCGACTGCAAGTTCTGGTTGCGTACGCGCAGATCTGGGTATTCAGCATTCGATCCGAACCACATTGAACGGCTATTTTGAGAAGCTGTTGTATCTGGTGACTGGGCAATTCGGTAAGCGCGGCGCCAACAACCTGCACACCACCATTGTTCCAATTCTTACGGATACCGATGAACGTAATCCCAAGTATCGCCGTAGCGTCTATCACAAAATGTTCGCGGTCTCGGGCATTCTGCCGCCGAATATTCTGGCTGATGAAATTCTGCTGGCAGGGGAGAAACGCATCCGCTCAATCTTTGTCGACAGCTGTAACCCGATCAATACCTGGGCCGACAGTGACCGCATGACGGAAGCTTTTAAGTCGCTGGAGTTGCTGGTGGTTACGGATGTGGCTTTGACTGAGACAGCCCGCCTTGCACATTACGTTCTGCCGGCGGCATCTCAGTTCGAGAAGTGGGAGTTCACAGGGTTCAATCTCGAGTTTCCGGTGAATGGTTTTCACCTGCGTCACCCACTCTTTCCTGCATACGGAAATACGTTACCAGAGCCTGAGATCTACACCCGGATTCTCGAAGCTATGGGTAAAATTCCCAAAGACTTCCCGGTGATGAAGGCGATTGCGAAAAAAGAACCGAAAGGAACTTTCCACCTCGGCTTTCTGATTTCGCTGGCAGCGAAGTTAATGACGGATAAAAAGCTGCAGCCTTTTGCTGCATCCATTCTCTATCGCACGTTAGGGAGTACGTTGCCGAATAAGGGAGCCGCCGCTGCCATTATGTTGCCGCTGTCGATTGTGACCTCTATGCGCTATCACGATGGCGTGAAGCGGGCGGGCTATAAAGGCAATCGCTTTACCTCAGGCGTCCGGCTATTCCGTGCGATTCTGCGTGAACGTTCGGGGCTGGTGTATATCCGTCAGAATTACGAGGACGTCTGGTCGCTGGTCGCCAATAAAGATCAGAAGATTCATCTGCGTATTCCTGAAATGCTGGATGAAGCGTTGGCGCTGTTAAAAGAACCAGTAGACCACGACAAACCCTTTACCCTGATCGCGGGTGAGCGTCGTGCTTATAACGCCAACCAGATTTTCCGCGATCCACAGTGGCGGAAAATAGACAAAACCGGTGCCATGCGCATTCATCCTGACGATGCCGAAGAGCTCGGGTTGGTGGCGGGTGATCAGGTGATCTGTGATTCCGGCTATGCCAACATCAAGGTCGACATCATGATCGACGACACCATGCGCAGACGTGTTGTGGCCTTGCCGCATGGCTATGCAATCACGTACGACAATGGCGAGGAAATTGGTCCGGCTCTTAACCGCCTGATGCCGTTGACGCATTGTGATCCGTTCTCGCGCACGCCATCTCATAAGTACACGCCGGTATCGCTGGCGAAAGCCTGATCTGTAATTTATTCAGACATAAAAAAAGCCCCGCCAGTCTGCACTGGCGGGGCTTTTTATGTGCTAGCTAAAGCAGGTCTTATGCAGACGCTTCAACGATACGCTTCATGTCAGTCATGTAGCCACGCAGCTCAGCACCAACCCACTCAACTGGGTGGTTACGGATAGCTTCGTTAACTTCGATCAGACGAGCGTTGTCTACGGAGTTAGACTTCAGGTTCAGGCCTTTACCGATCACGTCAGTGCTGATGTGTGGCATGAACTTCTCGCGCAGCAGAGGTACTGCAGCGTGAGAGAACAGGTAGTTACCGTATTCAGCCGTGTCAGAGATAACAACGTTCATCTCGTACAGCTTACGACGTGCAATAGTGTTCGCGATCAGTGGAGTTTCGTGCAGAGACTCGTAGTATGCAGACTCTTCAACGATACCGCTTTCAACCATCGATTCGAACGCCAGCTCAACACCCGCCTTGATCATAGCAACCAGCATGATGCCGTGGTCGAAGTATTCCTGCTCGTCGATTTCAACGTCAGATGCTGAAGCTTTTTCGAAGCCAGTTTCTGCCGTTTCTTCGCGCCATTTCAGCAGGTTGGCATCGTCGTTCGCCCAGTCTGCCATCATAGTGGAAGAGAATTCGCCTTCCATGATGTCAGCCTGATGCTTGCGGAACAGAGGACGCATCAGTTCTTTCAGCTCTTCAGCCATGTCAAACGCAACGATTTTCGCTGGATTAGACAGACGGTCCATCATGTTAGTGATGCCGCCGTACTTCAGCGCTTCAGTCACAGTTTCCCAACCGTACTGGATCAGCTTAGAGGCGTAGCCTTCGTCGATGCCGTCGGCAACCATTTTCTCGAAGCCCAGGATCGCACCAGTCTGCAGCATGCCGCACAGAATGGTCTGCTCGCCCATCAGGTCAGACTTAACTTCAGCAACGAAAGAAGATTCCAGACAGCCAGCGCGGTGACCGCCAGTCGCTGCAGCCCATGCTTTAGCGATGTCCCAGCCTTCGCCCTTAGGGTCGTTTTCCGGGTGAACAGCGATCAGAGTCGGAACACCGAAACCACGCTTGTATTCTTCACGTACTTCAGAACCAGGACACTTAGGTGCAACCATAACAACAGTCAGGTCTTCACGGATCTGCATGCCTTCTTCAACGATGTTGAAGCCGTGGGAGTAACCCAGGCAAGCGCCTTCCTTCATCAGAGGCATAACCGCATTCACAACAGAAGTGTGCTGCTTGTCTGGAGTCAGGTTCATAACCAGGTCAGCAGTAGGGATCAGCTCTTCGTAAGTACCCACGTTGAAGCCGTTTTCAGACGCGTTTTTCCATGACTGACGCTTCTCAGTGATCGCAGCTTCACGCAGAGCGTAAGATACGTCCAGACCAGAGTCGCGCATGTTCATGCCCTGGTTCAGGCCCTGAGCACCACAACCAACGATGACAACTTTCTTACCTTTCAGGAATTCAGCTTCAGAAGCGAATTCAGAACGGTCCATGAAACGGCAGCGGCCGAGTTGATCCAGCTTTTGCTGGAGGTTCAGGGTGTTGAAGTAGTTCTGCCCCATTTCGTTATCCTCTATGTGTTGAAGCTACCTGCCTCGCCTACGCTTCTCATACGATGATGAAAGTAATAGGTTCAAAGCAGCTTCGTTATATGGTTGATATAAAAATTCGGGACGAATGATAGGTGATGAGCGTCGTTGCGTAAAATGCTATTATTGCTAGCAGTTGTTGCAAATACTGCAATACCCCAGCCAGGTACTTACTTACCTTATGGAATACAAAGACTTACGGGTTTTCCTTACCGTCGTCGAAGCTCAGCATCTCGGACGGGCGGGGCAGCAATTACATATGAGCCCTTCAACACTCAGCCGTCGTATCAGTCGTATGGAACAGGATGCGGGCGCTCAGTTACTGGTACGTGACAGCGGACCGTTAACCTTAACGCCGGCCGGCGAGCTGTTTCGCCAGCATGCGGAGCAGACCCTGGACGCATGGCAATCGCTGCGCTCTGCGGTAAATGCCGAGGTGAGTGATCTGGAGGGGTCGCTGACGCTCTTTTGTTCTGTCACCGCCAGTTATTCTTTTCTGGCTGATCTGTTGGCCCGGTTCCGGGAGCAATATCCTAAAGTTGATCTACGTATTCATACGGGGGATGCCGCGGAGTCTATCCCCAGAGTCGCCACCGGGGATGCGGATGTCGTGATTGCTGCACGGCCCGAACAATTGTCGCCTGACCTGACGTTTAGGGGGATTTCTGAGTCGCCGTTGCTGTTTATCGCACCAAGAACGGTGGGAACTGTTCCTCAGCTCTCACAATCAGACATATCGTGGGCCGAGGTGCCTATGGTGCTCTCAGAGACTGGCCTGGCACGTACACGCGTAAACCAATGGTTTGCATCACGTAGTCTGACGCCCAACATCTATGCACAGGTAACGGGGCACGAAGCCATCGTCAGTATGGTGGCTCTGGGCGTAGGTGTGGGGGTTGTCCCTCAGGTTGTTTTACAGAACAGCCCACTTCTTAACCGTGTGCGGGTGTTGTCGGTAACGCCTGAACTGGAGCCCTTTCATATTGGGCTCTGCTCGCGGACGGAACGACTCAATGAGCCAGTCTTACAGGCGCTTTGGCAAACCGCGGGGCGATGACATGGCCAGATGGACTGGTTTCGCCCATAATAGCCGCAGAACTTTAAAACCCGCAGCTTATGCGGGCCGAACACATTAAGGATCATAGTGTGAGTGATAACGAAGACGCTCAGGTACCGGTAGCAACCAAAAGGGACAGGAAGGGGATTTACCTCTTGCCTAACCTGTTTACGACGGGTGCATTGTTTTCAGGGTTTTACGCTGTCGTTGCCGGTATGAACGGCGATTTTGAGAATGCAGCCATCGCTATTTTTGTTGCCATGGTGCTGGATGGTCTTGATGGCCGCGTTGCGCGTATGACGAATACCCAGAGTGATTTCGGCGCAGAGTATGACAGCCTCGCCGACATGGTCTCTTTTGGTGTGGCGCCTGCTTTGGTCGCGTTCAGCTGGGCGTTGCAGGATCTGGGTAAAGTCGGCTGGGTCGCAGCTTTTGTCTACTGTGCGGGGGCAGCTCTGCGTCTCGCGCGCTTTAATACTCAGCTGGCGGTGGCTGATAAAAACTACTTCACCGGATTGGCCAGCCCGTCTGCAGCGGCAATCGTTGCTGGAAATATCTGGGTCTTCACTGAGTCTGGCACGCAGGGGGCCGATGCCGCCTGGTGGATGGCTATTATCGTGACCGCAGCGGGCTTGTTAATGGTCAGCAACTTCAAGTATCACAGTTTCAAAGGTCTGGATCTGCGCGGCAAGATTCCTTTCGTCGCCTTGCTGGCCATTGTTATGGGCTTTGCAATTGTATCGATTGATCCCGCAACGGTCCTGTTGGCTGTTTTTATGTTGTATGCCTTATCTGGCCCGGCATGGGCGGTGAAAGAAAAGTTGTTTGATTAACGACTATACGAATGTAGATATAAATATGGAAAGAAGCCCGGCACAACAACCGGGCTTTTTTGTCAGAGTAATTCAGCCATTAAGAGGTGCATATGCTGATTCCAAAGCGTCGCTACCCCAAAATCGATCCTTCAGAGATCACACCAGAAGAGTTGTACGTCAACAGGCGGCTCTTTATGAAGGGCAGCCTCACTGCGGCAGCGGCGCTCAGTACAATACAGGCACAGGCGCTTGTGTCTCCTGAGGGAGGTAGTCGTATACCCTCACGCCCTGAGTGGCTGGAGAGGGCCGTCGTTAATGCGTCTGAAACCTCCTTTGGTGCTGGTGAAAAGCCTGCCCCCTATGCCTCTGCTACCCAGTACAACAACTTCTATGAGTTCGGGATGAGTAAGTCGGACCCATTCGAAAACTCAGGTAAGTTCACGACAGACCCATGGAACGTGACTATTGAAGGTGAGTGCGAGGTGAAAGGCTCCTTCGCTCTCGAAGATCTTCTAAAGGGAATTGACCTGGAAGAGCGGATTTATCGACTGCGTTGTGTCGAGGCCTGGTCAATGGTGATCCCTTGGGTAGGTTTCCCACTGGCTGAGCTGATTAAACGCTTTAAGCCATTATCTTCAGCCAAGTACGTCGAGTTCGTGACTGTTGAGCGACCAAAAGAAATGCCGGGGCAGCGCTCGGTGTTCTCTACTATCGACTGGCCTTACCGAGAGGGGCTCAGAATGGATGAAGCCATGAATCCACTAACGCTCATGGCAGTAGGGATGTACGGCAATGTCCTGCCAAATCAGAACGGAGCGCCGATGCGACTTGTCGTTCCGTGGAAATACGGCTTCAAGAGCATTAAGTCGATCGTAAAAATCCGTTTCCGCGAAACTATGCCACCGACGACATGGAATGACTTAGCTCCACAGGAGTATGGCTTCTATGCCAACGTAAATCCGGAAGTCGATCATCCGCGATGGAGTCAGGCTTCTGAGAGGCGCCTGCCTAACAGTATCTTCAGCCCCAACCGGATACCGACTGAAATGTTTAACGGGTACGGCGAACAGGTTGCTCACCTGTATAAAGGTATGGATTTGCGTAAATGGTACTAACGCTGACTGGGCGTAGGTGGCTTATCGGTATCGCCTGCGCACTACCACTCATATACATAGTGCAAGCAATAGTCCGAGTGCAGACAGGCGAATGGAACCTGTTAGGGCCGGAACCTGGCAAGGCAATTACCCACTTTACAGGCACATGGGGCTTCAACTTCTTGCTGCTGACGCTTGCAGTGACACCGATAGTAAGGCTTACGAAACAGAAGTGGGTGATGCCACACCGGAGGATGTTGGGCCTCTACGCGGCCTTCTATGTATCTTTGCACGCATTAGCGTACCTGGCTTTCCTTCTGGGGTGGCAGTGGGGCGAGTTAGGTCGTGAGGTCGTGGAGCGTCCATATCTCTTGGTTGGAGCTTTATCATGGTTGCTCTTGTTGCCGCTGGTGATCACCTCGACGAAAGCGTGGCAGCGAAGGCTGAAGAGGCGTTGGAAGCAACTACACCAACTCATCTATGTAATCGTAGCCCTCGCAGCCGTTCACTATTTATTACAAATCAGGGCTAGCTGGTTTGAGCCTGTTGCCTACACTCTTATAGCTGCATTCCTACTGGCGTTAAGACTGTGGTTTTTTGCTAAGAAGAAACGCGCCAGAACTTCCTGAAAATTATTACAGAAAGTAGTTGACCCAAATCGCCGCATCTCTATAATGCGCCGCTCTTGATCGTTACCCAGCAGCGCTGGCAACGACCAGGAAAACGGGTCGAAAAAAGGTGTTGACCAAGTCTGAAAAGACTGTAGAATGCGCCGCCTGATCCGACAGAGAGGCTCCTTGGAGTTGTCTGGAAAAGGTTTGCAACTTGTTGATTTTAAAAGATTTTTTTGAAAGTTAACGGTTGACAGCGAAAGGTTCTCTGGTAGAATGCTTCGCATTGATCGGGACGCTGAGTTGTCCGGATCGGATGTCAAAAATTAAGAGGTTCGCTTCTTAAGAAAGTTTAAAAAACTTGTTGACATCGAAAGCTGCTTCTGTAAAATACGCAGCCCGCTTTGAGAGAAAGCTTCTGGCAAATCCAAAGCAACGTTCTTTAAAAATTAGCATTAAGTAATTCGTGTGGGTGCTTACTGAGATGTTGTGGAGACATAAGATTTCAAGTAAGAACTCGTCGAAAATTCATTTACGTGAATGTTGACAGTTTTATTC
>NZ_FTOH01000007.1 GCF_900156675.1 Thalassolituus maritimus
CTTGACCATATAACACCCAAACTGGTGTATAAACAGTTAAAGACACGAACAGGCAGCCGCCGGTTCGCGAGAGAATCTCGACTCATGTATCCAACCTTATTTTTTCACTTTGGCACGCTGTAGCGATAAGACCGAAGAAGTGAAAAAGCCAGTTTGCTTGACGACAATAGAGCTGTGGAACCACCTGAATCCATTCCGAACTCAGAAGTGAAACGCAGCATCGCCGATGGTAGTGTGGGGTCTCCCCATGTGAGAGTAGGTCATCGTCAAGCTCTTATTCGAAAGCCCCGATAGCTGACGCTATCGGGGCTTTTTTCATTGCGAGCTTGCCGAACACGTCAAGGTCGGGCGCGACCCCGGTCTGTTCAAAACCCCTGATCACTAACGTGGTCAGGGGTTTTTTCTTATCTAGGGTTTATGCCAGGTTGCCTGCTGGGGTATTGGGTAGAATACGATAATCACTTTTACTACCTATCGGGCATGCCGGTGATTGCATCCTGCATAACCGGCATTTCAGATACGTCGGACCGCGCCATCTATGGCGGTCACGAGCGTCATGTGGACGGCGATGCACCGAAGGTGCCAGCCTTGAGCGCCATAGGCGTACCCACAGCACTCACTGCGTTCATGGGGCAGGCCCTGGCGAAGCCAGACAAAGCGTAGCTTTGGACTCATTGAGGTCATCGTCAAGAACTAGGCGTCCCCGTCGGATGCGACTCCAATCTATTCAAAACCCCTGATTGCTTACGCGGTCAGGGGGGGGGCATTGCCCGAGAAAAACAATCCCGCAAGCTTCGCGTTGCGCCTCTATGAACCTGTCCGTGGATAAGCGTTCCAAACGCCTAACTTGGCTATATACTGAGTTTCAGAGGCTGGACCGCTTGCCTTAGCTATTGTGGTTCATAATGAGACAAATGGCGTCTATCTATGGGTTTATGCCGCTGATGCTCGAAATCGACGGCTCGTAAACGTCTTCTCACTGTAAAGAGTACGCTCGTACCGCTATTACCTCTTGAAGCAAAATCCCTAACGAATATCCTATAGGTAACGAGTATTCCAATAATAAAAACAAGCTGTCACCGAGTATCTATCTGTCCTGATGTAGACTGGTTCTACAGTCGAAACGGTGTCTCTTGACCGACAAATGAGGTCGTGAAGTGAAAAACGTTCTCCGCCATCCGTTAACAATCGCAATGACAGCATTGTCTTTGCCAGTCTGCTCTTTAGAGGCTATCAGCGACCGGGAAATGGCTGATGTGTCTGGCCAGGCATTTATCACTATCGATGCATCATCATACAGTGACGGCACTGGTGAATGGGCAGGGCAGTACGAGTTCACCAAGGTGAATCTAGGCTTAGATATTGAAACCCTGATGACTATCGACACACTTAAGGTCGGTGAGTTTGAGCGGACAGTAGGTGAAGACGGTACTGTGCCGATGACCGACGCCCAAGGTAACCCTGTGACTCAAAATGGGAACTTGGTGGCTCATGATGCTGATCTGATCATTGAGAACTTCGGCCTTGGCCGGGTAACCAACTATAAAGATGCAGTAAATGCCAGTATCGAAGAGTTTAAGATCCGTGATCCCTACATTGAACTTGCGTATAAAGTAGAGAACGGTGTTCGGAAGGTTGCGGGAGTACGTATCGGCTTCTCGGAAGCTCAGGGTTGGTTGTCAGGAGATCTTATCTCTTTAACAGGTAATTTGAATGGCCGTATTGAAGGGCCTGCCTCGGTGGTATATGACCAGAACTGTAATGGTCAGGGTACTGCGAGTTGGTTGCAATGTATTGAACTAGGTTTGGCAGATGCTTTGGGTACGCAGTTGGTAAGTACAATCGACTTGGTTGATGGTGCTGTAGGTACCGCTGGTTATAGTTATGGCGCTGGTCGCGAGTTAAATGAAGATGGTGAGCTTCAAAACCCCGATAGCCCATATCTGGACGTCCCTTACCTTAAACGAGCTTCCTGGGCGGGTGTTCCGGGGGGTAGGAGCTTCACAGCTCCAGGTTCTGCGCTTGAATTTATTATTCCCGCGCTTACTGGGTCAGAAGACTGTACTGTTACGGGTACTCCCGCTTGTTTCCCTCTAACTAACTTTCAGAGTGTCTATGTCGGCGATGAAAGTGTTGACTTTGAGAATGGCGGCGGAGCTACAGGTGCGTTTGTATCTCTTCAGACTACTTCTGTTCCGTGGGAAGATTTTTCGGGTATCGAAGGCAGTGATCGCGTATTAACTCAGAGAGGAGCGTTTTTGAATATCGCTAAATTCGATTCTGGCTCTGGTGTGAAGTATCCACTCAACCTTGATTTGTTCAGTGCAACGAACGGTACGCCACGTCAGGCTACCTGTGTTGGTAGCCTGAAGGGGTGCTAATTATGAAAATCTTGCGATCTATGTTAATCACCTCGATGGTTGTCTCTGCTGCGGCATTTGCTGACTTGCAGGCTCTTGATGATAGCCAGATGAGTGCGGCAACTGGTGAGGGGCTTGGGTTTGCCCTTGAAGATTTTGTTTTGGACACGGAAGGAGCTGAGCTTTCAGTAACAGGCATACAAAGCTCTGCGGGCGAAGAGATCGATATTAAGTGGACTAGCCTTTATGTTATGGGGGAAGGCAGTGAAGAGGGCTCCATTCGTACTCCAGGGCAGATTGGCAGTTACCTCCATCCGTACGTCATTCGCTCATTACGAGGCAGTGGTGGCCTCGATCCTAATGATCCTCTGTATAACGAAAAGTACGGTCAGATTAACAATGAACTGGCTCTACTTGAACTTGCAGCTGATGAGTACCAATCAGATGTCCAGAATAGCGCAACTTTTGCCACATTCTCGTACTATCAGGGGTGTGTTTGGGGGCAGCCTGGGTGTGACGACTTGGCAACGGTTGGCTCTAACGGAGTCGCAGTGCAGGCGATTACAAATGAAATTGATGCCCTGAATTCGTCCAGAGCGCAAATTGTAGATACCTATTCTCTGGCATTAAGCGCACTAGAAAATCAGATGAATAGTTACTACTTGAGTGAAATTGTTCCGAAGGAGGCCACTGTTGCACAGGAGCAAACGGAATACGACGCCGAGGTTGTTGAGCTCGGTCAGCGTCTGACTACGGCATTCGATGCTTATGAAGCTTTTATGGCTATTCGACCTCAAGCTGATTGTGAGTTTGGCGATAATTGTACCGGATTGAATGGTTCCGCATGTCCCGCAATCGGGGGAGGTGCTTGTCGGAATGCTCGGACCGCATACAACGATTCTTACGACTCCTACGAGGAACAGCAGTCGGTACGCCAGGATGCATATAACGATCTTATTGAAGCACGTAAAGATCTGGCTGCTGCTAATAATGATTCTGAGAGTTTTGGGCCAGCAGGCTCTTATATTGAAGCGGTCAATAATGTAGAAGAATTCAAGGTGCTGTGTGGTCTGGATTCGAGTGACTTTGGCTCGTGCGACGGTGGCCTGATCACGCGCAAGGGAGAAACAAAAGATGGTATCGAAAGTGTTTCAATAGCTTTGGCAAGTGGTGTGGAGCGCAGGGATGGCCTGGATGTGGGTGCATCCTTCGAATTCGCAGTGAACTCAGTAAATCCTGATGGCTCAACCAGCCCACGTACCGACTACATCGATATCAACATGAAAGGGCTGTTTATCGATGGAACTGCGTTCCGTCTTTGGTCTGCTCCTGACGAGCAGGGTGACGATGAGCTGAATGCTGAGATTCGCTTGAATCTATTTATCAAAGAGTTGGATATCAGTGTTTGTGATCCTTCGGTTTGTGACAATGATCCTGTAGCCAAGGAGGCTTCTACTCTAAACTTGGATAACATGTTTGTCAGTCTTAACCTGGGTTACGGCGAGATTCAGCCAATGCGTCTGTCTGCTACGTCGGATGGTAACTTCGAATTTGAGCTGACCAAGCTCCGTCCTGGTGATGATGTCGACACCACTAGCCAGGAAGACATGCAAGCTTTCTATGATGATTACTATGAAAACTCACCGAAGAGCTTTATATCAATCAGTGACGTGCGGATGGGCAGCAGTCCGGACGCTAGCCTCGGTAGAATCACTGTCGATGGTTTGCGTGCTCAGTACCTTAAAGTTACCAGTCGCGACCTGTAATAGGTGGAGGTCAGAATGACAATTAATAAATTAGTACTTTCTCTATCCACATTGATGGTCGCAACTTCGTCAATGGCCGAGATGGAAGCGATTGATGATTTCGATTTGTCCGAAATCTCCGGTAAGGGTGGTGTTTATCTCTCTGGTGAGTTCGCGATCAACAAAGATGGTGGACCCCTTTGGGACGATCCTAATGAGGTCTCAGGCTTCACTCCAGGTACCCGTCCTATATTCGACGGCGCCGGTAACATCGTTGGCTCTGAAGAATGCGAAAACGGGATCTGTGGTTTGCGTCTCGCTATCAAATTGAATGAGAACAGTGAAGGTTGGTACGTTCTGGATGACGTTTCTGGCGGCATGTCCTTTGAAGGACTAACGCTTCAGACGGAAACTTTGACGACTGCAACAAACTATGACGTTTGGGTTGATGGTGGCTTCGAAGAAAAAGCGGTTGACGATGAGGTTCTAAAAATCGGGCTGCCAGGGACCATTACGTTCAACGATTTTAAGTTTAAGTTCGCTGTGGCTAACAACGGTGAATTCGGTGTGCCTCTTCAGGATGGAACTGCATTTCGTCAAACCGAGATATTTGGTGTTCAGCTAGACGGCAATATCACTGTCGGTGGTAACTTACTCCTGTTTCCGGTGGATTGATTATGAAAAATACTACTTTGACGTTAAGTGCGCTCACACTCGCGATTCAGGCTGTATCAGTATCGGCATTAGAAGCGCTTGATGATGAGACCATGGCGAATGTATCTGGTCAGTCTGGCGTGACGATTGAGCTTGACCCAGGGCAGCTGGATATTGGTGAAATCAGCTACAGCCAGGACGGTGTTGCGGCTAATATGCGTGACATCAATATCAACTCGAGTATTGGCTCTGCCTCGGTAACGACGATAGATATTGACTCTAACGGTACTCTTAATCTGTTCAATCAGCTTGGTGCTCGCGAGTTTACCGTTGGCGGCGTTGGCATGACCGGCACCACTGGTATTACTAATGATTTCTTCAGCCTTCGCGGTGCTACTCAGGCCTACAGTAATGGCGGGACCGCAGACGATTTTTCTGACGATACTGGTGTATTTCGTCTGAATATGGGCGATGACGGTAACGGAAATCTTGCATTTGATGGTTCTCAAGTAGGCGTTTTCTTCGACGGTCTTCACTTTGGTGATGACGGTATGGAGTGGATTATTGATGATCTGGCGATGTCAGCCATCATTAACTACGGTCGCCTCATCGTTAATGAGGGTAATGTCGAGTTCGATTTCGGTACCTTTGATAACCGAGGCTTACGCCTGACTTATGAGGCAGCGGCTATTGGCCTGTCTAGTGATCCTAATCTTGCGGTGGGTGACTACGGTGACCCTGATTCAGCAGGTTATTTGCTTGGTGATACGTTCGGCGCATTGAGTATCGATCTCGAGGCGTACGGTACCTTCACTATCGAAGGTGGTGGTGCAGACATCGGTGAGGGTATTACCTTCATTCCTGCGCTTACTCTCATCAATGATGACGATGATCGTCCTGCGTTTAAGTACACTGATGATGGTTACGTGATTCTTGCTCGTAACTTCCGTGGCGACTTCAGTACAGAGTCTGGTTTGACTCTCGACTTTGAAGAAGACGATGCTAATAATCCCTATCTGGCACTGCGCTACGAAGATCTGACCTTCTCATTCAGCTTAGATGACCTGGTACTTGGTGATGAAAACGGAGCAGCTTTGGGTAGCTTCCGCGGACAGGTGCTTTTCCAGGATGGCTTAGTTGATGGGATTGAGCGTAAAAACTATCTGCATTTATTCCCAGGCGGCGATATTGCAAGTGCTGATGGTTCAACTCAGCAGGGTGTGACGGCACAAGTGGGTTGGAATATCGTATCTGCAGATCCACTGGCTGACCCAAATGGTGGTGACTTCACGACGCCAGGCAACTTCGCTGGTAAAACTGCCGCGGAGAGTAACACCTACTTCGCAATGAATGATGACGGTAACTGGGTTTACTTCAATGGCTTTAACGGCTGGGGTGAAGGTGAGGTAACACTTGATCTTACCTCTGGTCCAGATATGGCGTCGTTGCCCTCTGACTACTATGCCAACCCTTACAACTCTGCGACTGGTCAGTTCGACGAAAATGTAGGTTACGATCGTGAAAACAAGGTTGGTACGTACGATGGCTTACGTATCGACTTCAAAGATTTGCGCGGTGAGTACAGCTTCTCTGGCGTAACTGTTGGAACTAGTGAAGAAGAAGCAATGGACTCACCTTACATGGGTGGTACTGAGCTGCTTCTGGCGATGGAAGTATTCCCATCATACAGTTTCACACTCAATGGTAACCTGACGATTGCACCAGGTGGTCAGATTAACAGTGACGGTGTGGGCGGTACACAAGGTCTGACACTCAACGGTGACCTGCGTATTACTGATGGCGATGCTGCAATTACCGTTGATGAGTTCGGTCGTGGTGTTTGGTTAACAGGTGTAACCTATGACCTCCACATGCGCGGTGCGTCCATCGACGTAACCGAAGACGGTTTGACCTTCAACAAAGGGCTGACGTGGTCGACCATCCAGGTTGGTCAGTACAACAGTGCGACGGGTGAAATCGAGGGCGGTATTATCTTCGGCTCACGAGATGATGGTGATAATTTAGGTGCCTTCACGCTCGAGCGTCTAGAGGATGGCACTACGATTTCAGTAGCGTCGGGTGGTGCTGGTCAGGTATGTATTGGCGGTTCCGGTAGTGATGCCACGTCTTGTGGTTTGGACGGCGGCCGTTTTGAAGATCGCGGTGATCAGGGTTTGACGATTAAAGTGAAAGCCAAGTTTGCTGAGGCTCCTACTGACGTGAACGACCCTAATTATTATCGCTACCTTGGCAAAGGTAACCGCTTCTCCTGGACTCAGGAAAACGGTACTACTTTAACACTTGATAACTTCAGTACTCAGGATGGTCCTCAGGGTGGCAATGATTACGGTCTTAATATTGACCTTGCTCTGGATGTTGCGAGAACCGCTGTTCGTGATGACGATGGCAATCTTGTTAAGTTGGTTAACGGCGAGTACGTACCTTTCTCTGGCACTGACTCAATTGCTGAAAATGGCCCACTCGGCTTTGCTGTATTCGGTCGGGTTCATTTCAAACAGCTGAACATCGATGGTCTGAAGATTGCAGCGACTCCAGACAGCACGCCTCAGACGCTGATCAGTCAGATTATTGTTCAGAATGCGGATATTCAGGCTAACCTGACGGCCACTCCAATCCGCTAACCTTCCTTTGCTGCGATGTCCGATGATCAGGCGTATACTGTACGACTGAATCATCGGCATCGGAGTCTCTCATGAGCCAGCAGAATCGCCTGGTTATTTTCGACACTACAATGCGTGACGGCGAACAAAGCCCGGGCGCATCAATGACCAAAGAAGAAAAAGTCCGCATCGGCAAAGCGCTCGAAAAAATGCGCGTCGACGTTATGGAGGCTGGCTTTGCTGCCGCCAGCCCCGGAGACTTTGCTGCCATTGAGGCCGTTGCCTCTGCCGTTCGCGAGAGTACTGTCTGTAGTCTTGCCCGGGCAGTTGACCGTGACATAGAGCAAGCTGCAGCGGCATTGAAAAACGCTGAGCGGGCTCGTATTCACACCTTCATTGCTACCTCTCCGATCCATATGCAGTACAAGCTCCGTATGGAGCCAAACGCTGTAATTGAGCAAGCAGTGCGAGCGGTGAAGAAGGCGCGTGGACTGGTCGAAGATGTCGAGTTTTCTTGTGAGGATGCGGGTCGCTCAGAAATCGATTTCTTGTGTCGCATTATTGAGGCCGCTATTGATGCCGGTGCCAGTACGATCAATATTCCTGATACCGTGGGTTATGCGATTCCGGAAGAGTTTGGTAATACCATCCGCACTCTGATTGAGCGTATTCCGAACGCTGACAAAGCGATTTTCTCAGTGCATTGCCACAACGACCTGGGGCTGGCAGTAGCAAACTCCCTTGCTGCAGTAACCAATGGTGCTCGTCAGGTCGAGTGTACGATCAATGGTCTGGGTGAGCGTGCGGGCAATGCGTCTCTTGAAGAAGTGGTCATGGCGACCCGAACCCGCCAGGATCTGTTCAACATCGAGACTGGCATTGATACAACTCATATCGTGCCGACGTCGCGACTCGTTTCGAGCATTACAGGTTTCCCTGTTCAGCCGAATAAAGCGATTGTTGGCGCTAATGCTTTCGCCCATGAATCCGGTATTCACCAGGACGGTGTACTTAAACACCGCGAAACCTACGAAATCATGAAAGCTGAAGACGTGGGCTGGGGCGCAAACCGCATGGTTATGGGTAAGCACTCCGGGCGTGCTGCCTTCCGCAGTCGTCTGCAGGAACTGGGAGTCACGTTCGAAACAGACGCCGCTCTGAACGATGCGTTCGCACGCTTCAAAGACCTTGCAGACAAAAAACACGAGATCTTCGACGAAGACCTGCAAGCTCTGGTGACAGAGAGCCGCTCGGCTTCTCTGCCAGATACATACAGCCTGGTATCGCTCGAGAGTCATTCGGCTACGGGCGAGACGCCTGTTAGCGAAATCGTTATCAGCAAAGAGGGCACCGAGCATCGCAGCAAGGCTGAAGGTAGTGGCCCTGTTGATGCCGCTCTCAGAGCGATCGAGGAAGTTGCGAAGTCAGGAGCCAATCTGCTGTTGTATTCTGTGAATGCTATTACTGAAGGCACCGACTCTCAGGGTGAGGTGACAGTACGTCTTGAGAAAGCGGGGCGTATTGTGAATGGTAGTGGTGCTGACACCGATATCGTTGTGGCATCGGCGAAGGCCTATATTCATGCTCTGAATCTGCTGGTCAGTACTAACGATCGAACGCACCCTCAGAACGACGGCGTTTAACCGCTTATGTTAGAGCAGCGTCGGGTCGATTATCTCAAGTCGATGGGCATCACAGTGTGGTTGCCCAGACGGGAGTTACCTCATGCGCCAGCGTCTCGCTGGATGGCTGAGGACTCGCCGTCGGAGCGTCATGAGCATATTCACATCGAGTCGACGCACGATCATGCGCGCCCGGTTGCTGCAGCGGATCTGTTGCGGGCCGGCCAACCTATGCCAGCGCATCCTCAGGTGGCGGCAGAAATCGCCAACGAAGCTGCATCAGAGCCAGCAAGCCCTACAGAGACTAAGCCTCTGACACCTGTTAGTTCAGAAGTAACTGGGCAGACAAGAGTTGCGCCAGTTCTTCCCTCTGCTTCCTCTGGCGAACCGCCGAGGTTTGCTCTGGAGTTTATGCAACTGAGCGGGTCAGGAATCTGGGTTGTTGATGCGAATATCCCACTTGAGCAGGTAACTCCTTTCGCCGGTAGGGTGCTGGCCGCGTTTGGAATGAAGCCGTCTGTGGTGCCTCAGCCAGTATCTTTCCGCTGGCCCTTTATAGAGTCTCGTCATCAGGATCAGAGTGAAGCTGTTGCGGTTCAGGCTCTGAAAGCTCAATGGCAGTATTTCAGCAGTCAGGGCGCCGGGTACGTTATTACCGTCGGTGAAAACGCTCAGAGCTGGATGAACAGAATAGACGTTAAAGAGCACTTTCATATTCCTGATCTGGAAGCACTGATGTCTTCAGCATCGGCCAAGCGTGCTCTGTGGCTGTCATTGTATGCTCTGGCAGAACGGTAGGGGTCTATGACTGATATCCGGGTAGGCGGGATAGAAGACCTTGATACGGTGATGGAAATTGAGCAAGCCGCTCATCAGTATCCATGGTCAGAAAAAATCATGACGCGCTACCTGCGCAAGCCAGATTCCGTTTGGGTATTGGAGGTCGACGGTGAGCATTCCGCACATGCGGTAATCTCTGCTGTGGCTGATGAGGCAGAGTTGTTGATGATCAGCGTCAGGCCTGAAATGCAGGGGCGAGGGTACGGTAAAGCACTGCTTGCACGTGTAAGTCAGTGGCTGCAGGAGAAAGGTATTATTTCTTTCTTTCTCGAAGTCCGTGAGTCAAATGAGAGTGCCATCGGCCTATATGAGTCGCTTGGTTTCAATGAGGTCGGCAGGAGGCCTGGATATTATCCTCACCCCGACGGCAGGGAAGATGCTTTGATTTATTCATTGGAGCTCTGTGACTAATGATCTCTGAACTCAGTAGCCATACTGCGTTAATTCTTTCCTGGCTGATATCGGCCCCCCTCCTTTTTTATACGATCAAAACCATCAACTGGGCTGCATTTTCGCATCATTCCGGCGTACAGCATTTCTTTCTCGGGAGCCTGTTGGTCGTGTCCGGATTCTGGTTTATGCGGGCGGGAGTTCGTCCGGGGCTGGATTTTCATATTATTGCAGCCACGGCGCTGACGCTACTGATGGGGTGGCGCCTGGCGTTATTAAATATGGCTGTTGTACTGGTTGTGATGGTGTTTCTTGGTGTCATCGAGCCGGAGGCCTGGGCGTTATCTTTCCTGCTGGGTGCGGCAATTCCGGTATTCGCCGCCTATCAGTTTTTTCTGAATGTTTATCAGCGGATGCCACACAATCCGTTTATTTATATTCTCGTGGCAGGCTTTCTCAATGCTGGATTTACACAGGTTGTCTATGCCTGCTCCGTGTCCGGCTGGTACTGGTTTGAAGGTATTTACACTCTGGAGCAGATCTGGCGGGATTATCTCAGGATGCTCCCCTTGATGATGTTCCCTGAGGGGATAACGAACGGGATGTTTATCGCCGGTATGGTCAGCTTCCATCCTCGTTGGTTAAGTACTTTCGACGAAGACTCGTATTTCAATTACTGAACAGTATTTTAAATACTCAAAAAATATTAGCGCGGAGCATATTTCTGGAGTTTTCGTTGCAGGGTCCGGCGATGCATATTCAAGGCTCTGGCGGTCGCTGAAATATTACCGTCGTTTTCATTCAGAACTCGTTGAATGTGCTCCCACTCCATCCTGTCGACACTCATCACCTCTGCTTGCTGATCACCTACAGGCTTGCCTTCAAAAGTAGAAATAAGATCCTGCAATGTTGCAGGTTTATGCAGATAGTTGTCGGCCCCACGCTTCACGGCTTCGACTGCGGTAGGAATGCTTGCATAGCCTGTAAGAACGATAATCGACGCATCAGGCCAGCGCTGTTTCATTGGAGAAATAAGATCAAGACCAGAGCTGTGCTCAAGCCGTAGATCAAGGATGATTCGCTGTGGGGCATTTGCAGGGTCGTTCAGATTATCCAGCTCGTCCGGGCTACGGATGAAGGTCGCTTCAGCGCCACTTCGTTCAAGGCTGCGGCAAAGCACCCGCCCGAAATGTTCATCATCATCAATGATCAGATAACGTAATGTCATACGTTGACCCTCCGCGTCACGATGGGGAGTTTCAAGTGACTCAGGCTTCCGCCCGAATTCAGGGCTTTAAGATGAATACTGCCTCCAAACTGCTCAATGCTGGCATTACTCAGGTAAAGGCCGATTCCCATCCCGTGTTCTTTCTGACTGGCAAATACAGCCTCTTCGCTGATGTGACTGGCTGCTTCCGGGTCTGGCTGAATAATATCGAGTTCCCAGAAGTCAGAGGTTGCGCGCGAACGCAACTGCACGGGTCTCTGCCCAGCTTCGGCGGCGTTATCGAGCAGGTTTAATAATGCCTGATCAAGAAGCGGAGACGCCGGAATGAGAGCGGTTGCCTTGCAATCCAGCTCATCCCATAAGGCATGGGGTTTACTCAACCGCCAGCGGTGGAGTTGGCGTAATAGCCACTCCTCGGCATCGTGTTCTGAATGGGCGTTGCTTTGTCGGCCCGCCATTGCCAGCTGCTGCAGTGAATGTCGGCAACGCTCCACCTGCTGGCGCATGACCGTAATATCTTCATCGCTAACCTCGTGTTCGGTGGCTTCGTCGAGAAGCATATCCAGGGTCATCAGGGGTGTGCCCATTTCATGAGCGGTGCCTGCCGCGAGCGTAGCGATACCAATGAGTTGCTCGTTCTTTAGTTGTCGCTCCCGCAGAGCCTGAATCTCAACAACATGTCGTTGTCGATCACGCACCAGTGCGGGCAGAAACGCGGCGATAATAAGAGTACTTAGAACAAAGGTCAGCCACATGCCCCCAAGGTGCCAGTCAAACAAGGAGCCTTTACCATCCATGCCCATCGCCAGCGGTGTATACCACTGCGTCAGTACGCTGTAATCCAGAATCAGTGTGCCGGCCACTATGAGTGCTCGATAGCGGTTAAGGCTGTAGGCCGAGACAACCATCAACACCAGAAAGTACGAGATCACAGGGTTTGTCGCCCCTCCACTGAAAAACAGCAGTGCTGTCATCAGCTGGGTTTCGGCGACAATATTCAGCAACAGGGCGTCTTGCCCCATTCGTCTTGAAGCTTGCCAGAACGGTAGGGCGATCAGTGGGATATAGCCTGCGAGCACCCACCAGATGATGGGCGGCAGATTAAAGCCCACGAATGCGAGCCAGAACAGAAGTACGAGCCAGATCAGAGCGACCGAAAACCTGAGCAGGCCGAGGCGCGTGAGCGTATTACCAAAATTCAATCCGATGACCCCTGACTTCCGGACAAAGTGGCATTTTCATTGAATTTACAGCATACCACTTACAGCAGGAGTATTCTGGAAAGAGGTCATGACCTGAGTCATGCCTGATCGCGAAACACCCCGTGCCTTTACTTCTGGCACCGACGGACAGGGGAGGGATGCGTATGTGGTTCTCAAGACAGGTGCTGGCACTGCGCTACAGAGATGCATTTGTGCCCAGTTTTATCGCCCTGACGTACGTTCTTCTTGGGTATTCATCAGGGCTGTTTCTTCTCTCGCTAGGGAATATCGCCCTTTGGCTGGTGGGAACCCTGCTGCTTGCACATGCTCTGATCATTGCGGCGTACCTTATTCACGACCTCACACACAATGCTCTGTTTGCCCGCCCTGAAACGAATGAGCGTCTGGGACTATTGTTGGCCTGGCTCACCGGGGCCTGCTACTCAAACTATCGGGAGTTACGCCAGAGTCATATGAGGCATCATGTGCAACGTATGGATGTGGTCGCGGTAGATTACAAGGCCTGGCTTAAGAAGCATCCTGTCCTGCGCAGGACAGTGGAAATACTGGAGTGGTGTTACCTTCCGACGGTGGATCTGATGATGCACGGGCTGGTGATCGTCGCGCCTTTTGTGTTTCCGGGGCACGCGCACCGACGCTGGTATGTGCTGAAGACGTTACTGGTCAGGATCTGTCTGTTTACCATTCTGTTTTTGATATCGCCCTGGGCTTTGCTGGGTTATGCGCTCGCGTATGTCCTGATGATTCACGTGCTTCGATTTATGGACATGCACCAGCACACCTATGATGTCGCCTACGGCAGCACCGATGGGCATGCCCGTCCTGATGCTGAATTCGAACAGCAGAACACCTATTCTAACCCCTTGGGGCGCTCCGCCTTGTTGAACTTGCTGGTGTTGAACTTCGGCTATCATAATGCCCATCATGAGCAACCCACTGTGCCCTGGTACCGACTACCGGAGCTTCATCGAAGCCTCTACGGTGACAGCTGTGAGCAGCAGTTATCGGCCAAAGACCTGTTGCGAAATATGCACAAGTACCGCGTATCCCGGGTGATGTCAGGGACTACTGCCGATGGAGACAGGCCCGGGTTCTCGGGTCTGTACGGCGTGTCATTCCTGACCGTTCTCTGAAGCTGCCTCGCGCCGCGGTTCAGGCACTGTTGCTGGCGTTATTAACGGTGCTGGTAACGGCGCCATTATCGACGTAGTTGCGTGCTTCAACCTTTGCGCTAATTTTGCGATAATCCGCCCCCTTCTGAATAACACACTTCTCCGGGCCGGATCTCAATATGAAACCTCAGATTGCCGAGTTACTTAGTGCCGCTGTCAGCGTTCTGAAAGAGCAGAATGTACTTCCAGCAGACCTTGAACCGCGAATTCAGGTCGATAACACCCGCGATAAAGCACACGGTGACCTGGCAACCAATCTGGCGATGATGCTGGCAAAGCCTGCTGGTAAGAATCCACGTGAGCTTGCCCAGCTGGTGGTCGATGCGCTGCCAGAAAGCAGCCTCGTCGAAAAAACCGAAATCGCTGGCCCAGGTTTTATCAATTTCTATCTGAGTGATGAATCAACGTCGTCACTGGTTAAGGCCGTTCTGGATCAGAAAAACGACTATGGTCGCTCTGATGTTGGCCAGGGCAAAAAGGTGCAGGTCGAATTTGTGTCGGCCAACCCAACCGGGCCACTGCATATCGGTCATGGTCGTGGTGCCGCGGTCGGTGACTGCCTGTGCCGCTTGCTCGAAGCAACCGGCTGGGATGTGACGCGCGAGTTCTACTACAACGATGCAGGTCAGCAGATTAACAACCTGGCCCTTTCAGTACAGGCGCGCTGCAAAGGCCTGACACCGGATGACCCTAGTTGGCCGGAAGACGGCTATCGCGGAGAGTACATCATCGATCTCGCCGAAAGCTTTATGCGAGGTGATACCGTATCGTCTGAAGATCAGAGCTTCACAGGCACGAAAGACGCTGAAGACCTTGAAGGTATCCGCCACTTTGCCGTTGCCTACCTGCGGAACGAGCAGGATCTTGATCTGAAAGCTTTCGGTGTCGACTTTGATGTCTACTTCCTTGAATCCTCGCTCTACACCGAGGGCAAAGTCGAAGAAGCCGTTCAGACGCTGATTAAAAATGGTTACACCTACGAAGATGGCGGGGCTCTCTGGCTGCGCACCACCGACTTTGGCGACGACAAAGACCGTGTAATGCGTAAAACAGACGGTGGTTACACCTACTTCGTACCGGATGTGGCCTACCACCTGAACAAATGGCAGCGTGGTTTTACTCGCGTAATTAACGAGCAGGGTGCCGATCACCACTCAACCATTACCCGTGTGCGTGCAGGTCTACAGGCGCTGAAGGCTGGTATTCCAGAAGGCTGGCCGGGTTATGTACTGCACCAGATGGTGACAGTGATGCGTGGTGGTGAAGAAGTTAAGATCTCCAAGCGTGCGGGCAGCTACGTTACTCTGCGTGATCTGATCGACGAAGTCGGTCGCGATGCCACCCGTTACTTCCTCGCAGCCCGTAAGGCCGATGGTCAGCTGACGTTTGATATCGACCTGGCGCGCTCTCAGTCGTCGGACAACCCTGTGTACTACGTTCAGTACGCGCATGCGCGGGTATGCTCGATTTTCCGCAAACTGGCTGAAGCAGGTCAGAGCTGGGATGCTGAAACGGGACTTGCGGCTTTGGGCGCTCTGACGCTTGAGACAGAAAAAGAAATGATGGTTAAGGTCGGTCGCTTCCCTGAAGTCGTGCGTCGCGCCGCCGATGCGAGCGAACCTCATCAGATTGCTAACTTCCTGAGAGAACTGGCCGGTGATTTCCACACCTGGTACAACTCAGAGAAAACCCTGGTAGATGATGCCGACCTGCGTAACGCGCGTTTGGCTCTGGCGGAGTCTGTGCGTCAGGTTCTGCATAACGGCCTGTATCTTTTGGGTGTCAGTGCACCGGAAGAAATGTAATCGGTCACAGTAATACCGGAAGAGTATGGTAGTGTGATCGCGAAAGTATTTCCCTGGGTAAGTTGATGTCTGATAACAGCTCTAAAGTACCGGCCTGGGTGTGGGTAACCACACCCGCTATCGCTATCGGTTTTGTCGGTTTTATTTTTTATCTCTCGACGATTCCGGCGGGCGACGAACTCGAAGCCGTTCGTGGTGATGCGCGTAAAGTACTTGAAGAAAGCGCGGCAAAAGCTCGCGAAGACGCGGCTATAATCGAGAGTAAGGTGAAACCTTCTTATGATTTTTACCGCCTGCTGGAAAAGCAGACCGTTGAAGTACCTGACGTCGAAGAGTACAAATCGACCCCAAAAGACGCTGCCGCCAAGTATGAGTATCGTCTTCAGGCAGGCTCGTTCCGCTCAGACAGTGATGCGGACCGTATGCGTGCAGAGCTGATTCTCGAAGGCTTACCCGCTTACCTTGAAAGCAGTGCGGTCAATGGTTCAACCTGGCACCGTGTATTTGTCGGACCTTATACCGACCGCTCCAAACTCAATAAAGCTCAGGACATTCTCGTCAGCCGTAATGTCAGCCCACTGGTGCTGAAACAGAAAGTCAGCGACTGAGATCAATTACAGGCTGGCTTTACCTTGCCGGGCTTCCCGGGCTGTGTAACATTGAACACATAGCCCTCAGAGGAATCGTCCATGGCATTGGAAACCCACACTCACTTCTACAGTGTTGAGACACCCGAAGGTCGTAAGCAACTGGCTTTCCAGATGTGGCAGCGATCTGCCTCTGAGGCAGCCCCTGTTTTGATCTGTGTTCACGGGCTTACCCGAAATCGCCATGATTTTGACGAAATAGCCTCTGCGCTCGCCTCCCATTATCGTGTGGTCACGGTAGATATGATCGGCCGCGGTGACAGCGACTGGCTGAGCGACCCTAGTCACTACGGATATCCGCTCTATGTCAGCCTTATGCAGCAGCTGATGACTCACCTCGCAGACATCACAGGCGAAGACCGTTTTGACTGGCTCGGTACTTCAATGGGGGGCCTGATCGGTATGATGATTGCAGCCAGTCCGGCGACTCAGATAGACCGTCTGGTGCTTAATGACATCGGCCCCGAGATCCCGGTGGCTGGGTTAAAAAGGTTGGCGGATTATGTTGGGCAAGCGCCTGCCTTTTCGTCACTGGGAGAGGTAGAAGACTATCTGCGTGTCATTGCTGCCGGGTTTGGTCAGTTGACCGATGCTCAGTGGCGCACAATGGCGACTCACGCTGCGCGTAAGGACGAATCAGGTAACTGGCGGCTGACCTATGATCCCGCGATCAGTAATGCGTTTGACGGTCTCAGTGAGGATATCGATCTGACCGGTATCTGGAAGTTGCTATCCTGCCCTGTGCTGGTGATCCGGGGAGAGCAATCAGACCTCCTGACCGAGGAGGGGCTGGCACGTATGTGTGAGCGGCAGAATACCTACCATGTCACTATTCCTAACGCGGGTCATGCGCCGGCCTTATTGTCGGACGAAGAGATCTCTGCAGTGCGCGATTTTTTGACGACGTAACCGAATGTAAGGCTCGCAAACAACAAAAAGCCACAGACTGTATCTGGAAGAATTACCGCTCATGGTTCTTACTATAAACAGTCGTTCAATGGTTTCAGGATTGCGGGCAATGGAAGAAACAGAACTCAGCCAACCGGCGTTTTTACATGTTCACATTATCGGTGCGTTCGCGTCAGCCAGCATACTCATGTTGGTGATGTTAGTGGGCTGAAAAGGGGAGGGGGTGTAGTGGCACCTCCTTGTGCCATAACTTGCGTCGAAACGCTTATTCAGGGTTAGCATCTACCGTTACTGTACCGTCGGTTTCGATGGTAACTACCGCACTTACGAAGCTGAAACCTTCGCCCTGACCAAATTCTTCGTCATCCACTTCCGGATCATCCAGTTCAGCCTGACATGTCACAGCGACAGTGTAATCGCCTGGTGTCAGGTAAGACGCTGTGTACGAAAGTTCAGCATCGACTGACGCTGTTGCCACTGGCTCGTCATCGGTTCCCAGGTCGTCTGGTTCTGTAACCTCACCTTCATAGACATACACGGCTTTCGTGTCTTCGCTGTTGCAAAGTTCAGAAGATAAGGTGCCGGTAATTGAACCGTAATCGGCCAGATCAATTAAACGGATCGTCGGACGAAGCTTGTATTCACCGGTACCTGTCACTGTAATCGCCTTACGCAGGTCGAAGTCCAGCATGAAAGAGACTGACTCATCGGCAGTCACAGTGAAACCACTGACGAGTTTCAGACCCGTCTGCTCGCCGCTTGGAATCTCAAGCTCAAACGAGCCATCGGCAAATGAAATATAAGTATCGCTATTTCCTTCGGTGTCTACCATCAAGCGGATCTGTGAATATTCACCTGCTTCAACTTCAAAGTCAGTGAATAGTTCCACGCTGTTGCCAGCCTGATAATCCAACAGGTTAATCTGCTTTGGCTCATCGAACGTCAGTTCTTCCTGTGTTTCATCATCTTTAATCAGAACAACACCAGAGAACTGAACATATACGCCAAGTGCTGAATTTACCGGCGCATCGGTCACACTCATGGATACTTTACCGGTCTCGCCGTCATCATCATTACTGCTGCTATCACCACCGCAGCCAGTCAGAATTAAAGCCGACGTCGCGACTGCCAGAAGTGACGGTTTCAGTGAACCAGAAGAAATAAACATACATACTCCAAAATCAATGAGGTTACTTATCTGTACGCGTATTTATCTAAAGGTTCCTATATTTTTTACGGAACTTTTCGTTGAAGTGGTGTGGGTCGATCTATCATCAAGCAATACACGGCTGTAGGCAGCTCTGCTCACCATACGTCGCGGTGGTTTGTCTCAGGCAATAAAAAAAGCCCGTATATTTCTGTACAGGCTTTTGGAATAGGCGGACAAATCTGATGGGATCAGATTTGCACGGCCGGAGGGGCAAAGCCAGGGATGTCTTTGATGAATCGAACAAGTTCGATGGAGTGCTTCCCTTTCTTGTAAGCAATAAAAAAGCCCGTACATTTCTGTACGAGCTTTTCGAATAAGTGGTGCACAGAGGCGGACATCGAACGGGGGCGCCCAGCTCACCGACACGTGTGACGGTGTTTCTTTCAGGCAACAAAAAGCCCCGCATATAGCGAGGTTCTTTGTAGAAAAAAGTGGTGCCCAGAGGCGGACATCGAACGGGGGCGCCCAGCTCACCGACACGTGTGGCGGTGTTTCTTTCAGGCAACAAAAAGCCCCGCATATAGCGAGGCTCTTTGTAGAAATAAGTGGTGCCCAGAGGCGGAATCGAACGGGGGCGCCCAGCTCACCGACACAGGTAATATCCCTTCATATCCCGCATTCTAACTGACGTGGGTTCAATTGTCAGCGCTAGTTTGTACCAGTTTTTTGTACCAGTTTTCCCTGAGGATAAGTAAGTGCTGTTAGACTATGGCGTAGTTTGAACGTAAGATTTAGCGCCATACCAAGGAACAGGTGTTTAGCAACAGGTACGATATGATCAAAATCTTTTTAGAGAACAGTGCCTATGCTGCGTTCGCAGTCTTTATCATATGTTGTACCGGTGCCTTGCTGCATCTCAGCGGGTTAGGAGCGTTTGCAGCAGATTTATTCATTTCGACCATAACGGCCCTTGCAACAGCAACAGCAGCATGGATGGCCGCAAGATCGGCGAAAGCAGCCAGAGAGTCTGCGAACCAATGGAAAGAGCAAAAACACTACGATAGAGAGTTAGATGCAATCATTGAGGTTCTCATCAGTTTCAGCGAATGGCGGAATACACTGAATCAGATTAGGCACAACGTCGCGTCTACTTCAATTGAAGTTACTCCTAGTAGCAGCGCATCGAGGGGATCTTGCCGGGGGCTCCGCGATTTAGATTTACCAGAGAACCTAATTCAGCACCTAAAAGCTTCCACCCGATTTAGGGCGGCTGTAGATCAAGCTAGAATATTGGGGACTTATGAGGAACTTGTCGTTAATGACGTCTATCGGCTGGATAAGTGGTTTACCAATGCCCTACAGCGATTAAACATCGTAAGGTCTGACCATACAGCATTTAATAATTCAGACATAAGGTACATCGCTGTTCTAGACCCGAAACGAGGTGATGATTGGTTCGGTAATGAACTACATGGCTCTTGGATAAATTTTGAACGCCGCTATCAAGACCTCCTCCATAAGAAAAAAGAAAAGTAAGTCCCCGAAGAAAGTAGTTAGTGGATTGAATCCGCTGACAAGCCCCCCAATAATACCTATAGGGCGCACTGAACCGCCCGGTTAACGTGTTTGGTTGTTCCTCTTCTAATACAGGACTAAGAATGTTCCTAAGTAGAAGAGCGATCAGACGTATTTTGAACGTAGTAAGAGCAATGCTCCGCGTATGCGGTCGAGATGACTTGAAGGCGCGCAGAACCGCGGGGAAAGTCCTTAGGACGGCCCTTGGAACCATCCGAATGCTTGCCCACATTAGGCTTATATGGAAGGTTCTGGAGCTTGTGGAGTGGCTTACAGACACCCTGATTTAACCATCTAAAGGTCTTCTCAGAGGCAGTCAGTAGATGCTTATGTATTATCGAGTCAGGCTCAGGACGCTGGTATTCAACTTCTAGTAGTACTTCATCTACCACTGGGGACAGTAGTTTCAAAATAGAGTTGAGATGAGCCTCTCTGCTATAGCTGATCTCAGCCAGGAGGTCTAGAGTAGTGATGTGATCCTCTGCATCACCTTGCACAGACAGGTATGCGTAAACCTCATCGGGGTTTTCATAGAGAGCATAACTAGCCCTGTTTTCCCAATGCTGAGCGAGTGCTTTGACCTCTTGAAGGCTAGAGAGCACTTTCGTGGCCTTTTGCAGTCGTACTCGTGCACGTTGGAATTCACCCTCAGCCTTGGCAGCTTCGACGATGAACATGGATTTAGCCGTGTGGGGGTCTCTGGTTTTAAGCGACGTCTTTAGCTCTCGCTTCCCTATGATAGGGCGGAGATCTTCAGGAACTACTCGTCGGAAATAATAAATACCAGATTTTGGATGCTTCCAGGGAGACGCCATGAGAATTCTCATTTGTACCAACCTTTTGTACCAATTTAAATGATACGAAGGTTTTTACCGTGTCCAGAAACAGAAAAACCCTGAAAAATCAGGGCTTTAGAATAAGTGGTGCCCAGAGGCGGAATCGAACCACCGACACGCGGATTTTCAACCCGTTCTGATACCTCCAGACACCCTGTAACGCCCGCCGCTACTGACATTGATTGCCGTTACTTGTGGTTGCTTTCGGAAAATGTGGCCCAAAAGTGGCCCAAACTTCGCGCAACGACTTAAACCCATGTTCCAGCGTCAACAGGCGACGATCAAAGCGCCAGAGCACAGCCAATAACCCCCAGATACCGACATCACCAGCCGCCGCCAGAGCCTCTAAAGCGCCCAGCTCCATCAATCAGCGCTCATAGCAATATCAACAGCAGAAACAACACCAGTTAGGACTTCAGGCGGCAACACAACCCCCACAGCACCCAGCCCCAGTGTCAGAAGGCCCGCAATCAACCGCTTACGCCCAAACCCAGCCAGAACACCCATAACCTTATCTTTACGCATTCTCGTAACCCTCCGTGGCCATAGCCACCCCTGTATTAATCAATTCGTCCGAGTACGGCTGAACTCCGTTCTCATGACGTGTAATCACAGCAACAAGCCCCGGCAGATGCTCCGCAACTTCGATTGTCTGATCAGGATGCACCCCCAGCGATTCAGCGACGTGACCGACATATGCCCCGGTGTCGTTTTCGTTTGGTGGTGCCCACCTGTTAATAAGTCCGCGCACGGTATCAATGCCATATAGAGCCTGATAGTTCATAAGAAGCTTTGACATAGCCCGAATTCCGTACTCTGGCGCGCCGAATATCGCAAACTGACCATCAGTGCCCGTCTGGCCATTCCAGAGGCTTCCCGTAGTCTCCCGGATATTGCCCGGATTGTTATTCCGCAGCCCACGCGGAGCAGTAGAAAGCGCAATTTTGCGACCGCCCAGGATAATAAACGCGGCAACGGCTGCCAATGTCATTACTGCTTTCACCCCATCTCCCTGAGACTGACATAGTCAATGGCGTCACCCTTACCGTTTACAGATAAACGCACCTCCGCCTCAACAACATCACTAGGAACATTAAACGCGGCTTTTCCCAACTGCCACCCACCTCTGTCAAATGTTATAAATCCTGCAGCAGTTGACGGGTAACCCAGAATTACATTCTCAACGACACTCCCCGCAGCATTCCGTAAAAACAGATCAACAACAACCCAACCAACAGAACCGCCCTTTGTAGCTCTAACCTCTAGCTCTAACTTAGAAAGTGCAGTTACCGCAATAATCTGACTGATTCGGTCTGTTCCGTACATTTGACCACCTTGCAGCACACTACCAACTACCGCAGGGCTTCCAGACAACGTCCAACCGTTCAGACCATTCGAAAAATCACCGTTACTAATCAGCTCGACACCGTGATACTCAGGTTGCGGAAACAGGAACGCCCCGGAATCAAACACATCAGGGATATACGCGGCCCGGCTCATTCTGAAACCTCATACAATCGACCGCTTTTAAACTCCAGTGCGACGCCTTCAGCGCGGCATTCTTTCACGCGCTCAAGCTGTCCTGTACTGATCTCGCCCGTCCCCGTTTCTTCGGTTTCCAGCAGATAGCACTGATCCTCTGGCAGTTCCTGATAACCGGTAACGATGCCCGTTTTTTTATCAAATGATACGAACGCCATCAGCCGACCCTCACAACTTTCATTATAAAAATATCCTGCCCCTCACTTAGGGTATAAACCCCCAGCGTGTCATAAGTTGTATTATGGCTCGCGCTCAGACGCCCCGCAGAACCGGACGCAATGGTCCCATGTGTCACGTGATCATTCACACCATCTGATGTTATTGAAAACATACCTACCAAATTTGGATTACTGGCGCCCGCATATCCCGCCGCGATCTCATAAATACCGTATTCAGAGGTAGAAATGTTGAATTGCGATGTTTCACCGCTGAAAACCACTTCAGAACGCGACGAATCAAACACCCCCGACAAATCAACATGGTTATTCACGGTCTCAGCTGTTACAGCTGCATTGATCTGCTCAGCAGTAATGGCGCGTACATACATCAGTTCAGATACTCCAGAATCTCGACCACTGTGTCACTGTCAGCACTGGCCCAAAGTGAACCCGACGCCTCGTGATTCAGCACGCCCGCGACTGTGAATGATGCCCCGCCCTGAGTACTTGCGATACGGATAGGCCCGGCAGGGGAAATAATCGCACATCGTCGATTAGTCACAGCGCCTGACAGAATTTCAAGCCCCGAAGGCCCGACAGTGTATGACCGAATATCACAGCTACCGGCAGCTGCGTTAATTTCCTCAGTATTGACGATCTCAACGGCCCCGGAATTAGATTCCAGATTGCCACGCGCAACAGTCGCAAGTGCCAGAGTTACGCTCTGATCCGCCCCGGTCTTGTTATGAACAAACAGTTTTCCAGCTTGCACTTCAAACGAAATATTATCGCCCTGGCTCGCTTCAACTTCTTCATTTTTATCAGTCTTGAGTACGATAGGCCCGCCCGACTTACGCACAACAACCCGTTGCACCTCTCCATAAATTGCCTGAGCCGATCCAGCAGGAATAAATAGATCACGATCAAGCACGAGCAACCCCCACGAGCAAAGATGCGCCAACAAGCCCAGCCATCAACATGACTATTTTCATAGTTTGATCTTGAGTTTCACGACCGACAGTCGAATAGATTTCATCCATTCGTTTATTATTCTGACTGATAGCTCCGAACGATTCAGCCCTCGCCGCGTCACTACTATCAATAGCACGTTCAAACACGCTCTCAGCAAACCCGAACGCTTGCCCCGTGTTATCGTCCAGAGAGTCGAGAACGCGGGACATACTCCCGCCCGCAAACTCTAACGCCATCTCCTGAGAATCCGCCATCCCATCAATTGCAGACTCTCCGAACTCGAACGCATTTTCTACAGCCCCATAATCTGAGGTCTGATGCACCACGTAGTTATTATTACCCGCAACGCCGCCGTCAGCCGCCTGATTCTGGCGCTGATCATAATTATTCGTCGTTGATTTAGACGAATTGCCACCACCGAAAAGCCCCATTACTTACGACTCCAGAAGTACAGCCCGACCACAGCCAGCGCCGCGAACATGACAGGCTTAGAAATACTGGCACCATCACTACCGCCCGAAAAAATAGAACCCATCTGAGGCCCTTTATTTCCGAACTGATCACCACCGCCAACGCCCGAACTGGTGGAATTTTGAAAACTTGAACCCTGAGGAATCATTTTTTTACCGCCCCTGAGTAATACATAAAAAGCGCGGCCCCAATGGTTACCGCCATGGCGATTTTTATAGAACCGTTCCCGGCCTCATTCAGGCCAGACCCCGCCATTTTCGTTCCCGCACCGACGCCCAACGCCCCGGCACCAATCAACAACAGCAGCGGCATTACTTCAACACCAACGCAAGCACCGCAACACCTACACCTACGGCGCTCCAGTTAATACCGCCTTTCGGTGTTGCCCCTACACCCTTACCAGCCACGCGCGAATCCTGAGCACCCGGAATAGCCGCCGCCGTTTTTTCAGCCTCAGCCTTAGCCACCGGATTACCACCCAGAAAATCCTGCTTAGTATCGGCCCACGCTTCCGAGACATACTCTCGACCTGTGGTTACAACGTCACCCCACATACTCGACGCGCCGCTTTTAATCTGATCCAGAAAATCCATACACCCCCCGATTTTCGGAAAAGAGGCCCGAAGGCCCCTCAGTTACCAGTTACGCCCACTGACGTGGCTCCAGCGCTTCCAGCTGCTCTACCAGAACCTCGATGTTCTGAGCGCCACCACTGGTTACGTCCAGACGGAAATTCAGGTTTTGATACGCTGTTTTCATCGCATCAATCAGCGGATAGTTACGTGCCGTAGGATCAAAGACAAAGAAGCCCGCCGGGATTTCCTTACCGCGCATTTTCAGAAGGTAGTCATTTCGCGCCTTTGACAGCTCATACGCAACAACGCCATTCTGCTTCACTTCGAGAGAGCCGATATTAGGCGACTCAAACCAAGCACGAAGAATGCGCGGCCCGCGTTCAATGGCGGTAAAGTCAATTTTACCGTTTGCACCCACCGGGATCGTATAACGCTCGAACGTACGCACGACCTCACGAACGCCGTTATGCTCAGCCACTTCAGCAAACGCCTTCAGCTCTGGCGCTACCGCGTTAGATGCAAACTTCACATCCAGCACGACATTATCACCCGGGCCAGTCGGCAGCCCGGTAAAGACCTGGCTTTGCAGTGGCACGGCATAATGAAGAGCCAGAGGCAGCGCAATAAAGTTACTGGAACCCTGAATCTTGTCATACGACAGCTGACGATCCAGCTCCGCCTTTGTCAGCTCAAACACAACTTTTGCATTCAGCTTAAGACGCACCCACTCGATCTTATTCGCTTGATTCGATTCAAGATGAATTTCGTTGTACTTCGGCCCAATATCCAGAGGCAGGTTAGCAACTTGCCCCGGCGCTACCGCTGAAAATGAACTCAGCTCAATATAATTCTGCATACAGCCCCCGCTTAGCCGATTGCGTCTTCAACAGCATCAACGTTATTTGATGCCCACACGACAGCCGCAGCGGCAGCAAGTGAGATTATCACAACGCGCATAGTTGTTTTATTCATAGGATTACCCCAAAAAGTTAATTAAACACCCAACCAAAGGAGCCTGAATTACATCCAGAAACTGAATAAAACGCACGCGCAGCGCCGTTCGTACGTACATACGAGAAAACGCCCAACGAAAAGTAACCGGGCACAAAAAAGGGCGCACAGTGCGCCCTTTTTTCCGTATGAATGTTTACTCAATAGGTTTTTTATTGCCCGATTTATCGAACGCGGCCCATTGTTCGCGACCCTTATATTTAACATGCTCATAATATGGGTCAGGCCTCAATTCTAAGAACACCTTTTCGGGGATGCCCGTCTCTTTTGCCATATACGCATGATCATCTGGCCGTTCAAGATACCCCACAAACAGCTTGTTTTTCTGGCGCATCAGGGTTTTATCAATCTCAGTCGGTGACTGCGCCCCGGCAAAGACTTTGCCTCCGTATTTCCGTACGCGCGTCAATATCTGATGCCATGCGGGCGGCGCTTTGCTCACAGTCGTCACACCCGCCAACTCGTCAACGATGATCGCACAAGGGCGGCGACAATCAGCGAGAGCGAATACCAGATTGCACCACCAGTTAAAATCAGCTTGACCGTTCCCCTGATACGTCAGTTTTACATTGCCTGAGCCACGCGCCAGACGATAGAACTCCGCCCGGTCAGTCGTACAGGTGAAGCCGTCCGACGAGTTGAACGCGCCCTCAGGATCGAACGCCAGCACACGCGGCAACGCCGCCGTATCCTTTTTGATATTGTGCGTTTTCCCCGATCCAGACGACCCGAAATAAGCCCGGATGTCTTTACTTGCTGACTCGTCAATCCGCTGATTCTGGCTCACCCTTCACCCCCTCATCATTTGCAGCATCACCGCCGCTCATATTACCCATTTTCGTCAGCATCAAGCGCGGCCCCACGATAGTGGCAGCAACTAGCCCCAAGTTACCGACAACCCCCAGATTTTCACCTGATGGCATATAGCGGTGGATCACCTGAGCACAAGCGACAGAAAGACGCTCGCAGTCTTCAGGCGGCAACTGCCAGTGATTACCCCACTTACTAGCCGCGACCTTAAAACCGATATCAGAGAAAACCCTGACGTTCTGCTCAATCACTGGATCATACGGAAACAGGATACCCCCGTTTTCCTCAATCTCCGCCACAGCTTCAGCAGTGGCGGACACTTCCCCGGCAGCCTTTCCCAATTCTGCTTCTATCCGATCAAGCTCCGCCTGATCCCCTAGGCTCCAGTATTGTTCAGCCGTTCCAATCATCTAACCAATCCTCCTTTTCCTTGGTTGATACTGGTTTTTTATACAGTGGTTGCACCTCCGGCTCAATGGCAGGAGGCGACACCGCCGCCGCTGGCTCGTACTGGTGTTTCTCAATATACGCCCGGTACATAGCACCTCTGGCATTGATAGGCCCGCAGCGCTGGCAGCTAATAAAGGGATCAAGCCGCGCATTTTTCTTAACAGCGGCCACACCCTCACAGAACGGACACTTAATTTTTTTATCCGACATTTTCCGCCACCTCTGCCAGCCCCTGAATCAGAGCCGCCAACGAATCCGCCAGCCCCTCAATAACGCCGATAGAGTCAGAAACGGCCTGTTCAGCCAGCGCCGCCTTTTTCTGAATCTCCAGCATACCCAGCGACTGCGCCTGACTGTTCACAGCTTGCAAACGCTCGATACCGTCGCGCACATCCTCAAGGCGTAAACGCCCCTCATCAATTAAATCAATTACATCAGCCATTTTTCCCACTCCCCGAACGGCTCCGCCGATTCGTTCCGTACAGTTATTGTCACAAGTCCAAGTTCGGCGGCTTCGCCGCCTCCTGATCCTCCGGCTCACGCCTTCGGATTTTCCACACCCGGTCACGGGTAATCAGGGCAGAGCGCCCCATGGCACGGCCCACAACTTGAAGCCATAGCCCAATCATTTTTTTAACCGGCTCACAGTAAGCGTTATCAAACTGGTCAGCCTCTTGATACAAGGGGCGTAATGTCTGCCCCTTGCGTTCAACCAATGGCCCACCCATCAGCTCAACAAAGCGCGCCCAGTCGCCACGATCCGCCGCCGCCCTCAGGTCATCAACGTCAGAATCTGGCAACTCGAACAACTCGCAATTCCGGCGCAGTTCCCGGTAAACCGTGACCGACACAGAGCCGATCTGCTGGAATTGACGAATACCCCAAACGGAGGCCCACGCACGCGCCCGGATAGCACCGTCAGCCCCGTGACAGTCTCCCTCATCGTCGTAATCAACGGCAAAACCGTCGATATTTTTCGCGACGTACTTAGCGATATATCCGGACGCCGTGCCTTTCTCTGGGTCAATAATCTTTGAATCCCACCGATACTTGTCAGCCCCTGGCTCGTCTCCGTCTTCTTCCATTGCGTAACGTCCGAACACGTCCAACGCCCGTCCAATAGAGTCAGCGGGCATAAACAGCATAAAGTGGAAATGGGGCGTCCCGTCATGGTGAGGCTCAGCAACCCGGAAACCAAAACAGCGAACACCAGAGCGCGCCCACTCCGCGCGGATTCGTGCCCAAACATCATTCAGATACTCCATACATTCGCGGGGCGTTGCCCCTTCATACTTCGGATTCAACCCACGACCGTGAGTAATTGCGTGATACTTCGACGGGCAGGTAAGGGTAAGAAAAACGCCGGTCAGCCCTAACCCGGTCGCGACTTCCTCATAACCGCGCATACGGACCATTAATTCATTGCGACGATTTACAGGGTTAGAAACAGAAGAGGCCACGCATTCATCCAGCGGAACAGAAACTGATTCGCCGTCAATCTCTGTCACCGCCTCCATGGCCTTGAGCGTCTCCGCGTTGCGGTGACTGGCTTTTTTCCAACGCTCCAGCGTGTAGTTACTCACGTACGCAGAACGCCCGGCACAGACGCCGCCAATCTCCCGCAATGTGGACTCAACACACCGACCAGTAACAGTGCGCAACTGACGCCGCCACCACTTAGCGTCAGACACACGAAGGGCAGCCGATACAATCTTTTTTGATATTGCTGCAGGAGTGTCCTTCTTTCCGATTTTCAGAGGGAAAACAACGCCCCCAGCCTCGCAGAACTCCTCTAACCGTCTGCGCACCGCGTCAGTGTCACCAACCCCCGCGGACTGGTGGTAAATACGCTCGCACAGCTCCGCCCGGACTTTTGCTATGTTGCATATAGACTCATCGTCCATAGCCGCCGATTTATAGCCATCAAAAACCAGAGAGTCAGACACGCGGCGCAATGCCTTATTCGCCACCACAGCGCCAAACGAGCGCGCCTGACGAGCGTGAAACGCCGTCAGGTACTGACTAACATGAAAGTGCTTAGCAAGAATCCCGGCGACAAACTCCGCGTTTTCCTGCTTCGCTTTATTGACCGGGGCGTTTTTGTGGTCGGATACCAGACAGAGAGGATTAGAGGTCATATCCCGAAAATCTCTGCATTAGTCATACCGGCTGCCCGCGCCTCACAAATCGGACATATAAGGGAAGGTGTGCAGCTTGTGACATCCAATCTCCAGCCAGCTTTACGTATAGCCGCGAACGCCTCCTCCGAACTGTCAAAGACATCACCACTATCAATCTTTAGCCGCCGCTTGCATCGGTCACACTCCACCCGGCATACCTTACGAATCACGCAGCCACCCCCGAACGTCTCCGCACTTCCTCAAGCTGCACCAGTTCACGCCAACGCTTATCAAGCGCCGACCGAACCACGAACAACTCCTGACACTTGTCCTGAGCCTCTTTATAGGCCCGCGATTCCGTACCCAGCTCAGCACCCAGAGCACGGGCAACGTGCGCTTCAGTGGAAAAATGGAAGTCCATTTTCTCCAGCATCAGCCGCACTTGTTCCGCCGTCAGGTCATTCAGACTCATGTTCACCCCCACGACACGCGGCCTCTATGTCAGTCGCGATACGGTCACAGAACAGACCGAAGCAGAACGACGCCCCGGAAACACCGAAAGCGATAGCGGCAAAAATCAGATATTCAGTCATCCTCTTGGCACTCCATCCAGTAATTGATCTCTTCATCCAAACGTCTAACCGCCATCGACAAGTCATACTCCAGCGCATACTCTGTTTGCAGCCGCTCCAGTTCGTCCTGTAGTTTCTCCAGCTCTTCAAGCATCACGCCGCCCCCTGAATAACCAGATTCACAGCATCAGCCTGAGCCGCCGCTTCGATGCTCTCCGCCATGTTGTTGACCAACACCCACTTACCGCGCTTGATCGTCTTAATCAGTCCGGCCTTTGCCCAGCCATACACGGCCCCTTTACTTACGCCGACCTGATCCGCGTATTCCTCTAACGTCACATACGGACGGGCTACCGCCACCTGAATAACCTGATTGCCTGCTGTCATTTGTTTAATTCCTTTGGTTTTTACTGGTTATCTGCTAATTATCATCAATACACCCCTTTTGGGTGTATAGAATTGATGTATTTCATTAGTTACTCAAATCTAGCAGCCATATTAGCTGTAATGCAATAGGGTGCTGGCATTTAATAATTGATATTTAGGAATAACACTATGTCCAAAAAGGAAAGAATGGGCGAAAGGCTGCGCACACTTCGCTTGGCTCTAGGCTTCTCAAAGCGCCCAATATTCGCGGATAAAGTGGGCCTACCCGCTTCACGCCTCGCTAATATCGAAAACCTGAATATGAGAATGAATGAAATTGACTTCGAAGCTATCGGCGAGCACTTCCCATGGGCTTTAGCGTATCTGGCTGGAGCTGAACCCCTTCAAATACCTGATGATATCGACGCACCCGCTCAAGCAGTCGGCAAACTGGCAGCACAGAGCAGCGCCGCCCCGGCGTCACTTGATCCAGCCGACCTGATGCAGGCACTGACCAATGACCCAGAGCTGAAAGCCGCTTTTCAGCAAATGATGATAGAGACGCTAAAGGCAGGATTGGGCGGTGACAGTAAGTAAACTCAGTAACGGCAGCTACCAAGCCCGCTTTCAGTGGGACGGAAAACGCTACAAAAAGAACTTCCCGAAAGCCGCTCAGGCCCGAGCATGGGAAGCGGACACACTGCGCAAACTGGCAGCCGGTGAAACGGTCATCAGGACGAAGGACGCCCGGCAACTATCCGATCTGGCCCAGCTCTGGTATGACTTGCACGGACACACGCTCAAAGACGGAGCGCGCCGCCTGAACCGCCTGAACTACTGCGCCACTGAGATGGGAAACCCAGAGGCTCACAAGGTCACGCCATCGTTTTATCTGACGTATCGTAAAGCCCGGATTGATGCCGGCAGTACAGAGAACAACGAGAACCGCATGCTGACGTACTGGAAAGCGGTTTTCAATGAACTCCGCAGACTGGAGCACTGGCAGCAGGAAAACCCACTACGGAACGTAAAACCTCTGTCATTCGATGAGACAGAAATGGGCTTTCTGACCTCTGACGAAATAGCCCGGTTACTGCATGAATGCGAAAACAGCAAAAGCACCGATCTGCCCCACGTTGTCCGCCTCTGTCTGGCCACCGGGGCGCGATGGAATGAAGCGGCCCAGCTTGACCGGTCACACATCCAAATGATGCAGGGCAGGGCGCGGGTAATCTATCAGGGCACTAAATCAGGAAAGGTTCGCCGCATACCTATCGCCGTTGAACTGGCACAGGAGCTACTAGGGGCGGGCAAGCCATCAGGGCGGCTTTTCGGGGATTGCCTCAGCGCATTCAGGCGCGCAGTTGAAAGGGCAGGGATTGAACTACCAGACGGGCAGCTAACGCACGCGCTACGCCACACGTTCGCCAGTCACTTTATGATGAATGGCGGGGACATACTTCAACTAAAGGAAATACTGGGACACAGTACGCTAACAATGACGATCCGTTACGCGCATCTGGCCCCAGATGCTTTAGAGCAGGCGATACGGTTTAACCCGCTGGCGACTACTTAGAGCAGTAAACGCGCTTACTCTCTGGGGTGTACAGGCCAGAGGTAAACAGGGCAATAACGCCATCAATGACAGAGGTAGACGATTGCACCTTGACCACCTTATCAGCGCCGCCGCAGACCTCCGCCGCGTTTACCGTGTTCTCCTGACCCACACCAAACAAGAAGAAATGACTCTGCCCCTGAAGGTTCGCAAAGTCTTTTTGCTCCGCTTCCTCATTGATATAAAAGGTCTGAGTGGCGCAGCCAGTGACAACCAACGAACACACTACAGCAGATAGAAATTTAACCATCAGATACTCCCTTACCGTTAAAAGTGGCCCAAAAGTGGCCCGCGTAAAATTCGCTCATAAAAAAACAGGCACCCCGTTGCCGTAAGTGCCTGTTTTTAAAGTAATTTGTGGTGCCCAGAGGCGGAATCGAACCACCGACACGCGGATTTTCAATCCGCTGCTCTACCGACTGAGCTATCTGGGCATCTCGTCAGGACTGTCCGTCCGTTGAGTGGCGCGTATTAAACCGCGCTCGCTGCATACTGTCAACAGCTATTCAGCGATTTTTCTTAATTTTCAGGAACATAGCCTTCAGCCTGATCAAAATCACCGCCGCTGAGAAACTTCTCGCGCTGTTCTGTCAGGTACTTGCGGGCTTCGGGGTCCATTACGCTCAGGTGCTTCTCGTTAATCAGGCGCTTCTGGTGTTCAGTCCATTCGTGCCACGCTTTTGCAGAGACGGTCTGCATAATTTTTTCACCGGCTGGTCCGGGGAAAGGCGGAGTGGTCAGAGCGGGGAGTTCTTCACCGTATTTACGACAGTGTACCGTGTTGGCCATGCTTACTCCTGAGTGATCAATGTAAGTAGTTTCTTCACCGGTGCAGCCAGACCAATGGCGCTTGGTGAAGATGTATTGTACCAGTGGACGTTGTTTTCATGCACCGTGGCTGCTGGCCGTTTCATTTTTACGTGCACAGGGGTGATGTCCAGGTGGTAGTGAGAAAAGGTGTGCCTGAAGGTATTCAGAACCTGAGTCTCAGCCTCTGTGTGGCCTGTCTCGCTGAGAACAACCTGCTCCATCTCAGCGGTGCCCCCGACTTCGGGAAAGCTCCAGAGCCCGCCCCAGATACCGCTCTGAGGCCGCTGCTTCAGTAAAAGCTCACCCTGTTCATTTTCAAGAATCACCATTACGGTACTTTTTACTGGTTTTTCTTTCTTTGGCTTGCTGTTCGGGTACTGCGTTGGATTACCTTCAGCGTACCCTTGGCAGTCAGGCTGCAGCGGGCATATGCCGCAGGCGGGTTTAGAGCGTGTGCAAAGAGTCGCACCCAGGTCCATCATTGCCTGCGTATATTGCTGGTGGCTGTGTTCTGGGGTCAGTCGGCCGGCAATCTCCCAGAGCTGTTTTTCAACCGCAGTGGTGCCTGGCCAGCCAGAGATCGCGTAGAAGCGGGTCAGTACGCGTTTGACGTTGCCGTCGAGGATCGGTGCGCGGATGCCCATGCTAATAGAAGCGATAGCTCCTGCGGTTGAGCGGCCTATGCCGGGCAAGTCGCCTAACCCTTCAACCGATCTTGGGAACTCACCATCGTATTCGCTAACAACTGTCTGAGCGCATTTGTGCAGGTTTCTTCCGCGTGCGTAGTAGCCGAGGCCAGTCCAGTGGTGGAGCACGTCATCCTGAGTGGCGTTGGCGAGCGCTTCGACAGTAGGGAAGCTGGCCATAAAGCGCTCATAGTAAGGAATAACGGTGGCGACCTGAGTCTGCTGCAGCATGATCTCAGACACCCATACACGGTATGGCGTGATGTTCTGTTGCCAGGGAAGATGCTTGCGACCGTGAACCTCATACCAGGCGAGCACGGTCTCACTGAATGCTGAGTCTTTCATGGTGTCCGGTTTCTGTTAAAACGGCGGGCAGTATGAAGGATCTGACTCAGATTTCGTAGCTGTTGCTGCGTCGCTCAGCAGAGATCACAAGGTACTGATGCAGCTGTCCGAGAGATAGCGGACGGCTGAACAGGTAGCCCTGACCCTCATCACAGTTATTCAGACGCAGATACTGGAGTTGCTCATCCGTCTCTACGCCTTCGGCGACCACGTTCAGATCGAGCTTGTGAGCCATCGCAATCACCGCTGCGGTGATCGCCATGTCGTTCTTATCGTCCGGAATATCCATGACAAACGAACGGTCCACTTTGAGCACATCAATCGGGAAACGCTTGATGTAGGAGAGTGACGAGTAACCGGTACCGAAGTCATCAATGGCGATAGACACCCCTGTCGATTTGATCTCCTGCATGATGCGGATAGCCGCTTCAACATCATCCATCAGGGTACTTTCGGTGATTTCCAGTTCCAGACAGCGCGGTGGAATCTCGGTGATCTCAAGCACATTGCGGATACGACCGGCGAGATCCGGGTCGGTGAACTGCTTGGCTGACAGGTTGACCGCAACTTTGGCATCCGCAGGCATGATGTTCTTGCGGATCAGGCTACTGATCTGACGGCACGCCTGTTCAAGAACCCAGTTACCAATATCAATGATCTGGCCGGTTTCTTCAGCGACCGGAATAAAGTTATCCGGCGTAATAATGCCTTTGTCAGGGTGTTGCCAGCGGATCAGCGTCTCGACGCCTGTGGTGCGGTAGTCGAACAGGCTGATCTTTGGTTGATAGAACAGAGTGAACTGATTCCGTTCTATCGCTTCGTTGATTTCTTTCTCGATAGCGAGGTGCTCGAGAATGGAGTGGTTCATCTCTTCAGAGAAAAACTGGAAATTATTACGGCCCTGCTCTTTGGCAGAGTACATGGCCAGGTCAGCATTTTTCATCAACACATTGGTGTCTGTGGAGTCATCCGGCGTCATGGTGATGCCGATACTGACTGAGGTAAGGATGTCCTGACCTTTGACGCGGATTGGTTTCGACATGGCGCGCAGAATTTTCTCTGCAACGGCGCGTACGTCCTGCACAGAACTGATGTCTGTCAGCAGAATTGTGAATTCATCACCACCGATCCTCGATACCGTATCGTTTTCCCGCACTGTGTTGCTCAGGCGGTTCGAGACTTCTTTGAGCAGAACGTCGCCAGCATCGTGCCCGAGCGTATCGTTGACGCGCTTGAACTGGTCCATATCCAGAAACATCAGAGCCATAGACTTGCCGGAACGGATCGCCCCTTTCACTGAAGTCACCAGGCGATTCTTAAACAGACGCCGGTTCGCTAACCCTGTCAGTGGGTCGAAGAAGGCGAGGGTTTCCATCTGCACTTGAGCCGCTTTCAGTTCAGAAATATCTGAAATCGCACCTAAGTAACCAAGCAGCTGGCCGTCGCGGTCGTAGAGCGCACTCGCCATCAGGTGAATCCAGGTATAAGCCATGTCCGGGCGGGTCAGGCGGATCTCCAGAGCAATACTCTCCTGATCCAGAACCAGCCGGTTCCAGGCTTCCTGAACATTCACAAGGTCTTTCGGGTTGATCATCTCGAACCAGTCCTGAAGGTCAGGGTGGTCGTTTGTCATGCCGTGAATATCACGCCAACGTTGATTCACGTACTGCAGGTTCTGGTTGGGATCGACCTGAAAAATACCGACAGGAGACAGGGCGGTCAGCTTTCTGAAACGTTCTTCAGATGCTTTGAGCGACTGGTTTTCATCATCAATGGTCGTCAACAGGCGGTTAAACAGATCAACCAGATCACCGAGTTCGTCGTTATTCGTCTTTGTTGCACGAATCGAATAAACCTTCTTGTTCAGGATCTCAGTCAGAGTGTCACTCAATTCCCGCATTGGTCTTGAGATCACGTCTTTAAGCTTATTGGCGAGGAACAGTGCAAGCGCGAACGCCGTCAACATAATGATGATCGAGAACACCAGGAACTGGAAAAAACGTTCGAGTAGTTGATCCCGGCTGCTTTCAATATACAGCGTGCCTATTGGCTCTTCGGCACGGGTGACCGGAAAAAAGCGCGAGAAGTTATAGGTCTTAAGAGTATCGACACGTGGCAGGTAATTCGGGCAATCGATGCGCTCGTGGGCTTTGGAGTGATAACTGGCAGCCAGTGTCTGATCCTGACGGTAAATACAGCCACGCACAATGGCACCATCTGACTGAAGTGTGTTCAGGTTGCTCTCAAGCAGTGCTTTGTCATTGAAGGTCAGCGCCGCAGTGATACGGTCTGATATGACGTCACCCAGCACCTGTAATTTGTTTTCCGTGTCCCGCTTAGCCAGATAATACTCGAGCGAAATATAGGCAAAGTTAGCCAGCAGGAGTGTCAGGCCGGTGGTGATCAATGAGATAAGAACAAGGCGCCGGCGTAAGGACTGGGTCTTGAAAAGCGTCATGGCACTACTCTCCCGACGAGAGTGTTGTTTGGCAGCCAAGGAAGCGCTCCTTCCTGAAGTGTCATTGTGATGTACATACTGCTGCCAATCATACTGTGCCGGTTATCCGAATAAACGCGCTCTACAGAGTGCGTCGTCAGTTATCTGAATTCAAGACGGCCAATACGGCCTATTTATGGTCAATTTTTATCATTTGGCGCATTTTGGGGCGCCCTGGTGGAAATCCCAATCCCATCAGTTTAGTACTAATTCGCGGGTTTTACCGGTGGCGGGTCACAAAAAAAGCCGCTGGTCAGCGGCTTTTCCGACAGAATCTGAGGCTTAAGAGCCTGCCTGAAGCTCTTCAGGGTCGTATGGTTTGACTGGTTCGCTTTCCAGCTCGGCAATAAGTTCGCCGATACTGATGTTCTGCAAGCGATCAGAGAGCTGTGTGCGGTAGGTTTTCACCATACTCAGACCAGAAATTACAGCGTCGTATACCAGCCAGTCGCCAGACTCTTTGTTTTCATACAAACGGAAATCTACTGGGACTTTGTTGCCATTGCTCTGGGTGAACTCGCCTTTCACGATAGCGCGACCACCGTCCGGGCTGTAGCGGGTATCTGAAAACTCCAGTGTTTCGCCACTGAACGCTTTGAAAGCACCGCCATAAGTACGTAGCTGACGATCACGGAAAATCGTGATGAAGCGCTGCTGTTCCTCAGGCGTAGCACGCTGCCAGTATTTACCCAGTGCGCCCATCGCGATCTTTTTCTGGTCGATGGCCGGCAGGATGTACTCTTCTACCAGTCGCTCAACCATCTGGGCGTCGCGTTCTTCAGGTTCGGTTTTCTTCAGTTCAGCAATCACGCCATTGGTGGCTTGCTCAACCACTTTCAGTGGCTTGTCGTCACTGGCGAAGGCCTGCGTTACCGCAAGCATCATCAGCGTAAAAAGGGAGAGTATTTTTATCACGGTTACGTCCTTATCATTTTTAGTCAGTATCTAACGATACGTCGCAGCTGCCTAGACGGATGTTCACAATTATTTGTTACATCTGTGCAACAGTGGCTGCTCAAACAGTCCTTTTGTAGACCAACAGGTTACCCTGACGTTCAAAGTTTCTGCGTACGATGGCTTCTGACAGTGAGTCTTCACTATCGATAAACTCCAGGGTCAGCCGCTCTTCGTCTGCCCATTTGCACAGAAAATGCAGCATCTGGTGCATAACACCTCGACGCTGGGTAATGCGACGAACGCCAGCATTTGCCAGTCTTACGTGATCGCCATTCCGCTCTGCCAGTAACGCGCCAATGATGCGGTCGTTAAATCTACCACCAATAACCCAGCGATTCTGATTAATCCACTCGCGCAGAGGCGTATCAACGGCAAGCCCGTGGGGCTCGGTTTCGCTGCGGATTTTCTCAAAGTCTGCGAAGTCGTCTTCAGTTGGATCAGTCAGGTGCTCCAGTTTTACCGGCACATCAGGCTCCTGTTCGTTGGCTTGTTCACGGTGTTGTGCATCAGTCAGGCAGGATTTATTACTTTCAGAAGTTTCCGGCCTACTTTCTGGTGCGCTTTGCTTTATAATGCTTTCTTTTCTGTTTTGCGAGAGTCCGGAGACAATCTCACTATGGCACGCACGGCGTCAGTAGAGCGTAACACGCTCGAAACCCAGATTACCGTTAAGATCAACCTTGATGGCACGGGTCAGGCCAAATTCGATACAGGTGTTCCCTTTCTTGAACACATGATGGATCAGATCGCGCGCCATGGCCTGATTGATCTGGATATCACCTGCAAAGGCGATACTCATATCGATGACCACCACACGGTTGAGGATATCGGCATCACCTTGGGGCAGGCGTTCGCACAGGCGATCGGCGATAAAAAAGGCATCGTCCGCTACGGTCATTCGTATGTGCCGCTGGACGAGGCACTGTCACGTGTTGTGATCGACTTCTCCGGACGTCCGGGTCTGGATATGAAAGTCGACTTTACCCGTGCCGCGATCGGCCGACTGGATACTCAGTTATTCTGGGAGTTCTTCCAGGGCTTCGTGAATCACGCCAAAGTCACCCTGCACATTGATAACCTCAAAGGCTTCAACGCACACCACCAGGCAGAGACGATCTTCAAAGCGTTCGGCCGGGCATTGCGTATGGCGGTTGAGCAGGACCCACGTATGGCCGGTGTGACACCATCGACCAAGGGCAGTCTGTAAGAGGTCGGAACAGTGACAGTTAACAGTAAGATTTGTGCCGTTATTGATTACGGCATGGGCAATCTGCACTCCGCTCACGGTGCGCTTCAGAGTGTGGCCCCGGATACTCAGGTGCTGGTGACAGGAGACCCAGAAGTGATCCTCAAAGCTGATCATGTCGTGCTGCCCGGTGTTGGCGCTATCCGCGACTGCATGGCTGAGATTTATGCTCAGGGTATCGATGCGGTTGTGCGCGAAGTTGCGGCATCTAAGCCATTACTCGGTATCTGTGTTGGTCTGCAGGCCATGATGGAGCGCAGCGAAGAAAACGGCGGTGTTGACGGCCTTGGTCTGTTCCGCGGTCAGGTTAAGTACTTTGGCGATGATCTGAGAGAAAACGGTGAGCGCCTGAAAGTACCCCACATGGGCTGGAACACCGTAAGTCAGGGAAAACACCCACTTTGGAATGGCATTGCCGACGATACCCGTTTTTACTTTGTTCACTCATATCATGTGAAAGCAGAGAATGAGGAACAGGTGAAAGGCCGCGGTCACTATGGTGTCGATTTTGCCGCTGCCATGGGACAGGACAATGTCTTCGCCGTCCAGTTTCACCCCGAAAAAAGCCACAACGCGGGTCTCGCATTACTCAAGAACTTCCTGAACTGGGATGGTCAGGCCTGATCTGGCCGCCCGGTTAATGATTCAAATTTAAGGTTACTCTTTTAAGGTTACTCTCATGCTCGTTATTCCTGCTATTGATCTCAAAGATGGCCAGTGCGTTCGCCTCCGTCAGGGCCGTATGGATGATTCCACCGTGTTTGGTGATGATCCTGTGTCTATGGCAAAGCGCTGGGTTGATGCGGGCTGTCGTCGTCTGCACCTCGTTGATCTGAACGGTGCGTTTGCCGGTGAGCCAGTGAATGGCGAAGCCGTGACCTCAATTGCTAAAGCCTTCCCGGACCTGCCGATTCAGATTGGTGGCGGTATCCGTTCACTGGAGACTATTGAGCACTACATCAAAGCGGGCGTGAACTACGTCATTATTGGTACGAAAGCCGTTAAAGAACCTGCGTTCGTCAAAGAAGCCTGTGACGCTTTCCCGGGCCACGTGATTGTCGGTCTGGATGCACAGGACGGTTTCGTTGCAACTGACGGTTGGGCTGAAGTCTCTGAAGTGAAAGCCGTCGATCTGGCGAAACAGTTCCGCAACGATGGCGTATCAGCAATTGTGTACACCGACATCGCTCGTGACGGCATGATGCAGGGCGTGAACGTTGAAGCGACCGTTCAGCTGGCAGAAGAGGGTGGTATTCCTGTGATTGCATCAGGTGGTGTCACCAACATCGAAGATATCCGTCAGCTGTCGAAGGTAGCGTCCCGCGGTATTCTGGGTGCGATCACTGGCCGTGCAATTTACGAAGGTACGCTGGACGTTGCTGAAGCTCAGACTCTTTCAGACGAACTCACAGGTAAATAATCATGGCTCTGGCGAAGCGCATTATTCCGTGTCTGGATGTTGATAAAGGTCGCGTCGTAAAAGGCGTCAACTTCGTTGGTATCCGCGATGCGGGTGATCCGGTCGAAATTGCTAAGCGCTATAACGATCAGGGCGCGGATGAAATTACCTTTCTCGATATTACCGCCAGCCACGAAGAGCGTGAAACCACAGTTCACATGGTTGAAGCGATCGCCGAGCAGGTGTTTATTCCCCTGACTGTTGGCGGTGGTATTCGTGAGATTGCCGACATCCGTAACATGCTCAATGCTGGTGCCGACAAAGTATCGATTAACTCGGCTGCAGTTTATAACCCGGATTTTGTGCGCGCAGCGGCGGACAAGTTTGGCTCGCAATGCATTGTGGTTGCGATTGATGCTAAACAGGTTGATGACCACTGGGAAATTTTCACTCACGGTGGCCGCAAGCCGACCGGCATTAATGCAGTGGAGTGGGCCGTAAAAATGGCCGACTTCGGTGCCGGTGAAATCCTGCTGACCAGTATGGATCGTGATGGTGTTAAAACAGGCTTTGATCTGGGCGTTACCAAAGCCATCTCGGATGCGGTTAATATTCCGGTCATTGCGTCAGGCGGTGTGGGTAACCTTGATCACCTGGTCGATGGTGTAAAACTTGGTGGAGCTGACGCCGTTCTAGCGGCGAGTATTTTCCACTTCGGTGAATATACGGTTCAGCAGGCAAAAGAGCACATGGCTGCCGCTGGCATCGAAATGCGCCTCTAATTAAATCTGTCTTTATTTGTCACTCTTCGGTGGCCTGACTGGCCATCGAATTCCTGTCGATCTCTACAAAAGCGTCTACTCTGAAGGCAGAGCTGTTCTTCTTTATCTGAGAAACAGCAGACTTTCTAACTGAACTCTGCCCGCAGGCTGAGAGTGGCGCAATGACTCAATTTCAATCCGTGAAGTGGAAGATACTCACACCTATGATCCTGGTTTTTCTGCTGATCATGGTATTTATCAACCTGTATTCCTCACATCAACAGAAAGCGCGTCTTCTGGAGACTACCAAGCAGCACCTGAATCAGGTGCTCGACAATTATCTTGATGGCATCAATATGCTGATGCTGACTGGCAGCATGGCAAGCCGGGATACTCTGCGAGATAAGTTTGCTCAGCAGGACGGCATCGAAGAAGTGCGCGTATTGCGTGCCGACGCCGTAAACAAGCTATTCGGTCCGGGGTTTCCGAGCGAGAAACCTCAGGACGAATACGATCGCCGTGCACTGAACGGCGAAGCTGTATCGTTTGTTGAAACCGTAAATGGTGAACGTAAGCTCACGGTTATTGAGCCTTACATCGCTGTTGAGAACCGTCATGGCACTAATTGCCTTGGTTGCCATCAGGTTGCCGAGGGGACCGTTCTTGGTGCGGGGCGGATTACATACTCTCTCGCGGAGGAAGACAGCCAGGTGCTGGGAGATCTTATCAATAGCAGCCTGATGAACGCCGTTCTTATGATTGCCGGACTTTCCGGTATTTATTTTGTGATTTATCGCATCGTGATTCAGCCACTGCGTCGCCTGGAAAAAACGATGGGGCAGATAGGCACGAACTCTGACCTGACCCTGCGTGTAAACCTCGGCACCAATGATGAATTCAGCCGGGTCGAAGAAGCGACTAACCGCATGCTGAATAGCTTTCAGCCGGCGATCAGTGATTTATCTCATACCATGTCTGAGCTGTCTGGGGTGTCGGGAGAACTGGCATTAATCACCCGTGAAACGCGGGATGGAATGGGTGAGCAGCAGCGCGAGAGTAAAGACCTGCTGGTGGCGGTAGAAGAGCTATCAGACGCTGCAGGGCGAGTGAACGAAAGTGCGGTCAATGCTGAAACAGCGGCCGTATCGGCGAAAGAGAATGCCGAGGGCGGTAGCGAAGTCGTTGTTCAGGTGACAGGCACGATTCAGGAGCTGGCGGCAGAAGTTGAGAACGCCGTGACGGTTGTACGGCAACTTGCTGAAGATACGCAGGGGATTGGTCACGTTGCGAAATCGATCAATGAAATCGCTGAACAGACGAATCTGCTTGCCCTTAATGCGGCGATAGAGGCTGCGAGAGCAGGTGAGCAGGGGCGTGGTTTTGCCGTGGTCGCTGACGAAGTCCGTAGTCTGGCAATACGGACTCAGGATTCAACCAAAGAGATTAACGATATCATTGAGCGTCTGGTCAGTGTTTCTGAGAAAGCCGTTCAGGTGATGGATGCCAGTAAAGACCGTGCGCAGCAGGGTGTTCAGGATACAGAGCGTGCCCGCGAAGCGCTTCAACAGATTGCAACAGGTGTTGAGAATATTCGCTCAATGAACAGCAGAATTTCTGCAGCGGCGGATAATCAGAACAATGTGGTCTCAAGAATTAACGAGAACATCCGTGTAATCAGTCAGGCTTCTGAGCAAACCCTGAGTGCCTCAGGAAGAACCTTTGAGCACAGCAACGACCTTGGTCAGATAGTGCAGCGGTTACGGGAAATTGTCGAGCGCTTCAGGGTGTGAAGCATGTTTGCTGATAATAAAAATGGCCGCGATTGCGGCCATTTTATTTTGACTGTTATTTCTTAACAGCGAGTTCTACACGGCGGTTCTGTGCTCGACCTTCAGCAGTATCATTGGTCGCAACAGGGTCCGCTTCGCCATAGCCTTTCGCGCTCAGTTTCTCTGCGCTGACGCCTTTTTCTACCAGGTACGAACGGACTGATTGTGCGCGGTCTTCGCTGATTTTCTGGTTCAGTGCATCGCTACCACGACTGTCGGTATAAGCCTGAATTTCGATCATCAGGTCAGGATATCGTTTCAGTTCTTTTGCAACGTCATCGAGGATGGCTTCACTGTTTTCAGTCAGTTGTGCAGAGCCTGTTTCGAAGAAAACGCCCTGAAGCTTGCCGTCGAAGTTCGGGCAACCGTCACTGTCGACCATGGTACCTTTGGGCGTGTCTGAGCACTTATCTTTGCGATCAGGAACGCCGTCTTTATCGGTATCCAGCTTCGCAGCAATACGGGCTTTTTCAGCGGCCAGTTCGGCGGCACGGCGAGCATCTTCCTCGGCTTTCGCGCGCTCTGCTGCTGCAGCTGCGTGTGCAGCTTCAACGTCATTGGTCATATTATTTGCAGCTTCATCGCGTGATGATGTCACGCTATTGCCGCCAAAGCGCATGCCGGCTTCCAGCACATAGTTATTGTGCTCAATGTCTTCGTTTACCATATCGTCGTAACGGTATTCGGCACGGGCGAAGAAGGTATCGGTCGCCGCCAGTTGCAGACCTGCGCCGACACTCACCAGAGCGTTCTCTTGAGCAAAATCGTTCAGCTCTGCCTTGCCATAGCCAAGACCAGCGCTCACGTATGGCTGAATCATCTCGTCACCGAAGAAATGCAGACCACTGACGCGAGCCTGCTGAACATCGGCACGGCCGTCAATCTGATCTGGAGAAGGCTGTACGATACTGAGTTCAAGCGCGGTGTCGTTGTTCAGCATATAACCGGCTGAGAGCTCCAGGTCGTAGCTGTGCTTGATGTAATCATCGAAGTATTCGTTGGTGACCTCGTGGTCGGTGTGGGCACCACCCAAAGTCACGTAATAAGGGTTTTCGGCCAGTGCAGTAACGCTGATCGAAGAAATGATTGTAGCGAGTAAAGTGCGTTTCACGGGTAGTCCATCCATATTATAAATTGATACAGCCTGTATAGGGTGGCCGTGCTTAAATGGACTGGACGTTGGTGAAACAGTTCAAAAAAAATAAAAAATTCATAAAAAAACCCGAAGTTAAATTTCGGGTTTTCAGGTGTTATAAAATCTGAGAAAAGTTCCTGTTGATTTCAGAGCCCGTTAATTTAGGCTCCCACTGATTAAAGTTCCTGGAGTATTTCAGCCTTCTTCTGAGAGTATTCCTTCTCTGTAATCAGTTCGTCATCTCTAAGGTTCTGAAGGATCTCCAGGCGTTCTTTTATCGACTTCTTCTCTGCTTTTCTGGCCTTGCCACTGTGGGCGTTTGCAGGCTTCTCTTGTTGCAGGTGTTGTTGCATACAGTCGTATAACTCTGCTTTCAGGCTGATTTTGTTTATCGTCTTGATGCCGCCAGCCAGTGTCGGCTTACGGAAGCGGGATTCGCTACTGTCGAGGATAAGAATACTGTCGGCCCTGACTTCGAGGGCTTCTTTTTTCAGTTTTTCGATGCACTTTTCTTCTGTGCTGCTACTGCAGGATTCTTCTTTTACTAATAAGCACTGCTGTGCTTTTTCGGCGTCTATGATTCGAACTTCAGCCGCTTGAGCTGCGCTGGCGGCGGATAAAAAAAGTAAGGAAAACAGAAGTGGCGATGTTTTCATGGAATTATTTTCTCGTCATGTAAATATATTCGGACCAACAAAAAGGCCGGTAAAAACCGGCCTTTCTGACATCAGTCGTCGAGCATAGCTTTGTCGCGGACGGCACCCTTATCGGCGCTGGTGGCGAACTTGGCGTAGGCTTTCAATGCCGTGGTCACTTTACGTGGGCGTTCCTCGGCAGGTTTCCAACCTTTCTTATCCTGTTCGTGGCGACGGTGAGACAGCTCTTCAGCCGTCAGGTCGACATTGATCGAACGGTTCGGGATATCAATGTTGATGATGTCGCCGTCTTTCAACAGGCCAATGGCACCGCCAGACGCAGCTTCTGGTGAGCAGTGGCCAATCGACAGACCAGATGTACCGCCAGAGAAGCGACCGTCAGTCAGCAGGGCACACTCTTTACCCAGGCCTTTCGACTTGAGGTACGACGTTGGGTACAGCATTTCCTGCATACCCGGGCCGCCTTTCGGGCCTTCGTAGCGGATGATCACGATATCACCGGCAACGATTTCGTCGTTCAGGATGCCGGTAACGGCGTCGTCCTGGCTTTCAAAGATGCGCGCACGGCCTTGGAATACATGAATCGATTCATCCACACCAGCTGTTTTAACCACACAGCCATCAAGGGCGATGTTGCCATACAGAACGGCTAAGCCACCTTCCTGTGAGTAGGCGTTTTCAATACTGCGGATACAACCGTTTTCGCGGTCGCCGTCTAACGTTGGCCAGCGAGTGCTCTGGCTGAATGCCGTCTGAGTCGGGATGCCGGCAGGGCCAGCTTTGTAGAACTGAACCACTTCTTCGCTTGGGCTGCGCATGATGTCCCACTTATCCAGCGCTTCTTTCATGGTGGCGCTGTGTACGGTTGGCAGGTCATTGTGCAGCAGGCCAGCGCGATCAATTTCACCCAGGATACCCATGATGCCACCGGCGCGGTGCACGTCTTCCATGTGGTACAGCGGTGAGTTCGGCGCCACTTTACACAGCTGAGGAACAACACGAGACAGACGGTCGATGTCTTTCAGGTCGAAGTCGACTTCGGCTTCCTGAGCAGCGGCCAGCAGGTGGAGGATAGTATTGGTTGAGCCGCCCATGACGATATCGAGGGTCATGGCGTTTTCAAACGCTTTGAAGTTGGCGATAGAGCGAGGCAGTACAGACTCATCGTCCTGCTCGTAGTAACGCTTGGCGTTTTCAACAATCTTGCGGCCGGCTTCGAGGAACAGTTGCTCACGGTCAGCGTGAGTCGCCAGTACCGAGCCGTTACCCGGCAGCGCCAGACCCAATGCTTCAGTCAGACAGTTCATGGAGTTCGCTGTGAACATACCAGAACACGAACCACAGGTCGGGCAGGCGCTGCGCTCATATTCGGCGACTTTCTCGTCAGACGCAGAATCGTCAGCGGCGATGACCATGGCATCAACCAGATCCAGCTTGTGCTCAGACAGTTTGGTCTTACCGGCTTCCATCGGGCCGCCAGAAACAAAGATCACTGGAATGTTCAGGCGCAGAGCGGCCAGCAGCATTCCCGGAGTGATTTTGTCGCAGTTTGAGATACAGACAATCGCATCAGCACAGTGCGCGTTAACCATGTACTCAACAGAGTCGGCGATGATTTCACGGCTCGGCAGGCTGTAGAGCATGCCGTCGTGACCCATGGCGATACCGTCGTCTACGGCAATTGTATTGAATTCTTTCGCTACGCCACCGGCTTTCTCGATCTCGCGGGCAACCAGCTGGCCAAGATCTTTCAGGTGAACATGACCCGGAACGAACTGAGTGAATGAGTTCGCAACAGCGATGATAGGCTTCTGGAAATCATCGTCTTTCATACCCGTTGCACGCCACAGGGCGCGGGCTCCGGCCATATTGCGACCAGCGGTAGACGTCTTGGAACGATACTGAGGCATGATCTCTCGTCTCTTTATACGTAAAATAGTGGGGTATTGTATCAATCACAGAGGTTGCGTGCATGTCTGAACTTACCCTGTATTACGATGGGCTTTGTCCTCTTTGTGCTCGGGAGATTGATCATCTCTCGCGGCTCGACAAGGCGGGGAGACTGGCATTTGTGGATATTCAGCAGGAGGACTTTGCTGAGCGTTACCCGCACATTGATCCGCAGGCGGCGAGCACCATCCTTCACGCCAATACTGCTGGCGGTGAACTCCTGCTGGGTTTGGATGTCACTTACCGTGCCTGGTCGCTTGTTGGACGAGGCTTCTGGATTGCCCCGCTAAGATGGCCTGTCGTTCGCTGGTTTGCAGATAAGGCCTACCTCTGGTTTGCGCGCAATCGATACAAGGTGTCTGGCTGGCTGACGGGTCAGCAACGATGTGACACCTGTGGTCCACAAGGATGTTCAATTGACGGTAAGAAACAAGGTGATAACTAAGTACGCACCAATACTCCCTCGGGCTAAGGCCTTACCTGTAACTGTATTACTCGGTTGGCTGTCGCTGATACTGGCGGGTTGTTCTTCATCGCCCGTAAAGCCTCTGGACTCTGAGGTCGCCAGTCTCAATTCACGGCTCTACCTCGCTCACGGTGCCAGTGCAGGAGATGCGCCTCTGAATTCCTTACAGGCGATTGAAGCAACTCTGAAGCGTAGTGATTATGACGGCATCGAAATTGATATCGTTCTTGCCGGCGACAGTGTTCCGCTCTTGGCCCACGATCCCTGGATCAGTGAACAAAACTGTCGTCGATACGATGGTCAGGCATTTGAACCTGTGTATATCCGTGATGTGTATTCAGATGAGTTGAATGAATTGTTCGAATGCCACTTCCCTGCTGGAAAGAACGGTGCTGCAGAAAAGACGTCTGACTATCACCCGCTCGTAACGCTTGCTGAAGCTTTTTCTATTATCAGAGGTTACCCTGAAAAAACAATTTATCTTGATCTTAAAATTCAGGCAGGCGCAACGCTCGATGTTGAAGAATACGGAGCCGAAATTTACCTCGCGCTGATTGAGCAGGAAATAGAAAACCCTGTATTTATTGAGGTTCCTGAAAAATATCAGGTGGAAAAAATAAAGAACTCTCTCGAAGATTTTAATGCTCGGATCGCACTTTCATATTCCGCCTTTTATGCCGGTGATGACTGGGACTACATTGGAGCACTGGCTGCGGTCCGTACCTTATTTTTTGCAGAAAATCCGATAGCCGCCGCGAACGAATCGGGCGCAGATGTGTTGGTCAGTCCAACGATTGTAATGTCACATTCTTCTGTCGAGAATCTGCATAAAAGTGAGATTCTTTATGGCACGTTTCTGGTGGATGATGCCGAATCTCTGAAGTCGGCCTGCGATCATGGAGCCGATATTATTATTACCGATATTCCTATTAAGCAGCGCTGTGAGCCTGACTTATGACGCCTTCAAGTTCCGATCTGGTCTTTCTACCCTTAGGCGGCACTGGCGAGATCGGCATGAACATGAACCTCTATGGCCACGATGGAAAGTGGCTGATGGTCGATTGTGGCGTCACCTTCCCTAAGCCCGGACGCGTCAGTGCGGATGGTACACGGCATCATAGCGGCGAACCTGATACTCAAATGCCTGACCCTGAGTTTATTGAGGCGCGCAAAGATGACCTTGCGGGGCTGATTATTACTCATGCTCACGAGGATCATGTCGGCGCTGTGCCGTATCTCTGGCATAGGTTGCGTTGCCCGATTTACTGCACCCGGTTTACCGCAGAAGTACTGAAGAAAAAGCTCGCTGAGCACGGCATTCTGCATCAGGTAAAACTTATTATTCCTGAAACTGGCGAGCGTTTGCATATCGGCCCGTTTGATGTGCAATGGTTGCCGTTAACCCATTCGATTCCTGATCCGAACTGTTTAATGATCCGCACGCCCTTAGGCAATATTTTTCATACCGGTGACTGGAAGCTGGACCCTGACCCGGTCGTGGGGCATGGCTATAAAGAAGAGACCTTCCGTAAGCTGGCCGATGAAGGCGTGCTGGCGATGGTGTGCGACTCGACCAATGCCACAACAAAGGGACATTCGGTGTCAGAAGGCGATCTGTACGATGGGTTACGCCATTACATCGAGAGTGCGAAAGGTCGCGTGGTTGTCACCTGTTTCGGCAGTAATATAGCGCGCTTGCTGACGTTATCTCATATTGCCGAAGATACCGGGCGCTACATGGGGCTGTACGGCCGTTCCCTGATTAATATGCATCAGTGTGCCAAACGGGCGGGTGTCTGGCCTTACAGTGCAGGTGCCGTGGATACCGGCCATCTGGGCTATTTACCTCGCAGCGAAGTGCTTGCTGTCGCCACCGGCAGTCAGGGGGAACCCCGCACCGCGTTGCGCAGGCTTGCCACCGGAACACATCCGGATTTTGAATTGGAGGCAGGCGATCGGGTGATCTTCAGTGCCAGAGCGATCCCCGGTAATGAAGAAGCCATTCAGGGCGTGATTGATCAACTCACGGCGCTCGGCGTTGAGGTCATTACGGTCGATAATGCAGAGCATGATATCCATGCCTCAGGGCATCCGGCGCAGGATGAGTTGAAGATGTTGTACAACTGGGTTCAGCCTGAGATTGCGATTCCCGTTCATGGTGAGTCTGAGCATATGAAAGCCCACGCTGGGCTGGCAAAGGGCTGCGGAATCCCGCGCACCATGACCGGGCGGAACGGTGACTTGTTTATGTTGCGACCGGTACCGGGAATGCAACGTCAGAAGGTCAGGACGGGCCGCCTCGGATACGAAAAAGGCGGCCTGGTAAAAGTGGAATAAATTTCAGAGAGAGCGGGTGTCGATTCGCTTTCTGAATTCTTCTGCACTTTCTTTTCGCTCCGAGTAGCGGTCGGTAAAGTAGTCTTTTTTATCCCTAAGCAGCAGGGTAAATTTCATCAGCTCTTCCATAACGTCGACGATGCGGTCGTAATAAGGCGACGGCTTCATACGATCGTTGTCATCAAATTCCAGCCAGGCCTTTGGGACCGAAGACTGGTTGGGGATCGTCACCATACGCATCCAGCGCCCCAGAATCCGCATCTGGTTAACGGCGTTGAATGATTGCGAGCCGCCACAAACTTGCATGATGGCCAGAGTTTTCCCCTGAGTTGGTCTAACGCCCTGAAGTGCGAGGGGTATCCAATCTATTTGTGCTTTCATTATGCCTGTCATTGCCCCATGACGTTCCGGGCTGCACCAGACCATTCCCTCGCTCCAGTTAGCCAGCTCGCGCAGTTCTTTCACTTTGGGGTGATCCGCGTCGGCGTCATCGGGCAGCGGCAGACCTGATGGGTTAAAGGTCCGGGTTTCGGCTCCGAGCCATTCGAGAATCCGGGCGGCTTCCTCCGTTGCCAGGCGGCTGAAAGAGCGCTCTCGCAGAGACCCGTAGAGCAGCAGAATCCGGGGCTTGTGATCACTTTCTTTTTCGTTAAACAAGGTGCTTTCGTTGATCGGATTCAGGCAGTCGTCGTCGATATTCGGCATGTGTTGGGACGTTGGGAGGGTGGTATCGCTGTAGTCGGTCATAGTTGGCTCGGGATGAATTGATTGGCTCAGGCGTATGCTAACCGGGTTAGTGGACGTTACACAAAGTGCATGGTTTCTGTGTATGATCCACTGCGCAGCAATTTAAAAGTGCTCAGGTAACGATAAAAATAACACCAAGCTGATAAAGGGCAGGCGCATGGATCTTAATGCTCACGACGGTTCTGAAAATACTACCCATGAGAAGAGCGAGGGCCTCTATCGTTGGTTATCAACATTTCCGGCATTTTTGATACTGCTTGCAGTCGTACTGCTGAATACCAGTCATGCAATTCATGCTCAGCTACTGCTGTTAGGGGAAGCTCAGTGGGAAGGCTACTATCAGTTACGGGTTGATCCTCAAGCACCTGCCTGTAATCCCGATCAGGATATCGAACAAGCCTTGCAGCGAATGATCAGGGAGCAGGAAGAAGCGGATGACGAGTTTGATCTGCTGGCCTCCGATCCGGTTCCGCCAGAGGTCTTGCGTCAGTCGCTTGAAGCGGCAAAAGCAGATTGTGAGTTTAAGTTCGACCGTTATCACGGCATTGTTGAGCGCATTACTCCCACGGTGGAAGCCTACCGGTCGTTAGAGAAGTGGGTCGCTGATCTCGGCGAATTCCGCATGGTCGCTTCCGGGATCATGCTTGCAGTATTAGTTCTGATCTGCGGCGGAACTGCACTGCTGCGTAAGCATCATATTTCGCTGCGCCCGGCGGCGAGTGTGCTGGATTATCGGGTATCGGCACTGGCCCAGCTTGGTGCGTTCGCCATTCTTTTCTTCTCCATGGTCAGCTTTAAAAGCGTTGCTTTGTCAGCGGGCATCAATGTCAGCTCTGAGCACCTGACGCTGCTTTGGGTCTGGATTCTCGGGTTCGGCTCCGCCATGGCGATCTGCCTGTATCAGGTTATCAAGGTTCCGGAAGATGCTGTGCCGGGCGGGAATATGGGCAACGCACTTCTGTCGACACCGCTGTATGCCATTTTTACGCTTATATCTGGCAGCTACTTTCTGTTAAACGGGCACGCTTCGGGCATCGGTATTTACATCAATCAGATGATGGAACTGGCGTCCCTGATGCTGAATGTCGCTCTGTATGTGCTGATCGGTATGTTGCTGAAACGTACCGATCTGGCGCAGAAGGTATTCGATGTTTTTCGTCCGTTTAACTTCCGTCCTGAAATGCTGGCGGTGATTGCGGTTGCCGTGTCGGCGGTGCCTACAGCCTACACGGGCGGTTCCGGTATTTTCGTGATTGCCGTCGGCAGCCTTGTGTACCTTGAGGTGCGCAGAGCCGGTGCACGTCGACAGCTGGCGCTCGCTGCGACAGCAATGTCAGGCTCTCTCGGTGTGGTTTTGCGTCCGTGTCTGCTGGTGGTCATTGTCGCCGCACTGAATAATGAGGTGACGACGGACGAGTTATTCGGCTGGGGGGTAAAAGTCTTCCTGTTAACAACCGCGCTTTTTGCTTTTTACGCATTTATCACCAGTAAGAAAGACGACTATCAGAACCTTCAGAAAACAGACGGTAGCGTCTGGCCAGCATTCTTTAATGCACTCAAGCCACTGATTCCTTATGTGCTTCTTATTGCGGCCACGCTGGTCGTTTACGCTCTGGTGCTGGCCGCGTATCTGGATGAGTTTTCGGCGCCGACTATCCTTCCCGTTTTGCTTGCCGTGATTCTGATTTATGAGCGTATCGCGGATAAAAAAGCGCGGGCCTCTGGCGAGGTCGATGACAATACGCCAGAGAAGCCTTCGTTATTTGCCAACCTTCAGTCATCCACGTCTGAGGCGACTGTGCATATCGGTGCCTTGCTGATGTTGATGGGCACGACCATGACGATCGGTGGTGTGATTGAGCGCGCTGAGTTGATGACTCTGCTGCCTGCAGAGTTCAGTTCGGTATGGATGGCGATGCTGGCTCTGGTCACTATTCTGGTGTTGATCGGCATGATCATGGATCCATACGGCGCTGTGCTTCTGGTCAGCGTCACCATTGCCGGTATTGCCTACAAAGCGGGTATCGATCCGATTCATTTCTGGATGGTCACTCTGGTAGCCTTCGAGCTGGGGTATCTGAGTCCGCCGGTTGCACTGAATCACTTGCTGACAAGGCAAGTCGTTGGTGAAGAAGAAATCCGACTGTCCAAGCTGGAGACTCAGGGAGAGAGCTTCTGGTATCGCCACGAGAAAATTCTGCTGCCACTGGTCACCATGGCAACGGCGCTGGTGATCGTCGCCTTCGGACCTCTGCTTTGGCAGGACTATTTCTGACAAGAATGTCTGACACGAGCAGAGAGCTTTCTTTCTGCTAAAACAGGGTGATTCGATCACCCTTTGAACAGAAGGCCGCTTTCAGGGAGAATAGCGGCCTTTCAATCTTCAGTTCAGAGAAGTCATGTCTGATACACCATTTCAGCAGGAAGTCGGCAAGCGTCGGACTTTCGGCATTATCTCCCACCCGGATGCGGGTAAAACCACGATTACCGAAAAGCTGCTGCTGTTCGGGAATGCGATTCAGCTCGCCGGTACCGTAAAGGGCAAAAAGACCGGCCGTATGGCCACGTCTGACTGGATGCAGATGGAGCAGGAGCGTGGTATCTCGATCACGACCTCGGTGATGCAGTTCCCGTATCGTGAGCGCATGGTCAACCTGCTGGATACCCCGGGGCACGAGGACTTCTCAGAAGATACTTACCGCACACTGACCGCTGTTGACTCTGTACTGATGGTGATCGACGGCGCGAAAGGTGTAGAAGACCGGACCATCAAACTGATGGACGTGTGTCGTCTGCGTGACACGCCGATCTTTACCTTCATCAATAAGATGGACCGCGAAGTCCGCGATCATATCGAAGTACTGGATGAGATCGAGACAGTACTGAACATTAAGTGTGCGCCAGTGACCTGGCCGATCGGTATGGGCAAGGCGTTCAAAGGCATCTATGACCTGATGGCGGACACTATCCATGTGTTCAAGCAGGGGCAGGCGAGCGTTGTTCCAGACGATATTCAGATCAAGGGTCTCGATTCACCGGAAGCGCTTGAGTTGCTCGGCGAAGAGCTGGTGGAAGAAGTCAAAGAAGAGATTGAACTGGTACAGGCAGCGAGCCACGAATTTGATCTGCAGGAATACCTCGACGGCAAGCTGACGCCCGTCTTCTTCGGGACTGCACTGGCGAACTTCGGTGTGCGTGAAATGCTCAACTACTTTGTCGAGTGGGCGCCATCACCGTTACCGCGTGGTACTGATCTTGGCGAAGTGGCGCCGGATGATGACAAGTTCACAGGCTTTGTCTTTAAAATTCAGGCCAACATGGACCCGAAACACAGGGACCGTATTGCCTTTATGCGCATCTGCTCGGGTACTTACAGCAAGGGCATGAAGATGAAGCACGTCCGTATCGGCAAGGATGTAAAGATTGCCGATGCTGTGACCTTCCTTGCGGGTGACCGCTCGGCGGTGGAAGAGGCCATCTCCGGTGACATCATCGGTCTACATAACCATGGCACTATCCAGATTGGTGACACCTTTACCATGGGGGAAGATCGTCAGTTCACCGGTATTCCCCATTTTGCTCCGGAACTGTTCAAGCGGGTACGCTTAAAAGACCCTCTGAAAATGAAGCAGCTGCAGAAAGGTCTGCAGCAGCTTTCAGAAGAAGGGGCGACCCAGCTATTTATGCCGCTCAATAACAACGACCTGATTCTGGGCGCTGTGGGCGTGCTGCAGTTTGACGTCGTGCAGCAGCGTTTGCGGGATGAATACAAAGTTGAGTGTATCTACGAGCCGGTGAACGTAAATACCGCTCGTTGGGTCTATTGCGACGATGAGCGCAAGCTCGAAGAGTTTAAGCGTAAGGGCGGAGAGAACCTGGCGATTGATGGCGGTGGTTACCTCACCTACATTGCGCCGACCCGCGTCAACCTGTCGCTGACTGAAGAGCGTTGGCCGGATATTCAGTTCCGCTCAACGCGTGAGCACTGATCATCGTAATCGCGCGCCATTGATATTCGTCTGACTTTCCTTGCGGACAGGTCATTCTGAACTAAGCTTTCCTGCATGGATATCATCGCTGTGCGGGGGCTTAGCGACAATGGCGATTTACTTTTTATCAGGCGTACTTATCACATTGGTTCTTTGTGGTGGCATACGCTGGTGGATTCAGACTCTCCTGACTCAGGAGAAACTGATGCTGGACGATGCAAAAGGTTACTTTCTGATTACCTGTATTGTGGTTGGCTTTCTGGTCAGCGCCGGATTTTTCTGGGCAGGGCAGGTAATGGGATATGACCAGGCAGAAGAGACGTCTCAGGCAATGGGGCTGGCGATTCTGTTAGACGTCATGGTGGCTCTTCTGAGCCTGATCTGGGGCCTGGTTTCTCTTAAGGAGCCAGAGCAGTACTGAGGTTTTACCTTGTAATGCAGGGACTTAAAAACTAATTGAATTAGTCCTTGCACTACCCCAATCCCTCCTATAGAATGCCGCCCTCTTTTCGAATCAACAATGCCCTTGAAGGCGAGAATTTGATGAAAACTTACAGCGCAAAACCAGAAGCCGTAAAACGTGAGTGGTTTGTTGTTGATGCAGCTGATAAAACGCTGGGTCGCCTGGCCACTGAGGTTGCTCTCCGCCTGAGAGGAAAGCACAAGCCAGAATACACTCCACACGTTGACACCGGTGATTACATCGTTGTTATCAACGCAGACAAAGTAAAAGTAACCGGCAAGAAAGCTGGCGATAAGATGTACCATCGCCACACAGGTTACCCGGGTGGTCTGAAATCGATCTCTTTTGAGAAGCTGATCGATTACAAACCAGAACAGGTAATCGAACTTGCGGTGAAAGGCATGCTTCCTAAGAATCCTCTTGGTCGTGCTATGTTCAAGAAAATGAAAGTTTACGCAGGTACTGAGCACCCACATACTGCTCAGCAACCGCAAGAACTGAAACTGGGATAAGATGATGGCAGTAACACAATACTATGGTACCGGTCGTCGTAAGACCTCCACCGCGCGCGTCTTTCTGCGTCCTGGTACTGGCAGCATCGTAGTAAACAAGCGTCCTCTGGACGAGTACTTCGGTCGTGAAACGGCTCGTATGGTTGTTCGTCAGCCACTCGAACTGACTGAAAGCCTCGAAAAGTTCGACGTGATCATCAACGTACAAGGCGGTGGCGGTAATGGCCAGGCCGGTGCAATCCGTCACGGTATCACCCGTGCACTGATGCAGTACGATGAAACTCTGCGTCCTTCACTGCGTGCAGCGGGTTACGTTACTCGTGACGCTCGTGAAGTTGAACGTAAGAAAGTGGGTCTGCGTAAAGCACGTAAGAAGCCACAGTTCTCCAAGCGTTAATCCAACGCTGCAGAGCAGAAAGAAGCGCTTATTGGCACAGATCAATAAGCGCTTTTTTTATGCCCAAAACCCCATGCCTTGTGGGTATTTCTGGTTGTTTCCTGACCCTGTTTTCTCTATTATGTGCGCCGCCCTGTATGCTACGCTTGATCTGTATAAATTATGTACAACTAGCGCAGGTCGTGTAGCTGCATAAGAATTTAAATGATGGGAGAAGATGGTAATGAGTCAAGACGGCGTTAATAAGGCCCGGCGTACTCTGCTGGTCGGCGCTACTGCCGGTGTCGGTGCTGTCGGTGCTGGCTTCCTTGCGGTGCCCTTCGTTAAGTCCTGGATGCCAAGCGAAAAAGCAAAGGCAGCAGGTGCTCCGGCGAAGATCGATGTCAGCAAAGTTGAGCCAGGTGCAATGGTCACCGCTGAATGGCGTGGTAAGCCGGTGTATGTCGCCCGCCGTACCGAAGACATGCTGAATACTCTGGAAGGCCTCGCTGGCCGGTTGAAAGATCCTGAGAACGCTAATAAAGCGCAGCAGCCTGAATACGCTGACAACGTTTACCGTTCCCGCAAGCCTGAGCTGATCGTTCTGCTGGGTGTATGTACTCACCTGGGTTGTGCACCTAAGTATGTACCTGAAGTTGAGCCTCAGCCGTTTGATCCAAACTGGCAGGGTGGTTGGTTCTGCCCATGTCACGGTTCGCGCTTCGACCTGTCTGGCCGTGTATACGGTGGTTCTCCGGCGTCTGACAACCTGGTTGTCCCTGCCTACATGTTCGAGAGCGACAACGTAGTCGTGGTCGGTGTTGATGAGGAGAACGCGTAATGAGCCAGAACACCAATAAAATCATGGCCTGGATCGACGACCGTCTGCCGGTTACCCAGACCTATGAAAAGCATATGTCTAAGTACTATGCTCCGAAGAACTTCAACTTCTGGTACTTCTTCGGCGTACTTTCTATGCTCATGCTTGTTAACCAGATCCTGACGGGTATCTGGCTGACCATGCAGTTCACGCCAAGCGCTGAAGCTGCTTTCGCATCGGTTGAATACATCATGCGTGACGTAGAGTGGGGCTGGCTGATCCGCTACATGCACTCCACCGGCGCGACCTTCTTCTTCGTTGCAGTATACCTCCACATGATGCGTGCGATTCTGTACGGGTCATACCAGAAGCCACGTGAGCTGATCTGGATCTTCGGTATGCTGATCTACCTGGCCCTGATGGCTGAAGCCTTCATGGGTTACGTACTGCCATGGGGCCAGATGTCCTACTGGGGTGCACAGGTAATTATTTCTCTGTTCTCTGTTATGCCATACGGCGACCTGCTGACTGAGTGGATCCGTGGTGACTTCCTGATTTCAGGCGCTACCCTGAACCGCTTCTTCGCTCTGCACGTTGTTGCTGTACCTCTGGTTATTGTTGCTCTCGTTGTTATGCACCTGCTGGCGCTGCACGAAGTAGGCTCTAACAACCCAGATGGCGTTGATATCAAGAAGCACAAAGACGAAAACGGCAAGCCACTCGATGGCATCCCATTCCACCCTTACTACACCGTTCACGATCTGGTGGGTATTGTGGTCTTCCTGATGGTGTTCTGTACTGTGCTGTTCTTCTTCCCAGAAGGTAACGGCTTCATGCTGGAATACGCTAACTTCGAGCCTGCGAACGGTCTGAAGACACCTGAGCACATTGCTCCTGTATGGTACTTCGGTGCGTTCTACGCCATCCTGCGTGCGGTTCCGGATAAGCTGCTGGGTGTAATCGCTATGGGTGCCGCTATTGCTGTACTGTTCGTACTGCCTTGGCTGGATCGTAGCCCGGTACGCAGCTGGCGCTACAAAGGTATCGTTAGCCGTATCTACATCGTGATCTTTGGCTTTAACTTCGCACTGCTGACCTGGTTGGGTACACAGCCTGCAACTGAGCTTCTGACTCTGATCGCTCAGATCGCATCTGTTATCTACTTTGGTTACTTCGCCTTCCTGCCACTGGCGCCGAAGTTCGAAAAAACCAAGCCTGTCCCTGAGCGCGTAACTGGAGGCCACTAAGATGAAACTGGGCATGAAAAAGATATTTGCACTGGTTGCTGCCTTCGTCCCAGCGCTCGCTCTGGCTGCTGGCAGCAGCGTTCCACTGGATGAGCACCGTACTGACCTGCATGACACCGCGTCACTGCAGCGTGGTGCTCAGACTTTTGCTAACTACTGCATGGGCTGTCACTCTATGGAGCACGCCCGTTACAACCGCGTAGCGAAAGATCTGGATATTCCAGAAGAACTGATGATGGAAAACCTTGTATTCGCCGACAAGAAGTTCGGTGACAAGATGACCATCGCAATGGATCAGGTAGATTCTAAGCGTTGGTTCGGTGCTACGCCTCCGGATCTGACACTGGTTGCACGTGTACGCCGTCCTGACTGGCTGTACACCTACCTGCGCAGCTTCTACGAAGACGACAGCCGTCCATGGGGCGTTAACAACGTTGTCTTCAAAGATGTAGGTATGCCACACGTTCTGGCAGAGCTGCAGGGTAATCAGGTACTGGGTACTGCACTGGTTGAAGAGGGTTTCGACACTCTGACTGGTCAGCCTATCATGGTCGAAAAAGAGCATGTCCTGTACATCGAAGAAGAAGGCACGCTGTCTGCTGATGAGTACGACAAGCTGGTCTACGACCTCGTGAACTTCATGGTTTACATGGCTGAGCCAATCGCTGTTGAGCGTGAGCGTCTCGGTTGGTGGGTTCTGCTGTTCCTGGCCATCTTCTTTGTACCGGTATACTTCCTGAACAAAGAGTTCTGGCGCGATATTAAGTAATTTCGCTTAATTGAGCCTGAGTCAGAGCCCGACCGCCTTAAACAGCGGTCGGGCTGTATTCGTTTCAGGCCGTGCCCAATTAACTATTCGCAGTTATAAAAGAGAGGAAACTATGGGAGTTGTAGCCAAGCGCTCTTCCATGACGTTCTTATCCGATGCGGCTGATCACTACAGCCACCGTGTACGCATCGTACTCGCCGAGAAAGGCGTTACGGTTGATATTCACGATATCGACCCGGATAACAAGCCAGAAGATCTGGCCACACTGAACCCGTACAACAGCCTGCCAACCCTGGTAGACCGCGAGCTGGTTCTGTATGAGCCAAACGTAATGATGGAATACCTCGATGAGCGTTTTCCTCACCCGCCACTGCTGCCAGTATATCCGGTAGCGCGTGCGCAGAGCCGTCTGTGGATGCACCGCATCGAACGCGACTGGTGTGGTCTGATCGAAACTATCCTGACCGGCAAACCAAAGGATGCAGACAAGGCGCGTAAAGCACTGACTGACAGCCTGGTTGCGACGACTCCTATCTTCACTGAGATGCCGTTCTTCATGAGCGAAGAGTTCTCAATTGTAGATTGCTGTGTCGCTCCTATCCTGTGGCGTCTGCCGCAGCTTGGTATCGAGCTGCCTGAAAAGCAGTGCAAGCCATTGATTCAGTACATGGAGCGTTTGTTCGAGCGCGAAAGCTTCCAGGCATCACTGTCTGAAGCTGAACGCGAGATGCGCGACTGATATGAAAGATAAGATGACACCCAGCCGTCCGTATCTGATGCGGGCGCTGAATGAATGGATCCTCGACAACGACTGCACACCGTATGTGCTGGTCGATGCCGGGCTCCCCAATGTTCAGGTTCCTGACGATTACGTAAACAACGGACAGATCGTGCTGAACATCAGCCCATCTGCAGTACGCAGTCTGCTGATCAATCAGGATGGGCTGTCATTTAATGCACGCTTCGGTGGTGTTCCGATGGATATCTATGTGCCCCTGATTGCGATCCTGGCGATATACGCCAAGGAAAACGGTCAGGGCATGGTGTTCGGGTCTGAGGCCGGCGCGCCTGATCCGGATGATCCACCGCCTCCTCCAGGTAAGCCGGAGAAAACGAGCAAGTCTGATTCATCAGGTTCTGGTCGTCCGTCACTCAAGGTTGTTAAATAACAGCGTTAAGTGAGTGCACACAAACCGCCTACGGGCGGTTTTTTAATGCCTGCTTAAAACTAAACCGGGTTTTACACTGTCGTAATTTTACTGAATTAAAGAACGAGGCATAACGTGGCAACACCGGAAGATCTTGAACGCCTTAAGCAGGTAGAGCGGTTTGCGCGCATGATGGATGCGCAGTTCAGGATTCCGTTTACACGCTTTTCGATTGGTCTCGATGGAATTATTGGTTTGCTACCCGGGATAGGTGATGGTGCGTCTTTCCTTATGGCGCTCTATCCTGTCGTTCTTGCGCACAGATCAGGGGCTGGCTTCTGGCTGAAATTCCGTATGGTGATGAACATAGCTGTCGATACCGTGATTGGTGCAATACCACTGATCGGTGACCTATTCGATATTGGCTTTAAAGCCAACCTTCGAAACGCAAAACTGCTGCGTAAGTTTCTGGAAGAACGACAGTAGTATTCACTGAGCGAAGTTATAGCTCTGCTACACCAGAGCGATAACAACCCCATAGAACAAGATAAGAAAACCACCGATTTCCGCCGCGATCAGTGTCCACATATAGACAGGAATCGACTTATGAACAAAGGTCGGCTTCTCTCCGTCTGACAGATGCAACTGATTGCGTGTGTCTTGTTTTATTCCGTGGATAAAGTAACTGATTACCGCAGTGGCAAAATACCCCACCAGAAGTATGACCGCTAATACCTCTAGCCAATCGGCTAACTCACTGATCAGAACAAACTGATAGATCAGCACGCAGGCAAACGCATACATTAAAGACGCTCGGTGACACACATCGATATAAATGTGAGCACGCCCCTTTGGTGAAGCAACGATCTGCTGATACTTAATCACGCCTGTGATCAGACCAAAAAGAAAGAACAAACCGGCAGACAGAATAGAAATAACAGCCGCAGACATAACAGAACCCTTTTACTGAAGATCATCAGTGTAATCAGACAAAGCCCGTGTGTGTAGGAGTGATGTTACTGCGTTGTGGGAGCGAATCAGCCGAAGGCTATTCGCGATAGCAATAGAACAGGTTAGCAGCGCAGGCATCAAGCCAGACTTGAGCCTGACATTCAGGCTTACATTGAGACTGCTATGGCCCTCATGCATAATTGCCATAATAAGCACTTAACCAGGGAAGACATTGTGCCTGAACTACTTTTCCTCAAAGAGCCTGCCAAAGCATCAGATGTACTGCATGGACTGAGCACCGATGATACTCAACAGCTGTGTACGGCAAACCAGGTTATGCCGGGCACATCGCTGCCACGCTCTACCGTTTTCAGCCTTGAGTCCGACAGTCTGTCGGTCAGTGTACGTAATCAACTGAACCGGGTAGCACCTGCTGAACGTCAGTGCATTGCGGGTGTCGCGGAAGCGTGCGGTGATGAAACTGCCGTTCTGGCCGCGTTTCTCGATCGTTATTTTGGCGATGAGAACATGGCACAGTTGAATGCTGCTATTAATGCGGGGTCGACGGCGGCTTTCGCAAGACTGAACAACTTTGAAAAAGCCGTCGTTACCTATCAGAAGTCGCTTAACAATCTACGTAGTCTTGTGGAGTCTGGTAAATACGGACGTGGGCAAGGTCAGCGCATTATCGAAGCCAAGCGCTCGGTGCGTATTGCCTATGCTGAACTGGCGAAGCGCTATGCTATCGAGCTTCAGAGTTTTTCACCGGCTGCCCACCGCGCCAAAAACCGCGGCACAGCGTTCAGCAACGCGGAGCGTGGCATTACTCTGGCGAAGCGAAAACCGAGAGCGACTAAGCCGGATATCCGGTTAAACGTTGAAGGGCAGCTACAGGCCAGCCAGATTGCGAAGATGGGTAAGCTGATCAATGGGCTCGGCACCGCGACGATTGTCGCCGATGGCGTATTCCGAACGACGGAAGTTATGGGCATCGCTGAAGAGGGTGGTGACTGGATGCGTGCAGGTGCGCGAGAGGTGACTGGTTTTGGGCTGGGTACAGCTTCTGGGTTGTATGCAGGTGGTTTGGCCTACTCTGGTTTGATTGCTCTAGCTGGGCCCGTAGGATGGGGAGTGCTGGGAGCTATCTTTGCGGTTAGTTTAGCTGCTGGTTACCTCGCATCGACAATTGGTAGTGCTGCCGGAGAGAAGCTATCTGACCGTGTATGGGAGCTATCGCAGTGACTCTTTTTGATTACGTATTGGTCGCCTGGATGTGCTTGTTGATCTTGACCTGCGTATTCTGGATTTTGTTTAGCAGGAAGAATTTAAATGCGCTTGAAGAGCGCGCAAAGAAAGCTGGCTTGTATGAGCAAGAGCCGGTAGATGTTATGGGGACCCGAGTCTTAATTATCTCCAATGTATTGGTATTGCCTACATATATTGCGAGGCGCTTTGAAGGCACACCGCTGGAGGGGATCTCAAAGATGAGGGCATATGCGAGTGTTGCTGACAGGCGCTCCGCTTTATTGCTGGTTCTCGCTATGCATACTTTGGCTTTATTAACCTTGGTAATTTACTTTTTACCTGTCGAAAGCTAGTAGGTCATTGTTCACCTTTGTCGGATTTTTCTAGTCCAGTATTCCGGCACCTCTTAAGCTTTATACTTCTTCAAACCTCGGTAGCGGCGGCATTTCTACCTCTTTCGCGTCTTTAGGAACTAACACCACTGATTCCCCGTCGGTCACGAGCTCATCGTTCTGGTTTATCACTGTGCAAGCGAGGGTAGCGACTGGCTTGTGTTCGTGAAGTGCTATCACCTCCACGTTCACAGTTAACGTATCTCCCGGTCGCACTGGTGCTCTGAAGTTGAGCGTTTGCGACAGGTAGATGGTGCCGGGCCCCGGAAACTGAGTGCCCAGCATTCGGGAGATAAGAACGCCCGAGTACATACCGTGCGCAATGACACCGCCGAAACGGGAGTGCTTTGCGTAATCGTGATCGAGGTGAACAGGGTTATTATCGCCGCTGGAGGCAGCAAACAGGCGTACGTCGCCTTCTGTGACAGTATGGGTTAATTGGTCGCTGTCCCCGATACTCAGTGAAGAATAGGCATGATTGATCGTCGATGACATAACACTGCTCCGCGGTAAGGTCAGGAGTCAGGTTAACGCGATGAGATGAAAAGGCGATGACGTAAGGCACAGGATCGTCGTCTTTGTTGGTGCTCTGATAAAGAGATGAACCTGTAGGAGGGGGTCATATCCCCGACATTCATGCGCCGGTTGTTCGCGATTGTTGAGCCTATGACAAGCCGATTTCCTCTCGGAGCACGCCGTAAATCCATCCCTGGGTGCTCGGGTGCCGCGTCCTTGCGGCACACGGCCAGCGACTTGCCAGAGACCCGTGTAGAATGGCAATGAATCATGCGAATCTATTACCCAGCGGTGAACTCTATGAAATACAAAGTCGGTTATGACACCCAAACCTCAGACGGCATCAAAGCTCTGTGGGAGTTACCAGCCGATGCGACCGTTCTCGACATTACCCCCATGGGCGATGTCTTCGTAGAGCTTCCAGACGGCGAGTTCCTGATGATCTCAGTCACCGATGGTGAGACGCTGAATGTCACTGAAGAGATCAAAGAATATGGTCTGCCGCCCGTAGATGTAGCATTAGGCGACGACTGGTATCACCTGGATGCTCAGGCTGCGTTGTCGGAGGCGGGCTTAACTTTGAATACAAATGAGTGCTTCGGGTTTAAAACGCCGCTTTTTCAGGATGGCGATTACTCCGCTGAGAATATCGAGATTATGGATATTCTGGAGTATCACAAGCGGGTACATCAGAGCTTAGCTGCGAGCTAAAAAGCGACTCGCGGATTTGTAGGAGGGGATCCTATCCCTTATACCGCTATATCCATGTGGGAGCGAATCAGCCGGAGGCTATTCGCGATTGATAGTGAGGCCTCTGTTAAGTCGGCGAGACTTGCAGGAAGTGTCTCTATACCTCTGAGGCTGCGTTCTATATTAGGATCCTCCGAACTAGGTACCGCATGTGGAGAGGAGCCGAAGTATTAATCGGTAGTCGCTACCCATCCCTCATATGTAAAAGCTTTCCATCTCTGTGAATTTGTCTCGATACCTTCGAGGGTCGACACTCGATTCGATATACGTTAGCTTCTTAATAATTACGTGGAGGGAATCTAGTGGCCAAAGATTATCAGGTACGAACGGTTGAGGAGCTGGCAGAAAACCTTAAAGCTGCTAATGGACAGTGCGTTTTTCTTATCGGCGCAGGTTTCTCCTATAGTGCTGATATTCCGTTAGCTGGTGCCTTAGTTGATGAGATAAAGGACACCTATCCTTTGGCTTATAAGCGAGCTAAAACTAAATCCTATAATCATGTTATGGGGGAGCTTACTCCCCAACAGCGCATACAGCTTCTTACCAAGTACATAGAGCGAGCTAAAGTCAACTGGGCACATATTGCTTTGTCTGCCTTGTTTGAGAAAGACAAGATTGATCGAATTCTTACCGTTAATTTTGATCCTTTAATTCTAAAAGCCTGTTCTATGGTTGGGGAATTCCCTGCTGTTTACGATCTTGCAACAGCGTCTGAGTTTAAATCGAACCGTATTGCCCCTAAATCTGTATTTTACTTAAACGGTCAGCACACAGGTTTCTCTATGCTGAATTCCGAAGAGGAGTTGGAAGAACATAAGGACCGCTTGAGGGAAATAGTTAACCAGACTGGAGTTAGTCGAATTTGGGTTGTAGTGGGGTACAGCGGTGATGCAGATCCATTATCGGAAGTGCTTGCAGAGGTTGCAGGAAAATCTTTTGATAATGGATTGTACTGGGTAGGTCATAGTAATGAGCCATCTGACAGTCAGCTTAACCTCTTAAAACACCCCAATACCTATTACATAGGCAAACAGGATGCAGATAAATTCGCGGATGAATTAGCTAAGAAAATGGAATGTTTTCCACCGGATATTTTGGTCAGACCATTTGACTATATTGAAAATTTGGTCACAAGAAATATTGACTTTACTACGGGAGGAGGATACGCGACTTCAACTCAAATTAAATTAAAAGGCATGATTGAACGAGCGAAATTGGCATGTAAGAGTGACCCGGTGGGACGATTCACTAACAAAGCACTCGATACATCCTCTCTTGTTATGTCTGGGAAATATGATGAGCTGATTGATCTCTGGAATCAAGACTCTAACCAGTTTGATGAAAACCAGATGGAAGATGTTGCATGGGCTTTTTTGTTGAGAGGGAATTCAATTTGTGAGCAAGCTCAGGTTCATGTAAGTGATAATGTAGAGTTAGCACGGAAAGAATGGTCGGAAGCAAGAGCGGATTATTCGAGAGCGCTTGAGATTAAACCTAATATGCATGAAGCATTGAATAATTGGGGGAGCGCATTAGATGAAGAAGCCCGAGCTATATTGGATGGAAATCGAGAGAGTGCTCTAGAAAAATGGTCAGAAGCTACCGTTAAATTTCAACAGGCACTAGATATTAACCCAGGAATGGCGGACGTTATAAGTAACTTGGGGCTTGTTCTTGATCGAGAGGCTCAAGCGGTTCTGACTTATGATAAAGATAGTGCGCTTACAAAATGGAAGGAGGCTAGTAGTAAATTTTCTGAAGCTCTTTCCATTGATTCTCGGAATGAAGACGCATTGTACAACTGGGCTAATTTGCTGTGTCGAGAAGCGCGGGTATTGCGTGAAGATAATAGTATGGCTGCGATGTATAAATGGTCGGAAGCGTCCGAAAAATATGAGCAGGTGTTGGCGATTAATCCGAATAATTATGATTCTTTAAGCAACTTGGGAGCTACCCTCGATGATCAAGCTCGTATTTATATAAATGAGGATACAGGTAAAGCTCTATCGTTGTGGAATAAGGCTTGTGAATGTTACGCCTCAGCACTATTTAGTAAGCCCGATTTTTATACAGCCTTGAACAACTGGGGAAATGCACTGAGCCATCAGGCAGAGGTTTACGTAGACGAGAATAGGAATATGGCGTTAGGGAAGTGGAAAGAGGCAGGAGAAAAATATGCTCAAGCGATCCAGATTAAGCCCGACCTTTATGAAGCACTCACCAACTGGGGAGCTGCACTATATCGGATAGCAGGAGCTTTGTTGCCAGAGGAAACTGATCTTTCCCTTGAAATATGTTCTGAAGCTAGTGATAAGTATGCTTTGGCGCAGGCAGTTAGGCCTACTGATCCTCATGTATTACTTAGTTGGGGGGCAATGCTTGATAGGCAAGCGCATACGCTTTTAGGTATTGATCGAGCCAAGGCTTTTGAGAAATGGCATGAGGCGGGAGAGAAGTATGCCCAGTGTCTATCTCTCGAACCAGATAGTTACGAAGCATATAATAATTGGGGAGTGATACTTGGGCTTGAGGCTAAGGAAATCTTTGAATATGACAGGGAGAAAGCACTTGAGAGCTGGCGGCTGGCTCGTACGAAGTTTTCAAATGCACTATCTATAAAGCCGGACTATTACGATGCGCTCTACAACTTTGGCACTATGCTTGGTAGAGAAGCTCAGGCCCTTTTAAAGGGTGACAAACATGAGGCCTTTGATAGGTGGGCGGAAGCCGGGGAGTTATTTTCCAGTGCGGTCTCTATAAAGCCGGATTTTTATGAGGCGCTCAGTAATTGGGGGGCTATGCTAGATTTAGAGGCTCAGGCACTATCAAAAGAAGAAATTTCTATTGCTAATGGAAAGTGGTCAAAAGCATGTGAGAAATTCAGTCAAGCGGTATTGATTAAGCCTGGTATGCATGAAGTACTTGGTAAATGGGCAAGCGCACTTGCGCACCAAGCGCAAGCTCTGCAGTCGAAAGGTGAAAACCTGGCTGTAGAGAAATGGTCTCAAGCGAGCGAAAAATTTTCTGAGGCTCTACTTATTAAGCCAGATAGTCTTGAGTTACTTAGTAATCTTATCCTCGCACTTTTTAGCGAATATAACTTACTAAAATACAGTGACCCTGGTCTGGCTAATAAGAAACTTCATCGTATAAATACTCACCTTGAGTCGGGGGTATCTATGGCTCCAAATAAATACGCGTACAATTATGCTTGCTGCTTAGCTTTGTTGAACAATGTAGGGAAGAGTGTCTTCTGGTTAGAGGAGGCCAAACGCTTTGAGGTATTACCAAGTAGAGAGGATGTCGATGCAGACGGAGATTTCGACCTCATTCGTAGTTCAGTTGAATTTCAGGATTGGTATAGTCGTACATTTACGGAAGATTGTTCACCCGTCTAGTTTCATTTCGACCTTCCAAAACAAAAAACGGGAGCCGAAGCTCCCGTTCTTATCACTTAAAAATCAGCCCAATTCCTCAAGCTTCTTCTTCAGCACTTCCATCACCACTTGTGGGTTCACCCCTTTCGCAGCTTTACGCGTCAGGCCAATAAACGGCCCCATGGCTTTACCACGTTTTTCTTCTGGGGTGGCTAGGTAGCCTTCCACCAGTTTCGGGTTGTCGGCCAGTACCTGAGCTACGATTTCTTCAATCGCACCAGTGTCCGATACCTGTTTCAGGCCGAGTGAATCAACGAGGCCATCGACATCGTCGCCTTTACCTTCAACCAGAGCATTAAAGACTTCTTTTGCACCGCCGTTGTTAAGGGTGCTGTCCTTAATTAATTGCAGGATGCGGCCCAGTTGCTCTGCCGTGATGTTCAGTTCGTTGATGCCAACTTCGAGACGGTTCAGTGCAGCAGACACATCACCCTGTACCCAGTTGGCAGCCAGTTTGTAGTCGCCAGCGATTTTCGCTGCGGTTTCAAAGAAGTCTGCGAGATCACGGTTAGCGGCCAGTACGGCGGCGTCTGTGGCTGACAGGCCGTGGTCGTTTTCGAAACGTGCTTTCTTAGCATCAGGCAGTTCTGGCAGCGTTTCTTTTACGGCGTCGACGTAGTCCTGATCAATGATGACAGGCAGCAGGTCCGGGCACGGGAAGTAGCGGTAGTCGTTCTCTACTTCTTTTGAGCGCATGGCGCGGGTTTCATTTTTGTCGGCATCGTACAGGCGGGTTTCCTGCAGGATGACGCCACCGTCTTCGAGGATGTCCATCTGACGTTCGATTTCGGCGTTGATTGCGCGTTCTACGTTACGGAAGCTGTTTACGTTTTTAATTTCGGTACGGGTACCGAATTCTTCCTGACCTTTCGGGCGCAGAGAGACGTTACAGTCACAACGCATTGAGCCTTGCGACAGGTCGCCGTCGCACACACCTAAGTAGGTCACGATGCTGTGCATCTTTTTGAAGTAGGCCGCAGCTTCTTTAGCTGTACGCAGTTCTGGCTCAGAAACAATTTCGATGAGTGGCGTACCGGCACGGTTCAGGTCGATGCCTGACATACCGCTGAAGCCTTCATGCACAGATTTACCGGCGTCTTCTTCGAGGTGAGCGCGTGTTACGTTAATACGGCGGGTTTCGCCGTCGTCCAGCTCGATATCAATGTGCCCCATGCCGACGATCGGGTGGTGCAGCTGAGTCGTCTGGTAGCCCTTGGGTGAATCCGGGTAAAAATAGTTTTTACGGTCGAAGACACTTTTCAGGCCGATTTCGGCATCAATCGCGAGGCCGAATTTCACAGCCATGCGCAGTGCTTCTTCGTTAAATACCGGCAGTACGCCCGGCAGACCCAGGTCGACAGCGCAGGCCTGGGTGTTGGCTTCGGCACCGTATGCGGTCGAAGCGCCGGAAAAAATCTTAGACTTGGTGGCCAGCTGAGCATGAATCTCAAGGCCAATTACGACTTCCCATTCCATCATAAACCTCTCTTATTCAATGCCCTGTGGAGCTTTCAGGTGCCAATCAGTCGCTTGCTGGAATTTATGACCAGCGTTCAGGATGCGTGCTTCGTCGAAGTAGTTACCAATCAGTTGCAGGCCCACTGGCAGGTTGTTTACCTGGCCGCATGGCACAGACATCCCCGGCAGACCGGCCAGGTTGGTTGCGATGGTGAAGATATCTTCGAGGTACATGGCGACTGGGTCGTCGGTTTTCTCACCAAACTTAAATGCTGGCGTCGGTGAGGTCGGGCTCATGATGACGTCGACGTCTTTAAAGGCTTCGACAAAATCATTTTTAATCAGGCGGCGGACCTGTTGCGCTTTTTTGTAGTAGGCATCGTAGAAGCCTGCAGACAGTGCGTAGGCACCGACCATAATGCGGCGCTTCACTTCGTTACCGAAGCCTTCACCGCGTGAGCGGCAGTAGAGGTCTTCGATGTCTTTTGGATCTTCGCAGCGATAACCGAAACGAACACCATCCATACGAGACAGGTTGGCTGAACACTCGGCCGGTGCAACTACATAGTAAGTCGGCACAGAGAGGTGGGTGTTTGGCAGTGAAATCTCTTTCACTTTGGCGCCCATTTTTTCGTATTCGGCGATGGCGTTGCGTACCTGCTGCTGCATTTCAGCGCTGATGTCGTCGCGGAAATATTCCGTTGGCAGGCCGATGGTCATGCCTTCAATGCTGTCGTTAAGCGTGCTGGTGTAATCCGGCACGTCGCGCTCAACACAGGTGGAGTCTTTCTTATCGAAGCTGGCCATCACATTCATCATCATGGCGGAGTCTTCGACGGTGCGGGTCATGGTGCCGGCCTGATCAAGGCTGGATGCGAAGGCGATCATGCCCCAGCGAGACACGCGTCCGTAGGTTGGCTTCAGACCGGTAATACCACAGAGGGCAGCGGGCTGACGGATTGAACCACCGGTATCGGTTGCTGTTGCACCCGGTACTAAACGAGCTGCAACGGCTGCGGCCGAACCGCCGGATGAACCGCCGGGTACGCGGTCGGTGTCCCATGGGTTTTTCACCGGGCCGAAGTAAGAGGTTTCGTTGGATGACCCCATGGCGAATTCGTCCATGTTGGTTTTACCCAGTGAAACGGCGCCAGCGTTATTGAAGTTCTCGACCACGGTGGCGTCGTAGGGGGCTTCAAAGTTGCTCAGCATTTTTGAACCGCAGGTGGTCAGTACGCCCTTGGTGCAGAAAATATCTTTGTGCGCCATCGGCACGCCTGTCCATGGGGTCGCGTTACCCGCGGCACGGCGTTCATCGGCGGCTTTCGCTTGCGCGAGCGCTTGTTCTTCTGTGACGGTGATAAAGCTGTTGAGGCCTTTATCGAGGTCTTTAACCCGCGCCAGCAGGTCGGTCGTGATTTCGGTGCTGGAGTATTCTCCGGCGGCGAGATCGCGTGAAATCTCAGCAATAGTTTTGTTGTGCATTCTCAATGTCCTGGAGGCAACTGCCCGCTTATTGGCTGGGCCTTATTCAACTACTCGAGGCACAAGGTAGTGACCTTGCTCGGTGGCTGGTGCAATTTTCTGGAAATTCTCGCGCTGATTTTCTTCAGTCACTACGTCGGCGCGCAGGCGCTGAACCGCATCAAGCGGGTGAGCCATCGGGTCGATGCCGTCGGTATCAGCAGCAGAAAGCTGATCTACCAAGTCGAGAATATTGGTCAGATTGGTCTGATATTCGGCTATCTGACCGTCGTCGATCTGCAGGCGGGCAAGGCTGGCAATTTTGCGAACCTGATCCTGATCCAGAGCCATGGGTTTACTCCAATGAATACGAACGAATATATAAGTGGGCGAGACTACCACAAATGTCCCTTGCCCTAAATCCCCGCCATTGCTAGAGTTACGGCAATTTTTTGCCATATTTGTTTACGGGAACCCGGTGGATGTTTAAGAAGCTCCGTGGCCTGTTCTCCAGTGATCTGTCTATCGACCTGGGAACCGCCAACACCCTGATTTACATGAGAGATAAGGGAATTGTCCTGAATGAACCGTCAGTGGTTGCCATCCGGACTCAGCCTAATGGTAAATCAGTACAGGCCGTCGGTGCCGATGCGAAGCGCATGCTGGGCCGTACACCCGGGAATATTCAGGCGATTCGTCCGCTCAAAGACGGCGTTATCGCCGACTTTGAAGTTACTGAAAAAATGCTCGAACTGTTTATTAAGCAGGTACACGAACGCAGCCTGATGCCGCCAAGCCCACGTGTTGTGGTGTGTGTGCCGTTCCAGGCTACCAAAGTCGAGCGCCGTGCGATTCGTGATTCCGTGATTAATGCTGGTGCGAGCAAGGCGTATCTGATTTACGAACCGATGGCCGCAGCGATTGGTGCTGGCCTGCCGGTTGATGAAGCACGTGGTTCGATGGTTGTTGATATCGGTGGTGGTACCACTGAGATTGCGATCATCTCTCTGAGTGGTGTGGTTTACGCCGAATCTGTGAAAGTCGGTGGTGACCGCTTTGACGAAGCGATTGTGGCTTACGTACGTAAGCACTACGGCAGTCTGATCGGTGAAGCGACTGCTGAGCGCATCAAGCAGGAAATCGGAACAGCTTACCCAGGCGGTGAAGTCCGTGAAATCGATGTTCGCGGTCGCAATCTGGCAGAAGGTATTCCACGTAGCTTCACACTGAATTCAAACGAAATTCTCGAAGCTCTGCAGGAGTCCCTGGCGCAGATCGTTCAGGCGGTTAAAGGTGCGCTTGAGCAATCACCACCTGAGCTGTCTTCAGACGTTGCTGAGCGTGGCATGGTACTGACTGGTGGTGGTGCACTGTTGCGTGATCTCGATAAACTTCTGAGTGAAGAAACTGGCCTGCCAGTGATTGTTGCTGATGATCCTCTGACCTGTGTTGCGCGCGGTGGTGGTAAGTTCCTTGAGAACGCGACCGAGCAGCAGTTGGCCATGGCGGCGCTTGAGTGATCCGGTTTCCGGGCCTGTTAAGAATGCATTCGCAGCGTTCTTTGCACATATATCTGTAGAAAGGGGCCGTCAGGCCCCTTTTTCTTTTCCGTATCCGGGCCAGACGGTATAGTTGGGCATGATATTTCAACGAGTGAGGCAGCGTCATTAAAGCTCAGTTTCAGGTGCCCCCATTCCAAGGACAGCGAGTCGGCCTGATCGCAGTGTTTTGCCTTGTGCTCATGTGGGTGGATAACCAATATTCCTGGCTGGATTCCGTGCGTTATGGTGTCGGCTACCTGATTGCGCCGGCCCGCCAGACGGCGGTCATTCCTCTTTCGGTAGCCGAATGGATGAGTGAGAACGCGACGCTGCGCCGCGAGCTTCTGAAAGAGAACAAAGTTCTCTCGGCACGTAACCTTGTGCTTGAGCGCAAAGCACAGCGCATGGCCTCGCTTGAGGCAGAGAATATGTCTCTGCGTGAACTCCTTTCGGCGTCAGACCAGATTGATGACAAGGTTCTGGTGACTTCGGTTACCGCCGTTGATCCTGACCCGTACACTCAGCAGATTCTGATTGATAAAGGCGGCAGCGATGGCGTGTTTGTCGGTCAGCCAGTGCTGGATGCTTATGGTCTGCTGGGGCAGGTCATTGATGTGCTGCCGTTTTCTTCTCGTGTGTTAATGATCGCTGATTCAAACCATGCGGTACCTGTGCAGGTAAACCGCAATGGTGTGCGTGCGATTGCGACGGGTACCGGGGCTCTGAACGAGCTTGAGCTGATATACGTGCCTAACACCGCTGACATTAAGGTCGGCGATATGTTGGTCAGCTCGGGTCTTGGCGGGCGTTACCCTAAAGGGTATCCGGTCGCGACCGTCAGCAGCATTCGCAACACGCCGGGCGAATCTTTCGCGACGGTGACGGCAGAACCAACGGCGAAGCTGGATCGCAGCCGTCATCTGCTCTTAGTGTTTACCGACGAAGCTGGGCGAGTTCCCCCTGAGCAGTTGTGGAGGGATGAAGAATGAAATTGCACAGCATTGTGTACGTTATGATCATGCTGTTTGTGGCTTTCGTACTTGAGCATCTGCCTCTGCCAGCAATGGTCGACTGGTTCCAGCCAGCCTGGGTGATGCTGGTTGTGACTGCAGCCGTACTGGCGGCGCCTTCTGTCTTCGGTGTGTGGCTGGCGATTCCGCTGGGTCTGATGCTGGATGTCGAGAAAGGTACGCTACTCGGGCTGCATGTGTTGCTGGTAGCGATGCATGTGTATCTGCTGCAACTGCTCTATCGCCGCATGTATTTGTTTAATGTTTTGCAGCAGGCTGCCGTACTGTTTCTGATGGTGCTGGCTGAGCAGATTATTCATTACTGGTCTCTGGCGGTGATGCGCGAAGACGTGACGCCGGTCATGTTGCTTGCTCCGGCACTGACCACGGCCGTGCTCTGGCCCTGGGTTTACGTGATTGGTTACCGCTCGCTGCAACGCATGGAGTCTTCATGATTCTTGCGTCGTCATCGCCACGGCGTCGGGAATTACTGACACAGATCGGCGTACACTTTCGTATCCAGGCGGCGGATATCGATGAAACTCCTCTTGCCGATGAAGGTGCTGTCGCCTATGTCGAGCGCATGGCGTTAGAGAAAGCCAGAAAGGTCGCGGAAGAGCACCCGCAGGAAGTTGTCCTTGGATCAGACACTAGTGTGATCTTCTCCGGGGAAATTCTCGGAAAACCTGTCAATAATCGTGAAGCTGAAGAAACGTTGCAGCGGCTTTCCGGTCAGACTCATCAGGTGCTCAGTGCTGTCGCTGTGGTTAAGGGCGACAGAGAGAAAGTGATTAGTGTGGCGACTGAAGTCACCTTCCGGTCATTAAGTGATGAAGAAATAGCGCGTTATGTCGCGACCGGAGAACCTGCCGATAAGGCAGGAAGTTATGGAATTCAGGGGATGGGCGCCATTCTGGTGGCAGGTATTTCTGGTAGTTATAGCAATGTGGTCGGCCTGCCGCTGACCGAAACCGCCGCCCTGTTAAATGAATTTGATGTGCCTGTCTGGCATACAGAAGAATTATGAATGTGAACGCAGAGATTTTAATGAACGTCACACCGACAGAGACACGCGTCGGTGTAGTTGAAAACGGTGTACTGCAGGAAATCTTTATCGAGCGTGAAAATCATCGTGGCCTGGTAGGTAATATCTACAAGGGCAAGGTGGTGCGGGTACTGCCGGGTATGCAGGCCGCGTTTGTCGATATCGGTCTTGAAAGGGCGGCGTTTATTCATGCCGCTGAAATCGGTGATGGCGACGCCAATACGCCGATTAACCAGCTGGTGCACGAAGGGCAGTCGCTGGTCGTTCAGGTGACAAAAGATCCGATCGGTACCAAAGGTGCCCGCCTGACCACTCAGCTCTCGATTCCTTCGCGCTATCTGGTGTTTATGCCGGGTTCGGTGCATGTCGGTATTTCGCAGAAAATCGAAGAAAATGGCGAGCGTGATCGACTCAAGCAGCTGGTGAAAGACAGCATGGAAGTCGAGGGCCTCACCGGGGAAGCCGGATTTATTCTGCGGACCGCGGCCGAAGGTGTGGGCGAAGAAGAAATCGGTGCCGATACCAGCTACCTGCGTCGCTTGTGGCGGAAACTGCAGGAGCGTATCGCGGACAACAAGCCACCCAGCCTTGTATACGACGAGCTGCCTCTGTCGCTGCGGACGATACGTGATCTGTCCCGCCCAGAAACCAGTAAGCTGTTGATTGATTCCCGTGAGACCTTCCAGAAAATCGAACAGTTCTGCCAGCAGTATGTGCCAGAGGTTGCTGAGAAAATCGAATACTATCCGGGGCCGCGCCCGATCTTTGACCTCTACAGTGTGGAAGATGAAATTCAGCGTGCCCTTGAACGCAAAGTGCCTTTGAAATCAGGCGGTTATCTGGTGATTGATCAGACCGAAGCCATGACCACAATCGATGTGAACACGGGTGGTTTTGTCGGTCGACGTAATCTCGAAGAAACAATTTTTAAAACCAACCTCGAAGCGGCAACCGCCATCGGTCGTCAGGTTCGTTTGCGGAACCTGGGCGGCATTATCATTCTCGACTTTATCGATATGACCGACACTGAACATCAGCGTCAGGTGCTGCGCATGCTTGAGAAGGTGCTGGAGAAAGATCACACCAAAACCAAGATTAGCGGTGTCTCTGAATTAGGGCTGGTGGAGATGACGCGTAAGCGCACCCGTGAGTCTCTTGAGCACATGTTGATGGAAACCTGCCAGGCCTGTGATGGTCGTGGTGTGGTTAAAACAGCAGAGACCATCTGCTATGAAATATTCCGTGAAATCCTGCGTGAAGAGCGCGCGTACGAAGCAGGGACTTATCTCGTTCTGGCTAGTCAGCAGGTGGTCGATCGCCTGTTAGATGAAGACAGTCACGGCATGGCTGATCTTGAAGCGTTTATTGGCAAGGCAATTAAGTTGCAGGTCGAAGCCCAATATACGCAGGATCAGTACGACATCGTCCTGCAGTAACAGGTGTACTGATGTTGCGCTCAGTCTGGACTCAGTTATGGATAACTCTGGTGGTAGCCACAGTGCTGCTCGCCTTTTATACCAGTCTGGGCCGACAGTTAATTCCACTGATTGAAACTCAGAAGCCTGAGCTTGAGGCGCTTTTGCAGCAGCAGCTTGGCTTGCCCGTCAGCGTCGGCACTCTTCAGGGTGACTGGAATCTTCTGTCACCGGTCGTGCGTCTGGAAGACATTCAGGTGGGCGCCAATGATGAACACCTGAGTGTTGGGCGCATTGAAGCCGAACTGGATATTAGCGCTACTGCATTTTATTTCTCCCCCGTTTTTAAGCGCATTCTTGTCGAAAACGTGCGTGCACCGCTGACTGAAAACGAAGACGGCCAGTTATTTCTGGGTGAGCAGCCCTTAATTAATACTTCGAATATCACCGACCCCAAAACAGACAAAGCCGATAAAAAAGCGACACCGCGCTGGCTTGAATGGTTGGGCTATCAGCAGGCTGTGATTCTCAGTGACTGGGAAATTACCAATGCCCGCAGCAGTGGCTCGGAAACGCTCCTGATCCGTAAGGTGTTGTGGCGTAACCGGGGTGAGCAGCATGCGCTTGAAGGTGACGTTGCCTGGGGGCGTGAAGAAATTGCCGATGTGTATGTGGGCGCCCAGCTGAATGGGCCGTTGTGGCCGTGGGACGATCAGGAAGGTCAGATTTATTTGCGTGCTGATGAACAGCAGTGGACCCGCTGGATTCCGGAAGACCTGCCGCGGGAACTCTCGTTGCCGTCATTACGTGGCAGTATGGAAGGGTGGTTGTCGATTGCTAATGGCGACCTCGACTCTATCTATGTGCGCGGTGAAGTACCCGAATTAATGTTGGATGCACCGGCTAAGCAGCTTGTGCTGACAGACGGGCAGCTGGAAATCTCAGGCGAGCGCAGTGATGAAGACTGGCACCTGAGCATTCGTCAGGAATTTACGCAGAATCTGCCGTTAAACGAACTGCGCCTTAGCTCAGTTCAACTCGATGACGAGCGTGGCTGGCACATAGGTATTCCTCGTGCAGACCTTCAGGACGTCAGTAACTTCATACTGGATTACAACCTGCTGCCTGAACGTTTCAGCCGTTATATCGAGAACCTTGAACCTGAAGGATTGGCAGAAAGCGTACGCATCAGTCTTGTGCCTGAAGTGGCTGAGACAGGTGAACGTGGTGTCGATATCCGGGCAGACCTGAGCGACATCTCGACCAAAGCGTTTATTGGTATTCCGGCCTTTACTGGCGCCGACGGGCATCTCCACCTGCAACCGCAAGGAGGCGTTGCTCATATTGATGACCCTTCTCTGAGTATGCACCTTGACGGCGTCTACAATCCGACCTGGGAACTGACTGACGCCTCTGCGAGTTTCTATTGGGATATTCAGCCGGAGCTTTTCAATCTACGACTGGTCGACCTCGATGCCGGACTGCGTGATGCCCGTGTTCATGGCGACCTTGCGATTCGCCTGCCGCGACGCGACACGGATGTAGAAAGTCACTTTGCCTTGATACTTGGGATTGATAAGGCGGATATCCGCTTACAGGAAGACCTGGTTCCCGACATGCTCGACCCGTCCATTAATGAGTGGCTCGATGATTCCTTGCGAGGAGGAACAGCTTCTCAAGTCGGCTTTGTATTGAACGGCGTTATCGGGGGCGATATTCCAGACAACGGTCTGACTACGCAGCTTTATCTTGAAGCCGATAACGCCACCATCGATTATCTGGATGGCTGGCCTTCGGTGGCTGGTGTTAAAGGGCGGGTATTTCTCGACAGCCCTGATCTGGATGCATGGATTGATGAGGGGCGCACTTTAGGTGGGCAACTGAGTCCGGGGGCGCGGGTTAAATTACGCGACACCCGTGCGGGTACGGAGCTGTCCCTTAATGGTCATATCGAAGGTGACAGCAGTGAGGCGTTACTCTATTTGCAGGAGACGCCACTGGCGGATCTGATTGATCGATCTCTCGATGATTGGCTGGCTACAGGCGCAGCAGCAACCGATCTCAGTCTGTCGATGATTCTTGGTGACGAAGATGCTACGCCCGATGTTGAGCTGCGCAGTGTGCTCCAGAATACCGGCATTACGCTCACGTCTGCAGACCTGAAATTCAGCGATTTGAATGGTGCGCTGACATTTGATACCGATACCGGTTTATTCGCCGACAAACTCAGTGGACGTACTTTTGGTGGCGAGTTTACGCTGGATATTAATTCGGTCGCTACCGGCGACAGTTATCGGATTGATGGCGATGCCTCTGGTAGCGCTGACTGGCAATCGTTTAAACAATGGGCGGATTTATTTTTACTCGACCCGGTAAAAGGCCAGTTGAGCTATCGCGCCAGCCTGGGTATTGACCCCGCTGAAGACAATCCGTTTAACCTCCTGATTGAGTCCGACTTGCAGGGCACAGAGATATCCCTGCCTGCACCTATGGGTAAAGTACCGGAAGATAAGCGTCGTCTCACAGCCCTTGTGACACCGGGGGAGACCATTGACGTTTCAGTGAATTATGACGATTTACTGAGTACGTCGGTGCGACTTGATGACGCGGGTGTAAGCACAGGTGAAGTGGTGCTGGGTGGTGGCGAAGCGCGTATTGATGATAGCCCTGGCATTGATATTACAGGCCGGGTTCCTGGAACGGTGAATGTCTCAGACTGGTGGGATGTCTGGGATCGTATGATGCTGCTGGTGGATAAAGCAGATGCCCGGGCGCAAGCGCAGGGCTTACCGACCGAGCTGCCTGAAAATACGCTTGGGAATACCAACCCGGTCAGTTCGGTTGAGCTGACTATCGACTCACTGGATGCATGGGATATTCCGATCGGAGCTACTCGTGTTTCTGGCGGTCAGGAGTTTGGTGAGTGGACGATCCAGCTCGCTAATGAAGTTGCTCGGGGCACGGTCGTTATCCGCGAAGACGACAATGATCCTCTGGTTCTGTTGATGGACTTTGTTCACGTACCTGAGCCCCAGGAACCGGCACCTGAACAAACGATCGCGTCTGCAGCGGCCGAAACTTCAGCAACTGCTTCACAAAATACAGACCCGATGTCGGAATTTATCCCGGCAGATGTCAGCGCTATGGATATCACGATTCAGGAGCTTTATTACGGTACCCGTAACTTTGGTCGTTGGCAGGCGACAACGCGTCCGATTCCATCCGGGTTGAGCTTGCAGGTTCTCGACAGTGACATGAAGGGGATTAAACTTCAGGGAACACTGGACTGGGTTTTACGCGAAGGTCAGCATGCAACGCGTATGACAGAGTTTGATGTCAGTGCGAGTAAGGTCGCCGATATTCAGCGCGCCTTTCGTCTGCAACCTGTGGTTGAGGGCGATAAACTTACCGGTAAGTTTAGTCTCGACTGGATAGGCTCGCCCGCTGGTTTTGACACCGAAACGTTAAATGGCAAAGCCAATTTCCGCATTACGAATGGGCGTGTGAATGCAGAAGGTGCGGCGGCTCTGAAAGCCTTCGGTGCATTGAATTTTAACTCTATTTTCCGGCGTCTTCGTCTCGACTTTTCGGACCTTGTAGGCTCAGGGATGGCATTCGATACCATGAAAGGCGCTGCGACTATCGAGCAGGGTGTGCTGACGTTAAGTGAGCCTATTACCGTTGATGGTCCGGGCGGTAAATTCCTGACTTCGGGTATGACAGACCTGAATACCACTGAGCTTAATATGAAGCTCGCGGTGACTTTCCCCGTGACTAATACCTTACCTCTGGTCGCCGTACTGGCGGGTTTTGCACCACCCGTCGCCGCATCCATCTACGTCACCGAGCGCCTTATTGGTGACGAACTGGAGCGCTTTACCAGTGCGAGTTATACCATCTCCGGGACCTGGCAAGAGCCGGATGTGAAACTGAATAAAGCCTTTGATAACGACGTTGAAGGTAAGAAAAGCCGTGGTTTTATGGATCGCGTGCTGAGTATTTTTGGACTGGGAGGGGACGATTAATGGCCCGTAGAATTGCAGCGGTGCAGTGCACCAGCGTCAGTGATCCGGAAAAGAATAAACGGGCGCTGTCGGTGTTGATTTCTGAAGCAGCTTCTCAGGGTGCAGATCTCGTGCTCCTGCCCGAAATGTGCCTGAGCATGAACAGTGACTATTATCAGGACCTGGCTGAGGACAGCGCAACCCTGGACTGGCTGGCAGCTCAGGCTGCCACCCATTCGTTTTGGCTGGTGGCCGGTGCTGTTCCTCAGCCTGCCCCTGGCGACGATTCCCGTGTTCGTTCTGCATCACTGGTGTTTAACCCGGAAGGCGAGTTAGTTAAACGCTACGATAAAATTCATTTATTCGATGTCGACGTAGGGGATGCTCAGGGAAGCTACCGGGAATCTGATACCTTCTCTGCAGGCAGTGAAATCGTCAATATTGAAACCCCCGTCGGTAATGTCGGTCTGACGATTTGTTTTGATCTGCGTTTCCCTGAACAGTATCAGGCTCTGCGTGACGCCGGTGCCGATATTATTCTTGTGCCAGCCGCTTTTACGCATACCACGGGCGAAGCGCACTGGGAAATTCTGCTGAAGGCCCGGGCCATCGAAACGCAATGTTATGTGCTTGCGGCGAACCAGTGTGGCTGGCACGATGACAAACGCCGTACCTGGGGACATTCGATGATTGTCGATCCCTGGGGAGAGTCTCTGGGAATGCTCCATGAGTCGCCCGGTGTGATTGTTGCCGACGTGGATCTGAAAGAGCTGGAAAACCTCAGAAAGAAAATGCCACTCACACGTATGTAGTGAGTACTTTAAGCGACTGGCCTTAATGTAGTCGTCAGACCAGTCGTTCGTAGAGCAGGCCGAGAACTAATATCAGTAAGATAAAAGAAACCCCTTGCCAGAACTTGACCGGATCTCGCTCCATCACCGGTGGGCGTGATTTCTGAAGGTAGACTGAATTCGGATTTCTCAGATCATAAATAAATTCAGCCGGTTCTTTATAGCGCATCGCGCGTTTAGGGTGGACTGCTTTTTTAATCGCCTCATCAACCCAGACGGGAATAGCACGTCCGCAAGTTCGTACGGAGGTGTAGTGCAGTTTGTTCAGGTCTTTACGCTTGGTTATGCGGGCGACATCTGAGCCGTACGGTAAGCGCCCAGTGAGTAGCTCGTAAGTAATGGCACCGAGTGCGTACACATCGGATTCTGTAGAACCTTGTGCACCCAGAAAATATTCGGGGGCCGAATATTGAGCCGTGCCAAGTAACGTCAGGCGCTCGAGCGGTGTGTCTATCTCGGTGATGCCAGCTACCCGCGTCGATCCAAAATCCAGAATCCGCACGATGCCATCATTGCCGATCATTAAATTATCGGGTTTAAGGTCCTGATGCAGCATTTCCAGACGGTGAAAGGCCTGAACGCCACGGGCGGCCTGTTCCATAACTTCCCGGACCTGTTCGAGGGTCGGCTCCGGATGATCACGCATCCATTGGTCAAGCGTCTGGCCTTCGATGTATTCAGTGGTGACGTAAATAAAATTGCGGACCCGATGCGATGGCCCCGGACGAACTACGTAAGGGCTGTCGATTCTTCTGGCAATCCAGTCTTCGAGTAGAAAACGTTCAAGGTAGGCCGTGTTGTCACGCAGCTCACCGGATGGCGTTTTCAGAATCAGCGTTTGTTCTGTCTCTGTGTCTTTTGCAAGATACACATGGCTGCGTGGGCTGCTGTGTATCTTGCGGAGAATGTTGTAGCCGTCGAACTCATCGCGCGCCTTCAGAGAAGGAGGAAAGGGGAGTTCGGTGAGCTGTTGATGAACGTCCTCTTTATTCTGATCAAGCAGGTGATCAATACGTAAGATCTGGATCGTCAGGTTGTCGTCACTGTTGTTATCCCGTGCGGCTTCGAGGATTTCTCGTGCGGCACGATCAAGATCCGATGAATATTTATTGATCGTACTGATGACCAGCTTGTCGCTGACGAACTCATAAATGCCGTCGGTCGCACTGATAAAAATATCACCGACATTGACTGAGAGAGACAGATAATCAATTTCTAACTGGGTATCCATACCTAAGGCACGGGTCAGGTAGCTCTGGTCTTCGGAGGTATAAAAGCGATGGTCGGTGGTCAGTTGTTCCAGCTGCTCATCCGCAACACGGTAAACACGGCTGTCACCGACGTGGAAAATATGGGCTGTACGGGATTTAATAACTAACCCATTAAAGGTACAGACGTAGCCTTTATTCGGGTCGTAGCTCCTCAGGTTTCTTCTTGCCTGCGCGTGCAGCCATGAGTTCGTAGCTTCCAGTACTCGCAGCCCCGATGTTTTTACCGACCATGCCTCAGAGGTGCTGAAGTAATCACTCAGAAAACTCTGTACGGCTGTTGCGCTGGCGTCCTGACTGACGTTGCTGCTACTGATGCCATCGGCGAGAGCCATGGCAACGCCTTTGCTTTCCAGAAGAGGGAGTGTTGGGGTGTGAACGGCGTGAAAGTCCTGGTTAATGGCTTTGACGCCCTTATCGCTGCATTGCCCTGTGCTGACTTTCAGCTGCTCTGACATGGTATTGCCTCGCAGAAAAAACAAATCTGCCTGTGCAATGTGCACAGGCAGAGTTTATTGCTAACTATCAAAGGTAGCGTTTACAGGGCGCGGTCTGCACTCTGGCGTACGTGTGTGTAGTACAGCGGCAGTGCTACGAAGACGAAACCGCCGACAAGGTTACCCAGTGCAGTTGGGAGTTCGTTCCAGATGATGTAATCCATCACAGTGAAGTCACCGCCCATGATCATAGAGAATGGGAACAGGAACATATTTACGATGGAGTGTTCGAAGCCCATGAAGAAGAACAGCATGATTGGCATCCACATAGCGAACATTTTAGAGATCGCAGAAGTAGAAATCATAGCGCCAACGACACCCATAGATACCATCCAGTTGCACAGCATGCCGCGGATGAAAATAGTCAACCAGCCGTCTACGCCGTGCGATGCATAACCTACGGTACGTGATTCACCGATGGTAGATACTTTGGCAGCAATCGCACCACCATCAGTGTTATAACCATAAGTCAGAATGAAAGAAATCATCACGGCAACAGACAGTGCACCCGCCAGGTTACCGCAGAAAACTAGTCCCCAATTGCGCAGCAGTTGTGGCCATGTACAACCCGGTCTTTTGTCGATAATCGCCAGTGGCACCAGAGTGAATACACCGGTCAACAGGTCGAACTTCATCAGGTACAGCATAATGAAACCTACCGGGAACAACACAGCCCCCAGAATTGGCGAACCACTTTTCATGGCGACGGTGATCGCGAATACAGCAGCCAGAGCCAGGATGGCGCCAGCCATAAAAGCACGGATTAACGTGTCTTTGGTCGACATGAATATCTTTTCTGCACCGCTATCCACCATTTTTGTGGCGAACTCAGAAGGCATTAAGTAGGACATAGCATTTCCTCATTATTGGGGGTGTTCTATCGGCTTTAAAATGAAAAACGGCGTCGCCCCAGTCGGTAATTTACCGATGGGTGTCGACGCCGTTATCGAATTTTTTCTGATTTTTCATGAGCCGCCGTTGGCTCACTCAGAATTTTGCAACCGCCGTGCCATGTTTGAATATTAGAAATAAAACCCTATTAAAACAGTGGGTTAAAGAATCGTAGCTGAATGTTAAGACGTAATAGAGAGAAACACTCTGGATTTTGGTGCGATACTCAGGTGCAGGAAAAACAAAAGATGCGCACTAAGTGCGCATCTTTGTAGAGAGCAAAAGAAGGCTGACTGATAATGCGCTCAGGCGTTGCTGTCGATTTCTTTTATCAGCTGAAAGAGTTTCTTGAATGCAGCTCCCGGCTTTGGTGGCTCAGCCTGCATCTCTTTCTGAGCATTGCGCACCAGATTACGTAATTGCTGGCGATCTGTATCTGGGTAGGTATCAAGAAACTCATTCAACGCTTTGCCATCCTTGATAAGCCGATTACGCCATTGCTCTAACTGGCCCATGCGACGACCGAAGGCCTCGCTGGATGGGTCGAGCATATCGATCGCCTCCTGAAGAGCGTCGATGTCTTCCGAACGCATCAGCTTGCCGATGTATTGAAAGTGACGGCGGCGGGCTTCGTGTTTTTTAATACGACGGCTCTCTTCCAGCGCGGCCATTAGCACATCGGTAATCGGAAGGTCAGTCCATTTGGCCGGTGGAAGATTGCACAGAGTTTCTCCGAGTTCCTGATAGCGATGCATTTCACGCTTCATTTCAGTCTTACTGACCAGTTCGTATTCGATGTCGTCGTCTTCGTGGGTCATAAGAACTCCGGAGTATTCAGTGGTGATCAGCGCAGCGACTGGTCAGCTTACAGATAGAACAGGGTGGCGAGCCCGAGAAATGACAGGAAGCCGATCACGTCGGTGACGGTTGTCAGTACTACGCCACCGGCGAGTGCCGGGTCGATGCCACGGGCTTTGAGTATCAATGGCAAAGCCGCGCCAGTGACTGCCGCGACCAATAAATTAATGATAATCGCAGCACCGATAATAGCGGCGATGCCTGGGTCGTTAAACCAGAGCAGGGTAATGACCGCGATGACAGCCGCCCATAATACGCCGTTAATGCCTGCGACGATAATTTCCCGGTTAAACAGCCAGCGGAAGTTTGCACTGGAGAGGTGCCCGAGAGCCTGACCGCGGATAACCAGAGTCAGCACCTGACTCCCGGCAATGCCCCCCATACTGGCGACAATTGGCATCAGTACGGCGAGAGCGACGACCTGTTCGATGGTTTTATCAAACAGGCCGATGACGGCGGAGGCAGCCAGTGCCGTAAGCAGGTTAATGCCCAGCCAGACAGCTCGACGGCGGCTGGTTTTCAGTGCCGGAGCAAAGGTATCTTCTTCTTCATCCAGACCCACGGAACTCATCAGCGAGTGGTCCGCGGTTTCCCGGATAACGTCAACCACGTCATCGATGGTGATACGACCGATGAGTTTGCCCTCTGCATCGACAACCGGAGCCGATACAAGGTCGTGTCGTTCGAACAGTTTGGCAACGTCTGTGTCCTGCATGGTGGCAGGGATCACCCGGGCGTCGGTGGTCATAACCTCACGCACGGTCTGATTTGGATCACTGACAAGAAGCTTGTTGATGGTCAGTATGCCAATAAATTCGTTATTCCGGTTTACGATCAGGAGGTTATCCGTCATTTCTGGCAGCGTTGGGTGACGGCGCAGGTAACGCATAACAACTTCGAGCGTGATGTCAGGACGGATGGTCACCGTATCGGTGTTCATCAGACCACCGGCGCTGTCCTCCGGGTAGCCGAGTACCTGTTCAAGACGGGTACGGTCCTGCTGGTCCATCGCGTCGAGTACTTCCTGGGTAACGCGTTCAGGAAGTTGCTGCAGGATGTCGGCGACATCATCGGCGTCGAGGTCTGAAGTGATGTCGACCAGTTCTTCGGCACTCAGGTCCGACAGGAAGTGCGCTTGCAGGTCTTCGCTTAAGTACTGGAGTACTTCGCCTTCGAGTTCTTTGTCGACCAGATCCCAGAGCACTTTACGTGCTTTCGGCGGGGAGGACTCGATCAGGTGAGCAATATCGGCAGGCGCGAGGCCGGAATTCAGGATGCGCTCTACTTTATTTAGGGCACCACTTTCCAGGGCAGCATTAAGGCTGTGGAGTTTTGCTTTTGCCTTTTCTGTGTGCTGAGCCATGGCCGGAATCCGGAGTAAATCGGGTTAACTGATTCTAGCCTGATTGCTCGGTTGATACCACGAAAGTACTCGCAGTTTTGGGCCTAATCAGCTGTTTTAGCGGGGATAATCGTGAAATTTTCCTGAGGGCTATTCTTCTTCATCGAAGCGACGATCAATGAGATCGGTAATGGCATCGACGGCAGCTTCTTCGTCACTGCCTTCCGCTGTCAGGATCAGCTCAGTGCCTTTGCTTGCGGCCAGCATCATGACTGACATGATGCTCTTGCAGTCGACCATACGCCCGTCCTTGCCAATTTTCAGCTGGCTGGAGAAGGCTGACGCGGTAGATACCAGTTTGGCCGCAGCACGGGCATGCAGGCCGAGTTTATTTATTATTAGAACGCTTTTCTGGATCATACGGTGTCCGGGTTATGGAGTGGGCAGATTCGCCGCTCGCGCTAGTTCACGGTGACGTACCTGCACGTTCGGGTATTTCATACGGTATTCGGTGGCTAGCTGCTCCGCCAGGTAGACGGATCTGTGCTGACCACCGGTGCAGCCAATTGCGATGGTCATGTAGCTCCGATTTGCTTCGATCAGACGATCCGTCCAGCGAGTCAGAAAATCGCTGATTGATTTCCGCATTTCTCCAACAACATCATAGCTGTTCAGGAATAACTGTACTTCACTGTCGAGGCCTGTGAGTTTTCGCAGGTCTTCGCTCCAGTAGGGGTTCGGCAGGTGCCGTACATCGAAAACGTAGTCGGCGTCTGTCGGGATACCGTGTTTAAAGCCGAACGACTCAAACAGGATCGACATCTCACCGTTCGGACGATCTGCAACCCGCAGGCGAATCATGCTGCGCAACTCGTGAACAGACATGTGGGTGGTGTCTAAGGTCAGGTCCGCCATATTGGCGAGTGGATCAAGGAGCTCTTTCTCCTGGTCGATGGCTTCTGCCAGTGACAGTTCTGTGGTCGTGAGAGGGTGCTTTCGGCGTGTCGCGCTGAATCGTTGCAGCAGAACCTTTTCAGACGCATCAAGATAAACCACGTCGAGCTGATAGTGATCATTAGGCAGATCGAACAGCAGTTGTTCGACAGGCTCTTCTGTCGCCGACAGGTTACGCGCGTCAATACTGACCGCTACCCGGGTGAGCTTGTCGTTAGCATCTGCCTGACTGGCCAATGCGGGTAGCAGCCCGATCGGCAGGTTATCGATGCAATAGAAGCCCAGGTCTTCGAGAACGTGCAGAGCGCTCGATTTGCCCGATCCTGATCTTCCGCTGATAACTACCAGGCGCATATTCGACTCCGTGATGACTACCGCTCTGCGATCGCTCGCTGGAAAAGATGTTTGGCGTCTGGCGCGTTGCGTAGAGCTTCGCGATATTCCGCCTGATTAAAGTTACTGGCGAGTGTCGCCAATATCTGAAGGTGTTCGTCGGTCGCTTCCTCGGGGACTAACAAAGCAAATACGAGGTCGACCGGATTACCATCAATAGAATCATAGTCTATCGGGGTATTTAATCTTAGTAGAATGCCCAACGCTTTCTGACACTGCAGCAGTCGGCAGTGTGGGATGGCGATGCCTTCTCCTATCCCTGTGCTCCCCATGCGCTCGCGTGCTAACAGGCGTTCGTATATATCGTCTGCGGAGGCGTCGCCGATTTCTTCAGCAACCAGAGATGAAAGTTGTTCTAACAGTTTTTTCTTACTGGAAACGGTCACGTCAATGACGGACCGCTCCGGTGTGAGGATATCCTCAATACTCAAAGACATGCTTCAGCCTTGACCGTGTTGGCGCGCTACCAGCTTCTCTTTGTGTTTCAGAACCTGACGGTCCAGCTTATCCACCATCTGATCGATAGCGGTATACATATCTTCGTTTTCTGCTTTGGCGTGCAGGTCGTGACCTGTGATGTGAATTGTCGCTTCAGCCGTCTGTCGATCTTTAACGACAGTCAGTGTGACTTGCCCTGTGGTGATGCTGTCACTGTGGCGTGTCAGTTTAGCCATTTTATCTTCAACGTGTGCCTGCATAGCTTCTGTTACTTCTACATGATGACCACTGATATTGATTTGCATGCCAAGTCTCCTGTGTCGCTGGCGGTATGTGAATCAAAGTCTGTTGACTCTCAACTAACAGACTCTAAATCAGCTGCTTACGTTCATTCGATGGTGGTATCAGCATAGCCTCGCGGTATTTCGCTACCGTGCGCCGTGCCACTTTGATGCCTTTCTCACCCAGCATCGTTGCTATCTTGTTGTCACTGAGTGGCTTCCGCGTGTTTTCGTCCGCGATCAGTTTTTTGATCATCGCCCGGATGGCCGTCGATGAACACTCCCCGCCGCTGTCGGTGCTGACGTGGCTGGAGAAAAAATACTTGAGCTCAAAAATGCCGCGCGGCGTATGCATGTATTTCTGAGTCGTCACTCGCGAGATCGTTGACTCATGCATACCAACCGCTTCGGCGATGTCATGAAGCACCAGCGGTTTCATCCCTTCATCACCTTCTTCAAAGAAGTCTATCTGGAATTCAACGATTTTGGTTGCGACTTTGAGCAGAGTGTCATTGCGACTTTGCAGGCTTTTGATAAACCAGCGCGCTTCCTGCAGGTGATCTTTGAGGAAGGTATTGTCGGCACTGCTGTCTGAGCGGCGGATCAGCGATGCATAATCGGCATTCACACGCAGCTTGGGTGCAATTTCTGGATTCAGCTCAACACGCCACTCATCACGAATCTGGCGGACGATGACGTCTGGAATGACGTATTCAGATTCTTCTGAAGCGATACCGGCACCCGGCTTAGGGTTCAGCTCTTTAATCAGTCGCATGACGGATTTCAGATCGTCTTCCTTTAATTTGGTACGGCGCATCAGTGACTGATAATCACGGCTACCAAGCAGGTCAATATGATCACGAATGATCAGCTGAGCTTCGGTTAACCACGGGGTACCTTGTGGGAGCTGATGCAGCTGAAGAAGCAGACATTCGCGCAGGTCGCGACAGAAAACACCGGCCGGATCAAACTGCTGAAGGCGATGAAGAACTGCCATCACTTCTTCTTCTTCGATTTCGAGTGATGGGTCCATCGCTTCAATGACGTCTTCTACGGTCGTGTGAAGGTAGCCATCATCGTCCACACCATCAATCAGCATGGTAGCAACTTCCCGGTCGGCATCTGACATTGGGGTCAGGTTAAGCTGCCAGAGCAGGTGATCCTGCAGATTGTCGCTGGTGGCATAGCGGGAATCGTAGTCAAAGTCTTCGTCTACCGGCCCGGAGCTTGATGCGACTCCGGCGCTGACCTGATAGGTATCTTCCCACTGGCTATCTACAGGCAGGTCATCGGGCAGTTTCTCGCTCGACCATTGCTCATCGAGAGATTCCTGGCCGCTCTGATCGTCGTAGGAATTGTCATCGTAGGAATTGTCGTAATCCTGATTGTCAGAGCTGCTTTCACGGTTGTCGTGGCTGTCTCTGTCGTTGTTGTCGGAATCAGAACTGCGGGAATCGTTGTCTGACTCGTTTCCTGAGTCGCTGTTGTCATCAAACTCTTCGCTTTCCAGCATTGGGTTGGAATCCAGCGCTTCCTGAATTTCCTGCTGAAGGTCCAGCGTTGAAAGCTGGAGGAGGCGGATGGCCTGTTGCAGCTGAGGCGTCATTGTCAGCTGCTGGCCCATCTTAATCTGAAGGGATGTCTTCATATAACTCGGTAATTACGACCTGAAAATCGAACCATCTTTTTGTTTGATGCACCTAGCATTATAGGCAAAGTCCTTGTATATGGAACCTATTTTGCTTACCAGAGTAAATAGATAACTCTACAGTACGTGACATTGGTCAGAGTTTCAAAGACGGAAGTCGTCTCCGAGGTAGACTTCGCGCACCTGTTCATTGGCCAGTACGTCTTCAGCCGTGCCCTCGGCGATGATGTGGCCGCCACCGACGATGAAAGCCTTTTCGCAAATCGCGAGGGTCTCGCGCACGTTATGGTCGGTGATCAGTACGCCGATGCCCCGCGCTTTGAGCTGACGGATGATATCCATGATGTCCGATACTGAGATCGGGTCTACACCGGCGAAGGGTTCGTCGAGCAGAATGAACGAGGGCTCTGCAGCCAGCGCTCTGGCAATCTCGACACGTCGACGCTCACCGCCGGATAGCGCCATGCCGGCGCTGTCGCGGATGTGTTGAATATGAAATTCGTTGAGTAGCTGCTCGAGTTGTTCAGTTCGCTGCTGGCGATTGAGATCTTTACGGGTCTCAAGAATGGCCATGATGTTATCTGCAACACTGAGCTTGCGGAAAATCGACGCTTCCTGCGGCAGGTAACCGATGCCTTTGCGGGCACGGCCGTGCATTGGCAGGTGGCTGATGTCTTCGTCGTCGATCATGATACGACCACGATCAGCCTGCACCAGGTTGACGATCATATAGAAACAGGTCGTTTTGCCGGCGCCATTGGGGCCCAGCAAACCAACGATCTGACCGCTTTCAACGCGGATAGACACGTCTTTAACGACTTCGCGGCCGCCGTAACTTTTGGCCAGATGTTCTGCCTTCAGTGTTTTCATTCTGTCGATGCTTCCGGAGATTCTGTCGTGTCAGACTCTGAGTCAGATTCGGACTCGCGTTTTGGCGGCTGGATAACGACTTTGATCCGGCCGGAGTCTTCATCTGTGCTGTCGGTCGACGACTCAGCGGTGGTGCCATCAGCACGCACGGTCTCTGTTGCCATGTCGTAGGTGATGCGTTCGCCGCTGAAAATATTGCCTTCCTGTTCCAGCTCAGCATCGCCGGTGATAATGATGCGGCGCTCGCTGGTGTAGTAATCGATGCGGTTGCCGAGGGCCGTGGTGAGCGGTTTACCGACCTCAATCTGCTGTTGGTAACGGGCACGGTCGCCTTCTGCGACGGCTTTTTCGAGGGTGTCGCCGTTGCGCAGAATCATCAGGCGGTCGGCTTCTATTTTCAGCGTGCCTTGGGTAAGAATGACGTTGCCTTCATACACAACTGTACCTGCGCGGCGGTCGATTTCTGCAGAATCTGAGAGGATCGTCATTTCTTTCTGCCAGTCATCCGGCAATGCGACTGTGTAGCTTGCGATCACTGACAGCGACATCACGGCCAGTTTATTGAACAGGTTCATAAGTCGTACGGACTCCTGTTTTCAGTTCGAGGCGCTGACGTGTGGCGTCAAACATCATTCCGGTGCCAGTCATGCGGCTGTTTTCACCCGTCATGGTAACCAGCTCATCAGTCTCTGCGATCTTGTCATCAATATGATAGGTCAGCCTTGAGGTTTCAAGGCGCATCGGGTCACTGCTGTCGAGCGGCCTGATTAATATGTTGCCTGATAATTTCAGTGCCTGTTCGTTGCCGCGCATAACACCTTCGTCAGCGGTCAGTACCCAGTCGTCTTTTGAACTGACCAGAAGACGTGGCTCACTGAATACGGTGAGGTCGCCCTCGGGAAAGTGCTCTGATTTTGCGGCGTAAAAAGTATCGGCCAGTGAGCCGTCTTTTTCGTAGCGGCGACTGAACAGTACTTCGCCATAATAATCCGGCTCGCGAACGACCTGTTCGGTCGTTTGCCCGGTAATATCGCGGGTGTAGCGATCTACTGCCAGAAAGGCAACGCCGAAAAATGCGGTGACTAATAGCAGTAGATAGCGCTTACGCATCAGATGACGCCTGCTCGCAGAAGGTCGTGCATGTTAATAACACCGACGGTGCGGCCTTCGTCCTGCACGACGAGCGCGTTGATCTTGCCGTCTTCCATGATTTTCAGGGCTTCTGCTGCGAGCATGCCCGGTGAGGTCGTTTTACATTCAACCGTCATCACATCTTTGATGGTGGCATTACGGATATCGACACCATGGTCGATGGCACGACGAAGGTCACCATCGGTGAAGATACCGGCGAGCTTGCCGTCGGAGCCTGCGACTGTGGTCATGCCTAACCCTTTCGAGGTAGCGATCAGCAGCGCTTCTGGCAAAGATGTCTCGGGAGACACAACCGGAATCTGGTCGCCGCTGTGCATGATGTTTTCAACTTTAAGGAGCAGGCGACGCCCGAGGCTGCCGCCCGGATGAGAGAACGCGAAATCTTCGGCGGTAAAGCCTTTGGCTTCGAGCAGCGCGATCGCCAGTGCATCACCCATAACCAGCGCACACGTGGTTGATGATGTCGGTGCCAGATCAAGAGGGCAGGCCTCCTGATCGACACCCGCATAAAGATGGCTGTCGGCTGCTTTTGCCAGTGTCGATTCTTTATTCCCTGTCATGCTGATCAGCTGGGTGCCTTGACGCTTCAGCAGTGGTAACAGACTGGTGACCTCGCTGGTTTCACCGGAGTTCGATAACGCAATCACAACATCAGCAGCCGTGATCATACCCATGTCACCGTGGCTGGCCTCACCCGGGTGAACGAAAAAAGCCGGGGTGCCCGTACTGGCCAGAGTTGCCGCCATTTTGTTACCGACGTGACCGGACTTACCCATGCCGGTAACCACCACGCGACCACGGCACTGAATAATTATCTGGCAGGCGCGGGTGAAATTGTCATCCAGGTGGTTGTTCAGTAAACCGACCGCTTCCTGTTCGAGTTTTACAGTGCGGCGGGCAGAGTCGATAAAATTAAACGTTGTTGATTCAGTCATGCTTGGTTTGCCAGAAATAAGGTGAACATGTAGCCGAGGTAACCGGCGGTAAGAATGATGCCCGGAATGCGCCCCAGTGTCCCTCTGCGATAACAGATAACGAAAAACAGCAGCAGAGCAAAGGTGGCGCCAGCCATCACTATGTAGTCACGGTAAAGTGCCATTGGTTCAACGGCGGTGACCGCCAGAATTCCCGGGATAGGCATTACTGCGAGCAGATTGAAAATATTCGAGCCAATGACATTGCCAATGGCAATGTCGTGGTGACCTTTCAGAGCGCTGGCGACGGACGCCGCTAGCTCCGGCAGGCTGGTGCCAATCGCAATAATCGTCAGGCCGATCACCAGGTCAGACACTCCAAAGGCTGTTGCGATACCTGTTGCGCCCCAGACCAGTGCTTTTGAACTGGCCATCAGGGTGATCAGACCGACGACCAGCCAGAACACGGCTTTGCCGGTAGGTGTGCTTTCGATTTCGGCCGCTTCGTCTTCATCGATCACAGATTCGCCGCTATCAGACGATTGTTGGAACATAAGGAACAGGGCGAATACCAGAGCAGCGATCAGTATCAGGGCGTCTACCAGATTCAGCTCAAGATCGATCAGTATGACACCTGCGAGCAGGGTGATCATCATCAGCAGAGGGAGTTCTTTTTTCAGCAAGCCCTTCTGCAATGGAATAGGCGCGACAAGGGCCGTGATACCGAGTACCAGTGCAATGTTGGTGATGTTAGAACCAATAGCATTACCGATGGCCAGGTTACCCGCTCCGTCGATGGAGGCCATCGCCGAAACAAACATCTCTGGCGCGGACGTGCCGATGGAAACAATCGTCAGGCCAACGAGCATCTGAGACATGCCCAGATGACGTGCAGTCGCCGCGGCACCGATAACAAATTTGTCAGCACTCCAGACAAGAAAAATCAGGCCAACGAGGATTGCGCCTATTTCGGGATACATAGCAAAAGATCACGCTCAGGAAATTAAGCCGCTCATTGTACCGGAGCGGCGAATCGGCGCAATTGCAACAGGATGTTCCGTCTACCGTGCGGAATTGCCGTTGGTATGCCCTGAACAATCCGATATGCTAGCGGTCAGTTAAAGTACAGGGTAAATACAGGTCACCTGATGTCTGACAATAACAACCACGTCGAAGTTAAGGATGTCACCTTTTATCGTGGTAAAAGAAAGATCTACGACGGTCTCAATGTTGCCTTCCCGCGCGGTAAAATTACCGCAATCATGGGGCCGAGCGGCACAGGGAAGACAACGCTCCTGCGCATGATCGGTGGCCAGCTCAAGGCGGACTCTGGCGAGGTGCTGGTGGATGGCAGCAATGTCGGCACCATGAGTCGTGGAGATCTGTTCGAGCTGCGTAAAAATAAAATGGGCATGCTGTTCCAGACCAGTGGTTTGTTTACGGATCTCAATGTCTTTGACAATGTCGCTTTCCCGCTGCGTACCCACACCGATCTTCCGGACGACATGATCCGTGATCTGGTGCTGATGAAACTCGAAGCGGTGGGCCTTCGCGGTGCGCGTGATCTGTTTCCTGCGGAACTGTCCGGTGGCATGGTGCGCCGTGTTGCGTTAGCGCGCTCTATCGCCATGGACCCTGAACTCATTATGTATGACGAGCCGTTTACCGGGCTCGATCCTATTTCTATGGGGATGATTCTGCGCCTGATCCGAGGTTTAAATGAAGCGCTCGGTCTGACCAGCTTGCTGGTGTCTCACGATGTGGAAGAATCCTGTCAGATTGCTGATTACCTTTGCATCGTTTCAGGCGGAAAAGTGATTGGCTTCGGTACACCAGACGAACTCCGAAATGGCGACAACGCTGAAGTACGGCAGTTTCTTAACGGTGATCCTGATGGCCCTGTACCCTTCCATTATCCGGCCGATGACTATCGCGCTGATTTATTTGCGGGAGAGGCGTAATGCTTAAGCATGTACGAAGCCTGGGGCAGGTCGGTGTTCAATCGATTCAGTCTATTGGCCGGGCCGGAATGCTGTTTACTCAGTCGGTCACCTGGGGCGGCCCCGGCAGTGCCGGTTTTCTTGATCTTATCCGTCAGATTCACTCTGTGGGGGTTCGCTCGTTATCGATCATTATCGTGGCGGGGTTCTTTGTCGGCATGGTGTTGGCCCTTCAGGGCTACAACATTCTGGTGAAGTTCGGTTCGGTTTCTGCGCTTGGGACCATGGTTTCTCTGACCCTGCTACGTGAACTTGGCCCGGTACTCGCGGCGCTGCTGTTTGCAGGGCGCGCAGGCTCGGCTCTGACTGCTGAAATTGGTTTGATGAAAGCCACTGAGCAGTTGTCGGCGATGGAGATGATGGGCGTTGACCCACTCAAACGTGTGATTACGCCGCGACTATGGGCGGGCGTCATCAGTGTTCCCATCCTGGCGCTGCTATTCAGCACGGTAGGCATCTGGGGCGGTGCATTTGTCGCTGTCGACATGCTTGGGCTTTATGACGGTGCTTACTGGAGCAATATGGCGAACACCGTAGAGTTTTATGAAGACGTTGTTCAAGGCCTTATTAAGGCTGCGGTGTTCGGTGTGGTCGTGACCTGGATTGCCGTGTATCAGGGCTATGACGCCGCGCCAACCTCAGAAGGTATTGGTAAGGCAACGACACAGACGGTAGTGATCTCATCACTGGCGATTCTTGGACTGGATTTTATGTTGACTGCGGTCATGTTAGGAGGCGTGTAAAACATGCGTATGCGTAATGTCGAACTCATGGTCGGCGGCTTTATGGTAATGGGCATTATAGCTCTTGTGTTGATGGCACTGCGGGTCAGTGGCCTATCTATGGACGCGGCGGGTGAAACCTACACAATTAAGGCACGTTTCGAGAACCTGGGTGGTCTGACTGACCGTGCTAAAGTCTCGCTGGCGGGTGTCACTATCGGTCGGGTAACTAATATTACCTTGGATCAGGAGTGGTACGCCGCTGTGGTTGAGATGGAAATTGATAAGTCCATGAGCACCTTGCCGATTGATACCAGTGCATCGATTCTTACTGCCGGTCTGCTTGGCGAGAAATACATTGGTCTCAGTGTCGGTGCCGAAATCGACTATATGCAGGATGGCGACTGGGTGCAGGATACGCAGTCAGCGATTGTCCTTGAAGAGTTGATCAGCCGTTTCCTGTTCAGTAAGGCCGAGGGCGAATGAGCGCGCCCTCGTTGTCGGTCGACAAGACCGGAGATATCCAGGTAGCGGGGGATCTTACCCTGCATACCGTCGCCAGTCTGATCAAACCTGGTCACGAGGCGATTGCACAGGCACAGGGGCAGGTGGTTGTTGATCTGGCCGCCGTGAGTCGTTTCAGTAGTGCAGGTGTTGCCCTGATTCTGAACTGGCTGCGTGCTGCTGAGACCCGCAAGGTGTCGCTCATGATCAAAAATCCACCTGCGGACCTGCCTGCGATCATCGAGGTATGTGATCTTGATGCGGTTTTTGAGCCAGTCCTGTCAGGTTCTGACCTGCCGGAGTAAGTCAGTACTTCGGTTCAGCGCCTAAATCCGCTATGATTGTGCGCTTTCTGAACTGAGTGGTAGTTACAATATGTCCTCGGATATTACCCCGAACGAAATCCTGGAAGTGTTACAGGCTGAAGCCCCGGATGTTACCTGGTCTGTCGTTGACGGCTACGTAAAGGAAATCACCGGAGTCGGGGAGGTTTTCGAAGGCCTGAACGCAGTGAAGCGTCAGCAGTTCGTCTACAAAATTCTGAATCCCTATATCGTTGATGGTCGGCTTCATGCAGTGTCCATCCAGACTTATACGCCTGCTGAAAAAGCCTGAGCGTGAGACCCTGAAATGGAAAAACTGAGAATCGAGGGCGGCAACCGCCTCGACGGCGAAGTCCGTATTTCCGGCGCAAAAAACTCGGCGCTGCCGATCCTTGCGGCAACGCTGCTGGCTGAAGGGCCGATGCAGGTGGGTAACCTGCCGCATTTGCACGACATTACCACCATGCTCGAGCTGCTTGGGCGTATGGGCGTAAGTGTCGCTATTAATGAAGATATGTCGGTAGAGACCGTCTGTGGTGAGCTGAACAGTCTGGTCGCGCCTTATGACCTGGTGCGTACGATGCGTGCATCGATTCTTGTGCTCGGTCCACTGCTTGCGCGTTACGGCGAAGCCGAGGTATCGCTGCCTGGTGGTTGTGCCATTGGTTCCCGTCCGGTGGATCTGCACTTGCGCGGTATGGAAGCCTTAGGCGCTAAGGTCGAAGTGCTTGAAGGTTACGTTAAAGCCTGGGCACCTGAAGGCCGCTTAAAAGGCGCCAATATTTTTCTCGATACGGTGACAGTTACCGGTACTGAGAACATCATGATGGCCGCCGTACTCGCCGACGGTAAAACCGTCATCGAAAATGCTGCGCGCGAGCCGGAAGTTGTCGATCTGGCCAACTGCCTTAACGCCATGGGCGCTAAGATTACCGGTGCAGGCACCGACACCATGGAAATCGAAGGCGTCGAAACACTGCATGGCTGTGAATTTAATGTCCTACCAGACCGCATCGAGACCGGCACCTTTCTGGTGGCTGCTGCCGTAACTGGCGGTCGTGTTCTGTGCAAAGACACTGATCCAGTTCTGCTGGAAGCGGTTCTGCATAAGCTGCAGGAAGCGGGCGCCGAGATCAAAACCGGTGATGACTGGATCGAGCTGGATATGCACGGCAAACGTCCAAAAGCCGTGAATGTCCGCACGGCACCGCACCCCGCGTTCCCCACGGATATGCAGGCGCAATTTGTTGTGCTGAATGCAGTAGCCGAAGGTACGGGCACCGTGATCGAAACTATTTTTGAAAACCGCTTTATGCACGCCCAGGAACTGGTGCGTATGGGTGCAGACATCAGTGTTGAAGGCAATACCGCGGTGGTTGTCGGTAAAGATACCCTGAGTGCGGCGCCGGTCATGGCGACCGATCTGCGCGCATCGGCGTCACTGGTGATTGCGGCACTGGTCGCTGAGGGCGCAACGGATGTGAACCGGATTTACCACATTGACCGTGGTTACGAATGCATTGAAGAAAAATTTCAGCAGCTCGGTGCGAATATCCGCCGACTGCCGGCCTGATGGCCACTATTGAAAGCCGTGACTGACACGCGAGTGAACTAAAGAGGATCAGCAAGACCATGACTCAGCCTTTGACTATTGCTCTCTCAAAAGGGCGCATTCTGGATGACACACTTCCCCTGTTGGCGGAAGCAGGTATTCATCCGGTTGAAGATCTGAAGAAAAGTCGGAAGCTGATCTTCGACACTAATCATGAGCACATCAAGCTGGTGGTCATTCGTGCGACCGACGTCCCGACCTACGTGGAATACGGTGCGGCGGATCTGGGCGTTGCCGGTAAAGACGTGCTGATGGAATACAACAGCACCAACCTGTGTGAGCCACTGGATCTGAACATCGCGACCTGTCGTCTGATGACGGCCGCCTTAAAAGACGCAGAACTTCCAGCCGGTCGCTTAAAAGTAGCGACCAAGTTCGTCAACGTGGCGAAGCGCTACTTCGCCGAGCAGGGTCGTCAGGTCGATATTATTAAGCTTTACGGTGGCATGGAGCTGGCACCAATCATGGGGCTGGCGGATCTGATCGTGGATATTGTCGATACCGGTAATACCCTCAAGGCAAACGGCCTGGAGCCGTGCGAACTGATTGCTCCAATCAGCTCAAGACTGGTCGCATCCCGTGCCTCAATGAAAGTAAAATATGACCAGATCCAACCCATTATTGATCAGATGGCTGCCGCCGTTGAGCGTCAGCGTAACGCCTGAGGAGCACAGGTATGAGTATTGAAATCCGTCGTTTCCGTTCGGATCAGTCAGATTTTGCAGCACAGATGGATGAACTTCTCGCCTGGGAAGCTGTGTCGGATTCAGGCGTGCAGGAAGCCGTGACTAATATCGTCAATGATGTTCGCAGTCGCGGTGACGAAGCCCTGATTGAATACACCAACAAATTCGACCGCACCAGTGCCAGCACCATGGCTGACCTTGAACTGACTCAGGAGCAGTTGCAGGCGGCGTTAGACGGTCTCGACGAAAAGCAGCGCACGGCTCTGATTACAGCGGCCGACCGTGTGCGCGACTATCACGAAAAGCAGAAACAGGATTCGTGGCAGTACACCGAAGCTGACGGCACTGTGCTGGGTCAAAAGGTTACACCGATGGATCGTGTTGGCATTTACGTGCCGGGCGGTAAGGCCGCTTATCCTTCTTCGGTATTGATGAATGCTATTCCTGCTCACGTCGCCGGCGTATCTGAAATCATCATGGTTGTGCCGACTCCCGATGGTCAGCTTAATCAGCTGGTACTGGCCGCTGCGGCAGCGGCTGGTGTGTCACGGGTATTTACCGTGGGCGGTGCGCAGGCTGTCGCTGCCCTCGCGTACGGCACTGAGACTGTTCCCGGCGTCGATAAAATTGTGGGCCCGGGGAACATCTTTGTGGCGACTGCCAAGCGTATGGTGTTTGGTCAGGTCGGCATTGATATGATCGCAGGCCCTTCTGAAATCCTCGTCGTGTGTGATGGCGATACCGATCCGGACTGGATAGCGATGGACCTGTTTTCGCAGGCCGAGCACGATGAAGACGCTCAATCGATTCTGGTTACGATGGATGAAAACTTCCTTGATCAGGTACAGGCCAGTATCGAAAAGCTGCTGCCAACCATGGAACGTGAAGAGATTATCCGTAAGTCACTCAGTGACCGCGGCGCGATGATTCTCGCCTCGGATAAAGAAGACGCGTTGAACCTGATTAACCGGATTGCGCCGGAACACCTTGAGCTGTCAGTAGAAGATCCGGATAGCTGGTTGCCGGGCATCCGTCACGCAGGCGCCATCTTTATGGGACGCTACACCGCGGAAGCGCTTGGCGATTACTGTGCTGGGCCAAACCACGTACTACCGACTTCAGGCACGGCACGCTTCTCATCACCGCTGGGCGTTTATGACTTCCAGAAGCGTTCATCGCTGGTGAAATTCTCTGCAGACGGTGCGTCTGAGATGGGGAAAGTGGCTTCTGTGCTGGCGCGAGGTGAGTTTCTCACCGCGCATGCGCGGTCGGCGGAATACAGAATTAAAGACTGACGTCTTTTTCTGGTTTAAAGAGCCCGGCGATGCCGGGCTTTTTTGTGTGTAGCTACCTTCGGTGGGAGGGGTGCTTTGGCTGCCGCCAGGCCTTTGTTTTTTCTGCAAGGGGCGGGCCCCTTCCGATCCCCCTTTCCGGCGTGATGTCCTGATCCTTGTCTCTTGATACCGATTGGGGCACGCCTGCAGCGGCCATCCATGGCCGCGGGCAGGCTTAACCGGCGTCCTGCCGGTTAGCACCCATCGTTATCTGCGATCCTGCGGGGTCATCACAAGCCGGGTATCATCAGCGCTTCGCGGCGATGTCAGTTTTTATTTTGTTAGAAGGTTTTGAGGGATAGAAATTGCGCCTCTGGGGCCGCCGGGATTTACGCCAGCTTTGCAGGCAACGTGAGGCAGGATGCCGAACGAGGCTCCATACGGGCATGGATGCCCGCCGGAGCCGGTTGCCGGAAAAGCCAGTAAATATCGGATATACGGCCCAGAAAGCGCGAAAGCAGGGGGATGGGCCGCCCGCCCGGGGGACAAGGTCCCCCAACAAGGGCATATAGACCCGGCGGCAGCCAAAAGAACCTCTCTGCCGAAGGCAGCTATAAACCTTGAGGATCGGAAGGGGCCCGCCCCTTGCAGAAAAACAAAGGCCTGGCGGCAGCTAAAAAAGTCTCCCTGCCGAAGGCAGCTATTCCCAACAAGGGCATAGGTACCCGGCGGAAGCCAGACACGTGCCTCTGCCGAAGGCAGCTATAAACCTTGAGGATCGGAAGGGGCCCGCCCCTTGCAGAAAAAACAAAGGCCTGGCGGCAGCCAAAGAAGCTCGCCCACCGCAGGTGGCCAATGCCCTCGGCGGCGCCGATAAATGTATAATGCGCTCACTAAATTCTCTGATTCAGTCAAGGCCATCAATATGTCCGTCAACGCACTAGTTGAACAACTCATTCGCCCCGAAGTCCGCGCCTTACAGGCGTACCCCGTCGGTAAGGCCGAGGGCATGATTAAGCTGGATGCAATGGAAAATCCATTCCGCTGGCCGGAGGAGATGATCTCTGAGTGGCAGTCATTGCTCGCCGATTGCGCCCTGAACCGTTATCCAAATCCCGTCGCCCCTGAGGTTGTCGCGGGTCTGCGTGAGGCGATGCAGGTGCCGGATAAATATGAGGTGCTCTTGGGTAATGGTTCGGATGAGATTATTCAGCTACTGGCGATGGCGGTTGCTCAGCCGGGTGCTTGTGTTCTGGCGCCTGAACCCGGGTTTGTGATGTATAAAATGATCGCGACCTTTGTGGGTATTGATTATTGCGGTGTGCCATTAAACGATGATTTTTCTCTGAATCGGGATGCCATGCTGGCGGCGATTAATGAGAAAAAACCGGCGCTGATTTTTCTGGCGCAACCGAATAATCCGACCGGTAATTTATGGGCTGAAGACGATCTGGTCGCCATTATTGAGGCGAGCAATACGGCGGATTACAAAGGTCTGGTCATACTGGATGAAGCGTATCTACCCTTTTCCAGTCGTAATCATCTGAGCTGGCTGGACCGTTTTGATAACGTGCTGGTCATGCGCACTCTGTCGAAAGTCGGGCTGGCTGGTCTGCGTTTGGGCATGCTGTTTGGTCGTAAAGAGTGGTTGTCAGAGCTGGATAAAATTCGCATGCCTTACAACATTAATGTGCTCACGCAAGCGTCTGCGGCATTTGCCTTGAAACATTACGATGTACTGATGCAGCAGTGTGATGTATTAAAATCAGAGCGTAGAAAAATGCACGGGAAGCTCTCAGAACTTGGCTTTTCTGCGTTTGACTCAGAGGCTAATTTTATTCTGGCACGTGTGCCAGAGGGTAAAGTAGCCCGCGATATATTTGAGGCATTAAAGCAGGAAAATATTCTGATCAAATGCACTGATGGAGCTCACCCATTGTTAGCGAAAACGCTACGTTTTACAGTGGGAGCGCCTGAAGAAAATATTGCACTTTATGCTGCACTCGAGAAAGTCCTGGCTGCTTGAGTTAGCAGCTTCAGGTTTACGCAAGATCAGTTTTCCGGCTGGTCTCTGAGACCAGCAAACGCTGTGGTCGTCAGCTGTTCGCCGCGGCGTAGAAATTCGACAGATATTTTATCACCGGGCCTCAGACTAGCTATGAGGTTCATGGCATCGACGGCATTGTCCGCGCTGTCACCATTTAGACCGATAATAATATCACCCGCTGCCAGGCCAGCCTGTTCTGCTGGACCTTCGGGGAAGACTCCAGTGACGAGCAGGCCAGTCAGTTCATCCGGGAGTTTTAAAGACTTGAGCAGCTCTGGTGAGGCTTCCTGAACTTCAATGCCCAGCCATCCGCGTATCGTGGTTCCATAGCGTGCGATGTCGGCCATAGTTCGGTGCGCAATATCCGAAGGTATCGCAAAGCCTATGCCTTCACTGCCGCCAGACTGGGTGAAAATGGCGGTATTGATGCCAACGAGTTCGCCGTAGGCGTTGATCAGCGCGCCGCCCGAATTACCCGGGTTAATGGCTGCATCGGTCTGGATGTAGTCTTCGTAAGTGTTGAGCCCGAGGCGGTTACGGCCTTTGGCCGAGATGATCCCCATCGTAACTGTCTGGCCGACACCAAATGGGTTGCCGATAGCCAGTACAACGTCACCGACGTCATGACCATCAACGTTGGTAATGGTTGCCGGGGCAATATCGTCAGGAAGGTTGATCTGTAAGACCGCGAGGTCGGACTCAGGGTCGCTACCGACTAGTGTGGCTTCTTCATCCCTGCCATCGAACAGTGCAACCGTGATTTCATCCGCCCCTTCGATCACGTGGAAGTTGGTGATGATATGACCTTCATTGGACATAATCACGCCCGAGCCGAGGCTGCTTTGCATGCGGTCACTGGGTTGTTCTGATTCGCCGAAGAAGCGTCGTAGAGCTGGGTCATTCAATAGCGGATTTGTGCGTCGCTTCACGACCTTGCGGGTATAGATATTCACCACGGCAGGTGCGGCTGCATTAACGGCATCCGCATAACTTACCGGGCCCTGCATCGCTGGTACATTTGATGCGACATGTTGCTGCGGTTGTGGTTCCTGAACAGGAGTCGCGACCTGAGGCAATACCCACTCGGGTGCGATCAACAGTATCAGAGTGGCAATAAGGCCTCCGATGGCTGCAGGGAACAATATCCGCAATGCGAATGTCTGCGTTGGAGACATTTGTCAGCGCTCCGCAATCTCTCTAAGATCAATGAGCTGACATGTTACAAACTTTTGGATGGCACGACTATGGCGGTTACACGTAAAGAGCTTATTTCTCATCTTGATCATATTCTGCAAAGCCGCAAAATCCGCGATTACTGCCCGAACGGATTGCAGGTATCAGGTAACGAAACCATCCAGAAAGTCGTGACGGGAGTGACCGCAAATCAGGCCTTGATAGAAGCTGCTATCGCTGAAGAGGCAGATGCGATTTTTGTGCACCATGGCTACTTCTGGAAAGGTGAGGACGAATGCATTACTGGGATCAAGAAAGAGCGGATTAAAGCGCTTCTGCTTAATGATATAAACCTGATTGCTTACCACCTTCCGTTAGATATGCACCCGATATACGGCAATAACATTCAGCTTGCGGATGTTCTGGGGATTCAGGTCGACGGCCCTCTGGATGAATCTGACCCATCCGTGCCGGGTAATATCGGTCGCTTGCCAAGACCTATGACGGGCGGTGAACTGAGTGCCTGGGTTGCACAGTGTCTGCAAAGAGAACCTCTGCATATCGGAGAATCAGGCGATACGATCGAAACGGTCGCCTGGTGCACTGGGGGCGCGCAAGGTTATCTTCAGAAGGCTATTGATGCAGGCGTTGATGCCTATATTACTGGTGAAGCGAATGAGCCTGCAGTTCATCTCGCGCGGGAAACTGGTACGCATTTTTTCAGCGCCGGACACCATGCAACTGAACGTTATGGCGCCAAAGCGGTGGGTGAGTATCTCGCCGATGAGTTCGATCTGGATGTTGTATTTATCGATATCGATAACCCGGTTTAAATACTATCCAGATCTTTCTTTTGTAGCCGGTTAACTGCGCAGTTTATTTATCAGCTGTATGGGCACGACCAGAATGACACCGGTAGCAATGCCAGTCATGAGGTTCACCGTCATGCCGGAGATCAGCTCTGCGGCAGGGATGGCCAGGTAAGAGGCTGATTTTGCAATATCATGCGTCAGGTGCTCAATCGCGGGGATATGGTGGGCAATAATGCCGCCCCCAACCAGGAACATGGCGATGGTGCCTACAATTGAGAGAAAGCGCATCAGGCGCGGTGCTAGCCCCAGTAAGAAACGCCCAAATGCAGCTTTGAACATGCCCAGGCGGGCTTCTTTTTGTTCGGTTAGCCAGAGGCCAGCATCATCAAGCTTGACGATACCAGCGACCAGCCCGTAGACACCGAAGGTAAATAGAATAGCGAGTAGTGACAACGCAATTATCTGTGTAAAGAGGGCAGCGCTGGCCATAGTGCCAAGAGAAATTACGATGATCTCTGCTGATAGAATAAAGTCGGTTCGGATAGCGCCTTTAATCTTTTCTTTTTCAAACGCCACCATGTCTGTTTCCGGGTTGTTGATGGCCTCCACTCTTGCCTGATGTTCTTCGGTTTTTTTATGGAAGAATTTGTGAACCAGCTTCTCGACACCTTCGTAGCATAAATAGGCACCACCAACCATAAGAAGCCAGGCGATGGCCTGCGGTAGAAATGCGCTGATCAGCAGCGCTGCAGGGACGAGAATAAGTTTGTTTAAAAGTGAGCCTTTGGTCACAGCCCATACGACGGGGAGTTCCCGCTCTGCACGAATACCCGTCACCTGCTGCGCATTCAGTGCCAAATCGTCACCCAGGACACCACTGGTTTTCTTTGCCGCGACTTTGGACATCACAGCAACGTCGTCCAATACGGTAGCAATATCATCGAGTAACGCGAGTAGGCTGCCAGCGGCCATGGTTTTACTTCCTGTGTTTGATAAAGATCAGAATGCTAAGCCTAACATCAGACTGTTATAGCGGATATCGAATGCTCGTCTTGTGTCGGAGAATACGTCGTTCAGTCGTTGATGATTGATTGATAGCATGAACATAATGTCATCATCCAGAGGGGGATACAGGCTGACCCCAGCGTAATACCCCTGGCCGCGGTCACTTTCTGAGGCCTCACCGGATGGGTATACGCCATCAAAGTATTCTTTTACCGTTAGTTGGGTGTTATAGATCAGCGTGCCGCCCTTCACATACAACCTGGTCTTACTGTATTGAAAGGTCTCAACCTGCAACCCCAGCGCGACAATGTCAGAGGTCAGACCGTTTTTATACTCGCCCGCGATATCCCGCTGCTTATTTGTTTCGGATTCGCGGTGACGGGTGTAATCCACTTCAAGCTTGAGCCAGGAAATAGCTAAATATTCCATGGCTAATCCATAATTTAAATTGGAATCAAGTTCGGGCTGGTTCGACGCGTTTATTGCACTGTCTGTCTCTATATCCGCTTGTGAGATACCGATGTGGGGTATTACAGACAAGCGGGATAACAGGCTGTTCTTGGTCGTAGGGTAAGGCTCGCTGTTCGCCAGAGAGCAGGTGAGAAGTAGAACTACGAGACTGATGAGTTTCGTATAAACGGAGAAAGGCATCATGGGCGATACTCCACTTGTAGGTTGTCGCTGCGGCTACCGGTAATACTACCGCCACTGAAATCTTCGCCGAATTGGCCTTCCCGCTGACGTACCAGTGACAGTTGAATGGTGCAGGAATCAAGAATGAATTTATCGAAGTTGATTTCAGTCGGCTCGTACAAACCCAGCGTCGCAGCGCTGAGAGTGGCTTCGATAAAGAATTGAACAAAGCCTGTCACTACGCCTCCGAGGTTAGCTGACGTTTCAAGCGCACCCGTGGCGGGAATAATATCGCCTATGCGGATATTTTCTTGCTGGTCATCATCCATCTGCGAAGCGTATACCCAGCTAAGGTCATCACTATCGGTAGTGGATCGGCAGCGGTTGTAGGTGACGAGTTTGAAGTCATCGGCAGGGGAGCCTGTCCATTCGAGTGGAATTATGTCGTCGCGGCTGGAATACGTCAGACCGGGCTGTGGTGCTGTGATTTCTATGGCCGTCGGTAGCAGTAGAGTGGCTTCGAAGCCCTCGAGCTCCCCTGGGCCAGGGTCGACTAATATATCCTCTGTCGGATACCAGCGCTCCTGGCGGGTTTCTTGAGGTCGGTGAACTATCGCTATATTGATGGTATCTGTGTCGGGGTTCGGGATGCCTATTTGTCCGGAGTAGAAATTGTCGCGTTCATCGATACCGGAAAGGATAACCGTGACGCTCTCCGAGGTGACTTCCAGCACGTTGCCGCCAATCATTGGCGCTGGTTGCCCTGAGTCGTAAACGGCTGCGGCGACACTGGCATCGGTATCACCTTTGGCGAGGCTGGTCTCGACGATAATGGCAACGCCCGTATCTGGTATTTCTATGTCGGGTACCGATTCTGAACAGCCGGCGAGGCAGGTGATAAGGCTTAACGCAGAGAGTGCTGGCGTGACGTTCACGTTCTATCTTCCATGAGCTTTATTGCCCAGCATACAGCGTCGGTGCATTAATCAAAAACAAAAAAGCCCGCCATTAAAAAAGCCCACCTTAAAGGTGGGCTTTGTTACTGCGTTAGTAGTGAATCACAGTAAAGGATCAGAAGTAGAAATCGATGGTTGCATAGACAGCATCGAAATCACCAGGACCTGTAGGGTTAAGATTTTCATCGAAGTATTGGTCTTGTACTTGTCCATTACGGTCAACGTAACCGTCCTGAGTCAGGTATTCGAGGTATATCCAGCCCGGGCCATAGTCGTAGCTGAGGCCTGGTGCAAAGGCACGTACGGTGTCGGCATCATTACCGTCGGTATCAGGCTGAGCGTACGTCAGGTCTGCGTAGAAAGACCAGTTGCCAGTGTTCAGGCCGACTTCTGCTGCGTAGCGGTCGTTCTTAGCATTTAGACCAGCCAAAGCTCCATCACCATCCGCATAGACATCACCAGCAGACTCTTCAGGTACATTACGCTCTGTGGTTATGTAAGAGGCTTTCGCCCAGAGACCGCCAACCTTGAGGGTATAATACAGGGCTGCAGCGTTATGGTCGCCTGAAACTTCAGTAGCGCTGTATCCATCAGTTTCATTGCCTTCGAAGGCTTGTAGGCCGCCGCTTTGCGCAGATACGCCGACGGTCGCCATATCATTAATTGAGTAACTCAGGTTACCTACAAACGTCTGTACTTTGCGGTAGGTGCTGGTGCTACCCCAATGGCGATTATCATCCATAGTATCCGTACTGGTTGACCAGTCATCAGCGAGGTACAACGCAGCATCGTAGTGCAGCGCGCCCAGTGTCTGGGATACTTTTACGCCAACATCCATCTGATCGCCGTAGCCCGCAAGGAGCATGTCGCCAGGCCAGAAGTTGTAGGTTTTCCAGGCGAATGGCACCTGGCTTTTACCAATGGTGATCATAGGGCCATCTTCAAACTGGTAACCAACCCAGGCTTTGTGAATTCCAAACTGGCTACCGGTGCTGTTGTTGTTTGCGTCTGTAAAACTGCCCGGACCAATGCGGGTCTCTGCAGAGTAAGTCCACGGGGTATCAGGCACATCGCCGTCGGCGTACAGAATCAGGGCTTCGCTGTCGATGACCCCCCAGGATTCCTGTTGTGCTTTATCATTCTGAGCGTACTGGTAGTTAAACCAAACTCCACCAGAGAGGTTAGGGCTCGCGTGTGCGGCGGTAGATAGTATCGCGGCTGCGGTCAGCGCTGATACCTTAAAGGCAACAGACTTCGTCATGGATAGCTCCTGGCTAGCTGTGTATAAGATAGGTATTTATTAATTCCTGCTTTTTCAGATGCAGGACTTATACAAGTGTAGCAGTTTGTATAGAAAAATCAGTGTGGGAGGAGAGGATCGCCCGTTTTGTCCTGAAAAGATAGGGCGATCCGGAAAAGCCTATTTCAGGCGGGACACGCCAATCATAACCAGGGTCATTCCAACGACGGCTGCCCAGCCGAATGGCTCCCCAAGAAACAGGATGGCCATGATCGTCGTCATCACCGGGCCAATAGTGCCCGACACGCTGGCTTTGGCGGGGCCAATTCTTTTAATGGCCTCACTGACCATAAAAGAAGGAACAACCGTTGCGAGCAGTGCTAACAGCAGAGTGCCAGACCAGCGAGTTGCATCCATGTCGGGAAGACTCACTCCTTCGGTGAAGACGTAGTGAACCAGCGTAGCCAGTGTTGCAGAGGCCATCGACACGCAGGTGAAGAACAGACTCCCTAATTCAGCAATACCGCGCTTACTGAACAGAATGAACAGCGAAAACGATAGTGCACTGCCAATAATCAGTAGGGTGCCTTTGGTGATATCCGCATTGCTTGTGCCCGGAGGGGCAATCTGAAGGTCATGCCCATACATGACTCCGAGCCCCGCGTACGTAAGCAGTAGCGCAGGAATCACCGAGCGGCTGACCTTTGCACCGAAGAACAGTGCGCCAATCACCACGACCATACTTGGGTAGGCGTACAACATCAGGCGTTCGAGCTGGGCGCTGACATATTCAAGGCCTGACAGATCCAGTAAGGACGCAAGGTAATACCCCAGTAATCCGACAGCGGCGGCCCGCAGTATGGTCTTGCCTGCAGGCTTCTGTTCCATGCGCTTCCACAGCACCCAACCGATCACCAGATATACCGGAAGGGCAATCACCATGCGCAGCCCCATCAGCGGCATGGCACTCATGCCCAGGCTGTAAAGCCACTTAATGATGATTGGCTTGGTAGAAAACAGAAACGCAGCTGTGAACGCCAGGGTTAAGCCGACTCTGAGATTTTTTTCCGCACTTGTGAGGCTGGCAGCCATCATTATTCATCCTATGTGTCATGTGGATCAGTGGCTGCGGAAGAAGAGAGAAATCGGGAAGAAGGTTTCTGCTGCTCTTCGCAGCCGAAACCGGTATGTGTGACTCAGAACCGGAGCGCTGCGCGGGTAGACGCCATCCACCACATCAGGGCAGACAGTCGGATATGCGCTAGAGCTTTCGGCTTGTTGATCATCGGACTTTTGAATCCAGAGTCTTTACATAACGAAAGCTCAAATTAGCAGAGCTGACAGGTAAAGAAAAGCACTCCATTGATTTACCCTCGAGGTGCTTTCGGGTAAACTGCCCTCCCATCTTGAGTGAGTGGCCCAAGTGCGCTTCAAGCGCCGATTTCATAGGGATTCGTTGCATGAATTCAGTGGAAGCTGGCCCGCTCCGTAACAAATTTTTCATCTCTGCTCGCGGACCTTCTATGACACGTTTTATCTTTGTCACGGGTGGTGTTGTTTCTTCTTTGGGGAAAGGCATCGCTTCTGCATCTCTGGCTGCCATTTTGGAAGCCCGTGGCCTTAAGGTCACTATGCTCAAGCTTGATCCGTACATCAACGTTGATCCGGGTACCATGAGCCCGTTCCAGCACGGTGAGGTCTTCGTGACCGATGACGGCGCGGAAACCGACCTCGACCTCGGACATTATGAGCGTTTCATTCGCACGACCATGTCTCGTCGTAACAACTTTACCACTGGTCGTATCTATACCGACGTGCTGGCGAAAGAGCGTCGAGGTGATTACCTGGGTGGTACTGTGCAGGTGATTCCGCATATCACCGACGAGATCAAACGTCGTGTACTCGAAGGCGCTGAAGGCTCAGACGTTGCTTTGGTCGAAATCGGTGGCACCGTGGGCGATATCGAATCCCAGCCATTCCTTGAAGCCGTGCGTCAGATGAAAGTCGAGCTGGGCTCAAAGCGCGCATTGTCTCTGCACCTGACACTGGTGCCGTACATTGCGACCGCGGGCGAAACCAAAACCAAGCCAACTCAGCACTCTGTAAAAGAGATGCGCACCATCGGTCTGCAGCCAGATGTACTGATCTGCCGCTCAGATCACAAGATCGATGCTTCATCTCTGCGTAAGATTGCACTCTTTACCAACGTTGAAGAGCGTGCCGTTGTTCCTCTGGAGGACGCGGATACGATTTACAAGATTCCTCGCATGCTGCACGAAGCGGGCCTCGATGATCTGATCGTTGAGAAGTTCGACCTGTCATGCAAAGAAGCCGACCTGTCTGAATGGGATGACGTGGCAGACGCCAAGCTCAACCCAGAGCAAGAAGTGACCATCGCTATGGTCGGCAAGTACATGGACTTGCTGGATGCCTATAAGTCTCTGATCGAAGCGATTGATCATGCCGGTATTCACCATCGCGCCAAAGTGAACATCCGCTACATCGATGCCGAAGACGTTGAGCGTAAAGGTGTTGAGGTTCTCGCCGGGGTTGATGCCATCCTGGTTCCGGGTGGTTTTGGTAACCGTGGTGTGGAAGGCAAGATCCGCACGGTTCAGCACGCTCGTGAAAACAAAATTCCGTACCTGGGTATCTGTCTGGGTATGCAGGTCGCCGTGATTGAATTCGCACGTAATGTCGTGGGTTGGAAAGACGCGCAGTCGACCGAGTTTAGTCGCGATACCGAACACCCAGTAATTGGCCTGATCACCGAATGGCAGGATGCATCGGGTAATGTTGAAACCCGTGACGAGAACTCTGACCTCGGCGGTACCATGCGTCTTGGTGGTCAGGAATGTGTCCTGACCGAAGGTTCAACGACTGCTCAGGCATATGGCAGCGACGTCATCACCGAACGTCATCGTCATCGTTTCGAAGTGAACTCTTCACTGGTTCCAGAGCTTGAGAAAGCGGGCTTGCGTATTGCTGGTCGCTCTGTTGATGGCGAGCTGGTAGAAGTTGTGGAAGTACCAGATCACCCATGGTTTGTGGCGTGTCAGTTCCATCCGGAATTTACATCGACCCCGCGCGACGGCCATGGCTTGTTCTCAGCCTTTATAAAAGCGGCTCTGAACAATAAATAAGTTTTAAATTTAAACCTTGTGATCGGCCTTCGCGTAAACAGCGAAGGCCGCGTTAATTTCAGGAGATTAAAATGGCGAAGATTATCGACATCAAAGCCCGCGAAGTGCTGGATTCACGTGGCAACCCAACCATCGAAGCAGACGTAACTCTGGAAGGTGGTTTCTTCGGTACAGCATGTGCTCCAAGCGGCGCATCGACCGGTACCCGTGAAGCACTGGAATTGCGTGATGGCGATAAAAGCCGTTACCTGGGCAAAGGCGTACTGAAAGCCGTTGCTAACGTCAACGACACCATCAAGCCAGCCCTGATCGGTATGGACGCACTGGATCAGCGCGCCCTCGACAACAAGATGCTCGAGATCGACGGCACTGACAACAAAGCTAACATGGGTGCAAACGCCATCCTGGCTGTGTCACTGGCTGCTGCCAAAGCCGCTGCGGCTGCAAAAGGCGTTGAGCTGTACGAACACATCGCAGACATCAACGGCACCTCTGGCGTTTACTCTATGCCAGTACCCATGATGAACATCATCAATGGTGGTGAGCACGCAGACAACAACGTTGATATTCAGGAATTCATGGTACAGCCAGTTGGCGCGCCTACCTTCGCTGAAGCTCTGCGTTGTGGCGCAGAAATCTTCCACGCTCTGAAGAAAGTACTGTCTTCTCAGGGCCTGAACACTGCCGTTGGCGACGAAGGTGGTTTCGCACCAAACCTGGCGTCTAACGCCGATGCACTGGCAGCGATCAAAGAAGCTGTTTCAAACGCTGGCTACGAGCTGGACAAGAACGTCACACTGGCGCTGGATTGTGCGTCTTCTGAATTCTACAAAGACGGCAAGTACGATCTGAAAGGCGAAGGCAAAGTCTTTAGCGCTGAAGAATTCTCTGACTACCTGGCAGAATTGTGCGACCAGTACCCAATCGTTTCTATCGAAGACGGTCAGGACGAATCTGACTGGGCTGGCTGGAAATACCAGACTGAAAAACTGGGCAGCAAAGTACAGCTGGTGGGCGACGACCTGTTCGTAACCAACACCAAGATCCTGAAAGAAGGTATCGAAAAAGATATCGCTAACTCTATCCTGATCAAGTTCAACCAGATCGGCTCACTCTCCGAAACTCTGGACGCGATCAAAATGGCGAAAGACGCAGGCTACACCGCTGTGATCTCTCACCGTTCAGGTGAAACTGAAGACGCGACCATCGCTGACCTGGCCGTTGGTACTGCTGCTGGCCAGATCAAGACGGGTTCACTGTGCCGTTCAGACCGTGTTGCTAAGTACAACCGTCTGCTGCGTATTGAAGAACAGCTGGGTGCGAAAGCGCCGTATAAAGGCCGCTCTGAAATTAAAGGCCAGTAATACCTGCTGCGCTCGATGATACGGCGTTAAAATTTTCTGCGGGGTGCTCATGTACTACTTGTACACTCCGCTCCCCCAGAAAATTTTGCCTTGTCTCATCATCGCTCGCGACGGTCTTACAAATCGCTACTGATTTGCATCTCCGCTATTTGTATGTGATCTTTAGATGAATGGCAGGTTGCTTCTAAAACCCCTTGGGTACATTTTGATCTATAATATGACCTTCGGAATCTGCGATATGCAGTTTATGGAAAGGCTGATCGAGGAAAATGGAATGAATATTGCTCCGAACGATAGCTTGTGGAGTAATCGGAAATGACTTTTGAATCTAGTCCTAGAACAATACTTCCTAAAAATCCGCTCGTTGAGGTGGTAACCCAGGTTGCTTTCGTTTCTGAAGCTGATGATTTCGAGAGTGGTGAAAAAGTACTTCGGTTACACAACTGTATTAAAGAATTTTTCCCATTATTTAAAAAAGCTAAGAGTGTTAGCCTCAATCTGAACACTGATGAACAGTCGGTTAGTCAAATTGAGCGTCCAATATATGAATTTTCCTCCTTTGATGAATCTGCCCGAGTTGTGGTTGAGGCTGATTCAATGGTATTGGTGTTGAAAAAATATGAGTCTTGGGAAGTTCTTTTTCAATATATTGAGGCCGCATACGAAGCAGTCAAAACTACATACACTGAGCGGCTGATTCGCAGAGTAGGATTACGGTATAAAAATGTAATCCAACGTTCGATATTGCAAGGTGTAGACGATGATGCTGACTGGACCTCTTTACTTCGAGAATCTCTAATATCTGTTCAGGATGACCCTGACTTGAGATCAATCATTTTGAGTGCAGGTGGGAGCTTCACTCTTAGTATGGATGAATTATGCAGAAATGCGAAAATGAACGCTAATTATGGAATAGTAAAGCATGCTCAATCGGGAGAGTCGTGTTTTATGATTGATAGCGATTATTTTATCGAGGGAGTTCAAAACTATGACAGCGCTAAACAATTTCTCGGAAAGGCCAACGTCAAGGCTAGAGACTTCTTCCACTGGTGTATCACGCCAGCATTGCTTAAGGAGTTTGGCGCAGAGTGATTTTGATAAGCATTCTGCGAGTTTAATGGTTGTTGCTGGAATTGCAGCTGTTGTAGTTTTGTCGCCAAATGAGCAGGTTCTGGGTCGGTATAACACCGGTGAGCATTTGCATTCATATGGGGGAAATGCTGCCGTTACGGTGTATGAAAATGTTGAAGATAAACTCCCGTGGTTGAAAGAATTTTATAAAGATGCAGGTGAGGCGGAAGATGCTAGGAGTGTATTTCCTCTGGTCGTAGGACTGAAGAAGTTACTGGCTGAAGGTTCGTATCAAACTATTGACCGAATACTCATGGAATTACCTCTAAATAGGGTTTCTAGTACTTCCTTGGTTGCTTTTCTATCTTCTGTCTTTCCTGCAAGGAAAAAGCTTCAATCATGGTCATATACTTTAGAGCGTGTGAAAATGACGCTTGATAGTAAAGGTCTTGACTCGATGGCAGTTCTTCGCGGAATGTTGTGAATTTATGGAGTTTGGTATTTATCAAGGGACTGATTTTTCAGATCTAGATTTGTTTGGGATAGGGATGAGTCAGTATCCCGGAAGGCAGAATCATATCGCGATCATCTTTAAAGACCGCCGTGACGATGTAAATTTAATGCATGTTGGGCAGCACAAAGGGCCCTTGTTAGAGCCGCCCAGTGAGAAGTATATTTGGTTTAATTTAGGTGATACCTTCCACCCCATTCGTAAACAGGTAATGCTTGCGTTGTTATGGCAAATAGCGGAAGAAAACTCAGATTCGAAGGTCAGCTATGGCCTCAATCATGGTTTGTTCTGTATAGATCCTGAGTCTGGCCGGTTTAATTCTCATTATACGAAGTTTACGGGTTTTACTTGCGCGACATTTGTTATTGAAGTTTTTTTATCATTCGGAATACAGTTAGTTGACTGGGATTCGTGGCCTGAAGCAAACGATGATGATGTCGCTTTTCAGAATAAAGTTTTAGATTATTTAGCTGGTCGGTTAGATATAGATGTTACGGTGGAATATCTTATTTCTCAGGGCCAAATAATCGGTGGTGCTAGATTTCGTCCCGAAGAGGTAGGCGCCTCTACTCAAATTGAAATTCCAGCTAGCTGGCACTCTGTTCGACCGGGAGCTACGCATATAGCTAGTTTTTTGAATGATTATGCCGATGGTTTGCGTGCAGGGGCATAGTTACTTTTCGAAGTCTGGATCTCTCCTTTGTGCGCGGATGCTGTTTAAAATTTCCGCCCACTTGCCTCCCTTCCCCTCCAGCGTTACCCTCTGAGTGACACTGGAGAGCCTGATGTCCCCAACCGAATCTCATATTCTAGAATACTGCCTCAAGCGCCTGTCCGGCTTGCGTTTGCTGTATTTGTTTGGTTCTCAAGCGAGTGGTGATGCCCGCTCTGATAGTGATTGGGATATCGCCTTTCTTGCGGATGGCGATCTGGATAACGTCAGTCGCTGGCACATTGCTGAAGAACTGGCGGCAGAGCTGGGTCAGGATGTTGATCTCGTTGACCTGAAGGAGGCGAGTACGGTACTCAAGATGCAGATCGTTCAGAAGGGGCGTTTGCTCTATGGTGCGTCGTTGGAGGCAGATCTGTTTACGGCGTCTACCATGACGCAGTATGGCCATCTTCAGGAATCCCGTGCTGATATTTTAAAGGCATATGAGCGTAATGAATGATGTCATCCTGAATAAACGAGCGACCGTCGAGCGCTGTATTTCGCGCATTCTTGAAGAATACGTCGATGAAAAGACGTTGCGTGGCAGCTACACAAAACAGGATTCGGTACTTCTGAATTTGCAGCGTGCTTGTGAGGCCTGTATCGATGTGGCGAATCATCTTGTTCATCAGCATCGTTTGGGAGTTCCACAGTCTGCGCGGGACAGTTTTTCTTTGCTTGAGCGAAGCGGATATATCACCTCGGATATATCTTTGCGTATGCAGAAGATGGTTGGTCTCAGGAATGTCGCTGTTCATGATTATCAGAAGTTGAACCTGGATATCGTAATTTCCGTTCTTGATAATCATCTGGCAGGCTTTATTGATTTTCTCGATGAGGCTGACAAGGCTTTAAACAGGCTAAGTAATAGCTGATACCACCTGGGAGAAGTTTACGCCGTAACCACTTTATTCCGCCCGGTTTCCTTGGCTTCGTACAATGCTTTGTCTGCCGTTTTCAGCAGGTCGCTCATCGCTTCAACATCGGGGGATGGGTAACAGGCGACGCCGAAACTCGCAGTCACATCAATCTTTTGGCCATCAACCACAACATTCATACTGCTGATCCGTTTACGAATACGTTCTGCGATCAGTTTGGCCTGTAATAGAGTGGTACCCGGCAACAGAACCGCAAACTCTTCTCCGCCATAGCGACCGACTTCATCGTTAGGGCGGGCGCTGTCCATCATGACTTTTGATGCGGCGATCAGTACCTCGTCACCCGCGTGGTGCCCCCAGGTGTCATTGATCTGCTTGAAGTGGTCGAGATCTATCATGATGCAGGACAGTGGGGGCATGGCGTCTGAAGCCCGGGCACGGCGGATTTCTTCCTGTCCTCTGCTGATAAGAGAGTTGCGGTTTGAGAGTCGGGTCAGGCCGTCGATTGTCGACATTTCCAGATACAGGCTTTCACGTTCGGTCCAGCGCTTCATGGCCAGAATGCAGAGATAGGTAAGCGGTGCAAGGATGACGGCGACGGTCATCCTTACCATCATCCAGCCTTCAAGAGGGCGACCATCCTCTGAGTAAGGTGATCGCTCAAGTAGCATGGCATAAGGAACGACTTCGCTGTAATCGAGCGCCGACATCAGGATAAGAATGGGAACGACGATCCAGAAGCAAAACTTGACTTTATTCACATCGGCGAGTGTGCAGGTAATGATGACACCGAGAAATATAATCAGGAGGGCCTCAGACAAGTGAGTGCCCGTCAGGTATCCCGTGGTCATCACGGTAACCAGAAAGCTACTGATGATGGCATTCTCAAATAGGGGCCAGTCATGCGTATACTTTCTTAGTTTCATAGCGGTAAGTATGAAACTTCCCATCACCGCGATATGCATTACATACAGAACACTGAGCATCATCACCAACGTCTGGTTCAACCACTCAGGGGCCAGAATATTGGTTGCCCACATACTGACACCAAAAGACAGTGGCGCGAGAAGCACCAGGCAGGCGAGAAGGATAAAACGGTCAATGGCTTTCCAGTCCATGGGGTTAGAAATCGTGAGCAGGCCAGGTTCCTTCAATGTATTTGAATCCGTAGTCATAGTGGCGTCTGTTATTCAGGTGGATTAATACTAGTTCAAGGCGTCTTGTTTGACCAAGTAACGAGGCCGGAAAGCACATAAAGCAGACAGAGCTTTGATGTACGCCAAAGAATTGTCTGGTAAATTGAGCGAAAGCCTGTAGCTGGACCGCCTGATGTTGTTTGAACATAAAAACGAAGAACTTTTCACGTTAAACCGTAGTGATACTCAGCAGCCGCTGTCGTCGTATGCCTTATTTGCCTTTGAGCTGGATGGCGCAGAATGGCCGAGTGTTGAGCACTATTATCAGGCAATGAAGTTCGAAGACGAGGCTCACCGCGAGAAAATCCGTCAGGCGAAGACTGCCGAGGAGGCAGCGAAACTAGGTAAGAGCCGTAAGCCAAAGCGTCGCAAGGATTGGAAGAAGACCAGCACGGTAGTTATGACCCGTGGCACCTACATTAAGTGCCGCACTCATCGTGATATTGCCGAACAACTGTTAGAAACGGGCGAGCTGCGAATCGCGGAGCTGAGTGGTTACGATTATTTCTGGGGAAGTGGCCGTGATATGCGAGGAAAGAACAACTTCGGTAAAGTGCTCATGGGTGTGAGAGACAAGCTGCGCTCTGAGCGGGAGCAGAGCGCCTGATCCTTCTTACTTCCTTCCTGCCTCTTGTCAGGGCAGTGGCGTAAATTCCTGGTTGTCTCCGGGAATATCCGGGAAACGCTGCTCCTGCCAGTCTTGTTTAGCCTGTTCAATCCGTTCTTTGCTGAACGACACGAAATTCCAGTGCATGTGTGGATGTTGAGACCATTGCTCGCCACCTAAGAATATGGTCCGGGCGTAGGCGTTACTCGAGACAGATTCGTCTGGAGACAGGAGAACAAAGTCTCCTTGTTGGTAGCGTTCTGAGCCGACCAGCACCTCCCCCTCGATGACATACAATGCGCATTCCTGATCCGGATTCGGGCGCTTGAAAGTGCTACCGGCGCTAAAAATGACATCCAGAAAGAACATAGGGGAGTAGGTGCGGATCGGCGAGGTCATGCCCATGGCATCCCCAGCGATCAGCCTGGCAAAGACACCTTCTTTATTGAACTGAGGTAGCTGGCATTTTTTGTGGTGAGTGAAAGCAGGTTCAATCTCAGCAAACTTCTCAGGCAGCGCCACCCAGCACTGAAGCCCATTGAGCGCATGGTCGCTGGCTTTCGTTTCGTGAGTTTCACGTTCGGAGTGCACGATGCCCCGGCCAGCGGTCATCCAGTTTACGTCACCCGGTAGAATCTCCATGTTGTTGCCGAGACTATCCCGGTGAAGTATCGAGCCTTCTGTAAGATAGGTCAGCGTCGCCAGCCCGATGTGTGGGTGAGGTCTTACGTCGATGCCCTCACCTGCGGCAAAGTGCGCAGGCCCCATGTGATCCAGAAATACGAAGGGGCCGACCATACGCTTCTCTGCATGCGGCAGGATGCGAGTAACACTGAAGCCATCAAGATCCTTCGTTTTACCTTTCAGAAGTATGCTCATGGTCGTGCCTTCCCGGTTTCAATACCTTCTATCCTAAAGCTATGATGTAACTGGCACCAGTCATAGAAGAATGCTGGTACAAAGTGTTCTGAGAGGTAGATATATGGCGAGCAAGGCAGAGCTGGAGCATTTCTTTGCAACAGAATTTCCGCAAGCGGATTTTAAGATCGAAGTACTGGGCAGCCGCTCGGCCACGATTCGAAAGCGTATCACCGAAGCACATCTCAGGCCGGGAGGCACGGTATCGGGGCCAGTATTAATGGAGGTTGCCGATGCCGCTTTGTACGTCGCCATACTGGCCGAGCTGGGCTTGGTTGCGATGGCGGTTACAACGAGCCTGAACTTTAACTTCTTGCGGAAACCGGCTTCAGACCGCGACATCATCGCAGAATGTACTCTGATGAAAGTCGGTAAGGCCTTAGTGGTGGGAGAGGTTTCTATGTACTCCGAAGGGGATCAGGAACCCGTCGCACATGCGGTAGGCAGTTACGCAATACCACCCCGGAAGTAAGTCTCAGGTCTGGCCTGTATTGATTGATTTAACAGGCCAATCGTTTATCCTGTCGGCCAATAAAGGAACTGCATTGCAAAGGAAGCTCGATGGCCGCGACACCGCTTAATGAATACTTGGTCTACTTGCCTAATAGAGATGGCCGAAAGATATACATTGACCCCTCTCTGGTACCTGTTTTTACCGAATGTGTTGATCCAACCAATGCCGCCGGGAAAAAAATAGCTAACGATATTCAAAGCAAATTGTCCTCTGAAGCTACTGGCACAAAGTCTGGACAGGCAATTGGTGATGCTGCCGAGTTCTATATGGATATCGGAGATGTCGGTGATCGTTGCGTTCGTGTCTTCTATCGGGTTTTACAGGCAGGAAGCGCAGGAGCTGACAAGGGCCCTGGTGTCTATGTTCATAATATTCATAGCATATCTTCCAATGGTAGGAAGGTGGACGTTGGCCTGTTTCATATGAGGGCTAATGGGCTTAAATGGAGCGATGAGAAAGTAACTTCGCAAGAGCTGACAGCAAAGGTATTAAGGCTAGGCTCCGTGGTCGATGAGGGAGGGCTTATCGAACTAAGTGATCTTTCAAAGGAGATGTTAAAGGCCAGTGCTCAGGAAAGTGATAAAACCGATTTTAACCTCTACCATTGCCCATTAACGATATCAAACGATGGAAACGACTATGCAACGCCTGAAGCCAGGCACCGAGTTGTCAGCCCGTCGGACCTGGCTGATGTTCTCGTAAATACAGCCTCCTTGGGGGAGTGGAGCGGTCGTCATTATGAAAGCTATACCGTTTATTGCTATAACGACGCTTCGAAATTATTGGAAAGTGCTCTGGCCTTAGTTAAAAGTAAAAATGTCTCCTTAGAGAAATTCAAATTTTCTCTGGTTTCCCCTTATTCGCCTTTTTCTTTTATTAAAAAGTTGGCAGATGACTGCGGTGCGACAGCAAACTTAGAATCTGGTGACATCAGCAATGTTTCGCAGTTGCATCAGAATTTCGATCCTGCATCCCTTAGTCAGGATGCAATGTCGACCTGTCAAAATTACTCTGACTTGGTAGCAAAGGATAGTATCAACAGTTTTTTCGACTTGTGGAAGGGAATGGGTTCTAAAGCTCAACTTCCCAGCTTAGGGTAATTGCCTGATGACTTCTGAGCACCTTTATCCTGCGGTGTCTATTCCTGAGCTACGAGCACAGTATTGCTTTCAAGTGGATAGCTATCGAGTTCTTGTTTCGTGTAACGATGGTGCTCGCTGCGACAGACGCCTAGATTACCAGTTTCATGATATCGAAGGTGGAGTTATTAATAATCCTAATGAAACTGGTGAAATTAATCCTTTTAGTGGCAGCTTTTACGTTATTAATAGAGATATGCGTGTACAGTTCCCTGGTTGGGTAGCTTCTGTAAATATTCAGATCTGGCCTAAGACAGAACTATCGATGCACAGCAGCCACTGGCGATCAGAAAAAGACTTGGTCGAGAATACAATTCGACTGCACAATCGACCGGCACACAAGCCAGAAGAGTGGCCAAATTATACGGTGCCCAAAGATCACAATGATGTGCTAATTTTTCGTGCAGAAGAGCGCTTATGGAGCTTATGCGAGTTTGGTGATTTTTCGGTTAATAATGCATTGATGACTGAGCTCACAGAGCACCTCGCTTTGATTATTGTTTTTGATACGGCTTCATTCTGGCAAAGAAAAACTTATCCGCCAAAAGATCTCAAAGCTCACCTGAAACCTGTCTTTATTGACTACCTCTCACGTATTCAAATCATTCCAACCGAAGGCGTCCCTGAGTCTGAACTGCCACCACTTGGTTTCTACCCTTCGAAGCGTGAAGAAAAAGAAATTGATAGCGAAGGTAATGCTGTTGCAGAGGACATACCCGCTAGCTCATCCAGTGAGTGGGGCTGGTAAGTTATGGGTCTGTTAGGAAATATCCTTGTTACCTTTGCGCTCATGCTCTGGCCCATGGTTTGGATCGTATCTATCATGGGCATGGGTGGTCCGGGTGCTTCTAACCGTCTGGACTGGATGATTCAGCTTCTGGTCTATATGTCGTATCCAATCTGGATGTTTGGTTTGCTGAGTCTCGCTGGAAAGTCTTTTTGGGGGCTGGCCAGTGGTTATTTTCTGATTGGCTGTCTGGTGCTGTTTATCATCTTTAACGCAGGCATGTTCCGCAGCATTTCTAATCTTCTTCAAGGGATTCGGAACGAGGGCTACTCGGTAGCCAAGAGCACCGCATATTTTAATGCCAAACCCATAGTTGAAGCTGACGCTAAGTCGTTTGATACGTTCAAGGGCGACCTGAGTTACTTCTTTGCGTACCACGCCTGGGATAATGAACACACGTATTACCGTGGAGAGGTTGTCGAGGGAGCTCCTGGCGGACCTCTTGAAGCTTTGAATGATCTCAGCAGGAGTCGTGACTATGTCGCTAGCGGTGAAACGGTCATCTACGGGAACACGGTGTTACGTGGGTGTAGTTTAAGTCATCTCGAGTTTTTTGAAGATATTGAAAAGTATTGGGCTCGCTGCGGTGAGAAAATTTATTATGCAGGCAACATTGTTGAAGGTGCAGATGCTCAGTCGTTCACTCCACTGAATAGCTGGTTAGCGCATGATAACTACCGGTTTTATGAGTGTACTGAAGTAACAGATACCACTGCTGATGCTTCGAGCTTCCAACGAATCGACGGGGGCTATTATCGTGATCATCATCGTATTTTCTATCTCCCTGACAGTACGATCCAAGAAGTCGAAGGTGTCGATCTCAATACCTTCGAAGTCGTTTATGAAGTCTTAGGTGAGGTCAGAAGCGACGCCCGGGATGCTCACTCCCGATACTACAATGGAGAGAGGGTCTCCTCTCACTAATCCTGTTTTCTGATGCAGATGGCCTCTGCTATCTGCTTTAGTTTTTCTGCTGATCCTCCCCCTAACTCGGGTCGCATACCTGTCTCTAGAGGTCTTCTCTGGGCTGCTGGCTCGATAAGTACCACTTTGTCGAATTTCTTTCCAGAAATGTAATCAATTGTCAGTTCAGGCACTCTGGGGCTATCTTTGTTAATTTGTGTGTATATATATTGTATATACCTTGTATATGGCAAGCTAACCTAATCAGGAGAGACTATGAATTACATTAAGCCTCTGGCACTGACCACAATTGCGGCCGCGCTGGCCGCCTGTGGTGGCGATGACAGTAACGATGATCAGGCCTACCTTCGGGTTTTACATGCATCGGCGGATGCTCCCAACGTGGATGTTGCGCTCAATGGCGATGTTGTCCTGCGCGACGTCAGTTTTCAGCAGGGTACCGGCTACCTTGAGATTGAGGATGGCCTGACAACAGTAGAAATTCTGGTCGCTGGCACTGAAACCGTAGCGTTCAGTACAGAGGTTGATCTCATGGATAACGGTTACTACTCAGTAATCGCCATCAATGATGTGGCCGAGCTTGATCTCAAGGTTATCGATGACACCGCAACATACACAGACGGGGATGCTGACGTAACCGTCGTCCACGCCGCGACGGTTGCTGATGATGTCGATATTTTTGTGACTGCACCGGGAGACGATCCGGATACTAGTGCGGATACACCGGCCTTGGATGGGGTACCGTTCGAAGCGAACGCAACGCTTGAAGCCGTCGCGGCAGGAGATTACGAGGTCTTCATTGGTGGAGATGAATCCGAAGAGCTGGTTTACGCATCTGGAGAGCTTAATGTCGCAGGGGATATCGCGCTTGTAGCTGTTAACAGCATCAAAGGCCGTTCACCTGTGTCCTTAATTGCTTGGTCTGACTCTGGTGCAACCACGGTGTTGGACAATAGCGCAGAGCTGCGGGTCGTTCATGCCGTTGACGACATTGATGTTGATGTTTTCGCTAATGGCGAGTTATTCATTGATGGGTTTACTTACCAATCAGTAAATGGATACACGGTGCTCGATCCGGGTACGGTCAGTGTTGCTATTGCTGCAGATGATCAGGGGCTTGGTAATGCTTTGGCGAACCTGAGCGGAGATCTGACTCTGGAGCGCGGTGAGTCTTACACAGTCATCGCATCGGGAGACTCCGGAGCAGTAACGGATGCGCAGCTGATAGTACTTACCGATACCCGTGCAGCGGAAGATGCCTCGAATGGTTACGTTCGTCTGGTTCATGCCTCCTCTGCAACCGCTGCCGACCCTGTGGATATTTTTGTCTATGAAAACGGTATGACTCAACCGCAATCACCAACGTTTGCGGATGTTGAACAAGGTCAGGACACTGGGTACGTCGCTCTGTCACCAGCCACCTATACGGTAGACATCGCCGCCGATGATACCACCAGCCCCGCTATTTCAGGTCTTGATTCATTGCCATTTGCGGCCGGTGACGTGAAAACTGCGATCGCGATTGGTGATAGTTCCGGACTGGATGCGCTGCTGCTAAATGATAAGCGCGGATCAGGCGTGGAGTGATTTGATTGAGTACAGGTTAACTGTGTTTCGATGGAGAGCGGGCTCAGGCCCGCTTTTTTTATTGTTCGGTTTGGTCAAGCTGTCCCGCTGGTTTACTATGTGGCCATTCTTAACGTCTGGTCTTCTCCGACCTGGAGCACCTTGTACATGGCATTCCGAGCTACACATTTCTGGACTGCGGTAGGCATTTTTCTGCTGATCGTGCTGCAGTACCGCCTGTGGTTCGATGACAGCGGCGTGATTGCTAATCGCGCGCTTGAGCGTCAGATAGATCAGTTGCAGACATCCAACGATAAACAGTCTTCAGAGAATCATGCCTTGTTGAATCAGGTGATGGATCTACGCACCGGCGATGCCTTGCTGGAAGAGACTGCCCGCGAGGAACTGGGGCTGGTTAAAGATGGCGAGACCTTTATCTTATTTGCAGAACCCGATTCATGAGCGACTCTATCTGGGCAGTGCTCCCGGCTGCTGGTGTAGGCAGCCGCATGCAGGCCGACCGGCCAAAACAGTACCTTCCTCTGAAAGGCCGCTTCCTTCTCGATCATACCCTTGAGTGTGTACTTTCTTACCCTTCTATTGAAAAGGCAGTGGTCGTGCTTTCTGAGGACGACCCCTATTGGCCAGACAGTCAATTTGCCAGCCATTCTGATGTGATCAGGGCGGAAGGCGGTAGCGAGCGTTGTCACTCGGTACTTAACGGTTTATGCGCACTTGAGGGGATAGCTTCGGACACTGACTGGGTAGCCGTGCATGATATTGCCCGCCCCTGTCTACGACACAGTGATCTTGATCTTCTGTTTGATGGGCTTGGTGACAGCGGGGCCATTCTGGCGTCGCCAACGCGAGATACCATGAAACGGGGCACACTTCAGGCAGATGGCTCGGTGGTGATTGATCATACGGTAGAGCGTGACCAGCTCTGGCACGCGCTTACCCCACAAGTGTTTCGTCTGGGTGAGTTAAGAACTGCACTCGAGCGAGCACTAGCGGACGGTTTTGAAGTGACAGATGAGGCGTCTGCAATCGAATATGCTGGTGGCCGTCCGCGCTTAGTCTCGGGCCGGGCAGACAATATCAAAGTTACCAGGCCGGAAGATCTGGCACTGGCAGAACTTTTTTTATCGCAACATTAATGAGCAACTAATTCAGGAACAGGCCATGCGCATCGGACACGGTTTTGACGTACACGCTTTTGATGAAGGCGATTTTATTACGCTTGGAGGTATGAAAATTCCTCACTCGCACGGCCTTAAAGCGCACTCCGATGGTGATGTTGCATTACATGCATTGGCTGATGCGCTGCTGGGCGCGGCGGCACTGGGGGATATCGGCCAACACTTCCCGGATACGGATGAACAATGGAAGGGCGCTGACAGTCGCATGCTGCTGCGTCATGTTGTTTCTCTGGTGGCTGACAAAGGTTATCGCGTGGGTAATGTTGATGTCACCATCATCGCGCAAGCACCAAAGATGGCCCCTCATATCGCTGATATGCGCGCCGTAATCGCTGCAGATCTTCAGGTCAGAATCGACGACGTCAATGTGAAGGCCACCACAACTGAAAAGCTCGGTTATGTCGGTCGTAAAGAGGGTATTGCCGTTCACGCGGTAGCTCTGTTGCTGAATAGTGAGACGCAATAATGCAGGATTATTCAGTATTACCGGAGTGGCCATCCGCGTACGAAGCGACAGGAGCTACGGCCGTATTAAAGCAGGAGAACAGTGACTTTGTGGTCACAGAGATTCCTCTTGGGTTGCCGTCGGGCGAAGGAGAGCATGTCTGGCTTGATGTCGCCAAAGATGGGGCGAATACGCAGTTTGTGGCCGCTCAGATTGCTGAATTCGCCGGTGTTCGCGAGCTGGATGTGGGTTATGCAGGCCTGAAAGACCGATACGCAGAAACGCGTCAGTGGTTCACTGTGTGGATGCCTAAAACAGAGGCGCCAGACTTTATAGCACTCGAACACCCTGAGTTTCGTGTAATAAGTCAGGCTCGGCATATAAAAAAGCTGCGCCCTGGAGACCTGCTCGGTAATCGTTTTCAGATACTTTTACGTGAAGTCAAAGGAGACCGTACTGCCATCGAGCGTAATCTGTCGTTGGTTCAACAGTATGGCGTCCCGAACTATTTTGGCCCCCAGAGGTTTGGTCTGGCAGGGGACAACGTGGCAAATGGCATGGCGATGCTGAAGCGTGAAATTCGCGTGCGTAATAAAAAGAAGAAAGGCATCTATCTGTCTTCGGTCCGGTCTTTCCTGTTTAACGAAGTTCTCGCCGCCAGAATACGTTCTGGGTTGTGGGGGCAGAGCCTGACTGGCGATATCCTGACGGATGAAGGTGTCGCAACAGGACCTATGTGGGGACGAGGGCGGCTGACAACTACCGATGACGCTCTGGCGCTTGAATCGGAGATTGCTGCACAACATCCTGAACTCTGTGAGGGGCTTGAATTCTCTGGTCTGAATCAGGATCGCCGTGCGTTGGCAGCAATGCCCGGTAATATGACCTGGAGCTGGCCAGAAGAGTCGCATTTACTACTCACATTTTCACTGCCTGCCGGTTATTATGCGACATCACTTATTCGTGAATGCATAGAAACAACTGAACCTGAAAGGTATGTACCCTGATGACTCTGCTGCTTTCCAATGATGACGGTGTTCATGCGCCCGGCTTGAAGATGCTGGCCAGGACGTTGTCTGCGGCGGGCTACGATATTCGCGTCAGTGCGCCAGACCGTGACCGTAGTGGCGCAAGTAACTCTCTGACGCTCGACCGGCCCCTGCAGGTCATTCACCATGAGAACGGTTTTCATAGTGTTGATGGCACCCCGACCGATGCGGTGCACCTGGCTCTCAACGAATTTCATGCGGACACGTGCGAACGGGTGATTGCAGGCATCAACAGCGGCGCCAATCTGGGGGACGACGTTCTCTATAGTGGTACGGTCGCAGCGGCCACCGAAGGTCGTTTTCTGAAGCGCACGCCGATTGCGGTTTCTTTATGTGGAAAGACTCACTTTGAAACAGCTGGTCGGGTACTGATCGATATTCTGCCGCAGCTAGAATCGCTGGCCTTGCCGCGCAACGCCGTGATTAATGTGAACGTTCCGGATCTACCGTACGAGGACATTACCGGTGTTGAGGTGACTCGTCTGGGGCACCGAAATAAAGCGGATAATCCGGTTAAAACAACCAACCCTCGTGGCAAAGAATTATTCTGGATCTCGGCGGCTGGCGATGTTGCTGATGCTGGGCCGGGTACTGATTTTTATGCGATTGAGCAGGGGCGGGTCTCGATAACCCCCATTCAGACAGATATGACGCTACATAGCATGTTGGTTCCGGTGTCGGAACATTTTGAGAAGTGAGAGTGCAGGAAGCAAGGTGAACGAACACTACTTATCTGGCATAGGAATGACATCGCAACGCACCCGCAACCGCCTGGTGCAGCGTTTACAGGAAGCAGGCATCAGAAACGAAGAAGTCCTGAATGTCATTGCTACAACTCCAAGGCATCTTTTCGTCGACGAAGCACTGGCGCACCGTGCATACGAAGATACCGCTCTGCCGATTGGTAACGGCCAGACCATCAGTCAGCCTTATACGGTTGCACGCATGACAGAAACACTGCTGGCGAACGGGCCGCTGGAACGGGTACTGGAAATCGGTACTGGCTCTGGTTACCAGACAGCCGTACTCTCTCCGCTTGTCAGAACCTTATATAGTGTTGAGCGTATCGAACCGTTGCATAACCGTGCGGTCGAGCGCCTGCAAAGCCTGGGGTATGACAATGTGCATCTTACCCTCTCGGATGGTACCTGGGGGTGGCCTGAGCATGGGCCTTACGATGGTATTCTTGCTGCCGCAGCCCCGGAAGAGGTGCCTGAGTCATTGCTTGCACAGCTCGCTGATGGTGGGCGTATGGTGATCCCGGTGGGTGGTAAAGAACAGAAGCTGGTACTGATTACCCGACGTGGTGATCATTTCGCACGAAAAACTCTGGAAACGGTGCGTTTCGTGCCCTTCCTTCCCGGAGTTCAGAATTAACAATAGGGCGCTACGGCGTCCTTTTCTTTATCTGTCACTCAATCGAATACACGATTTACAACAACGACATTTGCGCAGGGCCTGCGCAATTATGGAGACACAATGGAGCATCTGAAAATATTTCTTAAGGGCATGGCAATGGGAGCGGCGGATGTTGTCCCTGGTGTGTCGGGTGGCACTATCGCATTTATCACCGGTATCTATACCCGCTTATTGGATGCCATTTCCAGCGTGAATCTGGAGGCTTTAAGGAAGCTCAGATCCGAGGGCTTTAAATCAGCCTGGACTCATATCGATGGAACCTTTCTACTGGCATTAGGCGCAGGCATTCTGACGGCCATTATCAGTCTGGCCAAAGTAATTCATCACCTGCTCATGACTCACCCGGTTATGCTGTGGTCATTTTTCTTCGGTTTAATTATCGCCTCATGCGTACATATCGGCCGAACGATACCCCAATGGCGGTTAAAAGAAATCGCAATGCTGGTGGTAGGGGCTGTGATTGCCGCCTTTATCAGTCTCGCATCGCCGACTGAGACTGCAGTAACACTGCCGATCGTCTTTGCCGCTGGAAGTATTGCGATCTGCGCCATGATTCTTCCCGGCATATCCGGCAGCTTTATTCTGCTACTGATGGGTCTCTATACCCCTGTGATTGCCGCGATTAAGGGGTTTGATCTTCCGGTGCTACTGACCTTTGCAGCAGGAGCGGGCCTTGGACTTTTGTTGTTCTCCCGCTTGCTCAGCTGGCTTCTTCATCACTATGCGTCGGTAGTACTCGCACTTCTGACGGGTTTTATGGTCGGATCACTAGTAAAAGTCTGGCCATGGAAAGAAACGCTGTCGACACGCATCAACAGCAAGGGAGAAGAAGTGCCATTCGTACAGCAAATGGCACTGCCGGTATTTGATGAAATGGTTGTGGTTTCAATTTTTTTGATGTTCTCAGGGGCCATTCTTGTTATCGGACTTGAACGCTTCGGAAGTGGTAATTCAGCGGAAAAATAAAATGAACGCCTGTTTAGTCACTTCTTTTCTTTGAAAAGCAGGTTTGAAATCCTGTATACAGTGGCTACGGATAAAAAAATCCTGATATTTTTTAGAATACTTTGGAATTAAAAAATACGTTTTTTATTCACCTGGGTTGCAAAGGTTGCAAACCGTTACATGGGCGGAAAGCCGTCACTATCGGGTGTCAAAAAGTCGTAAACTTGTCAGAACCTATGAAAACTGCCCGGCTTGTCATATTAGTCATAACCTCAACGATAGTTACTGCTTGTACATCTGGCGGTGGCTTCGTCTCAGTTGATCAAAAATTCGGCAGAGATAAAACGGCGTCAGGTTTTCATCTTGTTCGCGAGGGAGAGACTTTGTATTCCATTGCGTGGCGCTATGGATTGGACTATCGCGAGTTGGCGAACGCTAACTCCATTTCTTCCCCACATACTATTTATCCCGGCCAGAAAATTGACATCGACTACACCGCCGCAGAAGCCGCCAGTGCTCCGCGTGTGAGTGTCAGAAACCCGTCAAATCCGCCTAAGCCTGTTGCATCGCCAAGAGTCAGTAAACCTAAAAATGGTCAGTTATCGCCAAAACCGGTGCCGACTGGGCCGATTTCGGGGTGGCAGTGGCCCTCTGACGGCAAAATAATTGGTCAATTTTCGACCAGGAGACCCGTGAACAAGGGGATTGATCTTGCCGGGTCGATGGGGGAATCTATTTTGGCAGCAGCGGCGGGAACAGTGGTTTACGCAGGCACCGGACTCCGGGGGTACGGCAACCTTGTCATCATCCGGCACAACGAAAAGTTCTTAAGTGCTTACGCCCACGCTAGCCGCATCACCGTCAGCGAAGGCCAAGAAATTAAAGCGGGCGGAAAAATTGCCGAAAAAGGATCTACTGGTACCGACAAAGTGAAACTTCACTTTGAGATCCGGGAAAACGGCAAGCCGGTCAATCCACTGAAGTATCTGCCACAGCGCAGAGGGGGTGGATAAAAAGTAAACAGTCGTTCTGGCACAAAACCTGTTTCGGTTCAGGTTCAGGATGACCAACCCAAAGGTGGGACTAAACATGGCAGTACAACAACGCGATATTATTGAAGAAGAAGTGTTCGATGACGTAGAAACAGCCTCAGCTGACGATTCTACTGAAGAAAGCGGCCAGGAACGGTTCGCTGCGGACACATCCGGGAAAACTCTTGATGCCACCCAGATGTATCTCAATGAGATTGGTTTCTCTCCGCTGTTGTCTGCTGAAGAGGAAGTGCATTACGCTCGCCTGGCTCGTAAGGGCGACGAAATGGGCCGTCGACGCATGATCGAAAGTAACCTCCGTCTGGTGGTGAAGATCTCTCGTCGTTACGTTAACCGCGGCCTTTCTCTGCTTGATCTGATTGAAGAAGGTAATCTGGGGCTGATCCGCGCTGTAGAGAAGTTTGATCCTGAACGTGGCTTCCGCTTCTCGACTTATGCAACCTGGTGGATTCGTCAGACCATCGAACGTGCAATCATGAACCAGACCCGCACCATTCGTCTGCCGATTCACGTAGTAAAAGAGTTGAACGTCTATCTGCGTGCTGCCCGTGAGCTGGCTCAGAAGCTTGATCACGAGCCGACGGCTGAAGATATCGCAGAACTGCTTGATAAGCCTGTCGCGGACGTTAAGCGCATGCTGAAGCTGAATGAGCGTGTTACTTCGGTTGATACGCCGCTGGGCCCGAATTCTGACAAGTCGATTCTCGACACCATCGCTGATGAGCGTATGGAAGATCCGGGTACAGAGCTGCAGAACGACGATATTCAGAGCAACCTGTCACAGTGGATCGAAGAACTGCCTGAAAAGCAGCGTGAAGTGCTCTCACGTCGTTTTGGTCTGCGTGGCTATGAACCAAGCACGCTGGAAGATGTAGGCCGCGAAATCGGTCTCACCCGTGAGCGAGTGCGCCAGATCCAGGTAGAAGCGCTTAAGCGTCTGCGAGAAGTATTTGAAAAGCACGGTCTGAATGCAGAGGTGCTGTTCGGTATGGCATAAGCCATCACCGTAAACAAAAAAACCGGCCAATGGCCGGTTTTTTTGTGTCTGTCTGAAACTGGGTAGCTCAGATGTATTTCACCTGACCAGCGAGGAAGGGTTTGCCGTCTTCCGGATCGGTTAAACCGAAGTCCACACCGTCTTTACGGACGTTATAGCCCAGCTGCGCTTGTCCCGGCAGGAAGATAGGTAGCTTGAAGTCTACAGTGACTTCCGCAGGGCGCCCTTTCAGGTGAGATTCGATGGATGCCATGGCGCGTGCTTTTGCCCACATACCATGAGCAATCGGACGCTTAAAGCCGAAAGCCCGTGCAGTGAATGGAAACAGGTGAATAGGGTTGATGTCACGACCCAGAAGAGCGTACTTAACACCCGTCAGAGCTGGTACTTCCCAATCAACGATACGTTCAGCGTTCTCGACAACATCGAGCGTCGGTGCTTTTTCCATATCCGGATTCTTCTTACCGCGCCTCAGAAGAACGCTTCGGCACTCCCAGACAAGTTCACCAGCGATATGCATACGGGTATAGAAAGTGAATAGTTCACCGTTGTGAACTTTTTCCGGACCGATCAGAGTACAGTCGGTATCCAGTGTGGCATCCACAGGAATTTGTTTGTGCTGGGTGATGATATTGCGGATATGAACCAGGCCCATCACCGCATGCGGGTATGCATCAGATAGAAATAATGCACTTTGAAGCGGGAAGGTCAGCAAAAAAGGGTAAGTAAATGGCAGGTACTTACTTTTCGCGAATCCACACTGGCGGCGGTACTCTTCAAGCTCGGAAGGATTAACCCGGACATTCTTACGAGAGAAGCGAGCGCGTTCTTCACAGACCAGCTCCTGCTTAGGTTTACCCGGATTTTTCATTGCAATACGGATGTACTGAATCAGTGCTGGAGTCGGTTTTTTGATCTCTTTCGTTAACATTCGGGACTTCCTTAAATGAATACCTGAAGCGGACTTTGTTTGGCCTATTATGCCCAGTAGTCTGTAGTGATTGCTCAGCATTATAGAGTCTTAATGCCGCACAAAACTTGGCCTCAGAGACATACTGTTAACGTCGATTTTGACCTTTTGTCAGACAGGTGTCTTTTAAAGTACTGTATGCCAGATATAAAAAACGGGGCCGAAGCCCCGTTCTCAATTCCCTCAGAATGGGATGTCGTCGTCAAAATCATCAAAGCTATTGCTGGGCTGCGGAGCAGGCTGCTGAGGTGCCTGTTGTGGAGGTTGTGGAGGTTGCTGGTAACCACCTTGATTGCCATATCCGCTCTGAGCCGGTTGCTGTGCAGGCTGAGGCGGACGCTGTGGCGCCTGTTGGTAACCACCCGGCTGTTGAGCCGGCTGTTGCGGAGCCTGGCGTGGCTGCTGAGGCGCTTGCTGTGGTGGCTGTTGGTAACCGCCCATGCCGCCACCCATACCACCGCTCATGTTGCCAGGCATCTGGCCTGAGCCAGTGCTCATTCCATCGCCACGGGAGTCCAGCATCATCATTTCGTTAGTGATAATTTCGGTGGTGTAGCGTTTTACACCGTCTTTTTCCCATTCGCGGGTACGCAGCTTGCCTTCGAAGTAGGCTCGTGAACCTTTTTTCAGGTATTGCTGGCAGATTTCGGCAAGACGTCCATAGACGGTCAGGCGGTGCCATTCAGTCTGCTCGACCTTCTGGCCGGTTGCCTTGTCGTTGTAACTTTCATCTGTTGCCAGTGACAGGTTGGCTACGGCATTTCCATTCGGAAGGTAACGCACTTCAGGGTCGCGACCCAGGGTGCCGATGAGAGTGACTTTATTAACACTGCGAGCCATGTTTTTCTCCTGTGGATTCGATCAAGGTCAGTGCGTCTTCGCGGCTGAATTCATCCGCACTGACTTTCAGATATACCGCGTCTTCTGCCGGAAGATAAAGTGCTTCAGCAACGCCGGGCAGAGCTTCAAGTGATGCCAGGGCTGAATTATCGAGATGGCGATGGCCCGGCAGGCGGACACTGACCAGATGACGCGGTGCATTGGTCTGAGACATTAACAGCGCCCAAAGTACCACCAATGCCCCCAGTCCGACAAACAGAATTGGCGCCCCATATTGGCTGAGAACCCAGCCCCCGATACTGCCACCGAAGAAAGCGCCCAGAAACTGCATGCTGGAGTAGATCCCCATGGCGCTACCTTTAGCGCCTGCGGGAGCAATCTTGCTAAGCCATGAGGGCAGGCTGGCTTCCATCAGGTTGAAGCCCCAGAAGTACAACAACAGCAATACGATCCAGTGCCAGAGTGAGGAAGCTGTGCCCATAAGCAGAAGAGCGGCAGCAATGATCAGTGAGCCTGTAATAACGACGCCCTTCATGCGTTGTCGTTTCTCGGCAATGATGATCAGTGGCACCATCAAGACAAAGGCAACAAGAAGTACGGGCAGGTATAGCCAGCTGTGGTGATTCGCCGTCAGACCTGCTTCAACCAATTGAGCAGGGATAGCGACGAAAATAGCGACCATCAGAGCATGGAGTAAGAAAATCCCCAGATTGAGCGGCCACATGCGGCGATTTTTAAGTTGTTCGACAATGACAGGGAGTGCCGCGCTGGCGTCTCTGTGCTGTTTGGCCGGGGGAGCAGGAATCACCCAAAGAGTAACCAGGACGCCGCCGATGGCCAGTACTGCGGTGACAGCAAAAATCAGGTGAAGGCCACCAAAGGATGCCAGCCAGGGCCCAAGTATGAGTGCGACCGAGAAAGAAAGGCCGATGCTGGCACCAATGGAAGCCATGGCTTTCATCCGATGCTCTTCGCGGGTCAGGTCAGTGACCAGGGCCATAATCGCACTGGCAATAGCGCCACCGCCTTGCAATGCGCGCCCTATGATCACTCCCCAGACACTGTCTGAGGTAGCCGCGATAACGCTGCCCAGGGCAAAGATCAGCAAGCCACCGATGATCACTGGCTTGCGACCAATCCGATCGGAGAGTGCGCCCGCAGGTATCTGCAGCAGAGCCTGCGTAAGGCCGTAGACGCCCATAGCCAGCCCCAGCAACTGAGGTGTTGCACCTTCCAGTTGCTCGCCTTCGAGCATCATGACGGGCAGAACCATGAACAGGCCCAACATACGAAGAGCGTATAGTGAGGCGAGGGAGATCACGGCGCGTTGTTCGGTTTTATCTGGGGTCACTGTGCGGCCAATCGATAACTGTGAATCAGGGCGGCTAGTCTACCAGATTGTCGGCGCTGGAGGGGGAGTCTTGATGACGCCAAATCCCACTACCATCTTAGTCTGATTGCGGTAAACTCCTTTGGGGGTATAAGGGATATACCAAGACGGAAGCGACTAGCTTGGGCGAAAGTACATGGAGAGACTTTATGGACCAGAGATCACCTGCCATCGAACGAAGAATACTTCTTTTTGGTCAGACAAACCTTGAGAACTCAATCCTGATCGGCAATGTTCATCAGAACACAGGTATTGAGTGTCAGCTGATAGATGTTCGTCACTGGCGGGCAGAGTGGGAATTCGAAGCAGACAGAGTGATTGCTTTGATTGATTCCGGGAGCGCAGCTCCAGAACGTATCCGCGAGCTGGTGGATTGTCTTCATGACCTGCAAGCCGATGTTGGTATTGCCGTATTTAATGTGGCGAAACGACACCCCTCCGAACAGCTGATAAGTTGGCCTAAACTGAATGGTCTGTTCTATACCGGTACGACCCACAGCCAGTTGTGTCGAGGTATTGAAAGTCTGTTTCTCGGCGAACTCTGGCTACCACGCCATCTCATGGCGGCTTTTCTTGAAAGGACTCGTGAGCGCCCTAAAAACGCCACCGGCTTTGCCGGTATTCTCACTCGTCGTGAAAAGCAGATACTGCGCCTGACGGCAACAGGGGCGACAAACGCTGAAGTGGCTGAAGAGCTCAACGTCAGCATGCACACGGTAAAAACTCACGTTTATAACCTGTTCCGGAAAATCGGCGTGACCAACCGAATTCAGGCCGTGAACTGGGCAAAAGAAAACATGCACGAGCTGCATGACAAGGAAGAAGCAGAAGCAACAGGCTGATTCACAGTAAAAGCGGCTGATCCCGTCTTCGCCTTGCTTTACAATGGGGGTTTTGACTCAGGTAGTGAAAGCTCCACATGGATAAAATTCTCGTTCGCGGCGCACGTACACACAACCTCAAAAACGTCGATATTGATATTCCACGGGATAAACTCGTGGTAATCACTGGCCTCAGTGGCTCGGGCAAATCCTCTCTGGCGTTTGACACTCTGTACGCTGAAGGGCAGCGGCGCTACGTTGAGTCACTATCTACTTATGCTCGTCAGTTCCTGTCGATGATGGAAAAGCCCGACGTCGATCTGATTGAAGGCTTATCTCCGGCGATTTCTATTGAACAGAAATCGACCTCTCATAATCCTCGCTCGACCGTTGGTACTGTCACCGAAATCTACGATTACCTACGTCTGCTGTTTGCGCGTGTCGGAACGCCGCGCTGCCCGGATCACGATGTGCCTCTTGAGGCTCAGACAGTGAGCCAGATGGTTGATGAAATTATGCTGCTACCCGCAGACAGTAAATGCATGATTCTCGGGCCTGTTATCCGGGATCGTAAGGGTGAGCACCTGCATGTATTTGAAAGTCTGCGTGCACAGGGTTTTATTCGTGTTCGTGTAGACGGCACAGTATGTGACCTTGACGATACGCCGGATCTCGATAAGCGGAAAAAACACACGATCGAAGTCGTGGTAGATCGTTTTAAAGTCAAAGAAGGTATTGAGCAGCGCCTGTCAGAATCCATCGAGACCTGTCTTGAACTCAGCGGTGGCCTGGTGCTGGTTGCTGATATGGATGCGCCCGAGAAAGAACCCATGATGTTCTCTTCTCAGTTTTCCTGTCCGCACTGTGGTTACAGCCTTTCAGAGCTGGAGCCTCGTCTGTTCTCATTTAACAACCCGGCCGGTGCCTGTCAGACGTGTGATGGTCTGGGTGTGAAACAGTATTTCGACCCTGACCGCGTCGTACATGATGATTCTCTGAGTGTGGGCGAAGGCGCGATTCGCGGCTGGGACCGTCGGAGCGTTTACTACTATCAGATGTTGTGTTCAGTGGCGGACCATTATGGCTTTGATATTGATACGGCTCTGGCAGACCTGAAGCCTGAACATCGCGATGCAATACTGCGTGGCTCTGGTGATGAGAAAATCGAATTTATTTACGTGAATTCCCGTGGTGATCGCGTCAGCAAATCTCATCCGTTTGAAGGGGTGCTGCCTAACCTTGAGCGTCGTTATCGCGAAACCGACTCTCAGATGGTGCTTGAGGAATTGTCCAAGTACCTGAGCATTCAGCCGTGCCCTGCGTGCGATGGTTCACGTCTGCGCCGTGAGGCCCGTAACGTTTTTGTGGGCGATAAAACCATTCATGCCTGCACCAGCATGCCGGTCGAAGATGCCCACAACTATTTTTCAGAATTTCAGATGGATGGCCATAAAGGTGAAATTGCTGAAAAAATTCTGAAAGAAATTCGTGACCGTCTGCAATTTTTGGTCAATGTCGGTCTCGAATATCTGACACTTAACCGTAGCTCAGACACGCTCTCGGGTGGTGAGGCTCAGCGGATTCGCCTGGCCTCTCAGATTGGTGCTGGTCTCGTTGGGGTGATGTATATTCTTGATGAACCTTCCATTGGTCTGCATCAGCGTGACAATGATCGTTTGCTGAAAACCTTGTTCCATCTCCGTGATCTGGGGAATACCGTGCTCGTTGTCGAACACGACGAAGATGCAATTCGCAGCGCTGACCATCTGATCGATATTGGCCCGGGCGCTGGTGTGCATGGCGGTGAAGTGATTGCGCAAGGCACACCCGCTCAGGTGATGAAGAATAAAAACTCGGTCACGGGGGAATACCTCAGCGGCAAACGGGCCATCGCTCTTCCGGAAAAGCGTACGCCTTATGACAAGAAAAAAGTCATGACGTTAAAAGGCGCTAACGGAAATAACCTGAACAGTGTAGATCTGACCATCCCTTTGGGATTGATGACCTGTATTACCGGGGTTTCCGGTTCGGGTAAATCAACCCTGATTAACCGCACTTTATATCCTTTGGCAGCGACAGCGCTGAACGGCGCAACCACGTTAAAACCTTCGGAGCACTCAAGTATTACGGGGCTGAATCAGCTCGATAAGGTCGTGGATATTGATCAATCCCCGATTGGCCGTACTCCGCGTTCTAACCCTGCGACCTACACCGGAATCTTTACCCCGGTTCGTGAAATATTCGCCGGAACACAGGAAGCGCGCTCACGTGGTTATAAAGCCGGACGTTTTTCTTTTAACGTGAAAGGCGGACGTTGTGAGGCCTGTCAGGGCGACGGCGTGATCAAGGTAGAAATGCACTTTCTGGCTGACATTTATGTGCCGTGCGATGTCTGTAAAGGTAAGCGTTACAACCGTGAAACTCTGGATATCCGTTACAAAGGTAAGAATATCCACGAGGTGTTGGATATGACGGTTGAGGATGCGCGCGAGTTCTTTGATGCTATCCCGGCGGTGGCTCGTAAACTTCAGACATTGATGGATGTCGGTCTCAGTTATATTCGTCTTGGTCAGGCAGCGACCACGTTGTCCGGTGGTGAAGCGCAGCGTATTAAGTTAGCGAAAGAGCTGTCTAAGCGGGATACCGGTAAGACACTCTACATTCTTGATGAGCCGACCACTGGCCTTCACTTTCATGACATCGAACAGCTGTTAGTTGTTCTGCATCGTCTTCGTGATCATGGTAATACCGTGGTAGTGATTGAGCATAACCTTGATGTCATTAAAACCGCCGACTGGATCGTTGATCTGGGCCCCGAAGGTGGTTCGAAGGGCGGCTTGATTATTGGTGAGGGTACACCTGAAGATATCGGTGCGATGGAGCACTCGCACACAGGCCGCTTCCTGCAACCTCTTCTCGAACGTGGGTAAAGCTTTGATGAGGCTGCGATGAGCAGGTCGGTCTGTGATGGCTGCGGGAGGCCAGAGAAGGTCTGCCTCTGCAGCCACCTGATCCATTATGAGCTGCCGTTTCGTTTAGTGATCTGGCAGGACCCGGATGAAGCTAAGCATCCATTGTCCACGGCGCCCTTACTCGAACGCAGTATCAAGGGGTGTGAGCTGAAAATTGGCGATCAATTTACCTTTGAAGAAGTATTCGGGACGCTAGCAGACGCTGGTGTTGCGCTCCTCTACCCATCGGACGAACGCTCAACCGAAGCAGATGCGCAAGCCATTCATACGGTATTGGTTCTCGACGGTACCTGGCGTAAAGTCCGGCGCTTAACGCTGTTAAATCCCTGGGTATTATCGCTGCCACGAGTCTCGCTCAGCCCGGATAGACCGTCTGAATATCTCCGTACCAGTCAGGTTGAAGGCGGCGTCAGTACGCTGGAGGCGGTGCTGATGATGGCGCATCAGTGCGCGCCTGAGGGTAACTACCTTGAGGGGATTGGTGTCCTGCAACGTATGGCAGAGTTGCAGGAGCAGATGCGCCGTCGGTAAGTGAGGTGCTGGTGGTCAGGCGCTTTCAGTCATACTGGTGATGTGTTTCATCTGGCGCTGAATCAGAGATTCTGTTTTCTCTGGTAGCTGGTTAAGCCAGTAGGTTGGCTGCACGCCACCATGCAGGTCACGAATATTCGGACCCTCGCTCCAGATGATATCGTGACCGTCTTCAAGCATTTCTATCAAGGTCTGGCTGGCAATGATCCGGCGTTCCTCACTTTGCGCCGCCAGGTGGTATGCCCAGTGCACAGCATCACCAATCAGGCTGTATTGAGTCGACACGCCATCCTGAAGAGGCGCCATAAGTACCGGGCCCCAGTGCGCTGCAACGTTAAACTCAAGTGGCAGTACGCCAGAGTTCGTCTCATGTAGATGATTGACCAGGCTGGAAAACAGGCGCGCCGCATACAGACAATGCATGGCGGCGTTGCGGTCCCGGCCGGGTACGCCAAACAGCATAACGACACCGTCGCCCAGGTAGCGGTCAACTTTACCGTTGTAGAGCTTAGCGGCTTGAGAGAGCAGGCGGTGATATTGATTCAGCGTGGTGGTCAGCTCTTCAGCGCTGAGACGCTGCTGCAGTAGCTCAAGGTCCTGAATCTCGATAAAAAGCATGGCGCAGTCGTAGTACTTCATCGGGTCAGGGAATGGGGTGTCTTCATTGCCCATGAACTGTCCGAGAGCAACTTCAACCGCGCGACGTTGTTGCTCACGTTTGGATATGTCGCCTAAAACGGAATGCAGCGACTGCAGGTCAGGATCTCCCGGCCCCATCGGCAGTGTCAGCTCTTCGCCGTCGCGCCAGCCACTGAGTTTCGTGCGCAGCTGGCGAAGGTAACGTGCGTACTTTTCGCTGAGTAACCATCCAGTAAGGCCCGCAATCAGGCTTAGCGCAGCGGTCACCAGTAAACTCTGAGATGCAACTCGTGTCGCCGCGGTCTGAGCGGGAGCGTCCGTTGTATAGCCTTCGAGTGAGCCATAGAGCGTACCGTCCTGACGGATTTCAACAGGCATCATGGTTAATTCAGCGTTGATACGCCCGGCACTGGCCACTGGCTTTCCGTCACGATCAAGTACGCGGATTGCAGGCAGGGCTTTACCCGCGTCCCACTCGCTCAGAGTCAGATTCAGTGTAATACGGTCATCACGTACTAATGCCGGAGTCAGGAGCGCTCCAAGGTGCTGTAACTGACGGGTATTTTCTGAAGTGAGTTGCTGGCGGGCGTAATTGCGGACTTCGGTATAGGCGAGAGCGCTCAGTATGATGCCTGCAATCAGGACCATGACCGCTGCCAGTAGACCAGCGCGCTGGCTGGTATTGAGTGTTTCGCTGAATGTGCGGAGATTAGGCATCGGCAGTCCTGATAATTCTAAATTTCCATAACTTTAATGGTATTATATGCCGCGCTTGTCGCAACGCCAGCACCGAACACGGCTTCTGTGATGGAAGACAGCTTGTAAATTACAGTTTAGATATAGTTTAGATGAGGAATGACCATGAGTGATGTGAAACAGTCTCTGCAGGACAAACTGGCACAACTTGAGAAAGGTCTGTTTCTGATGAGTGTTGACCGCGTGCGTGCTCTGTCTGTACACGAGACCGTTGAACTGATCGAAGAACTGCGTGCCGTAGTTGCCGCAGCGAAATCAGACACCGACAAACTCTGATCTGCAGATTAAGCGAGACCTCCGTGACGGAATTAGTGCTCATTCGTATCACCGGTGCTGACAAGCCCGGTGTTACTGCGACCATCAGTAGTATCCTTGCTCAATACGAAGTAACCGTTCTGGATATCGGTCAGGCCGAAATCCACGACTCGCTTTCGTTAGGGATACTGGCAGCCATTCCGTCAACGGCGGAAGCAGCTCCGGTTCTGAAAGACGTACTTTTCAGAATCCACGAAATGGGGCTGTCAGTCTCGTTCACTCCGGTGACGCCTGAAAGCTACGAGCACTGGGTCGCCGGTCAGGGGAAACCCCGCCATATCATCACGCTGCTGGCGCGGACCATTCAGGCCGACGCAATTGCACGCGTGACTTCCATTGCCGCCGAGCACAATCTCAATATTGACCAGATCAGTCGACTTTCTGGCCGTGTCCCGCTGGATAAACAAAGCGAGACAACCCGTGCTTGTGTCGAGTTTTCGGTGCGTGGTGAAGCAGACCAGACCGCCATGCGAGCGCAGTTTCTGGAAGCCGCCAACGACCTGAATGTGGACATCGCCTTCCAGGAAGATGATGTGTACCGACGTACCCGTCGCCTTGTCTGCTTCGATATGGATTCGACCCTGATCGAAACCGAAGTGATCGACGAACTCGCTCATGCCGCCGGGGTAGGTGAGCAGGTAGCTGAAATCACCGAGCGTGCAATGCAGGGAGAACTCGACTTCACACAGAGTTTTGAACAGCGGGTTGCGCTGTTGAAAGGTCTGAGTGGTGATGTGTTGCAAGGCATTGCTGAGCGTTTACCTGTTACAGAAGGTGCTGAGCGCCTGATCCGTAACCTGAAAGCGCTGGGCTACAAAACCGCGATTCTTTCTGGTGGTTTCACCTACTTTGGGCGTTATCTCCAGTCTCAGCTGGGCATTGATTATGTCTACGCGAACGAACTGGAGATGGAAGGCAACGTCGTGACGGGGCGCGTGACCGGACGTGTTGTTGATGGTCAGCGTAAAGCTGAGCTACTGCGTGAACTCGCCGAGCGTGAGGGCATTCGCCTCGAGCAGACCATCGCCGTGGGTGATGGTGCGAATGATCTGCCGATGTTATCGGTGGCTGGTCTTGGCATCGCGTTCCGCGCCAAGCCACTGGTACGTGAAAACGCCAAACATGCGATCTCAACACTGGGGTTGGATGGGCTGCTTTATCTTCTTGGTTACCACGACCGCGATATCCATTAACCGCGACTGCTGCTCTGGCGGGTCACAGTTTTTATAAGAGCGTGGCTTCAACCCAGTCCCGCCTCTAGTTATAGAGGACAGAGCTTCTTCTGATGTAGAAGCTCCGACTTATTCTTCTGAGAAGTCATACGTCATATCCGCCTGGGGCGCCTGAACGTAATATCCCTGAATAAAGTGGACACTGTAGTGCCAGATATTGGCCACGGTGGATGAACTTTCGATAAATGGTGCGATACTGATTTTCCCTGCCTCGTGTACCTCGCCTAGCAGCTCTTTCAACGCTTTGTTGCCGTTAGCGTTATCGCCGCCAATCTCGCGGATATATGAACCGTCGACTTTCACGTAATCAATATCTACCTGTTGCAGCAGGCGCATTGGCTCCAGCTCGCAGCCAAAACGACTGACAGCGGTACTGATGCCGAGCGCGCGCACCAGATAACAGAAGCGTTTGGCAGGCGCTGCATAGCGCACAGCATCTTCTTCTGAGAATTGAAAAATGATCGCGTTGTGATTGAGTCCGGCGGCCTTCAGTGCGACCTGAACCCAGGCGGGTAACTTCTCATCGCGCAGAGACGCCCCTGTAATATTGATAAAGAGCTTGGTGTCTTTACCTTGTTTCTGACGCTCAGAAAGAAGCTTGGTAGCATGCAGGATGACCCAGCGATCCAGTTTCCGTTTGAGCGTATCACTGACCTCGGCGCTGTTAATAAATGCCCCGGCCTGAGGGTCTGAGGCATCTCCTCCGGGTAATCGAAGCAGCACCTCGTAATGTTCGGCATCATCACCCCGCATACTGATCAGAGGCTGGAACAGAAGCCGTAACTGATTTCGCGACAGTGCGGTCGTGATCTGCTTTTCCATCGAGCGCGTTTGTCGTGCTTCCGATTTGTCTTCCGGCATAAACAGGTGAGCGCTGCTGCTACTCTGCTTGTTCTCTTCGGCGGCTGCATCACAGGCAAGGTGAGCCTGTTGCAGGATCTCGGTCGGTACCGGGCTGGCGTCTGTGATCAATGTTATGCCAAGGCTGAGTGTTGGCTGCACGGTACGCTGTTCCAGATCAATGAGGAGATTATTGACCGTGCTGATCAGTTTCTGGGCTTGCTGGCGTGCCTTGGCTGGGTCACCACCCGGCATCATCCAGATAAAGGTATCATCTGAAATTCGCGCGGTGACATCGTATTCATGCGCGATGCTGCTCAGGCATTGACTGATTTCGCGGATCACCGTATCGCTGGATTCAATACCAACATCGCGACGTATAGTATCGAAGCCATTAATTTCCGCGTACACCAGAGTGCTGTACTGTTTTTCGAGAACGGCGTGATCGACAGCGCGTGTCAGGCGTTCCAGGAAATATTCCTTGTTGTGTAACTGCGTGACCGCATCACGGTGCCGCAGTTCGGTCAGTTCAGCAGCCAATTCGCTCTCTGTATCACGACGACTGATCTGAATCTGATTGCATGGCTCGTCGCTGTAGGTGGCGTCGCTGAAACTCATGGTCATCGGAAATTGCTCACCATCCGGCAGTACGCCCGTGGTTTCGAGCTCAAAGCTATCAGGGATTCCGGTCCGGTATTGCTTCAGGAAATCCTTAAAACTCGCCTGACTGTCTGAGGCAATCATGTCCATGACAGGCATGCCCTCGAGGTCTTCGACCGATTCATAACCGAACATTTCAAGATAGGCAGAATTTGCATGGACATGCATACCATCATGAATGTAAGCAATCGGATCGCGTGAACTTTCCAGCAGCATGCGTGAGCGCTTTTCTGCGTCTCGTAGTTTAACCTTCAACAGGCGGACTTCCTGGCGGTTGCGCAAGTGCTCGACTTCGCGTCGGATGGTCTGCATCAGGATGTTGCTTTCATCAAAAGCCACGACCGCACTGGCGCCTTTGGTCAGAGCACTTTCGAGAAGAGCATTGCTGGAATTTGCCGGTATGAGGATCAAAGGAATATCGTAGTTCAGTCGATGAATCTGGCTTAGCAGCTCAGTGAACTCGATGTTTTCCAGATCCGGATCGGCAACTACGACATCCCATTGGGCGGACTTAAGGGCCTCTTCAAATTGCTCATGTGTGATCACTGTCCGGGCACGTGTACTGAAACCGGAATTACGCATCAGACTGACGAGTTGTTCTGCGTCGTTCTGAGTCTGCGTCAGTAACAGTAGTTGCAGTGTGTCACGGGATAGCGACATGAGTGGACATACCTCGGCTGAAGAAAACCCGAAATTATAGGTGCTGTCGAATCAAAGAAAAACGGCATAGGTGACAAATTTTGTCACCCGCTGGCCCAATCAGAGTTTATTCCAGAGAGAATCAAAATCATCTTCAATCAGAGCATCACTAACACTGGTGGCCACCTGGCGTTTTTGCTCGGATGAGACTCCGGAAGCTCTGAACTGGAATTGCCCAAAGCTATTAGTAGACGCCAGGCTTTTGCTTAACTGATAGCGTCCGCTGAGTTTCTCATGCATCAACTCAATCTTATTGCCGGTACGGAAGGGCACCCGCGGCAGTATGACGCTGGCAGGCTGAGCGATCGCTTTAATCGCAGGCAGAACCAGAGCGCGCATTTGCGGACCGTTGCTGCCGGTTTTTTGCAGCAGGCGGGCTATGGCGACTTCGGCACGCGGTGCCAGAAGTTCAACGCCCAGCTGAGTCCCCTGACCTCGCAGGTGACGAATCCAGCGGATTGCTCCGACAGACCAGTGGCGTACGCCGCGTTCCTGAATGCCGATCAGCTCGCCGGCCTGAATGGCGCTGGGTAGCTCACCTTTCCATTGCAGGCAATAGCCACCCGGGCTGGTGTTAATCAGAATGACGCCATAGCTGCTGTAGCGGGTTTTGGGCTCGCTGTTTTCTTCTTCTTCGACCTGATGGCGGTTGATAAACTCAATAGCATCAAGATTCATCGCTTTGTTATCGGGCATGCGTGAACCGCCAGCATCAAACGCATCGGCCCAGACATCGTCAGACACAGTGGCGCCGGTATCAACAGATTTACCGGCAGGGCCCTGATCAACAGGTTTCATCTTCAGGGAAACCTGATCAAAGTCGCGTTTCCCTGCCGTGTAGTAGTGCAATGCAGACAGACCGACGCAGACACTTAGTTGACCATCGGTAGGCACGCGACGGAATGAACGCTGCCAGTGGATTCCCCAGGATTGAATCGCATGGGCAATCAGGGTTTCGCTGGTCTTATCTGGCACGGTAATCCGGCCATCACTGCCTGCAGACGCATATAGCTTCAGCGCCTGAACCAGTTTTTGCGTGTTCAGGCTGCGGAAATTTATCTTTTGGTTGTCGCGCAGATGCTGGCGATACTGGCCTGGACGGTCGCGATGAAGGTTGATGATAAACAGAGCGCTTTCATCGTCAGCCGGCGTCAGTTCAGCGTGAGGTGCCCAGTATTCACATACTTCATACAGTTGTGCCAGATCCTGCTGGCGCAGGTTGCTGGGTTTCGCTGTCCCCAAAAGGTGTATGCGTGCGAAGGCGTCACGGATCGTCGATTTGTGAACATACCGCGCTTGTTGATCTTCAATAGTGATGTTTTCCAGACGGCGCGCTTCTGCCATCAGGTAGATCTGGTTCACGTCCAGCCAGGTTCTGTCTGGCGGCTGAAAATACAGCTGGTAGGCCCGCAGAATAATCTGACTGCTGTCGACAATTGCTCGGTGAATAGCCGGTGCAAAGTGCTTGGGTGGACGGTCTCCGGCGCCAAGCAGATCAACACTGTGTGCCACTACCATTTTGTAACCGGTCGCGAGATGCCCTTGCAACGCCTGGCTCAGATTAGCGATCTTAAGTTGCTTATCATTCAGGGATACAGAGGACTGCAAAAAGTGCTTATTCAGGACTTTGCAGACCGAATGTATATAAGGGCGGATAACTTCGAGGAGTTCAAATCGCTGTGCCGGAGGGCAGCTTAATGCGTTTAACTCGCGGATGGCCTGATAGAGGCGTCGGGAAGCTTCCCCGGTATTTGCCATTGGTAGGCTTTTGGCCCACTGTGAGAACGCCGGAAGTCCCGCACCACAGAACGACAACTCGCCTTGAGTTGCATTCGGGATATGCAATGTTATCGGTGTGCTCTGGCTGTCCATGCGATCCTGCTGTTAACTTTCGGGGTTAGCGATTTATATAGCCTCTATGGCGTGTTTTTTCCAGCAATTACACGACATTTAACCGTTTCAAAAGAGAAATGTGAATTTCTTTTACACGAACTGACTACGCTATCACAAAATACCGGTGCGATCAGGCCAGAACGGGGTGGGGACGCTTGTAGGGGTCTCCGGGCACTTCTCTCACAAGTTGTGGGACAAGGTAACCAGGCAATTGTTCTCTTATACCGAGATAGAGCGCGGTGGCGTCCTTGTCGTCGACGAAATAATGCTGCGTCCCTTCAACTTTATCTGGAAGGTGAAGGTAATAGGGCAGTACCCCCATTGTAAAGAGCTTCTCGCTTAATTCGGCCAAAATAACAATGTCATCATTAACGCCCTTCAGGAGCACGCTCTGGTTGAGAAGCGTTACGCCACTGCTTCTGAGTTCACGCAGACGTTCCGCATGGAGAGCGGTCAGCTCGTTCGGGTGATTCACATGGAGCACCATGGCGTTATCTGTACGGGTATGACTGAGCGCTGTCTGCAGTTCCGGTGTCAGGCGCTGAGGAATGACCACCGGCAGGCGGGTGTGTATACGGATTCGTCTTACGTGGCTTATTTCATCAATGGCTTCAATCAGCTCTGCGAGGGCTGTGTCCTGAAGCATCAGTGGGTCGCCACCGCTGAGTATGACTTCAGAGATGCTGGCGTCGGCACGGATATAGTCCAGAGCCGATTTTCTTTCCTCCCGACTCAAGCGGTTGTCGGCATAGTCGAAGTGTCTGCGGAAGCAGTAGCGGCAGTTAACGGCGCAGCCGGTTGCTGCCAGCATCAGCACCCGCCCCTGGTATTTGTGAATAATCCCAGGGCGTATGTTCGTCTGACGCTCACCAAGGGGGTCGATACTGTAGCCTGGTAGGTCTGATGCATAGGTTTCGCTGGCGATGGGCAGAACCTGTCGCAACAGAGGGTCATTCAGATCACTACGAACCATCTGATCAGCAAAGGGTCGGGGTACCAGTAACGGGAACGTCAGGGCCGGGTGGCCGGCCTTAAGAGCTTTATCTACCGGAATATCCAGATAGCTGAGCAGGCGCTCTCCATTGCGGAAAGAGTCAGCGAGAATCTGTCGCCAATCCTGCATCTCTACAGGCGGCTCTGTTCGCGTTATGATACGCACCTTAATTTATTACCTGACAGTAAGCGGAAGTCAAAATGGCTAACTATTCTACCAACGAATTTAAATCGGGTCTCAAAGTGATGCTCGACAATGAGCCGTGCTCTATTGTGGAAAACGAGTACGTTAAGCCGGGCAAAGGCCAGGCATTCAATCGCGTGAAGCTCCGTAACCTGCGTAACGGTCGCGTTCTTGAGAAAACCTTCAAGTCAGGCGACAGCCTGGAAGGCGCTGACGTGATGGAAGTGGACATGGAATACCTCTACACCGACGGTGAATTCTGGCACTTCATGGCTACCGACGGTTCTTTCGAGCAGCACGGCGCTTCTCAGGAAGCCGTAGGCGACACCGTTAAGTGGCTGAAAGAGCAGGACGTGTACACCGTTATCCTGTTCAATGGCGCTGTTCTTACCGTTGCACCGCCTAACTTTGTAGAGCTTGAAGTAGTTGAGACTGATCCGGGTGTAAAAGGTGATACCGCGAACGGTGGCAGTAAGCCTGCAACTCTGTCGACCGGTGCGGTTGTTAAAGTCCCACTGTTTATCAATATCGGTGAAGTGCTGAAGATTGATACCCGTTCGGGCGAATACGTCGGCCGTGCCTGATACGCGCTGGCAACCCTCTTGCGATCGGGCAGCTCTGGCTGCCCGATCTGCGTTTTACCGCACTATTCGTGAGTTCTTTTACGCACGCGACGTGCTTGAGGTCGACACTCCTCTGTTAGGAAACGCGCCTGTTTCTGATCCCAATATTGAACCGATGCAGACCCGGGAAGGACGGTGGTTACACACCTCGCCTGAGTACGCAATGAAGCGTCTGCTGTGTGCAGGAAGCGGAGATATCTGGCAGTTATGTAAGGTGTTTCGTGCGGGGGAAGCAGGGCGTCGTCATAACCCTGAGTTTTCCATGCTCGAATGGTACCGGGTCAGTTGGTCGCTGGATCGTCTGATGGACGAAGTCCGGGACCTCGTGCGGGCGCTGTTTCAAACCCGCTGGGCCGAGCTGCCCGAAGTGCGTATGAGCTACGCCAGTGCGCTGAAGCAGTTTGCTGGTATCGATGTCCATAAGGCATCGGATGACGACATCGCTGCGGTCGGTATTTCTGTCGCAGGGCAGGATCTGCAACTGGGCCGTGACGGCTGGTTAGATATCATTATGAGTCATAGGGTCGAACCAGCTTTGTCCGAAGAAACTCTGGTGTTTATTTATGACTTCCCCGCGAGTCAGGCAGCGCTTGCGAAGGTGAGTTGCGATGCCGATGGCAACCCGGTGGCAGAACGTTTCGAATTGTTCTTTAACGGCACTGAATTAGCTAATGGATATCACGAACTGACCGATGCAGAGGAACAGCGTCGTCGCTTTGAAAAAGAAGCCGACGGGCGCCCTCTGGATGAGCAGTTATTGTCGGCGATTGAACAAGGCTTGCCGGAATGCTCCGGCGTAGCCATGGGCGTAGATCGCTTATTGATGCATTTACTACAGGCTGAGCACATCAGTGATGTACTCAGTTTCGACTGGCCGAGAGCCTGATCACGACTGGATCAGGCCAAGGCCAGAGGTAAGTCGGGTTTGAGTCAGATCACGAAAGGTCCGCGATGGCCTCGCCCATTCTTACCGGTGAGCCCGCTTCAAAGGCATCCTTCCAGTCCACAACGCCTTTCGGGTGACACAGAATGACGGTCGAACCGAGTTTGAAACGCCCCATTTCTGCGCCCTTGTCCAGTGATACGTCAACAGGTGCGCCATACTCACTGACTTTGAGTTCGCGGCGCGGTGGAGCAATATGGCCAGCCCAGACGGTTTCAACGGCAGCGACGATCATAGCGCCGACCAGCACCATAGCCATCGGTCCTTTGTCGGTATCAAAAATACAGACAACCCGTTCGTTGCGAGCGAACAGGCGAGGTACATTCTCGGCGGTTACCTGATTTACAGAGAACAGGTCGCCGGGAACATAAATCATGTCACGCAGTTTGCCGGCCATCGGCATGTGTACCCGGTGGTAATCCTTCGGTGACAGATAGATGGTCGCGAATTCACCGCCCATAAAAGGCGCTGCCCGTTTGGCATCTCCACCGAGTAGCTCAGTCAGGCAGTAATCCTGACCTTTCGCCTGAAAAATACGGCCATCAACGATTTCACCGCGCTGTGATACGGCACCGTCAGCAGGTGAGCACAGGACAGAGGCATCACCTTCGATCGGGCGTGCACCATCAATTAATTCGCGTGTAAAAAAGTCGTTAAAACAGGAGAACTCAGAGGCCGTCTGACGCTGAGCTTCGCTCATGTTGACGCCAAACTTTTTGATGAACAGATTAATGAGCGGATTTTTTACCCATTCCATTTCTGTCTCAGCCAGAGCACCCACAGCACGAGAGAGCAGGTGCTGCGGAACAACGTATTGGCTGGCGATAAACAGATTGTCTTTAAAACTCATTGGGTCATCTCTTAATTAGGTTCAGTGCCGGTCACAACCGGTGTGTTTTCGTCATTGCCCCACTCAGACCACGAGCCAGCGTAACCCCTGATATCGAATCCCAGAATTTTACCAACCAGGTAGGTATATCCGGAACGATGGTGGGTCTGGCAGTGCGTAGCGATACGCTTAGTCTCATCGATACCCAGGCCTGACAGTAAGGTGCGGAAAGCATCCAGATCGTTAATACGTAAACCGCGGTCTTTGTCCATTCCACGGGTCCACTCATAATTCACGGCTCCCGGAATGTGGCCACCGCGGGCTGAAATCACTTTTTCACCCGTGTATTCGGCGGCTGAGCGAGCGTCCCAGATGGCAAAGTCCAGTTTTCCGAGGTTATCCAGTACCTGGGCTTTGGTGAAGGTGGCATCCGGGTTAATCGCAGTGATTTTATAGTCAGACGCCTGCGGGGTAACGGTGCCGGTTTCCTGTGGTAAGCCCGCCTGACGCCAGGCGACGATACCGCCATTAATATAGGAATATTTTGTATGGCCTATGCAGTCGAGTACCCAGATCAGACGCCCGGCCCAGCCACCGCCTTCGTCGTCAGAGCAGATAACGTGAGTGTCAGGCGTCAGTCCCAGCTCGCTGAATACGGCTTCAAGATCTGAGACTTCTGGTAACAGACCAGGGACGGGTGTACCCGGACGTTGTAAACGTTTGAAGTCGAGGTGAACTGCACCCGGAATATGACCTTCAACGAAGGTCTCTGCCTTACTCTGGTCGATGACCAGGACATTATCGAGCGGTAACAGGTCAGCCAGTTGTTCTGGCTCCAGCAACAAAGGGAGGTCAGCCATGGGGGGTTCACTCAGCTAATTATTTCGTTGGCACGAAGTGTATCTGAGAGACCACCCTGTGTCAGGTCACGACGTCTGTCGCGCGGCCTTATGGGCCTTACCCGCGGGTTTATTTTTCTGGGCACTGAGCTGTCGGAGAGAAGCCAGCCCCTGACTGGTGGTTGTGCAAAGTTGGCGGAATCGCTGATATTGCGCCTTCGTGATTTCTTTATTGTCAGAGTTCGCCGCAATGACAATCCCGATAGGGTCGCGATCAGCATGAACGGACATAAGCATCAGCTCTTTTGGAAGTGCATCCGCAAGCTCCGGCGCCATGCCTTTGAAATATCGTTCACAGGTGGCTGGCGTGATATGAACAGCTGCTGACTGTTTCATCAACTGACGGAGTAAAGGAGCAACCTGTAACGGGATGCTGGTACTCGACAGAGGCATCAGGCCCTCAGGATTCTCCGAGTAAACTGTGCGCAAGGATGAGCGGTTCTTTCCTGGCAGCATAACTATTGCATGATCGATTCCTATGCCCAGATGGATACCTTTTAATACGCCCTGCATCAGGTAGTGCCAGTCACCGAAGCTGGCAGGAGACTCAGATAACTGCCCCATCAACTTAGAAAGGTATGCGCTGCCGTGATGAGCAGGCTTGGCTGTTGATTGGGTTTCGGGCGCTGACACTTCAGCGGCATCGGCCTCTGAGCGTACTTCAGGTCCTGTCTGCACGACCTCAGCTGGCATGTCCGCGCGCGAAGCTGCAGCTGCAGGCGCAGCTTCTGGCACGGGCGTCCATTTAGGGTAAGACAGCGCCTCAGGTTTCGGTGTAGTCAGCAACGCGATACCAGAGGCCAGAGCTGATTTCCTCAGGCGCGCTTCATCGAGCTGTATTTTCCGGCTCTCGCTGACCAGTGTTGGGTACTGCCGGCCCTGCGCATGACTACTCAAAGCGAGCCAGCGGTGGCTTCGCTCTCCCTCCGGGTTCATATGCAGGTGCCATGCGGTGCCAGCGGCGGTAAGTGCGAGCATAGAAGCGCTCTGGCTTTTGTGAATCAGCTGCCGCCCGGTGTCCAGGTCTCTCGGGTCCTGTTTGCGCAGACGTCGCCAGTCTTTGCGTTCTGGCAACTTATCGCGCTGGAACATATCGGCAACGGGCTCAGGCAGATTATGCCGCCGTACAAGGCGCTTCCAGTTCTCGGGCGAGTTGCCGAATACCTTGCGAGAGGCCGTTCCCAGATCATCTCCTTCGCTCAGGTAATGAAACCAGTTATGGCTGGATTTATCGAGTAACAGCCATGGCCATAGAATCGAGTTTGCCAGCATGGCTGACCAGTACGCTGTGCTGGTAGGGGTGCCTTTCGCACTGGCCCACTGTGCAGCCAGACAACCGGCCATGTGCGCAGTGTATAGCGCCTGTCGATAGACCTTTTGCGAGGCATCCTTTGGATGATCTTCAATGACCGGGAGCTTTTTCACCAGAATAATAAGCTCCTGCATACCAAGCAGTGCCAGGCAGTTGTAGACGCCGTGAATCTGTTCGCGGCAACCGGGATTGTGGTTGACTGCCTTCTGTAGCAGGTGCCAGCAGAGTGCCGGGTCTCTTTCCGCAACAGGCACCAGCGATTCAAAGCTGACCTGCGGATTTCTAAGTTCGACCCTTAACGCATCCCGCGTTTCTTTCAGGATCGGTAAGTCACGGAACGCCAGTACGGCCTCCCATTGGGCGGCGCTGGGCGTCTGGAGCGCAGAATTCTGCATGGAGAGAGTGTTCCCGGTTTGTTAAACGGTCATTTGTATCCTTTACTTACTATAGTCGTGATGCGTATTTCGTCCCGTGTAATCTGTGTGTCTTTTTTGTCACGGAAGGGTTTCGGTTCGCATTCTGAGTTAAGTGCGGAGTACCGCTGAGGAAATTGGCTGGATGCTATTTGTAGCAGGTGTCGTGATTGTTTTTGGCAGTGTCCTGTATGGCTATGTGATGTCGCATGGTCAACTGCTGGCATTGTGGCAACCATTCGAGATACTGATTATTGTCGGCGCCGCCTTCGGTGCCTTCCTTCTATCGAATCCATGGCATGTTGTATGGTCATCATTTCGTCTGATTCCGAAGGTGATCATGGGCGGCAGTGTTCCTAAAACCATGTATATGGATGTCCTGGGCCTGCTTTATGACATCCTTAACAAAGCACGGCGTGAGGGCATAATGGCCATTGAAGGCGATGTCGAAAATCCTGATACCAGTGCTCTGTTTGCCCGTTATCCGGCCATTCAGGCGAATCATGAGCTGGCTGTCTTTATTGCCGATTACTTCCGTATTATCGCTGCGGGAAACCTGACATCGTTCGAACTTGAGTCTCTGATGGATCAGGAGATCGAAGCACGTATGCACGAGCTTGAGCAGCCGGGGATGGCGGTCAGCAAAGTGTCAGATGCCCTGCCGGGTTTTGGTATCGTGGCGGCTGTACTCGGTATTGTGATTACCATGGGGGCGATTGGCGGCGACATTAACGAGATTGGTGCTCACGTTGCGGCCGCGCTTGTCGGTACCTTCAGTGGTGTGCTTCTGGCGTATGGTCTGGTTGGTCCGGTGTCTTCTGTTATGCGCCATATTGCAGAAGAAGAAATCAAACTCTACGAAGCAGCGAAGGCCTGCATCATAGCGTCGTTGAACGGATTACCGCCTCAGCTGGCAGTAGAGTTCGGCCGTAAGTCATTGTTTACCCATAAACGTCCGACCTTTAACGAAGTCGAAAGCAAAGTGCGTAGCCGCTGATGAGTGATGACTGATGGAGAAGCTGAGCCCACATCAGAATATCGTTGTCCGTCGCTATAAAAAGGGCAAACACGAAGAACACGGTGGCGCCTGGAAAGTAGCGATGGCCGATTTCGCGCTGGCGATGATGGCTTTGTTTCTGGTGTTGTGGGTAATTAATTCGTCGAATGAACAGGAGCGTGAGGCAATTTCGGGGTACTTTCAGGACCCGAAAGCGTTCGAGGAAGGCAAGTTGGTACCGTCCAAGTATGTAATCGACCTCGGTGGCTCGCCAACGACCTCAGATAATATTGCCGTTTCAGAGAGTATTGACCCTGAGAAAATTCTCCAGGCTGACGAGATCGAGAGCCTTGCTGACGCGATTGAACAGCGGCGCATGGAGGAAATGAAGGCCAAAATTCAGGCCATGATTACCGCCAGCCCAACGCTCAGTCCGTTCAAAAATCAACTTCTGCTGGATCTTACGACAGAAGGTCTGCGTTTGCAGATTGTGGATCAGACCAATCGCCCAATGTTTGATCAGGGCAGCGCTCATTTACGCTACTACTCTGAAGATATTTTATGGGAGCTGGCGCCCATGTTGTCTGGACTAGATCACCGTTTACAGATCACCGGTCATACCGATTCGTCCGGGATAGCCAATCAACGTGATGAAGATGACGTAAATTGGGGGCTTTCCTCTCTACGGGCAGACTCTGCGCGGCGGGCCTTGATGGAAGCCGGCGTACCCAAGTCTCAGATTGCCCAGGTCATTGGTATGGGCGATACCGCACCACTTAAACCAGATGACCCGGCAGCAGCAGTCAATCGACGCATTTCAATTACCCTGCTTAATAAATCGCTCGATGAGGGGATCAAGGGCCGCAGTGGCAGTGATGCTGATATTGAATTTATAAATGGTGACGACGGAGAAGAAGACCCAAGAACTCCGACGATTAATCGCACTGGGACCATGCTCGAAGAGCTGCAGGAGAGACGTAACCGGGCGGATAACCCCTACGATAACCCGCCCAATAAAGAAGAAGTTTTCTGGTAGTGCGCTGACTTACAGTTCGGTCAGTGTACTCAGAATCCGTTTGTAGCTGAAGAAGCGTTCGTCACTGATCTCACCGTTTTGCAGCGCTTCAATGATGGCGCAGCCAGGTTCAGATTCATGTGCGCAGTCGCGGAAGCGACAATGACCTGCAATGTCTCTCAGCTCGCGGAAACCGTACATCACCTCTTCTGGCGACATATGCCAGAGCCCGAATTCACGAATCCCCGGAGAGTCAATCAGATCACCGCCGGCCGGAAAGTGATAAAGGCGTGCCGTCGTGGTTGTGTGTTTACCCTTACGGGTATTTTCAGACAAGGCACCAATGCGCAGGTCTTCCCCAGGAAGCAGAGTCGCAATCAGGGACGACTTGCCAACCCCGGATTGACCAACAAAGACACTGACCCGATCATTCAGGAAGGTTTTAAGATCAGCCAGGCTGTCTTCGTCTTTGCTACATACGCGCAAAGACCGATAACCCAGCACTTCGTAGTCGCCGAGCAGCTCGTCGAAATAAGGCTGAATCTCTTCGTCGATCAGGTCGATTTTATTGAGCAGCAGAATCGGCTCGATACCACAGTTCTCAGCAGCGACCAGATAGCGGTCAATCAGGTTGCGGTGGGCGTGAGGTTCGGGAGCAATGGTCAGCAGAATGTTGTCGATATTTGCTGCGACGGGTTTGATCTCGTTGTAAGGGTTTGGGCGTGATAATTCAGATTCACGCTCCTGCACCATCTCAACGACGCCGGTCAGTACACCGTTATTCTCAGGCCCTGGGCGGAACACGACATGATCGCCGGTGACCAGAGAACCGAGGTTAGCGCGGAGAAAGCAGCGGTAGCGGGTGCGGTGCTCGTCTTCAACCTCAACCTGCGATCCGAAGTGGGCGATAACCAGCCCATGCATCTCTTCACCCAGTTCGCCTGCGCTCAGCTGATCTGAAATGTCACGCTCTTTGCGTTTAGCTCGTGAAGCCTTTTCCTGCTGGATTTTTTCAATCCGCCAGGCCTGACGCCGGTTTAGTTTGCGCTTTGCCATATCCGCTCTGATTTGTGAGATGGCGCTATTGTCGCGGTTGGCTGGGTTTGGTGCAACTTGCTAGACTGATATCACCAACATACTTACTGAGAATGCGACATGAGTCAGAAAGATAATCTGGTCTGGATGGACCTGGAGATGACAGGTCTTGAGCCAGAGCAGGATGTCATTATTGAAATCGCGACGATCGTCACCGACAGTGACCTCAACGTTATCGCCGAGGGGCCTGTGATTGCGGTGCATCAGCCAGACGTTTTGCTGGATGCGATGGACGAATGGAACACCCGTACCCATGGTAACTCAGGTCTTACTCAGCGGGTCAAAGACAGTACGCAGGATGCCCGTGCGGCTGAGCTGGCGACCATCGCCTTTCTGAAAGAGCACGTTAAAGAGGGTGCATCGCCACTGTGCGGCAACAGTATTCACCAGGATCGACGTTTTCTGGTGAAGTACATGCCTGAGCTTGAGCGCTATTTCCACTACCGCAATATCGATGTATCCACGCTGAAAGAGTTAGCACGTCGCTGGAAGCCCGAGGCAGTATCTTCATTCGAGAAGAAAGGGGCGCATCAGGCGCTGGATGATATCCGTGAGTCCATCGCTGAAATGCAGCACTATCGTAAGCACTTTTTAGCCGTATAAGAAAAAAGCGCCGCCAGCAAAAATGCTGGGGCGCTTTTTCATTTCTTTCCGTTGAAAGTTGATTCAGAGAAGCATCAAATCAACGAAACAGAAGCATCCAGATCGCCATTCCTACCATCATCAGGTTTTCCGTCATGGATATCGCGCCAAGGGGAACATTACTGTTGCCACCGACACAGGCGCATTTTAGCTCCCGTTTCTGAATATAAACGGCTTTATAGACGGATGCTGCGCCGATACTACCGATGAATAAAGCAACAAGCGCAACCAGTGGTGTCCACACCGTAGCGATCATACCTATACCGGCGAATGCCTCTGCGAACGGGTAGATCTTTGAATAGGGGACGTACTTCTGTGCCAGCAGGTCATACCCGAGGAACTGCAAAGAGAATGCTTCGAGATCCTGCAATTTCTGAATCGCCAGCACACACATGCTGAAGGCGATAAACAATTCAAACCATCGGGCACCAAAGAAACTTCCACTTAACATGTGAGAAGCGCCCAGAGCCATCAGAAGAGCGACGGAGAAAATCGCAATGACCGGCGTGTAGCTGGTCGTCTTTTCTTTGCTTTGTGCTTTGCCAAAGTGTTCCTTCAGAGCATCGTAGCCACCAATGCGTTCGCCATCGATGAAAGTCTGCGGTGTGGTTTCAACCTGATGTTCTTTTTTAAACGCGTCGGTTTCTTCGCGGGTCGTTAACCAGTGGTCTTTGACCTGAAATCCTTCGCGTTTTAGCAGGTCGAGAGACTTTAAACCGAAAGGGCAGATGTGTTTTTCCATCACCATACGGTATATAACGGCTTGTTTACTCATAATTCACCTCCTGTGAAAGTCGACCTGTTTTCTGTTCACAAGTTCATTCACGGAGGAATCAGGTTAACGCCATTTTCCGAACCATCTTATAAATCACGCTCGGGAAAAGTCGCTTAATGATGGGGCCCATACCTTCTTTGCCTTTAGCGATGATGACCTGTTCTTTTTCGTTGGCGACGGCTTCCAGGACTTCGGCAACCGCTTCATCGACGGCCATGCCGTTTTTGATGACGGTGTCCTCAACCTTCTCCTGAGCCGTGCCTTCACGGCGGGCGGTATCGATAATATTGGTGCGTACGAAGCCCGGACAAAGCGTTGTCACGCGCAATCCTTTGTCATGCACCTCAGAGCGCAAAGAATCCATAAAACCAATAATGGCGTGCTTCGATGAGCAGTAAGCCGAGCGGTAAGGAATACCGATCAGTCCGGCGATGCTTGAGGTTGTTACGATATGCCCTGAACCACGGGCAAGCATGCCGGGAAGGACTTTGCGGGTAATTGTCACCTGCGAGAAATAATTCAGCTCCATCACCTTGCGATAAATATCCGCATCGGTTTCATTGATCAGTGAGCGTTGTGTGATACCTGCGTTATTGAACAGGTAATCTACGGTGCCGAGTTCGTTGGCCACCTTGTCAGCGGCGTTGATCACGTCGGCCTCATTCAACATATCGAGCGGCAGAACAGTATGTGTTTCTGGACTCTGACAGGCGTTTCTTACCCGCTCAAGTTCGTCTGTCCGACGGGCAGACAGGATGAGGCGAGCACCCATTTTGCTCAGGTCATAACAGAGTTGTTCACCAATGCCGGAAGACGCCCCGGTAATCCAGATAAGTTTGTTATTGAAGACAGACGTCAGATTCGTGTTCGCCATATGCTGCACTCTTGTTCAGGCAATATTGAGGAAATATTTGTAACGGAAGAGCATCGACATTGGCAGAGCTCCAGAGAAGCGTCAAATGTTTCCAGTACATATTTTCGGGAATATTTTAGGAACAAAGCGAAACAGGCCCTGTCACTAAAAGGGAGTGATTCATTTTCAGAAGGAGTATACGTATGACTTCGATCGATATTGGTATTAATGAAGAAAGCCGCAAACAGATTGCAGAAGGCCTGAGCAGAGTTCTGGCAGATTCTTACACACTGTATCTGCAGACCCACAACTTCCACTGGAACGTCACTGGTCCTCAGTTCCGTGAATTACACCTGATGTTTGAAGAACACTACACCGAGCTGGCCGAAGCCGTGGATGATATCGCCGAGCGAATCCGTACTCTGGGGTTCACCGCGCCGGGTACTTACAAAGAGTTTGCGCGTCTGAGTTCTGTTGAAGAAGTGGACGGTGTACCGGAAGCTAACGAGATGGTCGATATCCTCACGAAAGGACACGAGCAGGTGGTACGCACCTGTCGTAGTGTTATCAAAATGACTGACGAAGTCTTCGATGAAGGTACAGCTGACCTGCTGACGGCTCGTATGAGCCTGCACGAGAAGACTGCCTGGATGCTGCGTGCACTGCGCCAGTGATAGGTAATCGTTAAGATGACCACTGGAAACAATGGTCTTCAATGGCCCTGCTGTTGCAGGGCCCAGTTGATATGTTCATCAACCAGGCCTGAAATTTTTCCTTTCTGATTTTTTAACGCCTCCTGCACTTCAATGCTCTGAGGGGCATTTCCTAACGCTACCGATATATTCCGCATCCAGTTCTCGTAACCGGTTCGCCGGATCGGCATACCTTCGGTTTTTTTCAGAAAGGTTGCTTCATCCCACTGAAACAGTTCGAGTAATGTTGCTTTATCCAGTTGGTGGCGAGGGGTGAAGTCGGGTTCTTCGCTACTTTTACTGAAGCGATTCCACGGGCAGCCAATCTGGCAGTCGTCGCAACCAAAAATACGGTTGCCGATGCCGCTGCGAAGTTCTTCGGGGATAGGCCCATCGAGTTCGATGGTCAGGTAAGAAATGCATTTTCTCGCGTCGAGAACATAAGGGGCGACAAAGGCCTGAGTCGGGCAGATATCCAGGCACGAGGTACAGCGGCCGCAATGATTCTTCAGTGGAGTGTCATTCGGATCGAGCGGCAGATCTGTGAGAATTTCACCCAGAAAAAAATACGAGCCCGCCTTGCGGTTCAGAACCATCGTATTTTTACCAATCCAGCCGATTCCCGCCTGTTCTGCGAGAGCCCGCTCGAGAATGGGCGCGCTGTCGACAAAGGCGCGAAAACCAAGATCGCCGATCTCAGACTGAATGCGTTTTCCTAGTTGCGTCAGGCGCTTGCGGATTAACTTGTGATAATCGCGCCCCAGCGCATAACGAGAAATATAAGCATTGTTTTTATCCTGCAGATGCTTAGCTACCTCAACACCGGGCGCCAGATAATCCATGCGCAGGCTGATCACACTGAGCGTGCCGGGAAGCAGCTCATCGGGCAGAGCACGCATCGGTCCCCGTTCCGTCACGTGATCGGCCATATAGCTCATTTCACCGTGATAACCGGCATCCAGCCACTGTTGTAAACGATCGCCGTGCTCACCTGTATCGACGCTACTGAACCCACACTGCTGAAAGCCAGCCTCGAGCGACCATTGCGTAATATCATCACGCAACTTCTGTAGTTGTTCTGGGGTAAGTACTGTCCTGGAGGATGTCATTCTGGCCGGGCTGCCCTGGGACTTATATAATCCCGGCAATGTATCACAAGCGCAGGCCCAACCGCGATGAAGCGACCTTACACAGGCTATGACCATCTTCCCGGAAACATCGACAGCGTTGCTGGCGTACGGGAGCTCGACCGGCTGATTATTCAGCGCATGGGAGACAATGGCTACAGTCTGATGCGACAGGCTGGCGAAGCGGCATTTGAATGCCTGCGTGAGCGTTGGCCCGAAGCGCAGCACCTGTGCATTCTTGCCGGTGCTGGCAATAACGGTGGTGACGGCTGGGTAATCGCTGCATTAGCAGTCGAGCAGGGCCTGTCGGTAACTGTTCTGATGCTTGGCGATGTTACCCGACAAAGCCCATCGGCGACCGATGCCCGGCACATGGCCGAGAGCGCCGGTGTCGTTGCCCGTGAATTCGACGGCAATCTGCCCGCAGATGCTGACCTTCTGGTTGATGGTTTATTAGGTACAGGCCTGAATGCGGTCGTACAGGGTGAGTTTGCCGAAGCGATCAAGGCGATGAACGAACACCAGGCGCCGGTATTCGCTCTGGATATTCCCTCCGGCCTGAACGCCAGTACCGGCATGATTATGGGCCATGTGGTTCAGGCAGATGCGACGATGACCTTTATCGGTATGAAGCCAGGTCTGCTGACCTGCGACGGCCCGGACTGCTGTGGTGAACTTCACTACGCGGCGCTTGGGTTAACCGATGCAGAGCGACAAGCGGTTTCTGTACTGGCGAAACGAGTGAGTTATCACTCGCTTACTCAGGATGGCCCCTTACTGTATTCCCGACGCGGTAACTCCAACAAAGGAAACCATGGCCATGCGTTGCTGATTGGCGGCGAAACCGGCTTCGGCGGTGCTATTGCTATGGCCGTGGACGCCTGCTGTCGTACCGGCGCAGGCCTGACCTCCTGCGCGACGCGTCCGGCTAATGTCTCTGTGGTGCTTGGTCGGCGCCCGGAGTGTATGGCGGCGGCGATTAATGCCGGGCTTGAAATGCAGCCCCTGATGGAAAAAGTGTCAGTGTTGGCCTGCGGCCCCGGACTCGGGCGCAGCAGCTGGGCAGAGTTGCTTCTGCAGCAGGTTCTTCAGAGTGACTATCCGGTTGTGCTGGATGCCGATGCATTGAATATTATTGCCTCTCCGGGATGGCAGACGGAATTTCCGGAGCGTGACGTCGTGATGACTCCGCATCCAGGCGAAGCTGCGCGGTTGCTGGACAAGTCCGTAGCGGATATTCAGTCTGATCGCCTCGGTGCGGCGCAGGCAATTGCTGAGAAATACCATGCGGTTGTTATTCTCAAGGGGCAGGGCAGTATCATTGCTTCTCCCGAAGGCGAGCTGGCAATCTGCACGGATGGCAACCCGGGCATGGCGACCGGCGGAATGGGTGATGTTCTTACGGGTGTGATAGCCGGGCTTCTGGCTCAGGGGTTAACGCCATGGCAGGCGGCTGTTCGTGGCGCCTGCCTGCACAGCGCAGCTGCTGATCTCGCGGCCGCGGAGTCCGGGACGCGCGGACTTCTTGCGACAGACCTGATGCCATTTATCCGACAATTGGTGAACTGATGACTGAGAGCAATCCACAGACTACTGGCCAGATACGCCTGACCGGCGAAGATGAAATGGTCAGTTTTGCAGGCCGTATGTCTTCAATACTGACGGGCGGTGGCCTGGTATTTCTCGAAGGTACTCTGGGCGCTGGCAAAACTACCCTGAGTCGTGGGCTGATTCAGGCGCTTGGTCATACAGGCCCGGTGAAGTCCCCGACGTATACTCTGGTTGAAGAATACGATCTGCCGGATGGTCGGGTCTGCCATTTTGACCTCTATCGTCTGGGTGATCCGGAAGAGCTTGAGTACATGGGGATTCGCGAATATCTGACGGATGGAACTTTGTGCCTGATCGAGTGGCCTGAGCGTGGGCGCGGTGTATTGCCCGAGGCCGATCTTGCGATTCATATTGACGATGTAGGTGAGGCACGTATCCTCAACTGGCAGGCAGAGACAGATAAAGGGGCACAGTGGAACAGGCAACTGCAGCAGCTGGTAAAAGAATGGCAGGAATAATTAAGCGGCTGATCGCGTTTTTCGTCGTGACACTCTGTGTGCTGCCAGTATGGGCAGACGTCAGCGACGTACGTATCTGGCAGTCTCCCGATAAAGTCCGTCTGGTGCTCGATCTCAGCGGACCGCACGAACATAAAATCTTCCAGCTGACCGGGCCGGATCGCATCGTCGTTGACCTTAAAAATGCGTCTCTGAAAATGTCGTCGTTAGAAAAGGTAGCCGACGATTCCAGCGAAGTGATTCGTGTACGCAGTGGACGCCGCAACAAGACCGACCTGCGTCTTGTGGTAGAAACCAGCGCGACGATGAAATATCGCAGCTTCCCGTTACCCCCTTCTGAAGGGGTGTCTCACCATCGACTGGTCGTAGATCTTGAACGTCCTCAGTCAGAAGCGTCTATGAGTGCGCCTGATATCGTTAAGAAAGCAGAAACCTACGAAACCGATCAGCGTGACATTATTATTGCCATCGATGCCGGGCACGGCGGCGAAGACCCCGGAGCCCTTGGCCCTGGCCGCGTGATGGAAAAACATGTGGTTCTGGCGATATCCAAAGAACTGCAACGCCTGCTGGATCAGGAAACTGGCTTTGCTCCCTTTATGGTCCGCACCGGCGATTACTACATCGGTTTACGTGAGCGCTCAGAAAAAGCCCGTAAAGCGAACGCCGATTTCTTTGTCTCTATTCATGCGGATGCGTTTAAGCACCCGAGTGCCAGCGGTAGCTCGGTATTTGTGTTGTCAGACCGGGGAGCGACCAGTGAAACGGCACGCTTTCTTGCCGACAAAGAAAATTCGTCCGACTTAATTGGTGGTGTCAGTATTGGTGATCGTGAGGACCACCTGGCGATGACGTTACTGGATCTGTCGATGACGCATAAGCGCACCGCCAGTGTTTCTATCGGCGATGAAATTCTGCAGGAAATGGGCAAGATCAGTAAACTGCATAAGAAGAACGTTGAAGAAGCCGCATTTGTCGTACTGAAATCACCGGACATGCCGGCGCTGCTGGTGGAAACCGGGTTTATTTCAAACCCTGGCGAAGCCCGGCAGCTGAAAACCAGTGCTTACCAGAAGAAAATGGCCCGTGCGATTTTCAACGGTATTAAAGATTATTTTCAGAATAATCCTCCGGCCGGTACCTTGATGGCGGCCCGTAAGAAAGCTGCACAACAATACATCGAATACACAGTCCGTAGTGGCGACACTCTTTCTGAGCTGGCAGTGCGCAGCGGCATGGGAATGTCTGAGCTGCGCAAACTGAATGGCCTGAGCAGTAATTCGCTGAGAGTCGGCCAGAAACTGCGTATTCCAAATTCCTGAACTTTCAGTCTGAGCTATGAGCCGAATACACCTGTTATCGCCACGTCTTGCGAACCAGATTGCCGCGGGCGAAGTTGTAGAACGTCCAGCCAATATCATTAAAGAGTTGGTCGAAAATTCGCTGGATGCTGGTGCTCAGCATATTGATGTTGATGCCGAGCAGGGTGGCATTAAGCTGCTTCGCGTTCGTGATGACGGGCACGGCATCGGCAAAGACGACCTGCCTTTGTCTCTCAGTCGCCACGCCACCAGTAAAATTACTACGCTGGATGATCTCGAAGCCGTGGGCACAATGGGTTTCCGTGGTGAAGCCTTGGCGAGTATCTCATCGGTATCACGCCTGACTCTGACATCCAGAGAGAAAGGCTCAGATGAAGCCTGGCAGGTGAAAGCGGAAGGGCGTGATATGCAGGCGGAAGTCAGCCCGGCAGCCCACCCAACAGGCACCACGGTTGAAGCGCGTGACCTGTTTTTTAATACGCCAGCACGACGTAAGTTTCTGCGTACAGAAAAAACAGAATTCTCTCACCTTGAAGACACACTGAAAAAGCTCGCACTCAGTCGCTATGACGTTGCTTTTACGCTGCGTCATAACAACCGCGTCATTCATTCGTTGCGCCCTGCGGCCCGGACGATTGATCGTGAGAAACGGGTGGCAACACTGCTTAATCCGCAATTTATGGATAACGCAGTGCACATTGAAACCGAAGGTGCGGGCCTGACAATTGAAGGTTGGGTGGGTTTACCGACGTTTTCGCGTTCGCAGGGGGATATGCAGTATTTCTTTGTGAACGGTCGGGCGGTGCGTGACAAACTGGTCGTGCACGCAATTAAACAGGCCTACCGTGATGTGCTTTATCACGGTCGTCATCCGGCGTTTGTGCTTTATCTCTGGTTGGACCCGAAGCTGGTGGACGTTAACGTTCACCCGACTAAGCACGAAGTGCGCTTCCGCGATGGTCGCCTGGTGCATGATTTTATTTTCCGTTCTCTGCACCGCGCTCTGGCGGACATACGCCCGGAACAGCCGACCGCGAATCTGCAGCCAAGTGCAGCTCCGGCGGCAACAGGTACAGAAGCGGGAGAGTTTCAGGGACAGAACCGGCTCGACTGGCAACAGCCTGCTACCGAACGAGTTCCCTTCTCTGCAACCGCTGACGGCGCCGCGACCTCAACAGCTCAGAATTTTTCTGGCGGTTCTTTTGGTCAGAGTTTTTCTGACAGTCGTCCGGGGCAGGGCGCAGTGGCTGAACAATTACGCAGTTACGAACAGCTGAATCAGGGAGCGCCACAACCACTTCCTGAATCCAGTGCAGAAGACCTGCCGCCACTCGGGTTTGCCGTCGCTCAACTGCATGGCATTTATATACTCGCGCAGAATGCTCACGGTCTGGTGGTCGTGGATATGCACGCTGCACACGAGCGAATTACCTACGAGCGTTTAAAAGTCGCGGTGGATGAGCAGGGCGTTCAGAGTCAGCCTTTGCTCGTGCCCGAAACTCTGCACGTCAGTGAGCGTGAGGCCGATGCGGCAGAGCAGTTCTCCGATGAATTCCGTCAGTTCGGCGTTGAGCTGGCGAGAGTGTCGCCAGAGAGCCTGATGATCCGCCAGATTCCGGTATTGTTGCAGCAGGCAAATGTCGGGCAACTGATCACTGATATGCTGAGTGATCTGATGGAGCATGGCGCCTCGGACCGGATTCTTGCCCATCGCAACGAACTGCTGTCGACCATGGCGTGCCATGGTTCTGTACGGGCAAACCGGAAACTGACCCTACCTGAAATGAATGCTTTGTTACGGGATATGGAAGCCACCGAGCGCTCCGGACAGTGCAACCACGGGCGACCGACCTGGACTCAGATGACGATGTCAGAGTTGGATAAGCTCTTTCTGCGGGGCCGCTGATGTCAGAATCCTTACCTCCTGTGAGTTTACCGCCCGCGATTTTTCTGATGGGGCCGACGGCCTCAGGTAAGACGGCACTCGCACTGGAGTTGGTTAAGAACCACGATTGCGAAATTATCAGTGTCGATTCAGCGCTGGTCTACAAAGGCATGGACATCGGTACCGCCAAGCCGGACGCCAGTATGCAAGCGCAGGCACCGCATCGCCTGATTGATCTGATTGATCCGGCCGAGGCATACTCCGCCGCTAATTTCCGTGAAGACGCTTTACGCGAAATGGCAGACATTACCGCCGCAGGCAAAGTGCCATTGCTGGTAGGTGGCACCATGATGTATTTCAAATTTCTCCGCGACGGCGCTGCAGATCTGCCGAAAGCCGACGAATCAATCCGGCAGCAGCTACTCGAAGAAGGCCTTGAGAAAGGTTGGCCGGCGATGCATGCGCGGCTGGCAGATATCGATCCTGAGTCCGCACGTCGCCTGAAGCCTATGGATTCTCAGCGTATTCAGCGTGCGCTTGAGGTGTATCTGATCTCTGGCAAAACACTGACGGAGTACTGGGCCGAGCAACAGACCGAACCGCTGCCCTACCATGTCGTGAACCTCGCGGTATGCCCGGCAGAGCGCAAGCGTTTACACGAACGCATCGCTGAGCGTTTCCGTATTATGGTGGCCGATGGTTTTCTCGACGAGGTAAAAGCGCTGCGTGCCCGTGGTGATCTTGATAAGAATATGCCGTCCATCCGTTGCGTTGGATATCGTCAGGCGTGGGACTATCTGGATGGTGAATACGACTACGACGAGATGATAGAACGGGGCATTATTGCGACGCGCCAACTGGCCAAACGTCAGATCACCTGGCTGCGTAGCTGGCCCGGTCTTCACTGGCTGGATACCGATGATCCGGATATTGTCAGAAATACCTTGAAAATACTCAGCACCAGCGCCATATTTAGCCGTGAGAACGGCTGCTGACCGTATTGAATTACCATAACAATGCGGAATTCGGCATTCTCGGGCTGAACCCGACGACCAAATATGTGTCTGTACAGATGATCCGGTTTAGGTGTACCGGTTTATTTCATGGCCTCCATGTTAGTTTTGGGGCAGGTTCTGGCCACCAATGGGGCAATCTACTATTACTTCGCCGACCGCAGATTGGAAGGCACTCTCTCATTTAGGAGAACAACTATGTCAAAAGGGCACTCTTTACAAGACCCTTATCTGAACCAGCTTCGTAAGGAGCGTATCCAGGTTTCCATCTTTCTGGTTAACGGCATTAAGCTGCAGGGGCAGATCGAATCATTCGATCAGTTCGTTATCCTGCTGAAGAACACCGTGTCTCAGATGGTTTATAAGCACGCAATTTCTACTGTTGTTCCTAGCCGCAATGTGCGTCTGGCACCAGCAGCAGAACAGGGTGAAGGCGAGGAATAATCGCCCGGCCTGATCAGGGGCTTTGCCGTAAAGAGGGCGGGCCCGCTGATATTCCCACCATCCGACTGAAACAGCCGCAGTGTTGTGATTGAGCGTCTGAGGCATCATTGTGTCTCGCATCTGCTATTTTTTATCGGAAGCATCCGGTACGACCAGATTTCCAAATTCTGAATAATCGCCGACAAAGGTACATCTATCTGTGTTTTTTGAGCGTCCTGACAGTGGTGGTGAAGAAGCCATCCTCGTACACGTCGACTTCCCCGAAGGAGCGAACCGGGAGGACCTGAGTGAATTCCGTGAACTCGTTATCTCTGCGGGGGCTGACCCGGTAGATCTGGTAACGACCAAGCGGGATGTACCTCATGTAAAAACGTTCGTTGGTAAGGGCAAGGTTGAAGAAATCGCTGAAGCGGTGCGTATGCACGATGTGAGCCTGGTGATTTTTAACCATGCACTGACACCCAGTCAGGAGCGCAACGTTGAACGTGAAATTAAGTGCCGGGTGCTCGACCGTACCGGCCTGATTCTCGATATCTTTGCCCAACGCGCTCGTACCCACGAGGGTAAGTTACAGGTTGAGCTGGCACAGCTGCAGCATCAGTCGACCCGACTGATCCGTGGCTGGACTCACCTTGAACGTCAGAAAGGTGGTATCGGCATGCGCGGGCCGGGTGAAACTCAGCTTGAAACTGACCGACGTCTTCTGCGGGAACGGGTAAAGAGTATTCATGCCCGTCTTGAGAAAGTAAGGGCACAGCGCAACCAGAGTCGCCGTGCGCGTAAGCGCTCGGATGTGCCGACCGTTGCTATTGTCGGATACACCAACGCGGGTAAGTCGACTCTGTTCAATGCACTGACGCAGGCTGATGTCTATGCTGCAGATCAGTTGTTTGCAACGCTTGATCCGACCTTGCGACGCCTCGAAATTGATGACGTGGGTGAAATCGTTCTGGCAGACACGGTTGGATTTATCCGACACCTGCCCCATAAACTGGTAGAGGCATTCCGTGCCACTCTGCAGGAAGCGGCAGAGGCTGATCTGTTGATGCATGTGATCGACTGCGCCTCGGATGAACGGGAAGGCAATATCGAGCAGGTTGAGCTGGTACTCGGTGAAATTCAGGCGGACGAACTGCCGGAGTTGCGTGTCTACAACAAGATCGATCTGTTGGAATCTGGTGAGCCGCGCATCGACCGGAACGAGGATGGTGTCCCCGTTGCGGTCTGGGTGTCGGCACAGGAACGACTTGGTTTTGACCTGCTGTGTCAGGCGATGTCTGAGTTGTTGGGCGAAGAGATCTTCGAAGATCGACTCACGCTGGCGCCTGCGGATGCACGTCTTCGTGCAATTCTTTACGAAAGCGGTGGCGTTCAGGGCGAGGATTTTGCCGATAATGGTGACATCCATCTGCAGATTCGCATGCAGTTGCAAGACTTTAAACGAGCGTTATCTAAAGCTGAGGTTCCTGAGTCGCGCTTTATCGCGCAACCTGCAGATCCCTGGTTATAGCGAAAGTCGGCGGTTAGTTGCCCGATTCAATGCCTGATGGGCTGGCCGCTGCGCTCAAATCCGTTATCATGACGGACGTACTATTCATTTATGACAAAACAGCCACACTGACTGGAGTGATCTATGGCCTGGAATGAGCCTGGCGGTAATGGCAACAAGCCCAAAGACCCTTGGGGTAACAATAACAGGGGCAACGGCGGTGGTGGTGGTAATCAGCCACCCGATCTGGACGAAGTGATCCGCAAGCTGACTGATAAACTGAACGGTTTATTCGGCGGCAAGAAAAGCGGCGGAAATAACAACAACGGCGGTGATGGCAGCATCACAGGCTTTCTTGTTGTAGCCGCAGTCATCGCGGCAATTCTGCTAGCGATGAATTCTGTATACATCCTCGACACTCAGGAACGCGGCGTCGTATTACGTACTGGTAAGTTTGACCGCATCGAAGGTGAAGGTCTGAACTGGAAACTGCCAGTGATTGAAGACGTAATCATCGTTAACGCGACCCGTGTTCGTGAAACTGAAATCCGTGAAAGCATGCTGACCGAAGACGAAAACATCGTCGACGTAAAACTGAACGTTCAGTACCGCGTCACCGATCCTGTGTCTTATGCGCTGCGTGTTGAAGACCCTGAACTGACTCTGCGTGATGCCGCCGAAAGTGCGCTGCGTCATGAGGTGGGTTCCACCGAAATGGACCCTATCCTGACGACAGGTCGTGTGGTTCTGGCAGAAGCGGTTAAACAGCGTCTGCAGTTCTACATGGATGAGTACAACACAGGTATCACTCTGCAGAACGTGAACATTAAAGACGCAACCCCGCCAGCGGCGGTGAAAGAAGCGTTCGATGATGTTCAGCGTGCTAAGCAGGATAAAGAACGCACCATCAACGACGCAGAAGCCTACGCGAACTCGGTTGTTCCGGAAGCCCGTGGTCGCGCTCAGCGTCAGCTCGAAGAAGCCCGCGCCTACCGTGAGCGTGTTGTGGCACGTGCAGAAGGTGAAGCCGATCGCTTTACCAAGCTGTTAAGCGAGTACAACAAGGCACCAGCCGTTACCCGTGAACGTCTCTACATTGATGCCGTGACTCAGGTGTACAACAAGAGCAGTAAAGTTCTGGTGGACGTCGAAGGCGGTAACAACATGATGTACCTGCCACTCGATAAACTGACCCAGCAGGCTCAGGGTGTGGCTCGTCAGTCTGATCTCAGTGATGAAGACATCAAGCGCCTGACTGATGAAGTGATCCGTGAGGCTAACTCGCGTCGTACTTCAGGCAGTTCATCTACTATTCGTCGGGAGGGTCGATAATGTCACCTAAAGCATTTACTTCGCTGATCGTTATCGCGCTGGTGGTCCTGATTGGTAGCCAGAGCTTCTACATCATCAAAGAAACCGAGCGTGCGATTAAGCTGCGCTTCGGTGAGATGATTGACGACGATGTTCAGCCGGGCATCGGGTTTAAAATGCCACTGGCCGATGTCATCAAGCGTTTCGATGCGCGTGTACTGACGCTGGATACTCAGCCATCACGCTTCCTGACGTCAGGTAAGAAATACGTCATCGTTGATTCGTTCGCGAAATGGCGCATCAAAGACGTGCGTAATTACTACCAGGCGACATCGGGTGACCGCACTCGTGCAACGCTTCTTCTGGAAAACCAGGTGAACAAGGGTCTGCGTGACGAAATCGCAGCGCGCAGCCTGTACGAAGTTGTTTCTGGTGAGCGTGATCAGCTGATGACCAAACTGACCGCAATGCTCAACGAGCAGACGCAGGACGAGCTGGGTATCGAAGTACTGGATGTTCGCGTTAAAGCGATCGACCTGCCAGATGAGCTGAGCAATAACGTGTATCAGCGTATGTCGGCAGAACGTGGTCGTGAATCCCGTGAGATCCGCTCTGAAGGTAACGAGCTGGCTGAAGGTATTCAGGCAGACGCAGATCGTCAGAAAACGGTGATCGAGGCAGAAGCCTACCGGGAAGCCGAGCAGATCCGAGGTGAGGGCGATGCTGAAGCATCGCGCATCTATGCGCAGGCGTTCAATAAAGACCCTGAGTTCTACTCATTTACCCGCAGCCTGAAGGCTTACACTGAGACCTTCGAAGGCAACGACGTTCTGTTGCTCGATCCTAAGAGCGACTTCTTCCGTTACCTGAACGACTCCAAAGGGAACTAATGGCAGCCGGGCCTGAACATGTTTGCATGTTCAAGCCCGGTCAGCTCTGGTAGAATCCCGCAACCGGGCTGGTAGCCCGGTTTTTTTGTGCAATTCTGTTTTACATCAAGGTAGAGAAAGTGTCCGCAGAAGCCTGGCATACACTGGCGGTGGCCGTCAGTCTGGTGCTGATTATTGAGGGCGTTATTCCCTTTCTTTACCCCGCACGATGGCGCCAGCTGGTGATCCGGATGGCCGAGACAGATGACCGCACCATGAGAATGATCGGGCTCTTCAGCATGTCGCTGGGGCTCATCCTGCTTTACCTGTTTAACAATTGAAGGCTGGACAATGACTGGAGCTGACCGTTGGCTGCTGCCTGATGGCATTGACGAAATCCTACCGCCACAGGCGCGTCGTATCGAACAGTTACGCCGCCATCTGCTCGATTATCTCGATAACTGCGGTTATGACTTCGTTATCCCGCCGGCGCTGGAGTATCTTGATTCACTGCTGACTGGCACAGGTAAAGACCTGGACCTGCGCACTTTCAAAGTGACCGACCAGTTGTCAGGTCGCCTGATGGGATTGAGCGCTGATACGACACCACAGGTTGCCCGTATCGATGCACACAGCCTTGCTCCGGAAGGCACCAGCCGTCTGAGTTACTGCCGTACTGTGTTTCACACGCGTCCGGCATCACTGCTGGCCAGCCGCACGCCAACTCAGATTGGTGCAGAGCTGTATGGCGTAGCTGGCACCAGTGCCGATGTCGAAATCATCAGCGTGATGCTCAGCCTGTTGTCTGAAGCCGGTATCGAAGGTGTTCACCTTGATCTGGGTAATGTCGGTGTATTCCGCGCGTTAGCCGACAGTGCTGGACTTAGTGATGAGCAGCAGAGTGAACTGTTTGACCTGCTCAAGCTTAAGTGTCAGACGGATACACTGGCGTGGGTTGAGCGTGAGCTGAGTGACAGCCGTTTAACCGAAGCATTCAGCCTGGTGGCTTCAATGCAGGGCAGTGCCAGTGCACTGACCGACAAATTTGCACGTTTAGCTGAACTGGTGCCGGTAGCGGCGCAGCAGCTGAGCGATATGACACAGGCAATTGAAGCGCTGATGCAGCGTTTCCCTCAGGTATCAATCACCTGTGATCTGACAGAATTACGTGGTTATGATTACCACACAGGTCTGGTATTTGCGGCCTATGTGCCGGGTTACGGTGATGCTGTAGCTCAGGGCGGTCGTTATGATGAAACCGGTGCTGATTTCGGGCGAGCACGTCCGGCAACCGGTTTCAGTGCAGACCTTAAAGTACTGGCGGCTCTCGGTCAGCGTCAGTTTGAAGCAAAGGAAACCGTGGCCGCTCCTGCGTCGGATGATCCGTCGTTATGGCAGGCAATCACGGACTTACGGACCAAAGGATACCGTGTAGTGACCGAAGCGAATGGTGATGTTGCAGGGGCGTCTCAGCGACTGCAGCAAAACGATGGCCAGTGGACACTGGTCAGCGCCTGAATTTTTAAATTTAACGACTGAGTGAAAGATTCTGCCATGGGCAAAAGCGTTGTTGTTCTGGGCACCCAGTGGGGTGACGAAGGTAAGGGTAAAATTGTTGACCTGCTGACTGAAAAAGCAGCGGCCGTCGTCCGTTTTCAGGGTGGCCACAATGCAGGTCATACCCTGGTAATTAACGGTGAGAAAACTGCACTCCACCTGATCCCGTCCGGCATCCTGCGTGATGGCGTTCGTTGTGTCATCGGTAATGGTGTGGTTCTGGCGCCAGATGCTCTGTTGAAAGAGATCCGCGCGCTTGAAGAGCGCGGCGTACCTGTGATGGATCGTCTGCGTATCTCTCACGCTTGTCCTCTGATTCTGCCATACCATGTCGCTCTGGATCAGGCGCGCGAAATTAAGCGTGGTAATGCGAAAATCGGCACGACAGGCCGCGGTATTGGCCCGGCGTACGAAGACAAAGTTTCTCGCCGTGGACTACGTGTTGATGACATGTATCAGCCAGAGTTTGCTGACAAACTGAAAGAAGTCATGGAATACCATAACTTCTCTCTCGTGAACTACTATGGCGTTGATCCGGTCAGCTACGAAGAGACACTGGCTGCCTGCATGGACTGGGCTGCTCAGATTAAAGACATCGTTGTTGATGCTGTTGATCTGGTGCACACAGTGCGTGAAGACGGTGGCGACATCATGTTTGAAGGTGCTCAGGGCACTCTTCTGGACATCGACCACGGTACATACCCGTTCGTAACCTCGTCTAACACCACTGCCGGTGGTGTGGCGACAGGCTCTGGCGTTGGTCCTCTGTATCTGGATCAGATTCTGGGTATCACTAAGGCTTATACGACCCGTGTTGGTTCTGGCCCATTCCCGACGGAACTGTTTGATGACGTCGGTAAGCACCTGGCAGATGTCGGTAAAGAGAAGGGCACGACCACTGGCCGTGACCGTCGTTGTGGTTGGTTCGATGCTATGCTGGTTAAGCATGCAATCCGCGTCAACTCGATCAACACCATCTGCCTGACCAAGCTGGACGTTCTGGATGGTCTGGACACCATCAAAGTGTGTATCGGTTACCAGGACGAGAATGGCAATGCGTTGAAAGTACCAGCGTCTGCTGACCAGTTCGAGAAAGTGACTCCGGTCTATAAAGAGCTGCCGGGTTGGACTGAAACGACCTTCGGTGCCAAAAGCATTGACGATCTGCCAGAGAATGCACGCGCTTACATCCGCTTCGTAGAAGAAGCGATTGGTGCGCCGATCGATATTATCTCTACCGGCCCGGACCGCGTTGAGACCATCGTTCTGCGTCACAGCTTCGAGCTCTGATTACGACGTTCGCTCGTAATGCTCCTAAGACCCGCCTCGGCGGGTTTTTTATTGCCTGACGAAAAGCTGACGATTTGGCAGTAACCAATCAAAACCGACGTGTGGCTTATCTGTTTTCTGACGTTTCTTTAATTCCCGTTTCCAAGGAGCCGGTTCAAGTTTCTCAGGACGTGTTCGTGGCCGGATAAGTCTTGCCGTTATGACTAATGAAAAAGTACTAGTCCGTGTTTATAAAGTTCTCCCTTGCCAACTTTGACTGGTGCTTTCTTCGTATATTTGATTAATTTTCACCCTTTCTTTTTCAGCGGGCATAGTCGTTGCTCTAGTACTTCTGTCGGCGCTGACTGACACCTTTTCTTATCGCTGGCCACGATGGCGAGCACCAATGAAGTATTAATGGGGCGATTATCATGCTGGATTTATACGATTATCCGATTGTTGTTGAGATACCCGTAGCGTGGGGCGAAATGGATTATTTCCACCATGTGAATAACACGGTGTACTTCCGCTACTTTGAGAGCGCGCGCGTAAAATACGTCGAAGCGATCAAAATTGAAGAATATATGGCGAAGACGGGTATGGGCCCGATTCTTGGTAGCACCAGTGCTAAGTTCCTGGCGCCGCTTAAGTACCCGGATACCATTAGTGTTGGTATAAAAAGTGTGAAACTGGATTCCGGCCGTATCGTTCAGGAATACGGCGTGTGGAGCCATGAGACATCCCGCCTGGTCGCTAAAGGTGAAAGCACCATGGTCTTTTTTGATTATAAAAAAGGCCGCCCGTGTGACATCCCGGAAGGGCTGCGCGAAAATATTCTGAAGCTTGAACCGTATCTTGCAGATACGACAAAGGCGAAAGAGACAGCCTGATTGTCGGGAAAAAGGCTGCGATGGCTGCGGTAAATGGATTACCGCAGCCTGGCTTTGTTTCTGTTACTTCTTGAGCCTTACCTGATACAAATCATTCCGTCTGTCTTTCAGGTTTCTTACTGATCCTTCGTTATGCAGAATACGTAGCTTATCCATATCCAGGTCTGAGAACATCAGCATTTCTGTATTTGGCGTTGCCTCGGATAACAGGGCGTCGTGTGGAAACGAGAAATCCGACGGTGTCAGTACCGCCGATTGACTGTACTGTACATCCAGACTCTCAACATCCGGTAAGTTTCCAACGCTACCAGCGATGACGACATAGCACTCGTTTTCAATTGCACGCGCGTGAGCGCAATGGCGCACACGCAGATAGCTGTTTTTGGTATCCGTCCAGAATGGAACAAACAGAATCTGCAGACCTTTCTCCGCCATCAGACGAGACAGTTCAGGGAACTCAACGTCGTAACAGATGAGAATTCCCACTCGCCCGGCGTCCGTTTCGAAGACATCTAACTTGTCGCCACCACGGATGACCCAGTCATTCTTTTCATGCGGAGTGATGTGAATTTTCAGTTGTTCATCGACGCGACCACTGCGATGGCAGAGGTATGCCGCATTGTAAATATGCCCATTCTTCTGCAGCGGCATCGAGCCGGTAATGATATTGGCGTTGTATTCAACGGCCATACGAGACATGGCGTTGAGTATTTCATCGGTATAGCTTGCAAGATGACGGATGGCCTCAGTTTGTGAAGACTGTGGCCCCAGGGCCATTAACGGTGCGTTAAAAAACTCTGGAAACAGAATAAAATCGGACTGATAGTCTGAAACGGTATCGACGAAAAACTCGACCTGCTTCAGCAGCTCTTCCAGAGATTCAACGGCGCGCATCTGCCACTGCACTGCGCCAACGCGAACCGTTGTTTTGCGCTGATCCAGCACAATATCCTGAGGTTCGTAGAGGATGTTGTTCCATTCAAGCAGCGTTGCGTAGCCGACCGATTCAGAGTCTTCCGGAAGGTATTTTTTAAGTAGACGCTTTACCTGAAAATCATTCGATAACTGGAATGACAGAATCGGGTCGTAGATCTCTTTGGTATCGACTTTCTGAATAAACTCCATCGGCGACATGGTGTCACGATAATTGTGATAACTCGGGATGCGGCCGCCGGCGAGTATGGCCTGAAAGTTATACTGGCGGCAGAGGTCTTTACGTGCGTCGTACAGACGGCGTCCAAGACGCAAACCACGGTGAGATTTCTTAATAACAACATCAAGGCCATACAAGGCATCACCTTCCGGGTCGCTGGAAATCACGTCGTTGGTGCCCACGATATCTTCATAGGTATGTGGGTTTGAGAAACGCTTGTAGTTCACCTGTACCGACAGGGCGATACCGACGAGGACGTCACCGTCCATGACGCCAATCTGTCCCTCTGGAAACTGATCGATCAGTCGCTTGATTGTATGAGTGGGCCAGGCACCACCCAGCTCAGGATAAGCCTCGTCCATCAGGACTTTGATGTCTGGATAATGATCCAGTGTCAGGTTGCATAATTCCAGCTGTAGACGTTCTGATGCCATTTGAATACTTCTCTGTCGGATAGCGCAAACAATAGACCTCAAATTTAGCAGGAATATCCGGAGGCTACCTCTGAATTATGCAGAGAGGGGCCGGATTGCGTAGCCAGTTACGCGAGCCAGAAACAGAGTCGGAATAATAAACAAGAGCGGAGTAAGCCATAAAAAAGGGCTCCGAAGAGCCCTTGGTCGATTATTCAGGACGAGGCGGACGCTCATCATCACTGCGGAACTGCCACCATGCTCTTTCGCCTCTTGGTCCACGCGGCCCGCGTCCGGCTTCGCCGTGCTTGGTAATCACTGATTCCAGAGTCATGCTGGCGATCTCTTTATCGGCAACGGTGACTGTGTACGTCTCACCGTTTTTCAGCTGAGCCGACGAATAGGTCAGTGACTGGAAATTGCGTGGAGCGACATAGTCCAGCAGTTGTTCGCCGTCAGCCGCTGTGATCACGAAATGATCGCCTTTATTTAACGCCTCATCGAGATTGATCTGCATAATCGGCTGCGATGAGGTATCGGACGGCGTTTGCGCCATGCCTTTGCTGCCATGAGCGATCAGGGTGCCGCCAGTCAGATTGAATGTACCGTCGACATCGATATAACCATCACCCTGACCAAGAGGGCCGTTCACTATCAGGGTGCCGCCGGTCATTTCCGCGTGCCCGTTCGAATCGAAACCGTCCCCCGATGCATGAATGACGATGTAGCCACCCTGTATGCTCAGAAGGCCATCAATCGCTTTACCATGACCACCTGGGCCGCCCGGACCACGACGCTCTCCGCTATCGCGGGCAGCTTGTCTTGCAGCTTCTTCTGCTGCTTTTTCTTCGGCGGTTTTCTTAATCGTGACGTTAAAACCGTCGTCCTTGGAGTTCACCTCAATATTGCCACTGTGAATCGTGACAAAACGACCTTCAATGGCTTCGTAGGACTGGGTAATACGCAGGTTGCCACCGCGGATATCGACTTTATTGGCAGCCATGATGCCGTCGTCACCGGCACTCAGAGTGACATCGCTATCTTCCAGATTCACAAAGCCTTTGTCTTCACGTTCCAGATTGTCGGATTTAATCGCGTCACCACCGGCCACAATATTCACAACCGAGCGGCGGATATCGACGCTGTCTTTGCCACGGATACCTTCGTCTTTTGCTTCGACTGTCAGGGTAAGGTTACGCAGATCCAGATCGTCTTTTCCGACGATGGCATCTTCACGCTGCCCCTTGACAGTCAGGGTGGCACCCTTCGCGCCTTCGATGCGTAAATCTGCACGCGAATACAGCGCGCCCTGTGGTTCATCGCTACCGACGCGTCCTGTGCTATCAGCAATCAGGTTGGATGTGTTTTCTGCAAGGCGCAGGGTGACATCACCGGATTTTTTTACATGCAGTGCAGCACTCTGTTTGCTGGTCAGCTGCGCATTATTCAGTAGCAGCGTGATTTCCTCATCGCCAGCATCAATGACGACAGAGCGACCTGCGCTGTCGCCGGACAGGCTGTACTCACCACCGCGTGAAATAACGATGCTGTTTTTTTCAATCTTTACTGCACCTGCAAGTGCTTCGGGCTGGCTCAGATTGATATTCTGGGTGGCAGCGTGTGCAGCGCCCGAGGCAATAGCGATACTGGCAAACAACGCACTGTAGCTGAATATTGAAAGAGGTCTCATTCTGCAAATTCTCCATGACTTGATAGAAGGGTACAGGTCGACACGCCGTTACTGGCTCGCAATGCATCCAGTAACGGTTCGTGTTGATCGGCTTTAACGCGCACTTCAATGACCTTTTCGATCAGCTTTCCTGCCGCGTTATTTTTAATGGTGTCGGAACGAATAAAGTAATTTTGCACCTGCTGTTTGTTTTCCAGATGCGCTTTAATGTCTGGCCATTGTCGACTGTCTTCGTATTTCATAATCAGCATGTAAGATGGTTCGAAATTCATGGAGCGTGATAGTCCCCACAGCACCGTGGCAATAAACAGACTGGCGATAATAGAAAGTTGGTAATACTCCACGCCGTTGGCGATTCCGACGGTGATAGACCAGAAAATAAAGGCGGTATCTCTGGGGTCTTTTACGGCAGTACGGAAGCGGATAATCGACAGCGCACCAATCATGCCGAGTGACAGCATCAGGTTTCCGCTGATGCCAATAACGATGGCGTTAATCGCGATGGCGACCATGACCAGCGTGATATTAAAGTTCTTCGAATACAGCACACCGTTGTAGGTCTGGCGGTATACCCAATAGATAAACATGGCCATAACAAAGGTGGCCGACAGCGAGATAAATATCTGTAACGATCCAAGCGTCGAGTCCAACATCAGTTGGCTTGAGTCGAATAGGGAGCTAAGGTCTGTTGGTGTCATAGTATTGTTTTGTCAGTCAGGTTCTATATCGGTTTTCAATTTGAGTGATCAATGTGAGTAACTCGTAGTAGCAAAGGCTACGCGCTATAAAACTCACGCATATGCATACGCCCGAGGCAATATTTGCTGATGGCTTGTGCCGTCGTACCGTTTAAGCGAAATATCTGAGGAAACCAGCTCGGCAGGCAGTGGTTGAACTTCACTTCCATAATGATGGTGTCGCCACGTTGAATCTGTTCCATTTCTAACTGGTCAGAAAATAAATCCGTTTCTTCGGTGCTGATTCTCAAGTTCATATCGAATGTGACGCGGATATCGTTGTAGTCCATCAGATAGACTTCACGGTCGTAGTCGATCATGGCGGTCGGGCGGAAATATCGGCGCTTAAGATCAAAGAAGATCGAACGCGCACTGTTTGACTCCATATCCAGCAGCCAGTCGTATTCGCCGTCGATCATCTGGTAAGCCTGATCTCGCGATATCCGTACCGAACTTTTATCAACAAACTGATTGTGTTTACGTTTGCGTTCTAACTTGGCCCACTGCTGATCCGGTGAGTAGACGCGGATACGGTATTTATCCCGTTCTTCAATACCATCCAGCTTGTCTTCGACGGCTGTATTCAGGATGTCGTCGAAATAAAGGCTGCGGATAAAGTACCCGCGCTCGTTCGTCTGATTCGGGTCGCGTTCCATCAGTTCAGCCAGAATCGATCGTGCGTATTCGTAATCCGCATGGCTGACAAAGAACTTGATTTCGTGGCGCTTTACGGAAAGCGCTTTCGCTTTGAGCATCGTCATATCAGTTCTGCGACAGTGCCGAGTCCTGGTAGAACACTTCGGTGATACCGGGGTCGCTGGTTGGGCGCCCCATGGTGAATCGGCCCTTATAGCCAGGTGGTGCCAGTAAGGTCATTCGATCGAGTCGTCGTTTACCATCAGGCGCTGTCAGAACCAGCGTCTCGCCGTTACCGAGGTTAAAGTTCAGGATCGCACTGCCAAATGGCGCAGTATCGGAAGATTTTCCAAATACCCTCAAGGTGTCGTGCGACTCAATGATCCAACCACTGGTGAACTGCCACTTAGTCGGATCGTCGATGTCGTCAGAGAGAAAGTAACCCTTCAGGCTAATGCTGTTCAGGGTTGGGTTATACAGATCAACCCAATCCTGCTTGTCGTTATTGGTAAACGAGGATTCCTTTATGTAGACGCTTCCCGCAGCCTTATTCTGTGTCACCCAGAAGAGTACTGGTGTAAGAACACATGAAATCAGGAATATCACCTGGATAGGGTGGATGCGAGTCATAAAGCTTCTACAGCATAAGTGGGTAAGCTGCAGTATTTTATTGCAATTAAGAATAATTCGTATTTATTTTTGTATAGAAGTGTGGGACGTCAGAGCGTTCAGTTAATAAATTGCGTTCTGCTGCTGGAACACATAAATGCTTGTTTCTTTGAATTATAGTCTCAGGAATGTCATACAAGCCGTGCTACGCGCGTTTACGCCTTTGTTATGTCGATAAGGTGACAACAACAGTCTGTTGCGAATAAAAATCAGTTATTGATGACATTGCATCAGTGCTTGTGCTCGTTTCCTTATCAGCAATCTGGCCTGTATGGATGTTAGGGGCGACCTGGCTGTCATAGAAACGACATTGCCTGTGGGCTTACTGAGTCCTCCAGAAATTTGGGGGACAATCCATGAATAATTCTAAAGTAATGGCTCACCTGGGCCTGTTGGCTGCCGCAATGGCACTGACAGCTTGTGGTGGCGATAGCAACAACAGTAGTAACAACACTGAAACACCCGATACCAGTCTCGATACGCCAGTCGTCGAAGCTCCACAGACAGAGGAGCCTCAGAATGAAGACGTCACCGAAGAAGCGCGTTTCGGTGCTTTCACGGTAGGCGTACTGCCAGATACTCAGGGTGGTTCAGACGCAACCGGGCAGGCCCATGTGGCGATGCACCCGATGGATGAGGTGCTCAAGCATCAGCTGGCAGCGGGTGTGGATCTGGTGATACCAGTAGGTGACCTGACAGACAAAGGCTCTGCGGTTGAATGGGAAGAGTGGACCAGCGTCGCGCGTCCGTACAAAGCGCAGGGCATGGAATTTCTACCAGTAATGGGTAACCACGAACTCAATTACTCGTACACCACCGGCTGGATTAACGCCATGCGTGAATTCATTCCGGAAGATGCGGTGCATATGCCGGGCTATGAATGGGTGAACTACTACGTTATCCGCGAAAACGTTCTGATCATCGGCCTCGCGTACTACAACCTGCCGCTGGCGATTAAGTGGATCGAAAATGTGGTCGAAGAAAACCGGGAAAACGTCGATCACATTGTTGTCGCCAGTCACGATGGCCTGATCGGTGCGAAATACGGTCTGACTCGTGAACAGATCGTCGAAGGCACGAAAGATGACGACTGGGTATACAGTGTCGCAGACGAAATTCGCGCGTTCTTCTCTGAACACGATGTGATTTACGTTCAGGGCCATGAGCACCAGTACCAGCGCTCACTGATTGCACGTGATACTGCGCAGACAGCGTTTCCGTCTGGTTCTACGCCTGAAGGCGGTAACTATCGCATGAATGTGTACACCCAGATTCTGTCAGGCAACGCATCATATAAAGGTTATGAATTCCGCTACGGTGAGCGTGAGCTGGTGCAGATGATCGTCTCTCAGAAAAACGCCACCATGAGTAAAGGTTCAGATCATTTTGATGTGAATTCAAGTGTGCTCGCGTTTGATAATGACCGTGTCGATTATTCGTCTTACTACGCTGAACATACGGCACAGAACAATAATGCCGATCAGGACTTCGATGCAGACTGGCATCTTATGGATCAGTTCAGCCGAACTACCAATCGCTGTGAAACCGTTATCTATCCGAACAATATCCCAGAGGGCACCCGTGCTGTGATGGTGTTCCAGCCGAGTTATGTGACGGACCACTGTCTGGCTGATGACGGCTCCTCGGCACGTCTGGTCGGCGGTACCAACGATACATTTAACCGCACGGATACCCGCACTCGTGATATGGGGTATACGCCCGGCTTCAGCCGTGCTGAAACACTGACTGACCTTACCCGCCTCGCCTATCAGTGGCTGTATCAGTATCACGAAAGCTGGACGCCAAACCTGAACTCCGGCATGCGCACTATTCCTGACGGCGAAGCAGGCGAACTGCTGATTCCGGAAGTGACCGTTGACCTGAAGGAGCATGTGACTCTGAGCTGGACGCCTGCCACTGACGCAACGGCTTCTGACATTCTTATTGTGTCAGGTACTCAGAACCAGACCGGAATGTATCAGGGCGACTACGGTGAACCAAAAGATATGCAGGCTGACACAGGTCTGACTGTGAAAGACGGCGACGGCAACGACATGGCGAAGCCAGCTGTGGTGCTGCCAGCCACAGCCACTGAATCCTGGGACATCTCTGACGCTGTGTCTGACCCTTACGCCGTTGCCTTTACCGCATCAGCAGGTGTGTCGGGTGGCAGTGTGATTCTGGCGCAACACAATGGCGAAGACTGGCAGCCTCTGGCTGATGCCAGTTGCATCATCGATGGTATGTGGCTGGAAAGCTATGTCGACACGCCGCCAGCGCGTGAAGGTGCCTGTGCTGAACAGCCGCTGCTCGGTTATGACAGCGACGACAATATCTGGTGGACGGTATTGAACGAAGACGCCGAGCTGGCTCTGATCAGCCGTTAATAGCCGGTATACGTTGCTAAAGAGAGAGCCCCGGTACGCCGGGGCTTTTTTATTTTCGTTAGAGGTTATTGCCCCAGATGCTCCGTCAGATACGTCAGTAACACCCGCACTTTCGGTGACAGCTGGCGACCCGGCGGATACAACGCCGAGATGCTTTCTTTTTCTGGGCGGAAAGGGGTCAGTACCTCAACCAGCTCACCTCGTTTTAATGCGTCACCCACGTAATGGTTCGGCAGCTGAACAATGCCTAAACCTCGCATTGCAGCATCGCACAGGGCTTCACCACTGTTGCATCTCAGGCGTCCATTCACCCGCAGAATGCGCTCACCCTGTTCATCGCGGAATCTCCAATAATCCAGCGTGCCGACAAGGCAGTTGTGATTGCGAAGCGCGTCGAGTGTCTCAGGAATGCCAGCATCATCCAGATAGGCCTGCGACGCACAGGTAAATAGCTGACGACTGCCCAGCCGTCGCGCGACCAGGTCCGGGGTATCAATTTTGCCAAGCCGGATCGCAATATCGTAGTCGTCGGCAATCAGATCCATCTTCTGGTTGGTCAGCTCACAGTGCAGGCGTATATCCGGATACTGCTCCAGAAAAGCATTTAACACTGGCGCCAGCTGGCGCTCGCCGTAGGTCACTGGGGCCGTCAGACGGATTAACCCCTGCGGCACACTCTGAAGCTGCTGCACCGCATGCTCCGCGCCCTGCAAAGCTTCTATTAACGGGCGACAGGATTGATAGTAGAGCTGTCCGGCTTCGGTCAGGTGTACGCGTCTTGTCGTCCGGTACAGCAGTTTGATGCCCAATCGCTCTTCCAGCATACGGACCTGACGGCTCACCTGTGCGGTTGAGATTGAAAGCTCAGCCGCGGCCTTGGTGAAGTTCTGCGATTCAGCGACCGCGACAAATTCGTTCACGCCTTGCCAAAGGTTCATTGTTACCAATATGTAATAGTGATTTTATAGAAAGCTAGATTATCTCTATTTGGTAACGAACTACAATGTTCGCAGTTAAAACACCGAATTCCGGAATAATAAGGAGACCTCCCATGTCCGAGACTATTACCTGTCGTGCTGCCATTGCGTGGAAAGCCGGCGAGCCGCTGTCTATTGAAGAAGTTCAGGTTGCACCGCCCAAAGCAGGTGAAGTCCGTGTGAAGATTGTCGCGACTGGCGTTTGCCACACCGATGCTTTTACATTGTCTGGTGATGACCCTGAAGGTATTTTCCCTGCGATTCTGGGCCACGAAGGCGGTGGTATCGTTGAGTCCGTCGGCGAAGGCGTGACCAGTGTGAAAGTAGGCGATCACGTGATTCCGCTGTACACCGCAGAGTGCGGTAAGTGTAAGTTCTGCCTGTCCGGCAAAACCAACCTGTGTCAGGCGGTACGGGAAACTCAGGGCAAAGGTCTGATGCCAGATGGTACCAGCCGCTTCAGCCAGAACGGCAAGCCGATCTTCCATTACATGGGTTGCTCGACTTTCTCTGAATACACGGTACTGCCGGAAATCTCACTGGCCAAAGTAAATCCAGAAGCACCTCTGGAAGAAGTCTGCCTGCTTGGTTGTGGTGTCACGACCGGTATGGGCGCCGTGATGAATACTGCCAAAGTAGAAGAGGGTGCGACTGTCGCTATTTTCGGTCTGGGTGGTATTGGTCTGTCGGCGGTTATCGGTGCGACCATGGCAAAAGCATCACGCATCATTGCCATCGATATTAACGAAAGCAAATTCGACCTGGCGAAACAATTGGGCGCGACCGATTGTATTAACCCGAAAGACTACGACAAACCGATTCAGGAAGTCATTGTTGAACTGACCGATGGTGGCGTCGACTACTCGTTTGAATGTATTGGTAATGTTGACGTTATGCGCTCTGCGCTTGAGTGCTGCCACAAAGGTTGGGGGGAGTCGGTCATTATTGGTGTTGCCGGTGCCGGTCAGGAAATTTCTACCCGTCCGTTCCAGCTGGTGACCGGGCGCGTCTGGAAAGGCTCCGCTTTCGGCGGAGTAAAAGGCCGTTCTGAGCTGCCGGATTACGTCGAACGTTATCTCGCTGGCGAATTTAAGTTGAGTGATTTTATTACGCATACCATGCCACTGGATGACGTTAATGAAGCCTTCCACCTGATGCACGAAGGTAAAAGCATCCGTACCGTACTTCATTACTGAACCCTGGGTATTAAGTCATGGAAAAAGTCAGCGAAAACCGTTGTTTTGACGGTCGTCAGCTACAGTTTACGCACCGTTCTGCGGTGCTTAACTGTGAGATGCGCTTCGGTATTTATCTGCCTCCGCAGGCTGAAGTCAGAAATGTACCTGTGCTCTACTGGTTATCTGGCCTCACCTGTACCGATGAGAACTTCACTCACAAAGCGGGTGCGCAGCGCGTGGCGGCCGAATTAGGTATGGCGATTGTGATGCCGGATACATCACCTCGCGGTGAAGGCGTACCCGACGACCCTGACGGCGCTTACGATTTTGGACTGGGCGCAGGTTTTTACGTGAATGCGACCGAAACGCCATGGTCTGAACATTACAAGATGTACGATTATGTCGTTAAAGAATTGCCTGAACTGATTGAAGCCGAATTTCCGGTGACGGATAAACGCGCTATCAGTGGTCATTCAATGGGTGGTCATGGTGCGATTATACTGGCGTTGAATAATCCGGATCGCTACACCAGTATCTCCGCCTTCAGCCCGATCTGTAATCCCATGGATTGCCCTTGGGGCGAAAAAGCGCTGGGTAATTACCTTGGCGCTGATAAGGCTGCCTGGGCGAAGCACGACGCCAGTTATCTGGTTCGTCATGCGGATAAGCAATTACCTTTGCTGGTGGATCAGGGACTTGCGGATAACTTCCTCGTCGAGCAGCTGAAGCCTGAAGCGCTGGAAGCAGCCGCCGCAGAATCCGGCTACGCACTGAAGCTCCGTCGTCATGAAGGGTATGACCACAGTTACTTTTTCATCTCCAGTTTTATTGAAGAGCATCTCCGCTTTCATGCGAAATACCTCGGTTGAGAATCTCGCATGAACCTTCTCTGAGTGTTTTCTCAGAGCTTCTCTTGCCCGGCATTGCCGGGCTTTTTTTTTGAACTTTCTGATTCTTATCGCAACTGAATTAAGGCAACCGCGATAAATTTCAGGAAGCATCAATTCAGGAGAACACCATGAGCACGATATTTGAAAAACTACGTGAAGACCATGAAGTACAACGTGAACTGATGAATAGCATTGCATCTACTTCGGGTGATGAATCGGTCAGAAGAGAGCAGATGAAGCTACTTAAAGAAGAATTGACCGAACATGCTGCCGCAGAGGAACGCCATTTTTATTCAAAGTTAATGGCGCACGATAATAGCCAGGATAAAGCGCGCCACAGCGTTGCAGAGCACAAAGACATCGATGATCTGGTAGAAGAGCTGGAAACTATCGACATGAGTAGCCCACAGTGGCTGCAAAAGTTTAAAGACCTGAAGCATCTTGTCGAACACCATCTCGAGGAAGAAGAGCAGGAAGTTTTTCAGGTGGCAGGTAAAGAACTGACCGATAATCAGAAAGAAGTTCTGGCTGAAAAATACGACAACGATATGGAGCGTCGTCGCAGCGCCTGATATCAGGTACTGAGTGTCTTAACTGAGCTAACTATCTGAACCAGCTAGCTGAGTAACTTACCGATCACCGACAGAGCCTTCTGTCGGTGGTCATTCCAGGGGTGTGCGAAACTCAGGCGAAGGTAGTTACTGAATTTATTCTTTGTTGAAAAAAGTGCCCCAGGTGCGATAAAAACGCCCTCGTTTTTCAATTTTGAAAACAAAGCCGAAGTATCCTGATCCGGCTCAAGTTCGATCCATAAAGTTAAACCTCCCTCCGGGACCTCAACATTCGTAACTGCAGTCCAGTCACGGACATGATTTAAGAGGTGTTCGCTTTGTTGGCGTAAGCATTTCTGTTGTCGTTTCAGATGCGAATCGTAGTCCCCATTGGAGATAAACTCCGCAAGCCCGTTCTGTACGCTTAAAGGGCTGGCTAATTGAGTAACCAGCTTTAATTGCAGTAATGCCTGTTGCCAGCGGCCACCACTGATCCAGCCGATGCGCAGGTCTCGGGATAAAGACTTTGAGAATGAGCTACATAGAATGACACGCCCAGACTGATCCAGTTTCTTAAGTGGATCAGGCGTATACGAAAGCGCCGTATCGGCATAGATATCATCTTCAATCACCGCAAAGTCCTGCTGTTCTGCTAGCTGCAAAAATTGCTTGCGCGCCGGATCAGGCATGACTGCCCCCGCGGGTGTCGAATAGCAGGGGGAAACGATACAGGCTTTAACTGGCCACTTTTCTGCGGCCTGCTGTAAAGCATCGACTGACATACCTGTCAGCGGTGATGAAGGGATTTCTATCACTTTTAACTGTAACTGCTCCAGCAGTTGAAGCGCACCATAAAATCCGGGTGACTCTACAGCGACTACATCACCGGCTTTGCAGGTCGCCATTAGTGCAAGAAACAAAGCATTCTGACACCCGGAAGTAACAATGAAATCTTCGTAAGTAAGTTTACAGCCGCGGCGCAGATATCGCATGGCGAGCTGCTCACGAAGAATGACCGAGCCCGAAGGGTCATCGTAGTAAAGGTGGCTTTGACCGCGTTGGCGTCGCATTACGCGATTGATTGAGCGGTTTAATAACTCCAGCCCTTGTGTGTTTTCACCTCCGGCGCCGGGTACTAAATCAAAAGCCGCTCCATTTTGCATTAAGTCCATCAGCAATGGACTGACCCTGGCGTTAACGGGTGCAGCCGGGCGGGGTGTGGCTGACACGGGAGCCCCGCGTTCAGTAACGTAATATCCAGACCGAGGTCTTGCGGCAACCAACCCGCGCGCCTCCAGGCGGCTCAGCGCGTGCAGCACAGTCCCCTTCGCAAGATCATGTCTCTCGCATAACACTCTTACAGAAGGCAGCCTGTCGCCGGCATTCAATCTGCCTTCGACTATCTGCTCAGCCAGTAAGTCTTCGAGAATCTGATATTGATGAATCTTCATAAGGTTAACTGTACCACTTAAATTTTATAAAAGTGTGCCTTTTGTGGTACAGATAGGGCGCGTACCCTCACCTCAGCATAGAGAGAAAGCTGTAATCTGAGGAGGTAACAGGTATGCAAAGAATTCCAGCACTGGATATTACTCCCGCTCAGTCCGGAGAGAAGATACACGTACGGTTATTCTCCGGCCGCTTTCAGACACTGCGCCGCCTGATCAGCTGGCCGCTGCTGCTCGCATACTTTGGCCTTGCCTGGGTCAACATCAATGGGCAGCAGGCGTTACTGTTCTCGATTGAAGACCGCAGGCTATATTTCTTTGGCACCCAATGGGGCTGGCACGACTTCCCGGTACTTGCGGGTGTACTCATTATCGCTGCCATTGCGTTATTTGCGGCATCGGCTGTGGTGGGCAGAATCTGGTGTGGTACAGCGTGTCCGCAAAGTGTCTGGACCTGGCTGTTCCTGCGCGTCGAAGAAGTGACCGAAGGCCCAGCCTGGACGCGTAAGCGCATGGATGAAAAAGGCCTCACCACAGAGCAACGCCTGCGCAGGGTCAGTAAACATGCACTTTGGTTACTGTTGGCCGCCGCGACTGCCATCACCTTCACCGGCTACTTTGTACCTGTTCGTGAATTAGTGCCTGAAACCCTACTGGGTGAGGCGAGCCTCACAACAGGCATCTGGCTCATCACCATGACAGCACTCACTTACCTGAACGCGGGGCTGGTGCGCGAAAAAATATGCCTGCATGCCTGCCCGTACTCGCGCTTTCAGAGCGTTATGTTCGATGACAACACCCGGACCGTTACCTACGACAAAACACGAAGCAGCGACTGTATTGATTGCAGCCTCTGCGTACAGGTATGCCCAACGGGGATCGACATTCGCGATGGCCTGCAGGCTGCCTGCATCGACTGCGGTGCCTGTATTGATGCCTGCGATAGCGTCATGGATAAAATTAAAAAGCCGCGAGGACTAATTACCTACAACTCGGTAGAAAAGATCCGCACGGGTAACAGCCCTATCCTGCGAACACGCACTCTGGCCTACGGCGTAGTGATTAGTGTGGCTGTGGTTGTTCTGGGTAGTTTTATAGCCCAGCGGGATAGCATCGTCGTTGATATCCAACGCGACCGCCAACAGCTTTACTACCAGACGGTGAACGACCAGACCTGCAACAGCTACCAGCTCGAAGTTGAATACTTTGCACCGGGCAGCCACCGCGTCGCTGTCGCGATACAAGGCCTGAAACAGGCCCAACTTTCGGGGCCTGCAACACTGCTCGTGCCAGAAAATGGTGTCGCAACGCAGCAATATCAGGTGTGTGTGGACACAGCGGCGCTGAGTCGCGGTGCGTATCGCAGTGATATTGAGTTTGTAATTGCGGCAGGCGATGAAAAGGTGGTGCGAGGGACGACGTTTATTGTGGGTCGATAGCCTGATTGCGCCATCATTTAGGGGACGTCCTATTCCCTGTCGCAGAATGCCAGTTTTCAATTGCTGTTAAGTCTCAGTTCTAACAAACTGGATTCACGAAAAGCGTTACGCAGGGAGAAAGCGATGTGTAAGAAACTAGATGGATTCGGAAATGCAAAGCTACCAACCGGATATGGAACAGTATCCTGCAAGGTCACCTTAAATGGCCATGAATTGGGCGTATGCTGGAGTAAACAGACAACCTATTGCGACGGTACCGAGCATGCGGAAGATGCTGTATGTGATCACATGCAAAGCATTTTGTTCGGCTTAGATGGTTTCCAGATGCCAGAAGGGGTAGTTGCGGATATCCGGCATGTTAGAACTCATGGAAACAATGAGTTAGAGATAACTGAATTGACAGCATCTCCATGTTCATCTTCTACGAACCCCAAGACTTCTTCTAAGCCAGATACTGTAGGGTGCACAGAACGACTGATCGAGTTGAAAAACATGTGGGAGAGTGATGGCTATAAGCTGACTATCTCAATTGAAGCAGATCATTTATATCAGCCCCGTATTAGGGGCGCTAAGGCTGCTTCCGTTGAAGCCGCCAAGGCTCTTATTGCTGCTGGAATCAGCATCAAAGTCGGTTAACTTTCAGCGTGCTGTAATGATCCAGAAGTGACCGTATCAAGCTGAGGTTGAGGCATGTTATACATAACGTCAATCGTCAGGTAGAGTGTTTCGAGTGAGGTAGTAAGGAGTATCACTCGTAATGGATGACCAAACGGCGAAGTTCTATAGCCATAATGTCAGCGATGTAATTAGTCGCTACGACGCCATCGATAGCCCGATATCGAAATATTTTTCACTGGCCTTTCCAAAGCCGGCTTCGCAGATTCTGGATGTTGGTTGTGGTTCTGGACGTGACCTCCGTGCACTGCTTGCTGCTGGGTATAATGCATTTGGAATCGAGCCTGTCGAAGAACTCAGGCGGGCTGCAATTCAACGTTATCCATCTCTTTCCAGCTGCCTTTGGTCTGGTGTACTTCCTGGGTTTTCAGTAGACGAGAAATTCGATGGCGTAGTGTGCAGTGCTGTCCTTATGCATATTCCTCAAGGGCAGCAGCTAGAGGCATTTCTCGATATCAGAAATCTCCTGAAAGTAGGAGGTCGCTTACTACTCTCGATTCCCGCTACCAGAGATGATCTCGATGAAGACTTCCGTGATCCTGATGGACGACTCTTTGTTCCTACTGATCCAGAACGAATTCGCTTAATTGCTGAACAGATTGGATTCACATTTATCAGTCATACTCAAGACACTGACAGTCTCGGTCGCCCTGGGTATGCGTGGAATACTCTGATTTTTGAGAAGTCCACTGAGGCTAATCGTCCTTTAGATCGCATTGAATCTGTACTAAGAAACGATAGAAAAGTCGCTACTTATAAACTGGCTTTACTTCGGGCATTCTGTGATATCGCAGAGCGTGATGAGAATGCAGTGACCTGGTTTCCGGATGGTTATGTTGGGATGCCGATTGAAGCTCTGGCAGAGTGTTGGTTAGCGTATTACTGGCCATTGGTCACGGCGCCAGTGCATATTCCGCAGAGCACTACCGATCATTCAGGTTCAGCGAGAGCGATTACCTTCCGGAGCGAGTTGGGTGAGTTAAGTCGTTTATGTCAGGAATATTTTGATCCAGATCCTGATATCGCATACACCTTATTTACGCTGGCATGGAAGAAGGGAACTCTGTCTAACGATATTGCCCGTAAATTGCGGCTTACCTTTTCTGCTATCAGAACCGCTCTGAGAGATGGTCCGGTTAAACATGCTGCTCAAGGAGGAATGTTCCGATATCAGTCCGGGCAGGTAATGCTGCAGGTGGATCTATGGCGGGAATTTTGTCTTTCCAGTCATTGGATCAGAGACTCTCTGATTCTACGTTGGTCAGAGCTTTGTGAAAAATTCTCAGCGACTAACGACCCTGCGATTCAGCGCGGTGTGACTTTACCTTATCTGCTGAAAGAAGGCTTACCTGAGCGCGAGCAGGGTATCGCCCGGCGTATGTATGAAGAGCGTGAAAACCTATCCTGTGTCTGGAGTGATAAGAAAATCACTTTGGCAACCATGGACGTAGATCATGCGTTGCCGTTCTCTCTCTGGCGCAATAACGATTTGTGGAATCTTTTGCCTGCCGCACGAAAAGTGAATAACGAGAAGCGGGATAAAATTCCGACACCTGAGCTTTTGCGCAGTCGAAAAGAGGCTATCGTCGACCTCTGGCAATTTGCTAATGAGGTTGAGCCAAAAGTCTTTCAGTTTGAGGTAGAGAGGACTTTAGGTAAGTTCCATAAGTCGTGTTGGGAGCAAGAGCTTTTTCAATATATGTCTGAGCGAGCAGCTGTGGCGATATATCGGCGTGGCGAGACTGCGTGGAATTATGGTGCTTGAGAGCAATTCAGGTGTGCACTGCAAACCCCATGGTTTATTCGAGAGGTTTCTTGATTACCAAAGCCGCGTCGGGGATATGATCCCCTCTCACAAGGGAGGCGCGGTAGGGTGCGCAGTGCGCGCATCAAACCAGTAGAAGAATCTCAGATCTCTGCAAAACCCTTCACGGCTTTATGCTCAGCATCCGCCGGTATGCCGTCTTCACGAACCAACCACACAGTCTGCATTCCGGCTTCTTTCGCGGCATCCAGTTCTTCTTTGATGTCTGACAAAAACAGCACGTCTTTGGCGTTTAATCCGGCGTGTGTTTTCTGCAGTTCAGCAAGGATATTCCGATAAGACTGAGTCTCGCGTTTGCCGCCCATCAAGGTATCGAAATGGCCTTTAAATAAAGGCAGCAGGTTGCCATCCTGCGAGTAGCCGAAGAAGAGTTCCTGGGCTTTTACCGAGCCTGAGGAATAAACGTACAGTGGCAGGCCGCTGTCGTACCATTTTTTCAGGTATTCGGTGGCGTCCGGGTAGATGTGCGCTTGGTAGTCGCCATTTTCATACCCGGTTTTCCAGATCAGGCCTTGCAGGGCTTTGAGTGGGGTGGCTTTGCGGTCTTCGCTGATCCATTGCATCAGTTTGGCGATGAGTGCATCCGTATTGTCTGCATTAATTGCGTCACCGTCTTCTGCAGCGAGTTCTGCCGTCTGTTGCAGGGCGGTCTGAACTTTTTCGTCGTTAATATTTTCTTTTACGAACGCGGGCAGGTGGTCTGCCGCGTACGGGAAAAGTACGTCTTTAACGAAAGAGATCGAAGACGTGGTGCCTTCGATATCGGTCAGGATCAGTTTGACGTTCTGCATAGCGGAATCAGTTTTCTAAACGGTTAAAGCGGTCGGCAATATCGCTGCCGGTGAAGTTCGCGACCCAGCCTTCCGGGTTGTTGAACAGGCGGATGGCGATAAAGTTCGGGTTCGGGCCCATGTCGAACCAGTGGGTGGTGTTCGCTGGCACGCTGATGAGGTCGCCTTGGGTGCACAGCACTTCGTAGACTTTTTCGCCGATGTGCAGGGTGAACAGGCCTTCGCCACCGACGAAGAAACGTACTTCGTCTTCGCTGTGGGTGTGTTCGCTCAGGAACTTCTGACGGAATTCGCCTTTCTGAGAGTGATCGGCGCTGAGGCTGATAACGTCCACCGTCTGGTAGCCATCGTTTTTCTTCAGGCGGTCGATGTCTTTCTGGTAGGCCGCGATGACCTCTTCTTGTGGCGCACCCGGCTCAAGTTCTGCGTCGGTTTCCCACTGTTCGTAACGCACACCAGCTTCTGCCAGTTTTGCGGCCATTTTTTCTTTGTTGTCGGTGGTGAACAACAGGTTGGTGACGTCGTGGTCTGTGTATACGCGGAGTACGCTCATAGTGGCCTCACGGTTGGCGTATTTTTAATAATTCGAGTTGGTAACCTAACAGGTGTTCGAGCGCCTCAAGATGGCGGTAACACTCTGCGAGTTCTTTGCCCCAGGTATAAACCCCGTGGCCACGGATCAGGTAGGCATGTCCCTGACCGTGTTCCTGCATATGCGTTTCTACCTGCGCAGACAGGCGGTCGATGTCCTGATCGTTTGGAAAAATCGGGAAGGTGACGATACCTTCGTGGGTGGTCTCGCCAGCGAAAGCTTTCTGCAGTTCCCAGCCAGTAATGCTCAGGCTGTTTTCTTTCCAGATCTGCGACAGTAACACGACGGTCGGTGAGTGCGTATGCAGCACGGCGCCGATATTGCCATCGCGTCGATACAGTTGCGTGTGCAGGCCGGTTTCTGCCGAAGGCTTACCTTCTGACAGTGGTTTGCCGTCCATGTTCACCGCCAGAATATCGGCTGGGGTCAGCTCGCCTTTGTGTTTGCCGGAGCTGGTGAGGGCACAGACGTCTTCGTTCAAGCGTACAGAGTAGTTTGAGCTGGTGGCGGGCGACCAGTTGTTACCGTAGAGAATACGGCCGTATCGGCAGAGTTCTTCGGCGGCTTTCTGGAAGTCTGCCTTGTTGAATGCGGCTTTGTTGTAAGCAGTCATAAGTCGCTACCTGCTCAGCTGTTGACCATAACGGCGATATTTTCCACCGTTGGATTTTCGACAAAGCCTTTCTCGGTCACGATAGCGTCGATCAGCTCCGCCGGTGTAACATCGAACGATGGATTGATCGCTTCACAGCCTTCTGGCGCAATTGGCTGGCCGTTAAGAGACGTCACTTCTGACATCGGGCGCTGTTCAATCGGGATGGCATTGCCGCTGTCGAGTGTCAGGTCGAAAGTCGTGGTCGGTGCGGCAACCATGACTTTCATGCCGTGGTGTTTGGCTAAAACTGCCAGGCTGTAAGTACCAATTTTGTTGGCAACGTCGCCGTTGGCGGTGATGCGGTCGGCACCGACAATCACCCAGTCTGCGCCGTTAGCACGGAACAGTTGCGCGGCTGCGCCATCACACACCAGTTTCACCGGAATATTATCCTGCATCAGCTCCCATGCGGTTAAGCGTGCGCCTTGCAGCCAGGGGCGGGTTTCACCGGCGTATACCTGGGTGATTTTTCCGTCGGCGTAGGCCGAGCGGATGATGCCCAATGCGGTACCGTGGCCACCGGTTGCCAGTGCGCCTGTGTTGCAGTGGGTGTAAATGCGGCTGCCTTCTTTAATCAGCGAAGCGCCAAACTGCCCCATAGCCAAATTAGCAGCGATGTCTTCTTCGTGAATCTTTTTCGCTTCGGCGACCAGTGCGTGTGGGTCTTCGGTACCCAGGCTGGCCATGCGCTCCAGTGCCCAGAACAGGTTAACGGCGGTTGGGCGGGATTCTGCCAATACTTTATAGGCTTCGCCAAGATCACGGCCGTTTAAAGCATCCAGTGCGTAACCGTAGGCGGCGGTGATACCGATGGCAGGTGCGCCACGCACGACCATGTCACGGATGGCATCAGCAACATCATTGGCGGTGGTGTATTCATGCACTGTGTGAGTGTGCGGCAGTACGCGCTGATCTAAAAGATGCAGCGATTGGCCGCGCCATTCGATGGCATGAAACGATGATGAATGCGCTGTCATAGGTAACACCAGACCGAGGGGTTAAAGCGCCGCATTTTACACCGGTTCAGCTTAACTTGTCGTGTGTGTCGCTGCCGCATGTTGGACTCCACCACCGCGGAGGTGATCGCGGTCTTGGGTGAAGCATGAAGCGGCCCTTGTTGGCATGGGCGCCGGCAATAAAATTATTGCGGAGGTAACAACTGCGCCAGAATGGCTGTTTGCAGCCTTTGCCAGCAGGGATGCTGGCACAGAGTTTACAGGGATGTATTTACAACGTGCTGCACTCAGACATTCTGGGGGTGTTCCGGGTTACAGAAGCTTCTGCATGCGATGGAAGGCGTTAATCAGACCATTGGTCGATCCGTCGAAACCGTCCGGCGCGCTTTGTGATTCCAGAGCATCGAGTACTTTGTTGCCGAGCTTTTTACCCAGCTCCACACCCCACTGGTCGAATGAGTTAACGTCCCAGAGCATGCCCTGTGCGGCAACTTTATGCTCGTAAAGCGCAATCAGTGCACCAACCACCTGAGGCGTCGATTTCGGGAAGTACAGCGTGTTGGACGGGCGGTTACCCGGAATCACTTTATGTGGCGCCAGCACCATGGCTTCGGCTTTGCTCATGCCTGAAGCAACCAACTCTTCGATGGCTTCGTCTTCCGATTTGCCCTGCAACAGCGCCTGGCTCTGCGAGAGACAGTTAGATACCAGCATCGCATGGAAGTTATCAATCGGGTTGTGACTGTTCATCGGCATGATGAAGTCACAAGGCGAGAAGTGCGTGCCCTGGTGCAACAGCTGGTGGAACGCGTGCTGACCATTGGTACCCACACCGCCCCAGATCACCGGGCCGGTGTTGTAATTCACTTTGCTGCCATCAATGGTCACGCTTTTGCCGTTACTTTCCATATCAAGCTGCTGCAGGTGCGCAGGCAGTGAGCGCAGGTAGTGATCGTACGGCAGGATGGCGTGTGAGTTCACACCGAAGAAGTTAACGTACCAGACACCCAGCAAGGCCATGATGACGGGCATATTGTGTTCGAGTGGGGCCGTGCGGAAATGCTCATCCATCAGGTAAGCACCGCGCAGCAGGTCGCGGAAGTTATCAATCCCTATGGCCAGTGCCAGCGGAAGACCGATGGCCGACCAGAGCGAATAACGACCGCCGACCCAGTCCCACATCGGGAAGATATTCTCTTCAGAAATACCAAACGCTGTGGCTTTTTCGACGTTTGAAGACACCGCGGTGAAGTGCTTGCACAGGTCGCCTTCGGTACCGCCGTTATCAAGGAACCACTGTCGGCAGGCATTGGCATTCTTCAGGGTTTCCTGAGTACCAAAGGACTTCGACTGGATAATAAACAGGGTGGTCGCTGGATCAAGTCGCTTCAGAATCTCAGTAATGTGCGAGCCGTCGATGTTGGCAAGGTAGTGAATGTTCAGGCGGCTGTCCCAGTAGGGCTTGAGCGCGCTGGAGGCCAGTTTCGGGCCGAGGAACGAACCACCGATACCGATGGATACCACGTCAGTAAAAGGCTTGTTGGTGTAGCCGCGCCATTGGTTACGACGGATCTTCCAGCAGAACTCTTCCATGCGATGAACTGTCTCGCGGATCTCTGGCATGATGTTTTCGCCGTCGACCATGATGTCGCGGTCGCCGAAGTTACGCAGAGCGGTGTGCAGTGCCGGACGGTTTTCGCTGCGGTTAATGGTTTCGCCATTGAACATGGCTCCGATTTTCGCTGGCAGGTCCTGCTCACGGGCAAGGCTCAGCAGCAGAGACATGGTGTCTTCGGTGATGCGGTTTTTGGAGTAGTCGAGGGTCAGGCCTGCAGCTTCAAGCTGGAAGGTGTCAAAGCGGTTGGGGTCTTCGTTAAACCAGTCACGCATGTGGTGATCACTGATGCGGCTGTAGTGTTCCTGAAGGTCTTTCCACGCTGCTGACTGCGTCAGGCTTCCTGTGTATCCCATTGGTTTTCCTGCACTTTTTCCGTAATTATTGAATTGAGTATACGGTGTGGGTAATCAACGGGCAAAAAAAGACCGCCCGGAGGCGGCCTTTGTGGTCAGTTTGGCAGTGATCGTGTGATCAGGCCACCTGAACCGGAATGTCGAAGCTGGTGTGGCTGACAGTGTTGTCTTCGTTCATGTACACCATCTTTGGCTTAAAGGTTGCCAGTTCTTCTTCGCTGTAGTTGCCATAAGCGCAGATGATGATGCGGTCGCCAACACTGGCGTGGTGCGCAGCTGCACCGTTTACAGAGATAATGCCTGAGTCGTCTTCGCCACGAATGATATAGGTGGTGAAGCGCTGGCCGTTATCAATGTTGTAGATCTGGATTTGTTCAAACTCACGCATGCCCGTTAGTTCGAGCAGCTTGCCGTCAATGGCACAAGAGCCTTCATAATTCAGCACAGAGTGAGTCACACGTGCCTGGTGAAGCTTGGCTTTCAGCATGATGGTTTGCATGGGTAAACCCTTCAAGTTCTCTGTTCGGACAATCCAAATCCGCGTTGAAACACGTGTTTCTGGCGGCTGTCTGAACTGTTCATTTTCTGGCCTATAGGCGTAAGGCGCGGAAGTATGCCCTAAACAATCCCGCGATTCAACGTTACGACCAGATTATCAATAAGGCGCGCATTGCCTAAAAATGCTGCCCCCAGAATGACCACCTCGGCAACCCCTGATACCGCTGGGCTCAGGTCTGTGGCGGATCTTACTTCGACATAGTCTGGGCGGAATCCGCGCTCTTCAAGGCGAAGACTAGCCGCGCTCAGGCTATTTTCCAGTGACTCACCGGCGTTCAGTGCGTCGGCAATTTCGTTCAGTGTCTTGTAGAGTCCGGTGGCAAGCTGGCGCTCTTCGTCCGTCAGGTAGCCGTTGCGTGAACTCAGGGCCAGTCCGTCTTCCGCGCGGGCAGTCGGGACGGTGACCACCTCCACTGGAATACACAGGTCGTTGACCATTTTCTTGATCACAGCGACCTGCTGGAAGTCTTTTTCACCAAAGAAGGCGGCATCAGGCAGTACCTGATTAAACAGCTTGGTGACCACCGTAGAAACGCCATCGAAGTGCCCTGGGCGACTGCCACCGCACAGGCCTTCAGAGACCACTGGCACGTGGACAATGCTTTGCTCGTCCTGGCCGTTCGGATACATCTCGTCGACGTCCGGTGCGAACAGCAGGTCACAGTCGGCCGCAGCGAGCTTTTCCTGATCCTGTGGCAGGGTGCGTGGATAGCGCTGTAGATCAGTTTTGTCGTTGAACTGGAGCGGATTCACGAAAATGCTGCTGACGACGTAATCGGTCTCAGCGTTGGCGCGATCAACCAGGCTGATGTGGCCCGCGTGAAGGTTCCCCATCGTCGGTACGAAACCAATACGTTTTCCGCTCATACGAGCGTTGCGGACGTGTTCCCGCAGTTCGGCAATGGTATGGACGGTGATCATGCATCGAATCCATGTTCTGGGGCCGGGAAGCTGCCATCGCGGACTTCGTCAGCGTAGGCTTTGATCGCCTCTGGCACATTGCGGCCACCGGTCATGTAGTTTTTCACAAACTTCGGGATGTGCTGAGTATTGAGGCCCAGCATGTCGTAGCAGACCAGCACCTGAGCATCTGTGTCTGAACCTGCACCAATGCCGACGACAGGTACGTTAACCGCTTCTGTAATGCGCTTCGCCAGAGGGCTGGGAACACACTCAAGCAGGATAATATCGGCCCCGGCTTCGGCCAGAGCAATGGAGTGCGCGACCATGGCGTCGGCTTTCTCTTCTTCACGGCCCTGAACGCGATAACCGCCCATTTTGTTAACTGCCTGCGGCGTAAGGCCGAGGTGGGCACATACAGGTACGCCCTGACGAGCCAGGCTTTCTACAAGTGGCACCAGCCAGTCATCGCCTTCGACTTTAACCATGTGAGCACCGGCCTGCATGACAGCACGAGCGCTGTCTACGCCTGTTGCTATATCACCGTAAGTCATAAATGGCAGGTCGGTCATGATCAGTGCCTGGCGTTCAGCGCGGGCGTTACCACGTGCTACAGCAGCCGTGTGATAGACCATTTCTTCCAGTGTGACTGGAATCGTACTGGTCTGGCCCTGAATTACGTTACCGAGTGAATCACCAACCAGCAGAGCCTCAACACCTGCATCGGCGGCCAGTTGGGCGAAGGTGGCATCGTACGCGGTCAGTACAGAAAACTTCTGACCCTTGTCTTTCATGCTTTGTAACGTGCGGATGCTGATAGCGCTCATGCTGTTTGTTCTCCGGTAATCCCGATACGCGGGTAATGGGCGTATGGTGCGGATTGTGGGTTATAAGTCAATAACGGGCGATTGCAACTTGTGCAGATCGCCGTCAAATTCAGGCTGGATCTGACTGAGCCTTTGCCCGTCAGGTAAGGTGAGATCCGGCGCAATCTCCAGTAATGGGGTCACCACGAAAGAGCGGTTCGCCATTTCGTGGTGAGGAAGATTCAGGCGTTCTGAATTCAGTGTTTCATTGCCGTACAGAAGGATATCGAGGTCGATGCAGCGTTCGCCCCAGTGGCGGTGTTTTATCCGGCCCTGGGTCTTTTCAATCGCCTGCAGGGCATCGAGGAGATCCAGAGGCGCCAGAGTTGTCTCAAGTTCGGCGACGGCATTCACGTAGTCGGGCTGATCTTCAGGGCCAAGCGGCGCGCTGCCATAAAGAGAAGAGCAGCGGATGAGCTGAGTCTCTGGCAGAGCTTTCAGTGTTCGCAGGGCGATATGAATCTGCTCGATGGGCCCGTCGATGTTAGCCCCAAGCCCGATATAAACCGTGGTCATTGGGGTCAGCTACGGTTGTTATTGCCGTTGCGACGACGACGCGGGCGACGGCGGCGTTGCCCATCATTGCGCTCGCCTGCACCATCGTTGCGTCTGTCGTGTGAACGACTCGCGGCTGGTGGATGGTCTTTCTGGATTTCGGTCCAGAAATCACACAGCTCTTGCAGGTCTTCGCCGGACTGCTGACGTAGCAACAGGAAGTCGTAAGCGGCACGGAAGCGTGGATGCTGAGTCAGCTCGGCAGCTTTGCGGCTGCGTGTTTTCGGCAGGCGTAGCTGCATTTCCCAGATTTCACGCATCGGAATCGAGAAGCGTTTTGGAATCGCGGTCGCTTTCACCTGTTCCTGAAGCACCTTGTCGGCGGCTTTCTGTTGGGCAGGGTGGGGCGCCATGCCATCGTCTTCGTACTTCTGACGCACTTTATTCAGCTGCGGCCAGAGCAGTGCAGCCAGGAAGAAATACGGTGTTACCGACTTACCCGACTGAATACGGGCATCGGTGTTACGCATGGTGTTCTCGATCAAAGACACGGCGTAATCGTCTTCCTGCATGCGTTGTTCCGCAGACGGGAACAGAGGTTCGAACAGGTGATAGTCACGAAGCATGCGCACAGTCTCCAGTGCGTTGCCTGCCAGAATAAGTTTCAGAGACTCTTCGAACAGACGCGCTGCAGGGATCTGAGTCATCAGTGGTGCCATGTCGCGAATCGGCGCGGCCGTTTTCGCTTCGATGTCGAAGCCAAGTTTTACCGCAAAGCGGATGGCACGGAGCATGCGCACCGGGTCTTCCCGATAACGTGTTGCCGGATCACCGATGAGGCGGATCTGCTTGGCTTTCAGGTCTTCCCAGCCGCCAGCGTAAGAGTGCACACTGAAGTCATCGATGTTGTAGTAAAGGGCATTGATAGTGAAGTCGCGACGCATCGCATCTTCGTCTTTGTTACCGTAGACATTATCGCGCAGGATCATACCCTGATCGCCCTGGCGGGATACTTTGTCCGAATGTTCGTCAGAGGGCGGGGCGCGGAATGTCGCGACTTCAATGACCTCGCGGCCAAATACCACATGAACCAACTTAAACCGACGACCAATCAGGCGTGAGTTGCGGAACAGAGCATTAACCTGCTCTGGCGTCGCATCCGTCGACACATCGAAATCTTTAGGTGACAAACCCAGAAGGTTATCGCGGACACCTCCACCCACCAGATAGGCACCATAGCCAGCTTTACGCAGTCGATAGAGCACCTTAAGCGCAGGCTCACTGATGTTTGTGCGGGAGATAGAATGCTCGTCGCGCGGAATCACACGCAGCTGTACATCGTCAGCATCGGCTTTCTGGCTGAACAGTTTTTTGACTCGGTTGATCAGGGTCACGATAGAAGTGGTTCTCTGGTTAATCTGCGAGCGAGTTTACAGCTAAGCCGGAGCGGACACAAAGTAAACAGTTGAGGCTGGCCCGGAGGGGAGGTAGCAGACAAAGAAAAAGCCGCACTGATTGGGGCCAGTGCGGCTTTCTGAGTCGGGTTGTGCCGGATGTTGTTATTGTTATGCCCGACTACCATGTCGACAGATGTTTTGAATGGGCATCCCCTGCCTCATTTTTTATTGTTGTTGTCGGCGCTCAATGCGCATTCAAAACATTTGTCACCCAGGCCTTTGTTATTTTTATTGTTGGCCCTTCTTCTCTACCCGATCCCTTCGGAAGCACTTTGTTATTTTTATTGGTGCGCTTCGTTTTGAGATCTTGTTGAGGCGTCGCATTTGTTATTTTTATAGTTTGCGTTGCTCTCTGATGAATATAAAGCGAATGGTGTGCCAACTTTTAAAAATCTATATTTATCAATGACTTACGTTTCATTGTCCCGGTTTTTGAGTTGTGCTGTGGCCCGAAGTGTTACGAAAGATTACGAATTGTGTAACCCACAGGTAACAAACTTCAGGAAACGTAACACTGAGTAAATGTTCAATCAGCCTTACGCCGGATGCCACTGAAGAGTAAACCGTCGAGAGGGTATGAAGAGGTCGGATCGGGTAGGGCGAATTTCAGGCAATAAAAAAGCCGCAGGTGCGGCTTCTTGGATTCTTTCTGCAGTCTTTGTTTGGACGCCTCTGTTATTTTTATTGTTAGCGGCCCAACTGTCTTATTTTTCTCTGATCTTCCGTACTTCTTATTGTTTGTGAAGGGGTCCTTCACTGGGCTTGCTGATTATTTTTATTGTTTGCGTTTCAGCGGCAAGCCCGGCAGTCCGACTTTGTTATTTTTATTTGTGTCGTCCTGCTGTACGTAAATTAATGCCAAGACCGTGCCAGTTTTTAAAAGTCTTTATTTTTCAATGGGTTATGGTTTTTCAATGGCGGGCGTCAGGCGCATTTTTACAGAAAGTGTTACGTAACATTACGCTGACATATGTCTATTGGTAACAGTTGGGCGAGTGGGGTAACACTTTAGTCGAAGTGTTCTGCCTGGGGTAACAAAGTCGTTACCGATCGGGAATGATTGCTGAGTCGGGTGCTGATGCCTGACGGACAGGCAATAAAAAAGCCGCTCAGGCGGCTCTTCAGGGGCGTTATTCTTATTATTCTGTGCTGCCACAGGTGTCATCGTCGTTTTGAATAGGCAGAGCTTCTGTTTTTATTCTTGTTTTGTCTCTGCTCATTCGAAACTAACAATGGTGGCCATTGTCATTTTTGTTATGAGGTTGGGAATTACCGGCGCTTTGTTATTTTTATTAGTGCGCCTCCCGCTTACCGGCAGTGTCTCTTTGTTATTTGTATTGATGGACACCAGCTCAGTACTGTCTATAAAGCTAAACTCGTGCCAGTTATTAAAAATACAATAAAAACAATGAGTTACGAAATTACACTTGTCTATAATTATAGACAGTTAGACTAAAGTGTTACGAACTGTGAGCCATTAGGTAACAGTTTTGATACCTGAGTAACACTCTGTAACTGGATTTGATACATACGTAACAGAAAAGACGAAAGGCTGTCCCGAAAAGAGTATGTACGAGCAGGGGTAACAAAAAGAGTGGCCGAGCTGGAATCAGCGGCCACCTTTTTTGCGTGGAATGCCAAGGCGCTGGCGACGTTCCCACAGCGATTTACGTGAGATTCCCAGCTTTTTCGCCAGTTCGGTCTCGGTCATGGACGCTTCGTTCTCGAGTACGAAGTGCACAAAGTAATCGTCCAGTGACAGATCACCCTGCTGCTCGTCGTTCTGGTCCGTAGGCTGGTATGGGTTGTCTTCGACCAGGCTGTTACGCATGGAGTCACTTATGTAACGATCAGGGCTGACTTCGATGCCCAGCAGGTCAGGTTCAACCTCATCAGACTCAGCGAGGATGACAGAGCGCTCAACAGCATTCTCCAGCTCGCGCACATTGCCGGGCCAGTGGTAATCACGAATCGCTTTCAACGAGGCATCGTTAAAGCGCATCGGCGCCTGAGCCATTTTCTCACAGGCGCGTGCCAACATAGCGGTGGCAATTTCAATGACATCTTCACCGCGGTCACGCAGAGGCGGCAGGTGCAGTTCCATTACGTTGAGGCGATAATACAGATCTTCCCGGAATTCGCCTTGTGAGGAGAGTTCTTTCAGATTGCGGTGCGTGGCAGCGACGAGGCGTACATTTACCTTCTGGCTTTGCACTGAACCGACACGGCGAATTTCGCCTTCCTGCAGAACGCGTAGCAGCCGCGCCTGAGCTTCAAGGGGAAGCTCGCCGATTTCATCCAGAAAAAGGGTGCCGCCATCCGCGGCTTCAACCAACCCCTGGCGCTGAGCGGTCGCACCGGTAAATGCGCCTTTCTCATGGCCGAACAGTTCGGACTCAATCAGGGTTTCAGGGATTGCCGCGCAGTTTACGGAGATCAACGGCTTGTCAGCGCGCCGACTCTGATTATGAATTGCTTTGGCCACCAGTTCTTTACCGGTGCCGGATTCGCCTTGAATCAGCACAGTGGCGTCTGTTGGAGCAACCTTGGCGATCTTTCGGAACAACAGCTGCATTGGCTCGCAGCTGCCGATAATCCCGGTTTTAGAGGATGGCACTGGCTCTGGCAGGTCATCCAGCGTGTCTGTCACTGCATCGGCAGTTTCTGTGCGCATTGCCAGGATACGCTCGACCGCCTGAATCATTTCGTCGTGATCAAAGGGTTTGGCAATGTAATCAACCGCGCCGAGCTTCATGGCATCGACGGCAGAACGCAGACTGGCGTAGCTGGTCATGATCAGAACCGGCACTTTTCCTGCGAGCTCAATAAGGTCAGTGCCATGGCCACCAGGCAGTCTCAGATCGCTGATGATCATGTCATAGCTGGTCAGGTCGAGCGCTTTGGCGGCATCGACAGAGTCTGCTTCAGTCACTTCATGATTATGGCGAGTTAACAGGCGACGCACCGCGTTGCGGATAATAGCTTCGTCTTCTACGACCAGAATATGACTCATGAATGGTGATCCGTTAACTCAGGTTGTTCACAACGTGGAAGACTGACTGTAACACAGGTTCCGCGTCCGCTGGCCAATGGGCTGTCGATTGCGATGTGACCGTAGTGCTCTTCAATGATGCTGTAGACTAGTGATAGTCCCAGTCCTGTCCCTTTACCCACGTCTTTGGTGGTAAAAAATGGCTCAAATATATGATCGAGCGTTTCCGCCGGAATGCCGTGTCCGTCATCGATCACGCGGATTCTGACCTGCTGTTCATCCATATCGCCCTGAACCCAGATGGTGCCGCCGGCTTCGGAGGCATCGCGCGCGTTACCCAGCAGGTTTACAAACACCTGCACCAGACGCTGAGCATCTCCCATAGTCATCAGTTCGGGCGGGCAGTCGTTAATAAAATTGATGTCCTGACTGCGCTTACTCAGCTTAAGAAGCTGGATGGCTTCGTTGATACAGTAGGTGGCGTCGACCGGCTCGTGTTCTGTGCTGTGATGTCCGGCGTGAGAGAAGTTCATTAGCGATTGCACGATTCGGGTAACACGCTTGGTCTGTTCCTGAATCTGGTCGGCCATTTCCAGTAATTCCGGGTTGTCGGTCTCGTAACGCATGCTTTGCGCCAGACAGTCGATCCCCGTGATTGGGTTGCCAATTTCGTGGGCGACGCCGGCAGCAAGACGACCGATCGACGCAAGGCGCTCACTGTGCATCAGCTCTTCTTCAAGGAGCTGAGTCTCAGTCTGGTCCTCAAGCAGAATAACGGTACCGCCGGGCTGGCTGCCGCTGGGTTGCAGAACGGCTTTGTGCATACCAAACCAGCGTGGACGACCGGCACTGTCGACCCGGTGCTTGTGTTTGTGCATGGCGTGGCTGGTCAGGAAGTCGGTCAGCATCGGACCCCATGGAGAAGGCAGACGACTGACGTGCGAGCCCGTCACTTCACGGGACTCGGTACCCGTCAGTTGCGACATGACCTGATTCCACATCAATACTTCGCCATCCGGAGCGAGTGAGCATACCCCCATAGGAAGGCGCTCAAGTGTCTGGCGGTGATAACGGCGCAGGTTATCGAGTTCGCTGGCAAGACCGCCCAAGCGGCTGTGGAAACCTTCAAGGCGCTGTTCCAGCTGGAAGATGTCTTCGGTCAGCTCAACGTCTTTCTGGAAGGGCAGATAGCGGTTCACCAGATCGTGAGCAACCGTTGGGCCCATCAGACCTGAGAGGTTGGCCTCCAGTCGGGCACGCAGGCGGCGCAGAGCGTACGGTCTGTCTTCGTAGGACGGAAGCTCAAGATCATCTAACGCCTGATAGACTTCGCGTTCTGCGACGTAGCGTCCCAATGACGGTGTTAACGCATTGATGACTTCATTGGTGTTTACCGCTTGCAGAGGCAGACGCGATGGGCGTGACACGTTATCAATTGAGCAGGCATCCGCGGCAGACTGCTCTTCGGCGCTGCGTTTGGTGCTCAGGCTGATAATGACAAACAACAGGAAATTGATACCAATCGCAGTGATGGCTGATAAGTGCCAGTTGCCTTCATCGGTGGGCGGTAAGAAGAACGGGATTTCCCAGCCCAATGCCAGCTCACAGAACGGCAGTAACAGACCATAGATCCAGGTGACGGTGCCGACGACCAGACCGACGATAAAGCCTTTACGGTTGGACTGAGGCCAGTAGAGCAAGCCGAGAATACCGGGCAGGAATTGCGAGCAAGCAACGAACCCGAGAATGCCCAGCTGGCTTAGATCCAGATCAGAGCCGACGATGCGGTAGAAGCCATACGCCAGTAACAGGATTACCCCAATCAGTGAGCGGCGCATCCACAGCAACCAACGATAGAAATCGTAGCGTGGTGCAGGCTTATAAACCGGGAGCACCAGATGGTTGAGGAACATGGCCGCGGTCGACAGGGTGGTAACAATGATGATGCCGGACGCAGCCGCCAGGCCGCCGACGAAAATCATTACGGTCAGAAATTCAGATTCCAGCGCCAGGCCAATGCCCAGTGCGAAGTAGGAAGGGTCACTGTCGACGTTCAGATAGTAGCCAGCCCACAGAATAGGTGGCACCGACAGGCTCATGATCAGTAGAAAAAGTGGAAAGCCCCAGCTCGCATGCTTGAGTGCCCCAGGGTTGGTATTCTCGGTGAAGGCCATATGGAACATGTGAGGCATCGCCACCGCAGCCGCAAAGAACATCAGCAGCAGGGTTCGCCATGGGCCATCCTGAAGTCTTACCTGTTCGCGTGCGAGCTGGGCCTGATTGTCTGATAACCACTGTTCCAGGCCGCCGACTTCAGGGAATACGCCAAACAGAACCACGCCGCCCAGCACAAGAATGGCGACCAGCTTCAGAACGGATTCAAAGGCAATGGCGAACACCAGCCCTTCGTGTTTCTCACGTGGAGACACATGGCGCGCACCAAACAGAATGGCGAACAGGATCATGATCAGACAGTAGGCCAGTGCCAGATTCTCAACCGGCCATTCGCGGTTCAGCAGATAAAGCGTATCGCCGATGGCTGTGATCTGCAGCGTCAGCATCGGGATCACAACCGCCAGCATGATCAGGGAGACGGTGATCCCTGCCCACCGCGACCTGTAACGGAAGGCAAGTAAGTCAGCCAGAGAGCTTAGCTGGTAGGTCCGGGTGATCTGCAGAATCGGCTTAAGCAGAATCGGGGACATGACAAAGGCCCCGGAAATACCCATGTAGTAGGCGAGGAAGCCATAACCGTATTGGTTAGCCAGACCGACAGAGCCGTAAAACGCCCAGGCGCTGGCATAGACACCCAAAGACAGCACATACACCAGAGGGTGGCGTACCCAGGCGCGGGGTAGCCAGTTGCGCTCGACGGCATAGGCCGCGAGAAAGAGAGAAAACAGATAGCCAACGCCGAGGAGCGCCAGCTGACCAAGGCTAAACGTCATCGTTGTCCTTCTGCTTGCTGTTAAACCAGATGTAGAGAGCAATCAGAAGCGCCCAGATACCGAATGGACGATACCAGGCGGCACGGTCGTCGAGCCACCAGTCCATCATGACTGGAGAAATAAGATAGATGCCAACCAGCATCAGCAGACTGAGGCGATAATCGTACATTTAGCGCTCTGGGTGTTTGGTTGCCCAGAGGTTATCACACCAGACGCTGATTATGTGCGTTGAAATGGCCCGGGCGCAGGCATGGATTGCTCGCCTTTCAAGGGCGCGGGGTTCCAGTGACTGACAGCCCAGTTTAAGAGTTCGTCCGCTGGCGCACCAAACAAGGTTTGTGGGGGCGACTGGCGTAGCCAATGCAGGGCCTGCCACAGGGTTTCACCTATGTGTGCATCAGCGAGTGGCAGAGCCAGATTCTGTTTACTCAATTTCTGGCCGTTCTGCTCGACGGCCACAGGAATGTGACTGTAATGGGGAATGCTGAGAGACAATGCCTGTTGCAACAGATACTGACGAACGGTGGAGTCGATCAGGTCGATACCGCGAACGACGTGGGTAATTTCCTGTGCGGCGTCATCGACGACGACGGCAAGCTGGTACGACCAGAAGCCGTCTCGGCGACGGATAACAAAATCGCCGATTTCATCTGCGAGGTCATAGCGGTGATCGGGTTGCAGGCCATCATGCAGGCTGGTTGCGCCGCCGGGGCACAGAAAGCGCCAGGCGAAATCATGATCGGCGGGTGGTGGGCAGACGCCCTGATGAAGTTCTCCACCAAGCTGCTTGCGGGAACAGGCACAGGGAAAGGCATCGCCCTGATATCGCAGTTTATCCAGCGCCGCCTGATAGAGTTCACCGCGCTCGCTTTGATAAACAATGTCACCGTCCCAGTGCAGACCATAGGCATCAAGAATCCTTAGAATCTCAGCAGAAGCTGTCGGATCTTCGCGGGGAGGGTCGAGATCTTCGATGCGGACCAGCCACTGCCCATGACAGTGTCGTGCATCCAGATAGCTGGCGAGTGCAGCCAATAAAGAGCCAAAATGAAGAGGCCCGGTCGGGGAGGGAGCAAAACGCCCGATGTAATCAGTCATAGATGTGTTCCGGCAGGCAGGTCATCGCTGCCCACCGGTCACTGAACTAAAGCGTCGGAGCTTATACGCCGAGTTGCTTTTCCTTGATCTCTGCAAGGGTCTTGCAGTCGATGCACAGGTCAGCAGTCGGGCGTGCTTCAAGGCGACGAATACCGATCTCAACGCCACAGGCAACACAATAGCCGTAGTCGTCTTTGTCGATCAGATCGATGGTCTTCTGAATCTTCTTCAGCAGCTTCCGCTCGCGATCACGGGTACGCAGTTCAAGGTTGAACTCTTCTTCCTGGCTGGCACGATCATTCGGGTCAGCGTAGTTGTTAAGTTCGGTCTGCATGTGCTCTTTTGTGCGGTCAACTTCTTCCATCAGCTCCTGACGCCAGTTGCCGAGGATTTTGCGGAAGTGATCCTGTTGCGCTTCATTCATGTACTCCTCGCCTTCTTTCAGGTCGTATGGAGTAAAGTCAGACAGGGCAAATTCTTTTTTCTCTTGCGGCATTTCTCTTGTGCCTCACCTGTTCAAATAATAGTCACGCATCAGCGCTTTTCTGAGCTATGCATCAGATGCGCAAAAAATACAAGGCCGGGAAACTATCAGATAACATCGCCAGCGCCAATACTTTTATGTGTTCATTTGTGAGTTCATATCCTGCTGTGCCAACACCTAATCTGGCACAATAGCCCATAAATCTTCAAAAATTTGAGAACTATGTCATCAACTTCGAAAAGAAGTGGCGAAATTAAGCCGTTTCAGGTCATGGCTATTCTGGCAGAAGCGCAGGCTCTGCAGGCCGCAGGACATGACATTATCCACCTTGAGGTCGGTGAACCAGATTTCACGACGCCGGAGCCTGTAACCGAAGCAGGTATTGCTGCCTTAAGAGCAGGAAAAACGGGATATACACCGGCACTGGGCCTGCCTGAGCTGCGTGAAAAAATCGCGCACTATTACCAATCGCGGTTTGGCGTCACCGTGCCCGCATCCCGTGTGGTACTGACGCCCGGTGCGTCGGGGGCATTACTGCTACTGACGGCAGCGAGGTTAAACCCGGGTGATCAATTGATGCTGGCTGATCCGGGATACCCGTGTAACCGACATTTCGCGCGCGTGTTTGAGGCTCATGGGCAACTGATCCCGGCAGGTCCTGAGCAGAAGTACCAGTTGACGGCGGCCGATGTCGAAAGGCACTGGCAACCATCGACTCGTGCTGCGTTGGTGGCGAGCCCTGCGAATCCGACGGGCACCGTCCTGTCTCTGGATGAATTGTCACATCTATCTCAAACCGTCGCTAAGCAGGGCGGCGAGCTTTGGGTCGATGAGATTTATCAGGGGCTGAACTTCGGAGCCGGTGAAGGCGGCGGAGCTGAAACCGTATTGTCAGTCGCCGACGATGCAGTCGTGCTGAACAGTTTTTCCAAATTCTTCGGCATGACGGGGTGGCGTCTGGGATGGGCTGTCGTACCTGAATCACTCGTTCCCGTGCTGGATACTCTCGCACAGAATCTGTTTCTGGCGCCACCTACACCGGCCCAGTACGCCGCGTTAGCCGCCTTTTCTCCAGAAGTCATGGCGACATTAGAAGAGCGTCGGCAGATACTGCACGAGCGCCGCGATTATCTGCTGAGCGTATTGCCTGAGCTTGGTTTCAAGGTGCCAGTGGTCCCTGAGGGAGCATTCTACGTCTATGCGGATGCCAGTCGTTTTACCGATGACAGTCTGGCGTTCTGTGCGCGGCTTCTGCGTGAAACGGGGGTTGCCATTACGCCGGGCGTGGACTTTGGCGAGCATCGTGCTGGCGAGCATGTGCGCTTCGCTTTCACGACCCGTATTGAGCGCTTACAGGAAGCGATAGGGCGCCTTGCTGATTGGTTGCCAGAATACGTTGCTGAACAGGGTGGTCGATAATGCAGTACGAATTACCTCTGATCGAAGGCACTCTGATTAAGCGTTATAAGCGCTTTCTTGCCGATATCCGTTTGCAGGACGGCTCCGAGATTACGGTGCATTGCCCGAACACAGGTTCGATGAAACGCTGCGCTGAGCCGGGGAGTAAAGTCTGGATTTCGGACAGTGCGAATCCGAAGCGTAAATACCGCTACACCTGGGAATGGGTCGAAGTCGATGGCAAGTACCGTATTTGCGTGAACACCTCCCGTCCTAATCAGATCATTGGTGAGGCACTCGAGGCCAGAGCGATAGAAGGCCTTACTGACCATGACTCACTGCAGCGGGAGCCCAAAGTCGAGGATGGTCGCCTCGACTTCTGCCTGATGTTTGAAGACGGTCGCCGGTGCTGGATTGAAGTAAAAAGTGTCACTCTGCTCGAAGAAGACAATGGTCTTGGCTGCTTTCCGGACGCAGTAACCGACCGCGGACGTAAGCACTTGCTTCGCCTGCAAGCCCTGAAAGAAGAGGGGGACCGGGCGGTACTTCTGTTTTGTGTGCCTCACGAAGGTATTCGTGAAGTGACCGTGGCAGAGCATATCGACCCCAGGTACGCTGAGGCGTTACGTGCGGTGGTGGCTTCGGGGGTTGAAGTGATGGCGGCGGAGGTCAGCTTCGCCGACGATGATTCAGGACTTGAGGTGTGTGGCGTATTGCCAGTAGTGCTCTGACAGTACTTGGAGAGCAATTTGAGAGTCATTTGAGAGCACTCTGATGTATTTCAGGTTACGGGTCACAGTTCTATCCAGATATCGTCATCGCGCACTTCGCAAGGGAGTGGCGTGAGCGACTGGCCGGTGCAGGGGCCGGATACACAGTAACCGCTTTCGATCAGAAACAGCGCGCCGTGCATGGCGCACTGAATCAGCCTGCCATCCGAATCCAGAAACTGATCTGGCATCCATTCAAGGTTTACGCCCAGATGCGGGCAATGATTACGGTAGGCGTAAAGAGTGCCTTGTTGGCGGACTATAAAAAAGGAATGTCCGTCGAGTTCAAACCCACGGGACTGACCTTCTTGCAGGTCGGAATCTTTGCAGATGGCTGGCACAGTACGTCCTGTTACTTCTTTTGATCGTAAGAAATGCCGCAACGATGTTGCCTTGCGGGATATAAAAACCGGAGGGCTATTCTAGCAAGTCGATCTGACAAGCGGGCAAAAAAACGCCCCTCGACTCTTCGTGAAAAGATAGAGGGGCAAAGCAACCGTGATTAGCCTGGCCTCTCGGCCAGTGATGAGAGAGATCATCATTCAGACCATGTCAGAATGCTGAACATCGCTGGTGATGAGCCAGCGACAGGATTCATACTAGGGTAGGTTCTAAATGCAGTCAAGAATAATTATCATTTAGTTTTGTAAAGAGTATGTCAAAGACGTTTCTTTGACCGGAGAGCGCCTTTCAGTGCTGCTCCAGTACCTGCTGGTTCATCATATTGATGCGTCGTGCCAGGTTTTCAATCAGGTTTACCGCAGCCTGCGGCTGAGCCTTGATCAATACGGTGAAGTCCTGCTGCGGCACAGCCATCACGGTACACGCCGTGGAGGCGATGATGGATGCTGAACGCTTTTCGCCGGTAAACACCGCCATGGCCCCAAAGACTTCATCTTCACCCAGTTCGCCGACAGACACCCCGTCAACAATGACATCAGCATTGCCGCTGATGATGGTGTACACCATATCGGCATCGTCGCCTTGTTGAATAATGGTATCGCCCGCTGAAAAGTTCAGAAATCCGGCCGCAGGCTTGAGCTGCTCTTTCGACAGAGCGCCAAGGCGTTCTGTCAGTAGCGAATTGAGGGTGACCAGGTAATGGCTCCAGCAGTGCTGGCGGCGCTTATCGTTGTAGATATGAAGCAGAAAATCATCGCGATTGATGGGTTGTAGTTCGACATAGCCATCGGTCATGAGTGTTGGTGATGGCAGGTGGAACGACTGACTGATTCCGATCAGGTCGCCTTCTTCACAGGAGAACAGGGTATTTTCGTTGCTGCAGATATTGATGATGCCATCTTTAACAAGGAACAGGGTGTCTTCGTCAAAGTGCTCGTAGAGGTCATCCACTGATTCAAAAGTGACAGTATTCTGCGTGTAAGCGAAACCCAGCAGCATCTCTCTTGCGAGTTGCTGCAGCCGGGGGGAGTTCGCTTCAAATCCTGTCGCGGGTTCAGTTCCATTCTGATACATGGTGCCTCTCTTGCTTCTGTGAGCAATTCGTTGATGACACTACTTTACCCGATTCGGCTGAGATGTAAGCAGCCTCAGTCGCTCAGTGATAACTGAGTCACATATTGCTCGTGTGGCGCAAACGTGTCCCCATTGTCACTGATAAGCGGATCTCTTCGGCGCTCAGTTCGGGCGGGAAATAGCAACCGCTGATTTTTGCATCCGCCAGACTCGCGCCTCCGAGTTGGCAGCCCCGGAAGTCGATACCACGCAGATCCGAGCCGCGGAAATACGTATCTGTGAGGTCCATACCGGATACGTTGAGCTTACGCAGATCCAGACCTCGAAGATCACACCCGGTAAGATCACAGGACTGCCCGGACTCGCGCGCCTGATTAAAGCCCTCGACGTTATCGTCGCGCAGCATCAAATACATCGGGTCCTGACTGATTTGAGGTGTGGTCATGCAGTGGCTCCTGAAATACACTTTGATGCTCTCAGTATAGGCACTGGTTCTGACATTGCTTTCCACACCGCTTCCCGCATTTCTTCTCAGCAGTCGCTGGCAGGATGAGGGCGATACAACACAACTGATTTTCTGGTGGGCGACTTCCGAAGGCGCCGTCCGTACCTGTATCGAACAGCCCTGCGTTTGCTTTATTCCGGCGAAACACAGGGGGCGTGCTGAAGAAGTTATATCGGCCCTTGGCTGGCCCATTACCTTGCGGGAAGTTAGCTTAAAGCTGTTCAGTCAGGAACAGGCCGTCGCCTGTTATCTTCCTTCTGCTTACCTTTACCGCTGGCGCGATGTCCTGAGCGACCAGAAAATTCAGGTTTATGAGTTGGATATCCGCCCCACCGATCGGTATCTGATGGAGCGTTTTATTGCCGGGTCGGCTCAGATACATGGTGGGGAGTGGACGTCTTTCTCGCAATCCGCTACCTGGCACTCTGCGAACGGTGTGCAGCTTACTCCTGGTGATTATCGTCCGGAACTGCGTTACCTGTCGGTGGATATCGAAACTTCGTTCCCGCGCACGGACGAGCCTGACCGGCTGTTTTCTATTGCTTTTTATGCACCTGATTTCTCTCACGTTCTGATGATCAGTGACCAGGAAGGCGATAATCAGGAAGGCGATAACTATGAAGCCGTTGCCGATGAGCCTGCGTTACTGACACGTTTTCTGGATGTCATCGCAGAGTATGATCCTGATGTGCTGATCGGCTGGAATTTTATTCAGTTTGATATGGCGTTTCTTAAGCGTAAGTATGCCGAGCACGATATCCCGTTTGCCCTTGGTCGCGATGGCAGCCTGCTCGACTGGCGCCAGTCTGCACAGAACCCGGATCGTATTTTCCTGCACACGCCAGGGCGGGTGATCCTCGATGGAATAGAGTGTCTGCGTACGGCGACCTGGCAGTTTGATAGCTTTGCGCTTGATGACGTTGCTGACCAGCTTCTGGGCGAAGGGAAGTTACTTCATGGCGAAGAGCGCGGTGGTGATATCGAGCGGCTGTTTGTTGAAAATAAGCAGGCGCTTGCGGCTTATAACCTGAAAGACTGTGAACTTGTCTGGCGTATTTTTGAGCACACGGATTTGTTCAGTTTTCTGGTTGAGCGCTCGCGCATGACGGGTCTGCTGATGGACCGTATGGGTGGCTCTGTTGCCGCCTTTGAATACATGTATCTGCCTCGCATGCACCGGGCTGGCTGGGTTGCACCCAATATGGGGAACGGTTACAGCGCGGAAAAAAGCCCAGGCGGCTATGTTATGGACTCACAGCCGGGCTTGTTCAGGCATGTACTTGTGCTGGATTTTAAAAGTCTCTACCCCTCTATTATCCGGACATTCTGCATAGATCCGGTTGGTTTGATTACAGGGGAGCATGCGCCGGCTGAAGAGGTTATTCCCGGATACTTTGGTGGCGTATTTCATCGGGATCAGCACATTCTTCCTGATTTAATCCGACATCTTGGTGAGCTCAGGGAGGAGGCAAAAAAGCACAATAATCAGCCGCTTTCTCAGGCGATTAAAATCATCATGGCGTCGTGTTACGGCGTGCTGGGGTCTGACGGATGCCGCTTTTACGATACAAGACTGGCGGCCTCAATCACCAAACGTGGTCATGACATTATTCAGCGAACAACGGCTTATATTGCTGAGAAAGGCTATCAGGTTATTTACGGCGATACTGACTCGGTTTTCGTTTGGCTGCGTCAGGACCTCGATGATCACGAGGCCGATAAGCTAGGGCATCAACTGGCTGAAGATATTAACCAGTGGCTTTCCATTGAACTGAAAAACGAATTCAGGCTCCAAAGCTATCTGGAACTCGAATACGAAACGCATTACCGACAGTTCTTTATGCCGTCCATCCGCGGTGCCGAAACTGGAAGTAAGAAGCGCTACGCTGGCATCAATGCGAGTGATGACCGATTAGTATTTAAAGGCTTAGAAGCGGTGCGGAGCGACTGGACACCGTTGGCTCGTGAGTTCCAGAGAGAGTTATACCGCCGGGTGTTCTGTGGCGAGCCCTGGGGACAGTGGCTAAAAAATCAGGTCGGTGAACTTTTTGATGGCAACGCAGATGACATGCTGATATATCGTAAGCGCTTGCGACGACCATTACCTCACTACCAGAAAAGCAGGCCGCCCCATGCGAAAGCCGCGGCGGTGATGGATCGTTGGCTGGAGACCCAGAGACGTCCTCCCAGATATCAGGACAGGGGAGGTTGGATCAGTTATGTCATGACAGTGAACGGGCCAGAGCCAGTAGAGGTGCGACAGTCGGCCATCGACTATGACCACTATCTGGAAAAACAACTTAAACCAGTAGCTGACTCTATCTTTCAGTTTACTGGCCATAATTTTGATCAGGAAGCCGGCCAGCAGCACCGACTGTTCTGACCGACAGAATAACGACAGGAAATACTATGATCAGATGTATGCTCGAAAGTAGCGACGGTTCAATCCTTACTGGTGGTTCTGAATTGCTGATTGAGTGGCAGCGTAACCGTGAGGGTAAGTTCTGGCTTGATATTCAGGAAGAAGATACGTCCGGTGAGCGCAAGTTGCTGGAAAAACTGGGCCTGCATACTCTGGCCGTACAGGATGCCCAGCGTGATCGACATCCACCTAAACTCGAAGAGTTCGATGATTTTACTTTTGTTCTGTATCGCGGGATTGCCAGCTTCAATGCAGAGTTAGTGCATGACTCTCAGAATATTGCGTTTTTTGTTGGTGATAACTTCCTCGTTACCCGTCACCCTAAACCGGCAGTCAGTATTGAGAAGCTGTTTTCTGAACAAGGCTCAAAGTTACTGAAACAGGGGCCGGGGTTTCTTGCACTGCGAATTATGCATACGTCGGCGGGGTTGTACCTTGATGCGCTCCTTGAGTTCGAAGAGCGCCTGAGTGACATCGAAGATGCGCTGATGAATGATGGTAACGATGATCTGATGCGTGAACTGGTGACTTACCGAACGCGCCTGGTAAAGCTACGTCGCTTGTTCAATTATCACCGTAATATTACCGATGAACTGCGCAGCGATGAGTACCTTGCTCTGAATTATAAAGACGATCCGATGGGGCACGCGATCACAGATCTTCATGATCGATTTGATCGCCTGTATACGCTCGCGGAAATTTTCTACAGCATCAGCGGTGACTTGATTGACGGTTATATTTCGATAGCTTCTCATCAGCTGAACCGCACTATGCAGGTACTGACGGTGATTACTGCGATCTTTGTTCCTCTCGGGTTTCTGGCGGGGCTCTATGGCATGAACTTCGAGTACATCCCTGAGCTTAAAATAGAAAATGGCTACTTTATTTTATTAGCGGCCATGGGCTCAATCGCGGTGGGCTTGCTGGCACTGTTCCGCAAAATACGCTGGCTGTAATGCTAATCGGGTGTGGACTCGGGTGGTCAGAGTCCACATTCTTCGGCATCTTCGGGAAGCAGGTGTTCGTACTGCTCATCAGTCAGGCTATAAAGGAAGCAGACCACCCCTTCGATATCGTTCTCACTCAGAGCTGTGCCCTGACGTAGCTCCGGAAAACTCACGTTTGCGGCGACTTCAGGTGCCGCCCATTCCACACCGGTTTCCGGGTTTATGCCGTTAGTTGAGTTTGTCAGGTGGCGGTCGTAAAAGCGGATGACGGTATCCAGAGACTGAAATACTCCATTGTGCATGTAGGGCGCTGTGACGCCCACATTGCGTAAGGTAGGCACCCGGAACTTACCTTCCAGCTCACTCGTATCAGGCTCGTCTGAAACAGCGTCGATGGCAGCAAGACCCGTATCAGTGAAGCCTTCATCACTGCCGTTTGCTGTGCGAAGTCCGGTATTTACCGGGACACCAATATTGTGAAACTCGTAATTACTGAATGTCTCGCCTTCATTGCCATTTGGCCGGAGCTGGTGGCAGGTTGCGCAGTTTGTAAACTGCTGCGAGAAAAAGCGAGCCTTGCCCAATGCTGCTTTGGATACCGGGCTGTATTCGTATTCGCCGCGGAGGAATTTGTCGTATTTTGAATTGAAGGGCGACATGTCAGCGCTGCGCTCAAACGCTGCAATGGCCTGAGTCATAGCAAGATAGGCCTCGTCGATATCATCAAAAATGTTGGCGCCGAAGAGTTCAGTAAAGTTTTCTTCGTAGCTGACATTTTCTCTCAGGCGAGCGACAACAGTGGCCTTGTCGGGCATATTCATCTCGACCGGATTCAGCGGTGGGCCGCCGGCCTGATCTTCCAGTGTCGCTGCCCGGCCATCCCAGAACTGGCCACCTATATAACCAACATAGTCTTCCCTTGGGCTGTTAAAACGTTGATGGGTACCGTAGGTGAATTCCGGGATGCTGGCTGAATACAGCGCGGTTGGCGTATTCCGGTCGCCGAGAGACACGCCATCATCACCGACGGAAGCAGAGCGCACGTTGCCGCTGCCATTGATAGACGGGTCTGTGAACGCATGATCCGGGTCGTGGCAGGTCGCGCAGGACTGTGTGCGGTCAAGTGAGAGGTTGGTGTCGTGGAACAGGGTTTCGCCCAGTGCGATCAGTTGATTCTCAGAGTCTCCCGCTGAAGCGGAGTCAGAGCTTCCGCTGCCCCCGCAAGCCGTTAACAGCGCCGGAAGCAGCAACGCCAGCGTTAGCAACTTCAGCTTCATGTTCCACACCATGTACACATCACTAGTTACAACTATTTGAGTCATTGATCAGAGTACTGAAATAATAGCAGATGATAGTGATTTAAATCATGAAACGGGTTACGTTTGTTATTGAAAGTAATTCGCATTGAGTTTACTGTACTCTCACTTTTCTAGCCCCAGTGGCTCTCAGATGATGGAGTAACGTATGAAGCTTTCTCGACTGGCGATCGTTGTCGCGGCCGGATTCACACTGGCTGCCTGCGGTGGCAGCAACAGCAGCAGCACGGATGACATTCTTAACCTTGATAACGTAGGTAAGGTACTGGAAACCAACGCCGACATCGCCTACGCCGCCTATCAGGATTCGGTAACGACCGCTCAGGCGCTGAAAGCGGCCCTGGCTACCTTCCGTGCTGATCCGAGCGAAGCAAACCTGCAGGCAGCGAAGCGCGCCTGGCTGGTAGCTCGTGAGCCATACGGTCAGACTGAAGTTTACCGTTTCCGTAACAGCCCGATTGACTCGACTGATTACAGCAGCGAAGACGGCCCTGAAGGGGCGATAAATGCCTGGCCTTTGGGTGAAGCGCTGATTGATTATGTGAAAGTCCTTGATACTGAGATGAACATCAGTGCTGATTTCGGCACAAGCCAGATTGGCGTAACTGACAACGAAGTGTCAGGTTCTAATGGTCGCGTTGGTGACGAAAACGTGACTGACGATGGGACACTCTACGAAATCACCGCCGAAGACTACGATGAGTCCGACAACATCATCTCGCGCACCGATATCGAGATCAATGCAGACCTACTGGAAAAATCGGCCACTGCCGAAGATGAGCATGACGTGATCTCCGGCTATCACGCGATTGAATTTCTGCTCTGGGGCCAGGACCTGAACAGAGAAGGTAACACCACCGACGGCACTGATCGCGACGAAGCCGTCAAAGTTCTCGATGTAGAAGATGCGGAAGACGAAAACTCTTTCTACGCAGCCGGTGGTGATCGTCCTATTACAGACTTTCAACCGAGCTATTACGATGCCGAGACCGCTGCTGAAAGTGAAGGTCTGGTTGATGCAGCTTACGATTCTGACGTCGAATCTCACCGTCGTCACAGATTCCTCGAAGTCGCCGTTGATAAGCTGATCGCTGACCTTGAATCTGTTCGTGATGGCTGGGCGCCGGGTGCGACTTACCGCACCGCATTTACTACAGTCACCAACGAAGCTCAGGCAAAACAGAAATTAACTGAAATTCTGACCGGTATGGGTACGCTGTCTGAAGGTGAACTGGCGGGTGAACGTATGCAGATCGCTTTCTCTGCGAACTCTCAGGAAGACGAGCACTCATGTTTCTCTGACAACACGCACCGTGATATCTGGTTGAACGCAGAAGGCGTGTCAAACAGCTACTATGGCGAATACGCAGGGTATGACAGCACGCTGAATGGCGTTGATGATGTGACCACCAACGCGGTAAATGGTTACGGTATCGATGACTGGCTGAAGGATTCTGGTGAAGCTGAACTCGCAGCAGAAATCGCAGTGGCCCTGGCGGCGACCGAAACTCAGTACGTTGCCATTGATACTCAGGCGCGTGCTGGGTCCCCGTTTGATGTTCAGATCATGGAAGAAAACGCAGAAGTTTCCAGTGCGGTGGCACAAGCCATTATTGCCCTGAACGCTCAATCGGCATTGATCGCAGATATCGCTGAAAAAGCAGGTATCGACGGATCTGTCGTCGTAGACCCTGAAGCGTCGGCGTGTGATACCGAAGACCCAACCGCGAGCTGTGACGAGTAAGTCTGCCGTGGTAAATAAAAAGCCGGCGCTTCGCCGGCTTTTTGCGTTAGCAGCGGCCAGTTCTGGGCTGGCCGCTCTGACGCTTCTTGTTGGTTGTAACGACAGTAGTACGCTGGATCAACAGATTCTGGCGGGCGGTGTTGCCACCTATTCAACGACGCACCTGACCCGCTTCGATTTACCCGCTCCGACGCTCACGGACGGAGAAAAGGCGGATTTTTATGCTGGGCGCGCGTTAGCACATCAGCCGTGGGTGAAGGCACCGACAAGCACGACCGCGCGCGATGGCCTGGGGCCGTTGTTTAATGCCCGCAGTTGCCTTGGCTGTCATATCGAAGGTGGACGCGGCACATTGCCTGCCGACGACACAGAAGCGGTCTTTACTGCCTTTGTCCGTCTGAGTATTCCCGGTGAAGAGCCGCAACTGGGTTCTGTGCCTGAACCCACTTATGGTCAACAGATTCAAACACAAGCGACGGGCCTGATGGCGCAGCTGGGGTTACCTCCCGGTCCTGACGACCTGAAACCTGAGGCTGACCTGAGGATTGACTGGCAGTATCACTCGCATACCTATCCTGACGGCAGCGTGGTTGAATTGCGAAAACCTCAACTGGATTTGCGCCAGTTAAGTGATGGTGCGCTGCATCCAGATACCTTGTTCAGTCTGCGTCAGGCACCAGGCATGTTTGGGACCGGACTGATTGCAGCCATTAAACAAGCCGACATTGATGCTCTGGCTGATCCGTCTGACACTAATAAAGACGGTATTTCAGGTCGGGTTAACCAGGTATGGAGTGCCTCTGAACAGACGATGGTTCCTGGTCGCTTCGGCTGGAAGGCGAATCGCCCCGATCTTGAAGTCACTGTCGCCGCCGCGTTTGCAGATGATATCGGTATTTCTAATCCGCTGTTTCCTTCGCAACCCTGCACTCGAGCCCAGCTTTTGTGCCAGCAACAACCTAATGGCAATAATTCGGATGGCTTCGAAATTCCTGCTGATTTATTAGAGTTAGTCGTCGAATTTCTGCGTCACACCGGAGCGCCTGCTGCACGCCTGACTGAAAAGCATAACGCTGGCCAGATGGCGTTTAATCTCGCTGGTTGCCAGCAATGTCACGAGCCCTCGTTCACGACCTCTGAAAATGCTCCTGCTTCACACCTTGCGGGTCAACGTATCTGGCCATACAGTGATTTTCTCCTGCACGATATGGGGCCTTTGCTGGCTGATGAGCGACCTGACTTCCAGGCGACGGGCTCTGAGTGGCGAACGGCGCCTTTGTGGGGGATTGGGCTTCAGAAAACCGTGGGGGCAGACCTTTCACTACTGCACGACGGGCGAGCCCGTAGCGTTGAAGAAGCGATTCTTTGGCACGGTGGAGAAGCAGCTAAAGCGCGGGCTCTTTTTGAGGCTATGTCTGCAGATACCCGGCGACAACTGATCGCCTTTGTGGAGGCGCTCTGAATGGCGACGTCTGACATGATGACGAGAAGGCAGATCCTGAAATCAGGCTTGTTCGGCAGTACGGTTCTTTTACCTTTGCATGGCCTTGCTTTGGGTCATTCCTCTTCGGTGATGGAGAGTGAATATTGGGGCTCAGCAGTTCTATCTGAGGATCAGACCGGATTTGCTTCTGTATCCCGCAATCAATCGGCTGCCCTTGAGCAAACGGCATTTCGTGGTCACGGGGTGTGCCTGAATCCTACAGATAAAAATAGCCATTCGATACTGATGATGGCTCGCCGTCCGGGCAGTGAGGGAATTATTTTTGACCTGGCGACTGGCGAAGAATTATCGCGCTTTTACGCGCTCCCTGAACGTCAGTTTCAGGGCCACGCCTGTTACAGTGAAGATGGCTCAGAAATATACGTGACACAAACGATATTTTCTCCCGGCCACCCTGATCACGGCAAAGGCATGATCAGTGTTCGTGATGCCAGAAACTTCGTTCAATTACGTGAGTTTGAAACGGGCGATCCCGAGCCCCATGAAGTGCTGCCTATGCCTGACGGAATACACCTTGTCGTTGCTAACGGTGGTCGTTTTCCGGGACAGGATGGGCGAAGTAACGACGCCACAGAGATGAGCTCGTCACTGGTGATCATCGACAGAACTACTGGAGAAATCAGTCAGCGCCACACCCTGACGGAGCCGAAAGCAAGCATCCGTCATCTTGCCATCAACAAGGAGGGCAGTGTGGTTGCTGCTTTGCAGGTGCAGCGTCAGGCGATGAAAGACACCAGACCCCGCCCCTTAGCAGCGGTGCTGACATCAGCAGGACACTTCGACTATTTACCCGCCCCGGGAAACCTGTGGTTGGGAGCACATGACTATATGGGCAGTGTTGCGGTACATGCTTCTACAGATATTGCCTGTATGACGACCCCGAAAGGGAATTTCGCTGCTTTCTGGCATGTGAGTTCGCATACGTTATTGGGTTACTTTCAGATGCACGATGTATGCGGTGTGTCTGTCAGCGAATTAAATGATTGTTTTGTGCTGAGTAATTCCGCAGGCGAATTACGATTTATTGATCCCGTAACCCAACAAGAAAATACATCGCTACGCCAGAGTTATTCTGATCTGCGTTTCGATAACCATTTATCTCAACCCGTGATAATCCGAAAAGGCTGACCAACTTTGAATAAGCCAGAAACATTACTCAACTGCGTCCGTATTGATGACGGGTACCGCAGACATTATTTCAGGACCGCAGCCGCGATATTACTGGCTGGACTGCTTACCGCCTGTGGCGGTGAGCGCAAAAATGATCCGCTGGTCCTGACAGATGACACACTGAATACTGCATTGACGCGTATCGTTGATCAGACCGTCATCCCCAATACGCAAGCCTTTGCCGAAGATGCGGAGGCTCTGGTTGTCGCCGCCTCCAGTTTCTGTAATGCCCCGAACACAGATGGGTTGCAACAGACCCAATCAGCCTGGGAGGCGAGCAGTACTGGCTGGTATCGTATTCTGCCATTTTTGTTCGGGCCACCAGACGATAATTTACTGACCCCCGGTTATCTCTTTATCGACTCGTTGCGCCAGCGTGGAAACGATTACACCTCAACTATACGTACGGAAATTAATGAATCTGTATCTGGTAGCGAGCCTCTTAATGGCGCCTATTTTGATGGTCTGAGTTTTACCAAGGTAGGACTGTTGGCCTTAGAAGTCGCTCTATTTGAAGACGCCTCCGAAAGCTCAGCTGACTCAGACATCGTTGCTGGGTTTATTGCCCATCCCCGACGCTGTGACTACCTGGAGGGCTTGGCTCAACTGCAGGCCGAGTACGCCAATGACTTTTATCAGGGGTGGACAAGTGATTATCAGAACTCCGGTGAAGCTTACCGTGAGCGCTTTCTTCGCGGCGCGACGGATGATGGCTCGGCGCCACTCACACTGCTTCTCACCAGTGCGCAGGAGCATCTGAATTACCTGAAACAGCGCACAGTGGCTGATCAGGCAGGCCAGATATCAGGTATAAGCTCGGCACTTATGCAGGCAAGTATCGAGGCGACTGAAGCCATTGTGGAGGGTGACCAAGGCTCCGTTGTGACTCTTGCCTCGCTTATGCTGGCAGCTCAGGAGGAGTCGGCATTATTGTCTGTACGCGATAATTTCGAACGTGCTTATGAGGCGATTGATGACCAGAGTAATCTGGATTTTTATACCGCTGCCGGATTGTTAGATGGCAATTTTAAACGAGAAATTCCCGATGGCCTGGCCGTAGAGTTAGGTATTAATTTCAGTGATGGCGATTAATAAATTGCACCTTCGCTACGATCAGATACAGGACATACACAATGAAAATGAACACGAAAAAACAAGCGCATTTTTATAAGCCGATGCTGACGACACTGTCTGTCGCTATTATGACAATGTCAGGACTGAACGCATCTGCACAGGAAGCAGGGGATGAACCGGTTTCACGCGCAGAGCTGGAACAGCGTATTTCGGAGCTTGAGTCTTTGTTAAATGAGAGGCTGGGTGCTCTCGCAGATACCATGGATGAAAACCTGGCGCAGGAGTCGACGAAGCAGGTTCATCTTGGTGGTTATGGTGAATTGCATTACAACAACCTGAGTACTGACGACGAAGATAAGCGCCAGATAGATCTGCATCGACTCGTTCTGTTTATCGGTTACGACTATTCCGACTCGATACGCTTTGTTTCTGAATTTGAAGTTGAGCACACCCTGGTCAGTGGCGGTAGCCAGTACGGCGCGGTAGAAATTGAGCAGGCCTATATTGAAATGGATGTTCTTAACGGTGCCCAGTTCCGTACTGGTGTTATGCTGATGCCTATCGGTATTGTCAACGAAACACATGAGCCGCCGACATTTTACGGTACCGAGCGTCCCATCATAGAGACCACCGTCATTCCATCGACCTGGTACAGCGCGGGTATCTCGCTGTCAGATACTCTGGATAACGGTCTGAGCTACGATGTTCTGATCACTGAAGGATTTAAAACCGAAGACCCGACCACCAATGACGCGGCAGACCCCTTTGACCTGAAAGCTGGCAAGCAGAAGTCGTCTTATGCTTCAGTATTTGACCCAGCGATAACGGCTCGCCTGCGTTACCGTGGAATTACCGGCCTCGAGATTGCGGGTTATACACAGTACCAGCCAGACCTTGATCAGAGCGCTGAAGAGTCTTACGCGGACTCTGCATTACTGCTGGGCGGTCACGTTATTTATACCCTCAAAGACACAACGTTTACGGCACTGTATGCCCGTTGGGACCTGGAAGGCGATGCCGCCGAAGAAGCAGGAAAGTCCGAGCAGTATGGCGGCTATGTTGAGGTATCTCAGCGCTTAGGCGAAAAGTGGGGCGTGTTTGCCCGTCAGAGTAACTGGTCGCAATCTGAGGATGATAGCGCTGCTCAGACTGATTTTGGTGTGAATTATTATCCGCACCCTGACGTTGTATTTAAAGCGGATGTTCAGATGCAGAACGACGACGCCGAAAGTCGCGGTGATATTAATTCAGGCAGTGGTTTCAATCTTGGGATGGGTTATCAGTTCTGATAACTCAGGTCGTTAGGCTGAGCCTCTGTCTTGTTTTTCACTGGCAGAGGCAACCGCAGCTCGAGTCGGGACCTCAATTCAGCGTTATCGGCTGTGTGAACAGGATTCAGCCATGCCTCTTCCTGAAGATGTTGATCAGCTCGGGTAATAATCACTTCATCGGATGCGATCAACTCGGGTAAAACGACTTCGAGAAAATCGAGTGTCTCAGGGTAAGGGTGACCGATTAAAATGGCGCTGCCTTTACGCTCTGCAATATCCATTGCGCGTTGAAACTGAGCAAAAAGACCGTCAAGACTGCGATCATTATCGAGAAAAACATCGCGCCGGTCGGTTGGTATTCCCGCCTGCAGGGCTTCACTCTCGGCCACGCTCAAGGGGTTTGTGAGGCTGTCTATAAAATAGAGTCCACGCTGCTGTACCACCTTCATAATACTGTTCATGGCAGTCTGGTCGGCGGTAAGAACACTGCCCATGTGGTTATTCACGCCTTGCACATGGGGGATGGAATCCAGACTTTCTGTCAGTGTTTGCTGCAGTTCTTCAGGTGTCATCTCCTGTGTCAGAGCACCCGGCCCCAGGGCTGCACCTGTGGCGTTAGCCATAGGGGCGTGGAGCATGATTCCTTTATTATTTTCTGCGGCTATGCGGGCGAGACGCGCTGCATGTGGGGTGTGAGGGAGAAACGCCAGTGTTACCGGGCCAGGAAGTGCGACGGCACGATCACCTAATGGGCCGTTATTACCAACGTCATCAATGATAATAATCAGTGTAGGAGTGGCGAGCACCGGTGAGGAAATAAAAGCGGTGAGAGTCAGTAAAAGCACAGCAAGTGGCTTTTGAATGATGTTTCTCACCGCGCGGACCATCCTTATTCAGCAGTCGTACTGCTTTTGGTTTTTTTCGGACTAAGGATGGTGACACCACGGAGCAGTGTGTGTGCTTCATAGAGCTGAAAATCACGACGAATCAGGTCATCGCTTTTATTTTCATTCTTAGCGTCATTTTTAGCGTTATTCTTACTTTCAACATTGCTCTCTGAGGCGGCTTTGCTGTCCGGATTCTCAAGGTGCCCCGGAAGATCTGATTCCTTGTAGTACTGCTGCTCGCTCGGCGTTACTTCGCTTTGCTCGACAACGATATCCGGCACAATGCCTTGTGCCTGAATTGAGCGGCCGTCAGGCGTAAAGTAGCGGGCGGTGGTCAGCTTGACAGCGGCGGTCTCTGAGACTGGCAATACCGTCTGAACTGAGCCTTTGCCGAACGATTGAGTACCAACAATGACGGCACGGCTGTGGTCCTGCAGGGCTCCGGCAACAATCTCAGAAGCCGACGCTGAGCCACCGTTGATCAGTACAACGATTGGAATATCAGGCATCAGAGTATCAGAGCGCGCTTCGTAGCGGACATCTGACATGGGCGAACGACCTTCCGTGTAAACAATCAGACCTTCAGAAATAAAGGTATCAACGACTACGACGGCCGCCTGTAAGACGCCGCCAGGATTATTACGCATATCCAGAATCACGCCGTTCAGGTCGGTATCGTTCTGCCAGGCGCGCAGAGCTTCCTGGAGTTCAGAACCGGTGTTTTCCTGAAACTGGGTGAGACGAACATAGCCGATTTCGCCGTCGAGCATTTCGGTGCGAACACTGGCCACTTTGATTTCAGCGCGTTCAATGGTGAAGCTCAGTAGTTCGGCTTCTCCTTTACGGCGCACTTCTAAGGAAATCGGCGTGCCGGGTTCGCCACGCATCAGTTCAACAGCATCGCTCAGTGACAGACCCATGACGGGTTCGCCGTCGAGGCTGACAATAAGGTCTCCAGCCCGGATGCCCGCGCGCTGTGCCGGGGTATCGTCGATCGGCGTAATGACACGGACCAGGCCATTTTCCATACCGACTTCAATGCCCAGTCCTCCGAATTTACCTGAGGTGTTTTCCTGAAGGTCGGAAAAGTCGTCTTCCTGAAGATAGGCAGAATGGGGATCGAGCGAATTAAGCATGCCTTTGATCGCGTTGTTGAACAGTGTCTGGTCATCGACCTCTTCAACGTACGAGCTGCGGATGCGTTCGAATATTTCGGTGAACGTGCGAAGATCCTGAAGGGGCAGTTCCTGCTGGATTTGCGGGCTGCTTTCAATTGCCGACTGGTCCTCAGTGATATCTACTGCGGTCTCTTCAGCGATACCTGATAACGGCATAAAGATGACTGCACTGGCAATCAAGGGGCGGAGCAGATGTTTCCTTAGCATGTTCACTCGCTCTGTATAACGTGCCGCAAGCATGGCACAAAACTGTCTGGCTGTTAAGAATGGCCTGTTCTGAGGCGTTTTGCTTAACAATTCTGTTTCTTTCTGACGTAATTCTTCAGCCGCGTTTCAGCCAGGCGGCAGGGTCCTGCGGTTGACCTTTATGACGAATCTCAAAATAGAGGGCGGCACTTTGTTGGCCGCCACTTTTTCCGGCTGTGGCAATAATTTCACCGCCATTGACCCAGCTGCCAACGTCCCGGAGCAGGGTCTGATTATGCGCATAAAGACTGAGGTAGCCATCGCCGTGGTCAAGAATTAACAGCAGGCCAAATCCTCTTAACCATTCAGAAAACACGACCCGGCCATGGTGTATCGCGCGGATATCGGCACCTTCCCGTGTGCCTATCTTCCAGCCTTCCCAGCGTGCATTGGGGCCGTTGCGGTTGCCAAATGCAGCGAGCACCGGGCCGGCAAGTGGTCGGGGGAGCTTGCCACGCATCTTACGGAAAGGGACTTCATCGTTATGACGTGGACTGTTACTGACCAGTGTTTCAACTTCGGCCAGCAGAGATTCAAGTCGTTTGCGGTCAGCTTCACGCTGTTTCAGGCGTTCACTTTCGCTGCTCATCTGGCGATCAAGCTTAGCGAGCAGAGTCTGTTGTTCTGCACGGCGCTTCTCGAGTTGCTTGTTTTCCCGGGTCAGGCGCGCATCACTTTGGCGGAGCTGTTCTTCCTGCTCTGCAATTAATACTTCCAGGTTATCCAGCCGGTTAAGTTCGGCAATTGTTTCGCTGAGGTTCTCGAGACGGGCACGGTTAAAGTAACCGAAGTAGCGGGTCATTCGCTGGTTCTGGGCCGGATCGTCCTGAGCGAGCCAGAAGCGTATGGCTGCCTCATCGCCCATCTGTCGGGCAAGGCGTATCTGTTCACTTAATAGTTTCTGGTGGCGGTTACGGAGCTGACGAACCTGAGCCTGCTCCGCCTGGAGCTTTTTTAGGCGAATCTGCTCCTCACGCAAACGAGCGCGGGTGGCTTCTATCTCTTTGATCTGCGCAGCGATTTCCTGATCGGATTTGCGCAGTCGCTGTTGCAGATCATCATGCTCTTCACGGGCTTCCGTGAGCCAGCTTTGCAGCTTTTTGATTTCGGCCTTGATCTGATCCAGACGTGCCTGATCATCAGCCTGAACGGTCAGACTGATGATCATAGTGAGGACTACAACAACAGAACGTAGCATGAGGTCTTCAGTTTGGATTACTTGGTCAGTAGCGAAACACCGGTCATTTCAGCCGGTTGCTCAACGCCCATAATGTCCAGCAGGGTAGGTGACACGTCACACAGGCGTCCGGTGTTCAGGCCGCCTTCTGCGCGGTTATGGACGTGAATCAGGTTCACTGGTCCGGTGGTGTGCTGAGTCATCGCCTGACCATTTTCATCCAGCATTTGCTCAGCATTGCCGTGGTCGGCAGTAATCAGGCATTCGCCACCTACTTCCAGAATCGCGTCAGTTACTTTCTGCAGGCAGTCATCAATGCATTCCGCGGCTTTAACAGCAGCGTCGTAGACACCAGTGTGACCGACCATGTCGCCGTTTGCATAGTTACAGACGATCAGGTCGTAGCCCCCATTTTTGATGGCGTCGACCAGTTTGTCGGTGACCTCTGGGGCGCTCATTTCGGGTTGCAGGTCGTAAGTGGCAACGTCTGGTGACTTCACAAGAATACGGGTTTCGCCGTCGTACTCCTGTTCGCGACCACCTGAGAAGAAAAAGGTCACGTGGGCGTACTTTTCAGTTTCAGCAATACGCAGCTGCTTCATGCCTTTGTCAGAAACGTATTCGCCAATGCCATTCACCAGCTTTTCTGGTGGGAAAGCACAGCTGGCTGGAATGTCAGCGGCGTATTCCGTCATCATGACGTAGTCGCACAGGGCAGGGCGAGCCTGGCGTTCAAAACCTTTGAATGTATCGCCTTCAACGAATGCGCGGGTGATTTCACGGGCGCGGTCAGGGCGGAAGTTGAAGCAGATGATGGCATCGCCGTCTTCCACTTTGCCCGGCTGGTCGCCAATCACAGTCGCTTTAACAAACTCGTCGTTTTCGTCACGCTCATAGGCGGCTTTCAAGGCATCAACACCTGTAGGTGCTGAGAATTCGGCCTGACCGAGTGTCATCGCATTGTAGCCCTGCTCGACACGATCCCAGCGGTTATCGCGGTCCATCGAGTAGAAGCGACCAATCACCGTCGCAATGGCGGCGTTACCGAGCTTCGCGCAATGCGCTTCAATTTTGCAGAGCGACGGCTCGGCCGAGCGTGGTGGCATATCTCGGCCGTCGAGAATGGCGTGGATGCAGACCTTGCTGACACCTTTCTCTTTGGCCATATCAAGCAGGGCAATCAGGTGATCTTCGTGACTGTGAACACCGCCTGGCGATAACAGACCAAGCAGGTGCACGGTCTTGCCTGTTTCTGCCGCTTTGTCCATCGCTGCCGCAAGAGCTGCGTTACTGGTCAGTTCACCATCGCGGATGGTTTTGTTGATGCGGGTGTAATTCTGATACACGATGCGACCAGCACCGAGGTTCATATGGCCAACTTCAGAGTTACCCATCTGGCCATCCGGCAGACCAACGGCTTCGCCGGATGTCTGAATCAGAGCATTCGGGTACTCATTCAGAAGGCGATCCCAGGTTGGGGTGTTGGCGTTGGCAATGGCGTTATTCGCGGTTTCTTCGCGGTAGCCCCAGCCATCAAGAATAATCAGGGCGGTCGGTTTTGGTCGCGTGGTCATGTCCGTACACTCAGAATTACAGCAAAATGGCAGTATACCTTACCCCCGGGCGACACTGAACAAAGCGCCCGCGAATAATTGTCATATACAGGAATGACAATGCGTCGGCGGTGGAGGCATAGCGCCAGTGACGGTATACTCCGGCCTCCATATTGAAAGACAGTAGACAGGCTAATGGATCAGTACATTGAATTTGTCGTAAATCACTGGTGGCTGGTAGGCATCTGGGCAGCGTTTCTGATCGCTTTGCTCTGGGATAATAACCGCCGCAACGGGCAGACTGTGTCCACCGCTGAAGCGACGACTATGATCAACCGCCAGAACGCATTGGTTCTGGACATCCGCGACAAGGCTGACTTCAAAGCAGGTCATCTTGTGAATGCGGTCAACATTCCGTATGCCAGCCTTGCTCAGCGTATGAATGAGCTGGACAAAGAACGCGAGCGTCCCATTGTTCTGGTGTGCAAAACAGGCCAGACCGTCAGCATGGCGGGTAAAATGCTGCGTGAGAAAGGCTTCAATGCTGTACGTATGAAAGGCGGCATGATGGAATGGAACAGCCAGAATCTGCCAGTCGTTAAGAATTAAATCTGATAAGGAACCAACTAATGGCCGAAAATAAAGAACAGGCGCAGTTCGCTCTTCAGCGTATCTACACCAAAGACGTGTCATTCGAAGCACCTAACTCTCCAGCGGCATTCACTAAGCCATGGAAGCCTGAAGTAAAGCTCGACCTGAACACCAATGGTCGCAAAGTCGATGAACAGCACTATGAAGTTTCAGTAAAGGTAACTGTGACCGCGAAAAACGACGGCGACACCGCGTTTTTGGTTGAACTGGTACAGTGTGGACTCTTCGTTGTGGCGAATATTCCAGAGCAGCAGATGGGTCCTATGCTGGGTGCAATGTGCCCTAACATCCTGTTCCCGTACCTGCGTGAAAACGTCGATAACCTGGTGATCAAAGGCGGTTTCCCTGCGCTGATGCTGGCTCCGATCAACTTTGACGCCCTGTATCAGCAGCGCGTGAAAGAAGCGCAAGCTCAGCAGGCTGGCGAACAGCCAACGCACTGAGAATTGCTATTCCAACAAAAACGCCCCGTCTATCGGGGCGTTTTTGTTTCTTTAACTAGATACCCTGGCTTACTGCCCACCTTTATAGCCGAGCTGGCGCCACGCCTCATAGACCATGACGGCTACGGCATTCGACAGGTTCATACTGCGACTGTGTGAGAGCATCGGCAGGCGCAGCCAGTCTTCTTTTGGGATAGTCAGTCTGACATCTTCTGGCAGGCCCCGGGTTTCTGGCCCGAACATCAGATAGTCCCCCTCGGTGAAAGCAACATCGGAATGACGTGTATTGCCTTTGGTCGTCAGAGCGAAGAGTCGTTGTGGCTGTTCGCCGGCAATAAATGCTTCGTAGTCTTTATGTATCTTCACACTGGCCCACTCACTGTAATCCAGACCGGCGCGGCGCAGCGCTTTCTCTTCCATATCAAAACCCAGGGGTTCAATAAGGTGCAGGTGACAGCCGGTATTGGCACACAGACGGATGATGTTGCCCGTATTAGGCGGTATTTCTGGTTCGAAGAGGACAATGTGAAACACGATAGAAGTCCGGAAATCAGAGGCGGAGCGCGAGGCATCCTGGAATAGAAAGTTTGTTTCTATGGGCCATATATCTGTCTGGCTCCGGGTCATTATAGTCAGGCGTGTCGCCTCAGACCATCGCTTTTCTCACCATGGTCTACACTCAGATTCAGTAAGTTGAATTTGTGTGAGGGTTGCCATGCAGCTGCCGTGGCTGAAACAACGTCGAACCGCGCAGGGATGTCTGGGTATAGAGATTAATCATGGTCGTGTGTGGGCTGTACACCGCACCCAGCGTGGGGTCGTATCCAGCTATATCGCAGAAACTGATGAATCCGGTTTTGCTCAGTTATCTGAATGGGTTGAAGCTCAGGGGCTCGCGGGTTCTCCCACTGTGGTATGCATGGACAGCGAGCGTTACGAGCTGCAATTAGTCGATGCTCCCCCTGTTCCACCGGAAGAGCTGACCGATGCGCTTAGCTTTCGCATTGATGAGTTAGTCGGGGCGCCAGCTGCCGATAAGGTGCTGCAGGCATTCCCTCTTCCCGGAGATGCGTATCGCGGCCGCATGAGCATGGCGTTTGCGGCGATCACAGACCGTGCCTATCTCAAAGAAATCGTCGATTTCTGCCGTGACAGCGATCTCCAGCTGGAGCAGATCATTATTAATGAATTGGCGGTTCTGAATCTTCTGGCCAGTATTGAGCCCGAAGACAGCGTGGCTGTTGTGCGTCTGGAAGGCAGTAGTGGTGTGATTTATCTCTACCGTGACGGTGCTCTCTATTTTACCCGTCAGATATCACTGGGGACGGATGACCTTGGTTTGAGCTCTCTGAATGTCGAAGAGGGTGGGCTGAGTATGCAGCCAAACAGCCGCATCGATGTGCTTGCCCTTGAGCTGCAACGCTCGATGGACTATTTCGAGAGCCAGCTGGGCCTGGGCGCCGTGTCTCAGCTTTGGATGATGAAATCGGATCTGGTCGATGTCACCGATGCGCTGGGCGAGCTCGAAGAACGAGTGAATACGCCGGTTCGGCTTATGTCGTTAGAGAGCTTCTTTAATCGTCAGGAAGACGATCGCCCACTTACAGCCTCTCTTGCTGTAGCACTTGGAGGGGCGCTTGGCTATGAGTTGGGAAATTAAACAACGCGCTAACTTTTACCTCGAAGAATTTCAGCCACCAAAGATCCCGGATGACCTCAGGGCCATTCTCATCGGTGCGGGTCTGCATGTGGGGATCGCCGTGATCGCTCTGCTTGGTCTGGTTATTAACTGGCACTGGCAGGGGCACAGACTGCAAGGAATGGTTGAGCGGCAAACGATTGTTGAGCAACAGGTTGCCAATATAGAGAGCGAGCGACCTCCTCTGAAATTGAATGATGCGCTGGTGGCTCAACGTACCAAGTTACGTGAGGACCTCGAAAGTAGTCAGCGTATCCTGCGCTATCTGACGCAGCAGGAGCTCGACAGCAGTACGTCATTTACCACTATGGTGAAAGAACTGGGTGATCAGGACGTACGCGGTGTCTGGCTTAAGAGCTTTGCGTTCTATGATGAAGGGCGTCACATCAATATCTCAGGCTACACCGATGACCCGGCGAAAATATCCCGTTATGTGTCAGACCTGCTGAAGCGCAGCGGTTTCTCTGAGCAGGCGTTCCGGTATGTGGATGTTCGCAAAGAGGAAGAGAGCCGCTGGTTGACCTTCAGGCTGGACACCCGCCCGCGTGAAAAAGAGAAAACATCTGAGCCTCGTAATACCGCAATGACATCTGCAGAGGTGCTGCGTCGCGTGCGGGAGGGCACCCTATGAAAATGATCTGGTGGCAAGACCCACGCATTGTTACTGGGTTGGAAAAATACCGTGAGCTGAGTGCGCGCGAGAGAAAACTGGTGCTGATCACTGCGCATGTTGTGGTGGCAGCCGTCGTACTTTTCTTTATCGCAGGCCCTATCTGGAGCACCGCATTAACCGAGCGTATGCAAGCGAACGAAATTGAGTCGAATGCTCTTCGTCTTGAAGCGCATTTGCAGCGTTTGCGCAGTACGCCAGTGCTTGACCCGAATGACGCCGTGCGCGATGACATAGAAAAAGTTCTGGGTCAGAAAGACGTCGTAGATGAGCGGATTCAGAGTCTTACCGATACCCTGGTCGCCCCTGAAAATATGCCGTCGGTACTGGAATCGATGATGACTCAGGACACACGACTCAAGCTGGTCAGTCTCGAAAATAGTGAAGGAGAGAGCATCGCACTCGGCTCTGAATTCAGTGACGTCGACCTTTATCGCCATGGCATGAAAATTCGCATGTCCGCTGACTACCCGTCGCTGATGAGTTATCTGCAACGTCTGGATTCGATGCCATGGAAACTCTACTGGCAGTCGCTTGACTACACGGTTGAAAACTACCCCAGCGGTGAGCTTTATCTTGAAGTCTTTACCCTCAGTACCCGTGAGGAGATTCTCAGTGATTAGATCAGTCGTTATGGCGCTTTGCCTGAGCGGACTTTCCCTGAATGCGATGGCGGCCAGTGATCCGATGAAGCCGCCACAGTTCGCTCCTGCAGCGGTCGAGCAATCAGCAGTAAAGAAAACAAGCTTTACGCTACAACAGATAAAAATGAGTCAGAACGGTGCGTCTGCGGTAATTAACGGCAACTTAGTTAAAGAGGGCGATATGGTTTCCGGTGCCCGGGTTGTAAGAATTACATCAGACAAAGTTGTTCTGAAATACAGGCAGAAACTGAAAACACTGTCTTTACTTAGTAATACGAAACATTCTGGTAAGTAGGATGCAGACTGTGAATAAACATAGAAGTAAAACTTTTGACCGAGCTGCTGTCATCATATTCAGCATGCTGATGGCGTCTTGTGCGACGACCTATACGCAGAAGCAGCCAGAGCAAAAGGCAGACAAAGACGCTGCACCGAAAAAGCTGCTGCAGGCAGATGCGCCTGCACTCGCAGGGCTTGATCCTAAAAGCCTGATGCCAGAAATAGCAATGCCGGAGAAAGCAGAAGAACGATTCGATGTCACTGCGAACCAGGTTCCTGCGGGCGCCTTCTTTAACAGCCTGGTCGAAGGCACCGGTCTTAACATGATCGTTCACCCTGATGTCAGCGGCAATATATCTCTGAACCTGAAAGATGTTACGGTCAGAGAAGCCCTGATGGCCGTTCGTGACCTGTATGGCTATGACTTTAATGAGTCCGGTTACGGTGTTCAGATTCTACCGAAAGCACCACAAACCCGTATCTTCCCGATCAACTATCTGAATGTGATGCGTTCTGGTCGTTCGGGTATGAAGGTCAGTAGCGGTATGACCAGTTCTGATGCAGAAAATGGCGCGGCGACTTCTGTTTTTGGAGAGTATGACGGTAACCAGACAAACTCGTCTGAAGTCGAAACCCTGACAGGGTCTGAGTTCTGGAAAGACCTGCGTTCGACTCTGTCTCTTATGATGGCATCCGAGGAAGGTGCTTCCGTCGTTGTTGATGCTCACGCTGGTCTCGTTATTGCTCGTGCTATGCCGGGCACTCTGACTCAGGTTCAGAGATACCTGGAGCAAGCCGAGCTGACGGTTCAGAAGCAGGTACTGATCGAAGCAAAAATTGTTGAGGTGACACTGAGCGATGGTTACCAGAGTGGCATTAACTGGAATACGATCGCGGCGCAGACCGGTAAAAATGACGTCTGGGCAACGCAGACATCGGCCGCGCTGAACGACCCGAACGATATTGCGGGAATTTTCAGCCTCAATATTGATGCCGGTAACTTTGCCGGTGCGCTGAGTCTTCTCGAGACCCAGGGCGATGTTGAGGTGCTGTCGAGCCCACGCATTGCGACTGTTAATAATCAGAAAGCAGTTATCAAAGTTGGTAACGATGAATATTTCGTCACCGATGTGACCAGCACAACCACGGCGACGGTCACAGGCACATCTGATACGCCAGAAATTGAACTTACGCCATTTTTCTCAGGTATTGCACTCGATGTGACACCACAGATCGGTGATGACGAAGACATTACGCTGCACGTGCATCCAAGTGTTACCGAAGTTCAGGAAAAGCAGAAACGTATTCAATTGAATGATGATGAATACTCTCTGCCGGTAGCAGCCAGTACCGTTCGTGAGACAGACTCTATTGTGCGCGCACGCTCCGGTCAGATCGTTGTGATTGGTGGTCTGATGCAGAATAAATCCAATGATGTGGTTCATAAAGTTCCGGTGCTCGGTGATATCCCGCTCCTGGGCGGCTTATTCCGTCAGACGCGCCGTGAAACCGTACAGAGTGAACTGGTGATTCTTATCCAGCCTCGCATTATTGGCACCCAGCTCCCCGCGGAGCGAATTGAACAGTTAAACAGCCGCTACTCACGCGTGTTATTACCGGAGTGGTGAGATGGATGTTACTGACATTAAGCAAGCATGTGAGTCGCACTATGGGCTGAGTGATACGCCTTTCTCATTAACACCCGATACCGGGTTCTATGTCGGGCTGGAATCCCATGATGAAGCTTTCGACTCGGTTCGGTACGCACTGGCAGCCGGTGAAGGTTTTATTAAAGTCACGGGTGAGGTGGGCACAGGCAAAACGCTTCTGTGCCGGCGCCTGCTGAATCATCTCGAATCTGCAAAAAGTGATACCGCGTATATTCCGAATCCTACGCTGTCGCCGACAGCGTTATGGCTCGCAATCGGCGATGAACTCGGCTTGTCCGGACATTCCCGGTTGAGTCAGCTGCGCGCAGATATTCAACGCTATTTATTAAATATTGCTCAGGAAGGGCGGCGTCTGGTACTGGTTATTGATGAAGCTCAATGCCTGCCTCCAGAAACCCTGGAAGCACTGCGTCTGATTTCTAACCTTGAAACTGAGCGCCAGAAACTGGTGCAGATCGTTCTCTTCGGTCAGCCGGAGCTGGATGACATTCTTAGTGAACAGCGCTTTCGCCAGCTGCGACAACGCATTACAACGTCGGCACATATCGAAGCACTACGTACCCCTGAAAGTGTCAGCCACTACCTCAATCATCGCCTGGTGTGTGCTGGGTATTGCGGCGAGCCATTGTTTACCCGAGGTGCCGTGCGCTTTTTATGGATCACCAGCGGCGGTACGCCAAGGCTGGTGAACGTTCTGGCTGCCAAGTCTCTGCTGGTGGCTTTTGGTCAGGGCAGTAAAGCGATTCATGCGCAGCACGTCGAAAAAGCAGCAGCAGACACAGAAAGTATTCAGCAGCCAATCGGCTGGCATGAACGCCTGAAACTCGTGATCGGATTGTAAGGAGCGAATTATGAGTCTTATACATCAAGTGCTCAAAGATCTTGACGGTCAGCGGGAAGTAACGCCGGGCGAAATCATTGGTTATGCAGATCATGAAGACCGTCAGAGGCTGATGATCTGGCCGGCATTGGTTATCTCGATATTTGCCGCTGTCTCTGTGTTGTATTTCAGCCAGTACTTCGAGTCGGACCCTTCTGTGATTAACCGCAATTCATTGCCTGTGATTCCTGTTTCCGGAAAGAACCCCGCAGTTGTACCTGTAATTGCTGAAGTTTCTCAACCAGAGATAGTTACCGGGAATCAGACCTCCCTGAATACCGTTGAGCGCGATAAACCAGAGGTTGTCACTCTGGCCGTTGCGCCATCGCCCGAAGTAGCAGGAAGCGCAGCACTTCTTGATGAGGTTGAGACAAAAGCAACGACTTCGAAAAAAACAGATGCCAAAGTGGCAGTAGCCTCTCCCGTAGTGCAGCAGCCTGCAGAGATGCAGCGTGAAGTCGCGCCGGCCATTCCTGAAGCACTTATCGTTGATGAACCTGAAGTGGTGCAAAGGACAGTTGCGGTTAAGCAAGACAGCGCACCTTCGGCTGCCAGTGTGACGCGACGTCTGGACCCTGAGAATTTCTATATCCGTGCGGTAACTTACTATCGCAATGGCGACTGGCAGCGCGCGTTGTCTCAACTGGAAGAGGCGATAAAGCTGGGAACCGCGATTGAATATCCCGCACTTCAGGCCCGTATTTATCTGGAGCAGGGGATGCGTGATGAGTTTATTGCTGCGTCCGAAAAATACGCCACGAATCAGAGTCGCACCTGGCTCAGTACGATTGCACCGGGCCTGCATATGTTTGGGCAGTATCAGGCGGCCGCAGAATACTACTCGCGTCTGATACAACAGGAGCCTCGCAATACACAGTGGGCTATTGCCCGTACTCAGGCACAAATAGATGCGGGTGCGATTAGCAGCGCACAGCAAAGCCTTGAGTTTCTCACCGAAAATTACCCTCTGAGTAAACCACAGCAAGACTGGGTTAAGTATCAGCAAGGGCTGCTGGAGTAAAACATGGAAGCAAGATTACGTCGTAAGGTTCGTGTCGGCGATCTGCTACTTGAAAAGCAGTTAATCGATCAGAAACAGTTGCAGATGGCACTGGTAGAGCAGAAGCGTACCGGTAAAAAACTGGGTAAAGCGATCACGGATCTCGGTTTCGTTTCCGAGATTAAATTACTTTCGATTCTGTCTGATTATTTTGGTTATCCATTTATCGATCTGTCGCGTTTTCGTCTGGATAACGCGCTGATTCAGCAGTTACCTGAGACTCAGGCCCGTCGTTACCGTTGTCTGTTGTTGTCTGAAGAGCCTGGCGGCTTGATGGTAGGTATGGCAGACCCGACCGACCTTATGGTGATTGATGATCTGCAGCGAATCCTCAAAAAGCCGGTACTGCCCGCATTTGTTCAGGAAGATGAACTGCTCTCTATTCTCGACAACGTCTATCGTCGACAGGAACAGATGGCCTCGATTGCGGGTGAGCTCGCAGGTGAATTACAGAGCAGCGACTTCGATATCAATGCCATTGTTTCAAGCTCTGATACGTCAGAGGCTCCTGTCGTACGTTTGTTGCAGAGTCTGTTTGAAGACGCCGTACAGGTAAAAGCATCGGACGTGCATATTGAACCGGAAGAGAGTCAGCTGCGGATTCGTCTGCGTGTCGATGGTGAGCTGCAAGAGCAGATCATGAAAGAGAAACGCGTTGCCTCGGCACTGGTTTCGCGTCTGAAAATTATGTCGGGCCTGGATATTTCAGAAAAACGTTTACCGCAGGACGGTCGTTTTAACATCCGCGTACGCAACAAGAATATCGACGTACGTCTGTCGACTATGCCGGTGCAGTTTGGTGAGTCGGTGGTTATGCGTCTGCTTGATCAGAGCGGCGGTATTCTGAGTATGGCGTCATTGGGTATGCGGGATCAGATCCGTAAGCGCTTTGAATACCTGATTACTCGTCCTCATGGGTTGATTCTTGTTACCGGCCCGACGGGTTCAGGTAAAACAACAACGCTTTATGCGGCACTGACTCAGCTGAACCAGGCCGAAAAGAAAATCATCACCGCCGAAGATCCTATCGAGTACAGGCTTCCGCGAATTAATCAGGTCCAGGTAAATACCAAAGTGGGTCTCGAATTTTCGACTGTTCTTCGTGCGGCTCTGCGTCAGGACCCGGATATCGTTCTGATTGGTGAGATGCGTGACCACGAGACGGCAGAGATCGGCTTGCGGGCAGCAATGACAGGTCACATGGTACTCTCGACTCTGCACACCAATGATGCGCAGTCGGCAGCCGCTCGCCTTATGGATATGGGCGTTGATAGCTATTTGGTTGCTTCTTCCCTCAGAGCAGTACTGGCGCAGCGACTGATTAAAAAGCTGTGCCCTCACTGTACACAGAGCTATGAGCCCGATGATCAGGAAAAAGCCTGGTTAGAAACCATGGAGCCGGACAGCTCGTCGCGTCAGTACCTTAATGGGCGCGGTTGTCACCACTGTAATAATACCGGCTATCAGGGGCGTGTCGGTATTTACGAGTTACTGGAGCTCGATGCCAACATGATAGGTGCATTGCGTAAGGGGGATTCTCAAGGATTCTCTGAGGCAGCGCTTAAGTCACCGTATTTCCGGCCACTCGCTATGTCAGCTCTGGACTTTGCGACTGAGGGGGTGACCTCTCTGGATGAAGTCTTCCGCGTTTCTGCGACTCTGGACGGCGAGGAGATCTGATGGCTATCTTTCTCTATCGCGGTCGTGATAACTCGGGAGCGGCGGTAGAGGGCTCCCTACAGGCAGGTAGCCGGGAAGTCGCAGTATCCCAATTGATGCAGCGTGGCATTACCCCGCTAAAAATTCAGCAACAGAAAGCCTTACCGACAAAAGACGGTAAAACAGTCCAGCGTTCACGAAAAATTAAATCAGAAGAACTCGTTCTGTTCACCCGCCAGTTGTATGCACTGACGAAAGCCGGGGTTCCTATCATACGAGCGCTGACCGGGCTGGCCGAGAGTGCCAACAACGATCAACTGCGCACGGTATTGCAGGACATCAGCGAGCAACTGGTCGGTGGTTCTGATCTGGCTTCGGCATTTCGAAGACATCCTAAACTCTTCTCTCCTATTTACGTCAGCATGATCCATATTGGTGAAAGCACCGGTAATCTGGATGACGCTTTGCTGCGCCTGGTCGGGCACCTGGAAATGGAGCGTGAAACTAAAAAGCGTATCAAGTCCGCGTTGCGTTATCCGATCATGGTCGTCAGTGCTATTACGATAGCCATGGTGGTGGTCACCATGTTTGTTATTCCGAGTTTTTCATCGGTTTTTAATAAGTTAGGCGCGGATCTGCCGTTTGCTACTTTGATCCTTATTTCTGTCTCAGAATTTATGCAGAACTGGTGGCACTTATTGCTGGCAGGTCTGGTTGTCGGCGGTGTCGCGTTTCGTCAGTTTATATCTACGGACGAGGGCGCGGTCTGGTGGGATCGCACTAAATTAAATATTCCATTGATTGGCAGCATCTTTGAGCGTATCGCGTTGGCACGTTTCTCACGTTCGTTTTCTATGATGTTAACGGCTGGCGTGCCAATCCTGAATAGCCTGTCTATTGTAGCGGCCAGTGTCGGTAATCGTTTTATCGGGAATGCCGTCAGCGATATGGGGGATGGTGTCCAGCGTGGTGAAGGTCTGACAAATACCGCACAAAGAACTGGCCTGTTTACACCACTTGTACTCCAGATGATGTCAGTGGGCGAAGAAACTGGCTCTGTAGACCGGCTGCTGGATGAAGTGGCCGACTTCTACGAAGAAGAAGTCGATTACGAGCTCAAACAGCTGTCAGACGCGATAGAACCTATTCTGCTCGTCTTTCTTGGGGCTCTGGTACTTCTCCTCGCTCTGGGTGTGTTCCTGCCCGTCTGGGAGCTTAGTGGTGCGGTGTCACGTTAGACACTGACGCCACAAATGTAACAGAAGTTCTTGTAATTCTATATTTGTTTATTTTCGTTAAATCCAGCTTCAAAAATTCAATTGTTGACTAAGGTTTAAGTATGCCAACGACGTTACTGAACGTCGGCGGGAACAGGGGATTTTCCCTCCTCCAGTCGGCGATCGCATTGGCGGTAATGATGGTCGGGATACTGATTCTGGTGCCTCGGATGAACGACATTATCGAAGATGCCTGGCGTGCACATGTTCAGTCGGTAGGTACGTCCCTGCAGACCGGAGTCATGATTTTCCGGAAAGTCTGGATGACCGACAGAAACAGCACCCTGCAGGAAGGGCTTGCCATTAATCAATATGGCTGGCCCGTGCCGCAGGAACCGGGATGGATGCCCGGGGCGGGAGTAACTACGACACTGAGTTGTGAAGCGCTGTGGAATAGTCTTCTGGATATAGAAGTTCCCACACTGACCGCTGGTGATAATGCCAGCGCCGATTTCCGGGTCGAAGTCGTAGAGGGACATTGTCGGTACTACCACAGAGCAAGTGGCGACAGATTTTACATTGACTATAGCTCGGCCGATGGCCGCGTAAGCTGGAATATCCGATAACACACAGGAGTCGGGACATGAAAAAACAAAGAGGTTTTACACTGATCGAACTGATCATGGTAATTGTTATTCTCGGTGTGCTCTCTGCCTTTGCGCTGCCACGGTTTGCCGATTTTGGTCAGGATGCGCGGGTCGCTAGTCTGAATGCGTTGGCGGGTGCCCTGAGAGCCGCAGCCAATATTGCGCATGCGCAGCAGTTGGCGGACGGTGCAACGCCGGGAACGGCAGTGGTTCTTGAAGGTGCCTCCATTGCCATGGTGAATGGTTACCCTCAGGCTGTTCAGGCGGGTATCACCGATGCTGCTCAAGTGGCGGGTGACTACCAGATTGCCCATGGTGCTGCCGCCGGTGGCGAAGAGGCTGTCTATACACTGACAACTGGCGCCGGTTGTACTGTGACTTATACCGCTGCAACCGCTGCAACGGATAACGTAAACCCGATCACCGCAGCGCCGCAGGTGGTTGTTAATCCGAACGGCTGCTGAGGCTGACTTGATCCGCCAGCAAGGCTTCACACTGGTTGAGATGATAATGGTGATCACCCTGATCGCCATTATCTCAATCGGCGCAAGCAGCCTTTTCCTGAATACCGATCGCTACACCACAATCGCAGCGCGTGAACAACTGGTCACGGTTGCGGTACTGGCCCAAAGAAGGGCCCTGGCAAATGCAGTGGCGGCAACTCCGGTCAATCTCACGGTTTCTCAGACCAGCTCTGATTGGCTTTTCACTGTTTCGCAGGGGACAACCAGCTTTGGCACGCGGGAAGCTCCGCGCGCAGGGGCAGCGCTGGCCATTAACGGTGCTACTCTGGCTAACGGTGGCAGCACAACGATTAATTTTGATATCAATGCAGAAACCGGCGCTGCGAATCAGTTTGTTTTTTCCGCTGGGAATTCTCACTCACTCTGTATTTCTGCCAGTGGTTTCGCCTATATCGGCAACTGCCAGCCCTGAAGGAGGCACGCACTTATGCTAAGAATGCGCGGCATGTCTCTGGTCGAAATGGTCATTACTATCGTCATTATTTCTGTCGCCTTAGTTGGTTCTCTGCGGGCGTTCAGTGTTCTTACCGGGCGATCTGCTGACGTTCTTATTCAGACCCGCTCCGTCGATCTGGCTCAGCTTTATTTTGATGAAATACTGTCGCGTCGCTATGACGAGGCCACAGGGACGAATGGTGTTCCTGCCTACACTGGGGCGTGCCGGATTACTAATGACGGCGAAAGCCGTGACAATTACGATGACGTCGATGATTACGATGCCGTCACCAACGAATCCCCGGATACGATGGACGCCTCTCTTGCAACGGATTACAGCGGCTACACGGTCTCTATCAACGTAGTCTGTGATGACTCTATTGGTGTGAACACCGGTGGCGCTAAGCGTATAGAAATCACGATTGACGACCCGACCGGCGATACCTCGGTATTCTCTATGTATAAGGGGAATTACTGATGGTAACAAAAGCGATGACCTTAACTGATCTGCGGCGTCAGTCTGGATTTACCCTGGTTGAGCTGGTGATGACATTGGTGGTGGCTGCGGTGTTGGGCATCATGTCGGTTCAGTTTATCCGCTCTACCAGTGAAGGTTTTATCTCAAGCAACGGTCGTGAACAATTAGCGGCGGCTGGCTATGTCGTTAACGAACAGATCAGCCGCGGATTGCGCGACGCTCTACCGGGCAGTATCCGTACAACCGCTGACGGACTGTGCGTTGAATATATGCCTGTAGTCGCCGCTTCGATGTACACCGATTTATCGGTTAATTCGGCAGTTACCTCATTCCGTGCCGCACCATATTCTGTATCCGACGGTGCGAGTGGTTACGTATCTGTTTATCCTATCGGGTCGGCTAACCTGTACGCCCAGAATGATCCGGGACCTCTGACGCCGGATATCGGCTCAGTGCCCGCGGGGACAACCGAGGTTGATGTCACGCTTGCGAGCTCTCATACCTTCCCATCAGATTCGCCGGAGCGTCGCTACTATTTAACGTCTGCGCCTGAAGCCGTCTGTCAGGATGGAGCCTATCTCTATCGTTACCGCAACTACGGCTTTATCAGTGACGTCGCTAACCTAAAGGCAGCCTTACCTACCAATCGGGCTGGCGGTCGCACCGTTCTGGCATTTCCACTTCAGGCAGGATCCATGACATTTCGCTTTCAGAATCCAACGCTGGCGCGAAGTGGCCTGGTGGCATTTGAGTACGTGCTGCAACACCCGACAACAGGCGAGACGCTTTCCATGGGGCAGCAGGTGAGGGTTGTTAATGTTCCCTGATGATGTGAAACGGATAGCTCTATCCCCGCAGCGCGGCTTTGGTCTGCCAATGGCGCTGTTTGTTATTACTGTGCTTGCTGTGATCGTCACGGTAATGGGGTCTATGCAGACGACCAGTGGTCAGTCGAGTGTGCTTCATATTCAGGGGAAGCGCGCTTTTTACGCTGCTGAATCAGGTACCGAAGCGGCTCTTAATGTACTGCTGCCTCCGGATGGTTCTCCCGGGCGAGCCTGTGCAACTTCCCCATTTTTTACTGCGACTTTTACTGCTCCTGGTCTGCGCGGATGCAGTGTTTCCGTCAGTTGTGTTCAGATGACCGTCGATGGCGAGGATCTCTATACCCTGATATCGCAGGGTTCTTGTGGCACCGGACTTGATCAGGCGTCACGAACGCTAGAAGTTCGGGCTCGGTAGTGTTTCCCGCCTATAGCTAGATTGCCGTTACATAGCGCTGTGATTACGAGGTTAATACAGTCCATCGTGACGTTTTGTGAAAGAATAGAAAAAGCCAAACTGAAGAATATCATTTAGTTATATCGGGAAGGTTTAGCAAGGTGCTGCAGGTTTTGCCGTAACCAAAGGTTAGCTGGAAGAATATTATGCTGAAATATGCGCTGCTGTCTTTATTGTTTACCTCCATGAGTGCCATGGCTCGCATCGATTTATGGTCGGACGACTTCGAGCGGAGCAATCTGAACGGCGGTCCTCAGAAGTACACAGTAACGCCTATTGGTTCTCGTGGTGAGGCGGGCATTGGAACTTACATCGCAAACTCCGGTTCCCGCAGCATGTTTATTTGTTGCGATGAGGTTTACGTTACTTCAGATCCAATGGACCTGAGTGCTTCGAATTACGCAGAAGTTAATTTCTGGTTAAGAAGCGGTTCTGATAACTACAGTGAATGGCCTTCAAGCAGTGATGATCTCCGCCTGGATGTTTTGCTGGATAATGGCAGCTGGCAGGCTTTGCAGTTATGGGAAGGTGGCGGCTCGTCAGGAGGGGATACCTACAACGTTTATGCCAGAATTCCTGTTGCAGGCTTACACAGTAATTTCCGTTTTCGTTTTTACCAGGCTGACGGCTCAGGAAGCTCTTTTACCCGTCGGGACTTCTGGCATATTGATGACCTGAAGGTGACCGATTTTGAAGTGGGCACCACTCGCTATCCACTTTTCGAAGATCAGTTTGAACGCAATTTCCTCTTGTCACCACCTCCCGGCGGAACATTACCTGATTGGTACGTCATCATTTTCGACGGTAATTTTACATCGCAAATCAGTAATCACACCGCTGAAACTGGCACCCGTAGCATGTTTACCTGCTGCGGTGAGCGAACCACGACCACACGTAGCATCGATTTGTCCGGAGAGACGTTTGTCGAACTGGAGTATTGGATTCGCTACGGCGATGATAACTTCAGTGGTACGGATGCAATCACACTAGGGAATTACGACAGTGAAGACCCATCAGCGGCTGAATTGTATGTGCAGATTTATTTACCTGATGGCACGTGGCGTACGATCGATTTCCATGATCCGTCGGCATCCAATTCTGGGGAAATTTATCGGTATGAGGCGCGGGTTCCTGATGATGCTTTACACAGTAATTTCAGGCTCAGATTTTATCAGGCAGACGGCACGACCTCTTTGTTTCGACGCTATGATTTTTATCATATTGATAATGTCTACGTAGGTACACGCGACGATACCTCATCGGCGGTTCATCACTTCCGCTTATCTTACAATTCGGCCGCCCTGACCTGTAATCCGCAGGACGTAACAATTCAGGTATGTGAGGACGCCTCCTGTTCGGGTCTTTATACAGACCCCGTCGATATCGTCTTATCCCCGACAGGGTGGGTTGGTGGAAATGCCGTCACGATAACGGGGGGGAGTGGCGTTGCTTCACTGGCCCGTACCACAGCTGGAACCGTTGATCTGGATGTCGTTTCTTCAATCCCGTTGATGACAGGCTCCAATAATCGTTGCTCTATTGATGGCGGCCCCTATACGCCGTCTTGTTCTCTGACCTTTGCTGACTCGGGTTTTCTGGTCGACGTACCGGATATTATTGCGGGTAAGGGCACGGCTGCAGCGACGATACAGGCAGTACGTAAAAGTGATAACGCACCACAATGCGTACCTGCCTTTGCCAACGTCACTAAAAATGTGGACTTCTGGACCAGCTACGATATTCCGGCCTCGGGCTCGATGGTGACAAGTATGGGCGGCGTAGCGGTATCAGGAAATAATCTATTGCCGACAACGCTGTCGCTGAATTTCGATAGTAATGGTGAGGCGGTATTGCCTTCATTGAATTATTACGATGCCGGCCAGAAGTCACTCTACGCCCGCTACGTAGGCACGGGTGCTGATCTCGGTCTGATTATGGAAGGAAGCGACCCTTATATTGCACGCCCAGCCGGGTTGTGCGTGGATACGGGCAGTAGTTGCACATCAGGGGCAGCAACGTGTGGAGTCTTTGGCACCGCGGGAGCTCCTTTCCCCGTTAGTATCACTGCGGTTGCATGGGAGTCAGATTCAGATAGTGATTTCTGTAGCGACAACAGCGGGACGCCAAATTACAACTCCGGTGGCAATATTACGCTGAGTTCCAACCTCTTGGCGCCTATTCCAGGTAACCCCGGTGTTACAGAACCGATGGAGTATAATCATTTATCGTCTAATGGAACTGGCGGCGAGAATGTCGTTTCGATGACGCAAAGTGAGGTGGGCGTTTTCACCTTCAGTGCGACTCCACCTCTTTACCTGGGCGCGGCCTTAGGGTCGACATCAAGCACAACACCAGTGACTTATACCAGTCAGCCAACCGGCCGCTTCATACCCGATCACTTCGAAGTCTCGGCCAGTGATGTCGGTGAGTTTTCTCCTGCCTGTCCGACGGGAAATACCTATACAGGTCAGTCATTCGACTGGTTAATTGCTCCTACAATCGCTATTACTGCGTTTAATGGGGCGAGCCCTAAGGCAGTGACTGAGAATTATACTCACGACGATTTCCGTCGCCTGGCAGCGGCAAACGTCGCAGATAATATTACCTATCCCACAGAGGACAACGCGACGGATGGTAACGATGGCAGCCGGATGCAGCTCTCTGGAGTGCCTGACACACAGTTTAATGACGGATCAATAAGTGTCTCGGGAGCAGGGCAAATGGAATATGTATTCTCGGCAGCGGATAGCCTCGCCTATTTGCGCAACAGCGCTGCTGAAATAAATACATTCAGTCCTGACCTGGTCTTTGAAATTGGCTCGGCTATCTCTGATGGTGAGGCGAATGTAAACAACACGGTCAACTTCACACCCGATGGAAGCTCTGTTGATGTCCGCTTCGGCAGGATGATAGTTGAAGACAGTTACGGCCCTGAAAACAGTAATTTGACGTTGCCCATGTCTATGGAATATTTCGCTGATGGTGAATACGTCCTTAATACCTTTGATTCATGTTCGACCTGGAACAGTGCTAACGCCAGTGTGGATAGCTTAAGCTCGATCCTGCCGGGGTCAGGGGCAGTGTCTTCGGGCACGACGGGTAGCAATGGTCTGGAATTAGCAGCGCCCACCACCGTAGCAGGGACTCCTGACACAGGTGATGCCACCGTGACCTACGATGCACCCTTCTGGCTGGAGGGTGATTTTAATGGTGATGGAAACTTCAACAACGATCCATCCGCAACGTCGACTTTCGGCGTTTATCGTGGTCACGAGCGGGTTATCTACAAAAAAGAGTTGAGATAAATGCGCCTACGTAAAAAGCAGGTTCGTGTGCGGCCCAGAGTCTGGGTTATTTCAGTATTGTTTTATCTATGCGCTTCATCGGCTGCTGCACTTCCTGTGCTGTTTAGCTTGCTCAATAGTGCCGTTGTCGGTGTAGACTGGATTGCCAGTAATACTTCCCGGGTGGTGATTAATTCACTGGGCGAACTCAATCTTCGTAATGGTTATGTCGAAGTCGAGTCACCGGTATTTGATTTCTCTGAAGCAGATTCTGTTGATATTAATTTCGATGTTTACGTACCATTTAGCGTGGGATTTGGGCTTATAGGTACGGCACCTAACCCGGGAGAAGATCTGGTCGTTCAGTATCGGCGCAGCAACGGCGGTTGGCAGACACTGACGACCTTCGTTGCAGACAACGGCTTTCTTGGGCTGCTCTCAATAGGGGATAACTATTCCTATTCAGCGTCGCTACCTGCGAACGCTTACCATGATAATTTCCAGCTACGTTATGTCATGACCGGCGGCGGGATCACTTTCTTCGATCTTCTCGGTGATAACTGGTACGTCAGTGATATTGAGATCACAGCGGATCTACCACCGGCAGGTCCGGATCATTTCCGGTTGTCCTATGCGTCTGACGCGTTAACCTGCAAGCCTCAAACCGTCGATATTCTGGCGTGTGCCGACAGCGCTTGCTCTAGCCTGTACACCGACGATGTGAATATAGCCTTGTTGCCCGCCGGTTGGGTCGGCGGTAACACGCGAACGCTGTCGGGGGGGAGTGGCAGCTTTGAGTTACGCCAGACGGTCCCAGGCACAACTGTAGTTGGAATCTCATCATCGTCACCTGCGAAAGTTGGCGGAAGCAATCTCTGCTCGGTGGACGGCGGCAGCGTATCTGTGACGTGTAACCTGGCGTTTGCCGATGCGGGTTTTGTAGTCAGTGTTCCTGATTTTATATCCGCGAAAGGACCCGCTTCGGCGACTATACAGGCAGTCAGAAAGAGTGATAACTCACCTGAGTGTGTGCCGGCTTTCGCAAACGTATCGAAGGATGTGGATTTATATTCCCGTTACGACGCGCCTGCTTCTGGCAGTAAAGCTGTGCAAGTCGCAGGCGTTGATGTGTCCACTTCACCTGTAAGCCCAACAAGCCTCTCTCTTGCCTTTGATGCTTCCGGCACCGCCTCGCTGATGTCCTTTAACTACGACGACGCCGGGCAGAAAACACTGTTTGCCAGTTATACCGGAAGTGGTGCTGATGCTGGACTGATCCTGAATGGACAAACCAGCTTTGTAGCGCGCCCGGTGGGGCTGTGTATTGATCCAGCTAATGTCTGTAACGAGCCTTATGAAGACTGCCCAGTGTTTGCGCTCGCAGGTGCGGCATTCCCGGTTAATATTCGTGCGGTCGCCTGGGAAGCAGATAGCGACAGTGATTTCTGTTTGGATAACATCACGACACCAAATTACAGCTCAGGATCGCCGATTACTTTGTCTTCAACCGTTGTCGCACCAGCCGCCGGACAAAATGGCACACTAGAACCCGCTGAATATATTCACCCTGCGAGCGTCAGCGGCGTTTCGAGTATTAATCTTACGCAAGGAGAAAGCGGTGTATTTACTCTAAATGCAACGCCGCCTTTGTATTTTGGCGCAGCGCTCGGCACCTTGTCTGATACCAATTTAGCCACCTTCTCAAGTGCGCCGCTGGGGCGGTTTGTTCCCGCGTATTTTGAGGTGAGTGTGGCAGACTCTGGCGTATTTTCTGGCGCTTGTAGTACTGGAAATAGCTATACCGGGCAATCTTTCTCATGGCTGGTGGCACCGGCAATCATTGTTTCTGCCTACAACGCAGCGGCCGATGTTGAGATTACTCAGAATTATACTGACACTGCTTTTATGCGTTTATCGGCCGGTGACGTATTTAACGGAGTTTCATTCCCGTCAGTCGACCAGAGTGTTGTGGGCAACGATGGCCTGGCGCTCTCTTTGGCTGGTTCTCCTACTACTGATTATCAGGCTGGCTCATTAACGGTAAGTAGCCCTGGGGTAATGGAGTATGTCTTTTCACCACTAGATAACATCGCCTATGTGCGTGATTTAAACGCTGAAATAAATCCTTTTTCTCCGGAGCTGCAATTTACGCTTACCGGTGTCACTGACGGCGAGGCAACTCAGTCTGCCAACGTTGACTTCACACCCGATGGCAGCGGGGTGAGTATGCGCTTTGGCCGTATGCGTTTACAGGATACCTTTGGTGCCGAGACTCACGACCTGACGGTAAGGCTGATTACAGAATATTTTCAAGATGGTCGGTATATACAGAATACAGAGGATGACTGTACCGTCTGGGACAGTGCCAATGCTTCTGTAGACGGCATCAGTCAGATCACTGCCAGCTCTGGTCAGTTAACTGAGGGTAGCAGTGGTAACGAGGGAATTACCTTACTCGCCCCAACACTGGTACCCGGCACACCGGATACAGGTGATGCGTCTCTGAGCTACACTGCCCCGCAGTGGTTACGAGGCGATTACGATGGAGATGGTAGTTTTGAATCGCCCTCATCAACCGTCAGCTTCGGTGTCTTCCGTGGGCATGAACGCATTTTATATCGCAGGGAAATCCGGGAGTAATAGGCTCCCGGTTGTTTTGTCGCGGTCAGCTGAAATAGTCAGTCATCGCCATGATCATCGTCATGATGATCTTCGGTGTCCATCTGCAGCTCTTTGATCTTTCTTGTCAGGGTGTTCCGGCCCCATCCCAGCAGGTTTGCGGCATCGCGACGACGACCCGCGGTATGCTTAAGTGCGGTCTCAATCATAATACGTTCAAAGATAGGAACTGCGGTATCAAGCAGATCCGTCATGCCCGAGGCCAGCTGTTGATCAGCCCAGAAACGCAGATTCTGTTCCCAGTTACCTGAGGTCTGAATATCACTTTTCTGTTCCAGAAGCTCAGGTGGCAGATCTTTTACTAGCACTTCGCGACCAGATGCCATCACAGTGATCCAGCGACAGGTATTCTCGAGTTGGCGGACGTTACCCGGCCAGTCCAGGGTAGACAAAAACTCTTCGGTTTCTGGTCGCAGCGACTTAGTCTCTACTTCAAGCTCTTCGGCTGCGCGTTGCAGGAAGTGCGTCAGAAGTTTCGGGATATCTTCACGACGATCGGCGAGACGAGGCAGGTGGATACGGATAACGTTAAGACGATGGAATAAATCTTCGCGGAATTTCCCGTCTTTTACCAAACCTTCAAGGTCCTGGTGCGTTGCAGCAATAATGCGCACATTCACCTTGACCGGTGTCGTACCACCTACGCGGTAAAACTCACCATCAGCCAGTACACGAAGCAGTCGTGTCTGGGTGTCAGCCGGCATATCACCGATTTCGTCGAGGAATAAGGTGCCACCGTTAGCTTGTTCAAAACGTCCACGACGTTGGCCGCCAGCGCCGGTGAAAGAGCCTTTTTCATGGCCAAAAAGCTCTGATTCAATCAGATCTTTGGGAATTGCAGCCATGTTCAGAGCAATGAAAGGCTCAGGAGCACGAGGGCTATGCTTATGAAGTGCATGAGCGACGAGTTCTTTACCCGTGCCTGATTCACCGTTAATTAAAACAGTAATATTCGATTGCGAGAGACGACCAATGGCGCGGAAAACTTCCTGCATTGCGGGCGCTTCACCGATGATCTCCTGCGTTGGCATCTCAGGTTCAACCGATGGTGCCTGTGCTGAAATTTCAGAGAAGTGATCTATGGCACGTTGAATCAGGCTGACCGCTTCGTCGACATCGAAAGGCTTTGGCAGATATTCAAAGGCACCACTCTGGTACGAGCTGACCGCGCTCTCAAGGTCAGAGTGCGCTGTCATAATGATGACTGGTAAATCAGGATGTGCCTCGTTGGCGTGCTTCAACAGCGTGAGACCATCCATACCCGGCATGCGGATATCCGTAATAATGGCGCTGGGATGCTCTTTTTTCAGTTGATTGAGTGCAGGTTCAGCCTGCTCAAATACTTTGGTATCAATCCCCGCCTGTTGCAGTGCTTTTTCTAAAACCCAGCGGATGGATTTATCGTCATCAATGATCCAGACAGTGCTCATAGTGGTTCCAAAGGCAGATAAATTGAGAATGTGGTGCGTCCGGGCTCGGATTCAAATTCAATGATGCCGTCGCACTGATTAATAATGGATTGTGAGATCGAAAGGCCAAGGCCTGTACCTTCAGGGCGTCCCGTAACCATCGGATAGAAAAGACTCTCCTGAATCTCTTCAGGAATGCCAGGGCCGTTATCAGTAATATCGACACGAACAACGAGGCGGTGACGGTGATGGCCAATCGTAAACTGGCGCATCGATCGGGTTTTCATTGTTAGTGATGGTGGTCGCTCCGGGTTTGGATTTTCCATCATCGCCTGCATCGCGTTGCGGCAGATATTCAGCAGGGCCTGAACCATCTGACCGCGATCCGCTTCCATTTCAGGAATAGACGGGTCGTAATCACGGACGACTTCAATCTGATGTTCAGATTCAACGTCGACGAGCTGGCATACCCTCTCAAGAACTTCGTGAATATTAATTTGTTCGGTCTGAGGCAGAGTACGGGGGCCGAGCATCCGGTCCACGAGGTCACGAAGACGGTCTGCCTCTTCGATAATAATATTGGTGTACTCGGCCAGATCGGCCGTTGGTAATTCACGCTCAAGTAGCTGGGCTGCGCCGCGAATCCCACCGAGTGGGTTCTTAATCTCGTGGGCCAGGCCACGCACCAGGTTACGTGTTGTTTCCTGCTTGGCGATCAGCTGCTCTTCGCGGCTGATGCGCATCAGGCGGTCACGCCCTTGCAGTTCAACCAGCAGACAGGGCAGTCGCGTTTCAGGGTGTGATAACGGACTTACGCTATAGTCCAGAGTCGCCTGCTGCTGGTTATGAAGCTCAATCGTCGCTTCACGTTTGGTATAAGAGTGCCCATTGATCAGAGCATCACGAAAGGCCTGTGTCGCTTCATCAGACTCTCTGGCGAGCATGGTGAACTCAACGCCTCTTCCACGCTGGCCACTGACTTCAAGCAGGGCTTCGGCAGCGGGATTCATGAAAATAATACTCAGATCAGCATCCAGCAGAACAATCCCGGTATTCAGGTGTTCCATCAGGCGTTGATTGAGGTGTGGGCTGGCGAGCATAGCTATCTCCATTTGCACTCAGTTCAGCAATAATTGAGCCAGAAGTGAGTTTTGCACATAAATGGCGCGGAGTCGCTTCTGACATGCTGCGTGAGTGTTCAAATGAAGAAAAACAGCCCCTTTAATGCACCAAATGTGGGCGAGTAGCGGTGTCGGTGAGTCGTTTTGGTGCCCTGTGTCAGTGCTCTGGACCGTATAGAAGGTTTTTTAGCCTTCATCTGATTTTGTCCTGGCTCTGAAAGTAGGCCTTGATGGGGGAGGTTTAGCGAGCCAGGGAAGATGCCCGTTTCACATGAAGAGTAATCGACTGGCTGCTGATGCGCACGTCGCCGTCAGGACCTCTGACTTCCATATGCAGTCGATGTTCGCCGCGGTCCAGATTATCGAGCTGAAAGCTTGTCTGGCTACCGCGAGCGATCTCGATACCTGCATCCAGCAGTACGATGCTGTCTTTCTTCTGCAGCGCTGGTGTCAGCACGCCTGAAATACGGACATCGCCATTTACACCAATGGGCAGGGTAGTGCCGTCAGCCGGAGAGATAATACTCAGGCTGGTATAAGCCGGTGTGACGGGCTCGTCGTCTGATTCTTCAGAAGGACGCTCAGGCTGAGGGACATTAAACGCAGGCATGGATGGAAGCTCCTGAACCACATGGGTTTCTGAGCCGGCGCTTTTGCGGTCGCTGAATACCGGGTTGCCGTCGGCATCCCGGGTAATATACACCTTTGTCTGAGCGGTGGCAGGAAGCGCACTGGAGACTGTAACAACCGCAGTTGCTAAAAGAGTGATCAAGGTGGTCATTGAGTGTCGCATATCCATATCTCCGGGTGCTTAGGCACGTATTTGATCTGAGTATAGAACGCGCTATCCTGCGCCCGCAAACCGCAGCGGTATTTCAGTGGGAGTTTTTCAATGATTGGCTTGATACAAAGAGTGTCTGAGGCAAGTGTTCGTGTCGACGGCGAGGTGATTGGCAGTGCCGGGCGCGGTTTACTGGTATTGCTTGGAGTTCAGAAGGAAGACGACAAAGAGAAGGCTGACCGCCTGTTAGATAAAATTCTGCGCTACCGGGTCTTCCCGGATGATGAGGGGCGCATGAACCGTAGCATCAGCGATATTGATGGTGATCTTCTGGTTGTTTCTCAGTTTACTCTGGCGGCAGATACCCGAAAGGGCACACGCCCCGGATTTTCGGGGGCGGCGGCACCGGACGACGCCAGCGCCTTGTATGAGTACTTCTGCAGCCGTGCCAGTGAGAAGGTAACTACGGGGACCGGACGGTTTGGCGCCGATATGAAGGTCTCTCTGGTAAATGATGGCCCTGTCACCTTCTGGTTGGAAGTCTGAGGTCCGGCCTCACGCTTATTGATATTGATCAAGTATCATTACACCGGTCATCTGCTATGCTTCGCGGCTGTTCTGCCGCCACGTATGCAGACTGGCCCCATTTAAAATAACTAAATACTGAAGGAAATCCGTCATGTACATGGCTCTGAAGCACTCTCATATTGGATTTGTCTACTTATCATTTATTCTCTTCGTCGTCCGCTTTGTGCTGGCTAATTACAAGCCACTGCTGAACAGCAATAAAGCCTTGAACATTGCTACACATGGCATCAATACTTTGCTTCTTATTACCGCCGGTGCGCTTTGCGTAACCCTCAGCCAATATCCGTTTGAAGCGGCATGGGTTACTGCCAAGTTGCTGGGCCTGATTGCATACGTTGTGCTGGGTGTGATCGCAATTAAGAAAGTAAACGTAAAAGCGTTTGTTCTGGCGCTGGTGGTATTTGTTTATATCTTCGGTGTGGCAAAAGCGCACAGTGCGCTTTCGTGGGTGGGCATCCTGACCGCCTGATCTCTACTTTTGTTTTGATCCATTGGCATAAATAAAGGCAGCCTCGGCTGCCTTTTTTGTGCATCACGCTTATACACATCTCAGACTTTGAAGTTAGAGACGCTCTTGCGCATATCAGAGGTGTTCTGTTCAAGCACATTGACAGAATCGACCAGCTGGCGGGTACTCGCCTGATTCTCCTGGCTCATATTACGTGCTTCTGCCAGGTTCTGGTTGATGTTATTAATGACCGACGTCTGCTCTTCAATGGCTGATGCCACTTGTAATACCTGATCTTTAATCCGTACTAAAGAGCCCGATACTTCGCCAATGTTCGATTCTGAGGCCCGTGCGGTTTCTACAGAACGTTCTGCGGTCTCTTCGCCACCCTGCATACTGTTAACCGCGCGGTTCACACCACTCTGTAGCTTATCGATCATGCTGTTAATGTCTTCGGTCGCCTGCTGGGTCTTGCTGGCCAGACTCCGGACTTCATCAGCAACCACCGCAAAACCACGACCTTGCTCACCCGCGCGGGCTGCCTCAATAGCAGCGTTGAGAGCCAGCAAGTTCGTTTGTTCAGCAATGCCTTTAATGACATCAAGCAGTGAGGCGATCCCTGTGGTTTCCTGTTCCAGTTCGCGGATAACGCCGGCGGATTCACTGACGCTGCTGGCGAGGGCGGCAATATCAGTAACCGCACTGCGGAATTGTTCGGCGATTTCACGGACGTGTTTCTCAGCGTTGGTCGCTTCTTCGGCGACACGGGTCGATGACTGGCTGACCTCGCCAATGGCCTGTTCCATTTCACGGTTAGCGTGAGTCACATGTTCAAGCTCAGCAACAAACTGAGCCGTGGTTTCCTGACTTTTCTGAGCACCTTGTTCGAGCTGTTCTGTGGTCCCGCGTACCTGGGTCGATACTGTCTGTACGTTGGTGACCAGGCTTTGCATCCCCTCAAGGAATTTATTGAAGGTCTTCGCCATTTCACCAATTTCGTCGTTACTTTCAACCGTGAGCCGGCGGGTCAGGTCGCCTTCACCACGTGCCAGTTTATCCAGCGCTGAGGTGGTTCGTTTTATTGGACGAGTGAGTAGTGGCGGCAGGAATACGATAACAGCAACGATAATCGCGACAGAGAGAAGCGTGAGAATCAGTAGGTTCCGGCGAGCGGCCTTATTCAAGGATACGCCTTCAGCATGCAGTGACGCCGCAGATTCAGCCAGGTTTTCACCAACGGTATCCAGAATATCACGGGTGGCCTCAAATTCTTTTTCCAGCGCGCCTGTACTGAGTGCCTCTGCCTGTTCATACGAAATTCGCCCCGAGGTAACGTCCTCTACCATTTTTTCTGATTTAGGACGCCACTTCGCGAAGGCGGCAAGAAACGCTTCGGCCTGAACCCGCGTTTTGTCATTCACTTGCATGTCGATGACAGCATTGAGGCGATCATAGACCTGGTCCAGGTTCTCTTTATGAGATGCCTTCAGGCCTTCGTTGTCGCCGCCGAAAGCCAGAGTGCGTTCAGCAATCTGAGCCTGATACAGATCGCGGTCAGCGTTAAGTACTTTATTCAGAGCTGGGGTGTAGGTACCGTTAATCAGTTCGGATGTAGTGGTTACCCCACTCAGAGTATTTAGCTGTAACACACTGAGGATGATCAGAAGAACGCCAATAACGGCTAAAGGTATACGTAACTTCAGTGTGAGGCTCAGATCGCGCCAGTTCATACGTTTCTCCACAGAACAGGGACTATCCATTGAGGATAGTTCAAGTTAGGCCTGCTGCCAGAGAATTATGTAACCGGTTTACCCGCTGAGCGCCATGGTCATGCGGGTAGGCTGAGAATGTCGCGGCTGTTATTAACGCGGAACCAACCGGCAATGCTGTAGCGATGATTCTTTGCGGGCAGCACTTCGTGGGGAAATTCTTCTGAGAGAAAAATCACCAGACGATTTAACACGGGCTGAACCCTGGTGATCAGCTGATCCTCAGCATCATAAATAGCGAGTTCGCCACCGTCGCCGGGCTGCCAGTTCTCGTTCAGATAATACACAGTACTCAGTACACGGTTTGACTGCCCTTTGAACGCGTCGTAATGCTTTTTATAACCCGCGCCCGGTGGATAGTGAGCAAAGTGACTCTCGTACTCAAACAGCCCGAGCAGCAGCTCCCGGTTAGCGTAGCCACGCAGATGCTCCATAGCCGTGAGCCAACCTGTTTCTGACGCTACGGATCTGTCCAGCCAGTGAATCGAATCCTGGCGGATGCTGCGCGCAATTGTGTGATCATCACGCCGTCCGATGCCTGCCTGCTTAAGGTCCCCGATTCTCTTTATCTCAGCAACCCGTTGCTGCAATGCGTTTGCAAGTGCAGCGGGGAGGGCGTTGTCGATGACAACATAACCATCGCTACGCAGTGCATCCATGATGGTATTCAGCAAAGGAAGGCAACGAGCAGGCACAGCACTGTTAATAACGGCGTTCACGGGCGGGTATCCAAATAAGCGAGGCGCGTTTATACCCGCCGGAAATCACGGCGTACAACGAGAAAACTTTGTCGTAACGATCAGTGAGTCAGCTACTGAAAAGCGTATAGGCCGCCAGACTGAGGAATACGACAGCCGTAAGGCGACGTGCCAGGTCTAACGGTAATCGGTCCATTAACCACTGTCCCCAGATCACTACCGGTGCATTCGCGATTAACATGCCCAGCGTGGTGCCCGCGGTAACCCAGAAAAAACTCTGAAATTCAGCGGCGAGAATCACCGTGGCTATCTGAGTTTTATCTCCGACCTCGGCAATAAAGAACAGCAGCGTAGTGGCGATAAAGGCACCGTACTTAGCGAAGTTATCGTCGTCGTCATCTTCTTTATCCGGAATCAGCACCCAGAGTGCCATCAGGGCAAAGGACCCGGCCAGAATATAGTCGGCGACTCTGCCTGATAGCCAGCTGTCCATATTTTCGCCTAGCCAGATACCTCCCCAGCTTGAGAGTCCGTGATTCAGCAGTGTGGCAAGGAGAATGCCGCCAATGATCGCCCACTTATTGCGGAAACGGGCAACCAGTAGCAGAGATAACAGCTGGGTCTTATCGCCGACTTCAGCGATGGCAACAGCGACGGTAGAGGCAAGAAATGGCGAGGCGCTAAAGGTTGTAATATCAAACATAAAAAATTTTCCGGGCGATGATGAGCACAAGATAACGCCACAGCATCGCCCAGCGACTGTGTCGTTATCTCAGGTCTCATCAATCCCGATGACGGGACGTCTGCACCATGAGCTTGAGGCTCAATTATGTTGATACAGACACCAGAATCAGCAGCCAGAATGGCCGTGACGGCAGATTACTCCCCTAAGAGAGCGCTCATAGTAACATTTTCTTATCTGCACGATAAATAAATCTCGTTTTACCTCGAACGGCACAGGTGCAACTATCTGCGCACCTTAACCATACCAACCAGTACCTACAGAGGCGGACTGCCGTGTTATCTCAATCATTTCGTGATCTTCTGACCATCCTTGCGCGTGCGCCGTCTGTGGTGGGGGCAGAGCATTCGTTTTTCCGGGTATTGCAGCGAGCGCTGGAAGAACGCGGAGCAGATGTGAAATGGTACGAGGGCGTACTGGTGGCGCAGGGTAAGCGCCCGCATTCTTTAATGCTGTCGGCCCACATCGACCGTCATGGCCTGATCTGTACAGGCCCGAACGAGTTTCAGTACGCGGCCTTTGTGTCAGGCGGTCGCTCTGACCTGTTGGGTAATTCTGTTTCTGAAGAACTGATGCAGCTGATTGTTGACCGCATGGGTGACGAGAAGGTTTTTGCTTATGAGCCCTGGTCGGGCATGTACCGTGGCCGTGGCAGCATTCGCCAGACGTACGTGTGCCCGCACCGTAATAACCTGATCTTCGAACTTGAAGGTCTGGAGCATGTGGTTGCTGGCACGCCGGTCGCGTTTCAGGATGACCTGCGCATTACCGATGACAGTGTCACCGGTCAGATGGATAACGTCCTGACGGCGGCCATTCTGGTGTACCTGTTTGAACTGGGATTTGAAGGCACTGCCTTCTTTACCGCGCAGGAAGAGGCCGGTCGTAGCTGGCGATATCTGCTGGAATGGTTCCGTCGCTTTGGTGGCTCAACCAACCAGCTGGTGGTGGTCGACACCAGCCCGTTTCCGGATGTGCCTACTGCGCGTGAGCACACTCTGACGCTGCGTCACCGGGATGCTAACGCGCCCTTCAATGAAGAGCTGACTCAGCAACTGGCCGACACCTGTGAGCGCATGGGTATCAGCTACCAGTTTAAAGACAGCTACATTCAGGCGCAGAACGCAGCACTGGAAGCGCAGGGCGAATCGCCGAAGTCTCTGGGTTCGACAGAAATGGGCCGCATTATTTCGGCATCTGGCGGCCTGGTAGACGGTACGACTCTGCAGATACCGACAACCGGGTATCACACCATGGATGAGAGCGCGTCTGTGGTAGCCTGTGAGGCGTTTATTGATGTGCTGTGTGATCTGGCTGGCATTCAGCCAGACGAGTGATACCGAATGACAGTAGGTACCTGTGAGAGACTATGAGTAAATTACCAACGCCTGATCTTAATGATCAGGCAGATAATTGCCTGCTGATTGCCCGCGGTGATGAAGTATCGCCGCATTGGCTGGTGTACGAAGTGCACCGGGATTTTCTGTCGGCACCGCGCACCTTTGCGGTGTTCCGGTTATGGTCGGAGTACGATTTTGACTGGCTGGGCGATGAATTTACCGAAGGTCTGACCTGCCTGAGCAGCTCAGACCAGCACTGGCGTATCAGTCTGCCACGGCTGCGTTTCGAATGCTGGGGTGAGCTGGAGTTTGTACAGACCTGTTACGGCGCGGCCTCGGCGTCGGAAGCGTTAGTGCGGGCCTTGACCCCGGATTAATCTTCTTCCTGTGGGTCGATTTGTTGTTTTTCGATCTTCTCTTCTTCGTGCTGTGCATCGGTGGCCTGAAGGTCATCGATGCGCTCGCGCAGTTCACCAATCTGACCGGCAGGGCGGATGATATGAAATCCGTAATGCGTCTTCACCGGGCCAATCCATGGGCAGCTGCCATCGTATTCCTGCATGGCCTGAATCATTTCTTCGGGGAGATCGTCCACATCGTGATTTCCGGCAAACCCCTTGTTTGAACCTGATGGGCACGCGGAATGCTCAGCCGCCAGATCTTCAAAGCGAGCACCCAGTGTCAGCTCTTTCAGAATGTCGTCAGCCAGCAACGGGCTTTTAAGGAGAATATGGTTCAGCGGAATGATGGTCACTGGAAGCCTCCGGGATTTAAATCGTTGGCTTCCAGTATAGACGTTATCTGAATAACGTTAGCGGGGCAGGTGGGTTTATATCAGCCCGTCTATTTCAGCGGTTTTATTTGGGTAGCCGATGCTGAGCCAGTAGTTGCCCAGAAATAATCGACAGAATACAGAAACTCAGAAACCACCAGAATCCATCCAACAGGGTTGCCTGCATTTCAGCGGTCGCTTTGGCGGTTAAAAATGCCACCAGAACACCGACGACAAATACATCCACCATTGACCACTTACTGATCGCAGCGACAACGCGCCAGCGCAGATCGCTGGGCCACAACCAGGTGAACAGAGTGACCAGGCCTTTCAATACCGGGATAACCACACTAAAGGTCACGATCAGAAAAGCCACTAACGCGTATCCCTGTTTATTCAGAGACGTCACTGTCTCCCAGATGGAACGGGTTTCGTTGAACAGTTCTGCCTTCAGGCCAAACATATTCACGCTGGCCTTAATCGTCATGATGGGCTCGGTAACCCCAGGCCAGAGCACCACATAGCTGGCAATGGCAAGCAGCAGGCCCAGGCGCTGTGCCCAGGTCGCTTGTTGCAGGCTATTGACCAGACGGTTCATGCCTTCGCCTTCAGCGGAAACTGATCGAAGGTGATGTTATCGGTGCCTTCGCGCAGAACGCGACGCAGGTTGTGGTGGTTATCCACGTCAGGCGTGGCCAGCACATCACGGTAGTGTTCGCCGAACAGGCGCAGAGTGGTTTCTTTATCGAGTTCCAGCAACTGGCTCAGAGCAAAAACCTTAGCGCTGCCCTGATTCTGGTCTGCGCTGTTGATCACGCCACCGTTATTAAACGCCGTCGGTGTGAAGTCGTACCAGCCCTCGATAAACGCAAGTGTCGACGCAAACATATGCTCATCGGTGGTCAGTGAATCCAGAAATTCAGACTTGGCTTTGGCGAAATCGGTCATGAGCGTCCTCAAAATATAGGCTTATAAAAGTAAGAATAAATACGAATTTACGAGAGGCGACAAATTATCAGAAATGCCGCAGGGCTGCTATGTCTGAACAGGCTAGTGTATGGGCACTCGCCGGGCGTGAGTAAAGCGCTTCTTCCAGTAATCGGAGGTCAGATACGAGACCATAACCCCGCGACTGCTCGACACATGCAGAAACTTATCTTGCTCAATGTAGATGCCGACATGTCGGGAGTTCACGCCCGTATCAAAAAATACCAGATCCCCGGAGCGCAACGAGTGTCGCGAGACCGGAACACCCTGGCTGGATTGTTGGCGGGTGCTGCGCGGCAGTTGGATATTAAACTCATCACGAAACGTCACGTACACCAGCCCTGAGCAATCAATCCCACGCTCTGATAAACCACCAAGGCGATGGGGCGTACCCTGCCATTGCTGGTATTCATCGTAGAGACGAGAGCGCACATCCGGATTTTCGAACTGTGCGCTGCTTTGATTGCCCGGGCCAGGTAATGCCTGAAAACCCGAGCAGCCGGCCAGTAGCGTAGAGGCCATTAGCAGGCTGCAATAGAGTCTGGCACTCACGGATTAACGGCCGTACATACCCGTGATCGAGGTTTTCTCGATGGTGTTGGCATTCACCATGTATCCGATCAGAGCGGCGCTGGCGTCTTTGGGCAGGTCCAGCTTCTCAACAGACAGGGCGTGAACGGTGAAGATGTAGCGATGAGGATCATCACCCACTGGCGGACATGCGCCACCAAAGCCGTAAGTGCCAAAATCTGAGCGACCATGCACGGCGCCATCAGGCAGGTTTTCACCACCGGTCACGCCTGCGTTGGTTGGCAGAGTCGTAACATCCGCCGGAATGTTATAAACAATCCAGTGCCACCAACCCGAACCCGTCGGTGCATCCGGGTCATACACATTCACAGCATAACTTTTGGTGCCTTCAGGGCCTGCGGTCCAGCTCAGGTCAGGAGAGATATTTTCCCCTTCACAGCCAAAGCCTTTAAACACCTGGGTATTCGCCAGGGTGCTGCCGTCGGCAAAGGTGTCACTTGAAACAGCAAAATCGTCAGCGAGAGCAGTACCTGACATCAGTGCCAGAGTGGTGCCCAGAAGGGTTGCGGTGCGACGCATAAAAGTCTCCTGTTGAGTTACAGATAAGCCGGTTTCTAACCTATCAGTCTTTTAATAATTTTTCATAAACTTCTTGCGGAGTGGTCGAGACGGTAATCAACTCACTGATAAAACCAATGATCTGATCACCCCAGATATCGTTGTGCCCGTCCATCAGCGCTTCATCGACAATGATATTCATATAAGGGTTCCGGGCTGTGGTGCGCTGCTTACTGAACAGATCCACCGTGGTGTAGATATCCGGCTGCTTCGGATCATGCGCTGACCACTCGAAATACGCACGCTCCAGATCAAAGGTCGTGGGTGCGTTCTCTTTCGGCGGCTTTAAATAATGCGTGTGGTAAGGCTCGAAGTGGCCGATGGTATTTTTATCGGCGCTCCATTGTGGAATGGTTACCGGCTTATGATTCACCATGCCGGGTTTCGGGCACTCGTAGCGCTCCATATCACGGTGCCGCTCGGTCAGGGTTGAGAAAAACCGACCCGCCGGAAACGCCCATTTTGTTGCCAGGTCTGTCTCAGACGTCAACACGGCGAGCTTAGGCAGCTGACCGGGGAAATAACCCCGGCATCGTTCTTGTGATAATTCCAGCAACGACGAAAACCGCAATGCTTCAAATGCTGGGTTCATCAGAATCACCATGTCACCAAAGCCCTCTGCGTTGCCTCCAAAGTTTTTCCCCTTGCGCGAATTAATAAAGCGGTCGTTGAGGATTTTCTGCAAAGAGCTGTAGACCACGGCACCGCCGAAGCTGTGTCCTATGACGACAAGTCGGCTGGTGGACGGTGGCTCGCCATCTTTAAACGTGTTTCTTACGTTTACCAGCTCTTCTAAGCGGAGCAGGGCTTCGGTCACGCCTTTACGGCCGACCTCGTGGGCGGTGGCTTTCCGGTCCCAGAAGGTCGTGTGATTCACTAATGGGATCGCCAGAGAATCGCCACGCCAACCAATATAAACCCCCAACACGGGTCTGCGGTCACGATTATGCTGAGCGCTGGAAGCGGCTTCCTGTGCCGATACCGAAGCCAGCATGTCGCGGAACTCAGCCACATTGGTATCGCCGGGTTCGGCACTATGATGCCAGCCATGAATAAAGGTCAGCACGATGACATCCTGCATCCCAGCTAGCCTCAGATAGCGGTCGAGTACCGAATCCTGTTGTTCGCGGGCCCATAGTTGGCCCTGATCATCGTATTCAATAAAGCCAAGGCGATACTCAGAGTCTGTGCCGGTTCCGCCAATCTGAAGCGCGTTCCCGGCACAGTCACCTTTCTTCTTGAAGGTACACTCGTCCGAATAATTGCCACGGTAGATACCGTTATGGCTGCAGGCAGAAAGGAGTAGGGTGGTAGTCAGCACACCTATAAAGGTGCGCATCTTATGGATCGTTCTTGATGTCATAGCGGCGTCCCTGCTGATCAGAAAATAAACTGAAAAACAGCTTACAATATTCTGAATCGCAGCAAACGCATGCTGGCCTGTTGCTGGTTAACAATGCCAACGAATGGCGCTATGAGTCTATTCGTTCAGACGCAGCGGCTCGTATCAGGGGCCGATATTTGCCCATTGCTCGACACCTATGGCGTTCATCACCAGCTGAACGGATAAGGCCGCCAGAATCATCCCCATGATCTTCGTCAGCAGAGATGCACCACCACTGCCAATCACCGCAAGAATACGGTCTGAGAAAAACATCATCACCCAGGTAATGGCCAGCGTTACTACGACAATAAGCCCCGTCATCAATTGCTGAGTAATCGGGTAGATCTGGTTATCGGTTAGCAGAATCACCGCAAGAATAGCGCCGGGGGTTGCCGTGGCTGGGATCGCAATCGGGAAAATGGCCACATTGTGGTCAGGCTCTTTGCCCGAGCTCTGGTCGTTTTCGGTAAAGATCATCTGCAAACCGAACAGGAAGAGGATAATGCCACCCCCCAACTGGAACGACAGCAAACTGATGCCCATGGCTGTCAGCAGGACCTGACCAATCAACAACGAACCAATCAGAACGCCGCCAGCATACAGCACAGCGCGGGTCGCGGTTTTGCGACGCTGGGTAACAGACATGCCCGCAGTTAAGGCAGAAAATATGGCAAGCGTGCCAATAGGATCAATGGTTGCCCAAAGAATCAGGGCATCCTGTACGGCTTTATCAAACATAGGTGGTATCAAGCATAGTGGCGTTCCGGAACAGAACGCCGACTATAGCAGACCGTCTGTACCGTAGGGCAGACGGAGAAGTGCAAAGCTACGTCAAATCTTACAGGCACCGCCTTCGCAGCCATCGTCTTCCTGCTCCTGATAGGACTCAGGATCGATCTCACCTAACTCCATATCATCCAGGAAGGATAACTCATCCCAGTCGTTGGATTCTTCGGTTTTCTTTGGCTCTGCTACGGGTTCGCTCATGATGGCCTCGCATAAAAACGTTGCTGTAAAACTCAGCCTAAAGAATGCCTGAATCACACCACAGGTCAAACACTGGCTTAAGATGGCACTCAGTGTTGCAGTGGTGGGCGTACGAAAGCTGCTTTGCGGTCACAACGAAAGCTACAGAGCCCTTATACATCGCTACCTGTAACCTCAGAGATCGTCGAGCGAAGGTGGTTTCCGTAGCTATCGTCCGGGCAGCAGTTCAACATGTACTGCACTAGCTCAGACTGGTCTTGTTTCGGTAGCTCTCTTAATAAGAGTGAGAATGCACTGCATGTGTAGCTTTCTGGGTTCTTACTGAATGTTTTAATCAGACCTGGTGCTAGTGAGTACAGTTGAAACGCTGAAATAATATTCGCAGCCACGACTCGCTCTCGCCAGCCCATACTTGAGGACAGCTCTATAACAATGTCTGTAGCCTCTCCCGAAGGAATAATAATCAATGCCTCTGCTACGGCTTCATCCCACGCCCTAAGGTATAGAGCTTTCACGTAATCAACATACTTGGTCATGACAGAGAATTATTTGTTAGAGGGTGAGTGGAGTGAGCCTTGGTGATAGCCACACTTATTTTGGCCGTAGCGAATTTCAGTGATTTCATTGATCTATGCTTGATCCGAAATATCTTCCCAGATTTGGCTATATCCACAATCTGACATCAGAACATCTATCTCATACGAGACATCAGCTACCATTGACGTATTATCCTTAGCTCCTAGAACCTCGATACCGTTTTCTCGGTCTTCAGCCATGCTATCGATCATCTTCCATATAAAATGGCTAAAGTGCCTGGCGTCATCTTCTGACTTTAATCCGGACTCAAGAATTTCCAAAACTCTTTGATCAGAAATCTTATTTGCATAATACGAAACAAGATCTCGCACATGAGAATATCTAACAGTCAGAATCACAGCGTCTCTCCTGAATCTTTAATAACGGACATCCGGTCTGCTATCCACTTAAGTTTCTCAACAAGAGAACTAATTTTCATCCGCTCGTTTACCGTTAATAAATAATGACCTTTTGCCGATTTTGAAGCACGCCTATCTGGCTGGAATGACATGCCTGAAGGAATATCGGCCCTGGATAATACCCAGAACACATCTACATTCTTACCAGCAACACGAGATATCATTTTATGCGCACTTTTTAGGTGCTGCCAGCTTGAAGAAAATGATAACCCCATCTGATCGTCAGGTAGAACCCACTGACCATCTTCAGATAACGTGTAGTCACAAACGCGGACGCCGCAAACTGTACGATATCGTCCGTCGAGAACTTCAGGATACAGCGTCGGGTGCTCCCCACGGGCAGTAGGTCTTGCATAATACCCATCTAGCTCGCTGATTATTTCCCTCAAGTCAGTGAGGCATTTAAATTGCTTAGTTTCATCCATGTCCATGACATCCATCTCGAAAAACTTTAACTCCACGCTCTGTGGGATTTGGGAGCGCCAGGGAGTAAAATTTCAGTAGAAGCGCTTTACTAGTGATCATTTTGGCAATTTTGAAAGCACCTTCCCAAGTGCATCAGTAACTACCCTCAACGCATGTTCGTCGACTACTTTTGAATCTTCGTCATCCGTTGAATTCTGACCGAAGATTCGCTCAGCTAATTGCTTTTTAAGCTCTTGCTGTTGCGTTAGTTCTAGAGAGTTTATGAATGGGTCAAAGGCCTTTACTTCCAATGCGAACCATCTCGCCCTTTTTTCGATATTTCTATGTCTAGTTGATTGCTGCGCGGAATAGGCTGCGCCCCATAGAAGAACTCCCGATATAGAAAAAGCGATAAGCATGGCATGCCAAGAAAAGCCGTTGCTCTGCAATGGTTTTAACTCCATACTATCTTTTTCCAAAGCAGCTTCATTTGATTGATTTTTCTCGTTATATTCTTGCGAAATCAATACATTTGGAGCTACTTCAATATCACTCCATGTTTCCGAATTATAGAAAAACGAGAATACTAGCCATATAACTGTGACACCAATAAATCCAACCGATACGTTTCTCCATCGATTAGCTTGTTCCTTTTCGTTATCTGCACTTTGAATATATGCCGCTCCAACACTGTCACCAGCCGTCAATTCATACAAATCAAGTATGGATTGGTGTTTAGACTTGGAATCTTCTATTACCCGATCAAGTTCCGTCTTAACTATCCTCTCCTGGCTATCTAGAGTTTCATCGTGCTTATCAATAATTTCTTGTACTTCTTTATTTTTTTCTGAGACAAAAGCATCTCTCCACTTACTAAATTCTTGGCTTCTAGACTCTTGTGCAGAAGAGAATTGGTTTTGCCAATCCGATGTAAGTTTACTCAATTCAGATTTTTTTTGTTCTATATCCTTTGAAAATGAATTAAGCTTTTTAGCTTGTTCTTCAGTTAAAGAAGAAATTTTAGTCAATTTAGCATCAAGATTTTCTTTTTTGATTGATAGCCCGTTAATTGTACTATCAACAACGCTATCAATGTAGGATATTTTTTCTTGTGACTCAGAGTCATCGGAAAGTGACTGAATTATAGATAATGGAGTTAGCTGTTTAGAGACATTATCATTAATGATGGCCAAATGAGTTGCTTTGCCACTTTGTACATAGGCGTTCACTTGGTTAGTAACATTCTGATGGCGCAAATGATTGTTTAACAAATCTATCTGGTTGACAGGAACTATTTCAGGGTCGACCGATGCTAAAACGAATCGATATCTCTCAATTATTTTTTTTTAGACGACGTTGTTCCTCAACATCACCTTCAGAAAGGTTTTCAACATTCGAACTAGCTGCGTCATCCAACCACGAAAGCGTTTCATGAATAGGATGTTTTTCAAAAGCTTCTTTCCATCGATTCATTTCTTCTCCAAGATATTATTCTCATACTCACCGCATCACTAACGCTCCGCTAGACGGCGAGCGAAGCGAGTCCTAGTGAAGGCCATGATTTTCTTGTGGCCGTAACGAATTTCAGCGGCTTGTATGGTTCAATTTCATTGTTAACCGCTATTCCCTCGACAGTTTTATATATAAGGTGAAGCCCGTAG
>NZ_FTOH01000029.1 GCF_900156675.1 Thalassolituus maritimus
TAACAAGCGACTGTGGTTCAACCGTAGCTAAATAATTATTCATAAGACCACTCCTGACCATTCCGGATCATCGCATTCAGGATGGTCAAAAACTTTCTCATCGCTGCCGTTAAGGCCACTTTTTTGTGCTTTCCCTGCTTAACCAGATGACGATAAAACCCACCAATGATGGGATTGCACTGCGTTGCACTCAGTGTGGCCATGTAAAGCGTTGTACGGACGTTGTATCGACCACCCTGAATGCGCCTTTTTCCTTGCGACTTTCCGCTGTCACGATTGATTGGAGCAAGGCCGGCAAGGGCACTGATTTGTTTGTTGTTCAGCGTACCAAGTTCTGGCATTTCGGAGAGCAGTGTCCAGATAAGAGCTTTGCCGACACCAGGAACGCTTTCCAGTAATTCTTTTCGCTCAAGCCAAGAAGGCTCAGCTTCAACCGATTTTGAGAGTCTGTCCTCAACCCACTGGATCTCTTTCTCAAGGGCTTTCAGTATCCGGTTGCATGAGCGTTCCATTTGCTTACCCATGACTTTACTACGATTCGTCTCCTGAGTGCGTATCTGGATTAGTTGACGGCGTCTGACAACCAAGTCTTTGATTAACTGAAGGTTTTCACTTCTTTGCTTAGTTATCCTGGGCTCCATGACTGCAGCGAAACGAGCGATGATTCTGGCATCAATCTTATCCGTTTTCGCTAACTGGTCCGCGGCACGAGCAAACTGTCGGATCAGTACCGGACGTACGATCGCTACTGGTAAGTCCTTCTCAAAGGCTGCTGAAGCGAATGCCATTTCGTAGCGTCCAGTGGCCTCCATAGCAATGCACTGAACCTTATAGCGGTTAAGTATCTTGATGGCTTCACGAATACCTTGTTCATTATTTTCAACGGTAAAGTGGCGATCACGTTCCCAGATAAAAATATCCAACTGGAATTTCCCGACATCAATACCGACGTTAATACCCTTCTTCTCATGTTTCATTGTCATAGCGTCCCGTACTTGCTAGATTCGGGCTTAGAAGCCCATTCGACTGTTCGAGTTAAAATCGGGTCGGAGAAGCATCCAGGCTTGTTAACGGTATCGAGTACCTGTCGCAGATCGGATTACTTCTCCGGTAACTAGTTGCCGCTAGCTACGGGCTTCACCTTATATATAAAACTGTCGAGGGAATAGCGGTTAACAATGAAATTGAACCATACAAG
>NZ_FTOH01000002.1 GCF_900156675.1 Thalassolituus maritimus
AGTTTTTGACCATCCTGAATGCGATGATCCGGAATGGTCAGGAGTGGTCTTATGAATAATTATTTAGCTACGGTTGAACCACAGTCGCTTGTTAGAACAACGACGGTTAGCGCGGCGTGATACTTCACCCACGTCGCTATCCGGGTCGACCTCACCGATACGATCCTTCATCCATTCGAGGACATCGAACAGAGTGGCTGGCTCGTTGTCAGTGGCGAGATAGCAGTCATCGAGCGATTCGCCGTTCAGGGCGCGATTAATCAGAAATTTGAGTACTCCGAGACAATCATCACGGTGAATGCGGTTGGTCCATACAGCGGGTTCCGGGTCACAGTAACCGCCCTGACGCGCCTGCTGAATCATGCGTTCACGGCCCGGGCCGTAAATACCAGTAAAGCGTACGACAGTGCCGTGGAATGCCGAATCGAGCAGTACTTTCTCCGCCGCCAGCATTTCTTTGCCGGCAAAGCTGGATGGCGTTGTTTCGGAGTTTTCGTCGACCCACTCACCATCCATCTGGTGATATACCGAAGAGCTGGAAACAAAGAAAACACGCTTAGGCGTCTGCCCTTTCAGCTTCTTAAGAATGTTCTTCAGGCCTTTCACATAGTACGCGTGATAACCTTCTTTCGAAAAAACCGGCGCTGCTACGCTGTATACGACAATATCAATGTTGTCTGGCAGGTCGGTCAGGGTGCTGGCATCTGACACGTCAGCACTGATCACCTGAACCCCTTCCCCAACGGGCTTGTCCGAACGGCGGACGCCTGTCACGTCATGCCCTTCCCGGGCGAGGTCCTGTGCCAGATGGCCGCCGATATCTCCGGTGCCCACAACCAAAATAGAAGCCATGCCTTTCCTCCACTATTTCAGGCATTTTGTACCGCATCTCGGCGGTACCTTACGTTTTATTTTGTTACGGTCTTTCGCTGACGTAATGGATAGGTAGAATAAATCAGATAAGCCACCTTCATTCAAGGTAACAATCATGACCCTGACCGAACTCCGCTATATCGTCACTGTTGCACAGGAACGACATTTTGGCCGAGCCGCTGAAAAATGTTACGTCAGCCAACCGACGCTCAGCGTAGCGATAAAAAAGCTGGAAAGCGAGTTAGAGGTCGCCATTTTTGAGCGCAGTAAGAATTCCGTCACCGTTACTCCGCTGGGTGAGCGCATTGTGGCCCAGGCTCAACGTGTTTTAGAGGAATCCCGGGCCATTAAAGATATCGCCAGCTCGGGCAAGAATCAGCTGTCGACGCCACTCCGCCTCGGCGCCATTTTCACCATTGGGCCTTATCTGTTTCCTCATCTGGTTCCCCAGATACACAGTGCCGCGCCGGGCATGCCGCTCTACCTGGAAGAAAACTACACCGGTGTCTTACGTAAGCAGCTCAGAGAAGGCGAGTTGGATGCCATCGTGATTGCGCTGCCTTTTACTGAACCCGACGTCGTGACCCGACCTCTGTACGAAGAGAAATTCGTCGTCGTCATGCCCAAAGAACATGAGCTGACGAAGCAGAAAGATATCGACCCTGAGCAACTGATCGACCTCGACCTGCTCATGTTGGGCGAAGGTCACTGCTTCCGCGATCAGGTGTTTGAACACTGCCCGGCATTGCATCGTAAACAGCACAGCCGGGTCGGCAGTGTCCTCGAAGGCAGCTCGCTCGAAACACTCAAACATATGGTCGCCACCGGTCTCGGTGTGACCGTGCTCCCTGAGTCCGCTCTCGGGAATATGGACGACAACCTGCTGGCCACGCGTCCGTTCCGTGAGCCGGCGCCGTTTCGGACGGTGGCCCTTGCCTGGCGCGCCAGTTTCCCCCGCGGCAATGCCATCGACCTGTTGATCGAAAACGCCCAGCTGTGCTGGTCTAAGAAGTAACCTGATGGCGAACTCCGGTAAGCTAACGGATCTGAAAGGCGTCGGGCCAAAACTGGCAGAGCAGCTGGGTAAACTGAATATCCACTCTCTCACTGACCTCGCCTTTCACCTGCCTTTCCGCTACGAAGACCGGAGTAAAATCACACCCATCGCTGGCCTGATGCCTATGCGGCCTGCGGTTATTCAGGGAGAGGTGAAGGGCTCGAGCGTGGTGTTTGGCAAGCGCCGCAGCCTGCTGGTTAAGCTTCAGGACCAGAGTGGACTGATCAATCTGCGCTTTTTTCATTTTAATGCGGCGCAGAAAAATCAGATGAGCAAAGGCACCCTGTTGCGCTGCTATGGTGAACCCCGTCGCGGAGCCAGCGGACTCGAGCTTTACCACCCTGAATACCAGCGCATCGAAGACGGTCTGGATACGCCGCTCGAAGCGTCTCTTACTCCTATTTATCCGGCCACCGATGGTATTACTCAGCAGCGCCTGCGCCTGCTCCACGAACAGATGATTGAGCTGTTGAAGCAGGATGAGGTTGCTCTTCCTGATCTGCTCCCCGAACAATGGTGCGCGCAATGGCGACTACCGGGCCTGCGCGAAGCACTCCTGTTTCTCCATAACCCGCCCGCAAACACGGACCTGTTACAACTGGAGGCAGGCAGCCACCCCGCACACAAGCGCTTGATCCTGGAAGAACTGCTGGCGCACCAGTTATCTCTGTTTAAACTGCGTGCTCAGGTACAGGCGGATAAAGCACCTGCCATCCTGAGTGACCATACGTTGCGAAGCGCACTACTGGAGAAACTGCCGTTTACACCAACCGGTGCCCAGCAACGCGTCACCGATGAAATTACTGAAGATCTCAAACAACCCTATCCGATGCTGCGCCTGGTCCAGGGCGATGTTGGTTCTGGTAAAACCTTGGTTGCGGCACTTGCTGCCTGTGATCTGCTTCAACAAGGTTATCAGGTCGCGTTAATGGCACCGACCGAGATCCTAGCCGAGCAACACCTGCGTAATCTGGCGGGCTGGTTTGAGCCGCTTGGCATTCGCATGGGCTGGCTTGCCGGCAAAGTTAAAGGAAAAGCCCGGGAAAAATCCTTATATGAAATCGCCAGTGGCGAAGCGCAACTGGTCGTAGGGACTCATGCGTTATTTCAGGAGGACGTGCATTTCTCGAAGCTCGGTCTGGTCATCATTGATGAGCAACACCGCTTTGGTGTCCATCAACGCCTGTCGCTCAAGGAGAAAGGTGAACGGGCAGGGCTTGCTCCGCATCAGCTGATCATGACAGCAACGCCCATCCCACGAACTCTGGCCATGAGTGCATACGCCGATCTCGATACCTCAGTGATTGACGAACTGCCTCCGGGGCGTAGCCCGATTACCACGGTTGCCATCAGCGATCAGCGACGTCCGGAAATCATTCAGCGCGTGCAGGAAGCCTGCTCTCAGGGCGCGCAGGCCTATTGGGTCTGCACCCTGATCGAAGAAAGCGAAGCTCTGCAATGTCAGGCGGCAGAGAATACCTTTGAAGAGCTTCAGAAAGCGCTTCCGGGGCTGCGCGTCGGTCTGGTTCACGGACGTATGAAGGCCGCTGAAAAAGCAGACATCATGGCTGCTTTTAAAGATCATCAACTGGATCTTCTGGTCGCAACCACCGTCATCGAAGTCGGCGTCGATGTACCAAACTCGAGCCTGATGATCATTGAAAACCCGGAACGCCTCGGTCTTGCCCAGCTGCATCAGCTGCGGGGGCGGGTTGGTCGTGGCAGCGCAAAGAGTCATTGCGTCCTGCTCTACAAATCTCCCCTGTCATTGACCAGCAAACAACGCCTGCAGGTCATGCGCGATAGCCAGGACGGCTTTTATATTGCTGAACAGGATCTCGAGATCCGCGGCCCCGGTGAGTTATTGGGCACGCGCCAGACCGGACTGCAGATGCTCAGGATTGCCGACCTGCAACGCGATGCTGACCTTCTGCCTCAGGTACAGGAGATGGCCAATGACCTCTGGTACCAGCATCCTGCCACTGTTGAACCCCTGATTAAACGCTGGCTGGGCGATGCCGAACGCTTCGCTAACGTCTGACCCCGAACAAAGAAATATCTCCAATTTAGTCCCAATCGACCACATTTTTCAGGATCTCTACTATATTTTCTGAAAGAACGAATTCCGGGGCGAAAACATGTCAGCCATTCCAGCCGTCGTACAGAAAATCCTTGAAGACTGGCGAATCCCCTACTCCGCCGCTGATGACAAGGAGTTGTTTGAAATCATGCAAAGTAATCCGCCCGCATCCTACTCTTCCAAGGTTGCTTACAATGTGTTCCTGAAAGATGAGCTGGGGCAGGTGCAGGTTCTGGTTCCGGGCGACCGGATGCTTGATCTCACCCAATTGTCACACGCCTTTGGCAGACAGTTCACCGCGCTGTCGGTGGACGAGCTTGACCTGCTCAAGGCCCGCTACAAAATCGATCAGTTTCCGGCGATCCCGCAGATCACCGAAATGGAAACCATGATTGACCAGGCACTGCTGCGAGAGCAGGAGCTGTTCGTATACTCTGGCGAAGAAGGCAAAACCTGGCTCAAGATTCCGATGTCAGAATTCCGTGCGCTGACGACCAGTTCGCATGTCGGTAACTACAGTACTCCTTTGCGTCCTGACTGCCCGGGGCAGGGCAGCGATCAGGATCTTGATGATGTCCATTCGGCCATCCGTCAGTTTACGCCGCTCAGAATCAAGCAACGCCTTGAAGAAACCCTGGACCTCCCGCCACTACCCGAAGTTGCGCGCAAAATTATTGAACTTAGGGTCGACCCAGACGCCGACAGCAAGGCACTGGCAACCACCATCGAAGTTGATCCGGGCATGTCGGCTCAGGTACTGAGTTGGGCGCGCTCTCCTTATTACGGCACACGTGGCGAGATCAAAAGTGTTGAAGAAGCGGTGATCCGCGTGCTCGGTTTTGATCTGGTGATCAACCTTGCACTCGGGCTGGCGCTGGGCCGGTCTCTGGCTGTGCCTAAAGAAGGGCCGCACGGTTATACCCCATTCTGGAAGCAGGCAGTGATGACCGCAGCACTGTGCGGCGAACTGGTACGTAAAATAGAGCCAGCAGGTCGCCCATCACAGGGCATGGCCTACCTGAGCGGTCTGCTGCATAACTTCGGATTTCTGATTCTGGCGCAGGTGTTTCCGCCCCAGTTTTCGCTGATCAACCGCCACATTGAGGCAAACCCGCACATTAACCGTTTCTACATTGAAAACTACTTACTCGGCATGAGCCGTGAGCAGTGCGCCGCGGCCTTGATGATGCAGTGGCAGATGCCCGGTGAACTGGTTGCTTCGCTGCGTCAGATGCACAACGCCGATTACGATGACGACTACTCAGGCTATGCAAACCTGCTCTTCGTTGCCGTACGTCTGCTGCGTGAACGTGGTGTCGGTGACGGACCATCGGAAGTTATTCCCGAGCATGTATATACGCGCCTGGGCCTCTCCGCTGAAGACGCGGCTGAGGTAGCGGATGCTCTGGTTGAGAATCAGGACAGCTTCGCTGACCTTATCAGCGTTCTGAATCACTGAGGCTTTGCGAAGACCAGCCCGTTATATGAAAGCCAGGCTCTCGCTGGATGAGATCTGGCTCAGCAGACTCTGGCCGGGCAGGATCTGGTAGCGCAGCAAAGGCTTCGGTCAGCCAACGCTGCATGACCGCGTCGTTCCACAGTCGGGTCAGCGCATCAACTTCTGCATTACTCACCCGGCGATACGCGTACAGCATAAAATCCAAAACCGCGTCTCGTGTCTGGGCTTCGTATCCTTGAGAAAGTTCAAGTTCCAGAGCATCTGACACGGACGCCTGAGCGTGAATCAACCATTCTGCCATCCGTGTTACCGATACGAGACGCTCCACCCTTTGCACCCGGGAAACAGCCGGTGGGTAGGTGGCCAACCTTTGCATGTAACGTTCGTATTCTGGCGTTCCCTGTTCCTGAAGCGCAGTATCTTCCATCAAACGCCCCCGCGCCATCAGAGAATCATCGACGATCTCCAGTAAGCGGGCGACCTCTTCGTCCGTGAATGATTCAAGCAGCTGGGTAAACGATGTCTGTAGAGCAACAGGTGACCAAGGCAGAAGCCGGCGCAAGCGGTCACGCTTCTCGCTGCCACTATGTTCAGTCAATTGATCTTCAGCTAACTGCCGGACCTGTGTCGATATACCGGACACACCGCTCCCCGAAATAATGCGCTCAGATGCACTCGCATCAACAGCATAAGCAAGGCCCGAATATGTCAGCAAGGCAGTAAACGCTACAATGAGCAGCGTCAAACAGCGGTAACGAGAAAGCAGCTTCATTTGTCGTCGTTGTTAGTTGTCGCAGAGATACTCAGGTCGTTATAGCGCTCATGATTCAGAACCCCTTCGGTCTTAGCAATCACAACCGAGACCATGGTGTCGCCAGTCACATTCACTGCGGTACGCAACATATCTAACAGGCGATCGACGCCGATAATTAATGCAATCCCTTCTACCGGCAGCCCGACCTGTTGCAGAACCATCGACAGCGTAATCAACCCAACACCCGGTACACCTGCGGTGCCGATGGAGGCCAGAGTGGCGGTGGCAATCACCAACAGGTAGTCGCCCATGCTCAGATCAAGGCCAAACGCCTGAGCAATAAACACAGTCGCTACGCCCTGCATAATGGCCGTGCCGTCCATATTGATGGTTGCGCCCAGCGGCAGCACAAAAGATGCAGCACGGGTACCGACACCGAGATTCTGCTCAGCGTTCTTGATGGTAACCGGCAAGGTGGCACTGCTTGATGCCGTACTGAAGGCGAAAATCTGCACCGGCCACATTTTCTTGAGGAAGGTTACCGGAGAAACACCGGCAAACATACGGAGCATAGCGGAGTAGACAACAATACCGTGCACCAACAGCACCGCGACCACGGTAAACATATAGGCCAACAACTCCTGCACGGGCCCCAGCCCTTTAGAGGCAAACAGGCTGAACAGCAAAGCAAATACACCGTACGGCGCAAGATTCATCAGCATGGTGACGAGCGTCATCAGAATCTCGTTCCAGTCGCTGAACTGCTTACCAATACGCTCACCCGGCACGCCCGACCGACCAATAGCAAGACCAATCAGAATGGCGAACACGATCACCTGCAGCATATTGCCCTCCGCCATCGCCCGGAACGGATTCGTTGGAAATATATTCGCCAGGACATCGATAAGAGGCACGGCTTCAGGAGCCTTAAACTCCGCCTCTACCGACATATCGATTCCGACACCGGGGTTCACGATATTGGCCAGCGTCATAGCCGCAGAAATCGCAATGGCAGTCGTCACAAGGTACAGAAACACCGTCTTCAGACTCATTCGTCCGAGGCTGCTCTGATCGCTCAGATGACAAACGCCGCAGACCAGAGAAACAAACACAAGCGGTACAACGAGGACTTTCAGGCTGGAGACAAAGATTTTACCGATCAATGCAAACAGACCGGACGCCAGCAGATCATCCAGCACATAACGCACGCTGTCATTAAGGTCTGGCATGGCCAGGAGGTTGAACGTGATGGTGCCGAGCGCGATGGCCAGCGCCATGGCCAGAAGAATTCGGGTTGTCAGCGTCACGGTACAGCCTCCTTATTATTCTGATTATCTCTCACTGATCGATCTGGCCCTGATAACAGGGCCAGATTTTCAAGCCTTAAATCAGGGTTTCAGGTATTTACTGATGCCCTGGAACCACATCACTTTCGACAGGTCGCCACTGATTTTAATGTCTTTTTCCTGAATGCCACGCATAAAGGCATTGCGGTCTTTCGAGGTAAGCACTTTCAGACCGGTATGCGCATCTTTGAAGCTGATCGTGAATGCAGGATTGCTGTGCGCCTTACCTTTACTTGAGATGGTTTCATCTTTAACAACAAACTGACGGACGGCTTTGCCATCGTCGGTCTGTAGCTGAAATGCCATATCCTGACCTGCCAGTTGCTCCCGGAACTTAGGGTTCTTCTTGGCTGCTTTTTTCATCAGTTTGGACAGTACCCAAAGCAACATGCGAAATTTAAACAAGGGAGTCTCCTCAGCTGTCAGCGCCCGTTAATTATCGGGCGTACTTTGATCATCGTTATCAGCAAATACCGCGGTACCTGCCAGCGACGGCATAATATTTAGCAGGCCATTATGCCCCAGACGGCGCATATGGTGTCGGTTTCTTTCAGGAATTCTCTCAGGGAATCTGATCTGTGTTAAGGCGTCTTCAATATCCTGCTCACGGATAATATGCAGCATAGGAAACGGAGAGCGGTTGGTGAAGTGACTCATGTCGTCTGCGTCTTCACCCTCAAACACGTACTGCGGGTGGAAGGTCGCCAGCTGCAACAGCCCTTCATACCCCATCTGCACCAGCAGATCATCGCAGATCAGAGTCCAGTTCCAGTACTCATCAAAATCCTGATACAGGTTCGGTACAACAAACAACGCGGTGGGTAGATCAGAGGGCGATGAATCAGCCACCTCTTGCAACAGAGTCATAAACTCAGCGGTTGCCGTGTAATCATCAAAGGCTGGGGAAACTTCAATCCGGAGAGTGTCCATAACTGGACTGGCGAAGGGGCAAAGCCCTTCACCGACCACCAGCCGGCTGACCCACTCACGGGTCAGTTCAGCGGCGGCAGTAACATCAGGAACGCCGCTTATTGGACGGATTCCTTCAGCGCTTTACCTGGCTTAAATGCAGGAACCTTAGCGGCTGCAATGGTGATTGGCTCACCAGTCTGTGGGTTTTTACCCTGGCGCTCAGCGCGGTCACGTACTTCAAAAGTACCGAAACCGATCAGAGTCACAGATTCGCCTTCGCTCAGAGACTTAGCAATCTGGTCTGTGAAAGCAGTAACAACCTCTGCTGCTTTCTCTTTGCTCAGGTCTGCTTTTTCAGCGATGGCCGCAGCCAGTTCTGGTTTACGCATAGTAATATCCTTGTTTCTGTTGTCAGTATTGATCTGTTAAAGACCAATGATGTTACAGAGAATCAGGGCATGATTGCCGGCAATTCTTTGTTGAGTGCTACTTTATTCGCTACTTTTGCTCCGGTCAAAGCGTATCCGAGCAGATCACCCGCTTCATTGCGGTATTCTGCCTGAACGTCATTGCCTTCCTGTTCAACAATCCAACGACCTGACGCATCACCACCCGGTGGCGGAGAAACAACCACAGGACACGCTGGCGTCTTCACAGTGACAGGCATAACACCGTAGCTGACTTCAGTCGGTGTGCCGGTCAGTGTCTTCGCCAGAGCACGGGCGGAAGCCATCAGCGGCAGTACGTAGAGCAGCACACGGCCTTCAACTTCAGCACAGTCACCCAGAGTGTAAACATCATCAGCACTGGTTTTCAGGTGACGATCTGCAACGATACCGTGGTTCACTTTGATACCCGCATCGCCCGCAAGCTGAGTGCGAGGACGAAGACCAATCGCTGAAACCACCACATCAGCACGAATTTCATCACCGTTGTCCAGAGTTGCGACAACACCGTCGCCATCACGTTCAATACGGCTCACCAGAGGGCCAAGGTGGAATTTAACACCGATGCCTTCCAGACCTGCCTGTACTGCGTTAGCGGCTGATTCAGGCAGCAGAGTCGGGAACACCTGATCACACGGAGCCACGATCTCACACTCATAGCCGCCAGCAGTCATATCATTGGCAAACTCACAACCAATGAGACCTGCGCCCATGATCAGAACTCGCTTTTTGCCTTCAGCGGCGCTACGGAATTTGGCGTAATCTTCGAGGTCATTGATCGAGAAGACGCGATCTTCAGCACCACCTTCGATGCGCGGACCCACCGCTTCAGCCCCCCAGGCCAGAACCAGCTTGCTGTATTCAACCGTTTCATCACCCAGACTGATGGTATGCGCATCGATATCGATCGCTGTCACCACAGTATTGGTACGGATCGTCATGTTCAGCTGTTCGGCCATACCCGCAGCAGTGTTCATCGCCAGTTCATCTGCGGTTTTATTCTTGCCGTAACCTGTCGACAGCATCGGCTTGGAGTAGCTACGGCCGTCGTCTCCGGTGATCATCAGCAAAGGCTGATCAGCTGCAAGTTTGCGAAGTTCTTTTGCCAGGTTATATCCGGCCAGGCCTGAGCCAATAATTACGATAGGAGCAGATGAATTACTCATAGAAGGGTCCGTTCAGTTATCAGGTAAGAGAGGTCTGCAGGGGTGCAGGAGGGCTACCGGGAACCGGTAGCCCGGATAATCAGATTTCTACCATCTCGAAATCTTCTTTACCTACGCCACAGTCCGGGCAGATAAAATCGTCAGGCACATCTTCCCAGCGGGTACCCGGAGCGATGCCTTCTTCTGGCGCGCCTTCCGCTTCATCGTAAATCCAGCCACATACAACACATTGCCACTTCTTCATGCCAATAACCTATGATTCGGTGAGTTTTTAAAGGTCGCTAAAAGTACTTATCAAGCCCGCTAAAATCAACGGTCAATTCCGGGCATTTTTTGAACAGATGTCCGGTCTGACTTGCCTGACCGTACGATTTAGCGCATCCTCCGCGCCATGAAGCACTCTTCTGACCTTGCTGTCATTATCCATCCTGCGCGCCCCGACTGGTCGACCCGTCTGAACGTCGCCCCTCAGGCACTGCCACATTTCTGGCGATCCTGGTTACTGGAGCGTGGCTCCCTTACCGCCCGCCTGAGCAGCCTTAAACCTGACTGCTTCAGCGTCGATTGCCAACGCGAAGGTATTGGCTACCCGACACCAACGGAGCAGAAAGAACTCGGCTTATCCGCCAGTCAGCGTGTCTGGTTCAGGGAGGTGCAACTCAAGCTGAATGGTACCCCGGTTGTGCATGCGCGCACGGTAGTACCGGCGGCCGCTCTGACCGGCCGTTTGGCACGTCTGCGCCAACTGGGCAATCGCTCTCTGGGCTCCTTCCTCTTCAGCCAGCCAGATATGCGTCGGACTTTCGTCCGTGTCTCGCGCTGCAAAGCCAATGCGACCGGGTTAGAATGGGCGCGTCGATCTGTCTTTACCCTCGGAGGCCGGTCACTGATGGTTACTGAGGCGTTCAGCCCTTTATTGACCCGCTTCGATCAAACAAACAGAACAAACTGAGGTGCCTGTGCTGACAGCCCGACTGGATTCTTTGTGGCCGCAATGGCGTGCCTGGATTGCCATTACCCGCCTTGATAAGCCGGTTGGATCTTATCTGCTGCTATGGCCAACCTTCTGGGCCTTATGGACGGCTGCCGAGGGAATACCATCGCTCAGTAACCTGATCATATTCACGGCTGGCGTATTTCTGATGCGCTCCGCCGGCTGTGTCATCAATGATTACGCTGATCGCGAAGTCGACGGCCATGTTCAGCGTACCAATGAACGTCCGTTAGCCACGGGGGCTTTGTCAGCGAAAGCGGCGCTGGCTGGGTTTGCATTACTCTGCGCTATATCGTTCGGCCTTGTACTCCTGACCAACAGCATGACGATATGGCTTTCTTTCGGCGGCGTTGCACTCGCAGCCATCTACCCCTTTATGAAGCGCCATACGCACTTGCCTCAGCTCTTTCTGGGAACCGCATTTTCCTGGGCAATTCCTATGGCGTTTGCCGCCGAGTCTGAGTCCCTGCCCGCCTACCTCTGGTTGTTTTACGCGGCGAACCTCTGCTGGACGGTGGCTTACGATACTTTTTACGCCATGGTCGATCGTGATGACGATCTGAAAATTGGCGTAAAATCGACCGCGATTCTGTTTGGCGAGCTTGATTTACAGATGATAGGGCTTCTGCAGGCCATGAATGTCGCTTTTCTGTTTTTTGCAGGACAGCAGTTTGGCTTTGGCTGGGTCTACTACCTCAGTCTCGCGACCGGCGCCGCCTTTCTGGGGTGGCAGATCTGGAGTGCCCGCAGCCGCAATCGTGAAGACTGTTTCCGGGTATTCCGCCAATCGCATTGGTTCGGAGCCATTGTCTGGTTCGGAATTGTTGGCCACTACCTGCTGAGTGCCTCCTGAGACCAGATCGATCCGATTGAATCAACACTTGTCACATACCTGTAACATCTCACCTGTGTAATACGCCGGTAATGATAACTAATCTGTGACCGGACTATGACTAACGCTGGAAAACGCGTACTCATCGTAGATGATGAAGCACCCATCCGTGAAATGATCGCCGTCGCTCTGGAAATGGCCGGCTATGAATGTCTCGAAGCCGAAAATGTTCAGGACGCTCATTCTCTTGTAGTGGACCAACGCCCCGACATGATTCTGCTCGACTGGATGCTGCCGGGTGTCAGTGGCATTGAATTTGCCCGCCGCCTGAAGCGCGAAGAAGCAACCGCTGAGCTGCCGATCATTATGCTCACGGCGAAGGGCGAAGAAGAAAATAAAGTTCAGGGCCTCGAAAGCGGTGCTGATGACTACATCACCAAGCCATTCTCTCCACGCGAACTGGTTGCCCGCCTGAAGGCCGTACTGCGCCGGGCAACACCTCCGGGTGTCGAAGAAACCATCGAAGTGAATGGTCTGATTCTCGACCCTGTATGCCACCGCGTGATGGCCCACGACAAAGCGGTTGATGTGGGCCCTACCGAGTACCGCCTGCTGCAATTTTTTATGACGCATCAGGAACGTGCATACTCACGCTCACAACTGCTGGATCAGGTCTGGGGTGGCAACGTCTATGTTGAAGAGCGTACGGTGGATGTGCACATCCGTCGTCTTCGCAAGGCGCTTGGCCAGTCACATGAGCAGCTGATTCAGACAGTTCGCGGTACCGGTTACCGCTTTTCAACCAAAGCGTCCTGATCGTGCCGGGCTGGCGTCAGGAGCTTAAACGGCTCCTGCTTCTGCTGGCCATTGGCCTGAGCGGGCTCTGGTGGAGCCCCTGGCCGTTCCTGCCTCTGGCGGTCATCAGTCTGCTGATTCTGTTCTGGCATCTACGTCAGGCCATCCGCATGAAGCACTGGTTGACCAGTTACGAATCTCAGGAAGCTCCGACCACCAGCGGTATCTGGCAGGATCTCATCAAACTCAGCTTGCGCCCAACCAAGCGCAGCCAACGCTACCGCCATAAATTACAGGCGCTGTTTGACCGACTGCAGGATTCAACCTCGGCATTGCAGGAAGGTATCGTGATGGTGGATCGCCACGGCAACCTTGAATGGTGGAACCGCTCCGCCGGTAAAATGCTCGGGCTGCGCGATCCTATCGATATCAACCAACCCATCACTAACCTGATACGCGCCCCGGAATTCACCGCCTACTTTGCCAAAGGCGACTTCGACACACCGCTGGAGCTGAATTCACCCATTGCCAAAGACATGTGCCTGTCGCTCAACATCACGCCGTTCGGACGCAACGAGCGCCTGATCGTGGCCCATGACGTCAGCCGCCTTCGACAACTGGAACAAATGCGCAAAGACTTCGTCGGCAACGTCAGCCACGAACTGAGAACGCCCCTCACTGTGATACAGGGCTATCTGGAGACCTTTGAAGATATTATCCCAGAACGCGCTGGGCGTATGCTGACTCAGATGCAGGAGCAGGCCTCCCGTATGGATTCGTTAGTGCGCGACCTGCTCGCTTTGTCGCGCCTTGAGAACGGCGCTCATGATCCAAGAACCGGTGTTGATGTCATCACACTACTCGAACAGATCACAGAAGAAGCTATCGCGGTGTCCGCAGGGCAACACGACATACGCCTGACACTGGATACCGACGACAGCCTCAGCGGCTATGAGCATGAGTTACGCAGTGCATTCACCAACCTGATCATTAATGCAGTGAAGTACACTCCCGCTGGGGGCAACATCCATATTCGCTGGTATAGAGATGGAGAAACTCTGCGCCTGGACGTGAAAGACTCGGGTATCGGCATTGAAGAACATCATCTCCCCCGCCTGACCGAGCGATTTTATCGCGCCGATCCAAGCCGCAGTAAAAACACCGGCGGCACAGGGTTAGGTCTCGCGATCGTAAAACATGTGCTACTGCGCCACGCTGGCAACCTGCTGGTCACCAGCGACTACGGGAAAGGAAGCTGCTTTACCGCCTGCTTCGAAGCGCCTGTTCACCTTCCGGCATCAGCGGACTTTCGCAATGAAGCGCGACAGCACGGCTAATTTATCTTCGTCGTCATCCACAAACCGGATCAGCATCTGAATCGTCTCGGCTTCTGGATGTGGCTCCTGCGCCTGCATCATACGAACATAGCCATTAATACGCGCCACATCGCCTGAATCCTGATCAACAATATCGGCAACCGCAGGTTCCAACAGCGCAGGCAGGGCGCCATCTCTGCGGAATACGCCGATCATTTCCTGCAGATTAATATCCTTCAGTACCAACTTGGCAGAACTGCCTGAACCGAAGCGAACACTCGCTACGCCCCTTGCCTTGGACTTAGGCTTAGTAGCGGGGGCAGCTTCCGGAGAGGAGGAACCTCCCATCAGCACGCTAGCACCGCCCATGTCCTGAGCTACCGGTTTACCCGCACCTTTACCACCAGAGGCATCGCCCCCAGCAGGTTTACCCATCAGAACATCCGCTGATTGCTGTCCGGGCATTCCCTTGAATGCAGGTCCCTCACCCGGCTTCACGCCAAGATGCTTGGCAACAACTTTAGAAACCTTGGCGACGAAATTTTCCCGTGTGAAAGGCTTGCCGATGTAGTCCGAAACTCCTGACTGCACAGCCTTAACGACATGATCACGATCACCGCGACTGGTGATCATCATAAAGGGGGTCTTCTTGTAACGCTCGTCAGATCTCATCCACTCGAGAACCTCAATGCCCGACATCTCAGGCATCTCCCAGTCACACAGAACAAGATTAATTTCGCGTTGATTCATCACGGTCACGGCCTTACGACCATCGACCGCTTCATTAATCTCACAGCCGGGATAGGTATCCCTGACTGCTTTTTTTACCAGGTCGCGGACGAACGCTGCGTCATCAACGACCAGAACCCTCAGTTTCATCGTGCGTCAGCCTTGGAGTAACGTCTTCTGTTAACTCAGCATAGCTGCTTTTGCCAGAATCGCTGCCAAAGGGCATACGTTCCAGTCGCATCAGAGTCGCTCCAATCACGGCTGCAGGCATAATAAACAGGTTAACCACGGGCACAGTCAGCAGAAGCGCCACCAGCAAGCCAAACCCCATTACCGTCCATAAATCCTCAGCCAATCTCTCACGAACTTCTGCAAACGGCTTAGCATGGTTATCAAACGAAAGATCCATGTACTGAATCGCCATCATCCAGCCGCCAAACCAGAACCACAAGGGAGGAGCGACAAGCTGCCCGATACCGGGAATCCAGCCAAGTAAAAAAATACCGAGATAACGCGGCAGGTAGTACCCCACTTTAGTCAGCTCCCGCCCAAGGGTACGGATCGTCATTGCCGGAATGGATTCATCCGGAATCGAGTGCCCCTGCAAGGTTTCAACACGCTCAGCCAACAGGCCATTCAGCGGCCCCGCAATAATCATCAGGACGGCACTGAAGAAGTACACCAGTGACAACACCAGAAAGATGACAACCAGCGGCATCAGAATCCAGTACAGAAAAGATAACCAGCCGGGCAACATATCAACCAACTGACCGATCCAGGCATCCAGCTGACTGATCCCCCAGACGCTGGCGAAACCCATCACAATGATGTTCAGGAGTAATGGAAAAGCAACATAACGACGCAGCCCGGGGGTTTTTAAGTTCTGAAAACCACGCCAGACATATTGCATACCGGTGAAAGGATTACCGCTCATGATTCCCTCGTGCATCTACGAAAAGCCTTTTATACAATCCTCGCCCTTTGTTGACCACCCAGGAGTGCCGGACATGACCCCGGAACGCTACGACCGCATCCGAAAAACCCTTGAGATGCGCCAGCCGGACCTTACCGTCATTACGGACGAAGTGTATAAACCGCATAATCTGGCAGCCATAGCACGCACCTGCGATGCCGTCGGTATTCCTAAGATTCACTGCGTATGGCCTCGCGACCGCTACCGCCTGAAAACAGCGGCAACCGCCGGCTCATCCGACTGGATTGAGGTTCAGACTCACGCCGATATAGAAACCGGGATTCGTGAGTTACAGGACAAAGGCGTAAAAGTCGTAGCGGCTCACCTCACCGATCGCGCCATTGACTACCGCGATTATGACTTTACTCAGCCAACCGCCTTACTTATGGGCACGGAAAAAGAAGGCGTCAGCGATGTTGCCTCTGATATGGCTGACGAGCATCTGATTATCCCGATGCGCGGCATGGTGCAATCGTTCAACGTATCCGTGGCTGCGGCCATCATTCTCAATGAAGCTCATTACCAACGTCAGGCCGCTGGCATGTATGACGCACAACGCCTGCCAGATGAATGGTTTGATCGCCTCTTGTTCGAATGGTGCCAACCTAAGGTTGCGCGCCTGTGCCGGGAAAATAATCTCAGCTATCCTGAGTTAAGGGCAGACGGAGAGTTAACAGACCCGCAAGGTTTTTCTGATCTGTACAATGCCCACAGGGCGGCCAAAAAGAAGGGGTGAAAGCTCTGGCTGGGACAGATTTTTACAAAACAAAAAGTGCAACAAAGCGTACGGGGCAGTAATATTGAAAATCCGTGTTACACAGCGTTTCCGAGTTGGAGTAACACTGTAAGTCATTCGCCCACCTGCTTGTGCGATATATCTCACAAGCAGGTGGGAAATTTAGGCATAACACTGTCTTAATCCCCGCATATTCCTCGCACGAAAAACCTAACCCTTTGTTTTTAAAAGAATTCCCAACAGACACTGGCATTTGACGACACGACCTGTCGCAATAGTCACGTAACACGAACTCACAGTTTTGCTATCTTTAATTTCGCAGGACGCAAGGCGCTGATGGGATCAGCAAGCAGGACGCAGGATTCGGCAGGATTGCCGGGCAGGATGCACAGGGACGACACAGGAAGCGAAGGAATATTGTGGCCAGGAGGCCAACCAGGACGGTAGAGAGGATCTCGCTCAAGGACGACATACCAGGACGGTATAGGGTGCTGTGGCGGTGAGGACAGGATGTCCTGGCCGCCCATTTAGCTCCCGGTTACTTCACTCTGAATTCCCACCTGCTCAAGAACCTCCAAAGACAAATTGCTTGCCAGCATATTTTTCGTATTTCTGCTTGTGCGCTTGTTAACCAACAAATCAGCTCAGTAACAGCGGTATTTAACCTATTACGCTCTCCTCTGGAACACCGGCCAGATAGTGACACCCTTGTCACTTAAAGCTCGTCAAATTTCCACCAGTGGCATTACAAAAGGCAACCATCAACATACCCACTGTTGTGGAGCTCACCTGTGGCTGTGTCATCCTGTATCTGTACAAAGATCACACCGGAAGAACAGTATGCCATCACCATCACTTAAGCTGCGCCTCGGGCAGCTACTTCTGAACCGACGCGCAATTACCCGTAAGCAGTTGGATGATGCACTTCAATACCAGAAAGAACACGCAGGAGCCAAACTCGGTGAAGCACTGATCGCTCTGGGGGCTATTGATGAAGGGGTTCTCAAACGGGTTCTGCGTCAGCAGCGCTGGTTACGCCCTTGCGCAACTTGTTTTGCTCTTCTGTCGCCGATATCAGTGACTTACGCCTACGACCCGGAGGAGCACATGCTCTCTTCCCAGGATGAGGCCGCGACATACTGGTATCTTCAGGAAGAACAACAACAGAGCTACAGCGACTCAGAACAAGCCATGAGAATGCTTGCTACCGCTTACGACCTTTACAAAGGCGAGCCCCAGGCCGGTGAATGGCGCTACAGTCTGAGTGAGACAGATAACAGCGAGGGCTATCAGGTCGAAGTGAAGGTTTTTTTCTGAGAGCCGAACAATCCGGAAAACAGAATGCTGGAAAAGAAAAAAGCCCGTACATCCGTACGGGCTTTTTTGTATGGTGCCGGCACCAAGAGTCGAACTCGGGACCTACTGATTACAAGTCAGTTGCTCTACCAACTGAGCTATACCGGCTAAGTGGGCGGGAATATTACTGATCAGCCCCCAAGTCGTCAACCATTTTTCGAAAAGAATTTACTATTTTTCAATAAGTTAACACCACCCACCCAAGGACAGGCTAAGCAGCACGAAAAACAGTCCAAAATCGTAATAAAAATGTCACAATACATGCCCCTGAAATGAATACACTAGGTGCCGACATGAACGCCGGATTTATCCTCGTTGCCGATGATGAACCAGCCATCTGCGAAATGATCTGTACCGGCCTCGAGCTTGCGGGCTATAAAACCCGAAAAGCAGCCAACGGCCAGATAGCCCTCCAGATGATCATCAATGAACAACCGGATCTTGTAGTACTGGATTGGATGATGCCGATGATGAGCGGCCCGGAGCTGACAGCCCGGCTGAAACGCGAAGAACGCACAAAGGACATCCCGGTCATTCTTCTCACTGCGCGCGCAGAGGAAGATGACAAAATCAAAGGGTTGGAATGCGGCGCGGACGACTATATTACCAAGCCGTTTTCGCCGAGAGAACTTAATGCCCGCATTAAAGCGGTGCTCCGCCGCAGTCAGACCACCTCCTCTGAAGCCCTGACTGTACTGGATATGACGTGTCATCCGGAAGAACAGCAGTGCCGTATCAAAGGCGAACTGGTATCGCTCGGCCCGAAAGAATACAAGCTACTGGAATTCTTTATGCGACACCCTAACCGGGTTTTCTCCCGTGAACAGCTGCTTGATAAGGTTTGGGGCGGCAACGTCTACATCGATGAGCGCACCGTTGACGTCCACATACGGCGTTTACGCAAAGCCATTTCAATTGATAACCACGAACGTCTGATTCAAACCGTCAGAGGAAGTGGGTATCGTTTTTCTCCCGAACAATAAGGTGAGGTAACGCAGGTTTGTATCAGGATGCACTGCAACGTGAACTGTTTCGGGTGGGCATAATCGTCTTAGCCGGTGTCGCTGCGGGCTGGTCGGTGGGATATTCTCTTTATGGTTTGCTGATTGGCCTGGCAATATCTCAAGTTATCAGCATCCGTCAGGCCAGCAGTATTTTTAAGTGGAGCTATCGGCAAGGCCCGGCACCTCAGGACAGCGGCCTTATCGGTTACTCTGCTGACCGTATCATTCGCCGCGAAAAGACGCTGAAAGACCGTCTGCTGAATCAGGCGAAAATGCTGCAACGCTACAATCAGGGCATCGAAGCATTGAAGGATGGCGTGGTTGTGCTGGACAGTGCAGGCCACATTACTACATTCAACAGCGCTGCTACGCGCATGCTTTATCTGCGCAAAGATGACAGCGGCCAGCACCTTACCCACCTGATCCGTGTACCTCAGTTCGTACGCTATTTTCGCAGTAATGATTTCGGCGAGCCTCTGCAGTTTGACCTGCGCAATGTCAGCCTGCAGGTTCAGATCACTGAGTTTGGTATTGATCAGAAAATCATGCTGGTCAGAGACGTCACTGAGCGCAAACGCGTAGAAACCATGCGTCAGGACTTTATTGCCGACGTTTCTCATGAACTTCGTACGCCATTAACCGTGATCAATGGGTATCTGGAAATGCTGTCAGATATGGATACCCCGGCACCATTAACCAAAGCACTGAACCAGATGGACAGCCAGGCCAATCGTATGACCAACCTGGTCAACGACCTGATTCAGTTGTCTAAACTTGAAAGCGCAAGCAGGGAGCGGGACGGCATGGCCTTTGATCTGACAGCACTATGCCATCAGGTCGCCGGAGAAATGAAAGGCTACTCCGGTGATGCAGTCGTCAGTATCAATACGGATCGCAGCCTGATCATTGATGGCTTCAAGGAAGAGATGCACTCCGCACTGACCAACCTGGTTACCAACGCGATTAAGTATGGCGACGGAAAGCAGGTGGATATCGCCATTGCCTCAAATGATCGGGGCATCGAAGTCGCCGTTACTGACCGGGGCCCGGGTATTCCACCCGAACACCTGTCACGCGTAACAGAGCGTTTCTATCGTGTAGATGAATCCCGGGAGTCGACGGTAGGTGGGTCCGGCCTTGGCCTCTCTATCGTGAAACATGCACTCGAACACCACGACGCTGAGCTCAAAATAGAATCCACTCAAGGTCAGGGCAGTACTTTCTCGTTTGTCGTTCCTGCCTTCCGCCGCAAAACAGCGTGAAGGGGCGTAGCGCCCCTCCTGTCGCTAATGCCTGCAGCTAAGACAAAACCTCGCTGTTAATCTTCTGTTAATGATCAATTCAGGCTCTTTTCAGCCTTCCTCTTTATTCTGACGGCTTCACCGAACAGGAATAAAGATGTCTATGCTCAAGCGATCTTTTTTTATAAGTACTTTAGTTATGCCAACGTTGCTGATGGCCGGACAGTCATCCTCACAGACAGTTTCAGACGGGGTTATTGCTGAACAACGAAAACGCCTGGCTGAAAATACCGATGGTCAGGGCTTCGGCCCTCAATCGCCGCGTGATATTGATGAAGTTGCTGGAAAAAATAGCAATCTGTTTCAGGCGGCCCCGGCCCATACTGAAATGAACCTCTGTAACATACATTTTCATGTTGGCGCAGAGCATAAAGGCGGCGAATTTACGACCTACGCCGGTAACGGCAATGGCCATGGGTCAGGTACGGGCTATCTGTATGATGGGCAGCTTACCAAGAAGCAATTAAAGCCATACAAAGGTGACGTCTGCGCAGCCAAAAGCAGAACGCTGGTGCCCGGAGATACCATTGAAGTGCATTTTGTTCACACCACGGCGAAGATTGAACCAGGCCCGACACTGGGTGCGTGCCTCTCCGACAACATTATGAACCCTCAGTTACGGGTTGAAGCTCAGGTCATTGTTCTGGCAAACGATCGCTCGGCGATCGACTTTGAGGATATGGCCGAGGTCAAAAGACTGAATGGTTACCATCAGGCGCCGAACATCCCGACCAACACTGGCATGCCAGTACAGTACGCAGGGTCAACGACGGGACCTTCATACAATGAGAAAGGCTCTCCACTGCAGGTAAGCTGGAGCGTACGCCCAGAAGTGGCTGTGGTTGATATCGAGTCGGTGGCAAGCTGGTGCGAAGAAAATCAGTTTGCGGAGGACCACGCACATGGGGTTCGCAATCTGGTGCTGAACCCGCAATTACTATCTGAAATTAAGTAGCCTCGCACTCTGCGACTACCAGAATCCTAAGCAGCACCCTAGCAGCGACGGATACTACCGGCTGGCAATCGTCAGCCGGTAGCCATTACCACGCAAGGTTTCGATATTCACAACATCGGTGAAAGAAAGTTTCTGGCGCACACGGCTGATGTACACATCCACTATGTTTGTGAGAGGGTCTTTTTCCGATTGCCAGACACGCTGAAGAATACGTTCGCGGCTTAATACCCTTCCTGCATTTTCAACGAGATATTCCAACAAGTCATACTCCAGACGCGTCAGACTCAGCTCTCCTGAAGCCGACTTCGCCACTCGCTGGTCGCGATACAGTTGTAGCGGACCACACGACATCAGATCATCGGATACCGGCCCGGAAGCTGCCGAGCGGCGACTCAGCGCCTGAACACGGGCAAGTAATTCTTCAAAATCGAAAGGCTTACACAGGTAATCATCCGCCCCTTGTCGCAGCCCATCAACCCGGTCACTGACGTCATCCATTGCAGTTAGCAGCAACACCATAGGCGGTGAAGGTAAGCGTTTAAGGCTCTGTATTAACATCAGACTGTCAGTGTCACCGAACATCCGGTCGAGCACAGCAACGTCCGGGCTTTCCCGGCTGATCGTCGCAATCAGATTATGGACGTCACTTTCGGCAATAACCTCATAGCCCTCAGACTCAAGACCACGCTTAAGAAAGCTGAGCAACGGGATTTCATCATCCGCAATCAGAATTTTCATTCGTCAGCCTGCCTCGGTAAGACGATAGTAAATACAGATCCCTGCCCCTGTTCTGATTCAGCGTAGATCTCACCCTGATGCGCGTCGATCAGAGCGCGTGCGATAGACAGTCCCAGCCCGGCGCCATCGGTACGAGGCTTAAAACGAACGAAGCGCTCGAATATATATTGCAGATCTGTTGGCGATATCCCGGTACCGTAGTCGACGACACGCACAAAAACCTGCTCCGCCGTGGCACTCAATACAATATCAATCGCCGAGTCAGGTTCAGAATAGCGCGTTGCATTATCAATCAGTATCGTCATAACCTGACGCAAACGCTGCTCGTCGGCCCGCACGGTAAGAGGAGCTTCGCTAAGCCCCTCACCAGTGGCCTCAGCTAAGCCGTCGACGTCCAGCCGGAACGCCCTTAAAGGCATTTTGCGTTGCCACTGCTCAACTTGATTCTCAAGCATATCGACAAGATACACATCATCCATCAGTAGCCGTAGCTGGTTGATCTCTGCCCTGGCCAACAAGAGCAGATCATCGACCAACACACTGAGGCTCACCACCTGATCAAGTACCGTCTCCAGTGCAGTGCGATAGTCCTCTACCCCCGGATTATTCTGACGAAGAGTCACCTGGGCTTCGCCCCGGATTACCGTCAGAGGCGTGCGTAATTCGTGAGAAATATCCGCAATAAATTGTTTTCGGCGAGCATCAATCAGTGTCAACTGTCGGTTCGCCTCGGTCAGTTCAGAGGTACGCTGATCAACTTCAATCTGAAGCTGCTGCCTCATCGTCTCCTCCTGCTGTTCGTGCTCGGCCATCTTTCCGGCCAGCTGGTTTAAAGACTGAACCAACGAATGAAATTCCTGATCCAGGTTTTCTGGCAGGCGAAAATTATAATTACCTGAGGCAATGATCTGAGTGCCGCTACCAATTAAGGTCAACGGCTGATAAAGCTGATTGAACAGCCAGAAACAACCAAAAACGATAAATGGTCCGACCAGCACGCAAAGGATGATACTGAACCACACGATCGCAGAATTCAGTGCCTCGATACGCGCATTGGTTGCCGAAACAACTTTGCTCTGACGCGATACCGCTGCATTAATTGCCTCACGGAATTTGTTATCAATGGTGAATTCAAGCAGGCGCTGAACACGCTCCTGCTGCCGTAGCGGCGTCGAGTCGTTCATCGCGATCACCGCATTAAACTCAGTGATAATTTCACTGATTAGCATCTGAAGTTCGTCGGTATCTTCCACACTACCCGGAGTCACGTCCGGGCCAAGCTCGTTCCTTTGCCTTAGCTCCAGCTCCCGGATCACGCGTAGCGATTGCTCAATCAATGCCTGCTTATTGCGAACCAAAGCCTGGTTCGCATTGCGACCAAAGATCAATTCATCCGTCAGCTGTTTAAACAGCCGATACGAAATACTCGACAACATCTGATGCTCGGAGAGGAGAGACTGCGCCGTGGCACTCTGACGTAAATTTTCTTTGGTAATGTAAGCCGAGACGGCAACACCGGTAAGGGCTACGACAAGCACAGCCGCAGAAATAAAACCAAACAGGAAAAGTTTTCTCTTGTACACCTCAGCTCCTTAAACATCATGGATCACCAGGTCAGCGGCCTTTCGCGTAGGTAACAACGAATAACCGGGTTGGCGTCCGATGATAAGAGAAAAGTACGCCTACGGGTATGTTGAAAGTGGCCGCTCACTGAGTAGCCACTACATAGAGGACACAAAAAAGCCCGGCTTAGCCGGGCTCTTTCTGGTGATGTTACTGCACGGATCAGAATTTGTATTCTGCGCCTACCGCAAATACCTGCATGCCAGAGCTGTCAGCATCAGTTTCTGAATCACTGACGTAACCGAATACTTTAGCGTTTTTCGCCAGCTTGTAATCAGCGCCCAGTGAAATCTGAGTAGCACCTTCTTTACGAATATCAGAAGAGGCGTACTGGGCTTTCAGTTTAACTTTTGAAGCGGCTTTCACGGCAGCAGAAACCATCATGCCGTCATTGCTCTCACCGTTATCATCTTCGGTTTCCCACAGAGCGCCAAGCTGGATACCACCGTCCAGGTTGAGTTGACCTACAACGCGGGTAACGTCGATGCCAGCACCTTCAACGCCGATGTCGTGTGCAACCGCAACGTAAACCATGTCTTGAGTAAAGGCTGCAGACATAGACTGGGAGTTAGCAACTGTCTCATCTTCGCTGTTGATGTGGTCGAACGTAAGAACAACGCCAGCCAGACTAGGAGACTGGTAACGAACTACATTTTTAACGCGGTTATCGCTGTTAGTAACGAAGTTCTTGATGTCAGCCTGTAGATCGTTGAACTGATCAACTTTCTTCTGAGATGCTTTCAGTGCCGAGTCGAAGATACCGGCCTGTACTTTACCGAAGCTGCCTTTCGCGCCCAAGAAGGTGTTGCGTTTAGTGAAAGCCGAAGAGTACTTAATCTCTTCACCTTCGATATCAACTTTATCAGTCTGATCGCCATCGACACCAATCTGGAATTCCGCCTGATAGAAAGCAGTAATCGCTTCGTTCAGTTCGAAGTTACCTTTTACCCCCAGACGAGAAGCGTTTGAGTTCAGTTCACTGTAGCTACCTGCATCTTCCTGCTGAATGAACTCTTGAGAGACGTTCATTTTGCCGTAAAAAGTAGGCGCCGGGATTTCAATAGTCTCGGCGTTAACGAATGCGGTTGCTGACGCCATCGCGAGGAAAAGTGCTGTCTTTTTCATGCTTCTCATCCAGAGTTAGTTATATGCAAGATTGTCTTGCTTAATTGTTACTGCAACGCATCGTGTTACAGGATGATGTCTACTCTATGGCACTTTTATTACAGTAATATGACAAAATAGTCATATATGTGAAATCAAAATGTCACATTCGGAGTGGAGCCATGCAGCAGTAAACAAGTCATGTCGGCTGTCAGTATAGGCCAGTTTCAGAAAAGCAAAGGGAAAGTTCGCGCCTCCGGAAAGGTGGAGGCGCAAAAGGCAGGGGATCAGATCAATCTTCTTTCTGAGCGGTTTCTTCCATTTCTGTGAGAGAGCTGTGACGCACGTCAGTACCACTCACAAGATAGATAACCTGTTCAGAGATATTACGTGCATGGTCACCAATACGCTCGATCGCACGCAGAATCCAGAGGATATTGATGGCCTGACCAATAGAGCGAGGGTCTTCCATCATGTAGGTGATCAGCTCACGCAGCGCAGACGCGTACTGCTTATCCACCAGCTTATCGGTGCGTACTACATCGATCGCACCTTCAACGTCGTGGCGGGCAAAAGCATCCAGAGCGCCAGAAATCATTTTCACAACCTCCTCACCCATGTAGCGAATCGCCTGCTGACAAAACTGAGGATTTTTGGAGTCTTTCACTTCCAGCGTGTGAATCGCGATCTTACTCGCCTCATCTCCGATACGCTCAAGATCACGAACAACGCGCGATACCGCCAGAACCATACGCAGATCCGATGCTGCTGGCTGGCGGCGCACCAGGATTTGTGTACATTCGTTATCAATAGCAACTTCTGCCTTATCTACGTCGTCTTCACGACGGATAACATCATCGGCTAACTGAGTATCGCCTGAGCAGATTGCCTGAACCGCGTGGTTTACCTGACGTTCGACCAGTCCACCCATGCTCATCATGTGGTTACGGATCGCTTCAAGATCGGCATTAAACTGACCAGAAATATGCTGGTTAAAATTCATTTCCATCGTACTGCTCCTTAGCCAAAGCGGCCGGTGATGTAGGCTTCAGTCAACTGATGCTCAGGCGTTGTAAATACCTTATCCGTTGCATTCACTTCGATCAACTGGCCCAGGTGGAAGTAGGCAGTGCGCTGTGACACACGAGCAGCCTGCTGCATCGAGTGGGTCACGATTGCGATGGTGTAATTCTCACGCAGCTCGTCGATCAGTTCTTCAATTTTAGCAGTTGCAATCGGGTCCAAAGCAGAACACGGCTCATCCATCAGGATTACTTCAGGATCTACCGCAATGGTACGTGCAATACACAGACGCTGCTGCTGACCACCAGAGAGGCCAGTACCCGGTGCATGCAGACGATCTTTTACTTCGTTCCAGAGACCCGCACGCTGCAGACTCTTTTCAACAATTTCGTCCAGGTCTACGCGCGAAGATGCCAGGCCGTGGATACGAGGACCGTATGCAATATTGTCGTAGATCGACTTAGGAAACGGGTTAGGCTTCTGGAACACCATGCCCACCGTCGCACGCAGTGGTACAACGTCAACGCGAGGGTCGTAGATGTTATCGCCATCAAGCAGAATTTCACCCGTGACATTACAGATATCGATGGTGTCGTTCATGCGGTTCAGGCAGCGCAGGAAAGTCGATTTACCGCAACCGGAAGGGCCGATTAAGGCGATTACTTCATTCTGGCGGATGTCCAGGCTGACGTTATAAATCGCCTGTTTCTCACCATAAAACACACAGACGTCGCGAGCGCGCAGTTTTGCACCTTCACTGAGAGGAGAGCCGACCGTTTTGTGATTTTCAATAATACTCATAACGTTATCCGATAATTTCTGTTTCAGGCCTGTTACCAGCGACGCTCAAGGCGACGACGAAGCATAACGGCGGCAGTGTTCATAATGATCAGGAAGCCCAGCAGAACCATAATGGCGCCAGATGTACGTTCGGTGAAAGCGCGCTCAGGGCTGTCTGACCAAAGGAAAATCTGTACTGGCAGTACCGTGGAAGGATCATTAATAAATCCTGGCACATCCACCACAAACGCGATCATACCGATCATCAGCAGCGGAGCTGTCTCACCCAGCGCCTGTGCCATACCGATAATGGTACCTGTGAGCATGCCCGGCATCGCCAGCGGCAGTACATGATGGAACACGGTCTGCATCTTGGATGCCCCCAGACCAAGCGCCGCTTCACGAATAGAAGGAGGTACCGCTTTAATGGCTGCACGACCAGAAATAATAATCGTCGGCAGTGTCATCAGCGTGAGAACCAGACCACCTACCAACGGCGTTGAACGTGACACACCAAAGATATTAATAAAGATGGCCAGGCCTAGCAGGCCGAAGGTGATCGAAGGTACCGCAGCAAGGTTGTTGATATTAATTTCAACAATCTCAGTCAGGCGATTTTTAGGGGCAAACTCTTCCAGATAAATCGCAGCTGCCACACCGATCGGGAACGACAGCAAAAAGGTCACGAGCAGAGTCAGCAATGTACCGGTAATTGCACCACGAATACCCGCCAGCTCAGGCTCACGGGAATCCCCGTTCACGAAGAACGTGGTATTAAACTGAGTTTTAAGCGCATCACTCTCGATCCAGCCGGTAATCCACTCTAGTTGCTTTTCGCTCAGACGAACGCTGCCGCTGTCATTACCGTACTCGTGCTTAAACCATTGGTCGACATCGTCATCGACCAGCAGGTCCACAGTCACGGTTTTGCCGATAACTGAAGGATCTTCAAGAACCTGACTCTGAATCTGCCAGCCGGCACCAGAAGAAATCAGACTGAACAGGCTGCGTGCTTCTGAACGACCTTTTGGCTGAACGTCATTCTTGAAATGACGCTTAATCAGGCCGTCGTAGTTCGCACTCATGATGTCACTTTCGGATGAATCCGGTGTGATATCCAGATAGTCACCATCAATCTCGATAGTGGTAGTCAGTACTGTCTGCGAGAAGGCCGATGTGCCTTTTGAAAAAATATCGCCAAACAGAACCACCAGACACAGCAGACCAAATAATACAGAGGCCATGCCGTAAAGGCGGAAGCGAGTCTCAGCCGCACGGCGACGACGCATACTGGCTTCGACTTTCTGACGCGTTGTCATGGTTGAATCAGTCATATTGTTCCCGGTACTTCTGTACGATCTTGATAGCTACAAAGTTCAGAGCCAATGTCACGATAAAGAGGACAAGGCCCAGCGCGAAGGCGGCAAGTGTTTTCGGCGAATCAAACTCCTGGTCACCGACCAGCAGAGTCACGATCTGCACCGTTACGGTAGTCACACTGTCGAGCGGGTTCGCGGTCAGGTTTGCCGCAAGGCCCGCAGCCATAGCAACAATCATGGTCTCACCAATAGCACGCGACACGGCAAGCATCACAGCACCGACAATCCCTGGCAGAGCAGCCGGTATAACGACCTGACGTACTGTTTCGCTGCGGGTCGCACCGAGACCATAGCTACCGTCACGCAGTGACTGAGGTACGGCGTTGATCACGTCATCTGACAGCGATGACACGAAAGGAATGATCATAATGCCCATGACCAGACCAGCCGCCAGAGCACTCTCGGACGAGACATCCAGACCTACTGACTCACCGATACCACGAATAAACGGCGCGACGGTCAGGGCGGCAAAGAAGCCATAGACAACGGTCGGGATACCCGCCAGAACTTCGAGCGCCGGCTTGGCTAGCTGACGTACGCGTGAAGTTGCGTATTCAGAAAGGTAAATGGCCGCCATCAGGCCCACCGGAACCGCAATAAACATAGCGATGGCGGAGATCAGCAGAGTACCGGCAAACAGAGGCACTGCACCGAAGCTACCCGATGAACCAGACTGGTCTGCACGCAGAGCCACCTGAGGTGACCAGGTCGTTCCGAACAGGAACTCAATCGGCGACACCTTCTGGAAGAAAAGAACGGCTTCAAACAGAACACTGACCAGAATACCCAGCGTGGTCAGTACCGCGATCGCCGAGCTGGCGAACAGCATTATGCGAACGATACGTTCAACTTCACCACGGGCGCGAAGATCTGGCTGGATACGGCGCCAGGTCACAGCCACACCCAGAAGAATTACTGACAGAATGACGCCACCCTTAAGAATCGCGGCACGCTGTTCGAGGTCGACCAGATGCGCAGCAACAGAGCCTAAATCACTCTGGCCCATCATCGTAGGGTCGCTGGCGATATTATGAACCTTGGAAAGCGCCAGACGTACTTCTGCTTCACTGGCCGTACGGATGGCTTCAGGAAGTTGCATCGTCAGCAGCGCATCAACGATGCGAGGTTCCAGCATTACCCACATGATCAGAATGAGCAGAGGCGGCAGAGTAGTCCAGAGCGCAGTCAGAGCGCCGTAGTGGGTTGGAAGTGAGTGCATACTCTCTCCCTGGCCAGCAAGAGACCGGGCGCGGTTGCGTCCGAGAAAATATGCTGCCCCCAGCGCGATCAACAACGCGATTAGCAAGGTACTGTAGTTCATGGGTTACTTCTGTCAGTAAGTGTTTTGAATGCACAAAAACCGGGAGTGCCTCCGCACGCCCGGCTTTCAACAGACAGCTGTCTGTATTATTTAGCGGAGATTGTCTTCAGATTCTCGACAGTATCAACCACTTTTTCATATTCCTCTTCAGTCATTGGGATCATGCCCTTGTCTGCGAGGTAGCCATATTCGCCCATTGCTTTGTCGGATACGAATTCAGCCAGGTACTCTTCGATGCCAGGAATCACACCAACGTGTGCTTTCTTAACATAGAAGTACAGTGAACGGCTGACTGGGTAAGAACCGTCAGAGATTGCGTCAAACTCTGGCGCCTGACCTTCAACGATAGAACCGTGAACTTTGTCAGCGTTCTGCTCAAGGAAGCTGTAACCGAAGATGCCAAGTGCGTCTGGGTTAGCAACCAGCTTCTGAACGATCAGGTTATCGTTCTCGCCTGCTTCTACGTAAGCACCGTCTTCACGGATACCGTGGCACAGAGCTTTGTACTTGTTCTTGTCTGTTTTCTTCATCTCTTTGATGAATGGGAACTTCTTACAGCCACCTTCCATTGCCAGCTCGACGAATGCGTCACGGGTACCTGACGTTGGTGGTGGACCGAGAACCTCAATTTTCTTCGCTGGCAGCGCTGGGTTAACGTCTTTCCAGGTCTTGTATGGGTTGTCGATCAAAGTTTCAGAACCGTCCTGCGCTGGAACCACTTTCGCCAGAGCAAGGAAGATGTCTTTACGAGTCAGTTCGTACTGTGGTGCTTCGTTGCTACCCGCCAGAACGATACCGTCGTAACCCACCATCACTTCAACGATGTCTTTTACGCCGTTTTCAGCACACAGATTGATTTCGGACTGCTTGATTGCACGTGAAGCGTTAGTGATGTCAGGCGTGTTTGCACCAACGCCCTGACAGAACAGCTTCATACCACCGCCTGAACCGGTAGACTCAACTTTAGGCGTAGGGAAGCTTGAAGACTTACCGAAGCGCTCAGCAACAACAGTAGAGAACGGGTAAACAGTAGAAGAGCCTACGATGCTGATGTAATCACGCTCAGCGTAAGCGTTTGAGCCAGTCATGGTCGCCAGCAGAGCGGCACCAGTCAGAAGTACTTTTTTCATTAGAGTGTCCTTCATGTTGTATGGCACTAGATATGCCTGAGTCACTTGATTTCGGATGCTGGCCATTATCGGGATGGTATATTACAGAAATGTGACAAAGCGGCAATTTGTTACACCAATATGACAGCTATGTTACACCTAGCCCCGTCATTGCTGGGCTCACAGCCTGCGGAGTTGACGCTACAGAGGGGCCGCCGACCCTGATATACTCCCGCCTCGTTTACTGTCCGGGTTCTGTTCTCCCGGTACTTTTTCTGGCGCGTTTCACCACTTATTTCAACACAATTAGGGATGCCATAAGGGATGTCACAGTTGATAAGCCTGATTGATCGCTTTACATCAGCCACCGGCCGCATCACCCGCTGGTTATCTCTGTTCATGGTGCTGGCCACCTGCTCGGTCGTCGTGCTGCGCTACCTGTTTGATATGCCATCAATAGCACTGCAGGAGAGCGTCATGTACTTGCATGCCTCCCTGTTCATGCTGGGCGCCGCCTACACCTGGCAACAGGGAGGCCACGTCAGGGTTGATGTTTTCTACCGGGGCTGGACGGCCGAACGCCGCCACTGGGTAGAACGACTTGGGATTATTCTTCTGGTTCTGCCAACCAGCCTGTTTCTGCTCTGGGCGAGCTGGGAATACGTAGGCAATGCCTGGGCAATCCGCGAACGCTCACAGGAGGCCGCTGGCCTGCCTTTTATTTATCTTCTGAAAACCCTGATTGTAGTCTTACCAGTGACTCTGATTCTGCAAGCCATCGCTGAGCTACTGCGCACTTTTACAGGGCTGAAGGCTGATACCGACATCACCAACGACAGCAGCGAGGCAAATCACCATGGCTGAGTTTATGCCTCTTGTACTGTTTGCCGTCGTCTGCCTGGTCCTTATGTGTGGTTTCCCAGTGGCCTTCACCCTGGCAGGGACATCACTGCTATTCGCCGGCATTGGTTTACTGACCGGCACCTTCGACCCGGCCTTTCTTAATGCCATGCCTAACCGCATGTTCGGAATTCTGTCTAATCAGATTCTGGTGGCCGTGCCCTTATTCGTTTTCATGGGGGTAATGCTGGAGAAGTCGAAAATCGCAGAGCAGTTGCTGCGCAACCTGGGGCTGCTCTTCGGCCCGGTACGGGGTGGTCTGGGTTTCTCTGTGATCATTGTCGGTATGCTGCTTGCGGCCAGCACAGGTATTGTTGGCGCAACCGTAGTCACCATGGGGCTAATTTCATTACCCGCGATGCTGCGCAATGGTTATAGCCCATCACTCGCGAGCGGAACTATCTGCGCCACTGGGACACTCGGCCAGATTATTCCACCATCGACTGCGCTGATTATTCTCGGTGATGTGCTTTCCAGTGCCTATCAACAGGCGCAGCTTAAGATGGGCATATTTTCGCCAGAAACCGTCTCCGTTGCCGACCTGTTTGTGGGTGCTCTTATCCCCGGATTAATACTGGTACTCGGCTATTTTATATACACCAGCATCGTGGCCATATTTAAGCCCGAAGCCGCCCCGGCAGTTCAGGATCGCGTGCCTCTGTCACCAGGCTTTATATTCGAGTTACTCAAAGGCCTCCTTCCTCCGCTGCTACTGATAGTCGCCGTTCTCGGCTCGATTCTTACCGGTAAAGCCACGCCTACCGAAGCTGCAGGTATTGGTGCGTTCGGCTCATTAGTACTCGCCATTGCGTACGGCCAGTTCAGTCTACAACGTCTGCGCGAAGTGATGGACGCGACGCTTCAGGTCACCAGCATGATCTTCCTGATCTTTATTGGCGCTGCTCTATTCTCGCTAGTGTTCCGAGGCTTTGGCGGCGAAGAGCTGGTTCATGAAGTATTCAATGACCTGCCCGGCGGTGTTTTCTCTGCCATGTTGCTGGTAATGCTGGTGATCTTCCTGCTGGGCTTTATTCTCGACTTCATCGAGATCACCTTTGTGGTCGTGCCGATTGTGGCACCCGTGCTGCTGGCGATGGGCGTCGACCCGGTATGGCTTGGCATCATGATCGCCATCAACCTGCAGACGTCGTTCCTCACACCACCGTTTGGTTTTGCACTCTTCTATTTACGTGGTGTCGCGCCACCCGAGTTACCGACCCGAACACTCTACAAAGGCGTTATTCCGTTTATTGTTATTCAGGTGGCGGTTCTGGGATTGCTGGCCGTGTTCCCTGAACTGGCAACATGGTTACCCGATCAGATATACGGCTAGACTGAAGAAGCCCCGCACCCTATACATTGGCACGGCATGCGGTACAATTTGCGACCAACACAATAATAAAAGCCGGTGTCCTCATGGAAAAGACCGAAGACAACCAACCGTCACCCGAAGGCAGCCTGACCTTAAAACTGCTGCCAACCCGTGCCGACTGCAATATCCACGGTGATATCAGCGGTGGCTGGGTTGTTGCTCAGATGGACCATGCTGCAGAGTCAGACGCCAGCCGAATCGCCCAGGGGCGCATCGCCAACGTCGCGATGGAATCCGTTGTGTTTATGTCGCCGATCCGCCTTGGCGCTGAGGTATGCATCTACACCCGCCTGTTAGAGATAGGCACCTCATCCATCCGTATCGCCGTTGAAGCCTGGACCCGCAACCCGACAGAATCCGCCGAGCGCAAGGTTGTGGATGCAGTGTTTGTGTATGTGGCAATTGATGGGACAGGGCGAATCAGAGAAGTACCGCGGTAAGAGTGCTCCTGTTGGAGCGAATCAGCCGAAGGCTATTCGCGATCATCCCGTATCAGTAACGGTCTCTGTAGGAGGGAATCTTATTCCCGACAAACTTTCAGGGAGAAGCTCCCCCATAGTTCCTCAAAACTGCTCGTCGGGCGATTACGATGACTGTCCATATAGTCCTTTAGTCGGCGTTGAAAAATCAATAAATAAATTGGTCAACGATTCTCCGGATATAGAAGACCCGAGATAGGTAGCGAAATGGCATTCCAACACCAGAACCACTCATGCTCTACAACTACTTCCCGAAAGCTTTGAGAAGAGGATAAAAAAGAGAGCAAACAAAGGGTTGCCAATGAGATGGAAATTGAATAGAGAAAAAATTGATAAAGAATCGCCCTTTGTGCATTTAGATGCCAGACATGCGCTATCATCAATATAAATCCTAGAATACTGTATATTATCCCAACAACACTAGAAACGTTCGCCAATATATATATACCGGCCACCCAAAAGCCAGTGACTACTAGTAAATATCCGGGCCGATACTTCATCTCTCGTTTCTCATCCTTACGGGCCAGAACCACGTACAATAATCAGTTATATTCATTTAGCCTGCACTTAGCAGCATAACCGTCTTTGGCAGCTGCCATACCATTCTAAATTTCTCGAGCGCCCCCTCTTCACGAGAAACATATTGAATAATAGCCTCCTACATAAAACCTCAAACCTACTCACAGGACGTTTAAGATAGAAAGAGCGGAACTAAAGACACCATCCCTACATTATCACGCAAGCTTCGCGTTGCGCTCCAACGATGGCTAGAGATACACACAAACTCTGTGAACCACTCGAAACAGAATGTCCCGAGTAATTCACAGGTATTGTCTTACAAGAAAGAGCCTTAATCCCTAGCGTTAATATACGCCTGCTCGCTCACTGCATGGTAAGCCTTCACCTGATCACGGTAGGCTTTGTAGGAGTCGTATACTTTCTGAGAAAGTGGGTCAGCGCCTGCAACCTCAGCAACGACTTCATCAGATAATGTCTGAAGTTTGTCGAGCACATCCGCCGGGAATTCACGCACATCTACGCCGTGCTTTTCTTTCAGTTCGATCAATGCCGCCTGATTTCGCGTCGTATATTCCGCGAGCATGTCTTCGTTAATCGCTTTGGCGGTGATACGGACGATAGCCTGAAGGTCAGCTGGCAGTTCAGCAAAAGCATCTTTATTGATGGTGAATTCCATCATGGAACCCGGCTCGTGCCAGCCCGGGTGGTAGTAATGCTCAGCCACCTTATAAAGCCCAAAGGCCAGGTCATTGTATGGGCCAACCCACTCGGTTGCGTCGATGGTGCCCGTCTGAAGTGAGGTAAAGATTTCACCGCCCGGAAGAGTCACTGGCGTACCGCCAGCTCGTGCCAGCACTTCACCGCCGAGACCCGGAATTCGCATTTTCAGACCTTTCAGATCGTCAACGCTGTTAATTTCTTTATTAAACCAGCCGCCCATCTGCACACCGGTATTACCGCCCGGTAATGGCAGCAGGTTAAATGGCGCATAAACTTCTTCCCACAGAGCCTGACCGCCACCGTATTGAATCCAGCCGTTCATTTCCTGTGCAGTTAAACCAAACGGAACAGAGGTGAAGAATTGCGCGGCAGAGGCTTTGCCCTTCTAGTAGTAGGCACCACTGTGACCTAATTTTAGATTCCATACGAGGTTTTAGTATCTTCAAGACATTGCCCACCTTCAAGCAAGGCATACCGCTCGGGACTTTCACTGCACACGCCCGGGATAAAAGTAAAATAAACACGCTAAATTCTTTAATCACATATATTTTCACATCAAGCAGCTTCATACCTTTCAGATATTAAAGTATTCGATCATGTTTGCTTCCAGCCTTTTGATCTTTGGGTCGCTACACTTGAAATCATCCATAATATTATCGATACCCTGAATAACACCGGAAAGATTGCTCATTGAAGATGAATTCGGGTTAAAAATAGTTTCAATAAAACGAGCATTACCACTCTCTGCTTCGGCCAGACCTACTTTTTTAAATATATCCATAAATTCTTTATTAACCGTAAAGTAAGAAATCTGATCAGGATTCTTATATCCCCCCACCCGATTTCCAAAACCGTTTCTATAGACTGTTTCACTAGTTACTGTCTTTTTAAACTTAACCGCATCTGGTCGAAGGCACGTACTATATTTCGCGTCATAATTGACGAGATAAGACGATAGAACTGGGGTTATCAGGCTACTATTGCGAAAGCTCCGGAACATGTCTCTGCCAGCTGTGCTTTTTTGACCTCCCATCGCAGACAAGCTATCTACAACCTTCCCAAGCGCCTTAATACTCTGGCCTATATACCCCGTCGTATAAGGCTCCATGTATTCTCTGTCGTACCTTTTAAGACTAGTCCAATCGCCCCCATACAAAGCATTAAGATAGTCCCCGCCAGGATAGCCTATAAATGGGGTATAGACTCGGCGAGCGATACTGTATTTCTTCTCCAGTTCAGTGGGGCCATCTCCTGAGTACATATATTCAGATACTACTTTGTCAAATTCAGTCACATACTTGGTATTCGACGCCATAGCGAGCAACTCAGAAGAGAATGCTGAGTAAAGCGTTTTGCGGTGAGCTTTGCGCTCCCGCTTTACTTCATCAAACTGAGCAAGTGTGTACGAACTTTCTAGCTCTTCTTTCTGATTTCGCTCGAATGCAACACTTGCTTTTAATGCTTCGATAGAACGTCCCAAAGACTTTACTTCCTGGTTGTACTCTCGTCGCTGGTCAGAGATCATTACCGATGTCACACGCTCGATATTACGAACTGCCAGAGCATCTAACTCTGAGATTTTATTGTCGCCCAGAAAACCGATAATAAAACCATATGAGTATTTCCATTTCACGAGGTAAAACAAGCCCTGTCTGCCCTCAGCTGCTGCAAACTCTTTCTTTAACTTAGGAGGGGCTTTGTGAGACACGAGGCGGGAAATTTCTTTTCTGGCCAGGGCTTTATCCGAGTCGCTCAATCCCCTGAAGCTAGAAAAGGAATTAAACCGAGACAAAAGGTAATTCACATCCGATGCTTCACAGGGTTCTTTGAGCTCTTTGTGTAATCGAGAGAAAAACCTTTGTTTGTTTACATACTCTAGTGCTGGCTTATATCCGGATGCGGCAGATTTCTCATACCATACAGCCGCGTTTGTCGCATCAACAGGAAGCCCAGAGCCGGAAGCCAAACAACGAGCATATATATACTGAGCCTCTGGCAGCCCCTTGTCTGCAGCCGACTTAAAGTGCATGACAGCACGCCGCTCATCTCTCTCACCATTCAACCCTTCAAGCAAGATCTCACCCGCCATTAATGCTGCTTCAGGTTCGCCTGCCACCGCTGCTTTTTCATACCAGTGCAATGCTTGAGTATAGTTCTGATCAAGGCCATCGCCTTTATAATATGCTTCAGCCAATAATAACTGAGCCACAGAATCTCCACTTTTCGCGGCTTTAATGATGTAATTTGGTGACAAACCAGCATGGGATATACTTGCACCCACAACAACAGCAACCAGAAAAAAAAACCTTAACATAATAGCTTCCCGTCAGGCATGAAACCATCTATAGCATAAATGGCTCGTCAAAAACTTGTATAAATCAAACCTTCTTCAGAAAAATCTGATTCAGAACCGCTATAAACACTGTATTCATAAGCTTCAAGAACCAAAGTTAAGTATTCATAATTGCCGGCCCAGCCATCTCTCCATTTTCTGACTTCACAACCAACCGGCTTCATTTTTAACAGATATTTTGGCTTACTTTTTGTCTCCGCTTCCACCAGCCTCAAGGTATAAACAGCACTTTTACCCATGCGCAAAGCAGCATCTCCTGACTCAGACCTGGTGCTTCTTCGAGCACGATAATTGGAGGGTTTTAGTTCGGAGCTGAAGCTGAAGACATATGGAAGAACCCTTTTCCTGTTCTTATTTAATCCTATAGACCTGTGGATTGATCTATTCTCTTTGTTAATAGACCGGAATATACCTCCCTTCCGATCGAATTCCATATCGTTTTTTCTAAAATCATTGACTGTTACATATCTGGATCTATATTTACTATAGTGGCCATCATATTCTTTAAAGAACTTTATTTCTGCCACACCCTTTTGGTTATCATAGTTTTCAATAGCTCCGTAGTACCACAGAGTAAGTATTGAATGCTCACCGACTCCATGTTCTCTAATATTTTGATCCAACACACTGGCCGCCCTATCTCTACTTTTAGAATTCATTACCGATGGATCGGCCAACTTTGCTGCCTTAAAAATATTTCTTTCTTCCCCGCTGGCGCTCGCATAGTAGATATTATCAACCCATTCCTGATTATCAAGAATCTCATCACGGCACGCTGCAAGAAAGGTAGCAAAATACTTGTCCGTCACGCCCTGTGAGAGATCTATGTTATTGGACTTTTCCGAATCCTCAGATGAGATACTGCCCGTTGCACACCCAGCAATTACAAAACAAGAAAGAATAAGACTTAGACCAGTCAGGCGATTTGATTTTTTCTTGAACACTTAAAAACCTCCCTATCGCACTGGATACACTCATATTCAGCACACCCAATAGTTCAAACATATATCAATGTCTCATAGTAAACCAGAACTTACATAAAAGCTCCCAAAAACCTCCCAAAGACAACTTTCCATAAAACTTGTATCAATTGTCACGGAATTTTTATTATTCGGCACTATTTCTATCAAGGTTAATAGGATTGCAACTAACACAGCTCAAATCTGAATCAGACTATTCAAGATTAATATTAAAATAATACTTTTTATTACTCAAAGGCATATCCAAGATATACATTCAAAGTTATTATCTAACAGAAAGTTATTAGCCAATCTTGTACTGGATCTTAATTTTCTCACCATTATTCAGGAGATTGATAATGGATGATGCATACATTTTTAAATTCGGGAACGTAGAGTTTGACGAAAACCGATTTTAGCTATGGGGCGCCGGCGTTAACCTCCTAATGTAACCCTCTCGTTACGCGTTCACGTACTAATATTCGCAAGGTTTCCTTTAAAAAAAACAGGGCCTTAATCCAGCGCGTTGATGTACGCTTGCTTGAAATAGGCACCGCATCGCCGTTGAAGCCTGAACCGTAATCCGACAGAATCCGCCGAGCCTAAAGTTGTGGATGCCGTGTTTGTGTATGTGGCGATTGATGGGGCAGGAAGAATCAGAGAAGTGCCGCGGTAAGAGTGCCCTTCGGAAGAGAGTCAGCTAATGAGTCTCCGTGGGAGCGAATCAGCCGGAGGCTATTCGCGACTAAACGGTATCAGTGACGATCTTTTGTAGAAGGGAATCTTATTCCCGACAAGCTTTCGGGGAGAAGCTCCCCTCCTACATGGCTCCTCAAGTGCTTACTATGACTGATCGCCACAGACAAGAAAGCCCGGACTATTCCGGGCTTATTTGATATGGGATGCCAAAGTTACAAGCAATTAATCCCTGGCGTTAATATACGCCTGCTCACTCACTGCATGATAAGCCTTCACCTGATCACGGTAGGCTTTATAAGAGTCGTATACTTTCTGAGAAAGTGGGTCAGCGCCTGCAACTTCAGCAACGACTTCATCAGATAATGTCTGAAGTTTGTTGAGTACATCGGCCGGGAATTCACGAACGTCGACGCCGTGCTTTTCTTTCAGTTCGATCAATGCCGCCTGATTACGGGTAGTGTATTCCGCGAGCATGTCTTCGTTAATCGCTTTGGCGGTGATTCGGACGATGGCCTGAAGGTCAGCTGGCAATTCAGCAAAAGCATCTTTATTGATGGTGAATTCCATCATTGAACCCGGCTCGTGCCAGCCCGGGTAGTAGTAGTGTTCAGCCACCTTATAAAGCCCAAAGGCCAGGTCATTGTAAGGGCCAACCCACTCGGTTGCGTCGATGGTGCCCGTCTGCAGGGAGGTGAAGATTTCACCGCCCGGAAGAGTCACTGGCGTACCACCAGCACGTGCCAGTACTTCTCCGCCTAAGCCCGGAATCCGCATTTTCAGGCCTTTCAGATCATCCACGCTGTTGATTTCTTTGTTAAACCAGCCGCCCATCTGCACACCGGTATTACCGCCCGGTAATGGCAGCAGGTTAAACGGCGCATAGACTTCTTCCCACAGGGCCTGACCGCCACCGTATTGAATCCAGCCGTTCATTTCCTGTGCAGTTAAACCAAACGGAACAGAGGTGAAAAATTGCGCAGCAGACGCTTTGCCCTTCCAGTAGTAAGCGCCACTATGACCCATTTCCGCAGTGCCCTGCGATACAGCATCAAACACCTGCAACGCAGGCACGAGTTCACCAGCGCCATACACTTTAATGGTTAAACGGCCACCCGACAGTTGCTCGACCTGCTCGGCAAAACGTTCTGGTGCTGTACCCAGACCCGGAAAGTTCTTAGGCCAGGAGGTCACCAGTTTCCATTTAAACGTTTTTGCTGGCTCGGCGCCCGTGGCTCCTGCCTGAGGTTCACAGTCCTTATTACATGCGCTCAGCACGAGTGCTGCCGCCACCATCACTAACAGTCGTTTCATTGGGATCTCCTGCCTTTGTTATTTTGTGCGCGTTTAACACGCTTCTAGTTTTGCAAAACTGGCTACTAACCACTTGCTGCCAGCATCATCAAAATTCACCTGAACCCGTAAGCCCGCGCCCTGCCCTTCAAACTGCATCACCGTGCCTTCACCAAACATTTCATGAAAAACTCGCTGCCCGAGGCTATAAGGGTATTGTTCCTGAACAAAGTCGGGCTGTCCGAACGAAGACGGCTTAGAGGTTCGTGCCGACAACGGGCGACTGACACTATTTTTCAAGCGCACTTCAGACACCAGCTCAGAAGGTATCTCGCGAATAAAACGTGACGGTGTGCTGAAGTTTTCCTGGCCATGCAGGCGGCGACTTTCGGCGTAGGTAATAATGAGCTTTTCCATCGCGCGGGTAATGCCGACATAAGCAAGGCGACGTTCTTCTTCGAGGCCTTCCGCTTCGTCCATGGACATTTTGTGAGGGAAGAGACCTTCTTCGACGCCAGCCAGAACGACCTGTGGAAACTCAAGACCCTTGGCCGAGTGAAGGGTCATCAGTTGCACTGCGTCATCGTATTCATCCGCCTGACCTTCGCCAGCTTCGAGTGCAGCACTGTCGAGGAAGCGCGCCAACGCAGATTCTTCTTCCTCTTCATCGTCAATAAAATCGGGTTCAAACTGACGCGCAGCGGTCACCAGCTCTTCGAGGTTGTCGATCCTGGCCTGCCCCTTCTCACCCTTTTCTTTTCTGTGATGTTCAATCAAGCCAGACTGCTGGATAACATTATCGACCAGCTCGTGGAGGGGCAGATCTTCTGCACCGACCGCGAGTTCTTCAATCAGATCAACAAACCCCTGAACGGCCCCAGAGGCACGTTTAGGAAGACTGTTATGCTCCAGAGCTTTATGCAGCGCCTGCCAGAGCGAGCAGCCTTCATCACGAGCAATGGCGCGCAATGATTCAACGGTTTTTTCGCCAATAGAACGTGCAGGAACATTAATCACACGTTCCACAGCGCCGTCATCATCACGGGTTAACAGTAGGCGCAGATAAGCGAGGGCATTTTTAATTTCCAGACGTTCATAGAAGCGCTGGCCGCCATAAATACGGTAAGGAATACCTGAACGCAGAAATGCTTCTTCCAGCGTGCGCGACTGTGCATTCGAGCGATACAGTACGGCCATATCCGTACGGGCCCGACCTGCTCGTGCCCATTCATCGACCAGATCAGCAATGTAACGTGCTTCATCCTGTTCATTGAATGCGGCATAGAGCGAGATCTGCTCGCCGTCTTCATCATCCGTACGCAGCTCTTTACCGAGGCGTCCGCTGTTGTTCGAGATCACCGCATTCGCCGCGGCCAGAATGTTTGCCGTCGAACGGTAGTTCTGCTCGAGCTTGATCATTTCAGCGCCGGGAAAGTCTTCCTGAAATGCGCGGATATTACCGACATTGGCACCGCGCCAGCCGTAAATCGACTGGTCATCATCGCCGACGACCATGACAGAGACGGTATTGCCCGCAAGCAAGCGAATCCATGCGTACTGGATGTTGTTGGTATCCTGGAATTCGTCGACCAGAATATTACGGAAGCGGCTTTGGTAATGCGCCAGCAGCTCCGGGTTTTCTAACCAGAGTTCGTGGGCTCGCAGAAGGATTTCACCAAAGTCGACCAGCCCGTTGCGCTGACAGTGTTCTTCGTAGATGTAGTAGAACTCATGCAACTGACGCGTAAACGGGTCGGCAGAAGGAATCACATGCGCAGCACGACGACCTTCGTCTTTCTGGCCATTGATGTACCACTGTATCTGCTTCGGGGGGTATCGGCTGTCGTCGATATTGTGTTCTTTCATCAGACGCTTGATCAGACGCACCTGATCATCGCTGTCGAGTATCTGAAAATACTGAGGCAGTTTCGCTTCACGCCAGTGCTGTTTCAGCAGACGGTGCGCCAGACCATGAAAGGTCCCTACCCACAAGCCATTCGATGGCTCATTGAGTACCTGCTCGATGCGGGTACGCATCTCACGAGCGGCTTTATTGGTGAAGGTGACCGCCATGACAGAGAAAGGCGAGACGTTCTCTACCTTCAATAACCAGGCGATACGGTGCACCAGTACACGGGTCTTACCCGAACCGGCACCTGCGAGTACAAGCTGATGTGGAGAGTTAGCGCATACGGCGTTGCGCTGACCATCATTCAGCTGATCAATAAGAAGCGATATATCCATGGGCACCAAGTCTACCAGAATGTTTCACGCGCCCTGAACACTTACTGTGGGCTTATACGTCGTCATAAGTCCCATGGCCAAGCAGAGTGAATTTCGTATAATCAGACTCTGACACCTGAGCTCTGGAACGCACGTGAAAAATCAGCCCATTCTGAAAGAAATCGCCAGCGCCCGGTCGTCTCTGCGCAAGTCAGAAATCAAAGTCGCAGATTTTGTTCTCGCCGAACCTGAACAGGTAATGCATATGCGCATCGTTGACCTGGCTCAGGAAGCACAGGTCAGCGAACCTACCATTGTGCGCTTCTGTCGCGCAATTGGTTGTAACGGTTTCCAGGAGTTCAAAGTACGTATCGCACAGGAAACCGCGGTGGCCAACAACCTTGGGCAGTTCGCGATTGCCGAAGACGACAGCATTGACGATATCTGCACCAAGATTGCCGACACAACCATCCAAAGGCTGTATCAGGTTAAATCTCAGCTGCTGCCCGCTCAGGTTGCAGACGCAGCCCAGGCCATGAGCAGCGCGATGCGTGTGGAGTTTTACGGTTTTGGCGCATCAGGAGCCGTTGCTACCGACGCCCAGCATAAATTTTTCCGTTTGCAGGTCGCCACCGCGGCATACAGTGACCCTCATATGCAGTCGATGTCCGCCGTCACATTGGGAGATAAAGACGTTGTCGTCGCTATTTCTCAAAGCGGCCGCACTCTGGATCTTATGCACTCGATTAAACTGGCACAGAAGCATGGTGCTGTTGTCGTTAGTCTGGCCCCTCAGAATACTCCGGTCAGTAACGCCGCAGACCTGCCGATTCATATTAATATCGAGGAAGACACCGACCAATTTACGCCGATGACTTCCCGTATTGCTCATCTCATGGTCATTGATATGTTGGCGGTTGCCGTCACGCAACGTCGTGGCCCCGACTTTGCCAACCATCTTAATGCGATCAAACAAAGCATCCGGTCTTTGCGATCTGAAGGGGATCATTAAGGTCCGCCTGAAACAGAACTATTCAAACCGACACTTAGTAATAAACTACTCAACAATGGAATTAGGACAATCACGCCCAATTAGTGAGTTTGGCTGAATAAACCGGTTGGCTTATCAGTCAGTTCCTGTAATCTGTCTGTAAACAAAAATAAGCAGAATCGCAACCGGACTTGTGAATCCCAGAGGGAAAAACACTATGGAAACCGCTAAAGATTATACTTCTGAAGAAACCGTATCGTTCGACGAAAACGGTAATGTTGTTGTTAACAAAGAGGCGCACGCTTCTAAGAAATTAATCTCCCGCCGGGCCATTGAGGCACACTTAGAGCGGAAGCGTCTGGAAAAAGATCTCGAAGCTTATTACTTCGACTGATCAGTCCGCAATAGAAAAAGCAGCCAACCGGCTGCTTTTTTTTGCCTGAATTTTTTCATCAGCAGAACTCGGCATTTTTACTAGCCAGAGAGCGAACTCAGATTGATTCGCTCCCTGAGATCCAGGGTTCGTTTGTGGGAGCTATTCAGCCAGCTTGCCTGGCTAATGGCGATGGTTTTTGCGGCTACGGTATTCGCGAATAGCCTTCGGCTGATTCACTCCCACAGTGATTTACAGGTTGATTCCAACCGCTCCGTTTAAGCACTCTTCTGTCGTTAATTGATCGCTTTTAAATACTCGCTGATCAATCCTGTGCTAAAAATAACAGACATAAAAAAACCGGCCAGTTGGCCGGTTCTTCGTTTTGGCATCCTTGCCAGCTGAGGTTCAACTTACTTAGAAGTGAACTCTGGGTACGCTTCCATACCACACTCAGCAATATCAACACCTTCGTATTCCTGCTCTTCGCTGACACGCAGACCCATGATGGCCTTGAGCACGCCCCAAACGATCAGAGAAGTTACGAATACCCAGATGAAGATAGTCAGAGTACCAACCAGCTGCCCCATGAAGGTAGCCTCAGGATCAGAGATCAGAACTGCGAAGATACCCCAGATACCAACTACACCGTGTACAGAGATCGCACCTACTGGATCGTCGATCTTCAGCTTGTCGAGGGTCAGGATAGACAGAACTACCAGAACACCACCGGCCGCACCGATCAGAGTCGCCACGAATGGTGATGGATCAGCAGGCTCAGCAGTGATCGCAACCAGACCAGCCAGTGCACCGTTCAGAGCCATAGTCAGGTCAGCCTTACGGAACAGGATGTAACCAGTAATCAGAGCAGCAATCAGACCACCAGAAGCCGCAGCGTTGGTGTTCAGGAATACGTTAGCTACTTCGTTAGCAACCGCGATACCACCCAGTTTCAGAGTAGAACCACCGTTGAAGCCGAACCAACCCATCCACAGGATGAACATACCCAGGGTAGCCAGTGGCAGGTTAGCACCAGGAATAGCGCGTACTTCACCGTTAGGGCCATACTTGCCTTTACGAGCGCCCAGCAGCAGAACACCAGCCAGAGCAGCAGCAGCACCCGCCATGTGAACGATACCTGAACCTGCATAGTCAGAGTAGCTCAGTTCGTACAGACCGAATACAGAGTCACCGTTCCAGGTCCATGAGCCTTCCATAGGATAGATGAAACCAGTCATTACAACAGCGAATGCCAGGAACGCCCACAGCTTCATACGTTCAGCAACCGCACCAGAAACGATAGACATTGCAGTCGCTACGAAGACAACCTGGAAGAAGAAGTCAGATGCACCGGCGTATACTGAGTCGCCATCAAAACCATTCTCAGCTGAGTCAGCCAGAACGCCAGCAATAGCAGCGTCGTCCATGCCAGCAACAGTAGTCACACCAGACAGGAAGTAACCGCCGCCGTACATCAGTTCGTAACCACAGATCAGGTACATGGTGCACGAGATCGCGAACAGGGCAACGTTTTTGGTCAGAATTTCAGTGGTATTTTTAGAGCGGACCAGACCCGCTTCCAGCATGGCGAAACCTGCCGCCATCCACATTACCAGCGCGCCACACACCAGGAAATAAAAGGTGTCCATGGCGAACTGAAGTTCAAAAATATGATTAAGATTCGATTCCATTATAAGCCCCCCGCATCAGGCTCTGTTATGTAGTGGTCGGACGTCTTACAGCGCGTCTGCGCCAGTTTCGCCAGTACGGATACGAATAACCTGCTCAAGGCTGGTGACAAAGATTTTGCCGTCGCCGATCTTGCCGGTGTTCGCTGCTTTAGTGATTGCTTCGATGACTTTCTCAGTCAGGTCTTCAGCAACCGCCACTTCAATTTTTACTTTAGGCAGAAAATCCACCACGTATTCAGCGCCACGGTACAGTTCAGTGTGGCCTTTCTGACGACCAAAGCCTTTCACTTCAGTCACTGTGATGCCCTGAACACCGATCTCAGACAGTGATTCACGAACATCGTCAAGCTTGAACGGCTTAACAACAGCAGTAATGAGTTTCATAGAAAACCCCTTTCGTAATTTAGATAAGGTTACAGATAGCCCGTGCGGGGGCACGGGCTATTGTATGCTTTTTACAGGTCGATAGGCAGGCTGTATGAAACAACTACCAATAGATCGTCATCGATCTCTTCTGAATCAGCACTGTCGAAGTCTTCAGCATCGGTTTTATCAATAACCTTGCTAAGCGTGAAAGAAATGTTGTCGTTGTATGCGTAGCTCAGATCAAGGTGAACGTAATCTGCGTCTTCACCTTCATCATCAGAAATACCGATGGTCGCGCTGTATGCGTCTATACCATAACCAAGGGTCATGTAGCTGTAGTCATCATTACCATCACCAGCCAGCGGGTAGTAATAAGAGAAAGACGCTCCTGCATAACCAAGAGACAAGATCAGCTCTGACAACTCACCCAAGTTACTCTCTGACTCATCAGCAAGGGTGTCTTCATCATCTGGGCTACCTGGGTAAACATAGGTCCAAGCAGAGATGTCATAAGAGAAATCTTCTACTTCACCACCGTAACCAACATACAGGTCAAACTCTGTTCCTGCTGAAGTATCGCCACTTGACGCCCAAACACCACCATAAGCACCACCAGAGCTTACAGATAAATCACCAGATACAGCAGGAACACCAGGAGAGCCCAGGTTAGTACCACGCCACAAGTACATGTTTGCTACCGCTGCAGATGCAGATACATCTACTTCAGCCTGAGCCAATTGAGCACCAGTCAGACCTGTAGTCATTACACCAGCGAGAGCGATTGCTTTAGTCAGTTTTTTCATCGTTCTTTTTCCTATTACGGTTTTTTTAGCTGTTGATCTTTCAATTTGGTCGATATGGGCAATTCGCACCGATATCTTTCTGTCACTCGGTTATAGCAGGGTGTGTGCCAACTTTTGATATACCCTTTTAAATCAATGACTTAGTAAAAATATGCGGACTTTTACAGTCATTGACGCAACCAAAAGAGGGCACGCAGCCAAAACCAGCACCCATTTATTGCACACCTTTCCGACGGTTTGCACTATTTAAGTGCAGTAATTGAAATTATCCCCTTTGCCCTTTCTGGTACACTGCGCCAAAACCCTTCCGGAGGTAAATTATGAAACCCGATGCGATTAAGAGCCGACTCGAAGAAATGCTGGAAAAGAGCCCGTTTGCCAGCCTGTCATCTGACCTGAAGCTGGCCCTGCAGTCTCAGTTACAGAGCCTGATTACTAATGCCAACCTGGTGACACGTGAAGAGTTCGATGTGCAGGCAGAAGTGCTGCGTCGTACCAGTGCACGACTGGCGGAGCTGGAAGAGCGAGTGGCTAAGTTAGAAGCAGAGTGATCTGCTAGTGCTCTGAAGAAGCGGCCTGATGGCCGCTTTTTTGTTTTTGGCCGCTGATTCTGCGGCCGCTGTAGTTGCAGCCGCTTGCGCGGGGTACTTCTTTAGCTGACGCTAAGGCCTTAATGCCCTGTTCATAGCCGCTCGCACGGGCGGGCTTTTTTGGCTGCCGCTAGGGTTCTATTGCCCTGTTTGGGGACCTTGTCCCCGGGCGGGCAGCCCCTCCCCTGCTTCGCGCTTTCTGGGCCGTATTCCTGATATTTACTGGCTTCTCCGGCAAACAGCTCCGGCGGGCATCCATGCCCGTATGGAGCCTCGCTCGGCATCCTGCCTCACGTTGCCTTCAAAGCTGGCGTAAATCCCAGCGGCCCCAGAGGCGCATGGTGATTCCGCACAAATAACTTTAAATACGTCCGTTAATTAATCCGCAAAACTGTTGGTGGGCAGTGCCCCCCTGCAATGCCAGATTAACCTGTAAGGTGCGCACTGCGCATCACAGACGTTAACGGCTTTACCAATACACGTTTAAAAATTCGATATAGCCGACTCAATATCTGCGCCTCTGGGGCCGCCGAGCAGAACGAGGAGAACGAGGAGAAGCCCGCATGGCTCCGGCATGGATGCCGGGCAAGGGCCTGGCAGCAGGGATGCTGCATTGGCCCGTTGCGAGGGTTCTCAAGTTCTGTGAAGGAAATACGGCCCAGAAAGCGCGAAGCAGGGGAGGGGCCGCCCGCCCGGGGACAAGGTCCCCAAACAGGGCAATAAAACCCTAGCGGCAGCTAAAGAAGCGCCCCCACGCCAGTGGCTACCATTAAATAGCCAGAAGCTCCTTCGCTTCCTCGGAGTGCTCCAACTCTTCACCCGTCCCCTGACTCACTACTCTCCCCCGCTCAAGAATAATAAATTCATCAGCGAGTTCTTTGGCAAAATCGAGGTACTGTTCAACAAGAACAATCGCCATATCACCGCGATCGCGTAATAGTTTAATGACGCGACCAATGTCTTTAATGATGGAAGGCTGAATACCTTCGGTCGGTTCATCAAGAATCAGCATTTTAGGTCGCAGCAGTAATGCGCGTGCAATCGCTAGCTGCTGTTGCTGGCCACCAGAGAGGTCACCCCCCCGGCGCTTGAGCATCTGCTGCAAAACGGGGAACAGTGAGAAGACTTCAGGGTCGATAAAGCGCTGTGAGCGCGGCACCGCTGAGAACGCGGTCTGCAAGTTCTCTTCTACCGTCAATTGCGGAAAAATATCGCGCCCCTGTGGCACAAACGCGATACCTTGTTTAGCCCGGTCGTAGGGTGCAAGTTTCATGATACTTTTACCGTCCCAGGAGATGTCACCGGAACCCGGTGCAAGGTGCCCGGCCAGTGATTTCATCAGGGTGGTTTTACCAACACCATTACGTCCCAGAACACAGGTCACTTTGCCCACGTCTGCGTTAAGGCTGACGTTGTAAAGCGCCTGACTAGCACCGTAAGAAACATTTAAATCCGTTACATTCAACATATCAGCGCCCCAGATACACTTCGATAACCTGCTGGTTATTCTTCACATTCGCCAGACTGCCTTCGGCGAGTACCGAGCCCTCGTGCAGTACCGTCACACGACAATCCAGGGCTTCAATAAAGTCCATGTCGTGCTCGACCACCATTAAAGAGTGTTTCTTTGAAAGCTCTTTAAACAGCTCAGCCGTTTTCATGGTTTCTTCATCCGTCATGCCCGCGGCTGGCTCGTCGATTAGTAGCAGCTCAGGCTCCTGACCTAATAGCATGCCAATCTCAAGCCACTGCTTCTGGCCATGTGACAGACTACCGGCGTCTTCGTAAAGGCGATCTTTCAGGTCAATCATGGATAGAATTTCGTCGATTTTATCCTGCTTTGCGCCTGTCAGTTTATGGGTCAGCGCCTGCCAGACTGAGCGACCACCTTTTAACGACATTTCGAGGTTTTCGAAGACTGTCAGACTCTCAATCACGCTTGGTTTCTGAAACTTACGACCAACGCCCATATTCGCTACCTGCGCTTCGTCGTAACGCGTCAGGTCGAGTTCATCGTTAAACAGAATCCTCCCTTCGTCGGGGCGGGTCTTGCCTGTGATGACATCCATCATGGTGGTTTTACCGGCACCGTTCGGGCCGATAATTGCGCGCATTTCTCCTGGCTCGATAAAGAGTGACAGGGAATTCAAAGCCTTAAAGCCATCAAAACTGACGCTCACACCATCCATATACAGAACGGTCGGCTGCTCGATATGTTTCGTTTTTGCGAGGCTCATGCATTACCCTCCGCTTCTTTGCTGGTCTTCTGATCGCTACTTTTTCCAGAGCTCGAACCTGTAGTGATTCCACTGTTACCACCACCGCCAGAAGACATAAATTTGTCTTTCATTTGTGCCCACAAACCAACGACACCTTTTGGCAGATACAGAGTCGTCAATACAAACAAACCACCCAGCATAAACAGCCACAGTTCGGCAAAAGCACCGGTAAAATAGGTCTTGGCGTAGTTCACCAGTACGGCCCCGATGACGGCGCCAAACAAGGTTCCACGACCACCGACGGCTACCCAGATAATCATCTCGATTGAATTAATCGGAGCAAACTCACCCGGATTGATAATGCCAACCTGAGGAACATATAAGGCACCCGCTACGCCTGCCAGCATCGCTGAGACGACAAACACAAACAGCTTGTACCATTCAACGCGATAACCTAAGAATCGCGCCCGTGACTCACTGTCTCTGATTGCGACCAGAACTCGTCCGAGCTTAGAGGTCACGATAAAGCGGCTGATTAAATAACCGAGAATCAAAGCAATCCCGGACGCAAAGAAGAGCGCGGCACGCGTCGAATCAGCCTGTAGATCAAAGCCTAAAATATCCTTAAAGTCAGTCAGGCCGTTATTACCACCGAAGCCCATATCGTTACGGAAGAACGCCAACATCAGGGCATACGTCAGCGCCTGGGTAATAATGGAAAGGTAGACCCCGGTAACCCGCGAACGGAATGCCAATGCACCAAAGACGAACGCCAGAATACCCGGTACGGCGAGAACCATCACCATAGCAAACCAGAACTGATCAAAACCGAACCAGTACCATGGCACCTCGGTCCAGTTCAGGAACACCATAAAATCTGGCAGATCAGGATTAGCATAGACACCACGGTCACCGATCTGACGCATCAGATACATGCCCATCGCATAACCGCCAAGCGCAAAAAATGCCCCGTGACCCAGACTTAAAATACCGCAATATCCCCAGATTAAATCAACGGATACCGCGAGCAGTGCGTAGCAAAGATATTTACCTAACAAAGTCATTGTGTAGGTAGATACATGCAGGGCCGATCCTTCCGGGAAGACCAGGTTGCAGAAAGGTACGATGATGGCAATCGCAAGAATGATCATCATCATGCGACGGCCAGCGACATCGTTCATAATCAACCGGGTAAGTGGACCGCCTTTAATTTCCTGTTTCATCATGCGCTCCTTAACCCATATCCGCAGCGCGACCCTTGAGGGCAAACAACCCACGAGGACGCTTCTGGATAAACAGAATAATAAATATCAGTACGAGAATTTTTGCGACGACGGCACCGGCCCACGGCTCCAGTAGCTTATTAACAACACCCAGAGACATAGCACCGACCAAAGTGCCCCAGAGGTTACCCACACCGCCGAATACGACGACCATAAAGGAGTCGATAATGTACGCCTGCCCCATGTTCGGCCCCACGTTAGTCAACTGTGACAGGGCAACGCCTGCAATACCGGCGATACCTGAGCCCAAGCCAAATGTCAGTGCATCAACCCAGCCCGTGCGAATCCCCATAGAGCTCGCCATCGGGCGGTTCATGGTGACTGCACGCATCTGCAATCCAAACAGAGTGCGCTTCAGAATGAGTGCCAGCAAAGCCAGAACCATCAGGCTGAAAATGATGATGTATAAACGGTTAAAGGTCAGCTCAAGCGCTGGATTGATCATGAAAGTACCCGCCATCCAGTCAGGCGTAGCTACTTCACGATTCAGAGGGCTGAAGATTGAGCGTACCGCCTGTTGCAGCACCAGGCTGATACCGAAGGTCGCAAGCAGAGTTTCCAATGGACGCCCATAGAGATGGCGGATAACACCACGCTCGATAGCGACGCCCACCAGACCGCTCACCAGAAATGCTGCAGGTACAGCAACGGCCAGTGACATGCCAATATGGTCCGGCATCAACTGTTGAACAACGTAGGTAGTGTAGGCACCCAGCATGATCATTTCGCCGTGAGCCATATTGATCACACCCATCACACCAAATGTAATCGCAAGACCAATGGCCGCGAGTAGCAGGACAGCACCGAGTGCCAGGCCAAAATAGAGATTTTCTGCAACGCTGTTCAGTGACAGCAGACTTTCGATCTTCTTGAGTGCTTCGTCTGCGGCCTGAATTTCTTCGGTCCGGGAATCTGCTTCAGCAGCACGGCGATAGTTAGCCAGCGCTCCGCGGACATCCGGATATAACGACCCAGACAGATAACTCACTCCTTGCAGACGCTCTTTTTCAGTATCTGCTTCCAGCATTCGTATGCCCTTCACGAGAAGAAGAACGTCCCGAACGTCTGAGTTTTCTTCTTTATCCAGCGCTTCTTCAAGCGTCGTCTGATCAAGGTCTTCTGCCGACTTCAACAAATTAACCGCGGCCTGCATTCGCATTTCAGGGTCATCTGAAAAGATCTGGAGGCGAGCGATACCACTTCTGAGTAATACACGAAGCTTATTATTTACACTGATTTTTTTTATATCACGCTTACTTTCCAGAGTGACTTCCTCACCACTGAAAAATGTCGTTACCGCATCATCGCCCTTAATTACGACGACACGATCGTCTTTGCGGTAATACAGGTCACCTTCGACCATGATCTGCATAAAGAGAAGCGTTTTAGGGTCATCGATGGTTGTCAGGCGTTCAGTCACTGCCTGCTTTTCTCGATACCCTGCATCAATTAATTCTTGAGCAACGGCGTGTAACGCTGTGTTGGGCTTCATAGGTGATGCTTCAGCCCCTGCCACCACCACAGTATACAAAACAAATGCGAACAGCACGGCCGTCCGTATCAATACAGAAAACATAATTATCACCGGGAATTTTGAGAGAAGCAGGAAAGAATTTCCCTGCCTGTCCTTGTTACGAACTGCGATAGAGCGCGTTTTACCGCACTCTATTCCGCTGCCAGCGAATTACTCGCCTGCAACCGCCGAACCACCACAGGTTTTCGTTGAGGTGTTGTAGTTTCCGCAGTTAATAGGTGCAGTCCAGTCTGAGATCAGGTTTGCACTTTCTGGCAGGTAATCCGTCCATGCGTCACCTTCCACTTCTTCGTCCGTAGCCCATACGATTTCGAACTGACCATCTTCCTGAATTTCACCGATCAGTACCGGCTTAGACAAGTGGTGGTTTTCGTTCATTACCGCAGTACCACCTGTCAGGTTAGGTACTTCGATGCCATACATTGCAGAGCGTACTTTATCGACATCAGCAGAGCCTGCTTTTTCAACCGCTTCGGCCCACATACTGAAACCGATGTAAGTCGCTTCCATTGGGTCGTTAGTTACACGGTCTTCATCGCCGATGTAGTTGTGCCATGCAGCAATAAACTCATCGTTGGCTTCACTTTCCGCACTCTGGAAGTAGTTCCATGCAGCCAGGTGACCAACCAGTGGCTCAGTATCAAAACCTGACAGTTCTTCTTCACCTACAGAAAAAGCAACAACTGGAATTTCTTCAGAGGCTACGCCCTGGTTTGCCAGTTCTTTGTAGAAAGGAACGTTTGCATCACCGTTAATGGTAGAAACAACCGCTGTTTTCTTACCTGCGGCGCCAAACTTTTTGATATCAGAAACAATAGTCTGCCAGTCGCTGTGACCAAATGGCGTGTAGTTCACCATAATGTCTTTTTCAGAAACGCCTTTTGACTTCAGGTAAGACTCAAGAATTTTGTTGGTCGTACGTGGGTAAACATAGTCAGTACCCGCAAGTACAAAGCGCTCAACACCGAGATCGTTTATCAGATAATCAACCGCAGGAATTGCCTGCTGGTTTGGTGCAGCACCGGTATAGAATACGTTGTAAGAAGATTCTTCACCTTCATACTGAACCGGGTAGAACATCAGACCATTCAGCTCTTCCACAACTGGCAGAACCGATTTACGGGATACTGAAGTCCAGCAACCGAAGATCACATCAACGTCTTCTTTTTCCAGAAGTTCACGGGTTTTTTCCGCAAACAGAGGCCAGTTAGAGGCTGGGTCGACAACCACTGGCTCAAGCTTTTTACCCAGCAGACCGCCTTTCTTATTCTGTTCTTCAATCATCATAAGAACAGTGTCTTTCAGAGTAGTTTCTGAAATTGCCATAGTACCCGACAGAGAGTGCAGAACTCCGACTTTAATGGTGTCATCTGCTGCATTCGCAATGCTTACGCCTGCAGCCATCGCTGTCATACCAATAATCTGTGATGCTTTAATCAGAGTTTTGAGACTTACTTTTTTCATAATTATTTCCTTTTTATGGTCAGGATTATGTCCGGCCTCGACTCTTCTCTTGAGGGTGTGTAAGAGCGGGCAACTATAAAACCGATCTAACTAGAGCAATCGCCGTACCAGTTTTTATGCCTTATTTTTCGGCAATTTCTGGCAAAGGGTGCCCCCCAGAGGGGCATTTCCGGTCTTCAGAAAATAAGTCGCACCAATAGTGCTCAGTGAGTTGGTTTTTTTGCCTTGAAAGCGTGCATATCTATTTCCTTGATAAGTCGGTGGAGTATCTTTGTCGCGCTTCCTGAATTCTGTGCACAGTAATATCACGGACCGTATTACGGCTGAGCTCGATATGTCTCGTAAGCTCTCGCGTTGCACGAGAGCTATCCGCAGAAAGTATCGCGTCTAAAATACTGCTGTGCTCTTCGTAGGTTGCCTGTATACGTCCAGGCTCGTAAAAATCTAACCGTCGTACAATTCTCAGACGCTCACATACGTCTTTATGTATGGCTTCCATTTGCTTGTTCTGGCCACACTCCAATAGTCCAAAGTGAAATTCCTCATCCAGGAACGCCACATCAACAGGATCAACCTGCCTTTGTGAGGGCTTACAGCACCAGATGGTCACCAGCCCCGCTAAGCGTTCCGCCCGGTCTGATTCCATACACAGGCGGCGAACCACTTCACACTCCAGCACAATGCGGACATCGTAAAGCTCTTCGAAATACCGGAAATCAAAAGGTCTGACCTGCCAACCATTACGGAAGTACACCTGCACATACCCATCGCGCTCCAGGCGATACAAGGCTTCCCTGACGGGTGTTCGGGACGCCTGCATACGCTCGGCGACTTCACTTTCACTGAAGCGATCTCCGGGTAGCATTCTGAAGTCGAAAATATCTTCTTTCAGCTGTCGATATACTTTCTCGGCAAGGTTCACAGCATGACCTTATGCGTTCAGTGATGAGATATAGGCCCGCCAGCCGCCGAGGTGACTGATATTCGTTGCGCTCGCCACCGCCTCTGGTTCGCAGATAAAGCCTTTCACCAGACGGCCGTCTTCCAGCTCAAGAGTTCCAATGCCAAGCGGCTGCGGGATTTCTTCAACGAAAGAACCAAAGGCCGCCTGATCTAAACGCCACAGCTCGACGATTAATTGATTCCCTGCAACCTTGCCGCATTTCAGATCTTCTTCGTTCAGGCGCACCAGACCTGGCTTCGGAGGTACTGTATTTGCGAGGGCATAGAGCTGATACTTGTTGGCGGTGAGTGTCTGTTCCAACAAGGTCGCGTGACGACTGGTCAGCTGATGATTCAGAGGCATCCCGGTCAGATGGGCACCCACCACGGCAACGACTACAGAGGCATCGTCTTTCTTACCCAGCATCACAGGTGCTTCCGCTAAACCAAGGTGTGACTGCCACTGACCAGCAAAGTTGGTCAGAGCCAGCTCGTGCCATCCAGGTGCAATAACAGTAATCCCAAACGGTAAACCATCAGTACGCATATGCGCAGGCAACGACAAGGCACAGAGGTCGGCCAGATTGACGAAGTTTGTGTAAGTGCCTAACTGACTATTGACCTCGACCGGCGCGGCATCAACGTCAGCCATCGTCGGAAATCGAGGAGCAGTGGGAACGAATAACGCATCCACGGTTTTAAAAATACTCTGTATCTGGCGCACCAGATCTTTGCGACGATACTCTGCTTTAAATGCATCGACGGCCGTACCGTCAACGCCACCAGCAATGATGTTTTTTACGACCGGATTAATACCCGGTAAATCCTGTTTCAGAAACTCGCCGACAGCCGCATAGCGTTCGGCCACCCATGGGCCCTGATATAAAAGGCTGGCCAGCTCAAACAAGGGCGTGAAGTCGATTGTTTTTAACTCGAAGCCTGCATCAACAGCCTGCTCACAGGCTTTTTCATACGCCGCTTTTTGTACGTCGTCTCCAAACCATGGAGCATCGGCGGGAACACCCAATGTCTGGATACGCTCATTACGCACCATAGTACGTGAGCGGGCATAACCATCTGCCGGATCAAATTGCGCAGCAATTTCGTAAATGCGCTCGGCATCGCGGCTGTTGAGTGCAAAGACCGAAACGCAATCAAGGCTTCGGCATGCTGGTACAACGCCCGAAGCACTGATAGCGCCCACGGTCGCTTTTAAACCAACGATATGATTGAAGCCCGCAGGCACCCGTCCAGAACCGGCGGTATCGGTACCCAGTGCAAACGCCACCTGGCCCTTTGCAACCGCAGTCGCTGAACCAGAACTTGAGCCGCCAGAAATATATTCAGGATTAAATGCGTTATTCACAGCACCGTAGGGCGAGCGAGTACCAACCAGTCCGGTTGCGAACTGATCGAGGTTGGTTTTCCCCATAACGATGGCGCCTGCTTTGCGCAGAAGCTGAACAACAAACGCATCGTCATCCGGCTCGTAGGCATATTCAGGGCACGCCGCTGTGGTGTGAAAGTCCGCAGCATCAATATTGTCTTTCACCGCAAACGGAACACCATAAAGAGGAAGGACTGTTCCCTCCTCCTCGGCGGACGCTTTCAGACTTTCGAGATAACTGATCTGCTTAGTAAGCTGCTCCTCGCTGGCGAGTGCAATCCAAGCACTACCACGCCGGGGTAATCCATTCGCATCCAGCTCATCTGCTGCAATGGCGTTCCGGGTAGACAGAAGAAGTCCGCGCGCATCAGCGCCATTCCGGTACGCCCGGCCCCAGTCATTCAGATTCCAGCCAATTCCTGTCGTTACTTCTGTCATGCCAACCGCCATTGAATTCATACTTGTATACAAGATACATAGCGACTCTTATGCCAGATTCGTCAGCTCAGGCAGGAAAATTCATAACGTTATGATTTTTATAGAATTTATTAAGAGAAGGTTACTTCGTTCGCATACAGAAAGTACGGCTGAACCCGGACGACGCTTTAGAAGAAAGCGCGAAATACCTGACTTGCACCAAAGAGCAACACGGACTCCAGAAAAGATTTTTCAAGCAGGACTGAATCGTCTGGCCGATTCATCAGAATAAAACCCATAAAAAAGGCCGGGAGAATACCCGGCCCTTTTATAGTTCAACGTATTAACGATCTTCGTAACGCTGGTGCTTGAAGAACACGCCAGAGTCACCGAATACTGAAGTAGTGAACTCGGATGTCAGAACCATTTCACCGATCTTAACTGCATCGTCACGGCGTTCATCCTGCAGGCGTTGCTGACGGGAAGGCCAGATAGAAGATTTAATCTCCATATCGGTCGCATAAACATCGTACAACTTAGTGCCTTCTGGCAGGCTCAGCAGGTCATCACGGAAGTCATGTTCGCCCTCAGCAAAAAGACCACGTACTTCGGCAGTTGGTACGAAGTACACCTGAGTCGGCGACACAGGGCTGGCTTCTGCCGAACCGTCAGATTGTGTTTCTGCCATGGCGTTTGCCACAACCAGGGTTGGTTTGCTGGTCACGAATGAGAACAGCAGGCTTGAACCCAGTGTGTCATTCGCTTCAAGGCTCACGTAATTCGACAGCTCGTTAGCGAAGAAATCGTGATTGTCGGCCTGACCTGACAGGGTATACAGCGCTGAAATATTCTCAGACGGCTGACCGTCAATCAGAGTCTTCCAGGCAAAACCAGGAGCAAACCCGCGATCCGCCGGATCACCCGTTACAGACAGACGCAGCAGGCCACATTCGTTGCCCTCGAATACGCCAGTGTATGGGTGGTTACCCGTTGAATTAAACGCCACTTTTGCCATCGCACCGTGTGGGTGAATTGGCTTAGCGTGCCCCACAGGAGCAACATCACCTACGTACTTCACTTTGTCAGAAATAACACTGCTGATCAGACCACCAATATCAACCGGTGGAATTTCAGGACGTTCATCCGCAGCATATTCAGTACGCTTCACACCGTTGGTCCACAACAGTGACTGCTTATCGCACGCCGCCCAGTTGTCGTAATCCGCAGGAATGTTCAGACCCCAAGGCTTGAACGCGTTATCAACACCCACCAGAGACAGATCCAGTGCTGGATAATGACGCTTAAGCACATCAACCATGGTGGTGTTTTCTACCCAGTCATAACCTTCCTGAGTGTACGTTTCAGGGTTGTAGTCAGCGGTATAAAAACGGTCAGCGATAATACGACGCGACGCATTCATGATGAAAATCTGGAACGCCGTTTCACCGAAGCCAAAGCCTTCAGGGCGAACGGTTTCAGCCAGCTGACCTACGAGCGCATCAATCTTCTCAACATCGTTGTCGTACAGACGACGTAGTTCAGAAACGATTTCAGCATCATCGGTCAGATCAGTGAAGTCATTGATTGGGGTCAGGCCAATCTGGCGACGGAACTCGTTGTAGCGAGGTACACCGCGCTCACGATCACGAATGATATCGATGGTTGCAAGGTCAATCACACCACGCCCCGGTACATACAGGTCACGCAGGAATTCCGGATAGTTACGCAGAGTCAGGGCACCCGGCAGAGTAACACCAAAGGAGTACCACAGACGGTCGCCGCCCTGGTCATCAAGAATATCTTCTGCATCGCCATCGCGGGTTTCAGTCAGTGGGATGCTCTCAGATACCACGTTTGAACCGATGTCATAGACATCAACGGTGTCACGCAGCAGTGGGTGCATACGGTAAACCGCGACGAACTCTTCGGTCAGTGTGAATGGCACACCGGCATTATCAGAGTTACGTGCACCGGCCAGACCAGTCACAGCCCATTCAATGGCTTTACCGTTATCCAGCGCTTCTGACATTTTAGGATCGAGGCCGAGAATACGACGAACCCAGGAATCAGACTTCGCCAGATCTTCGGCCAGCTTGTCGAATTCTGCACCGTACTTATCACGTGCCTCAGCATTACCAACCAGACCCCACCAGTTTGCGTACATCGCGCGCTCGGTTACTGGGTTAGCAATGATGGCTGGCGTCCACTCAACGGTGTGAATCTTAGCCATCAGGGCAGAGGTTACCAGACGCGCTTTATCGAACAGCCACTGGTCGTCTTTTTCCGGGTAAGTCGCCGCCAGCATTTCTGCAACCGCATTGTGCTCTTTTACGAACAACTGGTGCAGCATACTCAGACCCAGCCACCAGTTATCAGTGAAACCGGTTTTCGGCACACCTGAGAAAAAGTCGCGAGGCAGTGACCCATCAGAGTTCACCAGCATACGGCCGCCCTGGAATTCGCGCAGTGTATTCAGCGTTTCCAGATTGCTGCCATAGATCTGAGAACCATCCCACCAGTGAGTATTCTCGTTCAGGTAAGCATCCGGTAAGCCAGCTTCATCTTCAGCTGCGATGCGTGTCGGATCAGGGAGGGTGCGACGGATCGACATTGTGCCAGTACCGCGACTGTCGCCAGCAGGCAGTTCAACATCGATATAGTCGGTAGTAGAACCATCACCGTGACTGAACCAGTCGTGCGTCATGAACTGAATCCATGCTGCGGCGATAAAGTTCAACGTAGGTGCAGGTTTAAATTCATCGCGAGCCATCAGTGAGTTACTGATATCGCGAGGGTTAGGGCTAAGCAACGTGTCTGTTTCGCCGTGCGCTGCGTCAAGCTCCACGTTACGGCCGAAACGACGGTTGGCTGAACCCTCAGCAGGATTTTCAAGAATGTTACAGGTACCGTCTTCCATACGGGCAGTCAGGCTGCGCTCATTACAGTCGATGTCGGCGTTGTATTCATCCCAGCGTTCGAAATCAAACAGGTTGTTTTCAAACAGTTCATTTCGTTCCACGGCGAGCGTAAGAAGGCCGGCAGTAATACCCAGCGTCCCGAATTTCACCAAGCCAGGCCAGGTTACCCAGATGCTCATATTGTCTCCTTCATTTTTGTTTTTTTAATGTGGTCTATCCAGACCGGAGAAGAAGTGAATCACAGGGATATGACATTTAGGGATGTCATTTAGAGTAATTGAATAAAAAACGGCCCAATATAAACCACCAGACCTAGATTTTTTGCGCCACGAAAGTCAAATGACAGACCGATGGAGGTTACATGTCGCCAACGACCCGCAAGAATGTCTCTTGCAACACCTTTACATCATTGGCAGCGCGGTGGCGGTCGACATCTAACTCATTCCAGAGTGTGCATTTGGTGTCTGCCCAGCGCTCCATTTCTTCCATCGTCAGAAGTTTATTGATGGTTTCGATGCGAAAGCGTTGAACCAGCTCCGCCTCTTCAAACAGGCGACCAATCCAGGAGCTGTCAAAGCTCCATGCATCTGAATAAAGTGTTTTGTTGAAAAGATGCTCATTGAGTAGCAGGGCGACATCACGAATGCTCAGACCTTCCTGCTCAAGTTTGTCGCGGCTGATGCCGTGGATCGCTTCGGCCTCTTCTGACCAGTGCGTCCAGTGACTGACAGGCTTGATGAGATAGCTGTGCACTTCCCGGTCTTCGAGAGCAAAGCCGATTTCGATGGGGAAACTCCCCCGGCCAAATCCAGAGGCTTCGACGTCAATGATGGGTGGAAGGGAACTACTCACAAATAACTGCCATATTCTCGTTAATTTCAGGCCGGCATTCTGGACGCTCAGGCCGGATTATTCAATGCGACTATTTTACTGCCTTTACGGCTCTCAACTACTGAGACAACGCTCTGCTCGCTGGGGCGACCCGCATGACCTCTGCAATCGTTGTCATGCCTGCGGCGACTTTATGAGCACCACTCAGGCGCAGGCTGTGCATCCCTTCCTTCATCGCTGCCTGGCGTAGCTTCTGGTAATCCGTTGATTCATTAATATGGGGCTCGAGAGACTCTGAAAGAGGCATCACTTCGTATATCCCCATTCGCCCGAGGTAACCTGTCCCACGACATTCCAGACATCCTTTTGCAGTATAGATGTGTTCTGGCGTTTTCATGAGCCATGGTGCGGTCAGCTGCTTCCAGACCTTCTCGTCGACAGGCTGTTTTTCTTTGCAGTGTGGGCACAAAGTACGCACCAGGCGCTGGGCCATAACACCGATCACACTGGAGCGAATCAGGTAAGCAGGCAGTCCCAGTTCCTGTAAGCGAGTAAAGGCCGAAGGCGCATCATTGGTGTGAAGTGTCGACAGAACAAGGTGTCCGGTAAGCGCAGCCTGTACGGCAATCTCGGCCGTCTCAAGGTCGCGCACCTCACCCACCATAATAATGTCCGGGTCCTGACGCAGCAGAGCGCGCACCCCTGACGCAAAGGTCAGGTCAATCGTTGGGTTGACCTGCATCTGGTTAAACGCAGGCTCAACCATTTCAATCGGGTCTTCGATGGTCGATACATTCACTTCACTGGTCGCCAGCTGGCGCAGTGTCGAATACAAGGTGGTCGTTTTACCCGAGCCGGTCGGCCCGGTAACGAAGATAATGCCGTGATTATTGTCCGTCATTTCAGACCAGCGACGGCGATCTTCACGCGAGAAACCCATTTCAGAGAAACTGCGCATCAGCACCTGTGGGTCAAAGACACGCATCACCATTTTTTCGCCGAAAGCAGTGGGCAAGGTCGACAGACGCAGCTCGACTTCATCACCCTCGGGCGTTTTAGTCTTCAGGCGGCTGTCCTGAGGCTTACGCTTCTCAGCAATATTCATACGCCCCAGTGACTTAACCCGCGCAATCACGGCCATACCTACTGCGGCTGGTAACTCGTAGACATTATGAAGAACACCATCAATACGGAAACGCACGTGCGTTGTCTCGCGACGCGGTTCAAGGTGAATATCACTGGCGCGCTGGTCAAAGGCATACTGCAGTAACCAGTCCACGATATTGACGATATGTTCATCGTTGGCGTCAGGCGCTTTCGCTTTGCCCAGCTCCAGCATCGACTCCAGGTTCTGCACCGAGCTGATACCAGAATGATCTTTGCGCGCCTTAGAGACCGAATTTGCTAACTGATAAAACTCAACCCGGTAGCGACTGATATCAGATGGCGAAGCTAACACCCGTTTCACATTGCGACGGGTCACGTGTTCCAGGTCACCGACCCAGCTTGATGAATCCGGATCGGTACAGGCCACCACCACCTCATCAGTACTGACTTTCACCGCGAGGATTTTGTGCCGCTCTGAGAAGGCGTATGACATCACCTCAGTTACCGCAGATACGTTAATCTCAAGTGGATCAATATTGATCACATCCATCGACTCACGCTCACCCAACCATTCAATCAATGCGTGCTCAGTCAGCACTTTGCCGTCTGCGCGGGCATCTTTGTAGCGCTGGCGGGCAATCAGGGTCAGGGGGTGCAGAGCGGCTTCATCCGTTCCTCTGCGAATCGTCAGGGCCAATTGGTGATCGTCTTCCGTGAGCAGGCCATCGCGGTGTAGATCACTCACCAGTGTCGACAGATTGATTACCCGGTCTGGCGTCGCCTGCATGCATTAATCCTTTAGTAACTGTTTCAAAGAAGCTGATAACGAAGATGTCTCACTGCATTCAATCACATCACCTACCTGGCTGCGAGCCTCGTCCCAGCGATCTCGGATACTTTCTCGGCCCGGCTGCGACTCAGTGCACATTCCAGCCACTTGCTGAACCGCGCGCGTTAGTGCCTTAGCTGCTGCTTTATCCTTCAGCAGATGCTCTGACTTCATAGCGAGGCTCTTGTCGAGCAATTGCCAAAGTACACTCTCTTTGCTCATAAGCCGCGCAAGGGGGTAGCCTGACTGCCAGATGGCCTGTAAGTCGCCATCACTCCAAAGGTAATACTCAAGCGCCCGCTGCAGATCAAACGCCAGCTCAGGCAAACCGGCGCCCTCTGCATCAATTGTTGCGCCGTGAAACAATGCAGACCCGACTCCAGCCAGGCGGTAGCCACGCTCGGCTTTGGAAATATCACTCAGCCACATGGGTGCCACGTCGTGCAGCGCTTCTGATAGCGGCCACATTGCGGTGTCATCACCTGAAACTAACTCTAGCTCCAGCTCACACAGCGGCTCAGACTGACCATTGGCAAGAATACTGCCCTGATCGATAACCACCTCAATCTCTGAGTCATCCGCAGCTGTGTATAGCCAGCTGCGACGTTCAAAATCGGTACTGAATACCGTCTGAAGCTGATCCCTTGCTGCCGGTTCTGGCCAGCACGCCTGTACCTCTGGTAGCGCCAGTAACGATGGATCAAGCTGCCTTTCAGGCAAAGGCCAATTCCATTCGTGACGAATCTGAACAGCACTGTTGGACTGACTCCGGGCCTTGAACGTCTGTTCAAATCCCGAGTTCGTCGAACGTATTCTTAATGCTGAATGCGCGGCAGCAAGCGCCAACTCAGGCGTATCGAAATAATCGTTGTTCAGGGTCTTCTGGCCTGTTGCTGTCGCTTCGTTATCAAGCCAGCTGACCAGCGCCGGGATATCTTCAGGCTGGAGCCTGAGTTTCAGTTCAATTTCTTTTGCCATCGCGCTATTGTTTTATGTCGCTGTATTTTGCAGTTTAAGATCATCAAGGATAAGGCCATCATGCCGCTGCCCTCCACGCTCGAAAAGCTCTCGGCCCTGATCGCTGAGAACAGTATCAGCTCTGTATTACCCGAATACGATCAAAGTAATGAAGGTGTGATTAACCTGCTGGCAGGTTGGTGCCGGGATCTCGGTTTCGAAGTTTCTATTATGCCGATTGAAGGCCATCCGGGGAAATTCAACATGCTGGCCACCTACGGCCGCGGGCCGGGCGGCCTGGTACTGAGTGGCCATACCGATACTGTGCCCTGCAACCCGGAAAAGTGGACATCAGACCCATTCACCCTGACCGAGCGCGACGGCAAACTCTACGGGTTGGGCACCTGCGATATGAAAGGCTTCTTTGCCCTTGCGCTGGAAGCGTTAGAACAGGTTCGCGATAAAACATTCCACCAGCCGCTGATGATACTCGCGACCGCCGATGAAGAATGCTCAATGAGCGGCGCCCGCGCGCTGAGTCAGAGTACCGGCCCCGGTGGTCGTTATGCCGTCATTGGCGAACCTTCAAGTCTGCGACCGGTGCGCATGCACAAAGGCATCATCATGGATAGCATCCGGGTAACAGGCCGGGCCGGACATTCTTCCAATCCGGCGCTGGGCATTAATGCCATGGACGCCGTGCACGAAGTTATGGGCGAACTTAAAAACCTGCGCGCTGAGCTGGCCGAGAATTATCGCGATGCGCACTTTGCCGTGCAAACACCGACACTCAACCTTGGCTGTATTCACGGTGGCGACAACCCAAACCGTATTTGCGGCAGCTGCGAACTGGCTTTCGATTTACGCGCTCTGCCGGGCATGAGTAATGACGACCTGCGCGAAGAAATTCGTCGACGCATGAATCCGATTGCCGCGCAGAACAATGTAGAAATGTCATTCGAGCAATTATTCCCTGGCGTCGAACCCTTTGCAGAAAGCGAAAACAGCGCGCTAATTAAAGAAGCCGAACGCCTCACCGGATACACCAGCGTGGCCGTTAACTACGCCACTGAGGCGCCGTTTCTGCAGAACCTGGGCATGGAAACCGTGGTGCTGGGCCCGGGCAGTATTGATCAGGCGCATCAGGTCGATGAATTTATGGCACTGGATCAGATAGAGCCGTGCGTGAATATTCTGCGCAATCTGATCGAGCGCTTTTGTCTCACTCCCGCCCGTGATTAAATCATGAGAAGAAGTGATACCGAATAACTCTACGGGACGCCGTAAATACATCCATGTAGGCTCGGCCGCGCCATCCATGGCGCAGACGCCCGAATCGTTTATTCAGTATCACTACACCGTACCCACTGCCGAACGTTGCTGCCCCTTTGCACCAACTAACGCAGAACAGGAAGTCCCGTTTTGACCGACAACACCGAATACGTACAGTGGTTTCGCCAGTCGTCACCGTACATCAATGCGCACAGAGGCAAGACCTTCGTCATCATGTTTGATGGCGACGCTTTGCTGCATCCTAATTTTGATACCTTGGTTCAGGACATTGCCCTGCTGAACAGCCTTGGCGTGCGACTCGTGTTGGTACATGGTGCTCGACCACAGATTGATGCCGTTCTGGAGCGTCTGGATATTACCAGCCAGTTCCATAACGACCTGCGCATTACCGACGGTGAGGCCCTGCGCGCGGTAAAAGCGGCCGTGGGGATGGTTAAGGCAGACATTGAATCCCGGCTGTCGATCGGTATTCCTGGCTCTCCGATGCATGGTGCGCGTATCCGCGTCGTCAGTGGTAATTTCGTCACGGCTAAGCCCCTCGGCGTCATCAATGGTGTCGATTATCAGCACACAGGAGAAGTCCGTCGTATTGAACATCAGGCGGTGAGTCATCTGTTAGATCAACAAAATGTCGTGCTCTTATCCTGCTCCGGTTACTCGCCCTCGGGTGAGATGTTCAACCTCAGCGTCGAAGATGTTGCGCGTCACGCTGCCGTTGCATTACGCGCCGATAAACTGATCGCGTTTGGTGAAAACGACGGTTTAACCGGTGAAGATGGCACTGCGCTGGAAGATTTAACCTGCCGTGAGCTTGAAGATATTCTCAGCTCCTTGTCGGGAAGCCCACGCTGGCAGGCCGATATGGCACTGCGGTGTGTACGTCAGGGCGTGCCGCGCGTGCATATGTTGAGTTATCAGACCGACGGTGCATTACTGCAAGAACTGTTTACCCGTGAAGGTAGCGGCACCCTGATCAGTCAGGATGCATATGACCAGTTGCGCGCTGCTAACATCGATGACGTGGCAGGCATTCTTGATTTGCTGAAACCATTAGAAGACGACGGCATTCTGGTACGGCGTTCGCGTGAATTACTGGAAACCGAAATTCACCGTTTTTATGTCATCGAGCGCGACGGTTTAATTACGGCCTGCGCAGCGCTTTATCCCTACTCAGACGACGAAGCCGAGCTGGCCTGCGTTGCTGTTCATGGAGACTATCGCGGTAGTAATCGTGGTCAAAGGCTGCTTGAGCAGATTGAACAGGAAGCCAAAAGACGTCATTACAACCGCCTTTTTGTTCTGACGACGCGAACAGCGCACTGGTTTGTTGAGCACGGTTTTAAAGCCGGGCAGGTCAGTGAATTACCGCAGGAAAAGCAGAAGTTATATAACTTCCAGAGAAACTCTAAGGTCTTCTTTAAAACGCTCTGACACCCGGGTGTCAGAGCTTGATTCGCTTAAACGTTTCGTCGGTTTAAAAATCGTCGAAACGGAACAGCCATGAATAAGAAAAGCCAACATACTCATATTTGCCGACTTCTTCGCTGCCGTATTCCGGATTCCAGGTAACCGACAACCGGTGCGTATCATCAATCAGGATGCCGCCTTCCAGCGAGTACATCAGATCAATTGAGGTTTCTGACACATCGTCCGGGAGCTGTAAGTCGATCGGATCAGCGCCGGCGAGACTTAACCAAAAGTTAATCTGATCCTCAGCCCTTTGAACGTCCGCAGCAGAGTACTCCTGAAACGCTTCCGTCGAACTAACGCCCACGCTATCTACTGAAAAGGTATAGCTGGTGCGTACAACACCGACACCCAGTCCGGCAAACAGATCAAAATTCACAAAAGGCTGCGACAGAACAAAGTTGACGGTCACCGCCTGACGACTGACACTGTCGAGATAAGCACAGCCAACAGAAACATCGTTAGTAATGCGGTCAACTGCCGTCTGATCCAGACAACCGCCTTCAAACTCTCGATCGTCTTTACCCAGAACGGCACCTTCGACTTCCAGCGAAAAGCGATCACTGAAGTCCATACCAAAGCGGGTTTCAAAGTTCAGAATGGGATAGTCAGCGCCTGAGTACTGCTCGTTGAGCACACCATATTCCGCACCAACGCCCAGATACTGACTGGCCGAGACATTCGCTGAGCAAAGAGCAGCGGCGCCCACGAGCGCGCCAATTGCATACTGTATTTTCATTGTTGTTATTAGAATCTGATTCGTGAGAAGAACAAAACAATGGCGCGGAAAGCCCAACAGGTCAAGGTTAGACTAAGTAAAGAGCCTTCTGCTACCACGCTCCACTCTCAATCGCGGCGCTTCACTTTTAACCGCGACGCCGCACGACGAAAAAATCGACGATGAAGCCAGCGATGACCATCCCCAACAGATACTTACCTGAGATTTCTGCGGACGTCACCGGTGAACCCAACGCCGTATGCAGCATCGGCACCATCATAAAGCCGATAAAGATACCGCCAATACGGAATACCGAAGCCGACCCTTTACTGTCTACCTTACGGGCCATAATGATGCCCGCATACATAATGGCAAAGCCGAGAAATGATACTGCAAACGCTGTCAGATCCATCTTAAATCCCTGTTATCGCAAACAAAGCCGCATGGTACCCACTATCAGCGCAGGAGTCATTCCACCTTGCTATCCCCACGGGGCTGCGATAGCTTCTGTCGCTAAATAACAACTTATTCAGGAACATCCATGTTCGAGATTCTCACCCAGGTTGCTCTTCCTATATCCCTGATTCTGATCATGGCAGGTGTCGGCATGGGGCTTACCCCAGCTGACTTTGGTCGCGTGATTGCCCAGCCGAAAGCGTTCATGATTGGTGCGGTCTGCCAGATGGTATTGCTGCCTTTAATCGCTATCGGCATCATTGAATTGACGGGCCTGACCGGACCCCTGGCGATCGGCCTCTTTATACTCGCACTCTGCCCAGGAGGCACCACCTCAAACCTCTATACGCTTCTTGCCCGTGGCGACGTCGGCCTGTCGGTATCGCTGACAGCCGTCATCGGTTTTATCACACCGTTTACTATCCCGATTCTGGGCGCCTGGGCGATTCATCAGTACGGTAATGCCGACCAAACCTTCGAGCTGCCACTGGCCAAGACCTGGATTACGCTGATGGTTGTGACGGTTATTCCTGTAATTGTCGGCATGCTGATCCGCCGCTTTGCCAGCAACTTTGCTGTAAAGATGGAACCCTGGGTATCGCGCTTTTCGGTCGCCGTACTGGCTCTCGTAATCATCTCCATCTGTATTAATCTGGGCCCTCAGCTTATCGACTTTGTAGTCGCATCTGGCCCGGCCACTCTGCTGCTGAACCTGATTACTATGGGTCTTGGCTACCTGCTGGGCAATGCCCTGCTTCACCACGAGGACCAGGCCCGAACGATCTGCCTCGAAGTTGGCCTCCAGAACGGTACGCTGGCTCTCATGGTCGTCACCGGTATTCTGGCCAGCCCCGAAATGGCTGTTGCACCATCGGTGTACAGCCTGCTGATGTTCGCCACAGCGACCCTGTTTACACTGTGGGTACGAAACCGCCCACTGACCTCCGCCTGATATACCCGGCTATTCAGATGGCCTGCCTGCTGGCAGGCCGAACTCAAGACAATCAACGTCATCCTTGCCAATGCACCGGCAACCGTCTGGTGTAATATGCCTGCCTCTAATGAATCACTCATGAGGCTGTATCTCCATGCTCGGTCAGATCATCAAGTCGATTATCAAACGCAATGAGCCTGCAATCATTCCTGCGCAGGGAACCTCGGTCGTTCGCCAGCGCGTCTGGCCACACCAGATCGACTACAACCTTCACATGAATAACGCCAAGTACCTGAATGTTCTCGAAGGTGCCCGCTGGACCCTTTTCCGTGACAACGGTTGGTTCAAACACCTCTTTGAGAAGCGCATCAACCTGGTAGTGGCATCGCTGGAAATTACCTTTATCCGTGAGCTTAACCTGTTCAGCAGCTACGAAATTCACACCAAGCTGCTGACCTGGGACGAAAAGTACATCTACTTCGAACACCGCTTAATGGTGAAAGGTAAGCTATATGGCCACGCGCTGGTAAAAATGGCCGGAGTACGCAAAGGCAAGCGCGCACTGACACCAGAGATCTGCGAGGCCGTGGGCGCAGACTTCAACCAGGCCGATATCAAAGAAGCCATCACTCACTGGAGCGACATGACCCAGGCAAAACGTGAGCTCTGATAACGTCATGAAACGTCAGAGAGTCTCACTCTGCCGGGGCATGGGTAAAGGAAAGTAAGTGCTCAGTCCGTCGTAAGATGGTTCATATACACTGAGCAGTACAACCGACTACCGAGATGGAGAACTCTGATGAAGCCACTTTATAAAGTTGCCGCGACCCTCGTACTTGCGGGTGTCGCCGGCCACGCAGCCGCCGATATTAAACCTTTTGAAGCCGTGGAATACCGTAAGGGCATTTTTAAAGCCGTTAAATGGCACTTCGGCGCTATGGGTGACATGGTCAAAGGTAAAGCTGAATTCGACAGCGAAGACTTCGCGCGTCGCGCAGATCTGCTTGCGGCATTAAGTCAGATGCCATGGGAAGGTTTCCGCCCCGGCACCTACGCAAGTGCCACGTCAGCCTTACCTGTGATTGAAGACAAATGGGAAGACTTCACCGCGGCTGGTGATGCCTTCAGCGAGAAAGCAGCCGCCTTAGCGGTCGCTGCAAAAGGCGATGATATGAAAGCGATCAAATCAGCATTCGGAGCCACTGCCCGCACCTGTAAAGGCTGCCACGACGACTTTAAAGACTGAGTAAAAGTGCCACTGCTCCGGCGGCCAGCGCCACAGAAAGAAGCCCGGCCCACAGAGGCGCCCGGGCTTTTTTATTCACCGGCCCGTCAGCATACTGGCCCGATCTTTTCGAGCCTGAAACCATCCCCTGAATCAAACCTTCTTTCTTCACAAACTGATGAAACAGGACTGCGAGAATATGCAGAACCACGATTCCGAGAAGTATGTTGAAAGAAATTTCATGCAGTTCCGTCAGTAACAAGCTGGTGTCATAGCTAACCCAGGCAAACAGCGGCCCTTCAAATAATATGTCGTCGGTAGCAAACAAGCCGGAAATAACCTGAAATCCGACAAGACCTAACAAACCAAGCACCGCCAACGCACCCAGGGGGTTATGGCTGAGATAATGCGACTCTCTTCCGCTGAGCAAATCCCGGGCGTATACCAGTGTCGCTTTCGGAGAACGGATAAAGTGACTGAACCTGGCATAGGCAGGCCCAGCCACGCCCCACAGTACTCGGAAAATGATCAATCCCAGAGCCGCCAGTCCAAAGGTCTGGTGCCAGTCCATCCAGCCCTGCTCAACACTTAACCAGGCACCCGCCAGACAAACAGTCAGCCCCCAGTGGAAAATACGGATAAATATATCCCAGACGTAGGTTTTCTCAGACACAAGGGGCTCCAGCTGGATGGTCTTCAGAAATTTTCCGAAACTGCTGACGACATCAAATTTTAAGAGGAATTAATCAGATAGTTTACGGAAGTGTGTGAAGAACGAACGTACACGACTATAAATAATTGTCAGGGCCAGATAGGCACACCTATCCAAGTCAGAAAAGAGTGACAATATCAGCAATTCTCAGAATGCTTCTGATGTCTCCGATGGTCACTGTCTGTGGGTTTATGGTCTGGTAATGTGAGGCGGTCAATACGCATCAAATACCGAAGGAGAATGGTATGACATGGATGATCACGGGTGCGGGAGGCCAGGTAGGCCAGGTAGGCCAATGCTTACAGCAAGCGCTGAAACAGTCACGACGCCGCATCATTGCTCTGAGCCACAGTGCTTTAGACATCACTAACGAAACACTGCTGCTACGCGTTCTGGAAGCCAGCAAGCCTCTGGTCGTGTTTAACTGCGCAGCCTATACCCATCTCGATAAAGCAGAGCAACAGCCTGAGCGCGCCTGGAGCGTGAATGCCAAAGCACCATCGGCACTGGCACGCTGGTGCAACGACAATGACGCATGGCTGATTCATCTGTCTTCAGATTATGTCTTTTCTGGCTGGATGGCCGACGCCTACTCAGAAAGTGCCTTACCCTGCCCACTGTCTGAATACGGTCGCAGTAAGCTCGCTGGTGAACAGGCCATTATGGAAACCTGCGCAAAGGCGATTGTTATCCGGACCGGGTGGCTGTTCAGCCAATACGGAAAGAATCCACTCTCTGGGCTGTTAAATAACGCCCAGAAATCGCAGCGGATAAATATTGCTAGCGACGCCTACGTTTCGCCAACGCCCGCCGTCGCACTGGCCGAAGCGATGATGCAGATCGCTAACCTCGCTGAGCAAGGCCGTATTCCAAGAGGAAGGTATCACTTTGCGGGAACGCCAACGGCCAGTACGTATCTTTTTGCAGGAGAAGTTCTACGCCAGGCACAGGGATTCGGACTGATTGATCAACACTGCCGCCTGATACCTGAACCGCTCAATCAACCGGGCTCTGGCGCAAAGAGGCCGCACAATTCTGCACTGGTATCGCAGAAACTGCCTGAGTTAGGAATTTATCCACCCGACTGGCGCACCGAGCTGTCACTCACCCTTGAGGTGATTAAAGAGCAGCAAAGCCAACAGGAGTACAGGCTCTGTCAGGGCTTCGCCTCATAAACGACAAAGCTGTAGTTATACGGATTAGGGCCTTCTGCAGCGAAGTCTTCGCGAGCAACTTCCTGCCAACGGCTCTTATCGTATTCCGGGAAAAAGGCATCGCCCTCAACGTCGGCATGTACCTCGGTCAGATACAAGCGGTCTGTGTGCGGTAGGGCAAGCGCGTATATTTCTGCTCCTCCCATGATCATGGCTTCATCCTGACCATCAATCAGGCAAACGCTTTCTGCGAGTTCCCGTGCTGCTTCAACACTGTTCACAACCTTAACTCCCTCAGGCTGGTAGTCTGCCTGTCGGGTGATCACGATATTCGTACGGCCGGGAAGCGGTTTACCAATGCTCTCGTAAGTCTTTCTGCCCATGATGACAGGCTTACCCATCGTGGTTTGCTTGAAGTACTTGAGGTCATTCGGCAGATACCAGGGCAATGAGTTATTGCGTCCGATGACACCATTCTCGGCAACCGCCACTATCATGGAGAGCTTCACAGAAAAATCCCGTCGCTAAAAAATCAGCGCCTATGATAGCGATGCAGGTCAGTATTGTCAGGCGCACCGGGCTACAAATTCAGGCACTCTCTCTGCAGCGAGCGGTTTTGAAAACAGATACCCCTGACACTCATCACACCCCAGCCCAACCAGGCGGGACTGTGTTGACTCCTGCTCAACGCCTTCAGCGATCACTTTCAGTTTCAGACTGTGTGCCAGATGAATCATCGATCCTGCGATTGCATCTCCCGCACTGTCCACGCCCACCGACTTAATAAAATCGCGATCAATTTTAAGATAATCGATCGGCAATGTGCGAAGACTCGCAAACGATGAATAACCTGTCCCGAAATCATCAATAGCAATGGCGATATTCTCAAAGCGTAAACGCGCTAAAGTATCGGCCGTGCGATTATTCCCTTCCATGATCATGGCTTCTGTAATTTCCAGCGTAAGGTACTTACCGGCAAGACCAACCTCATCAAGAATACCAAGTATCTGATCAGCCAGATCAGGCTGAAAGAACTGCCTGGAGGTCAGATTTACCGAGACTCTGGCATCCTCGGGCATGAGTCCATCATCCAGCCATTGGCGGAACTGCTGGCAGGCACTTTCGAGAGCCCACATGCCAAACTTTTCGATCAGTCCGGTTGTCTCCAGCACCGGAATAAACTGCTCCGGCGGCACATGACCAAACACAGGGTGATTCCAGCGCATCAGAGCCTCGACGCCATAAATGCGCTCACCATCCATGCTCATCTGCGGCTGGTATTCCATTGAGATCTGGCGGTTATCCAGCGCATGATAAATAGCCTTTTCCAGGCCTCCACGGATGCGGTCTTCGGCAGAGTGGGCGCTGTAGATAACATAGCTGTTCTGTCCAATCTGCTTGGCACCGGACAGTACCTGTTCGGCATGAAGAATAAGGTTGCCCGCATCGTGATCCGCCTCGCCAGCGAGTGCTGCACCAATACTGCCAGAGAGCTTTATTTTTTCTCCCTGAAAGGTCACCGGCACATCCAATTGGGCGCTGATTTTTTCGCAGACCTGAATCAGATTTCGCGTCTGCCGAAGGTTTTCTGCGATCAGTGCAAACGTATTCCCACCAATCCGGGCCAGGGTATCTGACTTCCGGGTGACGGAACGCAGTCGCTCACCCAACTCCGCCAATACAGCATCCCCCGCAGCATGGCTGAATGATTCACTCAGTCGATGGAAATGATTGAGATCCAGAATAACCAGCCCCATGGGTTGCTTGCTACGCTTGTGCGCTTCCAGTGAATGTTCGAGGCGGTCCTGAAACAGGTAGCGGTTTGGAAGCCCGGTAAGCGGATCAAGGTAGCGGTTCGAACGCAGCGAGCATTCACGGGCTTTTCTTGTTGCGGCAGTGCGTATGGCAGGAATCAGCTCGGCCGGATTGGTCACCACCTCCTGCGCGCCCAGTTCCAGTAAGCGCTCCATACGCATATCCGGAAAATTGAGAATCACAACCAGCGGAGCTTCGGGCAGCGCCTGCGTCGTGTATTCGAGAATCTGAGCCAGCCTCTCACTGTAGGTCGACGCGTGCAGCACTATGACGCCTTCTGACTCCATCCAGCTTTCGGCGAGTGATTTGCCGTCCTCGCAAAGATACACGCGAACGGCTCTGGGCAGCGCTGGCTCGGCATCATCAATGGAATGCCAGAAGACGATGGGTGTTTCGAACTGAACGGGTTTCATGTAGGCCACGACAGTACCTCCCTGTGATGTATACAGAGAGTGTAGAAGGCCTCCCGGTAATATCCCGGGAGAAACACAAAAGTCAGGCGTCAGTTATCAGACAGAAAATAGCGACGAAAAACAGGCGCTCAGACCGCGACCGGCGCCTTAATGTGCGGGTGCGACTCATAACCTTCAATCACAAAATCTTCGAACTTATAGTCGAAAATGCTTTCAGGCTTACGCGCAATCACCAGCTTAGGTAACGCCAGCGGCTCACGACTCAACTGCAGATCCGTCTGCTCAAGGTGGTTGGCGTAAAGATGAACATCACCGCCCGTCCAGACGAAATCACCCACTTCAAGATCACACTGCTGAGCCATCATATGCAGCAACAATGCGTAGCTGGCGATATTGAATGGAACACCCAGGAAAATATCTGCGCTGCGCTGATAAAGCTGACAGGAAAGCTTGCCGTCAGCAACGTAGAACTGGAAGAAAGCATGGCACGGTGGCAGAGCCATATTTTCAATTTCGCCCACATTCCAGGCACTGACAATCAGGCGACGGGAATCAGGGTTATTCTTAATCTGCTCGACAATCTGAGTGATCTGATCAACATGGCGGCCGTCAGCTGTTGGCCAGCTACGCCACTGTGACCCGTACACCGGCCCGAGGTTTCCCTCTTCGTCTGCCCACTCATCCCAGATGGATACGCCGTTTTCTTTCAGGTAGCTGATATTGGTATCACCACTCAGAAACCAGAGCAGCTCATGAATGATTGAGCGCAGGTGCAGCTTTTTGGTAGTAACGAGCGGGAAGCCTTCGCTCAGATCAAAGCGCATCTGATAGCCGAAACAGCTGTACGTCCCCGTTCCGGTACGGTCTTCTTTAAATACACCGTGTTCGCGTACATGACGCATCAGATCGAGGTATTGTTTCATGCTTTTTTAGCTCCGCTATTTGTGCCGTTACGGTAGGCCCAGATCAATAGAATCAGACCAAATACGATCATTGGCAGGCTCAACATCTGCCCGCGGGTCATCCAGCCAAACATATCGAAGCCGATGTGTGCATCCGGCTCACGGAAGAATTCAGCGATGGTACGGAAAACCCCATAACCAATCAGGAACATCGCACTGACCGCTTTCTGCGGACGAGGGCGAGACGAATAAAACCAGAGAATAACAAACAGGAGAAAGCCTTCCAAACCAGCCTGATAAAGCTGCGAAGGATGACGCGCAAACTCATCCGCGCGCGGAAAAACCATCGCCCAGGGCACATGCTCAGGGTCAGCGACGCGGCCCCATAATTCACCGCCGATAAAGTTGCCGATGCGCCCGAACATCAAACCCAGCGGGACAAATGGCGCACCGAAATCACCGACGTCAAAGAAACTCTTCTTGTGAATTTTGCAGAAGATCAGAATCGCGGTCAGAACGCCAAGCAAACCGCCATGAAAGGACATGCCCCCCTCCCAGACACGGAACAGCCATAGTGGATCTTCGAGAAACTGCGGAAAGTTATAAAACAGGACGTAGCCCATGCGGCCGCCAATCACGACCCCCATAGCGCCGTAGAAAATCAGGTCAGAGACCTGCTGCGTGGTCCAACCACTGCCAGGCTGCTTCGCACGCCATGTCGCCAGCAGATAGGCCGAAGCAAACGCTGCGAGGTACATCAGGCCGTACCAATGCACTTTTATAAAGCCGAGTTCAAACGCGACAGGATTAATATCCGGATAGGTCAGCATGGTACTTCCCTGACAGTAAAACAGTTAAAAGAAAATAAAGCGGATTCCGACAACGCAGAGTAACACAGCAAACAACTTTTTCAGCAGCGCCGCATCAAGCTTGTGCGCCAGGCGCGCTCCCACCTGAGCACAGGGTACGCTGGTCAAAGCAATCCCCAGAACAGCAGGCCAGTATACGAATCCGGTAGACCACTCTGGCAGAAGATCATTTCCTTGCCCCGCAATAATATTGGTGACGGCTCCGGTCAGAGCGATCGGAATCCCACATGCAGCAGACGTCGCCACTGCCTGACGCATACTGAAGCGCATCCATGACAAATAAGGGACAGTAAAGGTACCGCCTCCGATGCCGAACCATGAAGACCCGAAGCCAACGACACCTCCGGCACTCAGGAGACCGGCAGTTGATGGTCGCTCCCCTTTACCGGGTGGCTCCCAGCCGGTGAACATTTTTAACGCCAGCAACAACGCAAAAACACCGATAATATTCTGCAGTACCGGCCCTGGCACCTCACTGATAAGGACCACACCCGCCGCCGTTCCAATAACAATCCCGGCGGCCATACTGCGCACCAATGACCAGTCGATCGCTCCATTGCGGTGGTGCTCACGCACGGAACTCAGTGAAGTGAATACAATGGTGGCGAGGGAGGTAGCCACGGCCATATGGGTAAGTACCTCGGCGGAAACGCCCTGCGCTGCGAAGCTGAAAATCAGTACAGGAACAATCACCATGCCCCCGCCAATGCCAAACAGCCCGGCAAGAACGCCAGCAAACGCACCTACCAATAAATAAAGTAAAAAGGTCATACAGATCGGTTCTTCCTCATGATCGCGGCATTATGAAGCATTCGTGCTTGGTGTACACTGCCGCTATGTGCTTAATCGTTTTCGACTGGCAACCTGGTCAATCTCAATGGCTGCGCCTGAGCGCAAACCGCGACGAGTTCTATAAACGCCCGGCGGCGCCAATGCATGCCTGGGAGAGTATTCCCGGACTCTACGCTGGCAAAGACCTGGAGCAGGGCGGGACCTGGCTCGGCTTCAGAGACACCGGTCGCTGGGCAGCCCTGACCAATGTGCGGGCCCCCGGAGCTGGCCCTGACAACCCAGCTTCCCGCGGCGAACTGGTCACTGCTTATGTTGAGTCAGGCCTTTCCCCACAGGAGTGGCTTAGTAGTCTCGACTGCAGCAACTATGCACCTTTCAATCTACTGGCCGGTACAGAACGCGAACTCTGGTACCTGAGTAACTACCCCAGAACCCAACTGACGTTGCTGACACCCGGACGCTATAGCCTGAGCAATGCTCACCTTGATAGCCCCTGGCCTAAAGCAGAGCTTGCTAAAGAGCAGCTCGGTCAGGCTGACAGCGGATTAGCAACGCTACTGAGCCGACGTGAGCCCTGGCCTGACGACGCTCTGCCTGCGACTGGCGTTCCCATCCTCTGGGAGCGGCTTCTTTCTGCTCAGTTTATCATCGCACCGGGATACGGCACTCGCTGTAGCACCGGCATTCTCGCTTCTGGCACCGACGTTGATTTACAGGAAATTACCTGGGACGAGCAAGGTGAAAAAGTCGGTGAGAAGAGCTACAGATTAGCCATTAAAGACAGGTAGCCTGTCCGCTGTTGTTACAAACAAATACGCAACAGTGAGAGCGAGTTCGAAAAGCACGTCCATACTTAAACTATGACGTGTATAAATCGTAAAACACCCAACAGCCACACCCACCGCGTGCCTTTGATTGTCGGCGGGGTGTGCGTGTTGCTGCTGTTCGCTGCTCTGGCTGCAAGCCTCCATACACGACCTTTTATGCCACCGAATGTTGCTCAGGAACATATGGAGCACTGGCTGATTGAAGGCGCCCGCAAGGTCGCCGGTGAAGTCAGGCTCAGGCACATCCGCAACATGGAACCCTTCTACCTGAAGCGTAACTACCAACCTATCTGGCTGGACAGTTACCAACTGCGCCCGGAAGCACATGAACTCATCGAGCTTCTGCGAGAAACTTCCGTCGATGACTGGCGCAATTACGGTTATTCATTGGATACGCTTGAACGCGAGATGCGCAAGCTTACTAATCTGCCGGAGCAGGCCACCGCCATGGAGGTACTGCTCACCGATGCCTTCGTGACATACGCAGAGCAGGCTCTCAATAACGAACTGATCCCCAACGCTGACGAGAATGACCATCCAACCATGCGTAAGGTCGTTCTGTCTGGCGAGGACCGGATCACAGAAGAACAGATCATCACCCTGCTGCATGAGTCCGTACGCCAGAATAAACTGGATGAACTACTGGCTGGCATGGCCCCCCAGCACGACGGCTACCGACGCCTTCGCGCCGAGCTGAAACGCTATCGTGATATCGACCGAAGCGGCGGATGGCGCCCTATTTCTCACGAGCTGACCCTGAATGCTGGCGACCGCCATGTCGAGGTCCCGTATCTGCGTTGGCTGCTCGACCAGTATGGCGATCTGCCCAAAGGCACTCTGGCCTGGTTCCTCGGGGATAAGAGCGAAAAGACTTTACGCGCCCCAGCGCGGGAGAAAAATCCCGATCTGAGCAAGCCAGAGTATCTGTTCGATGGACCAATGCGGGCCGCCATTAGTAGCTTCCAGCAGCGACACAAGTTAGAAAGCACGGGCAAGCTCAATAAAGAAACCATTGATCGCCTGAACATTCCGCCCTACCAGACAGCTCAGCGCATCGCTCTGAACATGAAGCGCTGGCGCCAGCTCCCTAATGATCTCGGCGATCGCCACATCATGGTCAATATGGCCGACTACTCGATGCGCCTGATGAACGGTGGTTCGCCGGAACTGGAGATGAAGGTCATCATTGGTCGACTCGACCGACGCACCCCCGTCATGACAGACCTGATGCGGATTATTGAAATTGCCCCGACCTGGACTGTACCCCCGCGTATTGCCAGCTCATATCTGTTGCCCAAACTGAAGCGCAATCCGGATTACCTTAAAGAGAAAGGGTTTGATGTTCTGCAGTGGCGCAACGGTTCCGCCGTTCACGTCTCGGCTGACGACATTAACTGGAAGAATTACAGCGGTCGCAACCTGCCTTACACCTTTGTGCAGCGACCAGGTAAGCTCAACGCACTGGGGACAGTGAAGTTTCTGTTTCCCAACGACCAGAGCATTTACCTGCACGACACCTCAAGCCCCGAGCTGTTCGCACGAGATCAACGCGCCCTCAGCTCAGGCTGTGTGCGGGTAGAAAAACCTCGTCTGCTGGCTGAGAAGCTACTGCAATCTCAGGATGGTTGGCACCGGGGACGCATTGATGAGGCCATTGATCACAACCGTACCAGCCGTATCCGGATCAAAGACCCTGTGCCCGTACACCTCATGTACTGGACGACCTGGGTCGACGATGACGGCACCCTGCAGATTCGCGATGACGTTTATCAGCGCGACCTTATTGGCGGAACCGCCACCCACGCCAGCCTGTAACATCTGCTTACATCTTGGCGTGTATTTACGAAATACGGACGTGACACTCCTGTCGTAGCGAACTTACTGATGAACTAGTTCAGATTTTTTCTTCGGGAGATTTGGCATACTGACTTTTCACTGTAACCCCTATGTAACAGGAGTCAGAACATGCTGGACCGTCGCCGTTTTCTGCAACAGTTTGCCGCTGTTTCTGCTGCAGGTATGACAGGCCTCTCGACTAACGCCTACGCCGCCGGTGAATCAATCGCACAAGCAGGCCCGGATCGCACATTAAGCCTGTACAACATCCACACAGGCGAAACGGTTAAAAGTACCTTCTGGTCTCAGGGTCAGTTTATCGACAGCGAAATTGAAATGATCGATATGCTGGTTCGTGATTTCCGTGCCAACGACGTGATGGCGATGGATCGACAGCTGTATCAGGATCTGTACGAACTGCAGACCCGCCTCTCACCCAATAAGCCGATGTACATCATCTCGGGTTACCGCTCGCCGAAGACCAATGCCGCTTTGCGTAACGGCTCTTCAGGCGTCGCGAAGAAAAGTCTGCATATGCAGGGGCGCGCAATCGACCTGCGCATCCCTGGCGTATCTCATAAAGAACTGCATCGTGCGGCGCTGGAATTAAGAAGCGGTGGCGTTGGTTACTATCCAGACAGCGGGTTCGTTCACCTTGACACCGGACGGGTTCGCCGCTGGCAGGGTTAATCCCCTGAGAAGGTTTTAATTCAGGCCGACATTCGGGCCGATAATACGTCCGAAACCGGCCTTCTCCAGCATCAGCTGCAAGGTTGATGCGATGACTTCACCACTCTCCATGGTGATGACTTCTTCGAGTAGTTTCTCTGCCCATTCACGGCTGATGCCACGCAGTACCGACTTCACTTTCGGCAAGTTAGTCGCGTTCATCGACAGGCAGTCATAGCCCATTGCCATCAGCAGGACAGCGCCCATGGGGTTACCTGCCAGCTCACCACAGACACTGACAGGTTTACCCTCCGCTTTGGCATCATCGACGATGCGTTTCAGTGCCTGCAGAACCCCAGGATGAAACGCCTGATAGAGATCAGCAACACGAGGGTTGTTACGGTCAACGGCAAGCAGATACTGCGTCAGGTCATTACTGCCGACCGACAGGAAGTCGACGCGCTGAGCCAGATCCTTGATCTGATAAACAGCCGCAGGAACTTCCACCATAACGCCAACTTCAGGCATCTCGACCTTAAAACCTTCTTCGAGTGTTTCTACATGCGCACGGTAAATGAGGTGCAATGCCGTATCCACTTCAGCAACGTTGCTGATCATCGGCAGCATGATACGAAGATTATTGAGGCCTTCACTGGCCTTCATCATGGCGCGTACCTGCACCAGGAAAATCTCAGGATGATCGAGGGTAACGCGAATACCGCGCCAGCCGAGAAACGGGTTTGCCTCATTGATAGGGAAGTACGTGAGCGCCTTATCCCCACCAATATCCAGCGTACGCATAGTCACCGGGTCTGGACTGAACGTCTCGAGCTGCTCCCGGTAAATCTCCTGCTGCTCACTCTCCGACGGGAAGCGATCCTTCATCATGAACGGCACTTCGGTACGGTACAGGCCCACCCCTTCGGCACCCCGATCACGACTGCGCAACGCATCTGTAATCAGGCCAGTATTCACCCAAAGGGGAATGCGATGTCCATCGAGAGTTTCGGCCGGTTGATGCAGCAGGCCCTCAAGATCTTCGGCAAGCGCCTGCTCTTCTTCGTAGATGGCATAGTACTGCTCACGCAATTCATCATTTGGATTCGAGAACAGAAGGCCACGGTAGCCATCAACGATCAGGTCTTTGCCATCAAGTTGAGCATGCGGCAAGTCTACGGCACCCATCACAGTCGGGATACCCATAGCACGCGCCAGAATCGCCACGTGAGAGTTGGAAGAGCCTTTCACCGACACCATAGCGCGCAACTTTTCAGTCGGCACTTCACCCAACATGGCGGGCGTCAGTTCTTCGCTGACCAGAATAGTATCATGAGGGTAATCGTCCGGGCGCGAGGTCGCTTCGTTGCCCTGTAAATGCGCAAGAATACGTGTACCAAGGTCGAGAATATCGGTAGCTCGTTCGCGCAGGTAAGCATCTTCCATCATCTGGAAGTGACCGACGTACTCCATGACTACCTGACGCAGTGCCCCCTGAGCCCAGTTGCCCTTGTTGATCGCAACTTTGACCTCAGCACCCAGAGCGTTGTCGTCCAACATGTTCAGATACACGTCGAACAGAGCCATTTCTTCGGGGCGCAGTTCGCCTTTAAGCTTGCCACCTAACGAGCGTATCTCTTCTCGCGCGGCTTCCAGCGCAAGATCAAAGCGCTCCAGTTCGATCTCGACCGACTCGGGTTCACGATCAACCACTCCCGATAGGTCTGCCGCGGGTGAAATAACCACACCCGTACCAAGACCGACGCCGGGCGCACCCGGAGCACCGGTGAAGCGGGTACTCTTTTTCGGTTCGGTGGCTGTCTGTGGAATATGAAGGATATTGCCGGTCGCTTCGGCATGAGCAATCACGCCCGCCAGCTGCGCCGACATGGTGACCAGAAACGCCTCTTCACCAGCATCAAACTGACGGCTGTCGCGCTGCTGTACCACCATCACGCCCAACAGGCGTTTGTGGTGGATAATCGGTACGCCAAGGAAGGACATAAAAGGATCTTCCCCGGTCTCAGACAGGTACTGAAAACGGGGATGCTCAGGAGCATTATCGATATTCAGGGGTTCTTCGCGGGTACCTACGAGGCCAACAAGGCCCTGCGAGCCAGCAAGGCTGACCTTACCCACAGCGTCCTGACGCAGACCTTCGGTCGCCATCAGAACGTAGCGCTTTTCATCAGGCTCATACAGATATACTGAGCATACCTCGGTCTGCATCGCCTCGCGGATACGGGCAACCACTACCTTGAGGGCCTCACTCAGTTCGGTGACTGAGCTGACCTCCTGTACGATACGTCTCAGTATATCGAGCATGTTTTCTGTTCTGGCCTCGCTATTAGGCTCAGTTTATCTCGTTCGTTGTTATTATCTCCGGACTCAGCCGGACTTACGTTGCAACCTTGCAATACGCGGTGCCAGTTCCGCCAGTGCGCGACGGTAGACATCGCGCTTAAAGGCAACGACTTCACCAAGAGGGAACCAATAACTCACCCAGTTCCACCCATCAAATTCGGGGTTGCCCGTCGCTGAGAGGTTAATCTCTGATTCCTCTGCCAGCAACTTCAGCAAGTACCATTTTTGCTTCTGCCCAACACACACAGGGCGCTTGTCGCGTCTGACCATCCGCTTTGGCAGGCGGTAGCGCAGCCAACCGCGGGTAGAACCGATGATCTGCACGTGCTCGGGTAAAAGACCCACTTCTTCCTGAAGTTCACGATACAGTGCTTTCTCCGGCGACTCTCCGCGTTTTATTCCCCCCTGTGGGAATTGCCAGGCATTCTGACCAATCCGACGGGCCCACAGCACCTGCCCCATTGCATTGCAGATGATGATGCCGACGTTCGGACGATACCCATGCTCGTCTATCACAATGCCATCCAACTCTATCTATTCACTCAACCTTGCCGATTTTATCGCAAAGATCAAGGGCGCACGTCGGGTGCGTAAAACATAATAAGGAAAGTATGGCTTGTTCCCGCTAGAATAGCGATCTGTTTCTGATTCATCTGCCAATACAGGGCCGGTTACCGTGGCATTAGCAATATTTGATCTCGACCATACGCTTCTCTCTGGCGACAGCGACCACGCCTGGGGCCAATTCCTCGTCGACCGCGGTCTGGTCGATCCGGAAGTCCACCAGCGCCGCAACGATCATTTTTACGAACAGTACAAAGCGGGCAGTCTGGATATCCACGAGTATCTCGAATTTGCCATGCGTCCATTGACGGAATACGACGCTGACCATATGCATGCGGAGCGCGACATATTCCTCAACGACCGCATTGAACCTCTGGTCAGCCAGAAGGCCAGGGATCTGATCCGTCACCACGAAGAGCGCGGCGATACCCTGTTGATTATTACGGCCACCAATGGCTTTGTAACCTATCCGATCGCAGAGCGCCTGGGCATTGCTCACATTATCGCGCCGCACCCGGAAGTGGTTGATGGCCGCTATACCGGAAAGACCGTTGGTATACCGAGTTTTCAGGACGGTAAAGTGACCCGCCTGAAAAGCTGGATGGAAGAGCATAGCCACGACATGGAAGGCAGTTATTTCTACAGTGATTCCCATAATGACCTGCCACTTCTGCGTCTGGTCGATCACCCGGTTGCTGTCGATCCGGACCCAACTCTGCAGGCGGAAGCGGAAGCCAGTGGCTGGCCCGTCATCAGTCTGCGAAAAGACTGAGTTAACGGTAGAGAAGACTGATCGATGAAGCGTGTTGCCTCCGTTCTGCTGGGATCTCTGATGTTGCTCTCTGCCTGTACTGACGGAGAGCACAACAAGCCTATGAGTACGGAGGTTTCCAGTCTCCCAGAGCCCGCAAGCCTTGGCGTCGACGAGGCTTATTCGGAACGCTTGATCAATATTGCTTACGCTCAGCTCTCCAAATCTGTTGAGGCGGCGCAGGCGCTGCAATCCAGTACGGTGGCGCTACGCAAAAATGCGACCCCTGAACGACTCAACGAGGCCAGAGGCCATTGGCGTGCGAGTTATTCAGCGTACCTTTCGTCACTCGCTGCTTCCGATATTCCTGTGCGGGAGCCGAGTGAATGGTTCGCCGCCAAACTCACACGTCGCCACCTGGCCCAGCAGTTAAACAGCTGGCCCATCGAGCCCGGCTATATCGATTACCTCGAGGGGTACCCCTTTACGGGCATCGTTAATGATACGACTCTGACAATAGACAGAGAGTCGCTGCTGGCGCAGCATCAGTTCTCTGACGCTACCTACGTCAGTGTTGGCTATCACGCGATTGAGTTCATTCTCTGGGGTGAAGATGGACAGCGCCCGGCGTCTGATTTCGATATCAATGCCACGAAACCCGAAGAAGGGGACACCAGCCCGGTGACGCATCAGCAACGCCGCGGAGACTACCTGGCTACCTTGGCCGATATTCTGATAGCTGATTTACAACGCCTCCAGATGCGCTGGGCACCCTCTCCCGAGGCTCGAGGCTATTATGCTCAGTTACTTTCCACCGTAACCCCAGCCGAAACACTGCAGGCCAGCCTGCTGACGGTAAACCGGATTATTGAGCAGGACCTGCTGCAGAACTACCTGACGGACGTCGGCAGCAGTCCTTTCAGCGGCGGAACTCCTGTGGATGTCGAGGCCATTCTGCGCGGGATTCGTCAGGTGCTGATTTCAGAAGATGGGACGAGTGGCCTGCAGCCTCTACTGACTGCGCGTAAACAAGAAAGGGACATGGCGCTACTGGCCGAAGTTATCACTCTGACCAGTGCCGATACGGCCTGTATTGCTGGCTGGCAAACAGCGGTGTCTTACCCTGACGGCCAATCTGACTGCCGTCAACAAATGCTGGAACTGCTGATCACACTGAAGCAGATCAACGATCAGCTGGGTCTTAAAATCCCAGCGAGTGGCTGATCAGATTCAGCGCGTTGGCAATACGCGCGCAAACACCGCCTTGAGATAGCGCGTTTCTGGAATGGCTGGCTGCACTGGGTGGTCTGCCCCTTGAGAGCCCACATGCTGAATCAGAACTTCACGGTCGAGTTCACGGCCCAGAACCCGCAGTATATCCGGCAGACGGTCATCGGCCAGATGCATAGAGCATGAGCCCGCAACGATCATGCCGTCTTTATTCAGAAGTCTCATCGCAATCTGGTTGATGCGCTTATACGCCTGCTCCCCTGCTTTTACATCTTTACGACGTGGAATAAATGCAGGTGGATCGACAACAACGATATCGAACCGCTCTCCGTTATCGCGCAATTGCTTCAGAGCAGCGAAGGCATCCCCTTCCCAGCAATGCAGCTTATCTTCAACGCCATTAAGTGCGGCATTCTCTTCAACCCAATCCAGCGCCTGTGCGGAAGCATCGACACAATGCACTTCGCTGGCGCCATGGTTGGCCGCCTGAACGCCCCAGCCACCGACATAACTGAAAACGTCCAGCACACGTTTGCCTTTAACCAGACGGTTAAGTTGTGCACGATTTTCACGATGATCATAAAACCACCCGGTTTTCTGACCATGAATGACTGGCGCCATAAAACGGGTGTCGTTTTCGATCAGCGGAGCGCAATCGTCTTCCAGTTGACCATGAACAATATCAACGTACTCGTCCAGACCTTCGACCGCACGTAACTTACCGTCGTTTTTCAGCACAATCGTGGCAGGCGACGCCACTTTATGCACAGCGTCGATGATGTCATCGCGCAGCATCTCCATCGCAACGCTAGAGATCTGAATCACGGCGACATCGCCAAAACGATCAATTACCAGACCCGGCAGGCCATCACTGTCACCATATACCCAGCGATAGCACTGATGTGGATACCAGAGCTCACGACTGCTAAGCGCAACCTGAAGTCGGTGAACAATCAGCGAGGCATCCAGCAACTGCGAAGGACTACGACTGATAAGACGACCGCAAATTAATTGATCGGGATTCATCACCGCAACGCCAAGTGGCTTTCCACTCGCGGCCTCAATCACTACCTGCTCCCCAGCGGTGATGTTTTTCAGCGGGGTCTGCGCCGTGTCGACTTCATTACTGTAGACCCACAGGTGGCCAGACTTCAGACGACGTTCCGTCTTTGGCTTCAGGCGCAGAGAAGTAAGCATGAAACAGGCTCCGGTAAAAATAGAGAGTTAAAAACAATGGCGAGCAAAGCGCGGAAGTATACGCGAAAAGCCCCGGCGCATCATAAGATTCACCAGGGCATTAGAGAGTAGTGTTAAGTTAAAGGAACCGGACAACATTTAGTAAATAAAGCGCAGTACCCCTCAATCATGTCCATACTTACGAGCCATAATTCAGCATACTAAAAACGAAATACCACATTCACTGCCTCATCAACCGCACTCTCGTCGATATAACCAATCATATTCGGATTATCAGCTATCAACTTCTTGACCTCAGAGCTATCACCGACTGCCTTAGGTGGAGTTCCCTTACCTGTAAAAATAAGCTTGGACCAATAGGCCTTGAGCTGACTTTCACTCTTCCCTAAGACCTTCTCTGCAAATTCGTTTCGCGGTGCTGACCCCTCGGTTTGATCAATAGGCACCGCGGAACTTCCATTCGGAAAACTTGAGGACTTGCCCAAATATATGCGAGAGATGACACTTGCGTCCAACTCGGTAATTCCATTGCCACTACTTACTACTACAACCGTGCCAGCGCTAGCAGGAAGAGCTATCAGTAGTAACGTAGAGCCTACTAAGCTAAATAAGATTTTAGTCAAATTCATATAATCTCTCCTTAAAATACCAAATCTAGTGCGACAGAATAAAGCATGCCGTCTTCACCCGAAGTAGAACCGGCTTGAATCTTTTCTTCGATTTTCTGAACTTCGAATTTAAATGCAGCGCTGGAGTCGTAGTCATAACGAGCACCGAGAATCCAGCTGCTATCATGTCGCTCGAACATAGACTGTATGTTTCTTACTGTAGCATCTGATTCCTTCAAACTTCGCACCGATGCGTAACTCAAATGTACCGTTGTTGAGTCAAAGCGCTTCGCTACACTAAAGAGAGAGGACATTTCGTCAAGAAGCATTGCGGTTTCATGCTCTAAAGCAGTTACTTCAGCTATTGCGCTGACATCACCATTATCCCAAGTTGCAGCCAATTCATAAAAATGACTTGTTTTGCCATCCAAAGCAAATTTCTCACCAACTCCACTTGCGGTTGCTAGCCCATATACTTGATCAAGGTCCCTGGTTCCTCCAAGCTCCAAATCTGTGTAACCGTCGCCAGTGTGTACTGAAGCACGATACCCGAAATCACCAAGCGTCAGTCCAAATACGACACCTGCGAGATTTTGCAAAGAAAATTCATAGGCCGTACCATTTACTGAAAAATCCTCAAGTAGACGCCCCACATAGACTTGTGTAAACAATTCAGCGGTTCCAATCAGAAATTGCCGCGAAGCATCTATCCCATTAAAAGATGAGAACGTGTCAAGACTGTATACCTCTTCTGGCGGCCTTATCCAGTTATAAGCGTAGCCAACCTCGAGAAAATCTGAATAATAGAAGAAGGGGGTACGTAAACGACCGATTCGAAGGGTCGTCACATCATCAGGTGAGTACGCCACATAGGCCCAAGCCGCCTCGGTATCATAATCTTCGCCCCCCCTGGAAACCAACTGGGTCGTAGCAGATGTTGAATCGTTCACTTGTTTCGATAGCTGAACGCCTACAACAGTGTCTGCCGAAAAGGATATATCATCGTCATACCCCTTAACAGATACCTCAGAATTGGACAGTACGCCTGCTCCAACACTCATGAAGCCATTGACTACCAGTTCTTCGGCGAATAGTCCCGGACTTGCACTCATCAAGGCCAGCGATACTAAAGGAAGTTTGATTTTAAGCATAGAGTTAGTTCCATATTAATTATACTCATAAGAACCATAGATCATAAAATCATAGTTGTTTGCAGTATTTTACTTTTACTGACCTGTCAGATATGCCACATCCCCTCCTGAGGCGCTCTCGCATTAACATGCCAAGGAAATTTTTAATTGAGTATTAACTATCTTTACAACGTCGCGAAAGCTAGTAATTGCCACCGATCCCGACCCCTCCAGCATTGATAAGAGATAACTGACGACGATCAATGATCGAAATAGTCGCTAATGAAAATTTCGCCGATTCAAGGTAGGACTAGAGGCCTAATAGTGGTTGGAGCAACTTCACGATTTTTTTATCTAATCACTGGCCGACTAATATATCCTTGTCTATTGTTTATAGACAGATTTACATAAGGGTAATAGTCATGACTTGGTTCAGCCGTCTTAGCGTGTTCCACAAAATCATGCTCATACTTGGGGTTTACGCGGTTTCCAGCGCAATCAATTTTACGATTGGCATCAAGGGCGTTAACGATACCAAAGAGTATATTGTTAACCTCGAAGAACGTATCTACGAGTCGGTGCAGCTGGCAACTCAGAATAGCTTTCTGTTGCAACGCGCGGATGAAATGTTCACTCAGTCGGTCACCGCGGGTGACCCTGATATGCAGACATTAGGGGAAGAAACGGTTGGTAATCTCCTCAATAATATCGAACGCCTGCTCACGATTGACGCATCTAATCAAGATCTTCTCAGTCAGATCAAAGTCAGTGCCACCGAATATTTGAGTGTCTCCAGCAAGCTATTGAATAACCTGCTCAGCGACAACCCTGATTTCTCGCAGCTGCAGGCCTTGGGTACGAGAAAGTCTGAGCTGCTCAGCGAGACAAACGCTCTGCTGAAACAGCACAAGGCCAGCGTCGATAATTTATTCTCGTCGGCAATCGACGGCGCACTGTCCAGTAGTTCACGTACCCTTAATATGGTGACAGTGACCAATGTCGCTTTTTTAATTTTGCTCAGTATGCTGATTTTCTACATTGGTCGTCTGTTCAGCAACACTGTTAATTCCATGAAAAACTCTCTGGCCGGCCTGGCCGACGGTAGCGGCGACCTGAATACCCGCCTGAAGGTTCAGACTGAAGACGAGTTGGGTGTTATGACCCGCAACTTCAATGCTTTTATGGATCGCCTCAATGAGATTATCCGCAAAGTAAAAGAAGTAGCACCCGAAGTGGGCGATGCAGCCAACGCAATGAGCGGCAGCACGAACCACGTACGCTCTGTCACCGAAAACATGAGCACCAAGGCCTCGGAAGCGACGTACGCCATGAATGAAATGGCAAAATCTATCGAGGAAGTCAGCCAATCGGCCAGCGAGGCCAGTGGCGTGATGCAGGAAACCCGTGATGAGTCTGCTGAGAGCCTGAAAATTGTTGAATCGACCATCAATAACTCTCGCGAACTGAACTCGCAGATTCTCGAGGCTTCCGAAAGAGTGGAACGACTGGTAAGGGATACCGGCGATGTGTCGACTATTCTCGACGTAATTTCTGCCATTGCCGAGCAGACTAACCTGCTTGCTCTCAATGCCGCCATTGAGGCCGCACGAGCCGGTGAACAGGGCCGTGGTTTTGCTGTTGTTGCCGACGAAGTCCGGGCGCTCGCATCGCGTACAGCGTCTGCGACCACCGAGATCCGCGACGTCCTTGATCGGCTAGAGTCTGCCGCCAATGAAACGGTGCAGTCAATGACGCTGGCGAAGACCCAGTCTGAACAGAATGAGCAGAACGCCGAACAGACGGGCAAGCATATTTCTCAGATCAAAAGCCGCGTAGAGAGTGTCAGCTCGATGGGACTCACCATCGCTTCGGCCACAGAAGAGCAGACGGCGGTCGTGAGGGATACGCATTCAAGTATCAGTGCGATGAACGACACCGTCACAGAAATTCAGCAATCATTTGCCGAACTTGCTCGCCTCGCAGAGAATCTGCAGGGCGCAGCCGGACATTTGCAGGACTCAACGTCTAAATTCCGGATCTGAGGTTGCTGGTCCACTCAGCGCAACAACCTGCCGGGCATGGTATCAATGCTGCTGCCGCCCGGCGGGGAGTACCACCAACACCCCGACACCTTGTGCAGCAGACACGCAGGTGCACATTGATTACAAAATAATAAACACCTGTGTCGAGTTCTGGCTAAACTTAGATCACTAATTTACGGTCCCGATTTCGGCAGGCAGCCATGGCGCAACCTCTTACAGATCAGCAGATAAGCGACATCATGCAGGGCATCCGCGTGCCACCGCAGCCGCAGGTGTTGGTTGATCTGCAAATGGAGCAGATGTGTCCCGATCCTGACCCACGCAGTATCGCAAAACTGATCAGCCAGGATGTCGGCCTGACGGGAGCCATCCTCAAGGTCGTTAATTCGGCGGCTTATAACCTCAGCTCACCCAGCACGTCAGTCGAACATGCAGTCAACCTGATCGGCATCGATAGCGTAATCAATGTCATCAATGGTCTGGCCATCCGTAGCGAGCTCAGTGACGCCAACATAGTTCAGCTCAATCGATTCTGGGATACCGCCACCGACATTGCCAATATCTCCGTGGATATCGCTCGCACCATCAACTTTGAGCCAACAGACTGGGCCTACATGCTCGGCTTATTTCACAATTGTGGCATTCCACTGATGATGATGCGGTTCGATAACTACTTTGAAGTGATGGAAGAGTCGTATGCGCACCCTGACAAACGCGTAGTGGATACTGAAAATGCCATACTCAACACCAACCACGCTGTGATTGGCTATTACACGGCGAAATCCTGGCGGGTACCGAAACCCATCTGCGACGTCATTGCAGAACACCACAATGCCACTCACTACTTCCGCCCGGAAAATACGAGCGACGATGAGCGTAAAACACTACTGGGCATTCTCAAGCTCGCGGAACATATCTGCGGAAATTACCGAATTCTCGGCCAACAGGACGAAGACCTTGAATGGCAAGCATCAGGAAGTGAGATTCTGGCTCACCTCGGTCTCGGAGAGTACGACGTAGAACAGCTGACGCTCTCGTATGATGAAAGCGGCGTGGGCGCCCAGAACTACTGAAGCGCCACGAAAAGCTTACTGCAAGCCCATCGCTTTCATAACGACATGCTGTTTTACCGGCATCATTTTATCGAACAGGCGCATTCCCTCGTTACGTATTAAGCGCACCAGAGGCTGGTCTGACGCAAACAAACGCTTAAAGCCCTCCATTGCCGCCATTGTCGCCAGATTATCGGCCTGACGACGACGCTGATAGCGCGCCAGTACCGCATCAGATCCAGGGGACAGCCCCTTATCCATTGCCCGCACTATTTCTTCAGATAGAACCTGAGCGTCTTTAAAACCGAGATTCACGCCCTGACCAGCCAGTGGGTGAATCGTATGTGCAGCATCTCCTGCGACAACAACCCCGGCTTCGTAATACTGCGATGCATGGCGCTGGCGTAACGGGAAACGCTGTCGGCGTGATACTTCAGTGACCTTACCCAGCTTACCCTCAAAGGCATCGGTAAGTGCAGCGCAGAAGTCTTCGTCCGACATGGCCAGCACTTTGTCTGCTTCCTCTGGCAATGTCGACCAGACGATTGAAGCCAGATGATCGTCAGAATGCAGAGGAAGGAACGCGAGCGGCCCTTCCGGGCGAAAGCGCTGCCAGGCGGTCTGCGCGACACTCTGCTCAGTACGTACAGTCGCTACGATCGCATGATGACCATAATCCCACTCACGGGTCGTCATTCCGGCCATCTGACGGACGTTAGATAACGCACCATCAGCACCAATAAGAAGACGGGTTTCGAGTGCGTTTCCGTCCGCCAGAGTAACAGGCACCCAGCCGTCTGCATCTGGGTTATCGAAACTCTGCACCGCGGTCTGAAGACGCTCGATTGAACGAGCGGACTCTGTCAACTGATTCAATGCTGTCAGCGTCTGTCGATTTTCAACGATATGCCCCAGCGCCGGAACGTGCAGGTCGGTCGCATTAAAGGTGACCGAGCCTGTTCCCTCTGCGTCCCAGACGTGCATCCGGGTATAACCACTCAGCACCTGGTGCGGAATAAGATCCCAGGCACCGATGTCTGTCAGGAACGCCTGAGATTGAGCCGTAAGTGCGCTGACCCGCAGGTCATAATCATTCACACCACTGCATTCTCCCGCGGGCGCAGGTGTCGAAGGGTCAATCAGAGCAACACGTATATCATCCGCACCCTGAATCAGGGCAGCGGCAATGGCCTGTCCGACCAGCCCCGCACCTACAATAGCAACATCAAACTGCATAATATTTATCCCAGTTTCGCGGCTGTGTGACCCAGCCCCATAGCGTGGCGAGCAAACAGGCGACGCGCGACCGGCGCAGCTGCCATGGTCAACAAGCCCGCATCGCGCAAAAGTGCGACCGCCGGTACTTTACTGCCGAATATTCTCGGCAGCAGGTCGCTGGCAGCAATGGTATTGCGCTGATCTGCCGACTGCTGCTGAAGGTAGGCTTCCAAGACATCCAGACTGCCCACATCCTGCTCCTGCATCGCCGCCCGGTTCAGATGTTCAGCAAGTACCGCAGCGTCTCTCAGTGTGAGGTTAAACCCCTGACCTGCCACGGGATGAAGGCTGTGCGCGGCGTTGCCCAGCAAAACCAGCGAGCGTCTGACCTGCTCGGATGACTTCACCAGCGCCAGCGGATAAGTCAGCCGCTCACCAATGGCGGATATCTTACCGACCCGATATCCGATACGGGCCTGTAACCGTTCAATCAGAACGTCGTCCGCCAGTGCCAGAACGTCGTCGATTTCATCATTGTTCAGTGTCCAGACAACGGCGTACTCATTATTGTTCAATGGTAAAAAAGCGATCGGACCATCACTACTGAAACGTTCATACGCCCAATGGTCATGAGGCTTCTCACACTTAACCTGAGTCACCAGAGCCTGCGCACCATAGTCTTTCCGACTTTGCTCTATGCCCAGCTGGCGCGGCAGTGGCGAGCGGCCACCGTCCGCCATAATCAGAAGCTGGGTGGTAAGGGTGCGTCCATTATCCAGCTTCAGTTCGGCACCTTCTGCCGTCATGCGCACAGTTTCAACACTGTTCGGCGCCATCACATGCAGGCTGTCAGAGACATTAAGCCCCGACAGCAGGCCTTGCCCGAGGCGATGGTTCTCAATGATATAACCGAGCGCTTCGGTGTTCTGTTCATTCGCATGCAATTGAGCCTGACCAAAGCGGCCTTCGTCACTGACCTGAATGTGATCGATACTGCAGGCGTAGGGAGCAATGCTGTTCCAGATGTCCAGCTCTTCGAGTATCTGTCTCGTTCCCCAAGAGAGGGCAGTTGCTCTGCCATCGAACGATGGAGGTCGGTCACTGTCGTCTTTATCCCAGCTCAGGGGCTGACGATCAATCAGGGCAATGCTAAGACCAGCCGCACGTGCAGGTGCCAGCAAATGAACCAGGCTGGCGCCGGCCATACCGGCACCAATAATGGTAATGTCTACCTTGCTGTTATCTGTACTCATAGCTTTACGCACTCATCAGAGCTTCAATATCTGCGATCTCTTTAACAACGTCTTTGGTCAGGACATCGCATCCATCTTGAGTAACTACGACATCATCTTCGATACGGATGCCGATACCTCGCCATTTTTCATCGACAGACTCATCGTCCGGTGCAACATAAATACCAGGTTCAATGGTCAGTACCATGCCCGGGGCCAGCGTGCGCCACTCACCCTCAACCCGATATTCACCGACATCGTGCACATCCATGCCCAGCCAATGTCCGGTTTTATGCATGTAGAACTGACGGTACGCGAGCGACTCTATCAGCTCGTCGACCTCACCACTCAAAAGACCGAGCTCAACGAGACCGGTTGTCAGTACTTTAACTGCAGCCTCGTGAGGCTGATTCCAGTGATTACCTGGTTTAGTCGCCTCAATCGCTGCGTACTGCGCATCAAGGGTCAGTTGGTACAGTGCCCTCTGAGGCTCACTAAAACGCCCGTTAGATGGGAACGTACGGGTAATATCAGAAGCGTAGTAATCCAGCTCACAGCCAGCATCGATAAGTACCAACTCGCCATCATTAATGACGTCATCGTTGCGCGTATAGTGGAGTATGCAACCGTTGTCGCCCGAGCCGACAATCGATGGATAGGCAGGCCAGCGACTGCCCGCCGCCATGAAAATCTGCATAATCTCAGCTTCCAGCTGATACTCGCGCATTCCCGGACGCACAGTCTGCATGGCACGGGTGTGCGCCTCGGCACTTATCTCGGCCGCATGACGCATCACCGCCACCTCAGCATCCGATTTAATCACACGCTGCTCATGCAGCAGATGATCCAGCGCACTGAATTCGTGAGGAGGTGTTGCACCACTGCGCACCTGAGCCCTTATATGATTCACCCATTGCATCAGCTGGCGGTCAAACTCCGGGCTCGTGCCCAGATTCGCATAAATACGATTACAGCCTTCGATCAGCCCTGGCAGAATATCGTCGATATCAGTTACCGGGAATGCATCGTCGCAGCCTAAAACCTCAGGCGCCGCTTCCGGGCCAACACGACGTCCGGTCCAGATTTCCTGCTCTTTGATTTTTTCCTGACAGAACATCACGTATTCGCCATGTTCACGCCCGGGAATCAGCACCAACACTGAATGCTCTTCATCAAAGCCACTCAGATAATAGAAGTCGCTGTCCTGGCGGAAAGGATGTTCAACATCACGGTTGCGCACGGTGACGGGCGCAGAAGCCAGAATCGCGATGCTGTTCGGGCTCATTTTTTCCATTAACGCCTTACGACGTTTTGCGTACTCGGCAGAATCCAGCTTGATCATAGTGATCTCTCTCGGCATCAGGTGTGCGTTGCTATCGTGAATATCCAGATTGATTTCTGTCTCGCAAATCAGTGCAATGTTTTCTGGGTGGCACCTGCAGGCGGCTGCTGGGGTTTGTTGTACGCATAAAACACTGTCAAAGCTGCAACACGGGCGTGTTCTGCCAGTTCATTCAGCAGCTGCACGTTTTCAGGGTCGTTAACGTCGTCAACCTGCGCCTGCGAGAAGGCGTCCAGGTCCTGCAGTACTTCCATCACATCTTTATCAGGGCGCCCGGTAATTTTGCCAGAAGCTCCCAGGCCATCCAGGAAACCCTTGCTCCACTGTGCCAGGCATTCCACCTGCTCATCGACGTCCGCTTCTTCATCGTCGGGCAGTAGAACCTGATACGCCATATCTTCAGCGCCGAGGGTGTCGACAACGTCTGCGTAGAACCCGACAAGCAGGGGGTGCAGCCCTTCGGTAACTGCCTCGATCTCAAGGTAATCGGCAGCTTCCTGAAGCCAGCTGTCGGTCGTAAGGCGAGCACCGGCAGAAAGAAAACCCGTTAACCAGCCATGCAATGCCGACGGCGATTGAAAGCATTTATCGTCTTCCCACTGGTCGGCGAGTTCGGGATAATTCAGTGCCATAAGAACCTCAGAAACAGTTTATGGTCAGATTGTACCACTTGGGGCGACCTGAGTAAGAAGATGCGTCCCAAAACCGGGGCCGCACGTTGACCATTTGCCCGGCTGCCTCTTATAGTACCCACTATCTGGCAGCCCTGTGCCCGACAATAAATAAGGTGACGGACCGCGATGCAAGAGGCCGAGATGCAAGCACTACTACAGAAGATCGAGAAACTGCTCGATATTCATGAAGATCTGCGCGAGCAGAATAAGGCCATGCGCAATGCCGAAGCCGCCTGGCAGGCAGAGCGTGCGAAGCTAATTCAGCAGAATGAAATCGCGCGCCGCAAAGTCTCTGAAATGATCACCCGCCTGCAGACTCTGGAGCGTAACAGTGGCTAAGACCCCAAATACCGTATCCCTGACAATCATGGAGCGCGAATATCGCATCAACTGCCCAGAAGGGGCTGAGAGCGAACTGCGCGAAGCTGCGAATTATCTGAACGACAAGATGCACGAAATCCGTGAAGCCAGTTCGAAGGCCGGCAAGGTATTAGGCGCTGACCGCATCGCTGTCATTGCTGCCTTGAACATCACCCACCAGCTGCGCGAAGCAGAGAACGGCCAGGTGCAGGTTAACAGCGACATCGAGCGCCTGAACAAGCGTGTCGACGCCCTTCTCGAAGAAGACTCACAACTCGAGCTGTAACCCTTTCGCTGCAGAAAAATAGTGTTTTTCTGCAGCACTTCACAAATTCTCACTGGGTTTTCCGTGACATCCGCCCCCCGCTCTTTGCTATACTTCATTTGCTCCCTGGAGTGCCTGGTCGGTAAAGACCTCGAGCCGATGCTTATTACCCAGGAGGGTTTCTCTCGTTGTTGTGAGCATGTCCGGCATGACCGGAAAGCCTGATTCGATGATCGAACCCCCCACCTTGAACCATAGGGTTCAAGGGCTTTATCCGACATAAGGGCGCACCAGGGAGCTTTTCTTTTCTGGAAGCCTCCCCCGTGAACAAGCAAGAACTCCGTAAACTGATCCGCAAAAAGCGCCGCGCCCTGACACCTGCGCAACGACATAAAGCCGGCCGAGGCCTGACCCGTAGCCTACATCACAGCACTCAGTACCTGAGCGCTAACCGGGTGGCTCTTTACCTGAGCAATGATGGTGAAATTGATCCGCACTGGGCCATCGAAGATTTGTGGAAACGGGGAAAAGAAGTGTATTTGCCAGTACTGCACCCTCTGCGCAGAGGCTATCTGACATTTATACGGTACCAACCTGAGACGCCCATGCGTCGCAACCGGTTCGGCATATCAGAACCTGACTTCCGCCGGGGTACCCATGTACCAGCGCGCTTTCTCAGCATGATTGGTCTGCCGCTGGTTGCATTTGATGAGCGCGGCAATCGTCTGGGAATGGGCGGCGGCTTTTACGACCGCACGCTGGCATTCAGCCGCCGACCAGGCCAGAAGCCCGCCCTGATTGGTTGTGCGTACGCTTTTCAGGAAATAAGAATGCTGCCTGCCGAATCATGGGATATCCCACTGCAGTTTATAGCAACAGAGAAAGGGATAACGCCCCTTTCGAATTAACCGATACCCAGAGGTTTCAGCCGCCGTTATTCAGCGGATACTCGCCTCTGAGGCAAGCACTGTCGGGTCACGGCGCTCTTCAGCGGCGATACTGGTGACGGCAGAACCAATAATGGCGAGGAGTGAGAGAAATATAAGTACATCTGGCTTTCTCATTACTCAGTGTTCCCAATTTTAAGCTGTTATTCTTACTTGAGGAGTCATCGGCTATAACCCGTGCTCCTCATTATTTTTTATCATTGCGACCGAAAGTAGACGTTCATCGTCTTTAGCAACCAAAGGCGCATTTAGCCCTAAGCAATCAGCGAGCCAAGATAAGGCGCTATTATGAAATTCTGGTTACTCAAATCCGAGCCGGACGCATTCTCTTACAATGACCTGGAGAACGCCCTAAACAAGGGCACAGTATGGGATGGTGTGCGTAATTATCAAGCCCGCAATATCCTCAGAGACGACATAAATGTGGGTGATAAAGCATTTTTTTACCATTCCAGCTGCAAAGAGCCCGGAATTGTCGGAATCTGCGCCATCACTGAGACGGGTATCATTGACCCGAGTTCCCTTGACCCGGCATCAAAGTATTATGATCCAAAGTCGTCACCGGACAATCCACGCTGGATAACAATTAATGTCGTGGCTGATCGTGCCCTGAGGCGGGTCATCACATTGAAAGAGCTGCGCCAGCATGAAGCACTGAGTGAAATGGTGTTACTGAATCGCGGGCGGCTATCCGTTCAGCCGGTATCAAAAGAAGAGTGGGAATATATTCTGGGGCTGGAGAAATCTTAACTGAGCCGTGAAGGCAGCTTCAGTTCTGACTCGCCGTAAATACGTCCCTGTAGGCTCGCGCCTCGCATCCATGCGACACACGGTCAGAACAGAAGCTACCTCAACGACTCATACATATATCCTGTTGCTTCAGGCCGTAGAAACCGGTGTATTCAGGGTCTGTTTTAACCGCTCAGTAATCCGCTGATACATATCCGCCCGTTTATCCCGTGATTCATTCACCAGATGATGGCGACCGTCTTCAAGAATAAACAACTCGCGAGCAGTAAACTTAGCTTCCAGCACCTTCATATTGTGGCGCCAGTCGACGGTGCCGTCGTTATCCCCTTGCACGACAAACAAATTCACATCGGTTGCAGGCTGAGCCTCGATAAAGCGCATCCAACGGATCAATGCACCTACCCACTGCACACTCAGATAGAGCGACTGGAGCGGGTCTTGCGAGCGGACGAAATCGAGAAATTCCTCATCAGACGATGAATCGCCATGCTTACGCTTCATCTGTTTCATAAACAGACTTACTACAGGGTGAAAGATAATACCCTTGCGCCAGCCGACAGGACGCACCAGAGGTGCAAGCAGAATCACATCCTTGAACGGACAGTCGTTGACTGTGAAACCGCGTTTAAGCAGATAATTAATCAGGATGGCTCCGCCGGTGCTCTGGCCAAACGCCACCAGATTAGAAGCTGGCCCTTCATCCATGTTCTCGGTGACCTGATCCATCAACCCACTGAATACCGCATCGTATTCCTGAAAGTCCCGAATCGTCGCCTGCTCACCGCTCGACAGTCCGTGCCCCGGCAAATCAAAGGCAATCACGTTTAACTGCTGACGCAGACAGTAATCAATCAGCGAACCGTACAGCCCAAGATGGTCATAGTAGCCATGAATGATTACCGCCGTGCCGCGAGCATTGGGGCACATCCAGCGCTGCACAACAATCTGAAATTCCGCGATATTGAGGTAACCCGCCTGATGAGAAAGGGCCTCTGCAGAGTCTTCGAAGTTAAGGTGATAATGTGCGCTGTAGGCACTCAGCTCCGGGCCGGGATCGGCATCAGGCAGTGACCAGTCAAATTCTTTCAGCTCAGCGACAACTGATTCACGGCTCCAGCTCATAAGTGGCCTGATGATCCTGTTGAGTAGTTTAATTTTGAGATCAAGTATAGATGGGGATTGCGGGGTTTAAAACGATGTTTTCATACCCCGCAGGTCGCGTGTTCTCAGCCCGAATGTACCGCGCTTCGTGCGGCGTGCAGTTTCCTGTAGCTTTCGACTAAACGCAGGTGCTTATCCAGACCTTCGAGGCGATTATTAGTTGGCGTCAGGCCATAGAAGCGAACGGTACCGGCGATAGAACCCAACACCGCATCCATGCGCTCATCGCCAAACATACGACGGAAGTTGTGCTCGTATTCACTGATGTCCATATCATCAGCGAGTATCACCTCAAGGGCGACATCCATTGCCTGATAGAAGAGTCCGCGTTCAACCGTATTGTCATTAAACTGAAGAAACATCTCGGTGAATTCCTTCGCTTCTTCTAAGCGCCCAAGTGCCAGGCATAACAGAAGCTTTAATTCCAGAATTGTCAGTTGGCCCCACACCGTATTTTCATCAAACTCAACGCCAATTAAGGTAATAATATCGGTGTAATTATCCAGTTCACTTTCTTCGAGACGTTCGAGTAAGGCCTCAATTTCGTCGTCAGAGCGCGAATGGATATTCAGAATATCGTCTCTGAAAAATAATGATTTATTGGTGTTATCCCAGACTAAGTCTTCAACCGGATACACCTCAGAAAAGTCGGGCACCAGAATACGAACAGCGGGTACGCCCAGCTCGGTATAGGTTGCCATATAGGCTTCTTTGCCGAGGTCTTTAAGCAGATCAAACAGTGCGCTTGCTTCTTCTTTAGTTGAGTGGGTGCCGCCCGCTGTGAAATCCCAATCGACAAAATCAAAGTCAGCCTTATTGCTGAAAAAGCGCCAGGAAACGACCCCCGTCGAATCAATAAAATGTTCAACAAAATTATTTGGCTCGGTCACCGCCAGAGACTCGAACGTTGGCTTAGGTACATCGTTCATACCTTCAAAACTTCGCCCCTGCATCAGCTCAGTCACACAACGCTCCAGGGCCACTTCAAAATCCGGGTGAGCACCAAACGAGGCGAAGACACCGCCGGTTCTCGGGTTCATCAGGGTCACGCACATCACCGGAAACTGACCACCCAGCGAAGCGTCTTTCACCAGAATAGGAAAGCCTTGCTCTTCAAGGCCCTTGATACCTTCTACGATATTCGGATAACGAATCAGAACCTCTTCAGGGACATCAGGCAGGGCCAGTTCGTTCTCCAGGATTTCGCGTTTTACAGCGCGTTCAAATATTTCAGACAAGCACTGAACCTGCGCCTCTTCGATGGTGTTTCCTGCGCTCATACCATTACTGAGAAACAGGTTTTCGATCAGATTAGATGGGAAATACACCGTCTCGCCATCAGACTGACGAACATAGGGTAGTGAACACACTCCCCGCTCGATGTTGCCCGAATTCGTATCAATTAAGTGAGAGCCACAAAGCTCATCGTCTGGGTTATAAATTTCGAGACAGTAGTCATCAAGAATACCCTCGGGCAGCTCATCTTCCGGGCCGGGCTGGAACCATTTTTCATTCGGATAATGCACGAACTTTGCGTTGGCAATTTCTTCACCGAAGTATTGATCGTTGTAGAAGAAATTACAGTTAAGGCGCTCCATAAACTCGCCCAATGCGGATGCCAGTGCCGCATCTTTGGTCGCACCTTTACCATTGGTGAAGCACATTTGAGAGTCGGCATCACGGATATTCAGCGACCACACATTCGGGACGATATTACGCCATGATGTGACCTCGATGCGCATACCAAGATCCGCCAGCAAGCCCGTCATTTTCGCAATAGTCTGCTCTAGCGGGAGGTCTTTACCGGTAATGAGAGTGCCTTCACCCGCCAGCTCAGGGACATCAAGCAGCGCCTGAGCATCATCATCGAGGTTCTCAACCACATTGATCTGGAAGTCTGGCCCTGTCTGAACCACCTTTTTTACCGTGCAACGATCGATCGAACGGATAATGCCGGTTCGGTCCTTGTCAGAAATGTCTTCTGGCAGCTCAACGTCGATTTTGAATATCTGGTTATAGCGGTTTTCTGGGTCAACAATATTGTTCTGGGAAAGGCGGATATTCTCAGTGGGGATATCGCGGGCATTGCAGTAGACCTTCACGAAGTAGGCCGCACAGAGCGCCGACGATGCCAGAAAGTAATCAAATGGTCCGGGCGCTGACCCATCGCCTTTGTAACGGATCGGCTGATCAGCGATCACACTGAAGTCATCGAACTTGGCTTCGAGTCGGAGGTTGTCGAGGAAGTTGACCTTGATCTGCATGGTAGCGCACCGGAAAAGAGTATCTGTGCGCCATTATCCAGTTTTGGGAGGGGATGTCGCCTTAGTCTCTTCTCGGGGATGAGATCCCCTCCTATAAATTTCCGCAAAATCGTTTTTTCACAGACACAAAAAAAGGCCGCCGAAGCGACCCTTTCTTATCTGCGCGATAAGCGTTTGCGAGGCAGTTGCAGCCAGGCGGATCTCAGTGAAGAAGCGGAGTGTACAAGTTGTACATGAGCATTCTGAACTGAGATCCAACACCGCTGCAGCAACGCAGCTAGCTTATCTTATACAGAGTAGTACATGTCGAACTCTACTGGATGCGTGGTGTGCTCTACACGGTGTACTTCTTCCATCTTCAGCTCGATGTAAGCTTCGATCATGTCTTCGGTGAACACGCCACCAGCAGTCAGGAAGTCTTTATCAGCTTCAAGGCTTTCCAGAGCTTCACGCAGTGAACCACAGACCTGTGGAATCTGAGCAGCTTCTTCAGCTGGCAGGTCGTACAGGTCTTTGTCAGCTGCATCGCCAGGGTGGATCTTGTTCTTAACACCGTCAAGGCCAGCCATCAGCATAGCTGCGAACGCCAGGTATGGGTTAGCAGTTGGATCTGGGAAGCGAGCTTCAATACGCTTACCTTTAGGGCTTGCAACGTATGGGATACGGATAGAAGCAGAACGGTTACGGGCAGAGTATGCCAGCATAACTGGAGCTTCGAAGCCTGGGATCAGACGCTTGTAAGAGTTGGTAGACGGGTTAGTGAACGCGTTCAGTGCTTTAGCGTGCTTGATGATACCGCCGATGTAGAACAGAGCAGTTTCAGACAGACCAGCATAGCCGTCACCAGCGAACTGGTTCTCACCGTCTTTCCAGAAAGACTGGTGAACGTGCATACCAGAACCGTTATCGCCAACGATTGGCTTAGGCATGAAGGTAGCAGTTTTGCCGTATGCAGCAGCAACGTTGTGGATCACGTATTTCAGTGTCTGAACTTCGTCAGCTTTCTTAACCAGAGTGTTGAACTTAACGCCGATTTCGTTCTGACCAGCGTTCGCAACTTCGTGGTGGTGTACTTCTACGTCCTGACCAATTGCGATCAGTGTGTTACACATAGCAGCACGGATGTCGTGCAGGCTATCAACTGGTGGTACTGGGAAGTAACCGCCTTTAACACGTGGACGGTGACCCAGGTTGCCGCCTTCTACTTTAGAAGCAGTTGCCCATGCGCCTTCGTCAGAGTTGATTTTGTAGAAGTTGCCCTGCATGTCAGAGCCCCAGGTTACGTCATCAAAGATGAAGAATTCTGGCTCTGGACCGAAGAATGCAGTGTCACCCAAACCAGTAGACTGCAGGTAAGCTTCAGCGCGCTTAGCAACAGAACGTGGGTCACGCTCGTAACCTTGCATAGTTGAAGGCTCGATGATGTCACAACGCAGGATCAGAGTAGCGTCTTCAGTGAACGGATCCATGTACGCAGTTTCGTCATCTGGCATCAGGATCATGTCAGATTCGTTAATGCCCTTCCAACCAGAAATAGAAGAACCATCGAACATCTGGCCAGTTTCGAAGAATTCTTCGTCAACGTAAGAAGCCGGAATAGTAACGTGCTGTTCTTTACCCTTGGTGTCAGTGAAGCGCAGGTCTACCCACGTCACTTCATTCTCTTTGATCAGGTTCAGAGTGTTCTCTGACATTGTCTTTCTCCAGATGCTGGTTCTATTAAGTTCGGGGCTCGCCCCGGATTCCATGCTCACTGTTAGAGCAAGTAGTGTGCCATTTTGGACATCACTGCAAACCCACTACTTTCGGGCTAAACCGGAATGTCGCACACTCTGAATGCACCTCTATGAATCACACATCTGGCAATGTGCACTATTTTGATGCAATTCTCTCCTTCCATCGGGTGTGCGATTTCAGGCCCGCACAGTATATGTTCACCGGCCCCCTGCCGTATATGCTCTTTGGTGCAAATCCGCGCTTTTTTATCCAGTCTTCTGACGTACCAAAACCTCTTGTGTATTCCTGCGACACGGCATGAAAGAAATATCCCAGCTGTAATGTGTTTCAGGTATACTCCGCGCTCAAATTTTAACCTGCTCCTGACTCTGCTGACGCAGTGCCATCAGGGCTCACAATTCTGAAGGCTACTGTTGTGATTGAGAATCTCAGAAACATCGCCATCATCGCCCACGTTGACCACGGTAAAACTACACTGGTCGACAAGCTCTTAGAGCAGTCCGGTACTCTGGACCGCAATCAGGGCGGTGAGCGTGTGATGGACTCCAACGATCAGGAGAAAGAACGCGGTATTACCATTCTGGCGAAGAACACCGCCATTAAATGGAACGACTACCGTATTAACATCGTCGACACCCCTGGACACGCCGACTTCGGTGGCGAAGTAGAACGTGTTATGTCGATGGTTGACTCCGTTTGTCTTCTGGTAGACGCGGTTGATGGCCCTATGCCTCAGACCCGTTTCGTCACTCAGAAAGCATTCGAGCGCGGCCTGCGTCCTATCGTTGTTATCAACAAAATTGACCGTCCGGGTGCACGTCCTGACTGGGTAATGGACGAAATCTTCGACCTGTTCGACCGCCTCGGCGCGACCGAAGAACAGCTCGATTTCCCTGTGATTTACGCTTCCGCCCTGAACGGTATTGCTGGCGATGATCCTGACAACATGGCTGACGACATGACGCCACTGTTCCAGATGATCGTTGATCACGTTGAAGCACCGAAAGTTGAACTCGACGGCCCGTTCCAGATGCAGGTTTCTGCACTCGACTATGACAGCTTCGTGGGCGTTATCGGTGTTGGCCGCATTACTCGCGGTAAGCTGAAGCCAGGTACTGACATCCAGCTAATCACTGCGGAAGGCAACACCCGCAAAGGTCGCATCCAGCAGGTGAAAGGCTTCCACGGTCTGAACCGTGTCGACGTTGATGAAGCTGCGGCCGGTGACATCGTTTGTATCTCGGGTATCGACGGCCTGAACATTTCTGACACCCTGTGTGCTGTTGGCAATGTTGAAGCTCTGCCGCCACTGACGGTTGATGAGCCAACCGTAAGCATGACCTTCCAGGTGAACGACTCGCCGTTTGCTGGTAAAGAAGGTAAGTACGTTACCTCGCGTAATATTAAAGACCGTCTTGAGCAGGAGCTGATCCACAACGTGGCTCTGCGTGTTGAAGAAGGCGACAGCCCGGAGAAATTTAAAGTCTCTGGCCGTGGTGAACTGCACCTGTCGGTACTGATCGAAACCATGCGTCGCGAAGGCTTTGAAATGGCCATCGGTAAGCCAGAAGTTGTTCAGAAAGAAGTTGACGGTGAACTGCAGGAACCTTACGAGCAGGTCGTTATCGACATCGAAGACGAGCACCAGGGTTCCATCATGGAAGAAATGGGCAACCGTCGCGCTGAAATGACCAACATGGTTCCGGATGGTAAAGGCCGTACGCGTCTTGAGTTCATCATGCCAGCACGTGGTCTGATCGGTTTCCGTAACCAGTTCCTGACCATGACCTCAGGCTCAGGCATCCTGACCAACGTATTTGACCATTACGGTCCGGTTCAGACCGGTCTGGGATCTACCCGCCACAACGGCGTACTGGTTTCTATGGTTGCTGGTAAGGTTCTGGGTTATGCCCTCTTCACTCTTCAGGAGCGTGGTCGTCTGTTCGTATCACCAGCGACTGAAGTGTACGAAGGCATGATCGTCGGTCTTCACAGCCGTGATAATGATCTGGTGGTTAACCCAACCAAGGCTAAGCAGCTGACCAACGTCCGTGCATCCGGCACCGATGAAGCGATCAACCTGACGCCACCAGTGAAGCACACACTGGAGCAGGCACTGGAATTCATCGAAGACGACGAACTGGTAGAAGTGACCCCTACCAGCATCCGTCTGCGTAAGAAACTGCTGACCGAAAACGAACGTAAGCGCGCTAAGCCTAAGAAGAGCTGATAGCAACGACGTTTGAATCAAATAAGCCCGGCCGAGAAATCTGCCGGGCTTTTTTGTGGCCCCATCACACAGTCAGGCAAACCCCACACAGATAAAAAAGCGTCACCGAACTGTCACCCTTACACCATAGACTCCGCGTTTCTTAATTTTACGGAAACAACGGAAGTACAATGGAACTCAAAAAAACTCTACTCTCGACCCTCATACTGTCATTTGCACTCACCGGTTGCGGCGGTGACGATAACAACAGCAATAATGACAGTAACAACATCGCCGATGACGTCACCGATACATCGAACGCCCCCGCAGCGCCAGAAGAAACTCTGGAGTTTTATGAAACATTAGCCGCAGATGGCGTCTACCTGCCATACAGCGTGCTGCGCTCAGATCTGATTGATCACAAAACATCCCTACCTTTTGAAGTGCGCAACGGCGGCTTCGGCTCTGCCATGTTTAAAGACCCGCAAAGCGACAATCGCTTTTACGCTCTGACTGACCGTGGGCCCAATGCCACTTTTACAGGGGAATACGGTAAAGGTAAGAAATTCCCGTCGCCAGATTACACACCACGTATCGGCCTTTTTGAAGTCAGTGAAAACGGCGAAATCAGCCTGATTAAAACCACTCTGATGAAGCGCCCTGACGGCTCTCTGATCACCGGACTGCCAAACACTTCAGACCTTGGCGGCACCGGAGAAACGCCATACAACGCTGACGGCTCTCCGGTCCTCGTTGACCCGACCTTACCCTACGATGAAGAAACCAATCCACTCAAACTCGACGACTACGGCCTCGATCCTGAGGGTCTTGTGGTCCTGAGTAATGGCAGCTTCTGGGTATCTGACGAATACGGCCCCCACATGGTGCACTTCGATGCCAACGGTGTAGAGATCGGCCGCATTAACGCCTTCGCCGAAGACGAACGTAACACCCACACCCTGCCTGCTGAGTTCGGCTATCGTCGCGCTAACCGTGGTATGGAAGGTCTTGCGATCACACCCGATGAAAAGACCCTGGTCGGGATTATGCAATCCACCATGTACCTACCGAACAGCTCAGTAAAAAATCTCGATATTTCTCGTATCGTCACCGTAAATACCGAGACCGGAGATGTTCATCAATACCTCTATAAACAGGAAAAGACTCAGAACTCCAACTCCGAAATCACGGCGCTGAGTGCCAACGAGTTCATTCTGATTGAGCGCGACGGCAGCTTTCTTTACGGCGGGCCTAACGGCGCAGAAGCCGCTAAACCAGATGCCATGAAACGTGTTTATCGTATCGACCTGAGCACAGGTACAGATCTCGAATCAGTTGCACCAAGCGTTGTGGCCGCGGCAGAAGCGATCGCTGTTCCGACCCTGTCACAAGACCCTGATCTTGGCCTGCTAATTAATGGTAATACCCTGGAGCAACAGGTTCTGGAAGATGGTGACTGGTCAACTCTGGCTGAACACAACATCGTGCCAGTTGAAAAAACTCTGGTGGTAGATATGGTCGCCGAGGTCGATTATCCGCACGATAAAATGGAAGGCTTGTGGATTATTAATGACGAATACCTCGGCGTACTTAACGACGATGATTTCGCTACCTGGTCAACCGGCGGAGAGCTGGAGCAGAAAATGCTCGATACCAACACCATCGATGGTAACCGATTATATATCGTGCCTGCCGATTTATCTGTGACTCAGTAAAGCAAACCATTGAGGCACAAAAAAGGCCGCATAAGCGGCCTTTTTATTACTCACTGAATCCGACTAATCAGATGTCTGAAATAGACTTCAGTGGGTAGTTTGCTGGCAGTGGGCCATCAGCCGCACCAGTATCGATGGCAGCCTGTGCAACTGCAGTCGACACAACACCCAGCAGACGGCTATCAACCGCTTTAGGGATAATGTACTCAGGGCCGAATTCCAGAGAATCCAGACCGTATGCATCCAGAACTTCCTGAGTCACTGGCTCTTTCGCCAGACCCGCCAGCGCTTTAGCAGCAGCCAGCTTCATTTCTTCGTTGATGCGACGAGCACGTACGTCCAGAGCACCACGAAAGATGAATGGGAAGCCAAGTACGTTGTTTACCTGGTTCGGGAAGTCAGAACGACCCGTCGCCATGATGGCGTCGTCACGTGCTGCTGCCACTTCTTCAGGCATAATTTCTGGGACTGGGTTCGCACAAGCGAAGATGATTGGGTTAGCCGCCATCGTCTTGATCTGCTCGCCAGTCACCATGTTAGGACCAGACAGACCCAGGAAGATGTCAGCACCGTTCAGTGCGTCGTCAACAGTGCGCTTGTCAGTGTCGATAGCGAAGCCAGCTTTGTACTGGTTCAGGTCGTCACGGCCAGAATGAATCACGCCTTTACGGTCACACATAAAGATGTTTTCTGGCTTCATGCCCGCCAGGATCAGCAGCTTGGAGCAAGAGATTGCTGCCGCGCCTGCACCCAGTACAGTCATTTTAACGTCAGCGATGTTTTTACCAACGATTTCCAGAGCGTTCAGTACACCGGCAACCGTTACAATCGCAGTACCGTGCTGGTCATCGTGGAATACAGGGATTTCACACTGTTCGATCAGAGTACGTTCGATTTCAAAGCACTCAGGGGCTTTGATGTCTTCGAGGTTGATACCACCGAAAGTATTAGCAATACGACGAACTGTATCGATGAAGGCCTGTGGGCTTTCAGATTCAACTTCAATGTCGATTGAATCAACACCAGCAAAACGCTTGAACAGCAGGCTCTTACCTTCCATTACCGGCTTAGACGCCAGCGGGCCAAGGTTACCCAGACCAAGAATGGCAGAACCGTCAGTGATTACTGCAACCAGGTTGCCTTTGGCGGTATAGCGGTAAGCGTTTTCAGGATCAGCAGCGATTTCTTTCACAGGCTCAGCCACACCCGGGCTGTATGCCAATGACAGGTCGCGTGAGGTTTGTGCTGGCGTGGTCAGCTCAACGCTGATCTTACCCGGCTTTGGAAACTCGTGGTAATCCAATGCCGCTTGTTTGAAATCTTCTGACATAGTCGGTGTCCAGTTTCGTCGCTGTTTGTGTAATTTCGCCTCTTACACCGCTTCTTCCGGAGGTGCTGGGGCAAAAGGGCCGTATTTAATACCAAAAACAGCTGGGAAACTCCAGAAGAAAAGGGGGAATCTGGATGATTTATGAACATTTCATGATGTCAGGCGGATTTTTTATCAGATACCGGCATAGAAAGCGTTACCCGCAGGCCCGGCGACTGGTTTTCGGCGACTACTGTGCCATTGTGTAGCTCGGTGATGCGACTCACCAGAGCAAGGCCGATACCATAGCCACCAGAGGCGTGATCACGGGCAGAGTCCACCTGCGCAAACGCATCGAAAATACGTGACAACTCTTCTTCCGGAACACCGGGGCCAGAATCACGCACGGACAAAGCCACGACTCCGCTACGCTCGTGACAGCGGATAACAAGCTCTCCCCCCTCAGGCGAGAAACGGATGGCGTTGCGCAGAATATTATCGAAGGCGCGCTCAACCAGCAGCCAGTCCCAGTCAGCCTTGATGGGTTTTGAATCGATGTCACAGCGGATGCTCAGCTTATGGTCGTTACTTTCGATTTCAGCATCATCCAGCCACTCCTGTAAGCGCTCCTGCACAATGTCTTCTTCGCGCAGCAACTCTGCCTGATCCTGTTGTTGCAGGCGTGCCAGATCAAGCATTTGACCGATCAGGTTATCTACCTGACCGACAGCGCGTTCAATACGATCATGCTCTGCGATCAATTTACTGCCTTCGTCTTTTTTACGGGCAATCGCTAAAGCAATCTGAAGGCGGGTCAGTGGCGAACGGAGTTCATGTGATACATCGCGAAGCAATTGCTGATGACTATGTAGCAAGCGCTGCAGAGCATCCGCCATATCAATCACTTCCTGTGTCAGAGCACCGATTTCGTCGTGGCGTCGATAAGTCTTACTGAGGGCAGACATATCAAAATCGCCTTTCGCCAGACGTTTCACAGCGCCTTGCAGGCGTCGAACCGGACGCGTCATGGACCAGGCCAGTAGCGAACACATAAGCGTCACTACCAAGACCACTGTCACGGGGATCAGCCAGCGATTTTCATCTTCGAGCACGCCCTGCCAACCACTGCGCGCAACGGCAACATACAGGTAGTTACCGCGACTCACAGGGCCGATCATCTGCCAGCCGTCGTCCTGCCCCCAGAGGATCTGAGAACGTTCTGCCGCTTCGTCGGCGAACTCTTCAATGTCGTGTGGAAGCTGACTGATGTTATCGAGGGGTGTTATGACCAGGTTCCAGCCCGGCCGCAAACGGCGCCAGAAGCGACGCTCTTCAGCAAGAATCGGACGTTGAGTTTCTACAATGGTGCGCAACAAGCGGATTTCCTGCGTGTTGGCTTCGCGGTAGTAGTCATCCTCCAACCAGACGATGACACCAATCGCCACCGTCATGGAGAAAAACACCATCAACCAGAACCAGAGGAAGATGCGCAGGAACAGAGAGCGGTACCAGCGCACCATCAGCGGCTCACCACTACCCAGAGAGTAATAAAGCTAGTCAGCAAAACAGACCTTACACCCGCACCAGCATGTAGCCACGGCTGCGGACGGTCTTGATCCAGTCCGAATCGTCGTCACGCTTACCCAGCTTTTTACGCAGGTTACTGACGTGCATATCAATCGAGCGGTCGTAGGCCATCAGCTGACGACCCAGAGCCGCCATCGACAGACTGTCTTTATCTACGAGGTCCCCGACGTTTTCCATCAGGCATTGTAAAACACCAAACTCAGCACCCGTCAGAGGGAGTTCTTCGCCACTACGCGTGGCCGTGCGGGTCGCTGGATTCAGTTCAAGCTCGCCAACCTTAAGCTCATTTGAGGTCGATTCAGGTTCTTCCGCTGACATTTCAATACGACGGAACAGCGCTTTGATACGCGCCATCAGCTCGTGGTGGTGGTAAGGCTTAGGGATATAGTCATCAGCACCGTGTTCGAGCCCCAGAACACGATCAACGCTTTCGCCACGGGCAGTCAGCATAATGACCGGAATAGAAGACTTCTGGCGCAGCTCACGCAGAACTTCAAAACCATTTTTCTTTGGCAACATTACGTCGAGCAGCACCAGGCTGTAATCACCCGACAACGCCTGCTGTAAGCCGGATTCGCCATCGTGCACTGCAGTCAGTTCAAACCCTTCCATAGACAGGTACTCTTTGAGCAGTTCGCCGAGTTCAACGTCATCATCAATCAACAGTACAGATTTCATAGCTTACCCTTAATCTTTACATTCAGAGTAACCCCGCGCTGTGACTGCGCCCACACGGTTTTACCCTTATTTACGCTTACCGATTTACGCTGACCAACGTCTCCTCTGACCAACCGGTCACTGGTCGAGTAAAGTCGCGACCCAGCGGGTACGCTCGTTAACCTCAAACGCGATCTTCACAACCATGGTGAGCGGAATAGACAACAGCATACCGACCGGGCCAAGCACCCATCCCCAGAACACCAGAGATAAGAACACTACCAGAGTAGAGAGACCTAACGTCCGCCCCATCATCTTGGGCTCAACGATGTTGCCAAAGAAGGTATTGGCAATAACGTATACAAGCGCCGTCAGCGCGGCTTCACCAACACTTAATTGAATAAGTGCGACCAGCACAGCTGGCACCGCCGCAATAATAGAGCCGATATTCGGGATGTAGTTCAGGAGAAATGCGACCAACGCCCACATCGCAGCGTAATCAACACCAATTATCCAGAGCGCGATACCAATACTGGCCCCCGTCATTAAGCTCACAAGAGTCTTGATCACCAGGTACTTCTGAACCAACTGAGAGAAGCGAGCAAAGTGCTGAACCGCCTGAGTTTTGTCACCCAAGGCTTTTCTCAGTTTTGCCGGGAAGCCCGCCGCCTCCAGCAGAATAAAGATCACCGTAAAAAGGATCAGGAAGGTATTCGCTAAAACGCCGCCCAGGCCATTGAAAACGTTGGCGACCATTTTCATTACGGCGCCCGGATTAACGTACTCTCGCAGTACGTTATCAGAGACGTCCACTCCGTTGGCCTGCAACCAGGCAACCGACTGATCGACAAGCGCCTGCAACTTACTCTCGTACAGCGGCATGTCCTGGTAGAACGCATTAATCGTTCGACCAACGAAGGTGGCCAGAATCGTCCCGAACAGCAGAAATCCCACAAGAATCAGAATCACAGCGACGATTTCGGGTACGCGGTGACGCGTCAGCCAGCGCATCACGGGAGCACTCAGAATCGCAATGAAGATCGACAACAAAAACGGAATCAGGATACTCGCTGCGCTCTTAACGCCCGCAATCACTATCACAAAGGCAGCTGCGGCAAGAAGGATATTGGTGTTCAGGCGGGCATCGCTTGGGTTCATAGAGAACTTCCTGTTGTCAGATGTCCGTACGATACCGCAGACACCAGAACGCGCCAAGATAGGCTTGCAATAACCGCAATAATCAGTAGAATCGCCACCTCTTCTTTGCGGAAGTGGTGAAATTGGTAGACACGCCAGATTTAGGTTCTGGTGCCGTAAGGTGTGAGAGTTCGAGTCTCTCCTTCCGCACCACTTACTCTCCCTGAGTAGGTGATTTTAAGTAGTAACTCCATGCAGTCCCCGTATCGCTTTTCTTAGCTGACCTATTCACGCCAATCGACAGACATCCGCAGCACAAGCCAGTCGTTCCGGTAGCAAGCCTCTGTAAACCGCAGTATTGTTAAAGAAAAAATCTCTCACCGATTCCAAAGCGCATGCAGTGCCTGGCAAGACGATCAGGGGTGCACGTCACCAAAAGGAGTTTGATCATGCAAACCGACAGCAAATACCTCAAGCTGAACAAATCTGAATTTCTCTATCTGGTCGTCGAGGACCTTGCACCCTCCGTCTCACAGATGATTACGCTGAGGCTTGCGACGGTGCACTCTGAGGAGGAAATCCGATCCGCCTTCAGGCACATAATGGATCTCTATCCGAAACTCAGAACAATTGTAGAACCGACACTTTTCTCGCAGCGCCTGAAAGTTATCTCTGATGAAATTCATATCAACGCTTTATTCGATGACGCCTTCAAGATAAAGAGAGACCTTCCTTTTGATTCACAGGCTTTCAAGGATTACCAGAATGAGTTTCTCAACGAGTCATTCACTCTTCAGCAGGCACTGCCGATTAAAATCCGCTTCCTGCCCGAAGAAAACATCCTGCTAATATCAGTTCACCACATGACCTGTGACGGTGTTGGCTGGATTAATATGGTCTCGTCATTGATGGCGCACCTGAATGGCAAAGAAACCATAGCGCAGGCCCTTGAAGACCCATCAATGGTGCCGGGCGTCTTCCAGAAACCCTACATCACCGCACCGATCCAGGTATTTAAGTCCTGGAAATTACTCTCAGCCGAAAATAAAAAAGCGGCTCACGACAAAATCATCAGCCCGGCAGAAACAAAAACAGACTTTATCGGCTCTGTTTCTATGAAGCACCGGTACCTCCAGAATGAACTGACCGACCTGAAGCCGAAAGCCAAATCAATGGGCTACAGCCTTAATATTTACTTCCTCACTGCGCTTGCACGAAGTTTCTTTGAGCGATACGGCGAAGAGCACGGCGATACTGTATCCATCCGCCTCTCGTACGATTTGCGCCCTTACTTCGATAAAGACGCACCCGTATTTGGAAATTACGTTACTACGTCCATACTCAGGGCATACCGCAAAGATATGGGATCCCCACAGCGCATGATGGAAAACCTGCAGAACCAACTCACCAATGCGATCGACAGGCTTAAGCACAAAAAGCTTTCATACCCCTGGCTTCTTGATAAAGCATTCACACTCATTGGTAAAAAGTTGTACTCCCTGGGGATATTGGCAGGCAAAAGAAAGGACACGATCCCAGTACCAACCATCCATTTCTCTACGGTTGGTAGTCTCGACTTTCTGAACAAAGCCGGAGAGAAGGCACAGGTGAGAGATGTTATCGCCACAGTCCCGACCTTCGGGATGTTTATGACGCTCTGCAACATTAATGGCGTTTTCAATGTGAACCTGTCATACCCCTCGGCTGAATTTTCCGATGACAGAATGGAAAGCTTTATCAGCGAATTCGACCAGGAGTTGGGAAGTCTGGCGTCCATGGAGTCTGAGACAGTGATTGAAACTACTGAGCGGGAAGCAACGACCGCCTGAACTGTGAAGTAACGCTTACAATTCGCGAGTACTCACTAACCTCCTGCATTGCGATCACCGCTGTGCAGGAGAATATTCTCAAACAGTCATCTCATTCCCGACAAGTGTCCCAAGATGCCATCTAAAATTTGGCCCTCGAATAAAAACCGGCAGTTCCCCGGGTGTTATTGGCGCCTTTCCCTGAGTGGAGCGTACTCTGGATACCAGGGCATATTCTTCCGTGTAGCTGGCGCATTCTGACTTTACTCTGAAACCGAGATCGCTTTATTGTGGGTTAACCATATTTAAAGGATTAACCCCATGGCCTTCCCTACCGCAGTTAATGATCAGATCACTGATTCCATCACCCAAAGCAATGTAAAAGTTCTGGCCGACGCCCCTGCAATGGCCATGGGAAATTTGTATCAAGCGACCGCTCAGGCGCTTTCAAACGCGGCGCATAATGCCACTACCGCTCAACAGCAGGCTGCAGTCGCGGCACAAGCCGCACTGACCCAGGGCATATCGACGCTATATAGCATCGACACGGCAAGTACTGCAGCTCAATTCGAAAAGACCAACCCTACAGAAGCGAAAGCAACATCGCCTGCTGATGCCAGCAACGCGGCGAAAGGAGCACAACAAGCGCAGAGAACCACGGATAAGAATCCCCCTAGCGACAGCACTCAGAGCGCGAAGATAGAAAACGTAGCTGAGCAACAAATCGAAGCTCTGAAAGCTCAGTCAGAAGAAGCGCAGCAAAACATCAAAGAAAACCTGAATAAAACCATCGAAGAAGCCGTGAAATTCGCACTCGAATGTAATTTGGGCTCAGCCGACCGTTTTAACCATGCCGTACGCGAAGTCATGGATGCCTTCATAAGCTCACTGCAGGCAATCGCAGAGAGTGAACACAAAAGCGCCATGAATACGGTAAAAATGGCAGCAACAATTCAGACCCTGCAAGCGATGCTGGTGTTTCCTGATAAGCATGAGCAGTACGCGAAAATACTGGAGACTGTGCAGGGGCTGTAGCTCCTGCATCACTCATATAGATGGAAGTAGCACCACGCTATATCATTCGCACTTCTTGGGTAAATATCCGCAACTGATAGGAATCTCACATCAGCGAACTCTGCAACAACCATCAACCATGACTATTGCTATGGTCGCCCACTTCATAATCAGGTCAAGCAGGCTTCTTTATGTACCAACGCTTGTACAAAACCAGGCTTAAAACGACAACCGGCAGAATAAATGGCAGAAAAATAGTTGAGTTCTCCAGATCAATATCTTCCTTAAAGACTACTTTAAATTGCAGGGTGGAGACTGTTGCCGTGGATAAAAGTGCAGCCAGAAAATGTTTTTTGAACTCAGAAAGCTTTAGCCTCTGAAGAAGAAAATAGAAAACACACCAGAAGAAGGGGCCGCTGAATCCAAATAAGACGAGACCAAAAACCCAAATCATACCGGCGACACCAAGAGCGGGTAATAAATCCGCCAATTCACCGTCGTCGTACCAAACAATTAGTGAAAATAAGCCGCTCAACAACAAAGCAAAAGAAGTTAACGCGGTCAGCACCGACACGAATACTCTTATAAACAATTCCATTTCAACAATCCTTTGACTCCTGAAAAGTTTTCACCTTGGTGACCCATATTTTTCCTATTACCCACAAGAGTCAACCTGTATGGCGAACTACCACATCCGATTACACCGTGCTATATTGTGTACACTCGAACACAGTATATTGAGGCATGCCATATGTCCACGACCATGACTATACGGCTAGAACCTGAGCTCAAAGAACGGCTGGATAAGCTGGCAACTGCTACACATCGCTCTAAATCGTTTCTGGCGAGCGAGGCATTGCGTGAGTTCGTTGAGCTGAATGAATGGCAGATTCAGGAAACTCTCGATGCCCTCACGGAGGCGGACGCTGGTGACTTTGCATCAGAAACTGAGGTGACAGACGCGCTTAACAAATGGCAGACGCCAAAGAAGTGACCCCATAGATGGAAATCAAGTGGCTACGCAAAGCGCTCAGCAATCTGACGCAGGAAGCAGATTACATCGCTGAGACAGATCCAGGCGCAGCGATGAGAGTCGTAGAAAGCACAACCTCTGCCATTGGCCTTCTGGCAGATAACCCTGCACTAGGACACCCCGGCCGGATTCCCGGAACACGCGAGCTGATAGTTCCTGCCACACGATACATCGTGCCCTACCGCGTTAACGCGAGGCTCAAACGCGTCGAGATACTTCGCGTTTTTCATTCATCCCGTAAGCTGCCTGAGTCATGGTGATTGTCAGATGACTGGTCTTTTAATTCTTCTTTTCTTTCTTGTCACAGGCAACCTGCTCCAGTCCCAACTGGATTCGCCTGTCCCCGGCTCTATCATCGGTATGCTGCTGTTGCTAGTGTTCCTGATGATTCGTGGGCGTGCGCCTGAGTCGCTGTCGCAGATCAGCAAGACGCTGTCGCCGCTGTTGCCTCTGTTTATCATCCCGGTGAGTGTGGGCATCGTGACTCAGAAAGAGCTGCTGGCAGAGAACGGCATTGCGCTGTTGGTGATTATGGCAGTGAGTATCGTGCCCGGCGCGATTGTCTGTGCGGCCATTATGAAGTTCGGGAGGCAGCGCGATGCTGAATGAGCTTCTGCATATGCCGCTGTTCTGGGCGATGCTGACCATTGCGGCATTTACTGTGGGTCAGCACATCTATCGCCTGTTAGGTAATACGGCGTTTCTGCCGCCGATTCTGACGGGCATCATTCTGGTCTCTGTGGCGCTTGAGGTCACCGGCATCAGTTTTGATACCTACATGGAGGGCGGGCAGTACCTGCACTTGATGCTTGGGCCAGTGGTGGTGATGCTGGCTGTGCCTCTTTATCAGTTTATTCATGTGATGAAGAAGGAGTGGCTGCGCATCTCGCTGGCGATCAGTCTGGGCGGCGGTACCACGGTGGCCGTTGCGGTGGCGATGGCGCATTTCTGGATCGGCAATGACACGATCACAGTTACGATGTCAACCAAGTCGGTGACCACGCCGGTAGCGGTCACGGTCAGTGAGCAACTGGGCGGTGTTGGTGCGCTGGCATCTGCGTTTGTCATCATTACCGGCGTGTTCGGTGCGTTGATGATTCCGCCTTTGCTTAAATCCGTTAAACTCGATGACCCCAAAGCCATGGGACTTACGCTGGGTGTCTGTGCTCATGCCATTGGTACCAGCCGTGCGATTGAGCTGGGAAATCAGCAAGCGGCTTATTCCGCGATGGCGATGACTCTGACCGCAACCTTGCACGCGGTTCTGTTACCGCTAGTGATGTAAAAAGCCTCAATAAAAAAGTATTTACTATGAAAAACGCTCTAAGAAAACTCTTTGCTCCGATCCTGAATATCTTTGAAAACAGCAAAGATGAATACGTTTATAAAGCGTCTCACCGAACCATTCTGATTGCCGTAGGAAGTTTGTTTCTCGTACTGTCGGGTGCCGGCGGTTGGGTTGCTGTTCAGGCAGGTCAGGCGGGCGGCGCATTCCCGGCGATTATTTTCGGGCTGATCGGTCTGGTTTGTTTAATTGTTGGCTTTCTAGGCAATGATAAGGCGGTCGCCAACATCTGGAAAAATCGCTGAACGTGGCGACCGCGAAGCGTTATCGCCTGGATCGGTTTTTAAGTGTTACCACAGGCACACCGAAGCGCTCGGTTCGCTCGCTTTTAGCGCAGAACCGCGTCACGGTAGACGGACGGGTAGCGACCGACATCAATCAACCGGTTGATCACTTCTCGCGTATTACTCTGGATGGCAAAGAGCTACAGAATCGCACTCGCCGTTATGTCCTGCTGCATAAACCGGTTGGTGTCGTCAGTGCCACAATAGACGATATTCATCCAACCGTCATTGATGTGCTCCGTGATGCAGGGTTCCCTGAAGCTGAACTTTGCGATATGCATATTGCCGGGCGACTGGATCTGAACTCCTCCGGCTTACTGCTTCTGACTAACGACAGCGACTGGTCTGAGGCGCTCATGGCACCCGATAGAAAAGTCGCAAAGGTGTACGAAGTGACACTGGAGAACCCAATAAGCGACGAGTGTGTGATGGCCTTTAAAGAAGGCATCTATTTTTCGTTCGAAGGTATTACTACTAAGCCAGCAACCCTTGAGCGACTGACTCCCTATACCGGAACAGTGACGTTAACTGAAGGCAAGTACCACCAGATAAAACGTATGTTCGGGCACTTTAGAAATCCGGTATTGAGGTTACATCGTGTAGCGATTGGAGACATCCGGCTGGACGCCTCCCTGAAGTGCGGGGAATATCGAGCTATATCTAATATCAGTCAAAGATAGTTAGCCCTGGATTCAGCATTGTTAAAGCCGGCGCGCCTACCAATGTCTAAATAAATTGGACTGCTGCAATACCCGCAGCCAGCTTTTCTGGCGAATCTGCTCGCAAGCCGATACAAGGATTATCGTAGTTTTTGCTCTTCTCTACTACGCCAATCTCACCCCATGCAGAGATGGTTTCTTCCGAAACTCCGTGATCCTCGCGACAGGAAATCCAGCAGTCATTAGCTGTACTTTTAAGTCCAGCAAAAAAGTGTTTCCCATATAAATAAATTCTGATCTGAGTCTTGAGTATCGTCATGTCCGATATACCAGGAACCTTCGACAAGCTCATCGCAATAGCCTCTAACCTGGCTAAGTTTCCTCCATCACGCCCCCCACGGCTGATCTTATAATCGCCTTTGTCGATGATAACTTCTCGATCAGTCTTTCTATTTTTATCAACTGGCATATGCTCAAGCGCATACTCAATGGCGGCGAGAAGTTTGTTTTTTCCTTCCTCTCCCCAAGTTCTGGCGCGAATAGCATTTAATTTCAGTTTCAACAGTTCCTCTCGCGTATATTCATACGACTCAATTTTTCCGAGGATATCGTCTATCTTAGACATCTTAACTCCTTGTATATTGGCAATATCACCTGACTATACGTTTACATTCTGAAAACGGAACTATCGAGCAATATACTTCGACTGAATTCATTTAAAAGCTTAAATTTGTACCAGCCATCGTCCCGGAAACAGTATGAAATTATGACCGCAACCAACGATCATCCAGTAACGCACGACCAAGGATGATAGCCACTAAGCCACCGACCAGGTTAGCAATAAGCTCTGCGGCATAAATCGAACGCGACTCAAGCACCAGACTCAAGCCAACCGCTACAGGTACCATAATCAAAGCAACACGAACGACCGATTGCCCCAGCGCCCAGTAAGCACGATCAATTGCGTTAAACGCACCATTCACAACGATCAGGGCACCAAAGCCGGCATACCCCCAGACAGAGATCATCAGATACGTTGAAATAGCATCAATTACTGCTGGGCTATCAGTAAACACTGTCGCCAGAGACTCACGCCAGGTTACCAGCAAAGCGCCCGCCGTCAGGCTGTACACCACACAAAAGCCAATGGCCATCCACAACGCCCGACGAGCCCGGTCGCCATAGCCTGCCCCCCAGTTCTGACCAACGATTCCGCCAATCGAACTCGAGAGCGCCAACAAAGGTACGACGGCAAGCGCCTGCAAGCGACCACCGGCACCAAACCCCGCGACTGCGGCATCGCCGTACTTCGCCAGTAATGCCGTCATGATAGACAGGCCGACGGGGTTTACGGAATTAGATACTGCCGCCGGGGCACCCACCCTCAACAGAGCACGAATATCCTCACCCGGATGCGCCTCTTTCAAACGTGAGAAGTTCAGGCCGACAGGACTTCGCGCAATCAGCACCAGTGCCAGAATGGACGCCAGCGTCCAACCCGCCACCGTGGCGTAAGCCGCGCCTTTAATACCGAAACCTTCGAAGCTACCAATACCGGCGATCAGGATAGGATCGAGTATCAGGTTGACCAAAGCCATCATCATAAGAATCAGAGACGCCTTACCCGCCATGCCCTGAGCACGCAGAGCACCATTACCGCCCATATTAATCAACAACATTGGGAAGCCGAACGCAAAGGGGGTCATATAGGAGTCGATTAATGGCAACAGGTCTGGAGAAGCATTCATCACTTCAAACAATGGGCGTTTGAAGAGCAACAGGAGCACCGTGATAACAATGCCAAAAATACCCGCTGCCACAATTCCCAGAGCCACCAGACTCTGAGCCTTGTGCTTCTGCCCCGAACCTAGCGCCCGCGAAACAACAGAAGCAATGGCAGCGATCACTCCAACACCAAGCGAGGACAGAGCAAACACCACCGGGAAGATAAAGCTAACGGCCGTGAGGGGATCTTTACCAAGGTTGCCAATAAAGTAGGCATCCAGAAGACCAACTGACATCAATGCCAGAATACCGACCACCATAGGGAGGGTCTGATTATAAAGATGTCGACCAACCGACCCTCTGGTGAGTACTGCGCCTTCGACGGCCATGTTATACCTCAACCCCTTATGAAAAGTGGCAGAAGGGTAGCATAGTCTTACCCATCTTGCGGGTCAGGCGAGCATCTTCATCTCCCGGCCCGAGCTGATCAGAGTCCCCCCCTCAGACAACAGCGTTCCTGCCGTCTGACAGGCCACCGCAACACCGGTCATAACGGCCCCACTAACAGGCTCTGTACGCATTAACCGCGTCGCCACTATCACACAGATCGCTGACCCACACTTAATGAGGGATGCAATCGCCGAGGCTGTTTCCAGGCCAACACCCCACAACTGATCTTCACTATCCCCAGTGCCGTTGTCAGACAACTGACCAACAATACTGACAATGGAAATAATCATCAGAACCAGACTCGCCAGCGCGGAAAATATGTTAATGAAAAAATTAGCAATATCATCGGGAATCACCAGCTTTATGGCGTTCTTTATCACGACAGCAACGATAGCGACAATAACCAACAAGACCATTGCGATCAGCGAAAATGTCAGCATAACGATTGACGACGTATGCTCATCGTCTGTCATGGCTTTTCCTCCGGGTACATGCACCCCTTCGATGGCTTCATAAAACATAACCACCATTTTCGAGACAACCAGAATAATCATGCTGACGGCCAGCATAACGGTCAGAACTGTTCCCGCTGGCCCTGAATTATCCGTCGCAATTTCTCCCACCGTGGCAATTGGCTGTAACGTCAAGCCAAACAGAATGCCTGCCACAGCAGTAATTAGCGTCAGCGCCAGCATAATTATAAGGAAGGTTTTTATACCATCTACACTCGAGTTTTTATTCTCGCCATCCGTCACAGCAGCTGCACCTACCGACTTGTGCTTTGACTTACTTTTCCGCGGGGTGCTTTTATTGATGGCGGCCTCAAGATCCATGGTAGCCCCCAGATTTTCAGCCCAGGGAACATAACCTGTCGTTTGTTCCTGAGTTACCAATGCCTTTCCTGAAATGATCTTCCAGATGGCTGTTCCAACAAACGCAAATGGCAGAGTAATGATATCGAAAAAGGATAGTTGCCTGTTCTTATCACCTGACCATAACTGCACCAACGTATTAAGAATAGGAATATCAATTTTGCTTTCGAGCGCATCGAATAAGCGGCCAACAAGAATTCTCACCAGCTCGAGTGCGGCTTCGAGTACATCGCCCATCAGTTTTGCGATGGTTTTAATAACGCCCTTGAGCAGCCGCAGAATTTCAAATGGCATAGCGGTGATTTTATTGAGGAAGCTGTCGTTCGATTGTATCAGCTCGCTCATATCCTTGATCACACTAACGACTTCTCTCTCGAAGTTGGAGTGAAGTCGGTCAATCAGATTATTCAGGACTTCGGCTTCCGTTGCCGGAATATCAGAGGCCAGATACCTGTCATCCAGTTTTTCCTGGTTCCCACCCATGACATCACTACCGGCGCGGTTAGTTTTTACTAAGGTAGCCGGTGCAGGAATACTCATTCCGCCCGCGGATACTGACTGCTCGGTACTTTTAGTGCGCACCCCAGCGGCTTGCTGTGCCTGACCGATAAGGTTATCGAGATCGGCATCCATTCTGTCGATCTGCTTCTGATATTCAGCATTCATGGTCCGGCCCAATTTTGCAGCCGAGTTTGCGGTAGCCATAAAGCCACCTTTCACGGTCGCCTGAATCGCATCATTGGTAGCGAAGACGTCATCTCCGCTGAAAATAAAGCTGACCGCTTTGAGAATTTTTTCGCCGATGTCTTCAATAACCTTACCCAGCTTCTCAAAAACCCGCCCGAGAAATTCACCCAGTGCTTCGAAGCCATCCACAATGGAGTCGAATACATCACTGGTAAATTTAACGATTTCATCTCCGATTTTAATAAAAAACTCAACACTGGCATCCAGTACACGAACCACCAACTCCGCGACATCTTCTATTCCCTGACGGATAGAGTTAAGTATGTCACCGGCAAATCCGGGGAGCGTGATCGCACCCGAAAGTCCTGTAATACCAACCGATGGAGGCTCTTCAACAAACAAGCCTTCCGCGGCCGCACTCATGCGGTACTGCTTACGCACGCTGCCGTCGCAATCGACGCCACGTTTGGCTTTACTCGCGGCATCACCATAGCTTTTTACCAGTTGTGTAACACCGCTACGATGCTCTGGAGGAGCCAGTTCAGCAATCTCTTTACTGACGTTAAAGCCTTTGGCATTGCCCGCAAGACGTTCAGATACCCGGCCATTAGGCTGAATGCTGATACTTGTTGTCTCTTTTAATTCTGCCGTAAATTCCGGAGCTTTTAATCCATTGGCTGGTATCACTGCACGAATACGCCCGTAGCTGTTGGTCGTCAGCGCCAGTGGCATAAGGGGGCCACTACGATAAGCCATACCATCAACATACAATAGGCAAGGCGCATCAGAACGCAGAAAAATGGTCTGCCCCGGACAGGGAATCAGACGGGCATCCTGCACTTCGATGTCTAACACGTGGGCATTGACTGGCTCAACGTTACTCAGGTCCGTCGTGGCAACTGCAATCTCATCCGTCGACCAGGTCTGCGTTAATGGGTGTTGACGCTTGAACCGAATGCTTCCGGCATCTGGCGATACGAGAAAGATTTCAGAGCCATAAGGGATTATGCGCGGACATACCATGTCACTGACCTGATCACCGAGGCATACCCAATCGGAATGTTCGCTGTTCAGGCGTAATAACCACAGACGCGAGTTACCGGATTCAGTTGCATAAATTGCAATTCCGGCATCCGCGCTACCTGTCATTCCAGTGACCCCCATCGACAGCCGGTCGATACGGGCCGGTCCATGCGGATCAATTAACGACCGGTATTTTGGAGAAGACGAATGCAACCCTTCAAGAACCCCCAAGTCTCCATCGGGCTGATGGATCAAAACAGAATCGGTCAGCCCGGCCGGAATGGTCAACACACGCGCCTGCGATAAATCGACGCCGTCACTGTCTACACTCACCGAACCACTTTCAAATTCCAGTTGCGGATACGCGTAAAAACGACTCGGAGGCGTCACGGTCGTGGTATGAATATCGATATTACCGTTACGCAGTCTAAGCAATGTGTATCGGTTCGCATCGGCGCTGACTTCGCCCTCAAGTGGCGTTGCTAACTGATAAATCCCTGCGTTTTCGATGCCCGCCCAACCAGGGATTTCGTTATCCGTATCGTGCAGAGTGTCGAAAGCAATATCGTGAACCGTGATGTTGTTTTTATCATTGGGCGCTTTGGGCACCACCATAAAAAATTCTTCATTGCCCAAATCGCGCTCGGGGTCACCAAAACCACGGGTAATTCCGTACAACACATGCTGACCATCGGTCCTGCGATGAACCGACAACTGACGCACTGAAGCAAGAACCGAACGGGCATCATCGCCCTGATGACTCCATTTTTTTTCGTGCCAGACTGGGTGGCCCCCTTCCATAACCGACCACATTATTTTTACGCTGCGGCTGTGCTCGGCGACGGGCGACTGATACTGCACAAACAGATAAGTAATTCCGTTCTGATAAAAACCCGTTAACGCACCGACACCGCTCAGTACGGTTTCCGGGCTGGTAGGATCAACCATATCTGGCAAAGGTGTTTCGATATGACTCCAGCCTGAGGCACTGGTGTCATCTTCGTAGTAATGCATCAGTAGTGTCTGCGTTGCACCCGTAATGTCTGGGTGGGGTTGCTGTCGCACGCCCAACAGATCAGTTTTATGATGAATGCTTGAATCATCAGAACGATGGATCGCCACCAGCTTATTACGTGAATCGGCTGCAACAGGCGACGTTTTAATCGCCAATCGCTCCTGCATGGTATCGACACTGGCATTCAAAGACAGTGGTAGTTTGATTACCGGATCTGATTTGGTCATACGTAGCTACTCCTTGCTGATATTTTGGAGACTATCCCGAACGATCATCCGGGAACACGACAGAACTTCAGTTGCACGTAAGGGAAGGTCATCGTGTTGAATTCTGTATCACCGACGGCTTTCGACGACCCCGGACTGAGACCGACATACCGCCACGGTCCAATGATCGGTTTCTGATCTGCCCCCCAGTTATTCAGTGTTACCGGGATATCGGCACTGTGAAGGTGTTGCGGATTGGATTCCGATGTTAACGGGTCAGCACCAAAGGTTGTGCCACTCAGAGGTTTCGGTTTTCCTGCCAGCTGAGGTGGCAGACCAAGCGGAAAGCGTCCGGCAGCAGACGTCACGCTGTTCAACCCGGTAGGACAGGCATATCCTTTCGTAAAACTGCCCATACCGGGCGGAAGCTCGGCAATATTGACGGTTTTACTGGTTTTAACGCACGGGCGAAGATAGGTATACGGCACCAGTACGTTGCCGTTTTTTGCCTCAATATCACTACGAACTCCCTGAGCACTGGTATCGCTAAACGCCGGGACGAAACCACTGGCGAGATTGGTCGTTTTGAACGGGTTCGCGAAATAGGTTTTGTCTTCTTTAACGGTCGTCAGGTTGATCTTCTGAGCATTCTCTTTATCGTTAAAACTCAGGCCGTGAGTGTGCTGATCGTTGCCATTTACAACAGCTCCCGCAGCAGAGGCCTGAGCATCACGAGGCAGTGGCAGAATAGTCCGGCCTCCACCATTAACGAGCGGTTTATAGGTTTCCCAGCCGGTTGGGCAGGTCCTTCCTGAAAACCATTGCACGCTGTTACGCGGTAAAAAAATACTGAGTGATGGCTCACCTGCCTGAGGAATGCTTTCTTCGCACATTAAATACTGCACGTAGGACAACCCACCGTTTGAGTCTGAACTCAAACCGCTGACTTCCACGCTGGTATTGGTAACCCGCTGCTCAGGTCCACCAAACAGGTTCACTGAAATTCGCCTTAAAGGTAGAACCGTTTTAATGCCATGACGGTGCGTGGGTGCAGTTGTGTCCTGCACCGGGTCACCGACGCTCACACCTATCAGGCCCGCGTCTTCGGTGCCTTTTATTAAATAACCTTTAGCAGGTTTATATTCACTCCATCCTGACGGACAGACCTGTGTTTCGACAGGAAAAAACGCCACCATGCGAGGCGGTGCAGCCGTAGCACCTGATGACAAGCTATAAAATACGATACATGTAAACAAAAAAAATGGGGTGCAGATCCTCAATGAAAACCTCCATGTTTCGCGAATACTGACAGCCCAACCTAAGCGTGCGGAGCATCGGGGTCAACCCGCCATAAGGATGATTCTTTTACCTTACGGTGACAGCAGATGATCTGTTGCCAATAGTTCAGGCCAGTTGCAGGATGCCAGGTTTGCCATGCGTATCGCCCAGTATCCAGATCTGCTCAAACGGGTGAGATGTAGGCACCTGAATCTTATTGATGAATTGAATGATCTTGCGCGCGTTCCATTGCGGGTGTGCGTTGCGGATAAGTAGCCAGACACGCTGGCTCTGGTAGGTTTTCTGGGCTTTCTGGCGCAGTATCCGGTTCAGCGCACTGACCAGACGTTGATCGGTATTGTGCTCCAGCTCCTGTTCCGCCAAAGCCGACTGTGTCTCAGCACTCAGCGACCGACCCAGAATTCTCATGGCCTCGGCCTCGCTGCCGTATAGATGGGCTACTTCAATATCGAGCTTATCCCCTTCAAGCAGACAGGATACATCGGGCTTCGTAGGAAGGTTGTGCCACAAATGCCGTATTTTATGGCCGGTTTCTTTCTCGTACGCCCGCATAAACAGCTTGGCCGCTTCATGCTCAAGACGGAGCTTCTCGTCTTCGCTGCTCGACATCAGAAGTTACACCCAGATTTCGCTAGAGCGGCGTGCCCTCAAAGCGGCCATTCAGATATTCAACCGCAACCGCTAAGGCACCAATTGCGCGCCCTTCGTTAAAGTCATCGCGGCCGTAAAGCTCGGTCAGATCCTTGAGCTTCCATTCAACCAGCTCCAGTGGTTCTGGCTCATCGCCTTCCAGCTTTGATGGGTACAGATCACGGGCAAGTACCACATCGATGCCGCCACGCATGTAGCTTGGCGACAGACTCATTTTCTTCAGATAAATGAACTCGCGTGCGGCAAAGCCAATTTCTTCCTGCAGTTCGCGGTTGCAGGCATCACGCATCGATTCGCCCAGGTCCACCGCACCTTTTGGCAGGGTAAGGGTGTAATCTTCAACACCGCCCCCATATTCACGTATCAGGGCAATCGTTTCATCATCCAGCAGAGCGACCATCATGACGGCGCCGCTGCCACCGGGCACCAGTCGTTCGTAAGTTCGTTCAACGCCGTTACTGAACCTGAGGTCAATGGATTCCACCCGGAACAGGCGACTTTCTGCGACCATGTGGCGATTCAGGATTTCGGGTTTTTTATGCATGACAGCCCTGTTTAAATAGTCGGTGAACACTTTTCGTAAGGTATTAGCGCATGACGATGCCAGACTGGCAAGAGATAGACACGGTTCTGTTAGATATGGACGGCACCCTGCTCGATCTGCATTTCGACAATTACTTCTGGCTGGAGCACGTGCCGAGTAAATACGCCGAGCATCACGGCCTCTCAGAAGAAGAAGCGCTCGCAGAGCTGAACAAAAGTTTTGTCGGCCTGCGTGGCACGCTTAACTGGTATTGTCTGGATCACTGGAGTGACCTTACGGGCCTGCCCATCGCTGAGCTTAAGCGCGATGTGCAGGACAAAATTGGTTTTCGCCCGCATGTGGAAGACTTCCTCGATACCATGAAGAAGCTTGGCAAGCGCACGGTGATCGTCACTAATGCACACCGCGACAGTGTGGACCTGAAAATGGAGCGTACCGGGCTCGATAAACTCGTCGATCACGTCATCAGCTCGCATGACTATAAAGAGCCGAAAGAAAGTCAGGCGTTCTGGGACCATCTGCAACGCGAAGAACCCTTTGATAAAGAGCGTTCCCTACTGATTGACGACAGCCAGGCTGTGTTAGAATCGGCAGAGAAATGGGGTATCCGCTGTTTGCTGACGATCTTTCATCCAGACAGCCAGAAAGCGCCTAATACCGACAGTCGCTTTCCGGGCATTCACCACTTCGACGAATTCAAATTTTAAACCGAATTCTGCATTGCCAGGGCCGTCTCTGACTCGCCGTGAATCCATCCATGGAGGCTCTCGTGTGCCATCCATGGCACACAAGGTCATCGACAGCCCTACCAACGCGAACTTCGAGGACGCATGAGCGAACAGACACACAAAATCCGACTCGATAAATGGCTCTGGGCCGCGCGCTTTTTCAAGACACGCGCGCTGGCAAAAGGCGCAATTGAAGGCGGCAAGGTGCATTACGAAGGCCAGCGCTGCAAAGTCAGTAAAACCGTCGACGTGGGCGCCAAACTGACGATCCGGCAGGGCTTCGACGAGAAAATTGTCATGATTAAAGCGTTGTCGGAACAACGCCGCGGCGCCCCGGAAGCACGTCTGCTCTACGAGGAAACTCCCGAGAGCATCAAAGCGCGGATGGACAAAGCGGAGTACCGCAAGGTCGTCAAAGCCTCACAAGCGGCACCCGACCATAAACCAAACAAGAAAGAGCGTCGTGACATGCGCCGCTTTGAGCACAATCAGGACTACTGAAGAATGTCTGACACTCCAAACAGCGCTGATAGCCTGCAACGCTTCAGCTTCGACAATACCAATATCCGCGGCGAGCTGGCTCACGTAAATGCGAGCTACCGCGAAGTACTGAAGCGTCATCAGTATCCCACGCGGATCGCTAAAGCCGTCGGTGAACTGATGGCCGCTACCGCCTTGCTGAGTGCCAACCTCAAATTTACAGGGCGCCTGACCTTACAGATTCGTCTGCCGGGCAACATCAGCCTGCTACAAGCCGAAACCAGCGACCAAGGTCAGCTGCGAGCCATCGCCCGTTATGAAGAAGGTACCGAAGAAAGCGAACTGAGTTTCGACGACGGCCAGATGATCATCACTGTCGAGCCTGAAGTGGGCCAGCGTTATCAGGGCATCACTCTGATCAAAGGCGGTAATGTCGCTGGCGCGCTGGAAGACTACTTTGAGCAGTCAGAGCAGCTGGGTTCACGCTTCTGGCTGGCCTGCGATGGCCAGAATGCTGCCGGTTTCATGCTACAGCAGATGCCATCAGAGCAGAGCGATGATCCGGATGCGTGGGATCGTCTCACTCATCTGGCCAGCACCATCAAAGAAGAGGAGCTGATCAACCTCAACAATGATGTCCTGCTTCACCGCCTTTACCACGAAGAGCAGGTACGTACTTACCCGGCGAGCGAACTGAGCTTTTTCTGCACCTGCTCGAAAGACAGAATCGGCAATGCACTGCACCAGCTCGGCAAAGACGAGCTGATGCAAATCATTGAAGAACAAGGAAAAATCAGCATCAACTGCGATTTCTGTAAGCAGGCATACAGTTTCGATAAAGAGCAGGTTAACGAACTCTTCCCGGAGCAGAATCTCCAGTAAAACCAGATAAAACAACAACTTAGCTCTGCTGCGAATAATTATCGGTCAAAAAGCGACCAACGGGGCTTAGCGCGCAATGAATTTTCTGGCATAATTGCGCGCCTTAAACTTTTGGGCTCGCCCGGGCACCCTTCAGGGCGGATTATTGAGATACAAAGTATGGCCACAAGCCGTACTGAATTTACGAGGACCCTGCGGGGCATCGATATGACTGTTTACACCGATTTATCTACTCCTCTCCTGGTAGAACAAGCCATCGCCCGCGGCGAAGGTGAACTGCAGGATAACGGCGCTCTGGTTATCAAAACCGGTAAGCGTACAGGTCGCTCTCCGATGGACAAATTCATCGTTGAAGAGCCAAGCAGCAAAGACGCGATTGAGTGGGGCAACATCAACCGCCCATTCGACGCGGACAAATTTGATGCCCTGTGGGAGCGTGTAGAAGAATATCTGGCCCAGCACGATAGCTTCGTATCTCAGGTACACGTGGGTTCTGATCCACAGCACTACCTGCCAGTAAAAATGACCACTCAGACTGCATGGCAGAACCTGTTTGGCCGCAACCTCTTCATCCTGCCAGAAAGCTACAACCCTTCTGATAAGGAAGAGTGGCAGATCCTGAACGTTGCTGGTTTCGAATGTGTTCCAGAGCGCGACGGCACTAACTCTGACGGCGCAGTGATCGTTAACTTCGCACAGCGCAAAGTACTGCTGGCTGGCATGCGTTACGCAGGTGAAATGAAAAAAGCGATGTTCGGTGTACAGAACTTCCTGCTGCCAGAAAAAGACGTACTGCCAATGCACTGCTCTGCAAACGTTGGCGAAGATGGCGACACCTGCCTGTTCTTCGGTCTGTCTGGTACCGGTAAAACCACCCTGTCTGCTGACCCAGAGCGTTACCTGATCGGTGATGACGAGCACGGTTGGGGCAAAGGTACGGTCTTCAACATCGAAGGCGGCTGCTACGCAAAAACAATCGATCTGTCTCAGAAGAACGAACCTATCATCTGGGACGCGATTAAGTTCGGTGCGATCGTTGAGAACGTAACCATCGACGAAAACACTCGCGTTGCTGACTACAGCAACACTGAGCTGACTGAAAACGGTCGTTGTGCCTACCCGCTGACTCACGTTGAGAAGCGCGTTGAAGAGAACATGGCTGGCGAACCGAAAGCTGTGATCTTCCTGACCTGTGACATGACTGGCGTTCTGCCTCCGGTATCTGTCCTGAGCAAAGAGCAGGCGGCTTACCACTTCCTGTCTGGTTACACCGCTCTGGTAGGTTCTACTGAAATGGGTGGTTCTAAAGGTCTTAAGTCGACCTTCTCTACCTGCTTCGGTGCTCCGTTCTTCCCACGTCCAGCAGGCGTTTACGCTGAACTGCTGATGAAGCGTGTGACTGAATTCGGTTCTCAGGTATACCTGGTTAACACTGGCTGGACCGGCGGTCCTAACGGTGGCGGCGGTGAGCGTTTCAGCATCCCGACGACCCGTGCTGTCATCGCTGCAATTCAGTCTGGTGCTCTGCGTGATGCAGACACTGAAGAACTGCCAATCTTCGGCCTGCAGGTTCCAACCTCTCTGGAAGGTGTTGATGCAACTCTGCTTAACCCAACCAAAGCTTGGTCAAACGTTTCCGATTGGGAAGGTGCGGCTAAGAACCTGGCTGCTCAGTTCGTTGAAAACTTCAAGAAGTACGACGTATCTGACGCCATCGTAAACGCAGGCCCTCAGCTGTAAGCTGAACCTGCTTTACGAAAATAGAAAAGGGCGCTACGGCGCCCTTTTTTGTTGTGCTGATAAAGTTACGACTCAAGCATCAATATAAAGTCCATTACTGGATGAACAAGGTAAGTCAGCAGTACGACCTCTGTAACAAACAGGCCTGCCAGTAACGGAACTGCTGTTCTTCCTCGATTATCAGAAGGCACCTTATTTCTTAACGCCAACCGGCGCTGCTCAACATACTCACACTGTTTCACACCCCTTAATTCTGAAAGTCGCTCCAGCATGGCAAGAAGCTCGCCTTCTCTCCCGGTGTAGTTTACGGCTTCATAATCTGCGCGCTGCTCACAACACAGAGCGTGGTCCGCAAGAAATCGCCGGCGCAAATGACGAGGCCACAACCGGGTCGACCAGTTCAGAATAAACCGCGCTAAAGGGTCGCGGTGGCGCATGTGCGATTGTTCATGCAAGAGTAGAAGTTGCAGTTCATCGTCAGACAAAACATCAATCATGCCGTCTGATACATAGATATGAGGCCGTAATAAACCGCCGGTAAACGCCACAGGAGCCGCTCCCGGAACTCGCGACCACTGGTCTGGTGAAACTTCGTTTGCCAGTGTTCTTAAGGTGCTCTGGCGGCGCCGGCTACGCCACGCCTGACGCCCGATAAAATACACAGTGACTCCCACCATCAACGCAGCCACAGCGGCAAACGATATACCTGCGATGGTATTACTGACGTCCGGCACATGAGGGCCACAGACGTTTCCGTGGCAATGTTCATGGAAGAACAGTTCCGCCCAGTGAGGCTTCAGGAGCATGATGGCCACAGAGACTGACGCAAGAACAGGGATGATGCCGTAGCAAAAAGATAAGGTACTCGCGGAATACACCAGCGACGTAGAAAATAAGCGAGATACCATTGAGTAGCCAAACGCGCTGATCGCTGAGCAACCTATGAGGCTCAGTATCAGAGAGAGAAAAACTTCGCCCATACCGCTCAGCATGGCGGCTCAGGAGAGTCTAAATCGTCGGGGTTTTCCAGTGCACCCCGCATCCGCTGATGCAGGTCTGGATCAGTAGAAGCAAGAAAATCAATAAACCCGACAATCAGTGCCGTGCCGTCCTCAGCACCGAAATCATCGCTGATGTCGTGAATCAGGCTGCTGATCAGCTCTGAACGGGTAACCTTTGCCTGATAAAGAAACGCACGCCCTGACTTAGTTCGCTGGAGAAGGGTTTTGCGATGCAAACGCTCCAGGGTGCTTTGTACGGTACTCAGGCTGACATCGTCGTCGAGTTCGTCGAGCACGTCCTGAGCAGAACACTGGCCTTTCGCCCAAACGACATCCAGCGCATTTAACTCACGCTGCCCCAACGACGGAGTACGTGAACGTCTTAGCTGATGAAGCCACCCTTTAATCACTGAGTTATTACCTTCCGAAACTGTATTCACAACCCTGCTCCGCTTCTAACACCGACCTATCATCGGCCTGAATGGCAAGCGATAGACTGATTCCATTATCAGAACTACTGCCCGAACGCAGTAAAGCAAGCTGGGAGACCCTTCATGACTTTTTACAAAGCAGCCGGACTGACGTTGCTCACTTTACCCACTCTTCTATACGCCGTAGAGAGCGGTTCGGATTCACAGACGCAGAGCGCGGATGATATCAGACTCGACGACCAGGTCGTCGTTGGTCGTGCCCCACTACTTGGAGAAGCGAGCTCCGCGTCCGAGGGATATGTCACTCAGGAAGCGATCGAAATCCGTCCGATGCTGCGCACCGGCGAGGTCCTTGAACTCGTACCGGGCATGGTCGTCACCCAACACAGCGGTACCGGTAAGGCCAATCAGTATTTCCTGCGCGGGTTTAACCTCGACCACGGCACCGACTTCTCGACCTCTGTCGATGGTATGCCGGTCAACATGAGAACACATGGCCACGGTCAGGGGTACACGGATCTCAACTTTATTATCCCAGAAACCATCGAATCACTGCGCTACCAGAAAGGCAGCTACTACGCAGAAACAGGCGACTTCAGCGGTGCAGGCAGTGCCTCGCTGCACACCGCGCGTCAGCTTGATCGCAACGAAGCAGAGCTGACGCTCGGACAGAACGCGTATCGGCGTGCTTTATTAATGGGCAGTGTAGAGAAGGGCAGCGGCGACTGGCTATACGCGATTGAACGTAATACCTACAACGGCCCCTGGACAGATATTGAAGAAGACCTTGATAAGACAAACCTGCTGCTGAGTTACTCGCAGCCGCTGGCAGGCGGCAAATGGCGCCTCAGCCTGATGGGCTATGACAACAGCTGGAACAGCGCAGATCAGATTCCCGAACGCGCCGTGACTTCTGGGCAGATTGATGAACTCGGCTCCATTGATGACACAGTCGGAGGCGAGTCTTCCCGCTACAGCATCAATACCGAATGGAGCAACGGATCATGGGAGGCGTCGGCCTACGCTATCCGCTACAACATGAACCTGTGGTCGAACTTTACCTATTTTCTCGATGACCCGGTGAATGGTGACCAGTTCGAACAGGTCGATCACCGCAATATCTACGGCGGTAAGCTGGCCTATCAATGGCAAGGCAAGCTTGCAGGCCGCACCATGGTCAACCGGGTCGGTACGGAGTTCCGCTACGACGACATCAGTGAAGTCGGCCTCTACCAATCTCAGGCACGTGAGCGTATAGGCGTTGTTCGCAGCGATGAGGTCGGCGAGTTCAGCACCGGCGTCTTTGCGGAGAACACCCTGTACTGGAATAGCCGCCTGCGCTCAGTACTCGGGCTTCGCTACGACTACTACCACTTCGATGTCGATAACCGCACCGACATCAACAAAAACGGCGTCGACCTGAGTGCTAACAGTGGCAAAGCGTCAGCGGGCAACACCTCTCTGAAAGCAAGCCTGATTTATCAGCTCAGCCCGGAATGGGAAACCTACATCGCTGCCGGACAGGGGTTCCATTCAAACGATGCCCGAGGCACCACCATCGAAATTGACCCGGCTGACGGCAATGACGCCACACAGGTTGACCCATTAGTCGACTCTCTGGGCTATGAAGTCGGTGTTCGCGGCTTCGTTAACCAGCGCCTGAATACGTCAGTCTCGCTCTGGCAGCTCGTCCTCGACAGCGAACTGCTGTTCGTTGGTGACGCAGGTAACACCGAAGCCAGCGACGCAAGCCGTCGTCGCGGTATCGAATTAACCGCGTATTACCGCATAACGGATGTCTGGAACTTCGACGCCGAGTACGCACATACTCAGGCAGAGTTTACTGATTCAGGTGATGACATTCCGGGCGCTATTGAAGATGTGCTGCAGACAGGCGTCAGCGCCGACTTTGGCAATGGCTGGTCGGGTGCTGCTCGCGTCCGCTATTTCGGTGAGCGACCACTGATCGAAGACGGCTCCGTTAAATCTGACGCATCGACTGTGGTTAACCTGCAAGCAGGATACCGCCAGGCCGGCTGGTCGGTACGCGGGGAAATACTGAATCTGCTCGACAGCGATGACCACGACATCGACTATCTCTACGAGTCGCAATTACGCGGTGAAAGCGAGCCAGTTGAAGACATTCACTACCATGTCCTGGAACCTCGCACCGTCCGGGTGTCACTCGCTTACCAGTTCTGATTCCTGCCTGCTGCAGAAGTGAGCTAAATCCAACACTGCCCCTGTTTATGGGGCGGTGCTCACAGGTATACTCACGCCCTCGTGAATAATGTGCCTGTGAGTTATGACCCTGCCTTCGATCACCCAACGCCTCGCTACTGAACTGAATATCCGCCCACAACAGGTTGACGCTACCGTCGCCCTTCTTGATGAAGGCGCCACCGTGCCCTTTATCGCCCGCTACCGGAAAGAAGTCACCGGTGCGCTGGACGACAGCCAGTTGCGTACTCTTGAAGAGCGCCTGGGCTATTTACGCGATATGGAAGATCGTCGTGCGTCTGTGATCAAAAGTATTGAAGAGCAGGGCAAGCTCACCGATGAGCTGAAGCAGGCACTGCTGACAGCGGATACCAAAACCCGCATCGAAGATCTGTACCTGCCCTACAAGAAAAAGCGCCGTACCAAAGGTCAGATGGCCATTGAAGCAGGCCTTGAGCCGCTCGCGGATGCTCTGTTCGGCAATCCAGATCTCAATCCCGAAACCGAGGCTGAAAAATTCCTCAACACCGAGCACAGCATTGGCGACACCAAAGCCGCTTTAGATGGCGCTAAATACATCCTGATGGAGCGCTTTGCCGAAAACGCCGACCTACTCGCCGCGCTGCGCCGCTTCCTGAAGCAGGAAGCCACGCTCTCTGTCCGCGTGGTGCCGGGCAAAGAGAAAGAAGGCGAGAAGTTCGCTGATTATTTCGAGCACGACGAGCCTCTTAAGTCCGTTCCGGGCCACCGGGCACTCGCCATTCTGCGCGGTCGCAACGAGGGTATTCTGACCTTCTCGCTGGTGACGGGTGATCCGGACGATAAGCTCGCCGCCAGCCCATGCGAAGCCATCATTGCCGAGCATTCTGGCATTAAAAACGAAGGCCGCGCAGCCGACCGCTGGCTGGCCGAAGTCGTAAAGTGGACCTGGCGTATCAAGCTGCTGACCAGCCTCGAAACCGAGCTGATCGGCCAGCTCCGTGAGCAGGCAGAAGAAGGCGCAATTAAAGTGTTCGCCGATAACCTCAAAGATCTTCTGCTCGCCGCTCCCGCGGGCCCGAAAGTGACTATCGGCCTCGACCCTGGCCTGCGTACCGGGGTGAAAGTCGCGGTCGTGGATAAGACCGGCAAGGTTGTTGATCACTGTGCGATCTTCCCGACACCTCCGCAAAATCGCATCGCCGAATCCGAAGCCGTACTGCTGGCATTGATTCAGAAGCACAATGCCGAGCTAATCGCGATTGGTAACGGTACTGCTTCGCGCGAAACCGATAAGTTTGTTGGCGATCTGCTGAAAAAGCACAAAGATCTGAACGTACAGAAAATCATGGTGAACGAGGCCGGTGCCTCGGTGTACTCAGCTTCAGAGCTGGCGGCCAAAGAATTTCCGGATCTGGACGTGACCATTCGCGGCGCCGTATCCATTGCTCGTCGCCTGCAGGACCCATTGGCAGAACTGGTAAAAATCGAGCCCAAGTCCATCGGTGTGGGCCAGTATCAACATGATGTTAATCAGAGCCAATTAGCGCGCACACTGGATGCCGTCGTAGAGGACTGTGTGAACTCGGTGGGCGTCGATCTGAATACCGCCTCCGCTCCACTGCTGACACGAGTTTCCGGGCTGAACGCCACACTGGCCAATAACATCGTCGCTTTCCGCGATGTGAACGGTGCCTTCACCTCACGCAAAGACCTGGCAAAAGTGCCGCGCCTGGGTGACAAAACCTTCGAGCAGGCAGCCGGCTTCCTACGCATTATGGACGGTAAAAACCCTCTGGATGCCTCCGGCGTTCACCCTGAGTCCTATCCTGTGGTGGAGCGTATCGCCCACGAGTTCTCGCGCGATGTAAGCAGCTTGATCGGCGACAGTGCCTTTCTGAAATCTGTCAACGCGGGCCAGTTTACCGACGAGAGTACGGGTGAGCTAACCTTAAAAGATATCCTCTCAGAGCTGGAGAAACCCGGTCGGGACCCTCGCCCTGAGTTCCGCTTTGCGGAATACAAAGAGGGCGTCGAAGACATCAAAGACCTGAAGCCCGGCATGATTCTCGAAGGCGCGATCACTAATGTTGCCGCCTTTGGTGCCTTTGTGGATATCGGTGTACATCAGGATGGTCTGGTACACATTTCAGCGCTGGCGGATCATTTCGTGAAAGATCCTCGCGATGTCGTAAAAGCAGGCGACATCGTTAAAGTGAAGGTGATGGAAGTCGATGTGTCGCGCAAGCGCATTGGTTTATCCATGCGACTGGGGGATGATATCAACGCCTCGGGCGACACCGGAAACAGAGCGGCTAAAGACAGACCTCAGCGCCAGCCGCGTGGTTCAAAACCGACGCAGCAACCTGCCGGAAACGGTGCTATGGCGGGGGCCTTCGCAGCCGCGTTTGCAAACGCCAGAAAGAAATAAAGCGAATATTGAGAAGTTATCGTGCAGAAAAAAGGTTCATTATTCATCGTACTTTCGTGCACCGCGAGTCTTTGCCAGTCTGTGCATGTTTCAGCGGATGACAACCCGGATAACTTCTCTTCCCTCTCGTGGTATGCCTCTAGCTGGGATGCTTCAGCAGCGGATATCCCGCACGTACTGACGCCAGCGCGACTGCATCAGGCAACCGCCGAGGTACCGGGTAGTGTGACGGTTCTTGATGCTGATTTTATAAAACGCACCGGCATCAAACACATCTCTCAGCTTCTGCGTTATGTTCCCGGAATGCTGGTCGCTCACGACATCCGGGACAATAGCGACGCGGTGGTCTATCACGGTGGGCCTTCCATCCTGCCAAAGAGCTTTCAGGTCCTCATAGACGGGCGGGCACAATACCTAGCCGGGTTATCCGCTGTATCATGGGAAGACCTACCTGTTGCGGTCGAGGATATTCAGCGGATCGAAGTCGTTCGCGGCCCTGCGGCCACCAGCTTTGGCACCAACGCTTATCAGGCTGTGATCAATATCATCACGAATTATCCACAGGACGCCTTCGACGACAAAGTCGGTGTCCAGCAAGGTAATAATCGGGATACTTATCTCTACGCACGAACGACCGGCGATCAGGGGATTCATCACTGGCGCTTGTCGGCCAAGGCCTATTCCACCGAACACCTGCGCGACAGTGATGACACCAACATAGGCTGTACAACCCCTTGCGACGACAACCGTGATTTCGCGGCAGTTATGCTGAATACCAGCCATCAACTGAGTAATATTCAGAGTCTGAACACCGCCTTCACGATAACTAACTCCTACCGGGACGTGCCTGATTACGAGTTTACGAGTAATCACGTTGAGTCCAACCAGTTTGAAGCCAGCGTAGTCTACGATCACGACCTGTCGGAGCTGCATGAGTTGAAAGTGTCGGTTCACGCAACTCGTTTTGAGCGGCGCCAGCATGGTGTGCTGGAAAGTGGACCTTCCGGTTTCTTTGATCCGCTTCTGAGACAACTGGATGAGCTAAACCCGGAAGCCGCCGATCAGTTTGTTCAGGGCGAATCCCTTACCGCACTGGATAGCACCAACCCGGAAGAGTTGGCGCTGGTTCAACAGCTCCTCGACCGCTACGGAGCCGACCCGGCTGCTTTCTTCATACCGATCAGCGGCGATGTTCATGCCGATACGAATGAGCGACGCATCGACCTGGAAATACAGGATACGGTCGCCTTCGCGGACAACCTGATCATGATCAGCGGTCTCGGTTATCGCAAAGAACAGATTTACTCGAAACCCTTCTACGACGGCTACATAGACTCGGACCAGCTCCGCGGCTTCGGCAATATCAACTGGAGAGCCAACAACCGCTGGGCCCTGCATGCAGGTGTTATGTATGAATATGAAGAAGATGGTACTGATATCTGGTCTGGAAAACTGGCAGCCAACTATCTGATCAGCCCAGTCGAGTCAGTGAGGCTGGTATTCAGTCGCGCAGGGCGCACGCCGGACATATTTGAACAAAAAGCAGACTGGGTATACGTCGTTGATAATGCCGAAACAGAATCGCCCTACGCTGGTGTCGAGTATTACGATGGATTCAAAGGACCGGGTAACCTCAAACCCCAGATCATCCACTCAGTCGAGCTAGGGTATTTCGCCAGCAAACCGTTCTGGAAAGGCAATATAGAGTGGGATGTTAAGCTGTTCCGGGAAGAGCTGAATAATGTCATCTACCACTACCCGTCCATTCGTCTCGATACGGTCAATGATGGGAATGAAATTGTCTACACCGGCGCGGAGGGGCAGTTAACGTTTACGACGCGCAGCGCCGCAGAGTTCCGCGTGACCAGCGCATGGCTGCGCGCAGAGGTAGATCCAACAGAAGGTCTCAGCGACAGCGATCTGGTCGCCCTGTATTCGCCGCGCTCGCACTCTGCCTCCTGGTTTCAGCCATGGCCAGCGCAGATTTTCACTCATCTCAGTGCGTTTGTTATTGAAGACGGACGCCGGGTGAACCGTGGTGATGACGGCGATGATCTACACACACTGGAGCTGAATATATACCGTGACTTTGCTTCGGCAGAGACTACAACCCGGTTAGGTTTCAGAGCACAGAGAGATTTCACGTCAGATACTTTCAAGCCGGACTCAGAACCCTACGAGCAGGCTGTACGAGTTCAGTTAAGTGCCAGCGTTGCATTCTGATAACCGATCTGACGAACAATAAGTAGGCGCTTACACAACACTGTTCATTATGAGCGATCAATCTGAGACCAATTTCTGATACAAGTATGTATAAGATCCTGTCGATTCCTCCTATAATCCGCTGACTTCCAACCTGATGCAGAGGTGCTCTTGGCTTCCTACGATTCACTGCTGGCGCTACTGGCCGACTCCCGGCACCTACCCATGCTTTCCCGACTGCAACGGGGAATTGAGAAGGAAGGCCTGCGCTGCAGCAATGACGGACTGATCGCTCAGACACCTCACCCCAAGGGAATGGGCTCTGCGCTGACGCACCCGGCCATTACGACTGACTACTCCGAAGCCCTACTTGAGTTCATTACGCCGGTCTTTACCAGCGCCCATGAGGCGTCGGCCTACCTCGAAACCGCCCATCGCTTTGCCTACCAGCAAATGGAAGGAGAGCTGATCTGGCCAGCATCGATGCCTTGCATCCTGAAAGGCGAGATGAGCATCCCCATTGCCGAGTATGGCAGCTCCAATATCGGACGACTGAAACATGCCTACCGTCATGGCCTCTGGCATCGCTACGGTCGTGTAATGCAGGCAATTTCAGGTATCCACTACAACTTCTCGTTGCCCGATGAACTGCTGCGACTACTGGCAGAGCAGGAAGGTCAGAAAGCAGACAAAGACTTCGTATCCCGCCGCTATCTCGGCATGATCCGTAACTTCCGCCGCTATGGCTGGCTGCTGATGTATTTGTTTGGCGCTTCACCGGCGGTATGCAGCACATTTCTTGATGGCCGTAAGCACTCTTTGCAGCAGCTTCACAAGCACACCTTATACGCCCCGTACGCGACCTCGCTGCGGATGAGTGATCTGGGTTACCAGAATAATGCTCAATCGGGCTTAGTGATCTGTCACAACTCACTTGAGTCGTACATCGACACGCTGAGTAAAGCGCTGACCATTCCTGTCGCTGAGTACGAAGCCATTGGTATGCAGGAAGAGAACGGCCAGTATAAGCAGCTCAATACCAATCTGCTTCAGATCGAAAATGAGTACTACAGCAATATCCGTCCTAAGCGGGTAGGCGAGTCCGGCGAGAAGCCGCTGGAGTCATTGGCTCGAGCCGGTATCCAATATATTGAAGTCCGCAGCACGGACGTGAATCCATTCCTGCCGCTGGGCATCGACGTTCCGCAGATGCACTTTATGGATATCTTCCTTCTCTGGTGTGCTCTGCAGGACAGCAGTGAGATTGACGATACTGAATACGAGCGTATTCAACAGAACTTCAGCAAAGTGGTGTACGAAGGTCGTCGGCCAGGCCTGACTCTCGAAAATGCCAGTGGAGAAACCACTCTGACCGAATGGGCAAGCAAACTTCTGGACAGCATGCAGCCCGTGGCAGCCTTGCTCGACGAAGCCAATCATCACAGTTTCCACATCGACACGCTAGGCCAGCAGCGTATCAAAGTTGCTGACAGCAGCCAGACCCCGTCGGCGAAAGTCCTGCGAATTCTGGAAGACGAGAAGATTGAGTTTGCCGAACTGACGTTACGTCAGGCTCAGGCGCACCGTAAGTTCCTGAGCGAGCCCTTGTCAGCAGACGTCCGCGCCGAGTGGAAGGCAACAGCCGAAGAAAGCCTCAAAGCACAGGCCGAACTCGAAGCAAACGATGTTCAGCCCTTTAACGAGTTTCTGCGTGACTATATGGCACGCTGAATCCCCCCTGAATGACCTGCCGACAGGCGATTACGCTCTGCCGGCTCTCGGCCATTAGTTCTGTACGACGAAGTTATTGAAGTACAGGTCATCCACTGACGGAGCTCCTTCCAACTGAGTCATCACTGCACGGACTTCTTCCAGTGCAATCTGACGAAGTTCCTCACGCCCCTGCGTAGAGTTCATGATCTCGGCCTCCTGCGCACTGAACAACATCACCAGGCTATTGCGCAGGTAAGGCTTATGGTGAGCGACCGCCGCTCCAGCCTCAGTGGTACTGACCTTAAGCGCAACATCCGTACGCAGATACTTAATCCGGCCGGTGCTGCCATAATTAACAACAAATGCAGGTTCAAAGTAGATGTACTGAACCTGAGGCCCAGCAGGGGCCGCTTCGTCTTCTGCAAAAGCCATCACTGACAACGTCACCAGCAGAGTAAAAAAAAGGCGCTTCAGCATTCCGCGTCTCCGTCATAATGTAGATTATGGTCAAGCTTAGCAGCTGACACGGATTCCGCTGGATACGCGTGATAGACTCCAGACAACTAATTCACGAGTTCACATAACAACTTATGATGCTGCAACGTTTCTTTCCCGCAACTCTTGTTGCCGGTGGTTATCTGGCCGGTTTTCTTATCTGCGTCCTGCTGCTGGCTTCGGCGTACTATTTTGAATACCAGATGTTCCTCGACCCCTGCCCACTCTGCATTGTTCAGCGCATCGCTACACTGGGCATAGGTATTGGCTGTCTGCTGGCATTTATCGCCCGCAACACCCGCTGGCCGCATCGCATTGCTCTGATATTCACACTGGCATCATCCATATTTGGTGTCTGGGTCGCTAACCGTCATGTCTGGCTACAAGGGTTACCTGCCGACGAAGTGCCTGAATGCGGTCCAAGTGTTGAATACATGGCGGAAGTTCTGCCATTCACCGAACTGATGACATTCATGCTGCAGGCCAGTGGCAGCTGTGCGGATATTTCATGGGAGTTAATGAGTATGAGCATGCCGGAATGGACCCGTGTCATATTCGTTGCATTTACCCTTGTCAGCCTTCTGGGTCTGGCTCGCGCATGGAGTGCCGACAAGCAGAGCTGATGCACATAACCGCGGTATTGCAAGAAAAAAAACTGAAAAAAGTTGCTTGAAATGCGGCTTTCCGCGCGCCTATATTGGTGACACTAAGGCATAAGCAGCACCGTTTTCACAGAGGAATTTAGACATGCTGGAAAAATGTAAAAACGCACAGGAACGCTGGGGCGGTGTTCATCAACTGATCGACAAATGGCTGAATGAACGCCAGAGCCTGATCGTCCTGTTCTGCAACCTCAGCGCCAGCAAGCCACTTTCTGAAGAGGAACCATTGGCAGAGAACCTGCAGCGTTTCTGCGAAGTTATGATGGACTATTGCTCGGCCGGGCACTTCGAAATCTACGAACAGCTGATGAACGAAGCCCGTGAATTCGATGATGGCACCATTGACCTGGCGAATGAACACATGCCGCGCCTGGAAGCCCTGACCGGCGAATGCGTTGACTTCAACGATACCTACGACAAGCACTGTACTCTCGACCAACTGGCGAAGCTTCCTGCAGACTTGTCGGCCATCGGCGAAGTGCTCGAAGAGCGTTTTCAGATTGAAGACAACCTCATCGAAAAAATGCACAACGTGCATCGCGAAGCGGTTGCCAGCTAAGACAGGATTTCTGTTCTACACTGACAACAGGGCGCGCACTTCGCGCGTCCACTGACCGCTCACGGAACAGGTTGTCATGATCCCGCGTTTTATCCTATTTCTGCTTTCCCTGACGCTTCTCACTGCCTGCGACAACGCAGCTGAGCCTGAGAACTTCTCTGAGGTCGCGACACAGGGCGTCTACAGCATTCGTATCAATCACTCTGGCACCGCCGCCTTTATCGGCAGTCTGCACCACGGTGGCAGCTACTGGACACTCGATCCTGCTGAACGTCATTTCGACTGGAACCACACCAGCGACGGTTACAGCAACCTGACCAGTGGTGCCTTTTCGCCCGATGACGCTTACGTTGCCAGCGCCGACAACCGCACGATAGTGCTCTGGGAAGTGGCTACCGGGAAAGCCATCTGGTTCTGGAACGCACCCGGCGACATCGAAGACATTGCTCTGACAGAGAACGGCAACCTCGCCCTTCTCGGAATGCAGGACTACACCGCAACCCTGTTCGATATCCGTAATGGTGGCATCCGCCAGCGCCTGGCACACGACGGCATTGTGTATGACGTCAGCCTGAGTGCCGATGGTCTGCTTGGCGCGTCTGCCAGTGACGACCTGACGGCCATTGTATGGAATCTCAATGACGGCTCAGCCATCACCACACTGAAACACAACAACCAGGTCAAAACCGCCGAGCTATCGCCCAGTGGCCGCCTGATTTTCACCTCAGCCCTACGCGAGGCCGGTCGCATCTGGGATGCGGCCAGTGGGCAGCAATTGATTGAGCTTCCCGGTGGACGCGGACATTTCAGTACGGCACGGTTCGACGCATCGGAACAACAACTCCTGACAGGCAATACATCCGGGCAGATACAGCTCTGGGACGTTCAGACAGGGGCCGAACTTAAACGTTGGCGTGCGACCCCGGGAGATCACTGGGTTGGAAACAACGTTGCTCTGGAAGACGTTGCCTTCACGGACACCGGCGTTGTGGCAGCCGCCGCTAATGGGCGCGTTTATCACATGCAGCGGTGATGACTACCGCTGCTCTTCGGTTGAGTATCGCGACTCCAGCATAGATTTTACCTGCTTCGCCTGATCAATCAGCTCCAGCGCCTGCCCGGGCATAACGATTGGCGAGTCAGGCACCTGAGTCTTGGGAGTGATCAGTTCGTTGTCGGATGTGTCTTCCTTTTTCGTTGCGACCGGCGCCAGAATATTTGCCGCGGTATCGATATTAACTTCTTTGGCAGTAACACCTTCCGGCGCTTCGTTGCCGAAATGCCACTGGCCATTCGCGTCCTGCCATTTATAAAACGTCTGTCGTGTCTGCTCTGTAGAAGCGGGTGGTGTGTAGGCCGAAACCCCGGACGACGAATCGCTGTTCACTTTTTTCATAATGTATGGCGTGCCAATCGCCACAGCGAGGATGCTGAGAAGAAACAGGATCACGGTGAATTTCATAGCAACTCCTTTTGTCGACTGTATTCCGGCAGAACCCGGATTTTTGCAGTATGCTAAAGATTATCCAATAGAGAATTCTATTTTATCACCCATCGCTGAAAGGAAACGATGCCATCTATGACCGCAGGGGTTATCAGTCAACAGCCCAGGGTTGTTACCTACGCCAAAGCGATGCGGGTTCTGGTCGCTAACGCCAAGGGAGGCTGTGGTAAAACCACTCTGGCCACTAACCTGGCCTGTCAGTTTGCCCGTGAAGGTAAGACGACAACGCTTATTGATCACGACCCTCAGGCGTCCGCAACCGACTGGTTGAAGCTGCGTAGTGCCAGGCTTCCAATTATCAATGGTATTGAGGCCGTCAGAGAGCGTCACCGCACGGGCTCAACACTCAGTTGGCGCATGCGTATCCCCCTGGCGACAGAACGCGTGGTTATTGATACACCGGCGGGTCTTCATGGGAATGCACTGTCCGACCTGATTGCTCAGTCGGATATTGTCATTATCCCGGTCATTCCATCGGCCATTGATATGCGTGCAGCGACGGAGTTTATTGAAGAGCTGCGTAAGACGCAGGCCTACCGTCAAAAAGCCTGTGCCATAGCTGTGGTTGCCAACCGGGTGAAACGCAACACGCTGAGTTTCAGCTCGCTGAAGTCATTCCTGGACGATCTGCATATCCCTTTCGTGACCGCACTGCGTGATACACAGTTCTACGTAAAGGCTGGCGAACATGGGTTTGGTGTTGTCGATTTTGACCGACAACACCCCAAGGAACAGGAAGAGTGGCAACCGCTTATGAGCTGGTTAAATAAAACGATGATGGAAATTCAACATAACCGGGTCTGATGTCAGGCCTCTTCTTCATAGCCGTACAGATGACGAACCTCGGCTCTGACAGCCGCTTTTGCCCCCATCCTTAACACCTGCCCATGGGCTCCCACTAACGCGTCGAAATCGAGCTGTATCAGGCGCTCAAAATCATGCTGTAAAGAACCACCCTTGGGCGTCACACGTTTCAGCCATGGCCCACCTATGTTCATCCCACGATGAAAACCCAGAAGCTTGAATACGACTCGCGTGAAGCCAGAAAAATACCGCCAGTCGCGGTGATACTGGAGACTGTCAGTGGTGATCAACAGCCTGTGTTTTTTCATGAGTAAAGCGGCCTCAGGGTAGATTGCATTGCGATAAACGAAAAACAGACTATCTCTGACAGGGCCCGGCGAAGCCTCATCAACAAGCACATCAATCTCAGGCGAGCTGTATGTGCTCTGACCTGCCTGAGCCCAGAAAAGACATTGATATCGATCTACGTAATATTGATCGTCCAACCCGTGAAAGTCACCAAGCCGGACAACGCGCGCTACCTGACCCAATGCATCAAGTTCGCGAAGCGCTTCTTCCTGAAGTCGTACGGGGTTGATCAGCGTAAGCTCTTTACCTTCACGCAGAATAATCATATTACGGTTAAGGCGCATTCCAGGACCGACACGGATGCTGCCGTGTACCCAGAACACATCAGGGAACAACTGCTCGATGGGATCGTGCGGATATGCGGATGAGTACATGTTTCCTCCTGAAACGGTGTGTACAGATGTCCGGTGTCAGCCCCGTGCAAAATCAGCGAGGGCTTTGCATTCCTTTTCACTACTGCAGACTAGCATAAGGTCTGAAGCTACGCAGCGCCCCTTATCCGCCGGATTATCTTTATTTTTGCTCCATAAGATACCAAGGCCGTAGCGCTCAGCTTCGAGTTCCGCTTTCTTAAGTAACTCGTAGAGATCTCCATGCTCAAGGCGATCAGCCTGCCGCCGCCGCTGCCGCAAGGGCTCAATCATCTCTTCCTTCCAGCGCGCGTATTCGCTGTCGGTAAGAGATTCTTTGCACACTTCAAACCCCTGCTCCGATAACCAGAGCACCGTCAGCAACTGCAGAATATCGGCACCGTGTTCATCCTGCATCCGCAACAAGGTCGCTTCGACACCGGACCGTGAATAGACACGTAAAGCATAACGCCACAGGGCGTTATCCATTGGTCCGTCACCCGCTTCTGTGGCAAACTGCGCCGCCATTACCAGCCCCTTTTCTGTGTGTTTTCTATGATCGAGTTTAATCAGGTTTCGTTACAGCGTGGTACTAACTTTCTGTTAGAGAAAGCCAGCCTGCGCATTCACGACGGCCAGAAACTGGCTCTTATCGGCCCGAATGGTGCCGGCAAGTCGAGCCTGTTTGCTCTTCTCAACGGAGAACTGACCGTCGACGGCGGCGACCTGAACATGCCAGCGAAGTGGCGTATCGCTCATATGAAGCAGGAAGTCGAAGCCAGTGATCGCTGTGCTCTCGATTATGCCATTGATGGTGACGCACGCTACCGTGAAATTGAAGCCGGTATGGCCAATGCCAGTGACGATAATGAGCTGACCCGCTGGATGGATGCCATGGACGAACATCAGGGCTATCAGATTCCGGTGAAAGCAGAACAGCTGCTTCATGGTCTCGGCTTTTCACAAGCCGACCTCAAACGCTCCGTCAAAGACTTCTCAGGTGGCTGGCGTATCCGTCTGAACCTGGCTCAGGCACTGATGATGCCGTCGGATCTCCTGCTCCTCGATGAACCGACCAACCACCTGGATCTTGAAGCCACTCTGTGGCTCGAAGGCTGGCTGAAAAAGTATCCCGGAACCCTGCTGTTTATCTCGCACGACCGGGATTTTATTGATTCGGTTGCAGACCATATTGTTCACCTGCACAACCGTGAACTGGTGGTGTACCCAGGGAACTACAGTGCCTACGAACGCATCCGTGCAGAAAAGCTGGCTCAGCAGCAAACTGTGTATGAAAAACAGCAGGAACGTGTCGCTGAAATCGAAAAATTTGTCGCGCGCTTCCGTGCCAAAGCCAGTAAAGCTAAACAGGCACAAAGCCGCTTAAAAGAACTGCAGCGCATGGAGCTGATTGCTCCGGCGCATGTGGATTCACCGTTCCGCTTTGAATTTCCCTGCTACGAAAAAATGTCGACGCCTTTGTTGGCTATCGACAACGCCGACCTGGGCTATGCCGATAGAACTATCCTGCCGCAGGTGAAAATATCCATCGTACCTGGGCACCGTATTGGTTTACTCGGCCCCAATGGTGCGGGTAAATCGACGCTGTTAAAAACGCTATGCGAAGAAGTCCCTTTGCTCGCAGGTGAGCGCAGCACGGGCGAACACTGTCATATTGGTTATTTTGCACAGCACCAGCTTGAGTCTTTAGATGTGAAGGCAACAGGCGCTCTTATTCTGCAACGCCTGCGCCCGACAGCCAGCGAACAGGAAATCCGTAATTTTCTCGGCGGGTTTGGTTTCCACGGTGATAAAGCTTTAGAAGTCATTGAGCCCTTTTCTGGCGGCGAAAAAGCGCGCATGGCGTTGGCCTGCGTTGCCTGGATGAAGCCCAACCTGTTGATTCTGGATGAGCCGACCAACCATCTGGATATTGAAATGCGTGAGGCCCTAGCACTCGCCTTACAGAATTTCGAAGGCGCAATTTTAATCGTCAGCCACGACCGTCACCTGCTGAAATCTACCGTTGATGAATACTGGCTGGTAGATCATGGAAAAGTGCAGAGTTTCGATGGCGACCTCGATGACTATCACGACTACCTTAATAAACGCGAGGCGAACACGCCTACCGCGGAATGTGCTGCTCCTGCAACAAACGAAGTGAAGCAACCCGCTGTAGACCGGAAAGAACAGAAACGCATCGAAGCCGAAAAACGCCAACGTCTGGCGCCGATACGCAAGCAGCAACAAGCGGCCGAGAAAAAGATGGAAAAGCTTCAGTCTGAGTTGGCGAACATTGAGGAGACAATGGGCGACAGCGGTCTGTATGACGCCAGCCGCAAAGATGAATTAAACACATTAATTCAGCAGCAGGGTAAGTTAAAAACCGAGCTTGAAGAGATCGAGATGGAATGGATGGATTTAACCGAGCAATTGGAAGCAGCGGAATAAAACACTCCACGGACACTCAGACAGCGATTAACGCCTGACGCATGGCATTGCGCAGAAAGCCGGGCTTCACTGGTTTATGCAATACCACAATACCGTCATCCGCCAGAGTTTTAATACGCTCAGGCGCGGTATCACCGGTAATCATAAGAGCGGGCAAATTGGAGGAGAACTGTGTTTGTATGTGCCGGATCAAATCCTGGCCATCCATGGCTCCTGGCAGACGATAATCACTGATCAGAATGTCTGCCCAATGCGGCTCGGCTTCAAACATAGCCAGACCCGCCTGCGCATCCACATACGCTCTCACTTCACAGCCCCAACCCGCCAGAAGCTGCTCGGTACTGTCACGCACCATGGCGTCATCTTCGACGAGTAATACGTTTATGCCGGAAAATATTGCGTCTGCGGATGCTAGCGGTTTTAAGCCAGAAGGCGCGCCTGAATGAGCATCAGGTGTTTCACTTACCATGTCAGCAGGTGTGTCAGCGGATACCTCATGCGCGATTGCCAGAGTAAGTATGAATTCCGATCCCTTGCCGGGTTCTGATCTCACCTGCAACTCATGCCCGAGCAGGTTGGCAAGTCGCCGGCATACGGACAAGCCAAGGCCGAGCCCTTTCTGCCGGTCACGCTCAGGATTGTTCAGCTGTACAAATTCCTGAAATATTTTTTCCTGCTGATCCTTCGGGATTCCCATTCCGGTATCAGATACCCGGACAAGTAAACGAGCCGGCGGAGCGACTTCGGTCGAGATGACGACCGCACCCGACTCAGTGTACTTAATGGCATTGGTGATCAGATTTCTCAGGATATTCCCCAGCAGAACAGGGTCGCTGCGAACAGCATATTGGCAAGGTTTGATACTCAGCTTCAGTCCCTTCGCCTCTGCCACGGGTCTCGCTTCAATAATCAGGCTATTGATCAGTGCGTCGAGAGGGAAATCAGTCACTTCGGCATGTACGTCGCCCGCATCCAGACGCGATATATCAAGCAATTTCCCCAAGAGGTCATCTATCGAGGTGACCGCAGAGCGGATATGAGTCACAAGCTGCTGACCGCGATCGCTGGTGACTTCCTGCCGCAGCCCCTCAGAAAGCAATGACAGAGAATGCACCGGCTGGCGGAGGTCATGACTTGCGGATGCCAGAAACTGAGTTTTCGCCCGGCTGGCAGCGTCGGTGATCTCATACTGCTCGCGCAAAGTCTCGGCCAGGCGCATATTTTTTAACGTCAGTGCCATCATATCTTTATAGGTAATGCTGCCCGAACGAGCGACCGAGTAGGCGACGCCTATATAGGCGAGGAATGCCATCCCCATCCCCTTGTACTGAGGGTCAGGCTGAATCAGACACATAATAATCATCGGCATGGTACTGATAATAAGATAAGCCGTATGACTCAGTAGCCAGATGGCATTAGTACTGACCGAAGAAACGGTAACCCCGATAATCAGAACGAATAACAGCGTCTGCTCAGAAAATTCCGCGGGATTAAAAAACAAAACACCGGCACTTCCCCACAGAGACGCCAGCACAAGGACGCCTGACATATACATGCCGCGCCAGAACGAAAGAGAACGGCGCTCATAATAATTCCGGTAGCACCAGAGCAGCCCCGTTCCGAACACTTCAAGTCCGACACAGGCGGCATACCAGAGGTATCCATAAACGGCGCCGACCGGTGGACTCTGATTAACAATCAACACCGTTGTTAATATCAGAGTGCCAATCGTGATGGTGCTGATGCGGTCGTAAAGATCATCCGTTGCCCGGCGACGGCGAAACGTATTTATTTCATCATCGCTGAGATGAATATCGTCTATCGGGCTGGTCATTCAGGCAGCAGTCCCAGCCTGCGCACGGCATTCAGACACGCCGTCCGGTTTGTGACACGGAACAGCCGAAAAACATCACGCAGGTGACCTTTGATTGTATTTTCTGAGATATCCAGTTCACTGGCGATCACTTTATTCGACATTCCCTGAGCCAGAAGGTGAAGAATTTCCTGCTGTCGTGGCGTCAGGCGTATATCCGGCAACTCCTGCTTCTGACTCTCAATCAGTTCCAGCCAGCCTTCTGGTAAGTATGTGCCGCCATTCAGAACGTCCTGAATGGCTTTGACCAACACCTCGGGTGGTGACGACTTGGGTAAATACCCCAGAGCTCCATGGTCCAATGCTTTGCCAGCGTCGGCTAATGAGTCAGACGCAGAAATCATCATCACAGGTGACAAAATGCACATTTGTTGCAGGCGCCGGATAAGCGTCAGGCCGCTGATACCCGGCAGATTCAGGTCCATCAGTATGAGATCGGGTTGATCATCCATCTCATTCAGTACTTGCTCTGCCTCTTCGGCAGTACGGACCTGTGTTGTTTCGCACGGAGCTAAAGACTGCTCCAGTAGCCCCGCCAGCCCTCCGGCGAAGAGTAAATGATCATCAACGATGAGGTAGTGCATCCATTCTCCTGCGACATCCGGGGGAACGCCTTCCTGCATTGACAGGACTGTCAGTCAGCGACACCCCACACTAAAGTATTGGCCCTAATGTACCCTATAAACTCACCTGAATTCAGCGGAAAATTCCGCGTTCTGGTAATAACCATGATTTCAGGGACGTAGCTGATGGACAGGACACCCACCAATTTCTATATCGCCATGCTCACCTGCGCCGCAGTCCTGTCGGGTTGCGATTCCGGTGGCGGTAAAGGCAGCGACACCGATGTGCCTGATATACCTGATCCAGCCCCCACGGTGCCAATGGTCACAGTTTCTGGCGTCGTTGAAAAAGGTCCGTTCCAGCAGATGCAGGTCAATGCCTGGGGCATGGACGGTAGCGGTCAGCGCACTCCCTTACCCGCTGAGGTCAACGGCAACGGCTACAGCGTATCTGCCCCAGAAGGCAATATCGTTTATCTCGAAGCCACCGGTACCTTCACCAACGAACTGAACGGCGAGCCGCAGCAACTCAACCAGCCGCTACGTGCTATTACTCCCACCGATGGCCAGCCACAGAATATTAACCTGTTTACCGATCTGGCAGCGCAGTGGAGCCTTGGTCAGTCGGAGAACCCTGATGCCGGGATGCTCAAACAGGGCGAGCAGGAAACCATGCGTTTGCTTGGCCTGTCACCGGATACCGATCCGGGTCAGCTGGGTTTTGGCAATATCAAAGAAGGCGCTGGGCTGAATGATCCTTCTGTTCAGCTGCTGCTATTCTCCGCCTTTGTGCTGTCAAAACAGGGCGAGTTTCCCAACGGCGGTCTGGGTCAGGCTTTTGATAATTTCAAAGAGACATTCGGCCCAGTCAAAGGCAACCCAGAAGGCACGCCTCCACTGGATTTTTTTGGTGGCATGGACCCGCAATGGCTTCTCGATGCGATTATCACTGCCGGTGTACTCGGTGATCTGCCTCCGCTGAAGCTGGGCGAAGTACCGGTACTGGTCTGCAATCCACTGTGTCACTGGTTTGATCCCGAGACACCAAGCATCAGTTTGAGCGGCACGACTGTGTATGAATCCGATGGTTCGGCAACGCTTGAGCTGAGCCGCACTGGTACTGATCTGGGGGATATCGACGTCACCCTCGAAGTGACTTCCAGCGACGCCGTACCGGGCGAGGATTACCTAACACCAACCACGACTCTGACGTTCGCCGGAACCGATCGTAGGCTTGAGATCCCACTGGAGCTGATCATTGATACTCAGGCCGAAAGCGACGAAGTCATCACTGTCAGTATTACAGAAGCGACCGATGCCAGTGGAAATGACGTCACGCTGGGCCAAAGCAGCGCTACGATCACCATTAAAGACGGCGCACCTGCTCTTACAGGGAGCGCAGTTGCGCCGACCTCATTATGTCTGCTGGGCAGCGGCCAGGGTGACGAGCTACCAGCGGACAGTGCCTTCGCAGCGCCTCTGGCGGATCACTGCCAGTCAACGGCAGACGTACAGATATTACTTGCTGAGGAATTACCCCTGCTGCGTTTGGGCGTCGGTTTGAAAGACGCCTGTAGCTCTGGCTGCAGCGATCAGTTACTGGACCTTGCACTAACAGCAACGGCCGATGATGGCAGCGTTGAATCTGTTGCACTCGGCCAGTTCCGATTCCCGGCTACCAGCATCACCTCATTCGGCGAAATAGCTGAACTGCCCGTCGTTGCACTTAACGACAACAATGCCATTGAATTACTCGTTAACGCTGCCGCTAATGCCGACGATATTGAAATCAAGGCAACGACCGCCAGCGATGCCGCTCTTGAAGTCAGCGCCGCGAGCCCAGTAATTCTGCCTTTGCCGGCAGATATTAATTTTGGTGACCGTACCTTGAGCTTTGATGCACCAGAAACCGATTCTGCACTGAGCTGTCCAGCGGGCAGCATCGCCATCCGCGACAGCTACGGTTATGCCCTGAGCAGCGCAGCACCTGATGCAACCATTGATGTCATCGGCAGCGCCTGTATTGATATTGCGACGCTTTCGGGAAACGCATCTGCCACAGTCACCGAGGCGGATATTGATTTAGGCACCTGGGTCTCCGAGCTACCCGAATGGCACTTTATGCAGCTGGATGTTCTCAATGGTTCGCCTGCGGGTGACCAGCTGGCCAGCAGTGCCTCGCCGCTCTTTATCTGGGACTTCAACGCACTCCAGCCGAGCGTAACAGTCACTACTTATTTAGGTGCTGAGCATCTGCCTTTCCTATATGCGATCAGCGACGCCCGCCTCACCGAGCAAGGGCTTGAGCTGCTGTACAGTGATACCCGATTGCGTTCACAGGCCGGCTTCGCCAGTAATGATCCTCGAGCCAACGCCGGTTTCTCCAACCTCAGCCCCTATATCGACGGACAATCAGGCAAATTACTGCTGACGGTCGATGGCATCACCACCAGCACCACGTTCAATGCCCGCGGAGCGGTATCAGCCTATCCGTTAGGCGTGATTGAATGGGGCGGATTTACGGCCGATGTGACGAACGGTCAGCTGGCACCCACAGAAGCGTACGTTGAGTATGCACTGGCCGGTCAGACCAAAGGCTGTGCAGATCTGAGCTGTACAACAAACGGAAGTAACAGTTATGCCATGAGCGCGGCTACCGCAACGATTTCTGCTCAGGGCATCGTGGCGACCGGTGGCACGCTGACTAATGATGCGACCTTGAGCTGGGGTGGCAACTCCGCAGGCAGCGCCTGGTCGTCGGCGGATGCGACACTTTCTGGCTACAACGTCACCCTCAACCTGCCGGGTAACGCGCCAGCGGGTATGGATGTCGCCGCTGAAGCCTTGCAGGCACACCGCACCGAAACCACGGTTGCCGCACCGGGCAGCGACGATTTTGTCCGTGGTAACCAGTATCCACCGGGCCTGACATTTGGCCCAGAAGAGTACGCCAACGCGGTGAATGGCCAGCCTGTCGCAGGCAGCGGTGCTCTACTCGCAGGGACCGACCTGACTCTGACCACCGCCTCTGGCAGTGTCTCATTCGACAGCAGCGTGGCGACCAAATGGGTGGTGCGCAATGATGGCGTTACCGGGGTCTATAACGCAGAACCAAGCACCTTACCGGTAGACGCAACACTACAGGGCTACGACTTCACCTTCGACCGCTTCGCAGTCCGTACCCGTATGAACGAAGTGGATGAATACAACTGGGTCGACGGTGGTCTGGTACTCAGAGGGGATGCCGGCGGCAATGGCTCAGATGAAGGTTGGGAGATCAATTTCACCAATCAGATCATTGCCTGTAATGGCGAACTCGGCCGTTCAGTGTTGGCGCAGGAACAATGTGGAGGCGATGTCTGCCGACTCGCCAGCTGGCGCGCTGACAGCACTTTAATCGACATGAGCTTCAGCTCACCGGCCAGTTGCGCCAGTGAAACTCAGCTTATTCAGCTAGGGTTGGAAAGCCAGTTCCTCGCCCTCGATAGCCCACTGATGCTGAGCACGACCTGGAATCCTGACGGCACTCTGGCCGCCTCCGAAGCCCGTGCCCAGGGCCAATACCTGCTGGATAAGCGCGATGACACCGAAGGTTTCCCGGTTCAGATCACCGAAGCCAACTTGATTGCTCCTATGGATCTGACCGAACCAGAGACCATGCGTTATGGCACCGTAGGCATCAAAGGCCGGGTAGCACTGCCCTTCTGGAATGCACTGGAAGCAGAAGGGCGACTAGCGAATACGCTGAGTCTGGCCCAGCCGTCTGCGGAGCCTACGGTGTTGGTACCTGAAGGCATTATGAGCACCCTGCCAGTAGCGAAAACCGAGGCGCTGAACATCAACCTGCTCAGCTACCTGAGCGAGACAGACAGCCATGACTTCACCGGCCGCTATGAATGGGGCAACACCGGCTTCGGCTTTGGACTACCGGTATATTACGCCGATACCAACAACATAGAGCAGGCGACCTTTCTGGGTCGTACCTGGGAAAAAGACCTCTACGTTATGGACGTGAACGCTGGGATTAACTTTATTGAGCCCGTGCGCACCAGTCTGAGCTTTGGTGCCAGCGCCGACTTTGAAAAACTGCGCGAAGTCCGCTTTCAGATCGAACTGGGTAAAGGCGAAGGACTCTCCAAAGTCGATGACCTGCTGATCACTGCACGTATTATCGATGAGCCAATGATTGAGCCCACTTTCGGCATAGTGAATACGCAGGTCGAGCGGGTGAATCAGTTTGCCGGTCGCGGCGTCGATGAATTGCTCGAAAAAGCCCTGCTGGAAGCTCTCGAACAGACAGGCGCAGCAGTGGGCGCTGCCCTGCCAACTCAGGAAGACCCATTCGATACCTTAGCCGGAGGGCTTGCCCGCCTGCGCAGCGTTCCCGGTGAAATAACTAACCTCCTCGATGAACGTCTGTTTGACCCGGCCAAAGACGCCGTTGAACAAGTTGAAACTCAACTGCGTGCACCGCTGCGAAGCACGATTGAAGACATTCATGACCTCACGCCAACAGATCCGGTACCGCAAAGCGTCTATGACCAACTGGATAACGCACAAGCGCAGCTGGGTACCGCGATCAGTAAAATCGAACAGCCCTTTACCCAGTTCGATCAACTGCGTTCCGAAGTCGACGGCAAGGTTACCGAAGCACAGGACATCATTACCAAAGTTGAGAACGCGCGCAGTGAAATTGCTCTGCTACTGACCGATGTCACCGACGTGGTGACTGCTCAGTGTGAAAACACCGGTACTCTTGGTGCCGAGGTGAACGGCTATCTTGAATCCAGCCTCTCCAGTGTCGGCGATCTGCGCACGCTGGCCGGCCTGCTGCAGGGCTCCGACCTTCTTATAGTGGTGGCGGACCTCGCCGCCGATGATCCACAGGTACGCGAAAACCTGCTAAGTGCTCAACAAAAAATTCAGAGCGCGGCGGAAGAAATCACCTCCCGCTTAGACAGCGCCGAAGAAGCCCTGCGCAACAACCTATGCAGCAGTGACATCAATATTCTATTGGCCGAGGCGAATAACGTACTGACTCAGATCGGCACGGCAACCGCCACGATAAACGCCAGCATTGCGCAGGTCACAAACGCCCTGAACCGGGCTGAAGTTGCGGTCGATACTCTGGAAACCACTCTGCTGAAACCACTGAAAGAGTTTAAACAAACACTTGATGAAGCAGAGCAGCAACTGCGTACTGCCAGCTCCGGTTCCGATGGTGCTGCTCTGGTCGCGCTGATGGACAGCATAATGAACAACGCCACCAACGGTGAGTTGACCTGTATCGTACAGCACGATGACAACCTCAGTTGTGACGATATATTCGTCAAAGTTACCGCGCCAGTCACCGTAGAAATCGACGCCTTCCGCGACGCAGCGATCAGCGAAATCGACACCGCCGCCGCGCAATACATGCCCGATGTCGCTTATCTCAACGCCGACCAACTGCGTGGCTTACTGGTCTCTCACATCATGAACAGCCAGCCTGTTCGCGATGTGCGTGAAGCGGTCAACACGCAACTGGTTGAAGTGATGCGCCAGTTACAGAATGCACTGCTGACCCTGACCGATAAAGCCAATGAAGCGGTTCAACTGGCGTTGCAGAAGGTCGAAAATGAAGCCAACGACGCACTGGACACCGCTCTGGCGCCGGTGAAAAACATTCCACTGACCAGCGCCTCGCTCGATGGTTTCGCCACGGTGGCCGGCAATGATCTGGAACGCCTGCATATCGGTGCTGAATGGACCATGTTGCCATCCACCGAAGGCGACCCCGGTAATACGTTTGGCGCGGCACTCGACGTCGTCAGTTGGGCCGCCAATAACAAGTCCGCCAGTTGCGGCGGCGGCGACAACGACAGCAATCTTGACGTGACGATTTCGGTTCTCAATGTTCCCGCCAACATCGGTGAATCTGAGCTGAATCTCGCTAAGGTGTATCTCGGCTTTACGCTCGATGGCCCTTCCCCTATTGGTGTCGCCGGTGGCCTGCGTGCCGAGGGTGAGATCAAATTTACCGAATTCCAGATCTATGATCCGGCCTTTGCAGCTGGGCTGGGCAAAGAGGAAATTTACCTCGGCGCCGCGGCCGGTGCAGTCTTCAGTGCCATTCAGGCGGAAGTCGCCTTCCTCGCGGGTAAAACCTGTAATCAGGAGATCCTTATGGATCTCGACCCTAAGGTCGCCCAGTTTATTCCGCTGCCAGACACCGGCTTTACCGGTGCCTATGTGCGCGGTGCGGCGTCTATTCCGATTTACTCGAATGGCTGCCCGCTGACGATTGGTGCTGCAGCCGACATCGGCGCCTGGGTATTGGCTGGCCCGCCAGTCACCTTAGGCGGTCTGGTTGGCGGTGGTGCCTACGGTAAGGTCGGTTGTGTCGGTGCTCTGCGAGGCCAGATACGTGCCTTGGGGCAGGTAAATACCGATGGCGATATGGTCTTTGTGGGTGAAGGGTTCGGCGTCGCCGGACTCGGGCTATGTGAGCCGGCGACCTGGACGTCCGTCGAGCGCTCGCGCAAAGACAAACTGTGTGGCACCGGAGACGCCATCCTGCGTGCGGGTTACATGAATGGCTGGTCAATTATGGAGATGAAGGTCAGTGCGATACATTAATATGCTCAAGCTTCGGAAAGCATGCAGCGCGCTCACTATTACCGCGCTGACGATCTTCACCAGCCCGGCCGTCATGGCTGAAGCTCAATTCTACCTGCTGGCAAAACCGGGGCCGGTTGCTTCCATCACAGGGACCACCCGCTCGCCCCAGACCGTGTATCTGCGCTGGGATCTGGTCGAGGGCGAACTGCCAGCGGATATCAGCCTGTTCCGTCTCTACCGCGATGGCGCTCAGATCGGTGAGTTCCCGGCCTCAGGTACCATGACAGAGGCCGAAATCGCCCAGCTCTATCAGGGGCCGCATCAGCAGCGCCGTCTGTTGGAACGCGTCGCGGCACTGAAAGAAGAAGCCGCGCGCGATGACGATGTCAGCGATTTTCCCGTCAGCCAGTTTGCCGGCCGTATTTATGATCGCCTGAACTCAGACAGTGACACCTTCTGGACCTCCTTCACTGCGACTCAGGACTTCAACGTCGCCGCCGCCCGCTACCGTGCTACCTATGATTATCCGGGCACAGGCACTTTTGCTTATGAGCTGAAAGCCGTCAGCAATACAGGCACCGAGCGCCGTGTTGGCTACGCCGAAGTAGATACGTCGCAACCGGCCACTGTGCTGCAGAACCAGGGGTTTGCTCAGGTAATGCAGAGCGCCTGTGATGAGCCGGATTTCCGCGATCACTACACGGTGGCGCTGAACTGGGATGGCCCCCAGACCGGCAGTCAGGCGGACGAACTGGCACATCGTCTGTTTGTTGCTGGCTACGACCTGTACCGCAGCACGAGCAACCTTGATGCTTCAGTAGCTACGGCACCTGTTCGCAATCTGGCCAACGAAGCCGCAGCGGCCAGTGCCGACGCTCAGGGCAACGCCCAGTTTACGGGCCTTGAGCGCGTGAACGACGTACTGGTGCTATCGCAACCCGACAATACGGATACGGCTGAATGGTTAGAAACCCGTGAAGACCTGATCAAGGCGGGCCTGCGGCCGGGTGATAAACGCGCTTATTATTTGGTTGCGCGTGATTTTAGCGGTCAGCTAGGCCCGACCATGGCGACCATAGTGACGGTTCCTGATATGGCGCGCCCACCTGCGCCCTGGGATATCCGTACGTACCTTGATGAAGCCACGCAGGAAGCCGAACTCAGCTTTCCGGCGATCAACGTGACTTCATACCTTGAACGCGCGGGCGACAGTCGTGAAATATGCCTGACAGATGCCGTCGAAGACGGTGTGATCGAGTTTGTCCCAGAAGGTGAGAATTGCACGACTTTCCCGACAACACGTGTGCATACCGAGATCGACGAATACCTGCTGTATCGCTTTGAAAGCTTCGATGCCGCGAGTAAGTTCAAAGACAGCGACGGCGATGGCTACCCGGATATGACCGAGCGCCTGTCTGGCACTCAGTGCTCTCCAGCCACCAGCGACGGTCCGTTTTTGGCCGCGCGCATTGCTCCTGAAGCTGATGAACTCGGCCGCGTCCGCATTACCGACGCAGAACCCGCCGACAACAAAGGCGATATTTACTGGTATCGCATCGCCGCCAAAAGCAAAGGTGGCAACTACAGCCTGCTGACGGAGCCTGTGCGAGTAAACTTCCCAGACCGTGATTTACCGGCCGCGCCGGAAGTGGGTATGACCCGACCTGAACGTCAGATCTGCGACTGTGCCATCAACTACAGCGGTACAGACACGCCATGGCAGATGTCGGTCTCGTCAGCACTCGATTCATCGAGCATCCGCGCCAGTTGTCAGGGCGTTGATCTGGGCTTAACAGAGAAGCAGATACTCAGTCCAACGGACAGCGGCGATGCCTGTGCCATTTACAACTACGCCTGCAACGACAGCTTCCCAACCTTTACGTTGAATACCGGCAGTGGCCAGCGTCAATGTGAAGTGACCCCAACCGGTGGTAATAACTTCTGCTATTCCGGCACCATGAGCATTGAGCCTGTGTACTGCGATGAGCCCGTTCCATTCAACGGCGGCATCAGTCGCACCCCGGTGACGATTGCAATCCAACCACCTGCTGGCAGCTGCGCGACTCTGTATCAACGCATTGGCGGACTCTCGACACGAGTAGGCACAAGCTGTAGCGAAACTGATCCGGTACTGGAATATACACACGATCAGGGCGAGTTCTGTGGCTATGCCGTCGCTCAGGACGGCAACAACAATATCTCGCCGGTCACCACGATCCCGTGTCTGGTCGTTGCCGATGACATGGCGCCCGCCCCAGTCACGCCGCGTCTGACCGATCTGTTACTGGGCAGCAGCGAAGCAACCCTGCACTGGTACTCGCCCAATCAACCACAAACGGTGAATGAAGTAGAGCTGGAGCGCACCGCACCCGCAGGTCTGGCTCCGATGCGCACTTCTGTCGGCGCTCAGAATGGTGGCGATTTGCAGGCAACATTCACTCTGCCCCCGCAAGCTTCGAGCACCGAAGAATGGTGTGCCCGCGTGCGCTCGTACGGCCTATCCACCGATATCAGCAAGCCAAGCATGTCGGACTGGAGTGCACCTGTGTGTGTTACCCGCTCCACCACTGTGCCTCCCGCCTGGCTTCCCTGGCCAGTCGCGGAAGAAATCCCCCAGGGCGACGACCTGTATCCACAGTACAATCAGATCGCAGCCAGCCCAATACGCGGTCCGTTAAGCAACGGCCTGCATATTCCACTGACGTACATAGAACTGCCAGACGGTAAAGAATGCGCGCGCTCGCTCAGCCAGAGTGGCTATGCCGACAGCTACTATGAGGTTGATGGGGATACCTGGCTCCATCTGGAATGCTCCAAAGCTGCGGCAGCACAGGTTAAAGCGGACATAGACACGTCAATGAACTTTATGGTGTTCCGCCAGACGCGTAACAGTACAGGGCAGGTTTCGGAGCTGATACAGGTGTCGCCTCTATTGCAGTTTGCATACTGGAATCCGGTATTGCCGGATGGCACCGAAAATACCGGAAAACTGTGGTTAAACGATCCTTATATCTGGTTGATGGCCGACCTTGATCAGGCCGGTGGCAGCGAAATATTCGCCACCGTTGCTTTTGTGGACCGGGCGGGCCTGATCAGCGGCATGGAGTACCGCTATCAGATCGTCTGGTTTGATGATCGTCATGCGCTGCGTGAGTGGCGCATGTCTGATTGGACCGCCTACAGCGCGAGCACAGGAGGTGCCGAATGAAGCTTTTATCTGTTTCAGCCATTGCCACCGTGGTACTTACTGGTACCAGCCTGCCCGTCGCGGCATCACTGTTTGATGATGCCTATAACAGCTACTGGGTAATTAACGAAGATACGGGCGAGATTACTGGCTACAGCTCCGGTGACTGGGAAGAGCGCTACCGTAACGCGCTGTATGTACCGGCTGCTAACGAACAGGTGTTAGTTAACTCGCTTGCCGCCAGTTCAACACCCATGTCCGCCCCGCTGGCCAGCCCTCAACCACTGATTTCAGTCATTGGGTTGCAGGAAATAAATGTCGATAGCAGCACCGCTGAGTTAAATATCTCGCCGACCAGCGGCTCTTACGACCAGACCGTCCGAGTGGTGATGGCAGCCGGCAGCACCAGTAGCGCCGATCAACTCCAGTGGCGCGTAAACGGAGGCGCCTGGCAATCGGTAGATATCGACACAGAAAACCGCAGCGCAACGGCTACCTTTATCGAAAATGGCGCCTATACCCTCAATGTTGAGCTTCTTCAGGGCGGGACGCTGCTCAGCAGCGCACAAATGCTCTACACCGTCGCCAGTGATCATCCATTGGGCAAACAGCGCGATAGCGACAACGATGGCATTCCGGATATCGTCGAGGCCGAGCTGGGCCTGAACGCGCTGAGTGAAGATGCCGATGTTGACCGCGATGGTGACGGCTGGAGCGACATCGATACGTATATCCGCTGCGGTGTTGTAACGCAGGCAGAGATTGACACGCAGCCAGAGGCAGATCGCTGTACTGCCTTAAACGACGACGACAAGGATGGCTGGAGCAACTTCGACGAAGAGCTGCGCGGCACCCGCATTGATGACCCAGAGGCTGCGTTGTCTTCAGCCTACGGCGCAGTAGGTTCACCCGCTTATTATCAGGAACAACAGCGCTATCGACAGTACCCGGCAGCGCGTCGCCTGTATGAGCGCGAGTATTTTATTCAACAAGCCGATGTTCCGGCTCTGTTACTGGACCTTCAGGCAACCACCTTCAGCGGCGACCCAATCTGGAATGTTAGCGATCTTATCAGCACCGAAGATCTGACTAATGCCGGCCTGAGCATCAGCGATATCGAACCAGAGCTGATTGCAGACACGGTTGCTTTCGTTATGGGAGGTACTCAGATTCCAGAATTCCGTGCCCCCGCAGCTTCCGGTGTATTCCTGCGTGGTGAGTCCGTGTCATCACTGCGTACGTCCATGACCTACCTGCCACCGGTTGGTGACGCCTCATTCGTAGAATTTTCCGAAGATCCGGACGCCGCCGGCGACTGGACCTCAGCCAGTGAGTGGCGCGACAACCTGGTGAAATGGCTCGGCAAAGAGCTGGTCATCGCGGGCTCACCGGGCCTGCACGAGTCGACCACACTGTCGCTTCTGATGCTGGAACAGGCCCTGCGTGACGAAGCCGACGAGCGTGCAGAAAGTCGCCTGCTGGAGCTGGGTAACCGCGAGCGTCCTGCGCCCTGGTTAGATGACTGGCTCAGCGAACACCGTGCGCGCTTCCCCGTTACTGCGCCTGAATCCTTTTCCGGTACCTGCCTCTTCCGTGGCGATACCTTTTATACCGGCGGCTCTACAGAGGGCTGCGAAATCTCGGTGACACCATTCGCGAAACTTATTCTCTCAGTGCAGAGCAGCCTTGAAGGCGCTCTCGCCTCAGACAGCACAACAGTTCAGCAGTGGATTACCGACATTCCAGTAACCGATGAGCCATACGCCATCCCCGGCAATGCACCAGCGACACTGGCTGTCAGTGACTGGGTTTCTGAGCAATTAAAAAGCGGGTACACAACCCGACTGACTGGATGCTATATCAGTGATTACGAACTGGGCTTACTGCAAGAGGACGCAGAAGGTCTGGCGGCTTTTGAGGAGCGCTGTCCGGAGTACTACACAGACAGTGATCTATACAACGAGCAGCTGGTAGAGCTGAACATGCGCCAACGCTTACGGCTGGCCTTACTTCCCAATGGTCTGAGAGAGCTGTCCATTGATACTTCGTTAGGCGAGTTTGGCGCAGACTCGGATGCAGATGGGTTAAGCAACTGGGACGAACTGACGTTATTTTCCACAACCAACATGCCACTGCCCTGGGATGCTGACAGTGATACTGACGGCCTCGATGATGTTAACGATCAATGTCCAGCCGACACATCTAACACCTGTTATGGCGACCAACGCAGCAATACCATTGCCCTTGAAACGTCGGAAACACAGGTATTCCAACGCCTGATCGGCGACAGCTCTGCCATAGTCGCTGTACAACTGCAGCGCCCCGCTCTGGCCGATGTCTGCGTGGTATACGAGTTAACCACGGCGGAGGGAACACCCGAGCTGAACGAAACAGGCGAGGTATGCTTCCGTGCAGGTCAGAGCATTGCTCTGATCAGTGTCATGCTGCCCGACGACGGCTCCAATGAAGCCGCGACATTACAGATCGCTCTGACCGATATTAACGACACCGGCGACTCAGGCCTCTATGAGTTAGGCAATGAACTCCATCAGGAGCTGGCCTTCGAGCCGGCGGAAGCCGCTGAACGCCCGACGGCCATTGCTGCGATCAGCGAGCCCAATGCAGACGAGCGCAGTACGGTTCAACTACAGGGCGGCGACAGCACGGCCGCAGATGGCAACGCTCTGACCTACCAATGGCAGCAGATTGCAGGGCCGGATGCAGCAATTACCAGCGCCTCAGATGCGAACAGCGAACTGGTCCTGCCTGAAGTGCTTGAAAATACTGACCTCGGCTTCCGTCTTACCGTCACCGACTCTCAGGGCGCAACTGCCAGCGCAGATGTCAGCGTGACGGTATTGCCGGTCGAGGACGCTCCGGAACAGACGGCTGTACCGACCTATATTCTGACAGCGGATGCCGAACTGATACTGACGCCAGAGCAACTGAAAGCCTACCTGCGCGAGCCGGATGGCGACCCCATTACGCTGGGAGAACTGACTGGTTTGCCGGGCGGTATGAACGTACGACGTGAATCCGGCAACTACGTATTGAGTCTGACTGCGGGCGGCGGCATCGAAGCACTTCCGCCACGCTCCTCCCGCGATCTGTCTCTGTGGAACAATGGCATCGCATGGATCAGCATGCCAGGCAATGAGGAACTTCCTTTTGCGGTCTGGGGCTGGACACCCGAAAATGGCACAGAACTCCTTCACGAAGATGCTGACAATGGTTTCGGTAGCCTGCTCACGAAACAGGGCAGTGATGCCGTCTACTTTGACAGCAATGACCCAGACACCGGCAACACGCTGATCAACCGTATCGAAGATGGCGCTGTTAAAACTGCCACCGCCCCGGGCTTTAACGGTGTCTGGGGCAACGCGATTGATCCGGAAGGTGGTCTCTATTACTGCGGCTATGGCGGTAACTGGCAGATTCTCGACCGAACAACCGACACTTTCTCGGATTCCGGCATAGAGTGCAGTAATTACGACACCTCGGCTCTGATTCTGGGTAACCGTACCTGTCTTTCTGCTGTAAATACTGTCGCCTGCTCAGCCGGCGATGGCAGTAAAGATCTGATACCTGTATTCACGGGTGATCCAAACTACACAACAAGCCTTGGCCGATTGTTCAGTGTGGGCGATACCATTTTACTGACCCGCAACGTGCAGGTGATCGAAGACGGAGTCTACAAATACTACATCGACCTGAGTGTTCTTGACCTTGATGGAAGTACAACTGGCACCGCGACCACCATCGGCCTGATGCCGCTCAGTAATTTCGGTTCGCGGGTACTCAACATCGAAAACGGCCTGGTATTTATCGGGCAGGGCATGGACGGCGACAGTAATAAAGTAATGGCGTGGGCATGGCAGGATGGCGACACCGGGCTGACCGAAATCTCCACCGACCTGCTTGCCGGCCGACTTGATGACCTCAACTACATGCAGTTCTCCGAGGCTGCTGTGATGAACGAGAAAATCTACTTCAGCATTACTGAAAATTATCAGGACTTTTACCTGTTCAGCACCGATGCAGGGGGTGATCTGACCGAAATCAGCATCAACAACTTCGCTGGCAACCTACGCTACTGGAACAACCGCCTGATGGTAAATGGCGATAGCGGTGCCGGTGAAGGTGTCTGCCATTGGTATGAGTACACCGCCGATTTTGGTCTGAATATTAATCCGCTGCTAGAAGACGCCAGTTGTTACACAACGAAAAGCCTGGACGATGCCTTTGTATTTGGTATTTACGACGAAACAATAGGCGGCACCTACTACAACCTCTACCGCATGGGTGTTTCACCGGGCCTATATTCGCTTAGCCTTTCTGCCGACGACGGCAAAGGCAACAGCACTGTGATGACCTTAGAGATTGATGTGCAGGGCGCAGGAGGTCAGCCATGAAGTTCGTCTATTCCATTCCTTTCATCCTCACTACCCTGCTGACGGTGGGCTGCAACCACCAGTCAGAAAGTCAGCAAAGTAATGTACTGACGACGGAGCGCGCCCCCGCTACAGCGGATCTCACGACTCCAGACGAAGAGCAGATTTCCGTGGTCGAAAATGATTACACCATCCCAGATAGCGATGGAGATGGTATTGAAGATCCGGATGATCCTTTTCCGACTGATGCACCTGCACTGATCAGCACTCCTGAAGTCCATTTTGAGCTGCACAGTAACAGAACCACCAGCAGCACAGAGGTCGACTTAAAAAATACAGTGATTGCCGGTGAAACCGTTACTCTTTTTGTTTATGCGCCCGACGATGGGAGTCGTTTTTGGGTGCAATGGAGAGGCGAAGGAAAGATTTGGTCTGAGCCTGTTCAACCCGGGCAAAACCTGCTCGACGTACCAGAACTACAAGTACATCAAGTAGCCATCATTCGTGAAAACGAAATTACCGCAGGACAGGCCGTTCAATGGTTCGGTGCGGATGACCCAATTGTTTTTCCAATGACAGAGAGCCTCTACGCGGGTGAAGAGGTCACACTGTACGGAGAAAACCTCTCGGCAATTACCTCGATAAAAATAGGAAATACCCCAGTTAATATTGCCCCATTGGGAGACTATGTCGCGATACTGTCACTCCCTGAGTTTCCAGAGAGCCAGGTACTTAACTGGGAGGGAACATCAGGTCACACGTACAGAATGTACCTGGATCTTTATCGACACATCACTCTGAGCGCGGATAACCAACTGACGTCCTCTGGCTGGTTAACCATTTTTACCGATGGCGTAGCGCACCTCGATGAAAGCCCCACACTCCGGGTTCCAGCCGGACAACCACTCCGGGTTTATTTTACTCATCCAGATATCCCCACATCATTGTCCGCGCAGGTTTGGCCAGATGAGGACACGATTATTGTTGGTCCTGAATCCACGCTCGAGACCTGGCTGGTGCAGTTACTGGATAGTCATGGAATGTCGAGCACCAACTGGCGAAAGAATCGTGCCTACTTACCCGACCTATCAGGCTTCAACGATCTGATCGCCATGATCCGGGATGAGCAGAACGGTGTAGTGACTCCGGGAGCATCAGCAGATAGCTACGCTTCGTATCTGAATGCAGGAATAACGTGGATCACTCCGCCAGGCAGTATTTCTGCTCAAGGCATATTTGCGGGTACGGACCCTCTTTTCGAACAACTGGTTACCGTGAGCAATCAAAGAGGCATCCCGGGTAGAAAAACCTTTGCGGATATCAGCATTGCCCGGAAAGGGCATGTTTTTTGTACTCAGCTCCCCTGGGAAGCCGAACAGGTTCCGGCTAACTCATGGCCATCCGACCTTTGCGTCGACAATGACACCCCGGTGTATACCAGTGTGGGGGCTATCGATAGAAATGGAAAACGGCTGCGAACTCATCAGATAAATGAATATTTCGATAAAGATATGGTCGGCCCGAAAGGGTTCGGTATGTTTGGTATTTCATCAATTGTCTACCTGACCACGGACAGCGGCGCACCACTCTGTCGTATGCAACCTTGTACTGTCGATATTATTACGGGCGGATTCGGTTTGCTGTCTACTGATGACCTGCCGCCCCAATTCGAAGACGAATATGCCTATATCGCGTCACGGACTCTCATTGAAAAAGTCATTATAGAAATGATTGCGACAGCGACAGGAACTGCCAGTGACAAGTCTTCTCCAGCATTCTGTATGGTCAAGGAAATGCTCGAAAAGCCCATTGGCAAAGCCACCATGATGAGTACGTTTCTGGATACTATGCAGAAAATGCGTGGCGCTAACACAGATAAACAGAAGTTCGATATCCTGAGTGAAACTGTCATTAAATACGCGCTTGAATACATTACTGCCGCAGCGGTAGCCGGTGCTCAGGGTGCCACAGAGTGCTTTACCAGTACCGCTGCTAAACAAGCAGCTATGAATTCAGCCAGATCTGCTGTCTCTGGAACAACCAAGGTGGTAGGGAAAATAGCGCTACCTTTGAAAATTGCAGATGCAGTAACCAAAGCCGTAGATCAATGGAATATCTATACTAAGCCTAAATATATTACCTTCAGCATTAAACCAAAGGCCGAAGTCACGGCGGTCCGAACGCCTTATGTCAGTGTGTTATCGGCCGACGATGAAACGGGTACGCTGGAGATAGAAGGCTGTCACATCACAAACCAGAAATTTGATAGTTCAGGTAATCCTGACTCAGATTATGAATACTTCCCGGAAGTTGTTTTTACAGATTCACGAGGACGGAAAGCCACCCTTCAGACAAACAGTACGCACAGAACAGAGCTTAGTGACCTCTGCAAAAGTAAACTTGTTATTGGTGTTGCAGAATTAAAGACAACCCTTGGTTCAATGAAGAGCGGTACTGTCCGTACCGCGTTAAATATCAAGCTCCCCTACGACACCGACGCATTTACCGGCTTCCCGGATTCAGAATTACCGGTACCCGGTAAAACCTTTAAATGGGAAGGTCCACTCACACTTTCCGGTACCAAAGACAACTACCTGCGACCGGGCCTGGTGAATACCCTTACCGGATCAAACCTGAAAGGGCTGAAAAATAAAACTCTGCTGGTCTATCTGCAGAAGGGCAGTGATGTCACTAAAATTTCAAACGTGCAGTACCGAGATGAAGAAATTGATTTCTTTATACCTCTCACTCTATCCGATGGTGACTACGATCTTACTCTGGTAACCAACTCGTCAACTGGGGAGGGAGTTAGCCTTGGATATAAATTATCCGTAGCGCCACCGTCGTTATCGTTTATCACTCTTACAGACAGAGGCGTGAAACACGACGACGGCTTCTACGTCCAACTGACCGATAATGTAGCCCATGAATTTGAAGTGGTAGAGACACCCGTCAAGCTCTCTCTGAGTGAGAACAGCACCAAAAGATCGAATACTGGATACTTTAACGGGAAAGGACTGATGACTAAGTCAGGTGAGGCCATTGCACTCCCGCTTAAAATGTATCTTTTCTGCGATAAAGGCGGTTCAGATGGTTATTGCACATGGGGACTGAATTCGAAGATCGTTCTACCAGACAGCAGTGAGCACATCATGAAATCCAGTGGCAAGCTGAAAGCGGGTGAGTCCACCCATGTTTTGGCTCAATAAGGTATCGGCTCAATCAGATTTCCATTCAATGACAAATCAGGGCGACGGCAGCTCGCCCTGTCTCTTTTCAATTCCGGTGATAGGCCTGACGGCAGGGACTACTGCGCCGGAATCACCGCCATCGTCAGACGCGAAATGCAGCTGAGCTTTTCTTCGTCGTTGTAAATCCGTATTTCCCAGACTTGTGACGTACGGCCACGATGAACGATCTTTGCCACTCCTGTGGGGGTGCCAGATCGTACTCCGCGAAGGTGGTTAGCGTTAATTTCCTGCCCGACTGCGTACTCTTTGCTGTTATCCAGGCACATATTCGCTGCCATACTTCCCAGCGTTTCAGCGAACAGAACATTGGCACCGCCATGCACTAACCCAATCGGTTGAAACGTTCGTGAGTCAGCCGGCATTGTGCCTTTCACCCAATCATCGCCAACCTCGGTAATCTCAATGCCCAGATTGGAGCAGGCGGTATTTTCCATCGCTTTATTCGCTGCCGGGATATCTGGGGTGGAGAACCATATAGTCATTTCTTGCACTCTGAAGGAATAAAGCAGTTAGCCTATGACAATCTGAGCCACGGAACCAGAGGCTCCACTGCGACGAAGTGTTTCAGCTACGCCTCCAAACAAGACGCACCCTTTTGCGCCAAACCAGACTAAATCAGCCATCGGTATCATCAGTGCCTGATCTTTACGGCATGGATGTGCGAGCGTACGCCAAGTTTCCTGCGTGCCATTGCCAGCACTGGCACTGACGTTCAGTGTGTCAGCCACACTTGGGGGACTGCCTGCTGACTACCTCAGAGTCTCCGGTGAATACAACAATAAAAATACTCTTCTGGGGTTACTATGAATAAACCAAACCGTATCAAGCGCACGCTAATGGCGTCTGCGCTCAGTGCGGGCCTGCTTGGCGCTCACTCATCAAGCGCAGACGTAACAGGCCCGGGGACTCTTAACGGTGATCTGTGGCAATCAACGGCTGAGTTCTTTCTGAGCTTCTCGTTCGCCGCCGAAGCCATTAACGAATCCAATAATATCCGCCCGTTTCTGATCCCTCAGGCCAAGTCTCATGGCCTGACAACTTTCCGTGATCAGGCCATCAGCTTCGACTTTCAGGCAAAGCACCTGAATAGCGACGGTAATGTGGATAACAACCTGAACTGGTCTGTCGTATCAATGCCGATGCACGGCACCCTCACCGGTACGCCGCCGAACATGACCTATACCCCGGATAGCGACTACACCGGTTTTGACCGGGTGGTATTCAAAGTCGATGACGGGACTGATGGCAGTACAGAAGGCACGATTGATATCAAGGTTCAGGGCTCTTATACCGCCTTTGAGAGTGGCCAGGTTCGTCCTCTTGCGATGAACTCTGACAAGTCCCGTCTCTATGCTCTCAATACGCCTGACGGCAAGCTGGAAGTTTTTGACGTATCCGGCGAATTACCAGAGCTGCTGCACAGCGTGCCAGTTGGCCTTGAACCCGTTGCGATCTCGCTTCGCAACGACAATGAAGCGTGGATTGTTAATACCCTATCTGACAACCTGAGTGTGGTGGATCTGAGCGCCGACATCCCACACGTTGTACGTACACTGCAAACCGGCGATGAACCACAGGACATTGTCTTCGGTGGTCCGGACCGCAACCGCGCTTTTGTCACCACAGCGCACCGTGGCCAGCACTCACCCTCTGATCTGGATGCCATGACGCCGGGCACTGACCGCGCTGACGTCTGGGTATTTGATGCAGCTTCCGGCGATGCTGAACCAGAGAAAGTTATCTCACTGTTCGGTATGGCGCCACGCGCACTGGCAGTAACGCCTGACGGCAGCAAGGTTTATGCAGCGATTTACAAGTCTGGTAACCAAACCACCATCGCAGCACATAACTATCGCCTGTTCGGTCGCACCAGCACAATCAATGGCAAACCCGGACCAACCACGGATGCCGGCGGTGTCGAAGCGCCGAACTCTGGCGTGATGGTGAAATACGATGGTGAAGACTGGCGCGACCAGTACGGCACCAACTGGAACCGTCAGATCTATTTCGACCTGCCGGACTACGACGTCTTTGAAATTGATGCGATGGCTTCCTCTCCGACCTGGACCAAGCGTCATTCTGGTGTGGGTAACGCCCTCTTCAATATGACGGTGAACCCAGCCAACGGTAAGGTCTATGTTTCGAACATGGATGCGCGCAACGAATTGAAGTTCGAAGGTCATGGCGACCGCAGCGACATCCAGACACTCCGCGGCCGTTTTATCAAAAACCAGATCACAGTGATTGATGGCAACGACGTGACCCCGCGCGACCTGAACAACCATCTGGCTGACTCCCGCCCGGGCGGCTCTGCGGATGACAATGCCCGCTCGCTGGCGATGCCTTTAGAAATGGTCATGGACAGCTCAGGCGAGACTCTCTATGTCGCGGCGTTCAGCTCATCCAAAGTCGGTATTTTTGACGCAGCGGAACTTGAAAATGGCAGCTTCACTACATCAGAAGCGAACCATATTGAGGTATCCGGCGGTGGCCCTGCGGGAATCGCACTCGATGAAGAGCGCAATCGTATGTACGTACTGACGCGCTTCAATAACTCTGTTGCCGTTGTTGATCTGGCAGCTCGCGAAGAAGTCGCCAGCGTTGAAATGTACAACCCTGAACCCGACTTTATTACCGAAGGTCGTCCGTTCCTGTACGACGCACGTTTCAGCTCAGGTCGTGGCGACGCGTCCTGTGGCTCCTGCCACCTGTTCGGTGATATGGATGGTCTCGCCTGGGAACTGGGCAACCCGGACATGAACTGGACTGAAAACCCACGCGGCTATGCCGACGAGTTCGTGAAGATGAACGCTCTGCGTCTGCACCACCCGCTTAAGGGCCCGATGCTCACTCAGTCTTTCCGTGGTCTGGAATTCCAGGGCCCGCAACACTGGCGCGGCGACCGCACCGGTGCTTATCGGGTGAATGGCGAATCGCTTGAAAAAGCAGCCTTCAAAGAGTTCCGTGGCGCCTTCACCGAACTCCTCGGCCGCGATGCTCAGCCTACCGAAGACGAGATGAATAAATTTGCCGATTTCGTTCTGCAATTACGTTATCCACCGAACCCGAACCGTAATCTCGATGACACCCTGACACCGAAAGCACAGGCAGGTGCCGATGTGTACTTCAACGAAAAGACGACAGGCTTCAAATCGAAGAACGACATCGCCAAACAAACCTGTAACCACTGCCACGAAGTGGATATGGATATTGAGCGCTTCGGTACCAATACCCTGATGAGCTTTGAAGGCACGGAAAACCCGCAGGACTTCAAGATTCCGCACCTGCGTAACGTATACAGCCGCGTAGGTATGTTCGGTCAGGTATTCCGTGAAAAAACCTCCACCAGTAAACACATGGGCGACCAGGTGACTGGTTATGGCCTGTCACACGACGGAGCCGTTGATACCATGGAAACCTTCCTGACGGTCAGCGTCTTCCATGTCGAACCTGATGACGTCGGTCCAGTCTTCGAGTTTGTGACTCAGGTTCCGACCGGCCTGGCACCAGTCGTTGGTCAGCAGGTGACTCTGAACCCGCAACAACAGGATGATCAGGATATGATCGACCTTATGATCAGCCAGGCACTGCTACACACGACCGCTGGTGGTCCGAATAAACAGCAGTGTGACCTGGTTGTTCACGGCATCGTCGACGGCGAACAGCGCGGGTGGATGATGCAGGAATCGGGCGAGTTTCTATCAGATGACGGCGACTACATCAGCGATGCTGACCTGCGAGCCACCAGCACTGAGTACGGCAATAGCCTGAGCTATCTGTGTGCACCTCCGGGCTCTGGTACCCGTATAGCACTAGACCGCGATGAAGACGGTACGTTCAATATGGAAGACGCCGTGCTGATGGGCCGCGCGCCAACCAGCATCCAGCCGATGGACCCATTCGCAGCGCCTGAGCAAGACGTCATGGTACCCGCAGAGGGTAATGGTTTTGATCGCGAAGCCGCCCAGAAGCGTAAAGGCCGCTTCCCTGACTTTAATTACTTCTGGCCGTTTGGCTCGTAAGCAATTAATGACCAAGCATTAAAAAACCGCCCGAGGGCGGTTTTTTAATTTTTAAACATTGAAAGTTTAAAAAGTGACTTCAACAGAGACGTTACCGACCACGGTATCGTTATTCGAATCACTACGCTGGATGTTGAATGCAGCATCGTAGCCGTACACATCCTGCCCCGTAATAGTAATGCCAATATCATCAGAAGAATCGGCAGATTCATGTGAAAGGTTATTTACTGCATCGAAGAAATAAATATCCCGTTCAGTAAAAGAGTAGGTCTCTGTACTCAAATCGAGAATAGAGTCCCCATCGTCCTCATTCGTCGTCGCAACAGATAACTTGGTTTCTGAATCTTCAAGGTTGTGCAAACCGGCACAGAAAACATCTTCGTCGGTGACAATCAGGTCAGGGCCCCAATTCCAGCCCATTGAGCCTACCCGACCGGTGCTCTCTTTTAAGCGGATAAATTCACTACTGGAAAAGAGGCTGACACCCGGCGCGACGGCACCTTCGACTTCCAACGTCAGTACGTTATTCGCCGAGCGATTGTACGTTCCAGCCCCCACCGTAGCTACTGCCGTCGACGTCACGCTGCGAATTTCAACGAAGCCACCAGCATTACAGGAGGCAAATTCAAAGCCACTCTCAGCCTCTGCACTTTCCCGAATAACGAGAAATTCAAGACGGCTTTCATAGCGTTTGAAGTCAGGACCGCTCGTATTGGCATCCGTGTAGGTATTATTACGTACACCAACCCAGGTACCTGTAATTTCATTATCGCCTCTTAACTGCAGCAACTCTGCTGTTGAGCGATAATCATCCAGCGTAAAGTAGGTCAGATCTGTCGGAAAGTTATCCTCATCTGAACTGCTTGAGCCTGAACCACCACCACCGCAGCCGACCATGGCCAGGGTGATAAGTGAAAGTGGTAATATTTTTATTTTTTTCATAAGCCCTCCGGCTTAATCGATATTTTTAAAACCTGAAATCAGGCTGCAGCACGGATAATTTCTGCGTACTCTTTGCCCTGTGCATGAGAGTCGATGGTCTCAAGCAACGACACACCCTCAGCATTTTTTGCATCCAGGTTGTGGCCTTCGGCTGCAAACAGTTTAATAAAATCTGCAAAAGTGCCCGGCACCATGTGGCGGTAAGCACGAATGACGGCGATGTAGTCTGCGTCTGAACCGTCGTAGCTTTCGGCAACCAGAAATTCACGTAGTTGCGCTTCCGACCATTCACCACCAAATACTTTTTCTTTATCTTTCTTCTGCATTTTCTCTCTCCTAAATACATTTCGTGTAGATAGCCATCAGACTATCTGCACATAATCTCAAACTTTCCGGAACATCAGATCCCAGACACCGTGCCCTTTGTTCTCGCCACGTTTTTCAAACTTGGTGTACGGGCGATGTTCCGGGCGCGGTACATATTCATTTTTACCGGCAACGTTTTCGTAGCCTTCCTGCGCTTCCATGACTTCCATCATGTGCTCTGCGTAGTTTTCCCAGTCAGTCGCCATATGGAACACGCCACCCGGCTTCAGGACACGTCGCAAGGTCTGCGCGAATTCTGGCTGTACGATACGGCGCTTATGGTGCTTTTTCTTGTGCCATGGGTCCGGGAAAAACAACTGAACCGTATCAATGCTGTTATCAGGAATCAGCTTCAGCACTTCAATCGCATCGTCTTTGTAAGTTCGCAGATTTGTGACACCGGCTTCTTCCGCCAGGTTCAACAGTGAGCCGACCCCGGGCAAGTGTACTTCAACACCGATAAAGTCCTTCTCGGGCGCCGCTGCGGCCATCTGCACCAGAGACTGCCCCATGCCGTAGCCAATCTCGAGCACAACATGGCCGTCTCGACCAAAGACCGTAGGCGGATCAATTTCGCCCTGCTCAAGCTCCAGCCCCATGATCGGCCACTGGCGATCCAGCCCACCTTGTTGGCCTTTGGTAAGACGGCCAGCACGGATCACAAAACTTTTTATGCCACGGCGGTATTGTGGCTTGTCGGCATCGCCAACCTGATTAGTGTCAGACACTCGCTTTACTCGCTGTCAGAAGGGGATTGAGGAAGACGGAATGCCGCCAGAATCAGAAACGCCCAGGCAATCAGCCAGCTAACGCCTCCGAACGGTGTAATAACACCCAGAAAACGCTGTCCTGTCATGGCCATGGCGTAAAGGCTACCGCTAAACAGAATCAAACCCAGAGTCATCATAATCGCGCTACGACGGATCCAGGACGCCGGACGCACATACAACCACGCCGACATTGCCAGCAGAACAACCGCATGCATCAGGTGATACAGCACCCCGGTTTCATACGCTGCCATCAATTCTGGCTCTATGACTCCCTTGAGCCCATGAGCACCAAACGCACCGAATGCTACCCCGGTAAATCCAGCCACGGCGGCTGTATTCAAGCAGGCTCTGGCTCGCATTGTCTCTCCCCGGAAAAAAGCTCGATTATAAAGCAGACAGAGACTCAGGTCACAGTATTGACCACCATCGGACAAGTTTTTACACCGCGGCGTACTATGTCCACACAAGACCTTGATCATGTACCCCTGTCGGCCAGTGTGTTACGGATCTCTGTTCTCCCCCGGACACAGCCTCTATCGTCCTTCTCACACTGCGTTTCAATCGCAGTCATAACAATAAAAAAACGACTCATCGGGTAGACCAAATGACGATAACAACAAAAGCTCGCAGGCTGGCGATGGCCCTGACCTGTGGCGCGGGGTTAATAACGACCGCTACAGATGTATCTGCCAGCGTAGAAGGTTACGCAACCAAGAACGGCGATGCCTGGCAGGGTAGCCTTGAACAAGTACTTAAGCTTCAGTTCGTTGCCGATTTCATTGGCAACCGTGGCAATGTAGAACCATTTCTGATTCCCCAGGCAAAGTCGTACTCCATGACGACTTTCCGCAATCAGAGTGTCGCCATCGACTTTCGGGCAAAGCATCTGACGCCAGAAGGCGAGCCAGACAATAATCTCAGCTGGAGCATCGCAGAGGCACCACTTCATGGCCGTCTCGAAGGCACGCCACCTAACGTGCGTTACATCCCGGATGCCGAGTACACGGGCTACGACCGCATTGTATTTAACGTCAGTGACAACCTCGATGGTGACACCAACGGTACCATCGATATTAAGGTGCAGGGTTCTTACACCAACTTTGAATCCGGACAGGTTCGTCCACTGGTTCTGAACTCGGACAACACTCGCCTGTATGCGCTGAATACACCCGACGGCAAACTGGAAGTCTTTGATGTCAGCGGCGAAACACCTGAGCTTCTGCACAGTGTACCGGTGGGTCTGGAGCCCGTTGCAATCGCCTTGCGTAACGACAATGAAGCCTGGGTCGTGAATCACCTGTCGGACAACGTCAGTGTGGTCAAACTGAATGCCGATATCCCGTACGTTAAGAAAACCCTGCACGTCGGTGATGAGCCACAGGATATTGTCTTCGCCGGACGCAACAATGCACGGGCCTTCGTCACCACCGCGCACCGCGGCCAACATTCCCCATCGGATCTGGATGCCATGACACCGGGCACCGACCGTGCGGATGTGTGGGTCTTCGATGCCCCTGACGCTGAAATGGAAAAGGTCATTACCTTGTTTGGTATGGCACCACGTGGTCTGGCAGTCACACCAGACGGCGAAACGGTCTACGCGGCAATCTATAAGTCGGGCAACCAGACCACCACCGCCGCGCATAATTACCGTCTCTGGGGCAAAACCAGCACCTTAAATGGAAAGCCGGGGCCAAACACGGATGCAGACGGTGTCGTCGCCCCGAATACCGGCGTGATCGTCAAGTACGATGGTGAAAACTGGCGTGATGTCTACGGTACCAAATGGGATCATCAGATCTACTTTGAACTGCCGGATTATGACGTATTCAAGATTGATGCGACGGCCTCTGATCCGAAAGCCGTTGGAGAATACAGCGGCGTTGGTAATGCCCTGTTCAATATGACAGTGAACCCGGCTAACGGCGCTGTGTACGTCAGTAATATGGACGCCCGCAACGAACTGCAGTACGAAGGCCACGGCCATCGTAGTGATAAGCAGACCCTGCGCGGACGCTTTATCAAGAACCAGATTACGGTCATCAAAGACGGCAGTGTCACTCCGCGTGAGCTGAACAGCCACCTGCGCGACAGCAACCCGGACGGCTCACCGTCTGAGAATGCCCGCTCACTGGCAATGCCTCTTGAAATGGTCGTGGATAGCGCCGGTGAAAACCTCTATGTCGCCGCGTACAGCTCGTCGAAGATTGGTATTTTCAATACCCGCGAACTGGAAAACGGCAGTTTCACGCCTTCTGAGGCAAACCACATCGAAGTCTCCGGTGGCGGCCCTGCGGGTATCGCGCTGGATGAAGCACGTGATCGCATGTATGTGCTGACGCGCTTCAATAACTCGGTTGCAGTGATTGATCTGAGTGAACGCCGCGAAACTCAGAGCGTTGCCATGTACAACCCAGAGCCGGACTACATTACCGAAGGCCGCCCCTTTCTGTATGACGCACGCTTCAGCTCAGGCCGTGGCGACTCGTCATGCGGCTCCTGTCACCTGTTCGGCGACATGGATGGCCTCGCGTGGGAACTGGGTAACCCGGACGGTGTGACTACGGAAAACCCGCGTGGCTACGTAAACTTCTTTATGGAGATGAACGCCCTGCCAGTGCACCACCCACTGAAAGGCCCAATGCTTACGCAATCCTTCCGTGGCATGGACTTCCAGGGACCTCTGCACTGGCGCGGTGATAAAACCGGTGCCTACCGTGTAGAAGGTGAATCACTGGAACACGCCGCCTTTAAAGAGTTCCGTGGCGCCTTTACTGAACTGCTGGGCCGTGCCGAAGTGCCGACCGAGGAAGAGATGAACAAGTTCGCTGACTTCGTACTGCAGATGCGTTATCCACCGAATCCTAACCGGAATCTCGACGATACCCTGACCGCCGAAGCGGAGTACGGTGCCAATATCTACTTCAATGAGAAGACCACCGGCTTCGAAGCAGAGAGTACAGGCAACGTCGCCATGATTACCTGTAACGACTGCCACGAAGTAGAGCCCGAGATCGAACGCTTCGGCACCTCTACCTTGATGAGCTTCGAAGGCACAGAAACCACGCAGGATATGAAAGTGGCACACCTGCGTAACGTCTACACCCGCGTCGGCATGTTCGGCCTCAAGCTACGGGAGAGAACGTCAACCGCGAAGGAGATGGGGCCACAGGTCACGGGCTTCGGCCTGTCGCACGACGGCGCGATTGATACGCTGGAAAACTTCCTGTCGCTGAATGTATTCCACGTAGATACCCCGGACATTCCGGAAGTTATGGAATTTGTGACTCAGATGCCGACCGGCCTGGCTCCGATTGTCGGCCAGCAGGCAACCTTCAACCTGAGTTCTCAATCTGACGCAGACCTGGTATCGACCATGATGGCTCAGGCACTGGCGCATACCTTTGACAGCAGCGTGCGTAAACAGAAGTGCGACCTGATCGCCAATGGCGTTGTTGGTGGTGAAGAACGCGCATGGCGCTTTGCCGATACCGGTGCCAACGCCGGGTCATTCGTCGATATGAACGGCGACACCAGCAGCTTCAGCCGCCTGCGTTGGACCAGCCTGATTCCGGGCAACAGCATCACCTTTACCTGTGCAGCTCCGGGCAGCGGCGAGCGCCTCGCTTTCGACCGTGACGAAGACGGTATCTACAACCTTGCCGATGCAGAAACGTCTGGTCGTAAGCCAACGTCCGTTCAGTCTCCTGACCCGGACGCTGAGCCGGTACAGGTTGAGCGGGCTGCTGGTGCTTTCTGGCGCGAGGAATCGCAGAAGAACAGCGGCATCTTCCCGGATTTCGACCACTTCTGGGCGTTTGATTTCTTTAATTAACCCCGCCACTCCCTTCTCGAGAGAGGGAGCGGATGGGCCAGTACAAAAATGATTGGGGTACAGCGAGGTAAGCGTATGCGCCAGGACCGGGGCTGTTCCATACAGCCCTCGGCATTTCCGCCATCCTTGGCGGTCAGATGGCGCATCCGAGCGTACAGGGATGTATTTACCGCGTCTTACCGAGCTTTATCCCAATCACTTAAATTCGCCCCTGCTCCTGACTAACCCCACCTCTACTTCCCTCAAGCGAAGCTGTTAGAATGCTCCCCCTGATTCAAACAGTGAGAGCTTCTCGTGAAATACGCAGACCTGCGCGACTTCATCAAGAAACTGGAAAAACGCGGTGAACTGGTTCGTATCAAAGAGCCTGTTGACCCACACCTCGAAATGACCGAACTGGCCGACCGCGTACTCCGCGCTAAAGGCCCCGCTCTGCTGTTTGAAAACCCCAAAGGTTATGACATGCCCGTACTGGCCAACCTGTTTGGCACACCCGAACGTGTGGCGATGGGGATGGGTGAAGATTCCGTTGAGGCGCTGCGCGAAATCGGCAAGCTGCTCGCTTTCCTGAAAGAACCCGAGCCACCCAAAGGCCTGAAAGATGCCTGGTCGAAGCTGCCAATCTTCAAGAAAGTGCTGGCCATGGGCCCGAAAGAAGTGAAAAAAGCGGCATGTCAGGAAATTGTGATTGAAGGCGACGACGTCGATCTTTCAAAGATTCCGGTTCAGCACTGCTGGCCTGGCGACGCAGGCCCGCTAATTACCTGGCCGTTAGTGATTACCAAAGGCCCGCACAAAGAGCGCCATAATCTAGGTATCTACCGCCAACAGGTCATCGGTAAAAATCGCGTGATCATGCGCTGGTTGAGCCATCGTGGTGGCGCGCTTGATTTCCGTGAATGGCAGCAGGAGCACCCGGGTAAACCCTTCCCGGTAACCGTGGCTCTGGGGGCAGATCCAGCGACGATTCTGGGCGCGGTCACTCCAGTGCCCGATACCCTGAGCGAATACGCCTTTGCTGGCCTGCTGCGTGATTCACGCACGGAACTGGTGAAGAGTATCGGCAACAACCTGATGGTTCCGGCGTCGGCTGAAATCGTGCTGGAGGGTGTGATCCACCCAGACGACATGGCCCCTGAAGGTCCGTTTGGTGACCACACAGGGTATTACAACGAAGTGGATCACTTCCCGGTCTTTACGGTTGAGCGTATTACTCACCGCAAAGACCCGATCTATCACAGTACCTACACCGGCCGTCCACCAGACGAACCCGCGATTCTGGGTGTTGCTCTGAACGAAGTCTTCGTGCCGATTCTGCAAAAGCAGTTTCCGGAAATCGTCGATTTTTATCTGCCGCCAGAAGGTTGTTCCTATCGCATGGCGGTGGTCAGCATGAAGAAACAGTACCCCGGCCACGCCAAGCGCGTAATGATGGGGGTCTGGTCATTCCTGCGACAGTTTATGTACACCAAGTTTGTGATCGTGGTCGACGATGACGTCGACACCCGCAACTGGGAAGACGTGATCTGGGCCATTACCACCCGCATGGACCCCGCACGCGACACCACCATGATTGAAAATACGCCCATCGATTACCTCGACTTTGCGTCGCCGGTGTCCGGGCTCGGCTCGAAAATGGGTTTAGACGCGACCAATAAAATGCCGGGGGAAACCGACCGTGAATGGGGTGTACCGATTGCGATGGACGACGACGTCAAAGACAGCGTCGACCAACTGGTCAGGAAAATCGGTAAAGACATTGGTCTGAAATGAGTGATCCGGCCAACCCGAAGGATGGCAGAACGCACCGGATCACTTTTCAGCCGAACGGTGTCACGATTCGCTGCCGCTCTGATCAGACTATTGCCGATGCGGCCCTCGAACAACGTGTCATTCTGCCCGTAAGTTGCGAGAACGGTATTTGTCATGTGTGCATGGGCGAACGACTGTCCGGTGAACTAGGCTTTCGTAATGAGCTGGGCAACCCAATACTTGAGCAGGATAATCAGGTATTATGCTGCGTAGCTTTTCCCAAATCTGACGTTGAGATTGTTATGACCGATGTATTCGCTCCGGACCACAAACAGCCCGCCACACTTGCATGTCAGGTGCAGTCGGTCGAGCTGCTGGCGGATGACGTTTACCGGGTAATACTTCTCGCACCTGCCGGCAAGGCTCCGGACTTCTGGGCCGGGCAGTATCTGATGCTGCACATCGGAAACGACGCAAACGAGGAGCAGCTGCCGTACTCCATTGCTTCTGCTCCAGGCGCGCTCACAGGCAAAGAACCGCGGGAAATTGAGCTGCACATTGCGGCCAACAGCGACAAGGCAAATGAGGTAGTGAACTTCCTGCAGCAAGCCGTCATCGCCCGTATCACTGTTCCTGCCGGCGACTGCTATATAAACCAGCATTTTCTTGATCAACGCAAAGGGCAACCTTTACTCATGGTGGCTGCTGGTTCAGGGTTCTCACAAATCAAAGCTCTGATAGAAGCGACCCTCGCGCTCGACCCTGAGCGCGAGATTCACCTTTATTGGTCGAACCGCGCAGCAGTCGGCTTCTACCTGCCAGAGTTGCCACAAAGCTGGCAGAACAATTTTTCCAATTTCCATTACCATCCTATTATTCAGCAGCACGCCGATGACTGGAATGGCCGCGCCGGCTGGATTTACGAAGTTATCCACGAAGATTTTGACGACCTGACAAACGTTGATATGTTCGCCTGCGGCTCACCTAACATGGTGTTCGGGACCCTCGATCAATTGGAACCTTTAGGCCTGAAAGAGTCCAATATGCATTCCGACGTATTTGCCTACGCCAATCGGGCCGATTTTTCAGCGAACAGTTAAGCCGCAATAAATCTGTCTGATTTGAGCCCCAGAATGTCAGGGCTCGCTTGCACCAGAATGATTTTGGCGCAATGATCTGGCGAACAAAAAGACTTTCATACTCAATACCTCCTCCGGAGTAAGGATTTATTTGTGAATATCAATTGGGAACAACTGAACCTTGATCCACAGCTACTGTGGGCCGATTACATCCTTCCTTGGGGCACCCAGATCGTACTAGCTATTCTGGTGTTCTTTATCGGCCGCATCATCGCCCGTACCGTCACTAACGGGACGCGTAAGGTTATGGAGAAAGCCAGCCTTGAACCTATGCTGGTTAACTTCCTCGCCAATATTATTGGTAGCGTCCTGCTCCTGCTTGTTATTGTCTTCTCGCTATCGCAGTTAGGCGTTGATACCACCTCTCTGGTCGCTCTTCTTGGTGCCGCCGGTCTGGCTGTTGGTCTGGCCTTGAAAGACTCGCTGTCCCACTTCGCTGCGGGTGTTATGTTGATCCTGTTCCGTCCATTCAAAGTGGGTGACTTCTGTGAGCTCGACAATGAAATGGGTACGGTTGAGCAGATCACTATACTGCATACGCGTCTTAAAACGCCGGACAACAAAGTTATTACGATTCCTAACGGCAATGTGTTCTCCAGCACTATGACCAACTTCTCAGAGCAGCCAACCCGCCGCGTCGACATGGTGTTTGGTATTGGCTACGGTTCGGATCTTCTTAAAGCGAAGAAAATCCTGGAAGAAATGTGTGCCGCCGACGAGCGTATTCTGGCCGACCCAGCACCTAAAATTGCCGTCCATGAACTGGCTGATTCGTCTGTGAATATTATCTGCCGCCCATGGGTAAACGCTGCGGACTTGTGGCCAGTGCACTGGGACATGATGGAAAAAGTGAAACTTCGTTTCGATGAAGAAGGCATTGAAATTCCATTCCCACAGGTATCTGTGCATATGGAAAAAGACGACTGATTTATTATCACACTAAAGAAGACCGGCGAATGCGCCGGTTTTTTTATGGCCGCACCTAAACGCGGGCAGGAAGGTTCACAACTCTGCGGCTGTTCAGGTTGTGTTCGATCAATGGTCCCAGCTCGTACTCAGGCAGCGCCCGGCTGAAATAGAATCCTTGAATTGACATCGCACTGATGGCGTTGAGAGCCGTTAGCTCAGCTTCGGTTTCAACCCCCTCTGCCACCACATCCAGCTCCAGCAATCTTGCCAGGCTGACAATGGTTTCAACAATTGCAGCTTTGCTATCCTGCTGCTCAAGGTCTGTAATAAAACTGCGGTCAATTTTTAACACATCAATCGGTAAATGGCGCAGATAGCTTAGCGATGAGTATCCGGTTCCAAAATCATCCAATGCGATCTTGATACCGGCGTTACGTAATTTACTTAGCTCAGTTTTGGCGATATCTATGTTGCCAACAAATACCGACTCGGTGACTTCAAGACGCAGGAACTCCGGGCTAAGCTGATGCTCGTTAAGAAGTCTGAAGACCGTCGATGCAAAACCTTCCGACAGTAACTGCATCGCTGACACGTTCACGCCGATATAAAAGGGCTCGCCGCGCAGCACACCGGCGGTCAGCGACTTCGCCATAGCAATACTCTGCGACAGGATGCATTCTCCCAACTCCCCCATCAGGCCACTCTGCTCTGCTGCGGGAATAAACTCGGCTGGGGATACAGTCCCAACACCGGGACAATCCATACGTGCCAGAGCTTCAAAGCCCACCAGTGCTTTAGTGCGCCCCGCAAATATTGGTTGAAACCAGGGCGCAATACCTCCGTCGCGAATACCGCTGCGGATTTTCTGCTCAATCAACACACGACGAGCACTGACATCCCGGTGCTGCTGATCATAAAAGCAGATTTCGCCTCGCTTCTTGGCGTAGCGCAATGCTGACCAGGCGGCATTGATCATTTCTTCAGCACTGGTGTTTGCCAGCTCAGTGCTTTCCAACGCGCCAATCGCAGTGTTCATCACGTGATCGCCATATGACTGGATTCGGAAAGGCTCAGAAAAACTCGTTGCTATGGCATCGCACTCGGCTTCCATTAGCTGGGTAGGGTCGTCATTGCCACGTACCTGGCCAAAAACAGCGAACGTATTGCCGGAAATCTTAGCCACCACAGAGCGGACATCGACCGTACCTATGAGCCGACGGGACACGTCGTCCTGCAATGTACTCAAGCCAGAATGATCCAGCGACTCGCTGAGTGAATCTAACTGGTGAAAAGCAATCAGAATCAGATAAAAACTGGCGCCTTTATCCATCACATCTTCCATACGCTCACGCAGGAAATGCTCATTAGGAAGCCCCGTGCGCTGGTCTACAAGACGCATACTGGTAATGTCTGTCTGGGTGCCTGCCAACAGGGTAGGCTCTCCATTTTCATCGCGCTGACAGGCTCCGCGACACAGCATCCAGCGGTAGCCGCCCGAAGCATGGCGTATACGATACTCTGCGGTAAGATTATTCTCCCGACCTTCAAGCAAGGCCTTAATCGCCCCCTGAAGGTCAGCACGATCACGAGGATGAACCCGTTGCAGCCAGTGATTCAGATCCTGAGATTCATCGGTCACTGGCTCGCCAACCATTGCATGCCACTTGGGCGAAAACTCAACACGATCCTGATTAAAAAACCAGATCCAGACACCGTCGTCTGAACCAGAAATCACCAGATCGAGCAATTCCGTTCGTTCTTTTACTTTGTGCTCGAGACGATTATTTAATTGCTCAAGCTGGCTCATGTTTCTGCGTACATTTTCCAGCAGAAAATTCACCAGTAGCGATAACTTCTGCCCTTGCACATCGTCGCTGTCGATCGATACGTGCATGTCGAACTTATTATCAACTGTGTCGCAAAGTTGATCCGCAATACTGGCTATTAACGACTGTAATTCGCTGTCACTCCCGGAATAACTCATACCGGAGCTACCGCCATACCTGAAGAGTGTACAGACCTGGGCGTTTGCCAGTTAATCGCGAAACGGCACTCTGCATCACCGCGTTTCATGCAATGCTCACAACTGATCTGTAGTTTTTCTCCATATAAAGATGCCACTTCGTGTGCCAACGCTTTATACAGCTCGCATAGTTTATTCGCCGAACGATAGCTGACCCGAACAAACCCCGGTCGGACCTGTTCGGCAGAGAATTTATCCGTCACGGCTTTTCTGTCTTCACTGGTCTTGAGACCTGAGGCCATCACCGCGTGGATGGTTGCCTGGCGAAGTAAAAATTCTTCTGACGATGACGACATCTCAAAGAAACGTGGGAATAACTCACGGGCACGGGTAAGAAATGCTTTGGCATAAAGAACACACAATTCACTTTCGGACAGCCCTGTCGCCTCACCACTCGCCTGTAGCAAACGATGAAATTCGTCGTCAGAGTAATTCTGGTCAATACGGTAGGTTACGTCTTCAGGTACCTCAGCACGTCTGAGCACATCGGTGACTAACGGAGCGCCGCCAGTTTCCTCCAGCAGGTCCAGTAATACTTTCTGAATGATACCGATCATGAAGGCTCCATAGAGACAGGAGCCAGGAAGCCCCGATACAACATAAGACGAGTTATAAATTTAGTTGTGCTACGCTCGTTAGCAATTGAAAACAAATATTAATAACAGTAACTTACAGACAGCTACAGAACCTGCTGATGGCAGGGTTATTTCGGCCCGACCGACATCGATTTCTCCTGTTAGAGTCAGCGAGCTGGCCTGAATTCCGGCGAGCATTGCCCCGTCGGAAACTGATAAGCCCTCCTCTGAGCAACACTTTCATCTTTGCTAACGACTATGCTTCGCTCGTCATCTTATCGTCGGCTTATTTAAAATAGGCGCTGCCCTGAGCTATTCGAATCAGAATGACAGCAATCTCTTTATGCAACAGAAGGCGGCCGAATGGCCACTCTCCCTGTTGCACTTCTGCTTCACTCTGACTGTTCAATGCCAAAGAAGAGCAGACTGCCGCGAACTCCGGCGGTACTGTCCGTCATTGTCAGCAGATAATCTCCCGGCTGCGCACTGACCAACTGCCCTTCGAGCAGATAGTCATCGCCTTGGCGTCCGGCGACACTAAGGGCTACTTGCTGCCCAGCGGTGCCTGTTAGCCGAACGGACAGATCACTGGCGCGAGCATGGCGGATAACAAGACTGATGGTCACATCAGAGCCCCGATTAATATCATTCAACGAGACACGCGTGGTACCCGAGCGTGTGAAGAAAAAGGAGCGGCGCGCATCATTGATAGCGATATTGGTAGACCCGCCGTAATTAACGACCTGTGGTTCCGGTTCGGGCTCAGGCTGTGCTTCTGGCTCGGACCGCGAACCATTATCGACCGCGAGCACTGCAGCGGTAGCATCCACGATACCTGCACCGCAGCCAGTACAGGTGCCCGGGAAACTGCGTGCGGTCTCAGACAACGCGGTTTCGACTTCAGCAGGAGTCAGGTCTTTATTCACTGAGCGCATCAGAGCAATCACACCGGCCACTACCGGAGTAGCCATTGACGTCCCCTGATACTCAGCATAAGTCCCGCCTTCGCGTCCTTGTCGGCCACGATCAATGGTAGACAATATCCCACCGCCATTACCGCCGCCCGGTGCCGCGATATCAACGACAGAGCCAAAATTAGAATAACTTGCTCTGGTGCCATCGCGCCCAGTCGAAGCAACGGTAATCACATTCTGACAGTTCGCAGGTGTCGCACCACGGGCATCAACGCTGCTGTTACCAGCGGCGACAACTACCGTCGAACCTGCCGCCACGGCCTGGTTAATCGCAGCCTGCATATACGACGTACAACTCCCGGTTCCGCCAAGGCTAAGGTTAATAACATCCGCGGGATTCTGATTAAGCGGAGCACCTGCTACTGGCAAACCTGCCGACCAGACAACCCCATCGGCAATATCAGACAAAGAGCCACCACAGCGACCAAGCGCCCTCACAGGAACGAACTTCGATAGTGGCGCAATACCGGCAATCCCAGTGCCATTATCGGTAACGGCCGAAGAGATACCGGCCACATGGGCTCCGTGCCACGACGAGTCTGAGCTACCACACCCCGAAAACAGACCGGTGTAGTCACCCTCATCGATGGCGTTGCCATCGCGACCATTACCATCACCGGCTGTTGAGCTGTTCGAAATCATGTCGTAGCCCGGCAGGCGGTTCGTATCAAGATCTGGGTGCGGAACATAACCGGTATCAATGACTGCAATGACAGAGCCCTCTCCCTGTGTAATATCGTGGGCATTCTGCGCACTGACACCACCCGCATCTTCGAAGTGATACCACTGGCGACTGTATAGAGCGTCGTTCGGGACAGCCTGCGCTGTGACCCAGATATCCTCTTCCACCCGCTTAACAAAACTCTGCGACCGGATCGCCGCCATAGCAGAGCGGTGCAGAAGTCCTTTCCCCGGTATATCAATAACCAGGTACTGGCCATTCAGCATGCTTCGTTGAATTGCATCTACCGGTAGAACATCAGTGAGTAATTGCTTTGAATGAGCGACAGAAGGGTCTATTTCAACGACATATTGCTTCGCTGAAGCAATGTCCGAGGCAGCCGCTGCCAGAAAGGCAAGCGGTAACGATTTCTTCAGGTGTTTCAATCCGGGGCCCTCGATCAGGTAATAAAAACATTCAGGCCATCACTTCACATCGCTGTAGTCTGGCCTTCGGGTTTTCAAAACTATCGATTCGGGCAATTAATTTACTAAAGAATTATTGTGTTAAATTGCATCTATTAATGTAACCAGTTTGTACCCCGGTTAAATAACCATGTTTCTCTCATTCTTTAGAATTATTTTGGAGAATTATTCCCAATTTACTCTGTATTTTCTGAGATCAAACAGATACTAATTCAGTGCAGCGCTTCACGTCGGACAGGACTCAGCGACAGTTTCTGCCAAAGAGATTTCTCTGCCGTACTCAAGTCGCCAAAAGTAAGTTCACGGAGTAATGCCAGGCTTTCATTACAGAATGTTCTGACCGAAAGTTGTCCCAACTGATCCAACACTCTGCTGAACAGAAAGCGGCAGCTTTGCTGATCTCCGAGGCGACGAAAGGCAGCCATCATCTGAGCTGCTGCATCCAGATAATGCTGCTGGGCTTTCTTGTCCGGATTCCTCGACAACTCCAGCTCAGCAATTTCAACCGCATTACCAAAACAGACTGTCGCCCTTTGCCACTGCCGTCCAGCCATAGCTTCACAGCCCATGGATGTCGCTCGCAGCCAGCCAGGCTGCAGCTCAGATGGGTTATCCATTAACCACTGGCGATGACCGTCACACATGTATTTCATATCAGGCCGCCGCCAATGCATCGTATTCGCTGATAATCTGAGCTACCCATTTTTCAACGCGGGCATCGGTCAGTTCGAACTGTTGGTCTTCATCGATGGCCAGACCACAGAAAAGCGTCTTATCCTCGTTGACGGCCCGTGATGCCTCAAACTCGTATCCTTCGGTCGGCCAGTAGCCAATAAAGCGCGCCCCGGCTTTTTGCAGATGTTCCTGTAACCACCCCATCGCATCGAGGAAAAAATCACCGTAGCCAAACTGGTCGCCCAGCCCGTAAAGGGCGACGGTTTTGCCCGACATATCCAGAGCCTGAATCATGTCTTCGACATCTTCCCAATCGACCTGAATGCCACCGAAATCCCATGTGGGAATCCCCATGATCGTGAGGTCGTAGCCTTGCAGCTGCTCGGGCTCAGCATCCGTGATGTTAATCAATTCAGCAAGGATTCCCGCGCTTTGCAATTGTTCGGAAATCTTCTCTGCTACGTCCTCTGTATTCCCGGTATCTGTGCCGAATACGATACCGACAGATGCCTGACTCAATGTTGAACCCATGTGTGACTCGCCTCTGAAAATTATTAATGCGAATCATTATCGTTATATTATGAAGAAAGGCAATACTCTTCCGCTGTTGGAGTTTGCAGAAAAGTAAAGAAGAGATCGCGCAGCGAAAAAAGGTCAGGCGTTACCAGCCGCTTTAGCGGCGTGGTTTCGGTTTGAATGCCGACATGATGGCCAGAGGAATGGTCAATGCCAGCCAGATGACAAGCGAAGTGATAAAATATGAGATCTGTAATTCAGCAAACAGATTCGACTGGAGCACGATCTGAAAGACCCCGTATAACGCCATACCACCAAAATAGAACAGGCCAAAAACCAACCAACCGGGCAGGCCGCTGGTGCCGGTTCTGACGATCTTACCTGCGATTTTCACAGAGAGATCCATGAAGAAGTATAACCCCATCACAGTCAGCGTAATCGCAATAGCATGTCGCAGAGGACCATCCCAGTAGGTTTCGGTATCCGCCGCCGCAGAGACATCGCCCCCGGCATACAGTGAGTAAGCTCCACTCAGGATGGTGAACAAACCCGTCAGTATGGTGAGGTAGTCGGCAAGCGCCGAGCGATGTGGCATATCATTCATAACATCCCCCTGATACCAATCCGGCGGCTCGAGGCCGCCGGTTGTTATTATTTTATGTGCTGGTGTCGCGCAGCGAGCGTGGGATCAGTGACCCAGAGCCAGCTGGAAGTGTTCACAGGCCAGCGTCTCATCGCCTTCGGCCAGCATGACCTTACCCATTTCAGCGTGTAGCTCGGCCAGACCTTTGATACTCAGGCCGGTCTGCAGATACTCGCGGGCTTTTTCCAGATCATTCACACGCAGCGCCAGACGACCGAGTGTCAGTAACAGGAGCGGATCATTAGGGCGCTCTTTCAGCTGCTGCTCAGCAAACAACAGCTGCTTGCTGGCGTCTTTACCTTTTAGGCGACCGAAGATTTCTACCAGCTCGTCGTGCCAAACGTGCTTAAGGCCTTCACGCAGCGCTTCTTCTGCTTTCTCTTCCTGCTCGGTCTCAAGCAGAAGATCGATGTATGACTTCATCACATCGCTGGTGTAACGCACGTCGCGGCCGAGACCATCAAACGTTGCTGTCAGGCCCTGTCCACCATTTGCATGGCGGGCGCGGTCGAGCAGTTGCAGAGCAACGTTGCGCTCCAGCTTACGCAACTCTTCATCCGGAATTTTGGTCGCTTTACGCAGGGTTGGCAGAAGCTCATTCAAAGCAACCCAGTCTTCGAGATCCTGCAGCGTTTTTACCAGCAGTTTCAGCAGATAGGCGTGACGCGGATGCTTTTCACGCAGGCTGATCAGCACGGCCAGCGCCTGCTCGTTCTGGTTACGCGATTGCAGCAGCTGTACCTGAGTAATACCCACCGCCAGGTCTGAGCCTTTGGTGCTCAGGCTTGCCTGCTTGAGCCATTCGTCTGTTGCTTCTGACTTATCCTGCTCGTAAGCAGCACGGGCAGCCGCCAGATAGTTAATCAGAGGTTGATCAGAATCTTTAGCACTGCTTGTCAGGTTACGTTCGGCACGGCGCCACTGACCCTGTGCAAGAGCGAGCAGGCCTCGAGTAGTCTGGCGACGGGCACGCAAACTACGACGACGCTGACGCCATTCATTGAAACGACGGTCACTGCCAAACAACACCAGAAGCGCACGCAGCACAATGTACACGGCCAGCAGCGCAATCGCGCCCAGAACTAAGAACATCCACAAGCTGGTTTCTACGGTGTAGTTTTCCCAGCTAAGCATGACATAGCCAGCATCAATATATACGAATGCGCCAACGCCGATGGCACCGGCCGCAATCAGCAACAGGAAAAGAACGATCAGTCTCATGCGTCCTCCTCCGTACCGGCCTCTTCAGCCTCATCCACGTTGGTTTCTGTTGGCTGAACCGTGCCATTGCGGCGCTGCTCTTCAACCAGTTTCTGCAACATCAGAAGTGACGCAGTGATATCCGGACGCTCAGGAGCCACTTCCCACGCCTGCAGTTCAGACAAGGCAGCACGGGCCGCACGAGTACGTGCATCTTCAATAACCAGATAGGCATCTAACCACTCTGAGACGCGCTGAAGGCTGTGCTCATACAGTTCGGTCTGTTCACGCAGAAGTGCAATCTGAGCCTGTTCCAGCATCAGGTGCATGTTCTGCTGCAGGTAATACTGCTGATCGGGCGTCAGTGGCGCCGCGATTGGCTCGTCACGCTCACGGATACGCACCATACGGATCACGTTATCTCTGACTGTATACCAGAGGTTCCAGTACCAGGTCTGCTCATCCAGAGTGAGTGGCTCTTCTTCAGCAACAGGTTCGGCAATCAGTTTTTCTGGCATCCATGGCAGCGCCGTTACCTGCTCCTGCAGAGCCTGCAGGCGGAAGATGGCACCCACACGATCAACGGCGGGCACGGCACGCAGAGCCATCAGCTCACGGGCAATCTGAGCACGGACTTTATCAAAACGCGGGTTACGCGTTTCAATGATGACGTTGTCTGCTGCGGTCAGCATGCTGATCGCACCCTCCCAGTCACGCTCTAGCTCAAGGCGCTGACTGGCAAGGCGCAGCAGGTATTCTGCTTCAGCCAGTAGCCAATCCTGACGCTCTGCACCCGGCAGTTTACCCAGGCGCTCTGTGTTATGAGCCACCTGGGCCGCAAGGTTCTGAGACGCAGTATTCAATGCTTCTGCGCGCTGCATCAATGTTGTTTCACGCGCGTTGCTGGCTTCAATTTTCTGCAGTGCAGTATTGAGGCGATCAGTCAGTACCGCAGTTTCAGCGGTTGCAGCCTGTTGCTGCTGCCAGCCGAAAAAGCCGGCCGCGCCCGCCAGAGCAAACAGGATGATGATCAGGAGCAGGTTAAACCAGGAAAGCACATTGGAACTGCGCTTTTCTTTCTGTCCCTTATCAGCCGGGGCGTTAGTCTGTTGTTCGTTGCTCACGGTGAATTTCCTTCTGAAATTGGCCTTAACGGCGAAATCTTAACGGCCTGCGGCAAACCGCGCGCGCAGGCTGTGCAAAGTATCTTCATTACGGGCGCTGGCCGCAACCACCACGTCAGTGCAGCCATGCTGTCTGGCGTAAGTAGCCACTCGCTCACTTGGCACTATGATGGTGCTTACCCGAGTCGCAATATCTGGTATCTGTTGTTGTGCAATATCGAGCGCCTGCCCACTGCTTAGCAGCAATACTGGAGCACCTTGTAAGGTTTTGTCCCAGTCGGCTTCTGCCCATTCAATCTGCCGACGTTCATAGAGCTCGGCGTAATCGACACGGGCTCCCCGGTCACGCAGAACCGATGCCAGGGCTTCCCGACCGCCGACTCCGCGCCAGATGAGTATTTTCTCACCCTCGACCTGCTGTAACGATGGCAGCGCGAGTACCCCTTCACTGTCGTATCGGTCAACCGGCATTTCCATATCTACGCCATACTCCCGATACACTGCGGCGGTCGTCGGCCCTACCGCATACCAGCGCAGCCCAACAGGCATCTGAGGCCAATAGGCATCCATCCAGCTGAACCCCGCCTCAGCGGCATTCTGACTGATCGCGATGACGGCGTCGTAGTGGTCTATATCGAGGATTTTCTGACGACAGGCACGTGAAGCGGCGCTGTCATCATCTTCAAATCGGCGAATATCAATCAAAGGGTGATGGCGAACCTCAAAGCCGAGCTCCGCCACAGAGCTGATCAATTCACTGGCTTTGTCCGCAGGTCGCGTTACTACAACCGGCGGCAACGGCTCAGTGAACGTCATGACCGTATACAGCGCGCAGGATATCACCCGCACCCTGCGCCAACAGGTCTTCTGCTGCCTTTATCCCCAGTGCTTCGGCATCTTCTGGTGCCCCCCGGAGCTCGGTGCGCAGCATTTGCTGGCCGTCTTCGCTACCCACCAGGCCACGTAGCCACAATTCATCACCATCAATGATGGCGTAACAAGCGATGGGGACCTGACAGCCCCCTTGCAGGCGACGGTTCATGGCACGTTCCGCCAGCACGCAGTGTGCGGTTACTTCGTGGTGCAGTGGCGCGAGCAAGGCATGAATGTCTTTATCAGCACTGCGCCACTCAATTCCAAGGGCGCCCTGTCCACCCGCTGGCAGTGATTCTTCTGCCGGCATGAATGCGGCAATGCGCTCATCCATTTCCATACGCAGCAGACCCGCCGAGGCGAGAATGATGGCATCGTATTCACCAGCATCCATCTTACCCAGACGCGTCTGTACGTTGCCGCGCAGACTCTTGACTTCAAGATCAGGGCGTCGCTCTTTTGCCTGACAGCCACGGCGCAGACTGGATGTACCGAGCACAGCCCCCTCTGGCATCTCGGCCAGAGTCTTGTATTTATTTGAGACGAACGCATCCAGAGGGTTTTCGCGATCGCAGATCACACCGAGTTCAAGCCCTTCCGGAAACTCCATCGGCACGTCTTTCATTGAATGCACAGCGATATCCGCCCGCCCGTCGAGCATGGCGTTTTCAAGCTCCTTTACGAACAACCCTTTGCCACCGATTTTCGCCAGAGGCACATCCAGGATTTTGTCCCCTTGAGTGGTAAATGTAACCAACTCAACCTCCAACCCCGGATACAGCGCTTCCAGGCGGGCCTTAATGTGTTCAGCCTGCCACATGGCCAGTGGGCTTTTGCGGGTCGCAATGCGGAGTAAAGATGGTGTCGGCATGATGTCCTCGAACCTGAAACTGTGCATTTATCAGGCGCGGATAATATCAGGAATTGCGACAGGCTGCCTGCCACCCCAAGGACTATCCTTACAAGGATGCTCTCAATCGTAGGTCAGGTCCCTCGCCTTGCCGTGAAAGACCCGGTAGGCAAACACGGTGTAACCCGCAATCACCGGCAATACGAAAGCCGCTCCATAAAACATGATTAGCAACGAATCCCTTGATGCCGCACTGTCGTAGAGAGTCATCACACCGGGAACGGTGTAAGGATAAAAGCTGTAAGCTAAACCGACAAAGCAGAGAACAAAGAGCATCGCTGTAAGCTGAAACGGACGACGATAGTAGCGATCGTCAGGTAAGGGCATTACCTTGAGCAGCCGGTGCAACGCCAGAATTGAAAGAGCCGTCAATACGGGGATAGGTACGAGGTACCAGACTTCCGGCTGACTGACCCAACGTTCAAATATTCGCTCACTGACATACGGCGTCGCCAGTGATATCAACGCAATACCCGCTGCGGTCAGCCACACCAGGGGGCGGGCCAGGCGAACGGCGCGGGCCTGTAACATTCCCTCTGTTTTCATAATCAGCCAGCACGCACCGATCAGCGCGTAACCTGCTGCAACGGCCACAGCCGTAAGCAATGAAAAAACCAGAGTCTCGGTATTATTCTCAAACCCCATGATGTACTGCCCGAGCATGTAGCCCTGAGTCAGCGCTGCAACCGCAGAACCAATGACAAAACAGGAGTCCCACAGTGCCTTGTGAGAAGACCTGGCCTTAGCCCTGAAGTCGAAAGATACCCCCCGCAGAATCAGAGCAATCAGCATAATAGTCGCGGGTATATAGAGCGCTGTCAGCACGTAGCCATGGGAAGAAGGAAAAGCCACCAGCAGAATACCGACCGCGAACACCAGCCATGTCTCGTTAGCGTCCCAAAAGGGTCCGATGGATGCAATCATCCGGTCCTTTTCTTCCTTCTGCGCAAGAGCCATCAGCATACCGACACCCAGGTCATATCCATCGAGGATGACATAGAGAAGGATAGATAAGCCCATAATGGCTGCGAACACCATTGGCAGCCAGTCGTAGTCAAAGTTCATACTTCTCCCTCCGGCAGGTTCATCGACACTGGGGCCTCGTTGTCCTTGTGCCCAGCTCGCCTCGCCATGTAAAACACAGTAGAAATGAACGCGATCAACAATAGAACGTAGATTAATACGTAGGCAATGAAGGTACCTGCCATGGTTACTCCTGAGTGATGAGCAACAGCATCTTCTGTCAGTAAAACCCCCTGAACCAACCACGGCTGGCGACCAATTTCGGTGGTATACCAACCTGCAACGGTGGCTATCCAGCCAGAGAAGGTCATTGCCACCAACACCCGGGCCGTCCAGACCGCGGGGGCTTTATGCCGCTGAAGTTGCCAGGCTGCCAACCATGACACGATCAGCATCAGAACACCGACAGCGATCATAATTCTGAAAGAGAAAAAAAGAGGTGCCATCGGAGGGTGAGTTTCGAAGCTGTTCAGCCCTCGCACCTCACCCTCAGGGTCATGAGTAAGAATCAGGCTGGCAAGACCCGGCACTGCAATCTCGAAATGATTAGTTCTCTCTTCTTCGTCTGGTATCGCAAAAATACGCAGAGCTGCGCCACGCTCGGTTTCCCAGAGCCCTTCCATCGCCGCAATTTTTTCAGGCTGATGCTCAAGAGTGTTCAGACCGTGCAGATCGCCGGCCAGGATCTGCAGTGGGATAAGAATTGCTGCAAGCCAGGTACCAGTCTTCAGCGCCACAATAACACTGGTTTCACGGTCTCCCCTGAGCCAGCGGTATGCGCTCACGCCTGCGACCAGAAACGCTGCTGTAAGACCCGATGCGAGGAGCATATGAACCAGACGGTAGGGCATAGATGGGTTGAATATAATGGATAGCCAGTCAGTGGCATAAGCAACCCCATCGCGCATTTCGAATCCCGCTGGCGTATGCATCCAGCTATTGAGTACCAGAATCCAGAACGCCGACAAAGTAGTCCCAATCGCTACCAACAAAGTAGCTAAGGTGTGAACCCGCTCAGAAACACGACGACTGCCAAAAAGCATAATTCCGAGGAACACGGCCTCCATGAAAAAGGCGGTCAGAATTTCGTAGGCAAGTAAGGGGCCGGCAATATTCCCGACACTCTCCATGAAGCCCGGCCAGTTAGTACCGAATTGAAAAGACATCGTGATGCCAGACACAACTCCCAGCGCGAAACAGAGCGCAAAGACTTTAACGAAAAAGCGATAAGCGCCCATCCAGTGGTCCGCGCCGGAATATCGATAGCGAAGTTTGAAATAAACCAGTAACCAGCCAAGCGCAATGGTGATGGTTGGAAATAGAATATGAAAAGTGATGTTGGCAGCGAATTGAGCACGAGCCAGAACAAATGGATCAGAGAATTCCATAGAACCTCCCAAGAGTATTTTCTGAACAGAGGTCACTGGATCACCACTGTTCGCAAAACACTCATGAGCGTATTTTACCGCGCCCAGACAAACAGCAGTGGAAAAAGTGGCGTATGGAAACGTCGTATTTTGTCAGGTGCTGGGTTCTCAGTGCTTGTTTTATCAACGGTCGATAAGAACAGCGGCTCTGAGAGGGTTGCCGTGCGCCTTCAGCAGCCGCGCAAGTGCTTCTTCACCCCCGGCGCGTGCCGACGGCTGACGGGCAAGGGGTGATCGCTCCCGCGTAGCCACAAGACAACACCGTCATCCGTGTTTTCAAGTCGCTGAACACGATCGGACGCAACCAGATAGCTGCGGTGGATTCGCATAAACCGCTGCGGGAACTCTTCTTCCAGTTGCTTCAGTGAATCATCTATCAGGGTTTCTCCGTCAGCATGGTGCATACTGACATACTTCTGGTCTGCGCTGAAAAACAGCACATCATCAACCGGAGTTAACACTAAGCCCTGTGACGTACGTGCGCTGATATGTGTCCGCGCAGCTGGGCCTGCCACCTGCCGGCTCAGACGCTCCGCCGCGCGACTCAGCGCCCGGATAAGATCTTCTTTGCGGATGGGCTTCAGCAGATAATCCGCAGCATCGACGTCGAAAGCCGCCAGCGCATGATCATCATAGGCGGTGCAGAATACGATGACAGGCGGATTAGCCAGCGACCTGATTTTCTCTGCGGCCTGCAAGCCATCGAGGCCGGGCATCTGAATATCAAGCAGAACCAGATCTGCCCTGAATTGCGATAACCAGTCTACCGCCGCCTGTCCATCTCCTGCCTCAGCGATACAGGCAAAGTCTTTATGCTCATCGAGAAGACGTTTCAGGCGCTGGCGCGCAAGTGGTTCATCATCGACCACCAGAACGCGGTAACTCATACTCTATCCCCATTCTCTGGTATCAGGATTCGTGCCTCGTAGCGATGTCCCTGATCCTCTACATTAAGTGTGGCACCTTCACCGAAAAGCGCCTCCAGACGTGCGCGGATATTCTGGTGAGCGATACGGTTGCCACTGGACTCAACGGACTCACTACTTTTGCTGTTACTGATCTGCAGCAACCAGCCTTTAGCCATTTGAGTCAGCGACACCCTGATGTCTCCCTGCGCCACAACTGGCTGAATGCCGTGATAAACAGCGTTTTCAAGTAAGGGCTGCAGAATCAATTGTGGCACCCGAATATCTGGCAAAACGTGAGGAAGTTCCCATTCCACCAGCATCCGGTCGCCTAATCGTGTCTGTTCAATATCAAGATACCCCTGCCCAAGTTTGATCTCTTCTGCCAAAGAAGTCGTTTCTTCGCTTCCACGTAAAACCGCGCGGAAAAGCTGTGCCAGCTCAAGCAGCATCTGCTCCGCTTTTTCAGGGTCTATGACGATTAGAGAAGCAACGGTGTTGAGGGTATTAAAAAAGAAATGCGGACGGATATTTGCCTGCAAGGCCGCAAGACGAGCCCGAAGTTCAGCCTGAGTCTGCAAGCGCCACTGGCTCTGCACGTAAAAATAGCGCATCGCCATCGCCGAAAAAATTGCGCTGACCAGTTGGTTGCGGGCAACCCAGTACCAATCCAGCGAGGGCTGAATTGCAGGTAAGAAGGTTTCACCCAACAGGCTGATACACAAGGTCACCAGCTGAATAATGAGCAGGGCTACCGTTGACGCTGCCCACACGGGAAGCCGGGCAAGCTGGCCACGAGCCTGACAGAGCAACGCCACAGACACTAAGGCCACCCACTGTACAAACAGCGAAACCAGCCCGAAGCGCACCCCCGAGAAACCCTCAATGCCACTCTCAATCAACGTCAGTGCCAGTACCAGTGCCTCGCTGACAATCAGCAGAATCAGTACTGCCCTGGCATTGCACAGGTCGGGGAGAAAGAAGCCGTCGAGCAGCTCGTCCTGCGAATGAGTTTGTTTGTCCTTCACATAAATTCCTGTTTCAGTACCGCCAATGCACTCTCAGAGTCTCGCCGCATTCAGCCCCGTCGTAAAGGGCCTAAGCCCCGGTATGAACGCAAAGCCGCAAAGGCTATAATCCCGCCTTCTTTCAATTCAACGAATGTCCGATCAGAGGTGCCTGATGACCGACCAATCCACAAACGCTTCCTGGGGAGGCCGCTTTTCTGAAGCGACCGACGCCTTTGTCGCCCGCTATACCGCCTCTGTGGAGTTTGATCAGCGCATGTACCGCCAGGACATCCAGGGCTCTGTCGCGCATGCGACCATGCTGTGCAAGGTAGGTGTTCTGACTGAGCAGGAACGCGACGACATCATCAATGGCCTGAACGAAATTCAGAGCGACATTGAAAATGGCAAATTCGAGTGGTCCATCGCACTTGAAGACGTGCACATGAATATTGAAGCCGCCCTGACGGCCAAAATTGGTATTACCGGTAAGAAGCTACACACTGGCCGCTCCCGTAACGACCAGGTAGCGACGGACATCCGTCTGTACATGCGTGATGAGATCGACGTTATCTCTGCCGAACTGACGCGCCTCCAACAAGGTCTGGTCGAGCTGGCAGAGCGTGAAGCCGATACCATCATGCCGGGCTTTACTCACCTGCAGACTGCACAGCCAGTGACTTTTGGTCATCACCTGCTGGCCTGGAACGAGATGCTTGAGCGTGATTACGCCCGCCTTCAGGACTGCCGCAAGCGCGTAAACCAGATGCCACTGGGCGCTGCTGCACTCGCTGGTACGACGTATCCCATCGATCGTCATTACACTGCCGAGCTACTGGGCTTTGAAGCACCGACCGAGAACAGTCTCGATTCCGTCTCTGACCGTGACTTCGCCATCGAATTTACCAGCGCAGCGTCTCTGATCATGATGCACATGTCGCGCTTCTCTGAAGAACTGGTGCTGTGGGCGTCTGCTCAGTTCCAGTTTGTCGATCTGCCTGACCGCTTCTGCACCGGCTCATCCATCATGCCGCAGAAGAAAAATCCGGACGTACCTGAACTGGTGCGTGGTAAAACTGGTCGCGTGTATGGCCATATGATCAGCTTGCTGACCCTGATGAAGTCACAGCCACTGGCCTACAACAAAGACAATCAGGAAGACAAAGAGCCACTGTTTGATACCGCAGACACTCTGCGTGACTCACTGCGCGCATTTGCCGACATGGTTCCACACCTGCAGGCGAAGAAAGAGTTTATGCGTGAAGCGGCCATGCGCGGTTTCTCTACCGCCACGGACCTTGCTGACTATGTAGTTCGTAAGGGTATCCCGTTCCGTGATGCCCACGAAATTGTCGGTAAAGCGGTCGCTTACGGTCTGGAAACAGGGAAAGATCTGAGCGAAATGACGTTGGAGGAGCTGAAGCAGTTCTCCAATGAGATCTCTGACGATGTATTTGACGTCCTGACGCTGGAAGGCTCAGTAGCCGCCCGTGACCACATTGGCGGAACCGCGCCTGACCAGGTGCGTGCAGCGGCCGGCAGAGCACGCCAGAAGCTGTCTGCTCGCGGCTAAGCGTAACGTTCAGTTGAAAGGAAAAGGGTAGCTGATCAGCTGCCCTTTTTTTTGAACCAACCCGGTACGTTATTGACCGACACAAAGCGGAATACCAGTACCGCGTGCACCAGACCAATAATCAGCCCCATACCCATTTGCCCGGTTTCCATCAGCTCCCAGACCAGCATTGGCAGAGTCAGAATCGGAAACCACGCGATGTAGCGAAAAAAAACACGCTCAAATCGCGTCGTAGGCAGATCCTGTTTACTCATATCCTGTTTCTGCGTCGTCATACAATACCTCCATCAGAAGCCCAGCTTGGCACCACGACCAGTCTCTGCCTATTAGAGGAAAGTCGAATAAGGTTTGACTTCCTTAGCCAACATGGCGCGAGGAGCGCTTTATTTCGTAACACTTATTCCGGCATACTCCCGCTGCCCTTTCCCTAGGGCGAGGAAACAGGCCCGGCCAGGCGGGCTCGGCCTGTACACAAAACATGGAGAAAAAAATGAAAAAACTTACCCTTGCTGCTGCGCTGTCTGCACTGGTACTCACCCTTCCTGCAACTGCAAAAGATCTACCTCAGGGCACGATCGCTGTATCAGGCACTACTAATGGTGAGCTCGGATTCACAACCACTGAAATTGATGAGTTCGATGCTGAGTACGATACAACAGTACTGAATATTAACCTGGATGCGCGTTACTTTATCCAGGACAACATCGCAATTGGGCTTGGCTATTCTCTCGACAGCACTGAAACAGAATACGAAGGTGGCTTTGAAGAGGAAGATACGACTGTTTTTCTATCGCCGGGGGTATTTTATAACCTTTCGCTTGATGAAGAGAACTCGGTTATTCTTGGCGCCGAATTCGGATTTGGGTCCCAAGAGATTAGCGAAACTGGCGAAGACGACATCGAACTCGATATGACCGGCTTCTCATTCAGAGCCGAATACAATCATTTTATTAATGACTTTGTCGCGCTCAATGCCGGTGCTGCTTATACAATCCTGACCCTGGAAGAAGACTCGACAGGGATTGAAGCTGACACCTCTGGTCTGTTCTTTGGTTTTGGTATTTCTGTTTACCTGTCTAACTAACAGGTTACATTATTCAGCAGCCAGGCAAATAACCGCCTGGCTGCTGGACACACTTACACTCGGCTCACATCCACAGAGACTGTCATTTCAGGCGCTGAGCCCCCACCAAAAATCACACCTTTCAGCGGCGTTACATCGTTAAAGTCACGGCCCCAGGCGGTGATGATATGTTGCTCTCCAGCAAGGCAATTGTTCGTCGGATCAAATTCTACCCAGCCCTCACCCGGCGAAAATACCGATAACCACGCATGCGTTGCATCGGCACCCACTAACTTTTCCTGACCCGGTGGCGGCAGTGTTTCGAGATACCCGGAAACGTATTTAGCAGCAAAACCCAAGGAGCGCAGACAGGCGATCTGCAGGTGAGCAAAATCCTGGCAGACCCCTTTTTTGTTCTGCATAACTTCGGACAGAGGTGTCGCAATGGTTGTCGCAAGCGGCGAATAGCTGAACTCTTCGTAGATTCTCGCCGTCAGTGCAAAGCATGCCGATAACAGAGAACGGTCGGCAGTAAAAAGATCTGCGGCGTAGTCACGGAATTCAGGCGCCGCCGCAATCATGGATGAGTCCAACTGGTATTCGCGAGCGAGCAGTACATCTTCTGATTTCGATTGCTGCATTTTGCTCAGAACTTCTGCACAGGTACTGCCGAGATCGAGATTAGTGTCTGCGATCTGAGGGCGGGTTTCTACCTGACTGGTAGCAGTGATCGTCAGGGCTTTGTGGGGCCGCTGAATTTCAAACTGAAACACCTGATTGCCGAAATAATCTTCCCGGCGCTGCTCCATGGCCAGTTCCGGGGTGACTTCTATCTTGCTGCTGATGCAGGTCTGACGCTGAGTCGTGCGCGGGATCATCTGTGCCAGGTTATAGCAATGAGAGACCCGGCTGGCGTATTTGTAGGCGGTAATATGTTTAATCAGATACTTCATTACAGCCCCTCCCAGCGAGCATCGACCAGCTGTTGCGAGTCTTCTCTGTGATCAAAGTAGCGATCGCCGATCATATCGCTGATGTCCATCAGGGCGTTATCCAGGGTCTGCATCTCTTCGATCAGCACTTTACGCTCACCTTCCGTACTTGCAGACAATTCAGAGAGCGTAAACAAACGCACGCGCGTACTGCATTCGATCAGTGCTTTTTCAGCGGGCGGCAGCTCATGCAGATACCCGGCATGACTTGGAAGCTTACGTAGCTGTCGCAGTATATTGCCGAGCTGATACATCACCGAACGTGGGTTATCCGTATCCAGCAGCACCAGGTCCAGGCCGCTGCGCAGATCCGGGCGAGCCCCGTAGCGACGACGGTAGGTAATCAATCCCTCAAGCGTAAGCAGCAATGCTTCAGCAACGCGGGATTGCTCTGGTTCCATCATCTCAGGACCAAGCAAGGTGCCTGCGAGCCGCCCGGTCTGCATGGCTCGTTCGATTCGACGGCCCAATTCCATAAAGCGCCAACCGTAACCGCGGGTCATGCTCTCGTGAGTCAGGCCCGCCAAGGCCATTAATGCTGTGACCAGAGGGTCGAGTACTTCATCAGGGCTAAGGTAGGCATCCTGCTCATCGCCATCCAGCAGCGGGATGGCATCGCGGATATCGTTGATCACCCGGTAGGTATCAGACGACAGCAGCTCTTTGGCTTCATCGGCACAGAAAAGCATGCTGTTGAGGGTATTCGCAATCGACTGCGGCGCTTCTCCACGACGCAGAGCTTCAATCATTGCTTCATCGCTTTCCGGCGTTTTCATAGGCGCAATAGTCGCCAACTCAGTCACGGCCTTCAGTAACGTCAGGCGCAGATCTGACGACAGAGGATCTTCACCGTTGAGCATGGAATACGCAGTACGGAGCAATCGCAGACAGGCTTCTGCACGCTCAGCGTAGCGCCCCATCCAGAACAGGTTCTCAAGCACGCGGCTAGGTAGGTTGGTCGCTTCACTTTCCCGCGCAGGCGCAACATCTTCGTGCTGATTGGTAACGATGCGCTCGGGCTCGGAAGCTACAACCCAGGTATCTTTGCTGGTTGCTCCCGCCTGACCAGAGATCAGCAGTGCATCTTCTTTCAGGCCAACCCGGGTCAAGCCGCCCGGCATCACACTGTATGAGCCGGTACCCGCAACCGTGAAGGCGCGGAGTATCGCGGGCCGCGGTGCCAGTACTTCATTCTGAAGAGTCGGTAAGAAACTGGATTCCAGCACCGGTTGGCCAACATAGCGCTGGGGATCGCTTTTAATCAGGGCAGCCATTTCAGCCAGCTCGTCAGCGCTGGCTTTGGGCCCGAAGAAGCTGAGCTCACCGGGCTTGCGATACGTGGGTTTCACCACCAGCTTCGCCAGGTTATCTAATACGTAAGCAAGATCAGAAGCATCGCCACACCACCAGGTCTGCACACTGCTCAGGCGCGGTTCACGCCCCAGTAAGGCGCGACCAATATCAGGAAGGTACTTAAGCAATGCCGGGCTCTCAAGAATGCCAGAACCCAGTGAGTTAGCAACGACCAGATTCCCAGCCCGCACCACCTGCAGCAGGCCGGGCACTCCCAGACGGGAGTCTCCGCGAAGCTCAACCGGGTCACAGAACCAGTCGTCTACGCGACGCATGAGTACATCGACCCGGCTCAGTCCGTCGAGCGATTTCATCCAGAGAAATCCACCACGAACGACTAGGTCATCACTCTGAACCAGATAAAACCCGAGGTAATTCGCCAGATAGGCGTGTTCAAAATAGGTTTCATTACGAGGGCCAGGGGTCAACACCGCGATACGAGGCGAGGGCCTGTGAGGGCACAGGCTCTGCATTTTGCTACGCAACTGGCGGAAGTAGCCGGCCAGGCGATGAACGTGACTGTCGCGGAATAAGCTCGGCAAGACACGCGACATCACCGTACGATTTTCGAGTGCGTAACCTGCGCCACTCGGGCTCTGAGTTCTGTCCGCAAGCACCATCATTTTACCGTCTGGGCCACGGGCCATATCAGCAGCGTGAATAATGAGATCATGCTCACCGGGCATACGCAGCCCCTGACAGGCGCGTAGAAAACCACGATTAGCATAGATAACTTCTGGCGGTATCACTCCGGTCCGGATCAACTGGCGCGGGCCGTAGATATCGCGCAATAAGAGGTTCAGTAACTCTGCACGCTCAACCAGCCCACTTTCAATGGCGGCCCAGTCATCGCTGCTGATGATATTCGGGATAAGATCGAGCCCCCAGGTACGGGAGTCGTTCAGCTTGTCGCGAAAATTATCGGTGTAGATGTTGTACGTTGCACCATCATCACGCAGCAGGCGGCGAGCCTTCGCTTGCCGGTCATTAAGAATACTGCCCGGCATACCCGCCAGACTCTCCATGACATAATTCCAGTGTGGAAGCATGTTACCGGTGGCATCGTAGACAGCATCACCGCTGCGTTGCAGCGGTGGATACAGGTCTTCAACGGTCGGCGTGATGGCTGACTCATCAGTCATATTGGCTATCTCAGGTTATCTGGCCGCAATTATGGCAGATTCTCAGCGTTTAGGCTGAGTTCTGAGATCCAGCGTCAGAGGATATTCATCATACGACTCTTCTGCCGGAGCACTCATCGGCCTGACATCTGTATGCGCAGTAAATTCACGTATGGCATCGATCTCAGGACGAGGCGTGTAAGGCCCCTGCGTATGATCTGTGGTCGTAAATCGATTACCCCGCCGGGACTCGGCTTCAGCAGCATTCACTGGGAATACGTCATAGCTGCGCCCTCCCGGATGAGACACATGATAGGTCGCTCCACCCACCGAGCGTCCGTTCCAGGTATCGATCAGATCGAAATGCAGGGGAACGTGAACATCAATGGTCGGATGCAATGCCGATGGCGGCGCCCAGGCCTTATAACGTACACCCGCCACGAATTCACCATGCTTGCCGGTGGCCCGCAGAGGCACCTTGCGACCATTACAGGCCAGAATGTAGCGGCTGCCTGTCATCCCGGTGACGCGAACCTGCAAACGCTCTACAGAGGAATCGACATAACGCGCAGTACCAAAACTGGACACCTCTTCACCGAGTACATTCCACGGCTCAATAGCCCAGCTCAGCTCAAGTGACATATCCCCAAGGTTCACTGTACCGTAGTGTGGGAAGCGGAATTCACGGAAAGGCAATAACCATTCGGCCCTGAAATCCAGACCATGCTCCTGAAGATCCGCTGCCACATCTTTAATGTCCTGCCAGATATAGTGCGGCAACATGAACTGGTCGTGTAGACGAGTGCCCCAACGCTCAAGCTTCTGCTTATAGGGCTTCCGCCAGAACCGAACAACCAGAGCACGAAGCAGAAGCGCCTGAACCAGTGCCATACGGCTATGCGGCGGCATTTCAAATCCACGGAATTCGAGAATACCCAGTCGCCCGGACGGACTGCCTGGAGCGAACAGTTTATCGATACAGAATTCAGCCCGGTGCGTGTTGCCCGTCATATCAATCAGCAGATTGCGTAACAGGCGATCAACTAACCAGGGCTGCGCGACGTCACCGTCAGGCATCTGCTGAAAGGCAATTTCCAATTCATACAGAGCTTCATCCCGACCCTCATCGACTCGTGGGGCCTGACTGGTCGGGCCAATGAAGGCGCCAGAAAACAGATACGACAGTGAAGGGTGGTTCTGCCAGAAGGTAACGAAGCTACGCAGGAGGTCAGGCCGTCGCAGGAACGGGCTGTCGGAAGGTGTCGCTCCACCTAAGGTAATATGATTGCCACCACCGGTTCCCGTGTGACGACCATCCAGCATGAATTTCTCAGTACTCAGGCGGCTTTCTTTGGCAGCCTGATATAACTCAGTCATGTTGCTGACCATGTCGGACCAGTTGTCTGACGGGTGAATATTCACCTCGATCACGCCGGGATCAGGAGTCACCAACAGCTTTTGCATGCGGTGATCTTTGGGAGGTTCGTACCCCTCAATAATGACAGGCAGGTCCAGCTCCATTGCCGTCCGCTCAATCAATGCCAGCAGATTCACATAGCTTTCGAGATACGGCAGCGGCGGCAGAAACAGGTGTAACTTACCGTCGCGGGCTTCAATACCCAGTGCCGTACGCACCAGATTTTTCCAGCGATAATCGTCTTTCTTCTCAGCAGGCTCAGTCTTCTCGTGACCCTCAACCTTCTTCTGAGCACTCTGTTTTTGCACAGGGGGCGTCAATGATGTCGGCGAAAGAGGTTGCGACTGAGCCACCGGGCGGCTGTTACGCGCCAAAGCTTCTTTTACTGCGGCATCGGCGGTTTCCAGAGGTTCGGCTTCGCGGTGCGGGTCAGCCTCCTGAATCAGAGGATCTTCTTCCGCAGGTGGCAGACTCTCCAGCGGCAGACGAAGCCCCATCGGCGAATCGCCCGGGATCAGAGTCAGACGCCCGCGGCGGAACTGCCACTCGCTGGACTGCCAGCAATGTCCGTAGAAATTCCACTCAAGCGGCAGTACGTACCCGGTCGGGGTGTCCAACCCCTGCTCTAACACCCGTGCCAGTCGACGGCGCTCAAGGCTGTCTTTGCTGCTGGCAATCCGGCTATCGATATTCTCCGGTAAATTCTGCTCCTGCAGCAGATAGTGCAGGCCGTCTTCATACGCGGGCTGAGCACAGCGCTGCGGAACGTTCAGCAACTCTGCAAGCCGGCGAGCAAATGCCCGTGCGTCTTCCTCGGTGTGACCGTAATTTTTATCTACGCGGGCAAGCAGGTCTTTGTCCTGCCATAAAGGTTCGCCGTCGGTACGCCAGAATAAACCTAACGCCCAGCGCGGTACTTCTTCTCCCGGATACCACTTGCCCTGGCCATAATGCAGCAGGCCTTTCGGTGCAAAGTGGTCTCGCAGACGGAGCAACAGGGTTTTCGCTAATGCCAGTTTGTCTTTGCCCAGCGCTTCGGTATTCCACTGCGCGGACTCCATGTCATCGACAGAAACAAACGTAGGCTCGCCGCCCATTGTCAGGCGGACGTCTTCATCTTTCAGAATACGATCAACTTTCTCACCCAAGGCCAGAGCGTCTTCCCATTCAGACTCGGTATACGGCTTGGTCACCCGCGGGTCTTCATGGAAACGAGTGACTTCGTTTGAGAAAGTAAACTCGACTTCACACTCATCAGTGAAGCCAGAAATAGGAGCAGCAGAGCTCGGCTCTGGCGTGCAGGCAAGGGGGATATGCCCCTCGGATGCAAACAGCCCAGAGGTCGGGTCGAGCCCCACCCATCCAGCACCCGGCAGATAGACTTCGCACCAGGCATGCAGGTCGGTGAAGTCAGCTTCAGGGCCAGAAGGACCGTCGAGAGATTTCTCATCGGATTTGAGCTGAACCAGATAGCCAGACGCAAAACGGGCGGCCAGCCCCAGGTGACGCAGTAACTGCACCATCAACCAGGCAGAATCCCGGCAAGAACCTTTGCCTTTTTCCAGTGTTTCTTCCGGCGTCTGAACGCCCGGTTCCATGCGCACCAGATAATCGATGTCCTGCTGCAATCGCATATTGATATCGACAAGAAAATCGATGGTACGCTTTTTCTCACGCGGAATACTTTCCAGCATCGTGGTGAACATTTCACCTTCGGTGGTGCAATGCAGGTAGGGTTCCAGCTCTTTCTTCAGGCTCTTTCCGTATTTGAACGGAAATTCCTCAGCGTACTCTTCAATAAAAAAGTCGAACGGGTTGATCACCGTCATATCGGCGATTACTTCAACCTCTACTGATAAGCAGCGACTTTTTTCGGGAAAAACGAGTCGCGCCTGAAAGTTTCCGTACGGGTCCTGCTGCCAGTTAATAAAGTGCTCTTCCGGCTCTATTTTCAGACTGTATGAGCGGATAGGTGTGCGGCAGTGAGGTGCCGGACGCAAACGCACCACGTGCGGAGATAACGATACCGGGCGATCAAAGTCATACCGGGTTTTATGATTAAGCGCGACTGTAATTGTCATTGGGCCACCGCCAGTTGCTCCTGATCATTCAGGAACCAGGTACGACTGATAGAAAAATGAAGATACTGCAATGAGATCTGCAGATCGTTCAGGGCTTCCCGCATTTCAGGGCCGGGAGCGCTATCCTCAGCACGGTCTGTGACAGTCTTATGAAGCTTGCGGATATCCGCGATAATTTTTTCGGCACGCGGCAACGCCTTCACACCCTGAATCATGTCGTTGAGACAATACTCAACAGAACGCGGGAAACGCGGATCTGTTAACAGAAAACTGCACACCAGAGGTGCTTTGACAGAACTGCGCATCGCCCGGCGATACGGCTGATCGGCACTCAAAGAACGCAGGACATTGCCCCAGATAATCTGCTGACTATTGACAGCAAAATCATCGTCTTCGATCTGCATAATGGCCGCAGTCGCAGCATCCAGATTCCGGGTAGTCATATCGGCACGTTCAAGATTCTGACCAAGCTTCAGCATTTCCCAGGCGCTGTCGCGCGGCATATTGACCTGCCACAGACCAATAATCTGCTGACAGGCGCTGATGACATTGCCAAGAAACTCATGACGGTCGCGACGATTAATTCCCTGCTGGAGGTGGTCCTGAACATATTGGCTCAGCTCATTCACCAACTCCCAGGTATCCGCCGGGATAACATCGCGCGTGGTACGGATGTTTTCACGAATGGCTTTGAGCGAGGTCACAATAGAACTGGGGTTCGTGTCGTCGCCGACCAGAAACTTCACCACGTTACGCTCATCCTGCACCGAATAACGCTCGTTGAAATCCTGTTCAAGACTGTTAATTACAATCAGGTTATACCAACCCAGATTAACCTGACGCGGCAGGTCGAAAAGCAGGGTGTCGTAAATACTCAACATACGGGCTGTGCTTTCTACCCGTTCAAGATAGCGGGCGGCCCAGTAAACCCGTTCAGCAACTTTCGATAACATCAGGCTTTCCCCGCAGACGTATCAACAATCCAGGTATCTTTACTGCCACCACCTTGCGATGAATTAACTACCAGAGAGCCTTTTTTCATCGCTACCCGCGTCAGTCCGCCAGTCGTTACGTAACTTGATTCACCCTGAAGGATGAAGGGTCTCAGGTCGAGGTGACGGGGCTCGACTTTACTACGCCCGACAAGTGTTGGCGCTGTTGATAACGCCAACGTTGGCTGAGCAATATAATTTCGCGGATTGGCTTTAATCAGCTCAGCAAATTGCTCTCGTTCTTTTTTAGTACTGTGCGGGCCTACCAGCATGCCGTAACCGCCAGACTCGTTGGCTGGTTTTACGACCAGTTTATCGAGGTTATCCAGCACGTATTCGCGCTGCTTGTCGTCGTAGCAGAGGTAAGTTTCGACATTCGGAATCAAAGGCTCTTCGCTCAGATAATAACGAATGATATCTGGTACGTACGCATACACGACTTTATCATCGGCGACGCCTGCACCCGGCGCATTTGCCAGAGCAACTTTGCCCTTGCGCCATGCACGCATCAGTCCGGGAACCCCCAGTACCGATTCGGGATGAAACACTTCAGGGTCGAGGAACATGTCATCGATGCGACGATAAATAACGTCGACCCGCTCCAGACCAGAGATTGTTTTCATATAGACGCAGTCATCTTTACCGACGACGAGGTCGCTACCCTCGACCAACTCAGCCCCCATGCGTTGAGCCAGGAAGGCATGTTCAAAGTACGCCGAATTAAAAATGCCGGGAGTCAGAACCACGACCACCGGGCTGGAGCTCTGACGTGGCGACAAAGAAGCCAGCATATTAAAGAGAGCTTCTGGATAATCACCAACCGGCGCGATACTGACTTTTTCAAACACCTCAGGCAGAACCCGCTTCATAATGGAACGGTTCTCGAGCATGTAAGAAACGCCGGAAGGCACCCGCAGGTTGTCCTCAAGTACATAAAACTGGCCGTCACCATCGCGGACAAGATCGGTACCACAGATGTGCGCCCAGACCCCAAAGCGCGGATTAACGCCCTCACACTCAGGTCGATAGTTCTTCGACTGCTTCAGTACAAACTCAGGAATGACGCCGTCTTTAATGATCTTCTGTTCATGGTACAGATCATCAATAAACATATTCAGCGCCTTCAGACGCTGACGCAGACCCGCCGCTGTTTTCTCCCACTGCTGGGCCGATATGATCCGGGGCACAATATCAAATGGCCAGGCGCGGTCGATGTTCTCACCCTCACTGTAAACGGTGAAAGAAACCCCCATATCTTTGATGGTGGACTCAGCGGCCAGCTTACGTGACTGTATTTCTTCTTCTGTCAGGCTATTCAGATAATTGGCGAGTTGCCGGGCGGGGACTCTAGGGTTTCCGGGCGAGCTGATCAGCTCATCGTAGAAACCCTCCTGTAATTCGTAGTGCTTCCAATTTATCGACATGCAGAACCGTTCCACGGTGATTCTCGAGTTTTATGCACCTATTCAGGCACTTCATCACCTCTACAGCAATAGACGAACCGGCCGGCCAACACATTGTCCACATTGGCACCACCAGGCTAATAGAGGCCACTCCATGCGTACCCCGGGCAACCCGCTACAGCACTGCTACACTGAATGTCAGTATTAACAAACCGCTATCAGGGAGGCACGCGCGATCGTGCACCATGCAGTGAGTATTCTGCGACAACCACATAAGCAACAGACTGCAGTGTTCGATTTTGGGGCACAGAACCCCCAAAAGCCCAGCAGGGGGTCAGAGTGACGCCTCGGAGATCGCTTGCCCAGCTGTTACTGAACTGGTCCCTGCTGATGCTAGGGCTGATTACCTGTGGGCTTGGCTATCTGTTACTGCAGCTCCAACTGGAACAGTTTTCGAGCAACTGGGAACGACGTATCAGCTTCGAGCTGGAAAGTATCGCCAAAAACGTGGAGTACCACGTCAGCCAAAGCAGTAGCCATGTTGTCGAGAACCAGATCCGGGAGAGTATCGACGATCCATCACTACGTTATCTTGCCGTTCTCTCTGAGGCTGGTGATCGGGTTATCTTCTCAAGTAATGCCGGCGACCGGCTCCACAACACCAAATACCGATTGAGCAGTCATTCGCTGAATACCGGTGTACAGCAACCTCAGATTGAGCGCTATAAATCCGAATTCTATGCCTTGTTTCCCGTCAGCCTCAAATATCCGGCATCGCCAGATTCAGTGGCCAGTACAGCCGATCAGGCCGTAAAGAACGATGTCCGCGGGTGGGTATTTGCGCATTATGATGCACACAACGATTACGACTCCATGCTGCGCTCTCTGGCCAGGAAAACAATTCTGGTTGCCTTGCTCGTGATTATTTTTCTGGTCGTTCAGAGCCAGATACTTCGCAAATATATTCTGATACCGGTCCAACATCTGGTTCAGCTAACAAGCTCAATCAAGCAGGGTAAGTACGCCAGTATTCCCGAGAGCCGCAGCGCAACCGAGATTGCACAACTGGAAGAGGCATTTAACGACCTCAGCGAACACCTGGATGAAACAACCAGCCGGATTGCCCACCAGCAGGCGCTGAACGATGCTTTCACTGCAGGTTTTCCGGATATCGGCTTACTCGTGACCGCCACTGGGGTAATCAACGGACGCTTTGGCAACCCAGACGGACGAATTCAGCGCCTCAATGAAGATCTCACAGGCACGCCTTTTACCGCCTGGCTCAACCTGTCAGCAACCCGAAAAATAGAGGAAGCCCGCAATCAGGCGCTGGATAAGAAAGAACTTGTGATTACTGAGTTCAATCATGATGACCTCTATCTCGAATCGCGGATGATCCCGCTTGAAGAACACGCAAACATGCAGGACGCTCTGATCTGGCTGATTCGTGATATTTCAGAAGTAAAACGTAAGCAGGAGCTCATTGAGTACCAGGCTAACTACGATCCGCTTACCGAGCTGGCGAATCGAAGAATGGCACTGCAGGAGCTGGAGAAGAAAATCGCCTGGTCAGAAGACGATAAGACCTGCGGTAGCGTACTCTTCATCGATCTTGATCACTTCAAAAATATCAACGACTCATTAGGGCACCCGATCGGTGATCGCCTGCTGATCGAAGCGTCACACCGGCTAAAGGCCACCGTAAACGAAGGGGACCTGATCGCTCGCCTGGGGGGCGATGAATTTCTGATTATTCCTGATGAAGTTTTCAGCGCACCTGAGCTTGCCGAAGAAAGCGCGGTTGAGCTGGGTACCGCAGTACTGGATGCTATCCGTAAGCCATTCTGTATCGATATCAATAAATTCCACATGACTGCCAGTATCGGTATTTCAATTTTCCCATCGACGGACTGCGGGGCAAACGATCTGATACGCCAGGCGGATACAGCTATGTACTGGGCGAAACATCAGGGTCGCTCACAACTCTGCCTGTACAACCACAGAATGCAGGAAGAGACTCGCGAACGACTGCACCTGTTTAATGATCTCTATCAGGCCATCCGCGATAACGGCTTCACTCTGGTGTACCAGCCGCAGCACAACGCCGAAGGTGACGTCACCGGAGCGGAAGCACTGTGTCGCTGGGTTAACAATGGTCACTCCGTTTATCCCGATGTATTCATTGCCGCCGCTGAAGAAACGAATCTGATTCTGCCGCTGGGAGATTGGGTTCTTACCCATGCCTGCCAGACATTACGCCAGTGGATCAGAAATAAATCCTTGCCGCCAAGCTTCAGACGTCTGGCAGTAAATATCAGTCCCGCCCAGTTCATGGACCCGGACTTCGAAGCCAAGCTCGATAAAACCATGAAGAGTTGTGACATCGACAGCAGCGTACTGGAGCTGGAGCTGACTGAAAGCCTGTTTATGGGCGATAAAGATCTCATCCGTGACAAGATGCAACGCCTTAGCAACAAGGGCTACACCTTTGCACTGGATGACTTTGGCACAGGCTATTCGTCTCTCAGCTACTTGCAGAAACTTCCGATCGATAAACTCAAGATCGACCGGGCCTTCGTGATGGACATCAATCCGGATAATGAACCCGCCAGTATTGTTGACGCGATTATCCAGCTTGGACAGAACCTGAATATGGATATTATCGCCGAAGGTGTCGAGACCGATCAGCAACAGGTCTATTTAAAAGATCATGGTTGCCGCAGTTATCAGGGCTATTTGTTCAGCCGCCCACTGCGCGAAGATATGTTCGTCAGCTACATACACAAACGCCCAGTCTGATATCTGGCACCAGAGTTGCTCCTCCCCCCTTAGCTCCCGAAAACGGGATCTTAATCAATGATTTTGCACCGAAAAGGCTCACGAGGAGCCCGCGTGCTTTCTGAACAGACAGGGGATAACGATGGATAAGGCAACAATGACTGAGGCGATTATCGCCCGTAAAATTGAGAAAGAGCTGACATGGGAGCAGATGGGTTCTGACCTGGGAATGTCTCCCGTCTGGTTAACCTCTGCCTGTCTGGGTATGAACAGCGCCCCTGCAGAAAAAGCGGCAGCCATCGCTGAATACCTCGGTTTTGATCAAAGTATGGCCACCGCGCTGGAAGCCTACCCGACCAAGATATGGGACCAGGCTGTCCCTACCGACCCTCTGATTTACCGACTCTACGAAATTGTTGGCGTGTACGGTGACACACTGAAAGAAGTGATTCAGGAGAAGTTTGGCGATGGCATTATGAGTGCGATCGACTTCTCGATGGAAGTCGACAAGATTGAGGACCCGAAAGGTGATCGGGTCCTTCTTACCCTCAATGGTAAATTTCTACCATACAAGAGCTGGTAACGGCACTCTTGCTAGCTGCCTGAGCCGCGCAGTACAGCGCTCAGGTTGCGACTCAGTTCCTGTCGTTTAACTTTGCCCATCGCATTACGCGGGATTTCTTTGAGCTGGAAATACTCCGTCGGGACGAGAGTCGCATCAAGCCGCGCCTTCAGAAACTCTGCAATCTCTGACACCGGAATAGTGCTCTCAGCGGTATAAGCCAGCGCAAGCTTCTCCGAGTTATCTGCACGTTCAACCTGACATGCTGCAACATCAGTCAGAGTCGGCATCTGCTCTGCCACTGTCTCGATATCGACCGGATTAATCTTAACGCCACCGAGGTTCACAACCTCCGACTCACGCCCGGTAAGGCAGAGAGCTCCATCACGGAATACACCCCGGTCCCCCGGATAGAACCACCCATCACGGAACTCATTGTTATCCGGGCTACCTTTCATGTAACCGCTTACCATCCCCGAACTGCGTATCCGAACAATACCTTCGGTTCCATCAGGTACCGGGCTGCCCTGATCGTCAATGACTTCCGCTGACGCGCCCGGCTGAACAATCGCTGTTTTCCAGACCAGTTCCGGCCTGGTCACCTGAACCATGCCAACCGCACCGACTTCGGTAGAGCCATAAACATTGAAGATACGCGCCTGAGGACATACCTGTTTAATTCGGCGGATCATCCCCGGTGACAAAGCACTACCCGCCAGACGAATCTCGCGGACACCATTCAGGTCAGCGGCTGACAGCGCATTTGAGTTCACAAGGCGGAAAAGTGCCGTAGAGGAACTTAATATAGAGGTGACATAAAAAGTACGGATCGCTTTGGCAAACGCTTCGGCGCTCGCAGGCAGGAGCACTACCTTGCCCGCCTGTATTGTCTGCAATGACCCCATGAAGCCACCAATGCTGGAGTGCCCCATCAGATTGAGATCATGCCCCGTCGCACTTCCCCAGACCAGATGATTACGATAGAGACGCTGCTCTATCATTGCCGGCGTCAGCCCTACTGCTTTCGGCTTTCCGGTGGTGCCACTGGTCAGAATAATGCGACAGATATCCTCCGCAGAGGAATAGTCCTGCATCGGCTCCAGCCCCGGCATGTTACGAGCTTCATTAAACCACTCCTGACTCAGGGCAATATTGCGGATTCCGGCTATTTCACTCTCAGGCTGCAACGATATAACAAAATCAAATCCAGGCTGCTCTGGAATCTCAGCGCCCTGAATCCCAAGACAACTGACCGCGGCACGATGAAACAGCGCCATAGTTGCAATAAATGCCAGATTCTCCGGGAGCAGCAGATACACGCGATGACCAGAGCCAATTCCGGCCCCCGCCAACTTTTCTGATACCTGCACAACGGTTTTATGCAGTTGTGCATAATTCAGTGTCGACTGACCATCATAAAACGCCGGATAATCAGGAGTTACCATGGCCCGGAAGGCTAAAGGTTCAAATGGGTTATGCATGTAACTACTCTGTTTAAAAAAGCTGCTGTATACCGAAGGATACACTGGTGATAGTGGCATTGGCAGCACTGACCGACTCGCCCGGCTCGTCATCAGGCGCGTCCCACCTCAGATAGCGATAACGGAAGGTAGCGACAAGTTCTGTCGTCTGAGTCAGGTTACCCACCACCGCAAGACCAGCGTTCAGACTGCGCGCGCCATTGTCAGCACCTTCCTCGTCCAGTACCGACGTCTCACCATAGTATCTGTGATAGCCGACCCCAAGGATTAAATAGGGCCGCAATCGTGAGGCGGGGGCTCCATCCAGAGCATAGGGTAACCAGACATCGCCATCGAGGCCGACAATATTCGCACCTTCCCGATCGGCTCTCATGCGCGTCCAACTGATTTCAAATCGCGCATTCATAGGCCCGGTACCACCGACCGTTAACCTCGGATAAGTGGACGACCACGCACCGGTATCAAGAAGATTCTGATCAATTGTCGCCGTTTCATAGGCAGCCCCAAGATGCCAGGACCCATTGCCTGAATAGTCGGCAGCATGAGAGGGCGTGCTGACTAATAGCACACCTGCCACGGCGGAACACACCAATCTAATTATAGAAATGCCACTCATGCTGTCATGGTATCAAACAAGCAAAAAAAAGGTGGAGCCATGCTCCACCTTCTTTTTAAAACGGCAGGATCAGTCTGTTACAGGCCGAGTGCCAGCAGTTCAATCTGCGCCGCAGCACCGTACAGAGCACCCGCTTCTGTTTTCAGGGTCTCTGGTGGAATCAGACCAGGCCAGTGCGGCTTAACATCGGCGAGAATGGCAAGAGTAGCTGCTTTCGCGTCGGTTACCGCTGACTCATCGGACTCAATGCCTTCAACCAAGTCGGTGGCAATCGTAGTGAAACCAAATGCGTCCTGATACTCGTGTGCATTTTCCATTTTGCCGTCCACCACTGCGATAGCGTACTCATCCGCCGCAGTACGCAGAAGCTGTACAACCAGCTTCAGTTTCTCTGCCGGTGTCGCACTGGTTTCAGAAACGGCCATAGCGTTGGTGTCGATAGCGGCAAGCAGGGTATCCAGCGCAGTCTGTACAGCTTCTACACCTTTTTCCTCATTAACCGCATCGGATACGGCAGTCAGCTCTTTCGCGAAGCCAGCGGTACCACGTGCTTCTAAAGCAGGAACCAGATCAGCGTACAACTCGCTTTCTGGGTGCTTCATGTGTGTTTTAGCGTGCTCGATATGGCCAGCCTTGTAGAGCTCGGCGCCGACATACAGGTGACCCTTAATCAGGCTGAGGTGAGTCAGATAAGCAAGATCATCAGACGTCAGCTCTGTTGCTGCTGCGCCTTCGCCCTCACCTTCACCGGCAGAGATCACTTCGCCTTCACCCTCGCCTTCACCAGCAAGTGCAACGGCATCAACGGAGGTCTCAATCGGCGCAACCGCCGCTTCGCCTTCGTTTTCTTCTTCGGTACAAGCACTCAAGCTCATGCCTGCTGCGCCGGCCAGGCCGATCACACTGATGCTTTTCCACAGTTTGTTGCGCTTACCCATTACTCAGGTCTCCTGAAAATTCGTTTTGCGGATACATCTTTATGCTACTATCAATAGCATATACGATCAGTTCTCATTTTCGATACCATGACAATTCTCGTAGATAATCTGTTGGATGTCCACTCTGTAACTGCGGTTCTGAACAGCCTCAGCGACGACCTGTTTGTGGATGGTAAAAAAACAGCAGGCAAGACTGCCCGCGCCGTAAAAAAGAACCTTCAGGCCGACCCTAAGTCGCCCAAAATCATTGCGGCAACAAAGCTCGTTGAACAAGCGCTGCGTAAGCATCCGATGGTCACCAACTCGGCGTTTCCAGATAAACTCAGCAACATCATTATCAGTCGCTATGATGAGGGCATGACTTACGGTTCTCATGTCGACAACGCGTTTATTCACGCAACCAGAACGGATTTGTCGTTCACCTTGTTTCTGTCCGACCCTGATACCTACGATGGCGGCGAACTGATCCTGCAGAAGCACGATGGGGACGACGTGATTAAATTGCCCCAAGGGTCGGTTTACATTTATCCGACTCGCGAACTGCACTATGTCGCCCCCGTCACCCGCGGCGTCCGATACGCAGCCGTTGGTTGGATTCAGAGCCAGGTTCGCTCTGAAGAGCATCGCGGCACGCTGTTTGATCTGTACCTGGCGCTGCAACAGATGGCAGACACGGAAGAAAATAGACAGGCGCGGCTGCATATTTTAAAAGCCAGAAGCAACCTGATGAGAATGTGGGCTGAATAATGTGAACTGAATAAAGCGGGTAAGCGGATTAAATGGTTGATCTTACCTTTGCATGAGAGTGAGACAGACCGGCATCTCATCGGATTATCTGGTTGATGCTTCACCTACTGCTGGTGTATGTTTCCTTCGCTAATTCCAGCAAGAACCCCACACGCCTCAACTTCCCGGTCATCGTTGCAACTCGCTCTCAGTGAAACGAGTTGTTTCTCAAGCGCTTGCAGAGCGGTTATCTGCGACCGCACATGAGAGATGTGATCATCGAGCAAGGTGTTGACGGCGGTACAAGGCTGATGAGGGTCGTCCTGATAGCTCTGTAGTTCGTGAATCTCAGCCAGTGACAGGCCCAGGATTCTGCAGCGACGGATGAAGGCCAGCCCCTCACCATGCTTCTCGGTATAGACACGGTAACCGTTGTCCTGCCGATCAGGCGGCGGCAACAAGCCCTGCTGTTCATAGAAGCGGATCGTCTGTGTTTCGACCCCTACCAACTGCGCCAACTGACCAATGCGCATCAGCCTCCTCCCCAACGGATTCTTTACTCTATTGACCTTATAGTAGCTTTATAGTTTTAAATGGTACCACAACATTGTTCAAGTGGAGTCGTATCATGAGCAAACCCTGTGGTGGCGCCTGTGGCGGTGATGCAACGTCCGCAGCGGATACCGATATACAGGCCTCCTCCGAGGCGCCAGGGAGATGGGTCAGTGTTTATGCCGTGCCGAAGATGGACTGTCCATCAGAAGAACGAATGATTCGCCTAGCCCTGAACGGCTTTGAGGAGATTCGGGCGCTGTCCTTCGACTTGTCGAACCGCCGGCTGAAGGTCGTGCATGACGGCGAGGTCGAGCCCGTCACCTCGAAACTGAAGACCTTGGGGCTAGGCGCCTCGCTTCAGGAAACCGTCGCTGCAAATCCGGAGACCATCAAGGCCGCCGAGTTTTCGGCAGCTTCTGCTAAGCAAGAATCCGGGACCCTGCGCTGGTTGCTCGGCATCAATGCACTTCTGTTCGTGGTGGAAATGACTGCCGGTCTGATCGCCCGGTCCACCGGCCTGATTGGAGAATCCCTGGACAATTTTGCCGATGCGGCGGTGTACGGGCTTGCCCTTTATGCGGTTGGACATAGCGTGAAAATGCAGGTACGTGCCGCGCATCTTGCTGGTGTACTGCAACTGATCTTGGCTGTGGGCGTGCTCGTAGAGGTGGTGAGACGCTTTGTATTCGGTAGTGAGCCTGAATCGCTGGTGATGATGGCTATCGCATTCGTCGCATTGATTGCCAATACCAGTTGTCTGCTGCTCATATCCAAACATCGGGAAGGCGGGGCGCACATGAAGGCAAGCTGGATATTCTCGGCCAACGACGTGGTGATCAACCTGGGGGTCATCACCGCCGGCGCCCTGGTCGCGTGGACCGGTTCCAATTATCCGGATCTGATTATCGGCACCATCGCGGGGGGCATTGTACTTAACGGTGCCAGACGCATTTTGGCGTTGAAGGGTTAAATAATGCTCATTATTGGCAAAAAGCTCTCGCCGTATGCCCTACTGTCCATATCGGGCCTGCTAGCAGCGTCTGATCAGGCTGTAAAGTGGCTGGTGCAGCAATCAATGGCCTATGGCGAGTATGTTTCGGTGACCCCGTTCTTTAACTGGGTGCACCTATGGAACACCGGTGCCGCATTCAGTCTTTTTGCGAATGGTGGAGGCTGGCAGCGCTACTTTTTTATCGGAATCGCGGTAGTGGTCTCGATTTTTCTGATCAAACTGATCCTTGAAAATCGTCATAAAGGAGAAGCCATCGCTTACAGTCTTATCCTCGGTGGCGCCATGGGCAACCTGATTGACCGGGTCTTTCGCGGCTATGTTGTGGATTCCTTTGATTTCTATTGGCGAGACTGGCATTGGCCGGCCTTCAACCTGGCTGATATTGCAATTGTCCTCGGTGCCTTACTTTTCGTTTCCAGCAGCTTGTTGGGTAAAAAAGCAAACACCAATGCCGAGTCGGATGGATCTGACTGACACCTACGCCTATACAACACCATGACCGAACTTCCCGACAACATCCTTCACCTGCCGCAATACCAAGTACTGGGCTGCAAATCAACCGACGACGAAATGCACTTCCAGGTGGACGTGCCCGATCCCATCGCCTGCGAGGAATGCGGCGTGCAGGGTGAGTTCGTACGGTTCGGCAAGCGTGACGTTCCCTATCGTGATCTGCCCATCCACGGCAAGCGGGTCACTCTCTGGGTGGTCCGCCGCCGATACACCTGCCGGGCCTGCAAGACAACATTCAGGCCCCAGCTACCGGAGATGGTGGACGGATTCCGTATGACACTGCGGCTGCATGAGTACGTGGAGAAGGAATCCTTCAACCACCCCTACACCTTTGTGGCGGCACAGACCGGCCTGGACGAGAAGACGGTGCGCGACATCTTCAACGCCCGCGCCGAGTTCCTGGGGCGCTGGCACCGCTTCGAGACGCCCCGCATCCTGGGCATTGACGAGCTATACCTGAACAAGCGCTACCGCTGCATTCTGACCAACATTGAGGAGCGAACCCTGCTCGACCTGCTGGCCACCCGCCGCCAGGACGTGGTGACCAACTACCTGATGAAGCTGAAAGACCGGCAGAAGGTCGAGATCGTCAGCATGGACATGTGGAACCCCTACCGGGCAGCGGTCAAGGCTGTGCTGCCCCAGGCCCGTATCGTGGTCGATAAGTTCCATGTGGTGCGCATGGCCAACGATGCCCTAGAGAGAGTGCGCAAGGGCCTCAGGAAGGAGCTGAAACCGTCCCAGAGCCGGACTCCGGAAAATCCTGCTGAAACGCGCTCACGAAGTCTCAGACCGGGAGCGCCTCATCATGGAGACCTGGACAGGCGCGTTCCCGCAACTGCTGGCCGCCTACGAGCACAAGGAGCGCTTCTACGGCATCTGGGACGCCACCACACGGCTCCAGGCAGAAGCCGCCCTGGACGAGTGGATAGCCACCATCCCGAAGGGCCAAAAGGAAGTCTGGAGCGATCTGGTCAGGGCAGTGGGAAACTGGCGCGAAGAGACCATGACCTACTTCGAGACGGACATGCCCGTCACCAACGCTTACACGGAGTCCATCAACCGACTGGCCAAGGACAAGAACCGTGAAGGGCGCGGTTACTCCTTCGAGGTGATGCGGGCACGAATGCTCTACACCACGAAGCACAAGAAGAAGGCACCGACTGCGAAGGTCTCTCCTTTCTACAAGAAAACCATCGGTTACGGACTGCCGGACTTCGCAGAGGAACTCAACTACGGAGTCGATCTATCAACCATCTGAGGGTGGTATCAGATTGATGGGGTGAAGGTGCCCCATCAACCATTAAATCCGTATACCCAATAAAGCAAAGACAGCAATAACAGTCACAACGAAAAAGGGCGCTCATTGAGCGCCCTTTGACTGGCTGATCTTGCGATCAGTTTTCCTGTGCCGGTGGTCAGTTCCAACCCACGCGGTCAAAGATTTTAACTGCCGTCACCTGATGCTCGCCCAAGGCGCTTGCATTAATGGTGTCTTCTTTGAAGTCTCCCATCGCCTCAAGTACGGAGTCTGTTTCCGCGCCCTCAACCACAGAATATTCGTGGTTTGCTTCGACAAAATACTTCTGTGCCTCAGGCTCCGTCAGGTACTCTAGAAATGCAATTGCATTAGCACGGTTAGGTGCATGCTTTAATACACCCGCACCACTGATGTTAACGTGTGCTCCGTATCCGCCTTCTTCCTGATTCGGGAACAATACACCCACCGCTTTCACGCTTTCATCGCCTTCAGCCTGCAAACGCGCAACATAATAGGTATTTACGATACTGATCCGACACTCACCCGACGCCACTGCACGAATATTAGAAACGTCATTGCCTTGTGGTTTCTTCAGCAGGTTACCCATCACCCCTTGTGCCCACGCCTCTGCGGCTTCTTCACCATCGTGTTCAACCAATGATGCCAGCAATGAAATATTGTAAATGTTAGATGATGAACGAACGCAGATCTGCTTGCTGAACTTTGGGTCAGCCATATCTTCATAGGAATTCAGGCCTTCAGGCAGACCGCGCTCTTTGTTGTAAATAATAATTCGCGCACGCTTCGACAAGCCGTACCACAAGCCATCCGGATGACGGAGGTGAGCGGGAATACGAGCATCCAGCACGTCTGATTCTACCGGACTGAAAATGCCACGCTGCTCCGCGCGAAATAGGCGCCCCGCATCGACCGTTACCAGAATATCGGCTGGAGAGTATTTGCCTTCGTTAACGATTCGTTCAATCAGAGTATCACTTGGTGCTTCGATCAGATTGACCTTCACGCCTGTGCGCTTTTCGAAGTTTTCATACAAAGCGATGTCTGTGTCGTAGTGACGCGCGCTGTAAATATTCACCACGTCAGCAGCAAACACAGGTAGGCTCAGTGCTACAGCCATCGTGCTGGCTAGCAGTTTTCTGCTAAAAGAAATCATACGTTCTCCAGATTTATTTAAATAGAAAGACGCCGGTCTGGTTCGCGATCAAATCCACGCGATCCCCCAGCTGATACTGACTCACATCATCGATCAGTACTCTCAATGGCTCAGTTGCAGATGGCGTATTGTTGTTAGTAAGAAAAGCCAGCCAATCGTGGCCAATATATCTGAGACCGGAAATAACGACGTCCGACTTTTCATTTTTTTTCAAACTTAATCCTTTTGGCCTGACCACAAGGGTGTGTGCGTCGCGATAGCTACTCAATCGCTCAGCCTCTGCCTGAATTCTGCCGAACGCAGTATCAAACCCATGTTCATCTGCTGCAGTAATAGCCAGTCGTTGAGACCCGCCGAACAGTGTCGCCACGGCCACGGTCGCGGGTGACTCAAACACTTCTTGCGGAGTCCCGACCTGCGCAATCACACCCTGATCGAGCACGGCAATGCTGTCTGCCATTTCCATTGCTTCGTCAGGATCATGAGTAACCAGAATGGCCGTCGTACCTTTTTCTTTGATAGTACGGCGAGCCGCTTCCCGTAATGTCCGGCGCAGCGTGATGTCGATACTCGCGTAGGGTTCGTCCATCAGCAGAATTTTTGGTTCCGGTGCCAATGAACGCACCAGTGCAATTCGCTGTTGCTGTCCACCAGACAATTGATGCGGATAGCGCTGTCCATATTCGTCCAAGCCAACCAGCTCGAGAAGCTCTTTCACTTTTTCCTGCTGCTCGCGTCGGCTCAGATCCCGAATACCGAAGGCAATGTTTTCTGCCACTGTCATATTCGGAAACAGTGCATTCTCCTGAAACATCAGCCCCACCGGGCGAGCTTCCGGGGGCGGGTGCAGACCATCATTCGCCAGCACTTCATTATCCACGTGGATCTCACCACGCTGAACTTTCTCCAACCCAGCGGCAAGGCGGAGCAGGGTGCTTTTGCCACCGCCCGATGGCCCCAATAAACAAGTAATCTGACCAGGCTCGACGGCAAAATCCAGCTCGTGAAGTACGGGAGTAGCACCGTAACTGTGGCTTATCTGAGAAAAAACTAACGGCATACAGGCGGGCTCGAATAACAGGTGTCACATATGCGAATGGTTCTTTATACTACACCAACCTCACGCGTAATATTAGAGCCGGCATGCAAAACCAACAGACGCAATGGCGTTGGCTAATCAGCAGTTTTCTTATTTCTGTTTTTACGCTTGTTCCCGTTATTGTCATTCTGACCTCCCTGTTCGCTCCAACGACATCAACATGGTCACATATCAGCAGTAGCGTTCTGCCCGGATACGTAGGTAACACTCTGCTCCTGATGGTTCAGGTCGCGCTCTATACCACTGTAATTGGCGTGGGAACGGCGTGGCTCACCGCTGCAACCGAGTTCCCCGGACGTCGAATTCTGACCTGGGCGTTAATGCTGCCACTCGCCGCCCCTGCTTATATCGTCGCCTATGTTTATACCGATCTGCTGGATTACAGTGGCCCGGTGCAGACCCTGATCAGAAGCCTGACTGGCTTGTATGCTGGTGAGTATTACTTTCCTGAAATACGCTCGTTGAGTGGTGCGGCCTTCATTATCAGTCTGGTGCTGTACCCCTATGTGTACCTACTGGTTCGTGTGGCCTTTATCCAACGCTCGGCGACACTTTATGATGCAGCGCGCACCTTGGGGGCCAGTCCGTTTTATGCATTCTGGCGCATCGCCTTACCAGCAGCCCGACCCGCCTTAGTGGGTGGCCTAGCATTGGTCTTGATGGAAACGCTGGCGGATTACGGCACGGTTGATTACTTCGCCGTACCCACCTTCTCGACGGGCATATTCCGAACCTGGTTTTCAATGGGGGATAAGGCTGCGGCACTGAAGTTAGCGGCGGTCATGTTCAGCTTTGTTGTTCTGCTCATCGTGATCGAAAAGTACAACCGGCGCCCGTCTCAGGCTCAAGCCATCGCCCGCGACGGTAACCTTCAGCGCACCCAGCTGACAGGCCTAGTAGCAGCAGGCGCGACATTACTGTGCGTTCTGCCTGTCGTATTGGGCAGCTTGATCCCTGGTGGCACCCTCGCGTATTTCGCACTGACCACAGGTGATCCACTGCTAGGACATGGCTTTACCGGGTTTATCGGCAATAGCCTGCAAGTGGCTTTGTCAGCGACACTGGCCGCTGTCATCATCGCGCTTGTCCTGACGTACGCTAAGCGTCTGACTGACAGCAAAGCCGTGAACCTTTCTATCCAACTATCAACACTGGGTTATGCGCTACCCGGTGCCTTGCTGGCAGTAGGCTTGTTCGCCCCGGTATCGCAATTCGATCGCGCCATCGCTACCTTCTTTGACGAGCAGTTTGATATTCAGACTGGGCTACTACTGACCGGTACGGTTGCCATCGTTGTATATGCTTATGTCGTGCGCTTTCTCACCGTGGCGTTCAACTCGACCAACAGTGGCATGGAAGCTATTCCTCCGATATACGATCAAGCCGCTCGCAGCCTGGGAGCGACTCCATGGCGCGTATTGAAAAGTATCCACCTGCCATTGATGAGCCGCTCAATACTGGCAGCGGGCATCCTTGTCTTCGTCGACAGTATGCGCGAGCTACCCGCTACCTTGCTGTTGCGCCCGTTCGATTTTGAAACGCTGGCGACCCGCGTCTATAAGCTGGCCAGCGATGAGCGCATCGCCGAGGCCTCCACCGCATCTTTACTCATTGTCGTTATCGGCCTCGTGCCTGTCCTGCTGCTCAACAAGCTATCCGATAAGCGCTGACGAGACTGCCGTTCTGATAGCCGAGTCTCGTCCTGATTGTCAGGAGACACACATAGTATCGAGTTGAATATTGGCCTCTTTGAACTAAACCTTGAGAACAGGCCAACGTTCACGAGAGGCAGCCCCATGTTTCTGAGGCACACGAGCAAACAGCAGCAAGCTGCCTATATACGACCACAAACCATGGTACTCGGCCTGCTTCTCTTGCTCACACTCGTGACAGTCGGCCAATACTACTTGTCTGAACAGCGCGTGTTTGATCAGTATCAGCAGGCTTCAGGCGAGCAGCAGAGCGCCATCATCGATGAACTCGCCAAGCAGTTCGAAAGGGACTATCACCAGCTACGCTTCCTTTATGCGACTCCACCCATACATGGCATAGTGCGGTCCTCAGGCAACGGCGGTATCGATCCGCTCGACAATACCCGGCAGGCACAATGGAAAGCCCGTCTGGAAACCATCTTTCAAGCTTACATTGAAAATAACGCTCACGCGTTGCAGGCGCGCTATCTGATCAATGACGGCAACTGGTCGGAAATTATTCGTGTGCAGCGCACCGGCAGCAGCACCCGGGTTGCAAACAGTACCGAACTTCAGGAGAAGCGGGGCCGCGATTACGTTGAAATACTGCCCTATATCCGAGCCAACGACTTCTACCTATCCGATATTGAACTGAATAAAGAATACGGGCGCGTTTCCTATCCACATCAATCAGTTTACCGACTCGTCATGCCGATATATGCGCAAGATGGCCATCTTTTCGGCGCACTGGTTCTTAACTTTGACGCCTATTTCCTGCTGTCTCGTCTCAGTAACCTGGCAGCCAATACAAGCAAAGTGTACCTGTACGATCACGATGGCCATATCCTTGTGTCACCCACATCGGGAGAGGCCTTCAGCTTTGAATTCGCAAACGCCACGCTCTGGAGCGACCTGTACAGCGCAGAGCAAAACTCTATTCACCGCGGTACCGCACTCGTATCAGCAAACAGCGACGGAGCGCACTACTACCTGACGCAGCGCCAGCTGAACATGCCCGGCTCCAATGGTGATCGGTTTATCAAGGTTGCCATAGCGACCCCAACGCGGCTTATCCAGCAACAAACGATCTCAGACACGTTGCGGTTCAGCGCCGCCGCCTTAGTTGTTTCTTTCGTACTGAGTGTGCTGTTCCTGTTCTACCAGCGGCAGGTACGTAAAACCTTAAATCTGAGTGATACCGAAGCACGCTTCCGTGCCATTGTGGATGACTCAACGGATGCCATCATAGGGATGCGCACGGACGGAACCATAACAAGCTGGAACAGCGCTGCAACCAGCATCCTGGGTTATAGCAGCCGCCAGATTGAAAACAGTGACTTTACCGAGACCTTTGCCACTGGCGAGCATCAGGAATGGGTCAAAGAAGTGATCGCCAGCGTTGCTGAAGGTGGTCAACCTGAGACATTACGCGTACCTCTTGTCTCAAAAAATCAGCACACTCTGACCACCCAACTCAGCGTATCACCCATCAAAACGGCCAAGGGAGCGGCCATCGGTGTTTCTGCAATCATTCGGGACATCAGCGAACAGGAACGAGCAGAACAACGAATCCGCGATTTAAACACTAACCTCGAAGCCGTCGTCGAACAGAGAACCGAAGAACTCGAGCAGGCACGAAATATGGCACTGTCCGCAAGCCGCGCCAAGAGCCAGTTTATTGCTAATGTCAGCCATGAAATCCGGACACCTCTTAATGGCATTATTGGTATGCTTCAGTTGATTCGCCGCGGCGAACTCAGAGTTCAGGAAAAGCGGTATCTTGATCTTGCAGATACCAGCTCACAATTATTGGCAGCGATCGTTAATGATGTCCTCGATTTTTCAAAGATCGAAGCAGGAAAACTCGATATTGATAATATCCCCTACGACCTCAATCGCTTGATCTCAGATCTGGTGCTATCCATGTCAGTCCCGGCGTCAGAAAAAGGTCTGGAGATCATTCTCGATGTTTCAGAAGTACAGTCACCTTCGCTTTCCGGTGATGCAAACCGTATCCGCCAAATACTCACCAACCTGATTAATAACGCGATCAAGTTTACGCTGAAAGGGCATATTCTTGTACGGCTGACTACGCAGAATACAAACGCAGAAAGCACCACATTGAGCATCGAAGTAGAGGATACCGGTGTCGGTATAAGCAAAGAAAAACTGCCAACCATTTTCGACGCCTTTGTTCAGGAGGATGCGGCGGTAACAAGAGAATTTGGTGGTACAGGCTTGGGACTCACTATTACCAATAAACTCTGTAAGTTAATGGGTGGCAGACTGGATGTTCAGAGCGAAAAAGGATCAGGCACTAAATTCACAGCCACTTTTGTTCAGAAATTGGCAGTAGGTTCAGAAGCTGAAAAACAAAACCCCGATTTTTCCGGGCTCAACTTCCATGTCATTGACCGCTCCGATGATTCAGCGGCAAACCTGGTAAAACTTCTCAAAAGCTGGGGTGCTCAAGCAATCAGCTCACGTCACCCACGGCCTGATGCGCATATCCGGAAAGGTAGCTACATAATCATTGATGCCACCCTGGCCGAAAACTTCGTACCTCATGAAAACGTCGCTGGAGTCATCATCACCGTGCCTCACGTAAAGCGCACAGAGATCGAACTTCCCGACTTGCATGGAGCCTTCCGTTTATCGAAACCCATTACTCCGGTGCAACTGGAGTATGCGGTTCGCCGATTAAAAACAGGATCTGCTGACGAAAAAAGTTCCAATCTGGAGAGCAGCGGTAAAACTGCCGCCCTGGCAGGGCGAAGAATTCTCGCGGTTGACGACAACCAGATTAACCTGGCGGTAATAGAGGGAATGGTGCGTCACCTTGGCGCTGAAGTCGTTTCCGCCGGAAATGGCGTAGAAGCCATCGATATGCTGCGTCGCTCCGGCCACCTGATTGATCTTATCCTTATGGATTGTCAGATGCCTTCCATGGACGGCTATGAGTGTACTCGCCAGATTCGCGGGGGATATGCCGGCGATAGTGCCTGCAGAATCCCTGTCATCGCAATGACTGCAAGTGCTATGGCAGGAGATCGTGAGAAATGCCTGCTCTCCGGTATGGACGATTATTTAGCCAAACCGATTGATAACGAAGAGCTGCGGAAAGCACTGACTCAATGGATGTCAGCCGTCACCTCTGCCGAATATCAGCCTGTAGAGCAGCTGGTGGTTGAAAAAAGCACTGACCTGGATATATACCCCGTGTGGGATAAGCCAACCGTCATGAAGCTGGTAAGTAATCAGGAAGAGCGACTAGGAAGATTAATTGATGTATTTCATGAAGCCAGTGAAGAAAAAGTCGCTAAATTGAAGAGCGCGCTGGCGCGGACTGATACCGCAGAGGTCGTGTCGCTCGCTAAGTTCCTGCAAGGCTCGTCGGCCAGTGTTGCGGCGACGCGGTTGCAACATATCTGCAAAACCCTGGAAGCCGAAGCCCGCGAGGGGCACATGGATACGCTGAAGAAATATAAGCACATGTTTGAGGATGAATACGACAAGCTGGAAGAAGCGTTCAGCGAGTTTCTGAGCAAGCGCAATCAGGCGTGAAACAGACAATGGTCGAGAAATGATTGGTAGTAAACTAAAAGACCACCAAAAAGCCCCGCCGTTACGGCTTTTATAGTCGGATAAACTCAGTGCTTACCAAGCTTCTCACGGATCTGATGACCACTGTACGCCGGTCGCAGCTCAGCTGCGTTCAGCAGACATAAAAAAACCCGCCGGAGCGGGTTCTTTCTGATCCGATAAAACTTAGTGCTTACCAAGCTTCTCACGGATCTGCTGAATCGTACGCAGCTGTGCTGCCGCTTCAGCGAGCTGAGACATAGCGCGGGAGTAATCAAAGTCTGCACCCTGATTTTCCATCGCTTGTTCAGCGTGTTTTTTCGCCTCCAGTGCCGCGGCTTCATCGATGTCGTTTGCACGAACAGCGGTATCGGCCAGGATGGACACTGAATTTGGCTGTACTTCGAGATAGCCGCCAGAGACGTAGACAATCTCTTCTTCGCCGCCTTGCTTAACAATGCGGACAGGGCCCGGCTTGAGCGGAGTCAGCAGGGCTGCGTGGCCAGGTTCAACACCCAGGTCACCCAAAGCACCAGCCGCGATTACTCGCTCGACCAGACCAGAGAAGAGGTTCTCTTCAGCGCTGACGATATCGCAGTGGACGGTCATTGCCATGTTCTATTCCTCTGTTCAGAGGAGGCAGAGCGCTGCACAAGTACAGCGCCTGCCCGCCCATTACATGTTGTTGGCTTTCTCGATGGCTTCGTCGATAGTACCGACCATGTAGAACGCTTGTTCTGGCAGGTTATCGTAGTCGCCATTCAGAATACCCGAGAAACCACGGATGGTTTCTTTCAGAGACACGTACTTACCAGGCGCACCTGTGAAGATCTCTGCCACGTGGAATGGCTGAGACAGGAAACGCTCGATCTTACGTGCACGGGCAACCAGCTGCTTATCTTCGTCGGACAGTTCGTCCATACCCAGAATCGCGATGATGTCTTTCAGCTCTTTGTAGCGCTGCAGTACACCCTGAACGCCACGAGCGATTTCGTAGTGTTCGTTACCGATAACCAGTGGGTCCAGCTGACGAGAGGTGGAATCCAGTGGATCGATCGCTGGGTAAATACCTTTAGACGCGATGTCACGTGACAGTACAACAGTAGAGTCAAGGTGCGCGAAGGTCGTTGCTGGAGATGGGTCAGTCAAGTCATCCGCAGGTACGTATACCGCCTGGATCGAGGTGATCGAGCCAGTCTTAGTAGAAGTAATACGCTCCTGAAGAACACCCATCTCTTCTGCCAGTGTAGGCTGGTAACCTACCGCAGATGGCATACGACCCAGCAGTGCAGATACCTCAGTACCAGCAAGGGTGTAACGATAGATGTTATCAACGAACAGCAGTACGTCTTTGCCTTCGTCACGGAACTTCTCAGCCATGGTCAGACCAGTCAGTGCTACACGCAGACGGTTGCCTGGTGGCTCATTCATCTGGCCGTATACCATTGCTACTTTAGACTGTGCTTTGTCGTCCAGGTTTACAACGCCAGACTCAGCCATCTCGTAGTAGAAGTCGTTACCTTCACGAGTACGCTCACCAACACCCGCGAATACAGACAGACCGGAGTGTGCCTTCGCAATGTTGTTGATCAGCTCCATCATGTTTACGGTTTTACCAACACCGGCACCACCGAACAGACCGACTTTACCACCCTTAGCGAATGGGCAGATGAGGTCAATAACCTTGATGCCGGTTTCCAGCAGGTCAGTGCTGTTCGCCTGCTCATCAAAAGATGGGGCATCACGGTGAATTTCGTAACGCTCTTCTTCGCCGATCTCACCACATTCATCGATCGGGCGACCGAGAACGTCCATGATACGACCCAGAGTTGCATTACCAACTGGTACACGGATAGGTGCACCAGTGCTAGTTACTGGAAGGCCACGCTTAAGACCTTCAGTGGAGCCCATCGCAATAGTACGGACAACACCGTCGCCCAGCTGCTGCTGAACTTCGAGGGTGGTCTCAGTACCATCTACGGTCAGGGCGTCGTAGACCTTAGGTACATCTTCGCGTGGGTATTCCACGTCGATGACGGCACCGATGATCTGTACGATACGTCCGCTCATTTTCGGTTCCTCTTAACTTAAAACCTGTTCGTTGCCCGGCTTATACAGCCGCGGCACCGCTGACGATTTCTGAAATTTCCTGAGTAATAGCCGCCTGACGAGCCTTGTTATACAGCAAGTTCAGCTCGGTGATCATGTTGCCGGCGTTATCGGTGGCGTTTTTCATCGCCAGCATACGCGCAGCCTGCTCACAGGCATTGTTTTCTACTACACCCTGGTAGACCTGAGATTCTACGTAACGCACCAGCAGACCTTCGAGGATCTCTTTGGCGTCTGGTTCGTAGATGTAATCCCAGTGACCTTTCAGTTCTTCGTCCTTTTGTGCCTTGAGTGGCAATAACTGCACCGCTTCAGGCGATTGGGTCATGGTGTTCACGAAACGGTTGTAGATGATGTACAGGCGATCGATCTTACCTTCATCGAACGCTTCCAACATCACTTTAACCGCACCGATCAGGCTGGCCAGCTCTGGAGCGTCACCCAGATGAGACTGGGAGGCGACAACATTGCCACCGAAGCTGTTAAAGAAGAGAGATGCTTTTGAACCGATTGCACAGTAATCGACTTCAACACCCTTTTCTTTCCACTCTCCGGCTTGCTGGGCGAGGCGCTTGAACATGTTGTTGTTCAGGCCACCACACAGGCCACGGTCGGAAGACACCACGATATAGCCAACACGCTTGACGTCGCGGTCCTGCAGATAACGATGACGGTATTCAGAAGTCGCATTGGCCAGGTGACCGATCACATCACGGATTTTATCCGCGTATGGACGGCTCTGTTCCATGCGCTGCTGAGCACGACGCATCTTACTCACAGCAACTTTTTCCATTGCTGAGGTAATTTTCTGCGTGCTTTGTACGCTCGAAATCTGCTCTTTAATTTCTTTACCGACTGCCATAATGCAACCTTGTTAGCTGAGTGAATCCAGCTGGCGGTGATTCCCTTTCAGGAGGCCGCCAGCACCGGACTTACCAGGTCTGAGTGCTCTTGAACTTCTCAATACACTCTTTCAGACCTGCCGCGATCTCGTCATTGAAGTCGCCCTTCACGTTGATCTTCGCCATCAGTTCAGCGTATTCGCTGTTGGCGTAGCTCAGCAGAGCAGCTTCGAATGCCTGGATCTTGGCCACTTCAACGTCTTCAAGGAAGCCTTCAGTAGCAGCGAAAATCGACAGACCCATGTCCGCAGTAGACATTGGAGCGTACTGACCCTGTTTCATCAGTTCAGTAACGGCTTTACCGTGCTCCAGCTGCTTACGGGTAGCTTCATCAAGATCAGAAGCAAACTGAGCGAATGCCGCCAGTTCACGGTACTGAGCCAGCGCCAGACGGATACCACCGCCGAGCTTCTTGATGATCTTGGTCTGTGCAGCACCACCTACACGGGATACAGAGATACCCGCGTTCATCGCCGGACGGATACCGGAGTTGAACAGGTTGGTTTCCAGGAAGATCTGACCATCGGTAATGGAGATCACGTTCGTAGGTACGAACGCAGATACGTCACCACCCTGGGTTTCAATGATCGGCAGAGCCGTCAGTGAACCAGTCTTACCTTCAACACCGCTGACCTGCTTAACGTAGTCAGCGTTTACGCGACATGCGCGCTCAAGCAGACGTGAGTGCAGGTAGAATACGTCACCTGGGTATGCTTCACGGCCCGGTGGGCGCTTCAGCAGCAGGGAGATCTGACGGTAAGCCCAAGCTTGTTTCGTCAGGTCATCGTATACGATCAGAGCGTCTTCACCGTTGTCCAGGAAGTACTCACCCATCGCACAACCACCGTATGGAGCCAGGAACTGCATTGCTGCAGGATCAGCGGCGCCAGCGGCTACGATAATGGTGTGCTCCAGGGCACCGTGCTCTTCCAGCTTACGTACAACGTTAGCGATAGAAGACTGCTTCTGACCTACGGCAACGTAGATACATTTAACGCCAGTACCTTTCTGGTTGATGATGGCATCGATCGCCATCGCCGTTTTACCAGTCTGACGGTCACCAATGATCAGCTCACGCTGACCACGACCAACCGGTACCATGGAGTCAACAGCTTTGTAACCAGTCTGCAGAGGCTGATCAACACCCTGACGTGCAATTACGCCCGGTGCAACGCGCTCAACAGGAGCGGTGGTATCAGTCTCAATAGGACCTTTACCATCGATTGGGTTACCCAGTGCGTCAACCACACGACCCAGCAATGCTTTGCCAGTAGGTACTTCAAGAATACGGCCAGTACACTTCGCAGTCTGACCTTCAGCCAGACCTTTGTAGTCACCCAGAACAACAGCACCAACAGAGTCACGCTCCAGGTTCATTGCCAGGCCGAATACGCCGCCTTCAAATTCAATCATCTCACCGTACATAGCGTCGGCAAGACCGTGGATTCGAACGATACCGTCGGATACAGATACGACGGTGCCCTCGTTCTGGGCTTGAGAAGTAACATCAAGGCTTTCAATACGCTTCTTGATTACTTCACTGATCTCAGATGGATTCAGTTGCTGCATGAATCGTCCCTCAAACTAGGATTTCATCGCTTCGGCTAACTTTGACAGTTTGCCAGTTAAGCTACCGTCTATAACCAAGTCCCCGGCACGGATAATGGCGCCACCGATGAGAGACTCATCGACTTCGCTGGTTACCCGTACGTCACATTGCAATTTGGCTTTTAAGGCAGCTGCCAGTTTCTCTGCCTGGGCATCGCTCAGCTCGTATGCTGAAGTGACGACAACATCCACTGCGTTCTGCAGTTTTGCCTTCAGTTCTTCATAGAGTTCAGCGATTTCAGGCAGTAATGCCAAACGCTTGTTTTCGGCCAATACGGCCACCAGGTTTTTGGCTGCTTCGTTCAGCTTGTCGCCACATACGTCAATAAGTGCCTGTGCCTGCTGTTCAGACGTCAGGGAAGGATGCACCAGTACCTTCGCCAGATCGGCGTCGGCTGCGAAAGCCGACAGGACTGCCAGGTCATCAGACCAGGCGTCCAGTGCACTCTTCTCACTTGCTTCAGCAAACACTGCCTTTGCGTATGGCCGAGCGAGAGTTGTTAATTCAGCCATGGAAAACCTCGCTTAGAGCTCTTTGGCCAGTGTATCCAGCAGCTCGTCGTGAGCTGATGCATCTACTGATTTGCCAAGGATTTTCGCTGCACCGGCTACTGCCAGTTCAGACACCTGCTTACGCAGAGCTTCTTTAGCGCGGTTTGCCTCTTGCTCAACTTCAGCTTGAGCAGCAGCTACGATGCGCTCACCTTCGGAACGAGCATTATCTTTTGCTTCGTCCACGATCTGGTTAGCACGCTTGTTCGCCTGTTCGATGATTTCAGCAGCTTTCTCTTTTGCTTCACGCAGCTGGTCCGCGGCTTCTTTCTGAGCCAGTTCCAGATCACGTGCAGCGCGGTTAGCTGCGTCCAGACCATCGGCAATTTTCTTTTCGCGTTCTTGCATAGCCGTCAGCAGGTGAGGCCATACAAACTTCATGCAGAACCACACGAAGACGCCAAAAGTGATGATCTGGCCGATCAGAGTCAAATTTAAGTTCACGCCAGAGCCCTCATGTTCGTTGATTAAGGAAGTTCGTTAAGAAATGAACCCTTAAGCTGCGAACATCAGGTACAGGCCCAGACCAACGCCGATCATAGGTACGGCGTCAAGCAGACCAGCGATCAGGAACATTTTACCCTGAAGCATTGGACCCAGTTCAGGCTGGCGAGCAGTACCTTCCAGCAGACGACCACCCAGCAGACCAAAACCGATAGCTGTACCCAGAGCACCCAGACCAATCATCAGAGCCGCAGCCAGGAATACCAGACCTTGTTCCATAATTTTCTCCAAATAGAAGTTAAGTTAGTTAAGTGAATTTAAGGTTTAAAAATTAATGATCTTCGTGCGCCATGCTCAGATACACGATGGTCAACATCATGAAAATGAACGCTTGCAGTGTGATCACCAAAATGTGGAATACCGCCCACGCCCACTGCAGAACACCAGCCATCAGGCCCAGTGCAATGCCCGCAGAGAACATCAGTGCGATAAGAATAAAGATCATCTCGCCGGCGTACATGTTTCCGAACAGACGCAGACCCAGAGAGATAGGCTTAGCGATCAGGGCAACGATCTCCAGGAAGAAGTTCACTGGGATGAAGATGGCCTGAACGACAGGATTTTTAGCGCTGAATGGCTGCAGCGTCAGCTCAGCAACAAAGCCGCCGATGCCCTTGATCTTGATCGAGTAGAAGATCATCAGAGCGAATACGAAGATTGCCATACCCAGCGTGACGTTAACGTCCGTCGACGGTACGACCTTCATGTAATCGATACCCACGGCCATGGCCAGAGTAGGCAGAACGTCAACCGGGATAAGGTCCATGAAGTTCATCATGAAGACCCAGGTAAAGATGGTCAGAGCCAGCGGTGCGACGAGCGCGCTGCGGCCGTGGAAAGATTCTTTTACAGTGTTGTCGATGAACTCAACAATCATTTCAACGAAGTTCAGGAAGCCGCTTGGCACGCCTGTGGTCGCTTTCTTAGCCATGCGCCAGAACAGGAACATGATCAGGGCGCCCAGACCAAAAGACCAGCCCAGTGAATCAACATGAACCGCGTTGAAACCCATTGCAGACGCTTCAGCGCCGCCGTGAGCGAAAGTCCAGGTTGCTTCAGTCAGCTCAGTAGTTGTGCCGTCTTCGTTTTCACGAACGTAGCCCGCTGGCAGCTTGCCATAGGTCAGGTTCGTAAGGTGGTGCGAAATATACTCTTGGGAGTTACCAGCCATCGTACACTCTCAGATTTTAAGGTTTATAAATTGGCGATTCTTGCTGAAGCAATGTGCCCCAGCTGCACTGTTATGAAACCAGCAAACAGTGCCAGAACATTCAGAGGCTCAACGCGTTGGAAGATGACACCAAAACACAACGCCGTGAGCACAAATTTCCAGGATTCACCCTGGTAAAACGATTGCACCACCTGAGTGGCTGCCCTTGCACCTGTGTAGCGGAACGCTCGCCAGATAAAGTAGGCATTCGGGAGGGCGCATGTCAGTCCTCCGAGCAATGCCGATTTGGCGGCCACATCGCTGTGAATCCAGGCCAGAGCTGCAACTATCAGGGTCAGGACCAGCTGTAAAATAATGATCCTGTAAACCGGTGGACGCGGTATCGAAGACAACCTGTGCTCCACTTCTTTGATGCTGAATTTGCAACGCTCTGTTTGAGCAACCCATTTTCAGGGCGCGAGGATTATAGGGGCTACGGCCCCGCGCATCAACAGCAAGCGGGCCGAATCAATGAGATATTTGTAAGACAGGGCCGACATGGCCGCAGATGATGGGCTGACTGCTGAAATCAACCCCTATAACCGCAGTTAACGAGGGGTGATCTGCACAGAAACCCCTTTCGACGGTAAGGGTATTGAGGTAGGAACAGACCCCGGAGTCACTACCGGAAGCTCACTGCGCACATCTGGCTTCGGCGCTGCGCCGGTTTCCGACTCTTCTTTACCGGTTTCTTCATTCGTTCTCTGTTGTTCCAGACCGGTAAGGTAGTCGACCCGGGTGTTACTCAGAGAGGAATCATCGAGCATCATCATGGGGCGTGGTGTCGCCACCACGGTCGCCGAAAGCAGCAGGGCGCTGCACATCAGAATTTTCATAGGAAAGTCCTCTGTTACTAACAAGTCTAGTAAGCAAAGGCTCGCCTGCAGGGAAGTGTCAGTTAAGGCATGCTCGGTACGCAACCAGACCACATCATGAAATTATCCAGGCTGCCAACCTATTAAGCTCCTATGGTCATCAGGGCAACCATAAATTATCATTCACCCATTGAAAACTAGGACATAAAACAAGATGCTGAAGTCGACGTTTTCACATCTGCCCGGCAAGAGTGCTAAAACAGAACAGAAGCTATGGGCAAGAAACATACTCACTTGGGAAGATTATATAGCTGACTCCACCTCTCAGTATGATCTTTTCAATACAAGTGAACCTTCAATAAAGGCTAGCCTCGACGCCTACCGACGCCAAGATACCGACTATTTCGCACGCCTTATAAAGAAGCAGGACCTCTACCGCATAGCGTTAACCTTCCCTTCTGACACTCTCTTTCTGGATATTGAAACAACAGGCCTTAGCCTGTACTACGACCACATTACTTTAGTCGGATGGAGTCTAAATGGTAAATATGGAGCGTGGATCAACGGCCAACCAGAGGATGCTTTACTCCAAGAGATTTCTAGAGCAAAAGCAATCGTAACGTTCAATGGGACACTCTTCGACCTAAAGTTTCTTAAAAAGCGATTCCCCGACATCAACCTCCCGGAAGCTCACGTTGACTTACGCTATCTCGCCAAACGCGCCGGCCTAACGGGTGGGCAAAAATCCATCGAGGAACAGTTAGGTTTTAACCGTCCGGTCGAAGTAGAAGCCCTCAGAGGAGATAACGCCCCTGTACTGTGGCACGAGTACCGAAGGGGAGATATATCGGCGTTGAAGGATCTCCTCTTATATAACTACTGCGATGTAGAGGGCATGCGATACATCCTCGACAAAGTCGTTAAACTCTTATGTAAATCGAAGGAAATTCCAGAGGCAGCGTTCAATGGACCGTACTTTAGCCAACAAAGCGAATACAAATTTGTTGTTGGTAGTAAATCTTGTACCCCCTACACAATAGCTTTAGAAAAGTTCTCAGGCAATTCCAAGCCTTTGGTCACCTACAGTGAAATTAACCATAACGGCGCGCTTGATACGCTTGTTGTGCTAGGTATAGATCTAGTCTCGAGTGAAGAACGAGAATCTGGTGTGTGTAGACTCGTTGGGAATAGAGCAGAAACATTGCGTTTGAAAACTGATGACGAGCTCATCAGTTTTGCTATTCAAAGTAAAGCCAAAGTAATTTCCATTGATTCACCACTTTCAATACCAGAGGGGCGTACTTCATTTTTCGACGATGATCCTATGCGCAAAAAATATGGGATAACTCGACTGTGCGAAAGAATTCTCAAAAAAAGGGGCGTAAACAGCTACCCTTGTTTGATTCAAAGTATGCAGAAGTTAACCCAAAGGGGCATGATACTGGCGAGTAAGCTTCGAAAGTTAGGCTTTTCGGTAATTGAAAGTTATCCCGGTGCCGCACAAGACATCATGAATATTCCGCGCAAACAGAGCGGTCTCAAGTACCTTACGACAGGGTTAAACGAATTTGGTATTGAGGGAGACTTTGTAAAAAGTTTAGTAACACACGATGAGTTGGACGCAATAACTTCCGCAGTCGTGGCGCACTTCTACTGGTCCGGAAACTTTGAAGGCCTAGGCAACGCTGCAGAAGACTACATGATTATCCCATCATTAGAGGTTAATAACTCGGCATGGATCAATCGCATAGTATTTCTACTGAGTGGCAGATCAGGTACTGGTAAAACAACAATTGCTCAATACCTTGAAAATAAAGGGTTTAAAGTGTCTTCATTCAGCGGAACGGTACGCTCGCGACTAGGCAGTAACGCTGTCACCCGCCATATGCTCATTGATGAAGGAGCTCGGATTCAAAACTCTCCTGGAGAGCAGCGTACATTGGCAAAAGAGGTGACTGCGCAAGTTGAACACGCACAAAGTGGAGTGATTGAAGGAGCTAGGTATGCAGAGGATGTCGCAACGGCGAGGGAAATACTTGGGCCAGCAATAGTTCACGTCCACTTAGCCGTAGATGAAGATGAAAGAACCCTTAGAATATTGAAACGAGATGGGAATCAAGCAGCCCATAGGAGTGATAAGCTCTGTGAGGATCATATCGATAGGCTCATTGAGCTATCTGACGAAGTGATAGACAATAGCGCCTCAATCAGTCAACTTTATACTCAAGTCGATTTACTTCTTGAGAGGTATAAATGCCAGTATCAATAGTGGTCGGAGGTCAATTTGGCTCCGAAGGTAAAGGTAAAACATCGGCCTATTTTGCGGAACAACACCAAGCGAAATACGTGATCAGAGTTGGAGGTACCAACTCTGGACATACCGTTTACTGTAAAGCAGGGAATAAATACGCATTGCGTCAACTCCCTACCGCCTCAATTAATAGTTTTTCTAACTGTATATTACCTGCAGGCTCCTATATTGACCTGAAAATCTTAAAAGAAGAAATAGACTCTACAGGCATCAGTACAGATCGAGTACTCATCGATCCAATGAGCGTTATTATTTCAGATGCCAATTTAAAAGAAGAGAAAGATGACGGACTAATAGAAAATATAGGATCTACTGGCAGCGGCACAGGCGCAGCAGTGAGATCCCGTATTTCGAGAACTGGGCAATGTATCTTTGCCAAAGACATTCCAGAACTAAAGATATTCTTGTGCGATACCAAAAAGGTATTGCGCGACGCACTCAATAAGAATGAACGAGTTATAATAGAGGGTACGCAAGGTTACGGATTATCCTTATATCATTCAGAGTTTTATCCTAATACTACATCCCGTGATACAACTGCTGCCGGATTCCTTTCGGAAGCAGGACTGAGTCCTCTAGATGTCGATGAGGTAGTTATGGTCATTCGGACATACCCCATTAGAGTTGCTGGTAATTCAGGGCCACTCCCAAATGAATTAACTTGGGAGGAGTTATCCGATTCACTGAATCTCAAAAATAGAATCTATGAACACACAACTGCCACGAATAAGTTAAGGCGTGTTGCAAGGTTCGATTCCGATATCGTTAAAAAAGCAATAGATGCCAACAACCCAACTTCAATTGTTTTAAACCATATTGATTATATTCCAGACCAATCTAGGCAAATTTTCATATCTAAACTGGAGTCTCAAATAAACAGAAAGATTGACTACATTGGTAACTCAGCCGAGAGTATCCTTCGCTATGAGTAGTGGCCTGAAGTTTTTCCAAGAAAAAGTAAACAATGGTCAAGATCCATTTCCTCGAATCCCGCCTGCATTGCTAAACTCAAGTGACATTCAGAAGTATGTTCACGTGACATCGATGATCGCTCCTTTTGACTCTCAACATTTAAAGGGTGCATCTTACGAAGCTAAGATTGGCAATGAAGTTATATACTGGGATATTGACACAAAAAAGAAAATCAAAATATCTTTGGAAAGTAAAGGGGACTACTTTACTCTTCCACCAAACTCAATAGCGTACGTTCAGATTCAGGAGGAATTTGACCTGCCACCCTATATAGCACTACGATTCAATTTAAAGATCAAGCACGTATACAGAGGATTACTATTAGGGACAGGCCCTTTAATTGATCCAGGTTACAAGGGTAAGATTAACATTCCTCTCCATAACCTAACCGCAAACTCCTACCAATTTGAGTTCAATGAAGGATTAATATGGATTGAATTCACAAAGCTCAGCCCTCATCCCAAGTGGGACCAGTCAGTTGAAAATTACAATGAACCATCAGAGTTCCCGCTAAAAGAGATAGCTAGTGACAAGACTAAAAAATCGATGGAGTACTTCTTAAGCAGAGCTCATAAGGGGAGTATTATAAGTTCAATTCCTGACACGTTTAGGGCAGCCGAAGAAAAAGCTAATAATGCGGAAAGCACGTTAAAAAGGCTCTATCGAGTCGCAGTTGTCTCTGTTATTGGCGTAGGAGTGGCTATCTGTTCCTTAATCTACCAGGGCTATAGCCTCCAGCATCAAATATTTGACAAGCTGAGGAATGAGATAATAGCGTTGGAAAAGGAGGTTGAGCAGTTGCGAAATACCTCCAGTAAAACCAATGAATAAACGCTCGGTTGAGTAAGAACACCCATTTAAAATTACTTAATGTGATCAAGAATACCGTCCAGCTCATCAAGGCTGGTGTAATTGATCACCAGCTTGCCTTTGCCTTTCGCTGAGTGCTGAATTGCCACTTTTGCCCCAAGGCGTTCGCCTAACATGCGTTCGAGACGCTGAATGTCCGGATTCACCGGCTGCTTACTGTCGGCTTTCTGTTCTTTGCCATCCAACAGGTTACGCACCAGCGCCTCGGTCTGGCGCACGGTCAGAGCACGGGCCACAACATCGGCTGCAGCGCTGCTCTGTTGCTCAACGGGCAAACCAAGCAGCGCTCGGGCGTGACCCATTTCGATATCACCGTGCTCAAGTAATACTTTGACGTCGTCGTTGAGATTCATCAGGCGCAGCAGGTTGGCCACTGTCGCACGGTTTTTGCCCACGGCTTCTGCCACTTCCATCTGAGTCAGTTCAAACTCATGCTGCAGGCGATGCAACGCCATAGCCTCTTCCATCGGATTGAGGTTTTCACGCTGGATGTTCTCAATAAGCGCCATGGCGATGGCTGCTTCATCGGGTACGTCACGGATCAGCGCCGGAACCCTATCCAACTGCGCCAGCTGACTCGCGCGCCAGCGACGTTCACCGGCGATAATTTCGAAACGATCAGTCTGCCCAGGCAGCGGGCGCACAACGATCGGTTGCATCAGGCCCTGCGCCTTAATAGAGGCGGCCAGCTCTTCCAGTGCTTCTGGCTGGATATCACGGCGTGGCTGATAGCGACCCGGCTGAATCCACTCGACCGGAAGGTGGCGCAACTCACTCTGGGCAGAAGAGCTGCCTGTTAGTGAGCCGGCTTCGCTGTTTTCAGCGGTGCCGACCTGCTCGTCTACTTCTACCGAGTCACTGACAGGGACTGCCGCACTGTTGGAGCTTGCCAGCAGGGCATCGAGACCACGGCCTAAGCCACGTTTTTTCTTTGTTGCCATCTATCGTTTCCATCTGCCCTGAGGGCGGTAATTATTTGCTCGCGGTCATACGCCGGTTAAGTTCACCCGCCAAAGCCAGATAGGCCAGAGCGCCTTTTGATACCTTATCGTACATCAACACCGGCAGACCATGACTCGGCGCTTCCGCAAGGCGCACATTGCGCGGAATAACGGAGGTAAAGAGCTTATCGCCAAAATGCTCCGTCAGCTGATCAGACACATCTTTGGTCAGGCTGTTGCGCGGATCGTACATGGTGCGGATCAGACCGGTAATCTCGAGCTGCGGATTCGGGCCAGACTGAATCGAAGTGATGGTCTGCATCAGTGCGCTCAGTCCTTCCAGTGCGTAATACTCACACTGCATCGGAATCAGAATGCCCTGCGCGGCGACCAGCGCATTCAGCGTCAGCATATTCAGCGAAGGCGGGCAGTCGATCAGGATATAGTCGTAATCAGGGAGTAACGCCTTGAGCGCGTTATTCAATTTCTGCTCTCGTCCAGTCACTTCCATCAACTCGACTTCTGCCGCCGTCAGGTCGCCATTCGCAGGAAGTACATCGAAGTTGGCTTCTGGCGCTGGCGTTAAAGCCTGCCCTGCACTGCAGTTAGACACCAGAACGTCGTACATAGAACGTTCGATTTCGTACTTATCCACACCACAACCCATGGTGGCGTTGCCCTGCGGATCGAGATCAATCAGCAACACCCGGCGCTTAGTCGCCGCCAGCGACGCTGCCAGGTTGACCGCCGTCGTCGTTTTACCAACACCACCTTTCTGGTTAGCAATAGCAAAAATGTGAGTCACGCTGTTGATCCTTATGAGACAACCGGTAGCAGGCGCAGCAGATGACGCTCGCCGTCCACGCCCGGTATTCGAAGTTCGGTGACCTGAGTAACCTCAAACTGGCCTTTCAAGTCATCTATTTCCTGCTGTGGATATTGTCCTTTCATGGCCAGAAAACAACCATGGTCAGCCCGAAGGTGCTTACACCAGCCGGTCATATCAGCGAGTGAAGCAAAAGCACGGCTGACAATCATATCGAAAGGTTCCGGGGGATGATATGCCTCGACTCTGTCATTGACGATAGTGACATTTTCGAGTGACAGAGAGGTCTTTGCCTGAAACAGGAAGCGCGTCTTTTTTCCGTTACTGTCGAGCAGGGTAAACCGTTTCTGCGGATTCATAATCGCCAGAACGATACCCGGAAGACCCGGGCCGGTGCCTACATCAATAATGTTGTCGGCATCCTGAACTGCAGGATGCACTGCCAGACTGTCGAGCAGATGCAGCGCCACCATGCCGGACTCATCGCGGATGGCCGTCAGGTTGTAGGCTTTGTTCCACTTCTGCAGAAGCGCCAGATAGTTAAGGAGGACGGTAAACTCATTGTCAGAGACCTCGATACCAAGGGCCTCTGCGCCCGCGCGAAGCTGCTGTTCAGATGTACTCATTGCCGGATTATTCTGGAAGAGGAAAAGGCCGCGAGTTTATCACAGGTTAGCAGTCAGTCAGACTGAGCAATGATAAATCCGGCCGAATGAGCAGAGCGTTGACCGCCTGCGATCGCAGCCAGCCTTCGCCCGACGCCTCTTTCAGCATGGCAATCGTCGAAAGCGTGCCCGCCAGCAGGCAGGACGGCGCAACTACAGTCACAGATGCCCAGTAATCCACCGGAAACCCGCTTTCGGGATTAAGAAGGTGGCAATAGCGCTTGCCGTCTTTTTCGAAGAATCGCTCATAGTCGCCGCTACTGGCCATACCGCCCTGATATACGGGCAAAGATGCGATCGCGTTTTCCGTATCGCGCGGATGACGCACGCCCAACTGCCAGGGGCTGCCGTCCGCGTGCGGCCCGAGAACGCAAAGATCGCCACCCAGATCGACCACACCACGGTTAATGCCTGCCTGACGAGCAATCGCGGCTGCTGCATCGACTGCGTACTCTTTGCCGATACCGCCCAGATCCAGCTCCATATCAGGCGGCATCGTCAGGTGCGCCTCTGATATTTCAATGCGGCCGAGTCCGATCCGGGGGAGTAACCGCGCCAGCGTGACCTCTGAAGGTAACTGCCCTGCGCGGAAATCCCAGGCCTGACGCAGAACGCCAGAAGAAATATCAAACAGGCCATCACTCTGCTCAAAGCAGGCACAGGCATAGTTAATCAACCAGAGCGTTTCGTTATCCAGGCCCACTTTCTGACCTGCGCGCTGGTTAATATCAGAAAGAACGCTGTCATCACGATAGCGACTGTATTTCGCTTCGATACGACGGACTTCGCCTTCCATGGCGTTAATCACATCGGGCGATGTCCCTGCCGGCAAATGAAAACAACACGGCGACGCCATGGCACGAAACTCATGTGCCAGATAGGTCGCTCTGGCGTCAGAGTGTTTTGTACTCAATCCCAAGGCTCACTATTGAATAGTCCACCAGCGCCGGTGCTTCGTCGTCAGGCGTCTGCAGCAACATCATATCTTCGGATGACATGTATTGCTGAATGTCGCCACTGATATGCCAGCGCCCATAACCCGCACTCGCTGCAAGACCGACGTTAAATGCGCCGTAGGAAGACAATCGATAATCCGAACTGCTGTACTCACCGGCTTCAGCGGGCGTCAGCCGATAAAACCTGGCCTGCGTCTGCCGGTAGTAGCGTAACGAAGGGGTCAGCTTAAAACTGAAGCGCCCGGCGTTCAGTGCCTGCGCCCAGCGGGTTTCCAGCGTGTTGGAATAAATGCCCCAGCTGTCGGTGTAAAAGCGATAATCCAGATGCAAAGCAGCACCGCCACCCACCGCAAAGTAGTGGCGCGCCCGCGCATCAATCAGATACTGAGAGCGCTCACCCGGGCGATGGTCGTCCAACTTATAAGGATCAGACAGATATCCGGAGAGTCGGGTGAACCCTGCACCAATCTGTAAAGCCAGATTCTTGTTGATCACCTGAGAGACGCCCTCGTAGAGAGAAACGCTACGTTTCACCCGGCCATCGGCTCTGCGTCTGGCTTCTGACAGAAACTCATCGGTCGGTGCCAGTACGTCATACGACAAGGTCAGTGAGCCCATCAGAGTCGTGTGTTTATTCATCAGATTGAGTGAGCCTTCAGCACCAACGGCCACCGAGTCATAGTCATTCTCGGTCGAGATCGCCAGTAAGCCCCCCAGGGTGCCATCAACACTATCCTCAAAGTAGCGGGTAGGAGCGAGTTTCAGGTCAATCCGACGCTCATCAATACTGGCACCGCTCATCAGCACGGCACTCTGGCCTTCCGAGTTTTTGTAGGTCTGCATAGGCGATGCGCCTGACATCGTCTCGTACTGCAGCTCGCTGTTCAGATACCATTGACCGACTAATGGCCGGCGATAGCCGAGCTGGTGAATATCAATACTGTACCGCGCCGTTTCGTCAGAAAAGGTTCGCGATTCAGGTATATCGGCTTCCTGATACTGGCTGAACCGATAGCTTACCGCCTGCTCTGTGGGTACTGGCTCGGCCTGTCCTGCAAGTGGCGCCGCTGCCGCTGCCAGCGCCGCCAGAGAATTCATGGTTTTCTTCATCAGTTACAGCCGCAGCCGCCTCCTGCCGCTGCGCCACCGCCGGACGAGCCTTCCTTAGAATGGTGAATATGATTATCGAGCGAGGCTTTTAACGGATCGATATCCCAGGCCATCACATCGTGCGCGAGGCGCCCGCGGTCCCAGGGCTCAACGGCAGAGCAGCCCGAAAGAACAGGCAACAACACAGACAGCAGGCCTGTAAACAACAGTGGCTTCATCCAAATATCCTGAAGTCAGGTACGTTAAGAGGGTAATTGTCAGCCAGCGAGGAGCTGCCCACGCCCATCAGATTTCGTATGGCACGGTTAACATGCTGCGGCGTGAGAATCTCGCCTGCGGCATCCGGCTGCCCCGTCGTAAGATTCACCGGCTGAGACAAAAACTCGGTGGTTGATGCACCAAACACGCGGCCGCCGCTCGATTCAGGTCGCAGTACCAACATACTGGTCACTGGCCAGTGATCCTTACCGTTACCTGAGTTGTAGTAGGGCGTTCGTCCAAAGTCAGAGCCGACAACAACCGTCGTGCGATCGGCAATACCGGCGTACTGCAAAGCCACCATCATAAAGTGAATGCCTTCGAGCAGGTCCCCGAGGTCTGGGTAGGCATTGGCGTCGTGATTTCCGTGCGTGTCAAAACCACCAAAGTTCAGGTTGGCACTGGCAGTCAGGCCCGCAGCCATTGAGGCAACGACCACCTCGGCCTGGCTCTTGAGACTGTTGGCGCGGTTGGTGTTCCAGTGATCATCGCGAAGGACATTCGCCTGAAGATCTTCCAGACGCACCGTCAGCTCAGCGAGATTGCTGTCGGTATTACGGATACCAAACAACTGCTGTAGCTGTTTACGTCTGAGTGGCAGTGGCTCGCTATCCAGCTGACGCTGTATGCGTGCCCGCTGTGCTGCCTCAATATGGGAATACTGATCCACCCCACGGTTAGCAGTACGGAAGTGAAAGCCGCGGTCATCGTAGTAGCTGTTCGGGTCAGCAACTTCACTGACAAATCCGGCGCTACTGGCACGGGCTCGCGCAACCAGTGAGTCTGTAAAGTCATACCCACCGTTACTGATATAAGCCATCGGCAGCGTCGGTGCGACCGATGCCGCGAAATACGCGGCCAGGCTGGGGTAGCCGGTCTCATCGTTACCCGACCAGACGAAACGGTTGCCCGTATCGTGATTGTTGGTGCCAGTATCGATGCCGTTAATCACCGTCAGCTTATCGCCATGCGTGGTGAAAAAATCGTCGAACTGATCATTGATGCGCTGACGCACCAGTTCATCATTAGAGACCCCTTCAGGAATGGCGCTCCACTGAATATTCCCGAAGGTTTTATTACTGTCGAGAGCAACCGAATTAGTTGAGCCTTCGTAGCGGTCTGAGCGATCCTGATAGGCTTGATTAAGCCCCTTGGGGTCGCATATCGATGTCGGGTCCCAGCCACCGCTGGCATTCACCACAATCAGAAAACGATCAGGCGCCGCCGCCTGTACTTTGGGTGCCCACAAAGGCGCCTGTGCAGTCAGGCCCGCGGCCGCCATCATCTGCAGAAAATTACGACGTTTCATAGCGGCCTCCTTATTCGTACACGAAACGGTAGTCAGACATGAGATAGGTCAGCACCGCCATCCAGGCACGGATGCTGTAGTACTCATCCTGCTCAATGCGCTCTTCTGATGGCAGGTCGCCATCTGTGCGCCCGTCAGCCTGACGAAGCCAACGCGCCCGGCACTCCCACTCCAGCCAGTTACTCGGCTGAGGATCATACTGCTCCCGGTTGGCCAGCATGTTCTGACCCTCATTCAGTACCGCCAGGAAAAGATCGTAGGTTGCCTGTTCTTCAACACTTCCCGCACTGATGTCTTCACCCAGTAGCACCCAATGCAGATAGCGGATGTTTTCTTTGATGCGATCAACGGCTGAGGGGTTAGCTGCTCCCTCGAGGTCGAATGGCAGCGTCTCAATTTCTACATGCGGAAAGAGGCGACGTTGCGAAGACGCATTAAGAAAATCATACGCCGTTGAACGGCACGCCATCTCGGTCGCCATACGATTCTGAATCGCGATAATCAGGCCGCCCGGCTCACGAATCCGCTCTGTCACACTGTCCGAGTCCATACCACCGTACATAATGCGGTTATCTTCCCAGCGCAGCTCGTCCCAGCCAAAACCAAAGATCGCCTGCAACTTGGTCTGCATCTGTTCCGGACTGATGAACTGACTGGCACCAATATGATCGTTCACCGCCAGCTCTTCCGCATTGACGCTCGCGGCACGGTAGTAAGGGCTCATGATCAAGGCTTTTACTGCGGCCTTGATATCCCAACCATCCGCGACCATGGCATCCGCCACACTATTGAGAATGGCGCGCTGACTGTTATACGCCAGCTTTTCATCGTCGGACGCATCAGCCGGCGGTGCGGGGAGCACCTCCTGGCCAATCATACCCTCATAGAGCGTGCGTACCGTGGCACGGGCAAATCTCGGATCGGCTGCAATCTCGCTGCCGAGCCATTGCAATAAAGTACGGAACTGGCCTTCTGACCCTGACAGTGGCGCCTGCTTACCGCCCAACCCCGGTGGCTCAATATCCGAGCCGTCCCAGTCATTAACAGAAGAGCTGCCCGTTACGATATATCGACCACGATCTGTCCAATGCTGGAATGAAGAAGACACGGGGTCCATAACCTGATGGCAGGCGTAACACGCCGGATCGAGGAGAGTCGGGTTGCTGACACCAGAACCAATACCGTCCTCAGGGCGATCCCCCTCGATGGCCAGAATGTCGGTATCCAGGAAGTAATCGAACACGATACGCGCGCGGTGACGGTTTCTGTTGGTTCGCGTCGTCGGGTAGCGATTCAGAAACATGGGAGAGGTCAGAACACCGGCATGAGGAATCCCCCCTAACTCGTATTCAAGCTGTTTGGTGACACGAGCAGGGCGGAAGTCACTCGGGTCATAATTAATCTGCACACCATTTTCATCACACACGGGTTCAGCCAGCTGACGGAATTCGCCGGACTCAACCAGCTCTGCTTCATACACCTGCTGGCTGTACCAGTTCACCATCATGAAATCGGCAGTCATATAGAGGGTGTGAGGCAAATCATTCATCGCCGCATAACGGATAAGCTCCAGAGGTTCACGAGCCACGGAATCGTTGGTCACAGTACGCACACAGCGACGGATACTGCTCTGTTCATCTCCAGCATATACATTGTCATACCACTTACGATTCGGGTAATCATCGCTGTCAAGCAGGTTGATGCCACCTTCATTCAGGTTGCTGGTGAGGTACTTATCGGTGAGGAGCTGCTCGTTGAAAAAGCTCATCAGGCTATCGTAGAAGCCGGGCTCCAGATGCATAGCATCCAACGAGGTACTGAGACCTGTATCCGCACTCTCCGCAACTTGAGCTAACTCAGTGCCAGTAGGCAAACGCCCCACCAACTGAAGTGATGCTTTGCGCAAAGTCAGTGCCGCAGACTGGTTTTCCACACCCTGAATGGTGGCCAGCGCATCCGCGAGATTCTGGCCATTGAAGGCATATAGAATGTATTCGGCGGTGTCCGAAGCACAATCATCGACGCACGCCTCAACATCGCCAATGGGCATCGTACGGCTGATTTCATCCGTTAACACGGAAAAAGACGAGCAGGTTGCACAGCCAACGAGAGAGGGGCCGACAGAGGTACCGTTACCATCCAGCCCGTGACAGGACGCACACATCTGCTGATAGTGAGCATGCCCGGCGGCGTTGTAGCCATCATCGGCAAGTTCACCGCTGTAATTTTTATCGCACCCGACCAGCCAGAGAATCGCCATCCCGACTGCCAGTAATTTTAGGAGATTCATACCCTGTCCCGCGAGGCATACGCCCAGTTCCTGTTGACCGCCCGATGTTATAGCAGTGGCCCCGTTGAAAAAATGTGACCCGCTACGAAAAACCCTGTTTAGTACAGGGATACTTACTCTCCGATGACACAAATGCGCCAGTCCCATCGATATGCCGTAATCCTGAGACGAATCACGCCGCCGATAAGTTAAATAATGAACAGTGTGTTCATCCAAAGTCGGGATGCTCTGCCTCGGGCGCATCTATATACTGTCGGCCTTAGTAATGAGGACCGTCATGTCAGCCCGTAGCCCCCTCTGGCCTCTAGTCGCCGCCGCCACCACCCTGATCGTCGTTCATGGGTTTGGTCGTTTTATCTATACCCCTTTGATTCCACTGTTAGTAAGTGATGGTTTACTTACTCTTCAGCAGGCGGCACAGCTGGCTACCTGGAACTATGTCGGTTACCTCGCGGGCGCCATGGTCGCACTTTTTGCGTATCAGAGTGGTTGGGGCCGGAGCGCCCTGCTTACCGGCGTGCTCGGCAACGCAGTCATTACGCTGCTGCAGGTGGGCGGCGATTACTTCCCGTATATGGCGGGCCTTCGCCTCTTCAACGGCATCACTAACGGTATTGTTTTTGTACTTGCGCCGGCACTGGTGCTGGAATGGCTGGCGGTACGCAACAAGGCGACGTTGAGTGGCCTCATGTACCTGGGTGTTGGCGCAGGCTTATTGCTCAGCAACCAGATCGTTGAAAGCACCGCTATCTGGCTGCAAGGCAACGACCGCTGGATACCCGCCGCGATGATCAGTATTCCGCTGGCGCTCTGGTCCGGCATTTACCTGTTCCGCCTCAGCTCAGGCGATGCACCTGTCAGCCGCGATGATCACTCTGCTTTATGGGATAAACAGAGTACTCCGTTATTTTTATCCTACTTTGGTGCGGGTCTGGGCTACATATTGCCGATGACCTTCCTGCCTGCGGTCGCGCAGGAATGGAGCATCAATGTCACACCCAGCCCCTGGCTGATCGCAGCGATTGCTTCAGTGCCGTCGATCTTCATCTGGAATTCTCTGGGCAACCGCCTGGGCGACCGTAACGCCCTGATCCTCAATTACGCAGTTCAGGCCGCGTCTATTGTGGCGATTTTCATACTGCCGGCGAGTGAACTGGGCCTCTGGCTATGTGCCGCATTAATGGGGGGCAGCTTCCTCGGCGCCGTCTTCCTGACCCAACGACTGGCCCGTGCAATGCACCCACATCAGGGGCCACGATTGAGCGCCGCCCTGATTGCACTTTACGGCGTGGCCCAGCTGCTCGGACCTATCGTTGCCGAGGCGGGGATTCATATGGGGGCGACCTTGTCATCGACCTTTATCTGGGGCCTCGGCGCCTGTGTGTGGGCATTATTGCTTATGCTCAGAGTTCCGGTGCAGCCTCGCTAACCCCAACTGCAGCCCAAACAGTTTCAGGAGTCGATTAACCGTCTGAATCGTCGGATTGGCTTCATCGGACTCAATCGCAACAAGGGTACGCCTGGAAAGACCACATAGCTTCGCGAATTCTGCTTGATTCTGCGTTGCAATATTGCGGCGTAGCACCCGTATTGCGCCGCCCAGCGACAATTCACCAGAACCAACCGAGGCTTCAACCCAGGTCAGAACCTCTGTACGCGACATCGTTTTAAAATCGGGAATATTTTTTGTCATGACAAAGAAGTTCTCATAGCAATCCCCAGCGCTTCAGGCGGTCAGGCATCGCCTTCAGATTGAGGCCGTGTCGTTCAGTGTTCATCACCTCTGCAGGCACTCCTGATTCACTGGCATACACAGGCAAATCGATGAGTCTTAAGGCAAAATCTCGCAAACCAGCCCATAATCGCGCTGCGTTGAGATTGGTTGCTGCGGCTGCTTCGTCACAGATTTCCCGCCAACGGAAATTACCACCCACTTCATTGTCCACATGCCAACGGCTGGTACGGGTAATACCTGCTTCATCCAGCACCATAGGCGCAAGGTCGTATACAGGGGCAAGACGGATCCCACCCTTAAGCCTCAAGACCGAAGTATTTCGTCCATGGTTATCACTGTTGCCCAAAACCACATTCAGCAGGTCCCTGCGCAGGTATTCCTGCACCATGGTCTCTACTTGATCCGTCTGATCGTAAATATTCCACAGATGCGCAAGCTGCTTCAGGTAGGTCGAGTGCGCCACTGTCGCGCCCGGTTCTATTACGCCGGCGATAGAATAAAGAGATTCGACCGCATATCTTTCCATTCCATCATGGCCCAAAACCCGATCAAATCTTGGCATCCACAGGCTCGCTGTTTTGCTCTGAAGTCGGCCCGATTCAACATATAAATCCGACGAGATAGCATCGAATCCTAACCGTCCAGCCACTTGATAGTAAGCATGTTCGGTCTCCAGAATCAGGCGGTCGCTTTCCAGAGAATTCCCCTGCCTTGAACTGCGGCGCGGGAATTTTACAAGAAAATGCTCTCGAGCCTGCTCATCCGGCAGTGAGCCATCGGGATAATAAAGACCGTCACTAGCGAGAGTCAGCTGGTATTTAGGCGCATCACCGCCGGCACCGGTAGCTCCACCCACCGCAGCTCCATGCGACCTGGCGTAATCAAGAAATTCTGTTGCCTGCTCAAGCACTTCAGACATAGGAAATCCGATCAGCTGAAAATCAGAAGTGTCGGTCACGCTTTCTTTAATACGCAGATTGCCGACAGGGGCGCGGGTACAGTTGGCTAATAACTGAAAATCATATCCGGGCTGCTGGATGTCCGGCAGGTTGAGCTGCTGCCCCCAATAACGGCGGGCGGCTCCCATAGGCATAATATCCAGCAGAAACGCGGGCCAATGGGATGTCTCATGCGGGAAGAAGTCGAGCGGAAAACGGGCGCTAACCAGTGCAGCAGGGTTTCCCTGAAATCGTGCAACATATCCGGCATCGTATTCCAACGTAACCGCACCATGACGGCCAGCCTCCGGATCACTAAAATAGAGTTCGCACGCATCCTGCCAGGCACCACTCAGATAGGTCTGAACTGTTAGTTGCGACATATTTCACCTATCCACAATGAGCATGATAATGCACTATTAATACAGAACCAGCATTAAATGTGCAATATATGACTCATTTAGTCCATTAGACGCAGATAATGTGAATTATAGTGCTCACCATACTTATGCACTGTGTCATCCCAGCATATTCTCCTTCCCACACATAGGAGAAGACGTCGAAACTGATCAACTGATGCTCCACGATCCAAGTATCATAAGTCGAGTGAAGGTTAATCCACAAAGCAACACCGGAGGATACGAAAGAGAGGTGCAAGCTAAGCGCCCGATCAGGCGCTCATTTTGCCTGCGAGATTACGCTTCTTCAGATGAATCAGAATCTGGCTGATGGCTGCAGGCGTAATGCCCGAGATACGTGATGCCACACCCAACGTAGCGGGGCGCACGGTCGCCAGCTTCTGCTTCACTTCGTTCGAGAGACCGCCAATGGCTTCATAGTCGAGGTCTTCTGGCAGCAGGGTGTTTTCGTAGCGACGCAGCTGCTCGATTTCTTCCATCTGTCGGTTGATATAGCCGTCGTATTTGGCCTGAATCTCAACCTGTTCTGCGACCTGAGGGTCAGCAACGGCGTCACCCTTGAGCGGCGCGACCTGTGAGTAAGTCAGACCCGGGCGCTTGAGCAGGTCATGCAGGTTATATTCGCGGGTGATGCCCGCTTCGCCCATGCCTTCCAGCGCGATCGCCTCTTCTGTTTTGGGCTGAACCCAGGTGGTTTTTAAACGCTGAGCCTCGGTTTCGATGGCTTCACGCTTGGCAGTGAACGCCGCCCAGCGCTCATCATTCACAAGACCGAGATCACGGCCGATTTCGGTTAGACGCAGATCCGCATTATCTTCACGCAGCACCAGTCGATATTCAGCACGGGAGGTGAACATGCGATACGGCTCTTTGGTGCCCATGGTGATCAGGTCGTCGACCAAAACACCGATGTAAGACTGGTCACGACGCGGTACCCAGGCGTCTTTCTCGAGCGCGCGCAGGGCCGCATTAGCACCGGCCAGCAAGCCTTGAGCACCGGCCTCTTCATAACCCGTGGTGCCGTTAATCTGGCCCGCAAAATAGAGGTTATTCACAAACTTGGTTTCAAGGCTGTGTTTGAGATCCTGAGGGTCGAAATAATCATATTCGATGGCATAACCCGGACGGGTAATGTGCGCATTCTCGAAGCCCGCCATGCTGTGGATAAGATCCAACTGCACATCAAAGGGCAATGACGTCGAAATACCGTTCGGGTACAGCTCGTTGCTGTTCAGGCCTTCGGGCTCAACAAAAATCTGATGACTGGTTTTATCCGCAAAGCGCGTGACCTTATCTTCAATCGACGGGCAGTAACGCGGGCCAACGCCTTCAATCACGCCCGCAAACATAGGCGAACGGTCCAGATTAGCGCGGATAATGTCGTGGGTACGCTCGTTGGTGTGGGTGATGTAGCAGCTCACCTGCTCTGGGTGTTCATCCACAGAGCCCATAAAAGACATCACTGGCAGCGGTGTATCGCCCGGCTGCTCCTGCATCACAGAGAAATCCACAGAACGACGATCAATACGCGCAGGCGTGCCGGTTTTCAGGCGACCCACATTAAACGGCATTTCACGCAGACGTTTTGCCAGCGCAATCGCGGGCGGATCACCGGCACGGCCACCGGAGTGGTTTTCCATACCAATGTGGATAAGTCCGCCTAAGAAAGTACCCGCGGTCAGAACAACGCTGGTCGCATGAATACGCATATTGGTATTGGTGACCACACCCGCCACGGTAGAACCCACACCGTCACCCTGCATAATCAGGTCGTCACAGGCGGCCTGAAAGATATCAAGGTTCGGCTGGTTTTCCACAATGTGGCGGATGGCGCTGCGATACAGTGCGCGGTCAGCCTGGGCACGAGTAGCACGCACGGCCGGGCCTTTGCGGCTGTTAAGTGTACGGAACTGAATACCGGCTTTGTCGGTAGCACGCGCCATGGCACCGCCCAGTGCATCAATTTCTTTCACCAGGTGGCTTTTGCCGATGCCGCCAATGGCTGGGTTGCAGGACATCACGCCCACGGTGTCTGTGTTATGCGTCAGCAGCAGTGTCTTCGCGCCGGTACGGGCCGACGCCAGCGCCGCCTCGGTTCCGGCGTGTCCACCACCAACAACAATCACGTCATAACGAACGGGATAATCCACAACTCACCTCAGTTCCGGTTCATGGGCAGGCACTTAAAGACCACCCAATGTAAAAAGGGCGCGTATTGTAGCACCCGGGAACTCAACCTGATAGCCAGTGTTTGAATTTTGTACAGATGGTTTATACACAACCGTTTTCAGTCATGTATAAACAGGGATAGTTTTTTCCACAAAGGTGGCACAAACGGATAGAAGCCAGAAACTACAGGGGCTCCGGATGTGGATAACCCTGTACATTAATGTGGATATTTATTGAGTGACCTATCAGCTTTTTAGGTTATCCAGAAACTTAAACATGTTTTCCTGAAACTTTATTCAGGTTTTCTACAGAGTTATTCACAGATATTTGGAGCTATTCTGTCGTTTCTGCAGTCTCGTCTGTTGTTTCATCCGTCGTCGTATCTGTGGTTGTATCTGTTGTGGCCGTTGCCGAGGTGTAGCGCGCATACAGAAGCTCTTCTTCTTTGCGTATGAACAACTCCAGCTCGCCATTGGCGTTAACCGAGGCATAGCCCGGCGCGTTGGTGACGTTAAAACCGGGACAATTCTTACGCTCTGACAACTGCACGGTGTAGAGGTTGACCTCTTCATTGAGAATCCGGATCGTCCCGCGCGTCGTGCAACCGGTTGCCGGGGTCGCAACACTGACCTCACGGAATGAGAGCTCGTCGCCTACCTCGGTGAGATAAAGTTCGTACCCCGTCGACATCCACTTGCCACGCAAGGTCGCCAGCCGCGAGTTCGTATCCCAGGTACCGTCGTTGCTCAGTGTAAAGCCGCCTGGAGCCGTATCACTGTCGTAGTCACCAACGAGCGTGTCATCGGTTGTCGTTGTCGGATAAAGCAGGCCTGAGAGGGTGAAATCTTCCGGTGCGCCCCCTGCAACAAACTGGTTCGCTGCAGTGTCACTGGTGGTGTAGGAGTAACCACTCAAGGTCATTGTCGCTGTAGCACTGTCGTTATCGAGCGCCACTGTGCCGTAAAAGGCGATGGTTTCATCAAAGCCGAACACATTGCCGTTATACATCAGCATCCTCAATGCCCCGGCCTGATCAAGCTGACCATTCCACAAACCATTCAGCCTCAATGTCGGATCGGAGACGCTATCGCCCTGATCGTTAACAATGTCGTCCGATTCCTCTTCCTCCAGGCAGCCAGTCGCAAACAGAGGTAGCAGTATGAAAATAAGCACGCGTAACATGGTCAGTCCTGATCGAGTCAATCTCACCAAAGCTTAGTTCATCTGCCGGATTTTTCCGGTAAAGAACGGGAGACAGGGAGGCACCATGTCCGAGACGCGCGCCCAGCTGAAACATATCGCTATCGACCAGATTCAACAGGCGAATCTGGCCGCAGCCAGCTTTCGTGAACTGGGAAAGGCAGCGGGCATCAAGTCCAGCTCTGTGCACTACCACTTCCAGAGCCGCGAGCGACTCCTCACTGAGCTACTGCAAGATTACGACCTCAAGTTCTTCAGCGAACTGGATGCTGCCACGGCAGGCACCCATCGACCACGTCAACGATTGGGGGCGCTGATCGATGTATTTGAGAGCTTCCATACTCATCGCCGCCAATGCATGAGCCTTGCCTATGCGGCCTCGCCCCACGAACTCAGCGATGCCAGTCTCGGCGCTGTGAATACATTCCTCGAGCACATGGAACGCTGGGTAGAAGACGCGTTGCAGAAAGCGAGCCTGTTACCCATTCCGAAAGATGAACTGGCCTGCGTCATTGTCTCTACTCTCGAAGGCTCATTACTGTTTGACCGCCTGAGCGACAATCCGCGACACCTGCACGCTGCACGCAGCTGGATTGCCTCTCTCAGCAGCTACTGACTCTTTCTGGCACTTTTCATGGCCTGAAACGACACATCTAGCAGGGCAACTTTGTCCGAACTCCACCTGTCACAAGCCTTATACAGCGACTATCGTGGTTAACAAATGCACAGAAAACCACTGAGCTAACCGCAGTAAGGCAGGTAAATCATGACTAAAACAGCACGTGAAATCAGCGCTGATATTGAATTTCCCGGTCGCAAAATGGACTTTGGTTTCGACTTCGAAGACTTGCCTCGTTACTGGAACGATAACGACGCATTCAAGACACACTTTATGAACGCACTCTCATGCCTGTTCCTCGAAGGCGAGCGTATGTTCATCGATGCCGTGCGCGACAGCCAACATCTGGTCAAAGATGAGAAGCTTTTGTCACAGGTGAAAAGCTTCATCAAGCAAGAAGCCATTCACGGGCACGAGCACCACAAATTCAGTGAATACCTGGATTCTATGGGCTACCCGGCGACCAAAGTAGAAGACTTTGAGCGCAAAGAGAAAAAGCTCATGCGTAAGTACATGCCAGCGAAGCGTCGTCTGGCGATTACCTGCGCCGTCGAGCACTTCACCGCCATTCTGGCGCATCAGGTGCTGACCAATCCAGAAGCCACTGAAGGCATGGACCCACGTTTCAAAGAAATGTGGACATGGCACGCCATCGAAGAAACCGAACATAAAGGCGTCTGCTACGACGTTTACGAGCAAACGGGCGGAGGCTATTGGCTGCGCGTCTTTGCCATGTTTAACGTCACCTGGATGTTCTTGTTGCGCACTGCCATAGTGCAGGGGATCTTCCTGTGGAAAGACGGTAAGCTGTTTAAACCGTCTACCTGGAAATCAGGTTTCAAGTTCTTCTGGAAAAAGCCCGGGCTGATCCCGAGCATCTGGAGCGACTACAAAGATTACTACCGCCGCGACTTCCACCCATGGGATCACGACAACCGTGAGCTGCTGGGCGAATGGCAGGCGGGCCACGATAATTATAAGACTGTATAAAACTATGACTGATAAACAAGCGACCGCCCGCAATGTGAGTGCGGGCATTGAATTTCATGGCCGTAAAATGGACTTCGGATTCGAATTCGAAGACCTGCCGCGTTACTGGTACGGCAATGACGCCTTTAAAAGCACCCTGATGAACGCGCTTTCTTGCCTGTTCCTGGAGGGCGAGCGCCTGTTTATCGATGCAGTCCGTGACAACGAACACCTGGTGAAAGACGAACGCCTGCAAAAGCAGGTGAAGAATTTCATCAAACAGGAAGCGATTCACGGTCACGAGCACCATATGCTCAGCGAATACCTCGACACGCTCGGCTATCCGGCGACAAAGGTAGAGGCTCAGGAACGCGCAGTAAGACTCTTCCTCAAAAAACACGTCCCGGCGAAAGACCGTCTGGCCATTACCTGTGCGGTAGAACACTTCACCGCCATGCTGGCTCATCAGATGCTCACCAACAACGAGCTGACCGACGAAATGGACCCACGCATCCGCGAAATGTGGAAGTGGCACGCCATCGAAGAGACCGAGCACAAAGGCGTCTGCTTCGACGTGTATGAAGCCGCTGGCGGAGGCTACTGGAAGCGGGTATTCCACATGGCCACCATCACCATGACCTTCGTCATGCGACTCAGCACAGTGCAGGCGTACTTCCTGTGGAAAGATAAGCAGCTGTTCAAATGGTCGACCTGGAAATCCGCGTTCCGCTTCTACTGGAAAACGCCTGCGCTGATCCCGACCATCTGGAAAGAATACAAAGACTACTACCGTCGCGACTTCCACCCATGGGAGCACGACAACCGCGAACTGCTCGAAGGCTGGGAAGCCGAGCACGACAACTACAAAGCGGTATAACTCTATTCGGCGGCCACCTCAAAGTGGCCGCCAATGTCTTACCTTATTTGCCTTTACCAGACACCCGTTTTAGACTCGCTGCAACCGGGCCAGAACCCGGCACCTCACATGGAAGTATGGATATCCCAGCGTCATGGCCGATTTCGAACTAGAAGACCTTCAGGGCAACCGTTACCGACTCCGACGCGGCTCAGGCCCCGGTCTGTACCACCCAGAGAACCTCTGCACGGGTGGCAACTTTGATGCCGAACGTCTGCTTGGCCACTTCAGCACAAGCAATATCGACGACAGCTTTAATCACTTCTATTTCGACGTACTGTCAAAGTTGGATGACCGTCCGTCATGCCCGCGGCAAGCGCTGACCAAAGCCATTGCAGCCAACTACCTGACGCTCGAGAAAGTCGATACCGCTCGAGCAGTCGACGACGAAGTACCCGATGATCGCCCATTCCTGCGTGTGCAGATTGAAAACGCCCTGCGTCAGATCGTCGAAGGCGAACGCCGCGAAGCCGCCATGCACCAACGTCAGATGGATAAAGAATCCACCGTAATGAAAGGCCTGATCTACACAGGCGCCTTCATGACCGGCATCGGTTCATCCGCCTGGGGCCTTGCAGTACAGGTAAAAGAGCTCAGCGACGTCATCAACCCATTTAAGAAAATGGAACACCATGCCAAAGCACTTCGTGCCGCATGGGAATCGGACAACTTCGCAGACACCTACGCCGAAACTTATCTGAGCGGCGAAAAGCGCGAACTCGTTGAAGCCATCGGCTTCGACCCGAGCCAGATCACCCAGCAGCAGATCGACGAAGCGATTGCCATGACCGACCTGGTGCTCAACGACGAAACCCTGCGCGACATTTTATATCGCTTCGTCAAAGACTACGCCGAAGCCCAGCACGCCATCGAAATCACCGAAGTCGCAGGCTCTGGCGCATTTGAATTGATCCTGACCATCATCGTCGCTGCCGTCACAGGTGGTGCAGGTGTGGTTGCCGCCGTTGGCAGCAAGATGCACCTGGTGCGTAAGTTCAACAAAGTCGGTGACCTGTTAGCTGACTTTGCGAAAGCAACCAAACAAATTAAGAACCGTAAAAAAGCGTTCAATGGTAAGAACACCGGCCCAGGCAAACTGGAATCCGTCGATGGTTCGGTGAAGAAAACCGATGCGCATGGGGCTGAGACGGGAGAGGTGAGTAAGTCTGTAACTGAAAATACATGGCACACCTCAGATGCCGCTCCGAAAATTCAGGGGGTTTTAAACGGTATCGACCCCAAATATCTCAATCCAGATAGCAGGTTTGGTCCCGCGTTCTACGTAGGAGAAGAACCAACAACAACCATTGCAGAATTGGCACATCACAATGTAGATGCCAAATTCAGTATAAGATTTCAACTAAATAAAGATGCAATGAATACCCTAGACTTAACCGATCCTGAGATTGCGAGAGAATGGGGATATTCTGGTGGACCTATATCCTCCGAAACAAAGTCGATTGGCGCAAAGGCGGCGTCATCAGGCTACAATGTGATTCGTTTCCCATCAGAGAGAGCACCTGGTGGGGTCAACAATGCGGTTCTCTCTGACTTCAATGAAATATTAAAACCACAAAGCGTATCTCCGGTGAAATTATGAAACTATATCTATTAGAGTACACGTGTTCAGAGTGCAGCCAAAAATTTAAGTCTCCCACGCTCACAGGAAGTCCATATGGGGAATTTATTTTGCGCAGCTCCACTCCCGGAAAGATTGCATATTTGAATGCGTTAATCGATAAAACATATGATGAAGTCGATGAAATAATGAAGTCATCAGGTAGGGTATACAACATATATGATCTTTATAAGGTATATTCTTACTCTGCCTGTGATCCCGATGAAAACGGAAATTTATACGAAATAGGAAAAAATCCCACCTGCCCTAACTGTGGCTCATTAGACGTGGAGAATTGGATAGGAACATATCCAGAAGAATTCATCGATATAGATGTCCCTTACCTTAGCCACGAGAAATGGAATATAAAAGATAAATCAGAGAAAACATCTATCATCATCGATAAAATGAATAAAATGAATTTGCTTTGATAAATATCAGCCTAGGAGTTTTTAACTGAGCTTCCGATTTTCTTAAAGGTTTCTCAAGTTAGTAGTGTTGCTGTAAATGTAGTAAGGTTTCAAGGATATTTATCACAAAACTAATCTAAATCTTAACGTCTATCTTACTTCACATGGATCAACGGTAGTTCTCCGTAAATTCGATCATTTCTGCACCTACTACTATAACTACTACGTACTTCATCGTTATCTTCTATCTAAGTCACTGAAAAATAGCAACTATAGAAGGAGTTAAGCTCTATGCTATTAAAGTGGAGCAATACTCTAATGCCTCTGTTGAGGTGGCCCTGGCGAGTAGGTTAATTATGCTGGCATGGATGGCAACCTAAACGAAGGTGCACGGAAGTGTATGGAGAATAAGTGGGCGGATGCTTTAAAGGAAGATCCCCGAAATAAGTTGAAGTTGAAGTTGAAGTTGAAATCAATGCATTCTACGATGCAGAAAGCAAACGCACTGAAGCATTTGAAGTAATTTATAAAATTGATGGTGAAAAAACAGAGGCCATCTTCGAGAACATACCTAGTGGTAAATATGAGCTTAACAGTTGATCAAATTTACGAAAAAATAGCTGATAATATAGTTAGTTCGATAGACCAGAAGTGGGAAGCTGCATTTATTGATTTTTTGTACTTTGGAGACGCAGCGGAATATAAAGGAACCTATATACCTGAAGATGGTTCAGAAAAAACTGAATTTAAAGTCGGTTATAAAAATTATAAATTACTGAAAGAATTAAATCTCTTAACTAGTACAACACAGGAACCATGGAATCATGCTAGGTACGTTCTTTCACATAACGGAGAATTTTCAGTAACATTTGAATGGGATCAAGACCTAACCGATGAAATCGAAGCCAACTCCTAAATAAAGTCGGGAAAAATGTTTCATTTTTCGCTTCCCGACCATCATCGTTCGAAGTTATATATCGCATAGGAACAGGCAGGCCAAATCTTACCAACTTTAAGAATCAGCCTGTAGGTTAAATAAGTATGTCTATTGACGATGTATATCTTTCGATAGCAAAAAATATTGTCAATGCCATTCTCGATGATTGGGATGAAGCAGTTGTTGATATTGAGAGGCCTGCAGAAGATGTAATTTCATTTTCAGTGAGTTATTTTTTGAATGGTGATGAAGAGTACTTGGACTTTGACGATATAGATACTCAACAGCTAACTCCAGACGGTAATAAAATGAGTCAGTCATATACGAAATCTAACCAGAAGTTATTTGACGGTTCAGAACAGGAATTTTTTTCAGAAAATTACAAGATGAATATTTCAGATTCATTGATAATTTCTCCTAGTTCTCTTGCTCCTCTCTCTAGACTAGTGAAACTTAGACCTGACGATGTCACAGCGGTTGTAGGGGGCCGAGTAATGTCCTTCGATAATGAAACACTATACAGAGGGACCAAAAAGGGTACCGATTTATATTACTTTACTCCAAATGAAGAAGAAGATTTATACATATTCTCTCTCGGAGAATTTCAGCCGAGTAGGTTTATCTGTATATATAATGGAAAAATTTTTTCCGGCTAGGTAACATCAATTCTATTTTGGTTTGGCTCGCTATGAATAATAAAAGTATCCAAGAATTTTCTTTAAAGATATCAAACCTCGCTAGCCAAGGCCTTTGGTTTCCCAACAGCTCAGAAAAAATGTCTGGCGTTGCTGTCGAGCCCGAAGTCACTGAAATTCAAACTTATATTAACGCCAGAAAGGGGTTTGACCGAGGCCTAATCGATGAAAATCGTCTAAATAACCTCCCCGGCAGTTCACTTAAGCACTCTATTTCTGATCGTGCACGTGGTGCTCTGATTGGTACAGCCGTCGGGGATGCTCTCGGCACAACTATTGAATTTTCTACACCAGGTACCTTTGAACCAGTTACCGAAATTACTGGCGGAGGCCCCTTCAAATTAAAATCTGGCGAATGGACTGACGACTCCAGTATGATGCTATGTCTCGCACACAGCCTGACGCGAAAGGGTACGTTTGATCTAAAAGATCAGATTGATTTGTATGTAAAATGGTGGAAAGAAGGCGCCTTTAGCGTTACAGCCAGCTGCTTTGATATCGGCATGACGGTCCAGTCTGCGTTACAGGAATATCAACAAGCAGGTAATCCAGAAGCTGGCCCTGACGACCCCTACAGTGCAGGAAATGGTTCTCTTATGCGACTGGCTCCGATCCCCGTCTTCTTTCATAGCAACTTTGAAGAAGCTGTATATTATTCAGGAAAGAGCTCTTTAACTACCCATCGTGCTACTGAGGCGGTAGATGCCTGCCGCTACTTTGGAGGATTAATATGGGGAGCACTCAATGGTGCATCTAAAGATGAATTGCTGGATGACCTTTATACTCCTGTTCCCGGTTATTGGGATAAAAAGCCTTTGTGCGACTCCGTGGCTGATCTTATCCGCAACGAAAATTATAAATATAAATCAGCATCAGAGGTTCGCGGGTCTGGGTATGTCATGCACTCGCTTGAAGCAGTTTTATGGGCCTTTTCAACAACGGACACTTTTGAGGAAGGCCTCCTAAAAGCTGTCAACCTTGGTGAAGATGCCGATACAACAGGTGCAATCTTTGGTCAGATTGGTGGGGCATATTATGGTGAACAGGGAATACCTCAGCGCTGGGTTTCTAAAGTAAAACATAATTACTTTTTCTATAAGAAGGCTGATGAGTTAATAAAAATCAGCTCTTAGGCTACTGAGTACTTAGGCAGTGTAGAAATATATAGGCAGACGGTCATCCCTCCGAAAATACTCTAATAATGAGTGGTCCTGCTCAGGGGAAGGTTACACCATCCCTGGTTCAACTGAGTGAGTCGCGTTATCTGTCTTTTTTGAGCACTGCCTTAAGGGCTGAAATATTAGCATGTGCGCCTTCGGCTTCTTTTAAACGGCGGCGTTGCTGAGCAAAGAGATCAAATTCCAATTTCGCCTTCACGAAGATAGTTTTTGGCGATGGTGACATCAGTCTTTCGCACTTCATCGCCTTTATAGCTGGTTAACCCCATATCTGGTTTACTGGCATCCACACGACTAGCAATCAGCTCAGCGGCCGTCATATTTGTACAGGCATAATGCAGTTTATTCTGAATGGTTTGGAAGAAAAGAGTGGTCTCTTTATTGGAAGGCTCGTAGTCTGCCGCCATGGTAAAGATCTCTTTAACTCGCAGATAGACACGACGCTCACTCGCTCGATATCGCGAATGCGTTCCAGCATCTCGTCAAAGTAGTCAGGAACCGCTGAGTGGCCAACGGGGGGATTTTTGAGGCGCTCGTCATCCATGGCAAATCCCTTGATCAGATATTCTTGTAATACCTGTGTTGCCCACTGGCGGAACTGAGTACCACGCTGTGATCGTACTCGGTATCCGACCGCTAGGATAGCTTCCAAGTTGTAATGATCGATTTGGCGATTGACCTGCCTTACCCCTTCTAATCGAACTATCCGGAATTTCCGGATGGTTGCGTTTTGAACAAGTTCTTCCTCGTTATAAATGTTTACAAGGTGCTCATTGATGGTACGGACATCTTTGTCATAAAGCTCAGCCATCGCAGCTTGTGAAACTCGCTCATGTAGTCATCCAGCTCATCCGTTACATCAACAAAACCTACTTCAAAGTCCTCGCTGTCCTGAAACTCACCGTACAGGCACGTTCGCATGTGCCGGGAAGCCTCAATCTTGAGCTCCGGAGTGAGTGATCTACGTTGTCTTCTTGTCATTGAACACCTCTTTGATGGTCAGGCTGCCACCTATCTGGGTGTCCGGGATCATTGAACCACTACAAATCATCTATACAGGGTAATCCGCAAGATTTCAGGAACTCAAAAGTGCCGTCGTAGTATGAACTTTGGCGAGTTAAGTCTGAACTGCACCCTTCAGGTATGTAGATGATCATTCCTTGTCTGGCACGAGTAAGAAGGACACGATAGGCGTTTTCTAGATACTTTCTCGATTGCTGTTGATGCCTGATAGTCCACCTGCTTCCGGAAAAGTTATAGTACTCAAATCCATTTTCCGAGTATCTGAGATCTGCATCCCAGCCAACTATCGCCCAATCTAGTTCCAGTCCTTGCACTTTAAATTCGCTAACCGCTTCTTCTAAAACGTTAGAGCTTCGAATATCACTCTTGTCAGCAAGAAACCAATGTCTCTCATCAACTTGCATAGAATTGAAGACTCCTTCAGCCCTCAATCTTTTACTTGACGAACTCGAGAGGATTCCCATTCTATCTTCACCTCTGCATTGAGCTTTTATCCATGATTTGGCAGCACTCAATTTCCGCGTTAATACGACAGGGTATTTGTTATTTAATTTCTTATACTGAAGCTTCGCTGATTCAGAATCCGAGCCCAGGACTGCATCAATCAATGAAGCTAAGTTTGAAGCTCTGAAAGAACGCTGAGAAGCTGATAAATGAAATTCAGGTCGCTCGTTATATTCCATCAATCGAGTTTCACAGATTTGATCCTTCAACTTCGATGAATAATAGACTTTCCAGTCCGGAAATTTTTCACGAACAGAAGATAACCAAGAAGAAACTCCAGCTTCTCCACTATTGATTTCTTGGCCTGTCCCAACGAGAGCAATAACGACACACCAGTCGGTACGCCTGTTCATACTACTCAAAAGTACATCGGGCTCTGATCCTAAGCCTTTATATTCGGGTTTACTCTTGACGAGATGTTTCTCATCCCATGCCCTTTGAGCCTCATCGAAAATTACAACATGCTCTGCTGGAACTTCTTCACTTAATCCATAGTGTTGCCTGAAGTGATGAACATTTTGAATACTAGTTTTGACTCGAGGCTCTGCTTCGCTCTTTTTTTCTCCGCGAGACATACTGTCTTGTATTAATGCTTGCCTCAGAACATTAACTAACGGGCCATTTCCAGACAAATATACAGCTGTTTCTTTATCATCTTTTGTCGGACGAGTAGCTATGTTTAACCCAACAAGTGTCTTTCCGGCTCCAGGAACACCTGTAACGAAACAAATAGCTTTATTCCTATTTAAATGACACTCATGGATCACTTTCTTGATCTCTCGAGTTGTCGTAGAAAGATTTTTTACTGTAGCATCGCATTGCGCAATATCTTCTACGGCGTTATCAGCATAGAGTGCTCTTGCTGCTTCAATAATCGTTGGCGTGGGCTTATATTTAGATCCTAGCCACGTATTCATATCGATAAGTGGTAGGTCACTTTGAACGTTAGAGAAAAAACTAACGATCTCTTTTATCGATTTACCATTTGTTTTTTGTACTACTGCTATACTCCGATCAATGGTATTGGTTGGTTCGAAGGAGCTTTTAGCTTTTGTAGCGACTAAAACTGGGACTATTAGTCTGTTCTGACTTCCTGCATGAAAATACTGAAAGTCGAGTGCATAGCTTTCTACTTGGCTAATATCACTAGACTTATAACTGGTTTCGCCAACTTTAAACTCTAGAACAAACACTATTCCTTTATACAAGAAAACTACATCGGCTCTCTTCCCCATCCTAGGAATAAGCGCTTCGAAAGCAATATGACTGTCAGCGAAACCAGCTAACTGTTCCCTTAGAATTCGTATTTGCTCTTCCCAAGCCCTTGTCTGCTGATGAACAATTTCTTGCGAGTGTGAGGGAACTATAGATCCAATGATTTTTGCATCAGTATCATTTAAGAAATCTTCAACAGTAGCTGAGTAATACGCTCTATTCATCGTCAACCTCGAAATCAATTAATGACGACATAGAAATATTTAGAGCTTTCGAGAGCCTTGAGATGTTAACTAAAGAAACGTTGCGTTTTCCCCGTTCAACTCCACTGACATAAGTTCGATCAAGATCGGCAAGGCTTGCCAGCTGCTCTTGGCTAAGATGCCTAGCCAAGCGCTCCGTACGCACTCTTTCCCCGAATAAGCTAAGAAGCCGATTTTCCATGATTAGATCCAGCTAAGATTTCTTGACTGGAACTTCATCGTTTAGTTGACTATAAGTCTACGGACTATAAGTCACATTGGGGGTTCTAGAATGAATAATGAGAAATATTTTGCTGAGGTAGAGAGAGAACTACTCTCCCGCTTTCACATAACTCTCGAAGATACCGGCTATGAAAAGCTCGATTGGATAGAAAGGTTTGATTGTGAAGATGCTAAGCAGGACGTAGCTATGTTTGGAATGAAATATGACCTGACTGAGATGGAAAATCTATCACTCACTTCCCAATACAGAAGCTTCCAAAAATCTCACCCAACAAATCATCGGCAGTAAAGGCCCCGGTGATTTCGTTCAGTGCGTTCTGAGCCATGCGCAGGTCTTCCGCGAGTAGCTCGCCTGCTCCCATGCCTTCAAGCTGTTGGCGGCCGTAGGCAAGGGCATCTTTAGCGCGGTTAAGGGCATCAATATGGCGACGGCGGGCAAGAAAGCCGCCTTCATTCGCGGCGTTGTATCCCATCACGTCTTTGAGGTGTTCGCGCAGGGTATCTACGCCGGCGTTCTGTTTTGCAGAGAGGGTGATGGTTGGGTAGTTGGCGTTTGAGCCTTCAGTCGTATCCAGGCCAATGTTCTCAGTCGAGAGATCGGCTTTGTTGCGGATCACGGTAACGCGTCCGCTGGCGAGCAGGTCATCTGTCTGCTGTTCGAGTCCGCGCTCATCGTAGAGGGCGTGCAGGAGCTTCTCAGGGTCGGTTTCGTCTGTGGTTGAGTCGATCATCAGCAGAATGCGATCCGCCTTGCTGATCTCGTCCCAGGCGCGCTGAATACCTATGCGTTCAACTTCGTCGGGTGCATCACGTAAACCTGCGGTGTCGATGATGTGCAGCGGCATACCATCAATGTGAATATGTTCTTTCAGTACATCGCGTGTGGTACCGGCAATGTCAGTGACAATGGCTCGCTCCTGACCTGCCAATGCATTCAGCAGAGAAGATTTGCCGGCGTTCGGGCGCCCTGCGATCACGACGTTCATGCCTTCTCGGAGGATGGCACCCTGATTTGCCTCTCGCAGCACCTTCTCTAACGCCTGTTCAACGTCAGTGAGCATAGCTTCGACTTTGCCATCACTGAGAAAATCGATCTCTTCCTCAGGGAAATCGATCGCGGCTTCGGTATACATCCGCAGATGTATCAGTTGATCGAGAAGCTCATGCACTTTTTTGGAGAATTCACCCTGCATGGAGCGCAACGCGCAACGTGCGGCTTGCTCAGACGCCGAGTCGATCAGGTCGGCAATGGCTTCAGCCTGGGCGAGATCCAGTTTGTCGTTCAGAAAAGCGCGCTCTGAAAATTCGCCGGGGCGGGCCATCCGACAGCCAAGTGCCACGACTTCCTTCAAGAGCAGATCGAGTACAACCGGCCCACCATGACCCTGAAGTTCGAGCACGTCTTCGCCAGTAAACGAATTCGGATTCAGGAAGAAGAGGGCGATACCTTCATCAAGCACGGTACCATCAGCGGCCTTGAAGGGTCCGTAATGTGCGTAACGGGGTTTTGGTTCATAACCCAGAATGGCGCATGCCACATCCCTGGCCTTTTCACCTGACACACGAATAATGCCTACACCGCCGCGCCCTGGGGCAGTTGCGATGGCTGTAATGGTGTCCTGGTGTACCTGGGTCATGGTCTGGCCTTTTGTTTCTTGATAGTCCTTATCTCTCTCTAAGACCATCATGACATCGGAGTGTCGTGTGTGAATGCGCCCATTTTAAGGCAACAAAAAAGGCGCCGCAGCGCCTTTTTAAGATTGGTCAGAGCGTCAGCTCTTCTCAATCTGTTTGGTAATGACGTACTGCTGTGCAATCGAGAGTACGTTGTTCACTACCCAGTACAGTACCAGACCTGCAGGGAACCACAGGAAGAATACTGTGAAGATCACTGGCATAAGCTGCATAACACGCGCCTGCATCGGGTCTGGCGGTGTTGGGTTCAGCTTGAACTGGATGAACATAGATGCGCCCATCAACAATGGCAGGATGAACAGCGGATCTTTGATCGACAGGTCTTCAATCCAGAGGAAGAAAGGCGCCTGACGCAGTTCTACCGATTCCATCAGCACCCAATACAGTGCGATGAATACTGGCATCTGAACCAGAATTGGCAAACAACCACTGAGTGGATTGATCTTCTCGGTCTTGTAGAGCTTCATCATCTCCTGACCAAGTTTCTCGCGGTTATCACCGTAGCGCTCTTTGATTTCCGCCATTTTCGGTGCAACTTTGCGCATATTCGCCATTGAACGGTACGACATCGCCGACAGCTTAAAGAACACAAGTTTGATCAGAACCGTCAGCAGGATGATTGCCACACCCCAGTTACCAACGAAGTCGTGGATGTTATCCAGCAGCCAGAACAGCGGCTGCGCAACCCACCAGAGGATGCCGTAGTCAATCACCAGGTTCAGGTTTGGCGCGATTTCTTCCAGACGGTCCTGGATCTTAGGACCAGTGTAGAGCTGAGCACCCATGGTCGCGGTTTCACCCGGAGCAACGCTGACAGAGTTGTCGTAGAAACCAAAGATGTAGTTTCCTTTCACGTAACGACCGTTGTAGGTGTGCTGCTGATCCTGTGCAGGAATCCACGCAGATACGAAGTAGTGTTGCAGAATGGCAGCCCAGCCACCTTCTTCAACGCTTTTGAATTTGCCTTCTTCGAGGTCATCAAAACTTACTTTCTGGTAACGCTCTTCACTGGTGGTCAGTGCGGCACCCAGGTACGCCTGCATGCCCATGCTGCTTGACTGAGAAGGGTCATCAGAACCGTCACGTTTCAGCTGTGCATAAAACGCACCCTGCCATGGCTCCTGCGAGATGTTGCGTACTTTGTAGCGCACATCCATCAGGTATTCACCGCGCGTGAAGGTGAAGATCTTTTCTACGTACGCTTTTTCAGACTGGTGAGTCAGCACAACTTCAAGTGTGTCTTCGCCTTCGTTCAGCGTGTATTCAGTATTTTCCGTGCTGTACAGCGCACCGTTGTTTTTGTCGATGCCGTCACGTCCAACCAGGCCGCTTTGTGCGATAAAGAGACGAGTGTTGCTGTTTTCGAGCAAGGTAAATGGAACGTCTTTTTGTTTAATCGACTTTGAATACTGCGGTAAACGAACCGAAACAACCTGACCGCCCTTAGGATTGATCTCTACGTTGAGAACATCGGTCTGCACTGTGATGACATCACCCGTCGGTGCGGCAACTTCAGGCATGTCAGCTGCGCTGACCGCTGGTTGATCACTGACATCCGGTACATCTGCATCTACGGCATCGGAAGTGTCTGGGGTGTCAGAACCAAAATCTGGTGCTGATTCGTTGCTGGTTTCAGCAACTGGGGTCGTAACGTTCTCAGTTCCGTAATCCTGATTCCAGGCAAGAATCAGCATATAAGAGGAGATCGCAAGTCCTGCATAAATGACTAAACGGCGGATATCCATGATCAGGGTTTCCGTTGGCAACAATGAGTTGAATGAGTGTGTGTTTCCAGATCTGGTACCAGATCGACACCGTGACCACCCCATGGGTGACAACGGCCAATACGACGAAGTGCTAACCAGCCTCCACGAAGGATTCCGTAACGACGGATGGCTTCTTCAGCGTATGAGGAACAAGTGGGGTAGTATCGACAGCGGCTGGGAAGCATCGGACTGATGGCATACCGATATACAGAAATCAGCGTCAGGGCTATCCTGGCTACAGGATTAACGCCGCGGTTTGCGTTTTCTGCCTTGGTGTTTGCCATGGGGTTTCTTCAGTCTGAACCAGAGGCTGTCGATCATCTCACGAATCTGCTGATTGTCCAGCTGAACGATTCCCGAACGTGCCAAAATGACAAAGTCATGGCTGGCGAGATCATGCTGGTGCTGTCGGAAAGATTCGCGGACCAGGCGTTTAACCCGGTTGCGGTCTACCGCTAGCTTGAGCTGTTTTTTCGCCAGAACAAAACCGACACGAGGTCGGTTCAGTTCGTTGGGAGCAGCCAGTACCAGAAGGTGAGGCGTGCTACCGCGCAGAGCTGTGTTATCGAAAACACGTTTGAATTCTGCCGGTCTCAGCAGCCGTAAGTCTTTACGGAAGCAACGGTCCGGCATACTTCTCTCTGCGCAGATAAGTTACAGCAATTAAGCAGCGAGGCTGTGACGGCCTTTAGCGCGACGACGTGCCAGAACCTGACGGCCGTTTTTGGTTGCCATGCGGGCACGGAAACCATGAGTACGCTTGCGCTTCAGTACGCTTGGTTGAAATGTACGTTTCATATCATCACCCAGTCAGTGTGAACAGGCCCAGATAATCAGGGCAATTTTTAGGGCCGAGAATTGTATGCAAAAGAAACACTTAACGCAACGCTGAGATCGCTTTGTTTATGAACTTTCTGAAAAACGTGAAGACCGGTCATTCTGATGAATATTTATGTTTTAAGTACTGATGATGTGTGATGAAGAAGAGAAGAAATCTGAAGTTATTATTAAAACGGGCGCTTAATTCTGTTGATAACTCAAAAAACTCTATTATTTTCAATGGATTAGACTCGAAATAAGTCTGCGGATAAACGAGGTAAAGACTGTCCGGAAGTTGGGTTCATCTGGTGGACGAAACCATGGGTTATACACAGTGATGACCGGATCGCGAGTTGTTCACAATTTCATTCACCCCTTAAAAGACAAGCTGTTAAGAGACTTATCCACAGGTCAGGTGGTAACTTTGTTCATCAGAATGACGTATTTCTGTGGATAACCAGCACTTCCTCGGGTAGTATGTCCGTCTTCTTTATAGCTATTCATTTCGACGTCAGGATTCAGAGGTGCATGTGACGGGTTTGTGGGAAGACTGCCTGGGGTATCTGCAGCACGAGTTACCCGCACAGCAATACAACACATGGATTCGTCCTCTGACCGCCAGCGCTGATAATGGACAGCTCGTCCTGAGTGCGCCTAACCGGTTTGTAAAAGACTGGGTAAGAGATAAGTACCTTCAGCGTATTCAGGAAATCATCTCAGATCTTAATGGCGGCTTGCTCACGCACGTTAATATAGTCGCGGGTGAGTCCCGTCCTATGTTTCAGCGTCCGACGACACCGCCGCCTCGCCCAGAGCCTCGTTCTATAAAAGACGATACGATGAGCTTTGCCGCGCCACGAGAACCCGCATCTAAGATAGAAACCGCGCCATTGGGCGGCTCTTACAGTGCTGAACCTATGGCGTTTGCTGAAGATTCTGGCCCGTCAGCTGCTGAACTTGCGGTGGTTGATCCGGTAACTGAGCCCGCGCCGGTTGCACCGACTCCGCCACCTAAAAGAAAGGTGCAGGTAGAAGGTGGCTTGCAGCATCAGAGCTTTCTTAATCAGAACTTCACTTTCGATACCTTTGTAGAAGGTAAGTCGAACCAGTTGGCGCATGCCGCTGCGAAACAGGTGTCTGACAATCCTGGTGGCTCGTACAACCCACTCTTTATATATGGTGGTGTTGGTCTGGGTAAGACCCACTTGATGCATGCGGTTGGTAACTACTTACAAACCAAGAACAAGAACGCCCGTGTGCTTTACGTACACTCAGAGCGTTTTGTTCAGGATATGGTGAAAGCACTCCAGCTGGGTGCGATTAACGAATTTAAGCGTTTTTATCGTAGCCTCGATGCTCTGCTGATTGATGACATTCAGTTCTTTGCAGGCAAAGAGCGCTCGCAGGAAGAGTTCTTCCATACCTTTAATGCCTTATTAGAAGGCGGTCAGCAGATGATTCTGACCTGTGATCGGTATCCGAAAGAGATCGCGGGCTTGGAAGAACGTCTGAAGTCACGCTTCGGCTGGGGTCTGACGGTAGCAGTTGAGCCGCCAGAGCTTGAAACGCGTGTGGCAATTCTGATGAAGAAGGCCGAGCAGACAGGGATGAATCTCCCGGATGATGCTGCTTTCTTTATTGCTCAGAAAATTCGTTCTAATGTGCGTGAGCTGGAAGGGGCGCTGAAACGTGTCGCTGCGAATGCTCAGTTCACGGGCAGTGAAATCACTCTACCTTTTATTAAGGAGTCGCTGAAAGACTTATTAGCGCTCCAGGATAAACAGGTCAGCGTTGAAAATATTCAACGTACGGTCGCAGAGTATTACAAAATCAAGATGTCTGATTTATTATCTAAGCGCCGTACACGCTCGATCGCGCGACCTCGTCAGGTCGCCATGGCATTGAGCAAAGAACTGACAAATCACAGTTTGCCTGAGATAGGCGAATTGTTCGGCGGACGAGACCATACAACGGTCTTGCATGCGTGCCGCAAGATTAAAGAATTGCAGGAATCCAGTGCTGATGTGCGGGAAGATTATAAGAACCTGCTGCGCTTACTGACAACCTAACGCCTGTTAGCTCAGGCTCCGGACCGAGTGGAGAACCATGAAATTCGTAATATCCAGGGAAGCCCTTCTGCGCCCACTGCAATTGGTAGCAGGTGTTGTAGAAAAGCGTCAGACTCTGCCAGTACTTTCAAACGTACTGCTTGAAATTGAAGGTCAGCAGCTGTCGCTCACAGGTACCGACCTTGAAGTTGAGCTGGTAGGCCGGGTCACTCTTGATGAAGTCGGCCAGGAAGGTTCGATTACGGTTCCAGCGAAAAAGCTGATGGATATCTGTCGCTCTCTGCCGGATGGCGCTCAGATTGAGATCGAGCAGGATGAAGCGCGCGTTAATGTTCGCTCAGGTCGTTCGCGCTTCACGCTTTCTACTCTGCCAGCGACGGAATTCCCGAACGTGGATGCGATTGCCGACGAGCAGTCTTTCTCTCTGCCACAAGCCAGCCTGCGTCATATTATTGATCGCTCAAGCTTTGCCATGGCTCAGCAGGACGTTCGCTACTACCTGAACGGTATGCTGATGGAAGTTACCGCAGACAGTCTGCGCGCTGTTGCTACCGACGGTCACCGTCTAGCGACCTGTGTTACTGAAGTCTCTGGTCTTGCTGAAACACGTCAGATCATTCTGCCGCGTAAAGGTGTTCTGGAGATGGCGAAACTGCTGACTGATCCAGAAGCTAGCGTGAGCCTCTCTCTGAGCGCCAACCATCTGCGTGCTCAGACTGAAGAGTTTACCTTTACCTCGAAATTGGTCGACGGGAAGTTCCCGGATTACAGCCGCGTGATTCCTAAGGGCGGTAATAACGTGGTTCTGGCTGATCGTACAGATTTGCGTCAGGTATTTAACCGTACTGCGATTCTTTCTAACGAAAAGTACCGTGGTGTTCGCCTGGTACTGGGTACCGATACGCTTCAGGTATTCGCGAATAACCCAGAGCAGGAAGAAGCCGAAGAAACGACAGCGGTTGAGTATCAGGGCGATGCGCTTGAGATCGGCTTTAACGTTTCTTACCTTCAGGACGTTCTTGGCGTTATTTCAACCGAACAGGTTAAGTTCACACTGTCGGATGCAAACAGCAGCGCATTGATCGAAGAGCCAGACAGCTCTGATGCTATGTACGTTGTTATGCCGATGCGTCTGTAGTCTCAGGCGTTTCTGATTTATGCCAGTCAGGCATCTCAGGATCAGTGGTGTGCGTAATCTGCAGCCACTGATCTTTGATCCTCATCCCCACGTCAATTTCATTTACGGAGATAACGGCTCCGGCAAAACCAGCATTCTTGAAGGAATTGCTGTGATGGCCTCCGGTAAGTCATTCCGTACTAATCAGCTAAAGCATGTGCTTGCCCACGATAATGATCGGATGGAAATGCGTTTTTCCATTGAAGATCCGGATATGGGTGTATGCGAAATGGAATCTCTGCGTTTGAAGGCAGGGGACCATCTTCTTAAGTTGAACGGTTCTGTTCTTACAAGCCAGGCTGAAGCAGCGCATTGGTTGCCCGTTCAGATCATTGAGCCGAACACGTTTAAGCTACTCTCGGGTTCGCCGGAAGAGCGCAGGGCGTTTATTGATTGGGGTGTGTTCCACGTGGAACAAAGTTTCATGGAACAGTGGAAAACCTTCAGAAAGCATCTCAAACAGAGAAACGCCGCACTGAAGCAGAAGGAAGAAGAGTGGCTGGATGTCTGGAACGCTGGCTTTATTGAGGCTGCTGAGCACATCGATAATGAACGCCAGGCGTACCTTAAGCGCTTTAAACCAGAATTTAAGCGGATATTGAACGAGCTAGATCCTTCAATATCTGTCACACTGGCTTACTATCCGGGGTGGGAGAAAGACTCTCGCCTGGCGGACGTTCTGAGCCGTCAGCAGGAGCGTGATATGACGCTCGGATATACCCAGTCAGGTCCCCATAGGGCCGAGCTTCGCATTAAGTGCGACAAACAACCTGCTTCTGAGATTTTGTCTCGGGGGCAACAGAAAACAGTGGTCTCAGCGCTTAAGATTGCGCAGGGATCGCTCTTTCAGCAGGAGAGTGGGCGCCGGACTATCTATCTTGTGGATGATCTTGCGTCAGAGCTCGACGAAAAGCACCGTTTTGCTTTATGCAAGCTGCTGGAAGATTTAAAATGTCAGGTCTTTATAACCAGCATCGACAAAGAAAAACTAACCGATGTCTGGCAGCCAGTCGCCAGTAAAGTGTTCCACGTGGAACATGGCAAATTAGAGGAATGCACCGAATGAGTGATCAGAGTTACGATTCGTCCAGTATTAAGGTTCTTAAAGGCCTCGATGCGGTACGGAAGCGTCCAGGGATGTATATCGGCGATACCGACGACGGTACCGGCCTTCACCACATGGTGTTCGAGGTGGTCGATAACTCCATTGACGAGGCGCTGGCTGGTCACTGTGACACAGTTGAGGTTGTTATCCATCAGGACAACTCAATCACGGTCTCCGATAACGGTCGTGGTATTCCTACCGAGCTTCACCCGGAAGAGGGCGTATCGGCTGCAGAGGTTATTCTGACGGTACTCCACGCGGGCGGTAAGTTCGATGACAATTCCTATAAGGTTTCTGGTGGTCTCCACGGTGTGGGTGTCTCAGTAGTAAACGCGCTGTCTGAGAAGCTAAAACTGACAATCCGCCGTAGCGGTAAGCTGTTTGAGCAGGAATACACGCATGGTGTGCCTGATTACCCATTGAAAGAAGTCGGTGTATCTGACACTACGGGTACAGCGATTACCTTCCTGCCGTCGAAAGAGACCTTCACTAAGACAGAATTCAGCTACGACTATCTGGCAAAGCGCCTGCGTGAACTGTCGTTCCTGAACTCAGGTGTGCGCATCCATATGAAGGATGAGCGTTCTGATAAAGAAGATATCTTTGAATTTGAAGGTGGTCTGGGCTCTTTTGTTGGCTTCTTGAACGAAGGCAAAACACCCGTCAGCGAAGTCTTCCACTTTCTAACTGAGCAGCGCGACGATGGCATCGGTGTCGAAGTAGCAATGCAGTGGAACGACGGTTTTCAGGAAAGCATTCACTGCTATACCAACAATATTCCACAGCGTGACGGTGGTACGCACCTCGCGGGTTTCCGCGCCGCGCTGACACGTTCTCTGAACTCTTACATCACTCAGGAAGGCCTGGATAAGAAAGCCAAGGTATCGACCACAGGTGATGACGCTCGTGAGGGCCTTACGGCGATTATTTCGGTTAAGGTGCCTGATCCTAAGTTCAGTTCACAGACCAAAGATAAGTTGGTTTCCAGTGAAGTTAAGCCTGCCGTTGAGCAGGAAATGGGGCGTCAGTTCCAGGACTTCCTGCTGGAAAACCCACAGCAGGCGAAAGAGCTTGTTGGCAAAATGATTGATGCTGCCCGTGCACGTGAAGCGGCGCGTAAGGCACGTGAGATGACCCGCCGTAAGGGCGCGCTCGATATCGCAGGTCTGCCGGGTAAGCTGGCAGACTGTCAGGAAAAAGACCCGGCACTCTCCGAAGTGTACCTGGTGGAGGGTGACTCTGCGGGTGGTTCTGCTAAGCAGGGCCGTGACCGCCGGACTCAGGCTATTCTGCCACTCAAAGGTAAGATCCTTAACGTAGAAAAAGCTCGCTTCGACAAGATGCTGTCTTCCGCCGAAGTCGGCACACTGATTACCGCACTGGGCTGTGGTATTGGTCGTGAAGAGTTTGATCCGGATAAGCTGCGCTATCACCGCATTATTATCATGACGGATGCTGACGTCGATGGTGCGCACATCCGTACGCTGCTGTTGACCTTCTTCTTCCGCCAGATGCCTGAAATCATTGAGCGTGGTCACGTCTACATCGCTCAGCCGCCACTGTACAAGATCAAGCGTGGTAAGCAGGAGCAGTACATCAAAGACGAAGAAGCGATGGAGAGCTACCTCACCCACATCGCACTCGAGAAAGCCGCTCTGCACCCTTCTGAGGGCGCCCCAGCAATCTCTGACGAGGCGTTTGCTCAGATCGTTGATCAGTATCGCTCTGCACAAGAGACGGTCGATCGTATGTCAAACGTTGTGCGTAAAGAGATTCTGCACCTGATGCTGACTCTGCCTCGTGTCACTACCGACATGATGACTAGCGAAGCCGCCATGAATGAATGGGTTGGTAAGCTGCGTGAACAGCTTCCTGATGCAGGCCGCAGTGGTTCGCACTTCGAAGTTGCGACGGTCAAAGATCCAGAGCGCGACAACTACAACGTCGACGTAAAAGTGATCACCCACGGTATGGCACGTGACTACATCCTCGATGTCGACTTCTTCGGTGGCAATGGGTACAACAAGCTGGCGAGCATGAGCGAGAAGCTGGCTGAGACCCTGGAAGAGGGAGCCTACATCCAGCGTGGTGAGCGCGTTCACGTCATCAACGACTTCTGGGATGCCGTGAAGTGGCTACTTCATGAGGCTCAGAAAGGCTTCAACATCCAGCGCTATAAAGGTCTGGGTGAGATGAACCCTGAGCAGCTCTGGGAAACCACTATGGACCCAGAGACTCGTCGCATGCTTCAGGTCAGCATCGAAGATGCCATTGGCGCTGACAAGATGTTCACAACACTGATGGGCGATGACGTAGAGCCACGTCGTGCCTTTATCGAAGCGAACGCACTGAACGTAGCGAACCTGGACTTCTGATTCGCTCTGTCCCTTTGTGTTCCACGTGGAACGCTAGGGGAGGTGATCGTTAGGTACAAGCCCCGGCTGACAGACGACAAAGCTGTTTTTCGGGGCTTTTCTATTTGTTGGTGTATTGTCGAGGCACAGGAATAAAAATGAATTTTTACTGGGCGAAAGACACGACTTATTTAGATACCAGGCTTGATGCTGACCAACTAGATCGAGCAAAGTATGCGGAGTTTCTGACAAATTATTTGGAGAGCTTTTCAGGTAGCAGCCAGGTTTTTAATCTGAACGCAGAGTGGGGGGCTGGTAAGACATATTTCTTAAAACGATGGTGCCAGAGTATCAGTGATGTGCATCCTGCAACTTATATTGATGCATGGCGGAATGACTTTTCGGATGACCCACTTTTAACGGTCGTGGGCGAAATACTTAAAACGCTTGAGAAGTATCCAAATACTAAAGTAGAAAAAAATAGGGCTACTGCTTTGAGAACTACGGGGCGTTTCTTGAAGCAGGCGACTCCCGCGCTGATAAAAGGTGTGGTTCGTACCTACAGTGGTTTCGATACTGATGGTTTTAAACTAGAAGATTTCGATGATTTCTCTGAAAAGTTGATGTCGGCTGCTCTATCTGATCATTCAAAGAAATCGAAAGATTTAGAAGATTTTAAGAAAGTGATAAAAGCTTGGCTGAAGGAAGCAACAGCCTCGGGTCGCTCCCAACTACCGATGTTTATTTTTATTGATGAACTTGATAGGTGCCGACCGACTTATGCCATTGAGCTGTTAGAAATGGTAAAGCATTTATTCGATATACCTGGCCTCGTTTTCGTGATCGCTACAAATACAGAGCAGTTGCAGCATTCTATAAAAGCGGTTTATGGTCAGGATTTCGATGCAAATAGGTATCTTAAACGCTTTTTTAACCGTGGCTTTACGTTAAAAAAACCCAGGTTATCTGACTATATTCGTTCGCGTCGTTCTTTCTATGCGGTGGCTTCCGGTTTTCATACAGCTCTTATGAGAACGGGAGATGGTGCAATATGCATGCAAACAGAGGATGACATATCCGATAGTCTGGGAAGCATAGCAGAATTCTTTCAGTTTGATTTAAGAACTACAGAACAGTGGTTAACTCAGTTATATGCATCTTTCTTAGAAGAAAAGAATAAAAATAAATATTTCTGGCTATGTTTGGCAGTAATGTCGGCTATAAAGTTGCATGACGAAAATTCTTATCAACAACTATTTCACAAGTCTTATCAACATAAATGGAATGATAAGCCCGGGCTAGAAGTAGTAAGAAGTACCTATTCGGACTTGCAGGTGGCAGCAGGTGACTCCCTCAAAAAAATAGAATTTTCTGTTACGCCTAAGCATTTGGGTAGTCAGGAATTCGACAATGGAACTGAGTTTGATGGGACTCTAGAGTATAAATGTGAAGTTTCAGTGTTGGCATTTATCATTCAATTGGTAAGCTTTTTTGATGAACGCCAAAGCTTCAATAAGCATTCATCAATTGCTGAGCAAGCAGCTGATGTCTATCGGCGGAACGAAGTAGATACGTGGGCACGTAAATCTTTTTGTGTGAACTTGGCGATGGATTATTTTGAATCGCAGATAGGCACCAAAAAGATTAACTACTGTTCTTTGGTTGAGCTTGCATCGGATCTAGAGTGATATTTCGCTGGAAGGAAGTGAGTACCTTGTACTCCTCCCGCCTCCAGGTAACCTCTGAATGCACCCTTTTGCCACCAGGTCAGCAAGATGCCTGGTCGCTGTGGCTTTACTTACCTTGGCGACTTTCTGGTACTGAGCCGCACTGATACCATGTTCGAATCCTTTGGGCCCGCCATCTAACAGGCGGTTCAGCACCCTACGTTGTTCGGCAGACAGTGGCATATCACGAAAAGTCTGCCAGAACCTGGCTTTGACGATTGTGCGGTCAATCTGGTTTATGGCGTTGTTGACTGAGGTCAGTAAGGTTTTGAGGAACCACTGACACCATTCGGTGATGTCTGATCCCCGTTCGTCGTCGCGGTGCCATTGAGCCGTCTCAAGAGCGTTGTAATATTCTGAGCGCATATCAAGTATTGCTACCGACATCGCGAACAAGCGAACGCTCTGTGAATCTGACTGAGCCAAGGCCATATCGGTAATAGCGCGGGTCAGGCGGCCGTTGCCGTCGTCGAATGGGTGCAGGGTGACAAACCAGAGGTGTGCAGTGGCAGCTCGCAGAAGCGGGTCAGTGTCCTGACAATCAGCGCCTTGGTTAAACCAGTCACAAAAGTGTTGGAGTTGTGACTCAAGGCCATCTCTGGGCGGCGCTTCGAAATGCACTTTCTGGCGATCAAGGCGGCCGCTGACAACTTGCATAGGTTCCGGGCCTCTTAGCTGTCCGACTCTGATTTTCTGAGTGATTGATAACACGGACTCAGGGAAGAGAAGTTTCTGCCAGTAACACAGACGTTCCTGCGTGAGGGGTGAATCCAGATTCGTGAGCGCATCTATTAATAGTTCAGCCAACCCTTCCGAGCGATCACTGACGGGGTAGGGCTCCGCTTCGCTGATACCAAGATGTCGTGCCAGCGAGGAACGCACGGAGCTTGCATTCAGCTCTTCGCCCTCGATGGCAGATGATGCCAGAAGGTTCTGCAGCAGTGTGTCCAGTGCCTGGTCTTCGGAGTTACTGCTGACACTTTGTTTGCCTTGTAGCAGACCAATGCGTTTGTGGCACTCGCGCAGCAGCGGCTGAAGAACATCGTTGTCCCAGTAGAATTCGGTCCATTGGCTGTTCTGCCATATCCAGCGTTGATTCATTGCCTGCTCACTGTTGTATCAATACTTGCCGATGAGCTGATTATATACTTTATTCGGCTCATAGTATGAGCCGAATAATAGAGCCTATTCGGCTCATTGTCATGCTCCGAGGTATATTCAGGAAATAAGATGAACCCACAACGTCCGCAGTGGCGCGTGAGGACATGCCTCAGCCATTGAGAAAATCGCCGTCCTCAGTAATGATGAAGGCAAGCAGGCGGGCCTGTATGGCCGCTGAACGGGTTTTTAAAGCAAAGGAGTTGTCGTATGTGCATTCAGTGCAGTGTTGGCGCTGGCGGCGTAAATATGAAGTCTGATGTACGTATCGTGCAGGCGGCGTTGAATCAGGCTCTCAGCCCGGAGAATCCTTTAGTAGTTGACGGCCTGATTGGCCCGGCAACCATCAGTGTGATCGATGCTTTTCAGCGTGGGGCAGTGGGTCTTAACCGCCCTGATGGACGGGTCGACCCTAACGGTCGCACGTTACGTACTTTGAAAGGCCTGCAGCCGAAGGCGTTTTCCAGTGATTGCCTGGCAGCAGTTATGCCGACCGCACCTTTATCAAAGATCGAAACCTATTTTCCACTGATGCAGAGTGCCTCTGAACAGACAGAGAGTGTTTCTGGTGCTCGCCGTCTGGCGCACTTTCTCGCTCAGATCGGACACGAGAGTCTGTCGCTCTTTTACACAGAAGAGCTGGCTTCTGGTCAGGCTTACGAAGGGCGCTCTGATCTGGGCAATACTCAGCCGGGTGACGGTGTTCGCTTTAAGGGCCGTGGGTTAATTCAGCTGACAGGACGTTATAACTACGAGCAGTACGCAGAGTACGCCGGCATAGATACGTCGCAGCCGGATTGGCCGGAATTACTGTCCACCCCTGAGCATGCGTTAAAGGTGAGTCTCTGGTTCTGGGAAACCCGGCACCTGCAGGAAAAAGCCGATCATGATGACCTGTTGGGTATTACCCGCAGGGTCAACGGCGGCTATAACGGTCTGTCTGATCGGCAGGCCTACCTGCAGCGGGCGAAGTTCTTTATGGAATAAGCTCGGCTGTCGTCTGGCTGGAGTGACTGTTAACCCGTGTTTAGCCAGCCCGGTACGCTTCAATTTCGGCTTTCCACTTTTCGACCAATGCACGATTGTCGTGGTCGTCAGGGTGGAAGTCTTCCCGATAGAAGTCTTTGAATGGCGCTTTGATGCAGGTGAACATGCCGTCTTCACCAAAGAGCATGCCCCAGGCTTCCTTGATCTGAACCCAGCTGGGCATCCGTCGAGCGGCCCACAGAAGGTAGATGGTGCGGCCAATGGTGAGGGTGGGAAACAGTACCGCAATGGCGCGCATGATACGCAGCAGTGTTTTACGCTGACCGCCGGTGGCCATGTACACATCGAAAGCGACGGACTTGTGCTCGATCTCTTCGATGGCGTGCCAGATCATCATATATTTAATGGAAGGGTGCATCCCCTCAAGCTGTTTGGGGTGAGTAAGTACATACTCAGCCACAATCGCGGTGATGTGTTCAAGGCAGACTGTCGCCGCCAGACGTTCCCGCTTCGAGCGCTTGGCGTTGAGTAATGCGATGGCCTTTTCGACACGCTTTTCGATCTTCTGCGCTTTCCACCCGAGTGACTCAAGCTTCTCATTCGCGAGCTTGTGCTGATTCGTATGGTGGGCTTCCTGGCGGGTGAAGTCTTTGACGTTTTCTAAAAGCTGCGGATCAGTCACACGGTCTTTGTAGTTGCGCACAGACTCTATAAACATCTGCTCGCCCGGCGGGAAGGTACCTGAGAGTACCGCTATGAAGGCAGTAAGGATCGGATTGCCACGGTACCAGTCCATGGTGTCGACCTGATCAAAGCTGAAGTCCATGCGGCGGACTTCAATGCCATTGGTCGATTCTGTCTGGGACATGCTGATATCGGCGGTGGTACTCATGGCCTTCTCCTGCGCAGATAGTTAAAGTCTCGTACCAGTTATAGCCAAGATGGCAGTATTGTCACAATGACTTAATCGCCTGATATAGGCGGCATTATGGCCACTCAGGATGAACCCAGCGCAGATTTGCTGGTCGATAACTTCATAATTTTGTTGGAGAACACTATGCGTTTACTGGCTGCCTGCCTGTTACTACTCTCGTCTTTGTTAGTTTGGGGTGCGCCTGCTTCTCCTGCATCATCCGGGGGCACGAGCGATGGTCAGGCAGTTGACCGGGAGGCCGTTAAGAACCTGATTGGCACGCTGGAGAGTGAAACAGAGCGGCAGGATCTGATTCAGAAGCTGGAACTGATGTTAGAGGCAGAACCAGAGCCAGAACCCGAGCTGGCGTCAGTTTTTGGTCTGGATAGCACCGGCTCAGGCGTACTGAGTGAATTCACAGCACTGACTGATAGCTACGGGCTTCCTGAGAATATTGTTGGCGACGTACTGGCGTTCGGCGTGACTACCTTGTTGGTTCTAGTGGGTATTTTTCTGAATGGTTATCTGAGCCGGTTTCTCGATAAACGCATGAAGCGGGTACGTAAGCGTTTGCACTGGGATAAGGAGCGTTTCAGTTCATTGTTTACCATTCAGCGTGCCATCGGTTACGCGGTAGGTCTTATTCTTGTGGGATACGCAGCACTGGATGTTGCGGCTGTGTATTTTGGTGAAGAGAGCATGTCAGGGCTGGGTAGTCTGCTCGGGACCGTGCTGTCGATCTCTCTCGCTGCTCTGGTGTTTGCTTCTATCTGGGAGGGCACCAATGCCTTATTGGAGACGTTAATGTTCCGTCACGAGCGACTGAACAGCTCGCGCTTCCAGACGATTACTCCAATCATTCGTAATATTCTGCTAATCACCCTGTCGTTGCTGTCGGTGATGGTAATTCTCTCTGAGGTGGGCATCAACATTATGCCGCTATTGGCCGGTGCGGGTGTGCTGGGTATTGCAGTGGGGTTTGGTGCTCAGACTCTGGTGAAGGATTTCCTGACCGGGCTGACAGTGGTGTTCGAGGATCTGCTGCAAATTGGTGACGTCATCAAGATCAATGATCATTTTGGTCTGGTAGAGAAGATCACGCTGCGCAAAATTCAGATGCGTGACCTGGATGGTACCGTGCACACGATTCCATTCGGTGAAGTATCGATCATCTCCAACCTGACTAAAGATTTCAGCTATTACTTGATGGATGTGGGCGTAGCGTATCGTGAGAACACAGACGAAGTCGTTGCGATCATGCGTGAGGTTGATGAAGACCTGCGTGCAGATAAAGATTTCGAAGATCTGATTCTTGAGCCCCTTGAGGTGCTGGGTGTCGACCAGTTTGCCGATAGTGCCGTGATGATTAAGGCACGGATCAAGACTAAACCGATCCAGCAATGGAACGTTGGTCGGGAGTTTAACCGCCGCATGAAGATCGCCTTTGATGAACGGAATATCGAGATTCCATTCCCACACCAGACTATCTACTTTGGTGAAGACAAGCAGGGCAAGGCACCAAACGCCAATGTTCGCCTGGTCGAGGAAGTGGAAAAACGTGCTGAAGAAGCTGCGGGTAAAGAGCGCGCACTTAAGGATGAAGGTGGCTCGGGCACACCAAGTGCCAGCTCCAGCTCAGACAGCGGCGATAATTAAGCCGCTGTCTGTGTAAAAACCTTAACAGAACCCTGGGTTGGTTAGCTGACCTTGGGTTCACGAGGACCAAAGAAATACCAGGCAATCAGGCCTGCGACAGGCAGTAGCAGGATTGCTGCAATCCAGGCCGCTTTTACGCCCAATGTGGTGCGTGCCTGCACGGTGTTAAGGATGGCGTAGATATCGCCAACCAGAATCAGAATGCCAAAAATACCACCCACTTCAATCACCATAGTGTCCCCCCTGTGAATCCCCCGGTAATAGCGGCAATGATCATATCATGCAGAGTGTTGCAGTTATCAGAATCGTTTTCCGCTGGTGAGTTCAGTAATCACAGTACCCTGAAAAGGCGTTGCAGAAATCTCGTCGACGCGATTATTGATCCACTCCTCACATTGCTGATGGAGAAACTTAGTTGGTAAGTCTTTACTATCTAGCGGAGCGCCGATAACGACGGTAATTGTGCCCGGGTAGCGTATCCAGTGGTGGTTCGGCCAGAAGTCTCCGGCGTTATGGGCAACCGGAATCACGGGTGCCTTGACGCGGCTGGCGAGCATACTGCCCCCCTTAGAAAACGCTTTGCGCGCGCCTGCAGGGACACGGCTTCCTTCGGGAAATATCAGTACATGAAAGCCATTGTTCAGGCGTTTGGTTCCTTGCTTAACGAGACCTTTGAGCGCTGTCGTGCGTTGCGTCCGGTCGATCGTAATAGGCCCCATCATGGCGAGGTACCAGCCAAAGATCGGAATACGTGTCAGCTCTTTTTTGATGACCTGAACCTGTGGCGGCAGCAGTGCGGGCAGCATAAAGGTTTCCCAACTACTTTGGTGCTTCGCGACAATTATGGACGGCCGGGAGGGGAGCTCGCCTTCGTAGATGACTTTCCAACGCAGGCCGAGAATCAGACGTGCTGACCAGACGCATGCGATGCAGAAAGGTCGACCTATAAAACGATGTCGGGCGGGTAGATCCATCAATGGCGAAATAATCAGAGCGGGAAGGATCCAGATCAGGGTGAGGAAGGTCATCCAGACCATAAAAATGATGGTGCGGCAGGCGGCGAGTGATGTAGAGCGAGCGGTGGTCTCAGGCAATCGTTTACTCCTTCGGAGTGTGACTAGCACTGTATTCAGAGTACGGCGAAAGCCGCCTTCTGAAAAGTAGCGATTTGCTATCTGGCTCTGGCTTTGTCAGGGTAATACAGGCACGCCGCGCTGAGACGGGGTGCGCTGGACCATACAAACCGGAGTGTTGAATGAATCTCGAACGAAAAGGCCTTCAGGCAACGTTACTTATGCCTGTTGCTGTCCCCACCATTATTGTCGCGGCTCTGTTGATTATAGGCACGGTCAGTAATCCTGAAGCAGCGGGCAATCTGTTCAGCAGTATGCTGGGCTGGATTACCCAGACGTTTGGCTGGTTCTACATGTTAGCGGTGGCGATCTTTCTGATTTTTATTCTTGTGGTTGGCTTCAGCAGTTGGGGCAACATCCGATTGGGTTCTGATCATGCGGAACCCGAGTATTCGTTTCCGGCCTGGTTCGCAATGTTGTTCTCAGCAGGCTACGGTATCGCACTGCTGTTCTTTGGTGTGGCTGAGCCCGTACTTCATTATTCGACGCCTCCGGCCGGTGCCGCAGAGACTGTGCCCGCGGCAAAAGAAGCCATGCAGATTGCCTATTTCCACTGGGGTCTCCACATCTGGGGGATCTACGGTCTGATGGGGTTAGTGTTGGCTTACTTTGCCTACAGGCACGGTCTTCCCTTGTCTGTGCGCTCTGCGTTGTACCCTCTCATTGGTGATCGCATTCATGGTTGGGCTGGGCATATCGTCGATACGTTCGCGGTATTGGGGACTATGTTTGGCCTGGCAACGACGCTGGGGCTGTCGGTATCTCAGATAAATGCAGGCATCAATTATCTCTGGCCAGCGATACCGGTGAGCACGACCGTTCAGGTGATCGCCATTACTGTGATTACTCTGGCTGCGACGGCTTCAGTGGTTGCGGGTATGGACAAGGGCATTAAGAACCTGTCGATGCTGAACATGGGGCTGGCAGTTTTTCTTATGGCCGTTGTTTTCGCCGTAGGCCCGAGCGTTCATATTCTTAATACCCTGTTGCAGAATACAGGTGCTTATCTGGGTGGCGTTGTCGAGCGCACCTTTAATATGCAGGCCTACACACACAGTGACTGGATTGGTAACTGGACACTGTTTATCTTCGCCTGGACGATTGCCTGGGCGCCTTTTGTTGGTCTCTTTATCGCTAAGATCAGCCGTGGACGTACGATCCGTCAGTTTGTGTTTGGTGTCCTGGCGGTTCCGACTCTGTTTACATTTCTGTGGTTCGCCATTTTTGGCGATACGGCACTGCACCTGATTATGGAGCAGGGCAAAGAGGCGTTGATCGGCGAAGTTCAGTCCAATCATGCGGTGGCACTGTTTGAGTTTTATGATCGTCTGCCGATGTCGTTTTTCCTTTCGATTATCACCGTCTTCCTCATCATTACCTTCTTTGTTACCTCATCCGACTCGGGCTCTCTGGTGGTCGACTCACTGGCGTCGGGCGGCTTACTAGAGACGCCAGTTTGGCAACGAGTGTTCTGGGCTTTCCTTGAAGGGGGCATAGCGGCGGCCTTGCTGTTGGCTGGCGGCTTAAGTGCATTGCAGACCATGACTATCGTGAGTGCATTACCATTCGGGATCATCATGCTGCTGGCCGTTGCCGGGCTCTGGCGGGCATTGGTGATTGAGGGTCACCGTGACACCTCTATTAGTGCGATCACTCCTGTCCGCCCGCACAGCGATGGTGGCGACTGGCGCAAGCGCCTGAATGGCATGATGAAATTCCCCGGTGCTAACAAAGTCGAGAAATACATTGAGGGCGTTGTTACGCCCGCGCTGGAAGAAGTCAGTGAAGAATTACGTTCTCACGGTTGGGATGTGCGTGTCAGTGGTGCGACGGGGGAAGTCTCCATGTCTCTGGTGAGAGAGGGCGTTGATGAGTTCTTTTATCAGGTCAAAGCCACCGAGCATGACGCACCGGATTATCGGCCAGCGGGTGCAAAGTCGGCGACCTTCTGGCGTGCCGATGTTCACCTGAGTCATGGTTCGCTGGGTTACGATTTGTTTGGTTGCAGCAAAGAGGAAGTCATCAGGGACCTGGTGGATCACCTTGAGCAGTACCTCAACTTTATCGAGGCTGCGCCCGGCACCTTACCGTGGGAGCCGGTGAACAATTAAGGTTGCTCGGCGATAAGCCAATCAACAAATGCGGCCAGGTCCTCAAACACGGGGGCCTGAGCCAGTGTCGGGTGAGAAGTGAGTTTGTGCTCACTTTTCTCGCCTTTGCCGGTTCTTACAAGCGCAGTTTTGCATCCTGCTGCAACTCCAGCCTCCAGGTCGCGTATCGAGTCACCGACCATCCAGGCACCTTCTGCTGACACCTTCAGCGCATCTTCGATCTGATGAATCAAACCGGGCAGTGGCTTGCGGCAGTCACAGCCGTCGTCCGGGCCGTGCGGACAGAACGCGATATGAGCAAACTCACCGCCTTCAGCAGCGGCGAGCCCCGTCATCTTGTCGTGCATGGCATCAAGATCAGCCTGAGAAAAATAGCCGCGTGCCAGACCACTCTGGTTCGTTGCAACAACAACGGTGAAGCCGGCCTTGCAGAGTTTACCTACGGCTTCTGCGCTGCCTGGAATCGGCAGCCACTCATCAACGGACTTAACGTACGCATCGGAATCCTGATTCAGAACGCCATCGCGGTCGAGAATGATGAGTTTCATAGAGGGGTCTCCGGGCTATAGGTAAAACAAAAGCCCGGAGTATAACGATCTGGGGAATCAGAGAATACGGCTGGTTGGTTTTTGCCGACGGAATAAGGTAACCCCGAGAATCGTCAGCCAGAACATTGAACCACCGCCTGATGACGAGCCAGAGTCTTCATCGGTTTCTTCGGGCTCTTCTTCTGGGGCGGAAGTCTCGGGTGCAGCAGCAACGCTGAAAGAAGCGGTTTCGTAGCTGGCATCGTCACAACGATCCAGAAGGGTTTCACACACACGATACTCGAAGGCATTGGCTCCCTCATCGTAGAAGGTAGCGAGAAAGGCGACCGTTGCAGTTGCTCCGGCTTCGAGCGTGATCTCACAATGCAGGTAGGTGTTGCCTGCGTCAAAGTCCGTGGTGTCGTCACAGTTCTTTATCGCTGCATCGGACGTTGCGTTGTAGTGTTCCGAGAAACGTCCTTCAAGCACCTCAAAGGCATTGAAAGGCAGGCGAATTTCTACAAGTGCCTGCCCGTCATCGCTACCATTGTTCGAGACTTCAAATTCGAACGTTTTTGCTACACTGGCCTGGATATCTGCGGTTGCCGGTGCCGGAAAGGAATAGCTGGTATCAAGACCTGTTGTGAAATAGTTGGGTTCTGACCAGTCAGATTTACGCTCACTGGCGCCTTCGAGCGCAGTGTATCGAACCTGAACAGCATAATCGGTGGCGGGTTCCAGCGTCAGGCCAGGATCTGGCAAAGTAACGTCTGAACCTGTCGCACTGATGTACTCTGGCCACTCATACAAGCCCAAAGAGCCATTCTGGCCGCTACCTGTTGGGCTGATATTTCCTTCGTTATCGGGGTTAAAGATAAGGCCGAAATTACTTGCAGGTGAATCACCTCCGGTAAGAGTAGTTTTCCAGCCGGCCAGTGAATCCCCTGCAACATAAGCAGGGCCATTCCAGTCGATGGAGATGGTGCTGTCCGTACTGTTGAATAATGGCTCGCTCAGGTCGGAAGGTATAGTGAATAGACCGACACCATTTTCAGATGTAAAGGCCGCCTGTAAGACGATATCGCCTGCAACCGCGTCGGAGAGGTAGGTCCATTGAACCGCGAGCGCCACTGTCAGGTCATTTGCAGCTTCCGGAGCAACAATGAGAATTGGGGCTTTATCGTCACTTGGGCGCAGATCGCTGAGCGCCCCGGGAATCATCTCGACGGTTGCGGCGACAGAGTCGTCAGCCGAGAAAAGCTGAACGACGCCAGTATTGGTAACTTCGAGTCGGGTTGTGTACACACCATTAAAGTTGAAGCCGTTCGGAATGTCGTAGATATAAGTCGATTCTGGAATGCTGTCGAGATTGGTGGTCTCGTCCCCGCGTGTGCCACCAGTGATTACAAAGCGTTCATTCGCGTCGGTAAGCCGCCACTCCGCACTGTCGAACACGAGATTAGCGCTGCTACCACCTTTTTCTAACATTGGGCTGCCGCTTAACTCGGGATTGAGTGGAACATCTATGGCACCGTCTGCGGGGCTGTCGATGGTCGGTGTCTCGGGGAAATAAGGGCTCACCGCAAACACGGGTGAACTGATAAAAATCAGCGCTGCTGACCAGTTAATCTTACGGCTCAAGGACAAAGCTCCAGCTTATTCTTATTAGTTAACCAATGGTGACCTATCTCGCTCCCGGACGCGAGAATTTATACCTGCCTTGCAGGGTCTTTACACGAACTCGCCACATGCTTAGACCCAAATAGCCACTATTGGGCAGCGGGCGCTTTAGTGTCGCCACTGTCATATTCCGACATCCGACTTGCTGCGAATCCCGGTATTACCTCAGCGCCCTTCTGCTAATCTCAAGCTCCCCAACAATTCCCATCACAATTAAGGACGATGGATATGGATATAACAATGATAAAACGGCTTATGGCAGCGACCGTATGTGGCTCAGCATTGATGCTGGCAGCTTGCGGAGAATCCCCGAAAGAAGGCGTGGCAACCACTGATTCAATTACCGATTCAACCAGGAATGGAACCTGTACGGGCACTTACCCAAGTTACTGGCAGGACCCAGCATTCCCGGATCAGTGGGTTGGCCAGAAAACCAGCAACGTTCCACCGGCTGATTGGACAGGGCCTGTGTATCAGCTGTCGGATGATTTCCCGCGCTCTCCGGTGGACGACGCGGCAAGCCAGCAATGGCGTGACAGTAAATTCGATGCGTTATTCGAAGAGGGCACGTCTCAGGAAGAAAAAGCGAAGCTGGCATACGAATATGGCTGGCTGGTGATGGAGTATATCCAGGAAGGCAATGTTAACCAGACTGGTATTGAAGACTGGGACGTATGTAACAACAAGGTTCGTCCCTGGTACAACATTCCATTCCAGACGTACGATGCCATGAGCGGACGCGAGTTCACACACGGCTTGACACGCGAGGCGCCGGTGACGTTCTCAACCCCCGAAGGCGATAAGCAAAGCACCATGTGGGCGGTGGGCTTCTTCAATGCCACGGCAGCTTACACTCTCGGCACTGTCTGGCAGGCCGACGGCACCGCGAAAATTCCGCAGGACGACGTCAGCTTTGACGAAGGCGCGGTGATCGGTAAGCCGCTTTTCAATACGCTCAGCCCTGATGTGTTGCCAGTGATGGAGAATCTTCCGAGCTGGAATGCGAATATCTCAGATCCAACGTTCTGTAGTTGCACACCTGCTAACGGTAAAGAATGTACGTTGATTGAAGAGAGCGAGCAGTGTCCTCGCAGTACCACCGAGTGGGGTGACGTGACCTTGCTGCAATTCGATTTTGCTGTAAAAGACAGTCGTGCCAAAGGTACTGAATGGGTGTTTGGTACCTTCGTTGCTGACGGTCAACGCAAGGCCGATGTAGACGATCCGTGGCAGCGTATTGCTCTGCTGGGTGTTATGTGGGGTAACGACACACCACCAGAAGGCCAGCTTGCGTATAACCACCCGGTCGACGTGAAGAAAAATGGCTTTAAAGAGGAAGTTATTTTTTGGGATACCGTTGATGAGCTGAATAAATACGGTGGTAATAACGTCATGAAGCAGATGGGTCATCTGGGCTGTAATTATCGCTTAAATGGCCCTGCGGATAATGCCAACAGCTCATGTATGTCCTGTCATGGCACGGCTTCTGTGCCAGATAAAAATCTGGTGACGCCGCCACTCCTTTCGCAGTTCTCATCTCTGACCAAAGAATGTGTCACGCCAAATGCGGCTAACCCGGCTATTGGTAAAGATCGCAGTGGTGCTGATGCAACAGTGAATAACGGTATCGGCTTTGCTGAAATAGACAGTATCTACTTCGCCAATACGCCAGCAGCTGAGCCATTTAATATGACGGTTGAAACAGGCTCTGGCCCAGTTAACGTGATGGGCGATGGCGTACCGGCTTACGATAGTGGACGCAGCAGCTGGATTTCACTGGATTATTCATTGCAGCTTTCTATTTCGCTGACGCAGTGGATGCAATGGCAGGATCACAGCGATGACCCAATTGAAGGGCGCATTCATATGAAAGAAATCCGACGTGGCTACCCCGCTGGTGTCGGCCATAAAGCGGAATAATTTAAGTACGCTTTAAACAAAAAAGCCCGCCAAGCAGACATGCTTGGCGGGCTTTTGGGGGTCAAGATATCAGGCTTACAGCACCGATATATCCGCAATACCGATAAACAGCCCTTGAAGCTGTTTGAGCAGTGCCAGGCGATTGTTTTTCACGGCTTCGTCATCGGCCATAACCATGACATTGTCGAAGAAGGCATCAACAGATTCTCGCAGGCCAGCCAGCTCGGTCAGTGCGGCGCTGTAGTCGCCAGCGGCCATCAGCGGAGCAACGGCAGCCTGTTTAGCAGCAACCTGTTCAGCCAGTGCTTTTTCTTCAGCCTGTGCCAGCAGAGCGTTGTTTACGTCTGCAGTGACGGCATCGCCGCCGTTCTTGGCGAGGATGTTGGATACACGCTTGTTCGCAGCAGCCAGCGATTCGGCAGCATCGAGCTTGCTGAATTCGAATACGGCTTTCACACGACGGTTCACATCCAGTGCATTCGTTACGCCCAGAGCGCGCACGGCCTGGAATACGCCAGTCGGGATGTGTTCATCCGCGTACCAGGCGCTGAAGCGGTCCAGCATGTATTCGATCAGGGTGGCTTTGGTGTCGGCTTTTGGAGCCGTCTGCCAATTTCCTTCGATAGCCCAGTCGATAAGAGTACCGAGGTCGATGTTGATCTCTTTCTCAACCAAAATGCGCAGCACACCCAGAGACGCACGACGCAGTGCGAACGGGTCTTTAGAGCCCGTTGGGATCTGACCTAAGCCAAACAGGCCGACAAGGCTGTCGAGACGGTCGGCCAGTGCAATCAGAGTACCGGTCTGTGTTGCAGGCAGTTCATCGCCAGCAAACGCAGGCATGTACTGTTCAACCATGGCGGCTGCAACATCGGCGTGCTCGCCATCGTGCTCGGCGTAGTATTTACCGGCCAGACCCTGCAGGTCGGTGAATTCGAACACCATGTTAGACACGAGGTCGTTCTTACACAGCTGCGCTGCACGCTCAACCAGTGCTTTGTCGCCACCGGTTTCGTCAGCGATGCGGGAAGCCAGTGCGCCAATACGGCGGGCTTTATCAGCAACGGAACCGAGTTTGTTCACCCAGACGACGTTTTCGAGCTTGGCGAAACGGCTTTCCAGTTTCTGTTTACGGTCGGTATCCCAGAAGAAGGCGGCATCCGCCAGACGTGGACGGATCACTTTCTCGTTACCTGAAATCACCTGCGCCGGATCTTTCGATTCGATGTTCGATACCGTGATGAAGTTAGGCAGCAGTTTGTCGCCTTTCATCACGTGGAAGTATTTCTGGTGCTCTTTCATAGAGGACACCAGTGCTTCCGGGGGAACGCGCAAGAAGTCTTCGTCGAATGAGCCAGCCAGCGCGACAGGCCACTCGTTAAGTGCGGTAACTTCGTCGAGCAGGTCGTCGTCGATGATGGCTTCGCCACCCAGCTTCAAGCCTTCGGCAGTGACCTGTTCTTTGATCAGGGCTGAACGCTCTGCAAAGCTGGCCATCACGTAGGCGCCACGCAGGGTCTCCTGATACGCCATTGGATTGGCAATCACGATCTCGCCCGGTGCATGGAAACGGTGGCCACGGCTGGTGTTACCGGCTTTCAGGCCCAGCACTTCGCCATCGACCACGTCATCGCCGAGCAGCATAACCAGCCACTGAACCGGACGTACGAATTCGACGCGTGATGCACCCCAGCGCATGCGCTTAGGAATTGGCAGCTTATCGAGGCTGTTCTGAATGATGCCTGCAAGAAGCTCGGTAGTCTGCTGACCTTTGATCGTGCGCTGCAGCATCAGCTTACCGGCGTTTTTGCCATGCGATTCAGGTGCTGTCTGAAGTTCAGATGCATCAGCGCCTGCCCGCGACGCAAAGCCTACTGCCGCTTTGGTTGGGTTGCCGTCGGCATCAAAGGCAATGTTCGCCGGAGGGCCGTAGAGAGTTTCTTCTTTGTCGGCCTGCTCGCACTGCAGTGCTTCAATCGTGATGGCGAGGCGACGCGGCGCAGCGTAGCTGATGACGTTTCCGTGGCTCAGGCCCGCTTCTTTCAGGCCGGCTTCAACGCCAGCAGTGAAGGCGTCAGACAGCGACTTTAATGCCGTTGGTGGCAGCTCTTCGGTACCGAGCTCTACCAGAAAATCTTTATTCGACTGGCTCATCTTACTTCTCCTCCTGAGCGGCAGCTTTTTCTTCGCGGTCAGCTTTCTCGGCCTGATACTTGGCGAGCACATCAGCACGGTTGGCTTCTTCAGCCAGTGGGAAGCCCAGCTCTGCACGGCTGTTGAAGTACGCCTGTGCAACTGAGCGCGCCAGTGTGCGGACGCGGAGGATATAGCCCTGACGCTCCGTCACCGAAATGGCACCACGGGCATCGAGGAGATTAAAGGTATGTGATGCCTTCAGAACCTGCTCGTAGGCTGGCAGAGGCAGGCCAGCATCAATCAGGCGAGCACAGTCTTTTTCGTACTGATCAAACGCGGTGAACAGGAAGTCTACGTCCGCGTGTTCAAAGTTGTATGCCGACTGTTCGACTTCGTTCTGGTGGAATACATCGCCGTAAGTCACGGCTTTACCGTCCGGGCCGTAAGTCCAGACCAGATCGTAAACAGAATCTACTTCCTGCAGGTACATGGCGATGCGCTCAAGACCGTAGGTGATTTCGCCAGTCACCGGGAAGCATTCGAGGCCGCCCACTTGCTGGAAGTAAGTGAACTGAGTGACTTCCATGCCGTTCAGCCAGACTTCCCAACCCAGCCCCCAGGCGCCCAGCGTTGGAGATTCCCAGTTGTCTTCTACAAAACGGATATCGTGTACCAGAGGATCAACCCCCATCGCACGCAGCGAATCGAGGTAGAGTTCCTGAATGTTTACCGGATTAGGCTTCAGAACCACCTGGAACTGGTAGTAGTGCTGCAGACGGTTCGGGTTCTCACCATAACGGCCATCGGTCGGGCGACGGCTTGGCTGAACGTAGGCAGATGCCCAGTTCTCAGGGCCAATGGCACGAAGAAAGGTAGCGGTGTGGAAGGTACCGGCACCGACTTCCATATCGAGCGGTTGGTTGATCACACAGCCCTGTTCGGACCAGTATTCCTGCAGGGCAGCGATGAGGCCCTGGAAGGTTTTGATGTTATGGCGGCTATCGCTCACGGTGGACATTCCTGTGGTTTGCGCGAATTCAAAGACTGGCGATTATAGCAGTGGCGGCGCGGGATAACAGGGGGCAGAAGCCCCGTCTTTATTGGGGAAAGTAAACGGGCACAAAAAAAGGGGCCAAAGCCCCTTTTTTCTTGCTGATTGGTGTCTTGCTGAAAGCTGTTCAGCCTTGCAGCCAGCCGTTCAGCATATTGATGTCACCTTCGTTCAGCGTGCCTGCGTAGTACTTCAGGGTCAGCAGGTTGATGATGTAGTCATAACGCGCGTTTGCGTAGTCACGCTCTGCTCCGTACAGCTGCTGCTGTGCGTCGAGCACTTCAACAATGTTACGGGTACCGACTTTGTAGCCTGTCTGGGTCGCATCCAGTGCACTGCGTGCAGAGCGGATCGACTGCTGGCGTGCCTTGATGTTCAGAACATCATTCTGGACCTGCAGGTACAGAGTACGGATATTCTGGCGAACTGTGCGTCGTTCGTTCTCAAGCAGATAGTCAGCGGCGGCGTAATTCAGAGCAGCCTGTTTGGTCTGAGCATACAGAGAACCACCGGCCAGCAGAGGTACTGATACCGTGATGCCGTAAGCGGTTCGGGTGATGCCGGCAGGATCTTCGGTGATGGTGGTCGCCTGATCGCCGTCTTCATAGTTAGCAAAGACTTCTACGGTAGGTAGATGAGCTGCACGTGCGGCGTTACGCTGCAGGCGAGCGGCTTCAAGTTGTGAATCCACCATGCGCAGGCCCGGGAATTTATCCATGCCGGAATTAACCCATGCGTTCGGATCGGCAGGCTCTGGACGATTCATATCCACTGAGCCTTTCAACGCAGCGACATCACTGATGGTCTGGCCTGTCAGCTGCTCAAGCGTTTCGTACTGAATCTGGCGGTTTGCCTGCTGGCCCAGAAGGTTGGCATAACTCAGGTCGTAAGCGGCTTGCGCCGAATGAACATCGGTAATTGCAGTCAGGCCGACGTCATAGCGCTGCTTAGTTTGCTCCAGTGAGCGTTGCACGGCTTTCAGTTCTGCATCGGCAGTCGACAGGTTGTCTTCGGCGCGCAGGACGTTGAAGTAGGCTTCCGCCGTGCGAAGCAGCAGTTGCTGTTCGGCCATTTGCAGCTCGTAAATGCCGTTGTCATTACCCGCGCGAGCTGCCTTATAGGTGTACCAGCTGTTCAGGTTGAACAGTGACATTCCGGCGGTAACCGAGAATGCGCCGAGTTCGTAATCAGTGACCAGACCGTTTACACCGTCGATTTCGATTTCGACATTGGTGTGCGTGTAGCTGGCTTCTGCCTGCGGCAGCAGGGCGCCGCGGGCGATCATGACGTTATATGCATCTGCTTCGCGACTGGCGCGGGCAGCAGCAATTTGTGGGTCGTTGCTGGCGGCCATGTCGTATATGGTGCTGAGATCTGCAGCAATAACGGCCGATGGCAGCAGGATTGCAGATGTCAGAGTAAGCAGTTTTTTCATAAAGGTGCCTTTCCCAGGAGAAGGTATAAAATGCTCTCAGGTGCCCCTGGAATTTCCGGAGGTGCACCAAGTCTAACAGAAATTATCCGGCTTTCAGTTTCACCTTTGTTGCTGCTGAGCGAACAGTCAGTATTGCCGGTGTTTATTCGAATATTCTTGTTCAGGTATATAGATAGGTCAAGCATGTCAGTTTTCCCTTCCCCTATGACGGTCGCCGATGTCGTTGTGGAGGCAAAAGAAGTCGCATATCAGGGGTTCTTCCGTATGGAAAAGCTCACCCTTCGCCACAAACGCTTCAACGGCGAGTGGATGGGGCCGTTCACTCGTGAGCTTTTCGAACGCGGGCAGGCAGTCTGTGTCCTGCTGTTTGATCCCAAAAAAGATGCAGTGGTACTGCTTGAGCAGTTTCGCGTCGGGGCCCTGGAGGATGAACGTTCTCCCTGGTTGATTGAGTTGGTCGCGGGCATGGTGGAAGAGGGAGAAACACCTGAGGACGTCGCCTTACGAGAATCCGAAGAAGAGGCCGGTACGGTGCCCACCCGTCTGATTCCTGTGTGCAATTACTGGGTGTCTCCAGGCGGTACCAGCGAAAAGGTCGCGATTTTCTGTGGACTGATCGACAGTGAAGGCATGGGCGGGCTGCACGGTCTTGATGACGAACATGAAGACATCCGTGCATTTGTGGTGCCGTTTGACGATGCCTATCGCGGTGTGGTGGATGGCACCATCAACAACGCGGCGACCATTATGGCGTTACAATGGCTGAAGATTAATCACGCCTCAGTGACTGCTTAAACGCTGCATTCAGGGCGATCCCTTTGCTTTTCTAAGGGCGTCTTCAGTCATGTCTGACAGTGCCGATAATGGCGCTGATCAGGAAAATCTTCATGCGTCCTGCTAAGGTGTTGTGTCTTTGATATTTACTCTGGAGAGAACGCTTGCGCCGTAAACGCTACGTCCCTGACCTGCAGGAAATGGCTTCCGTTGCCGAGTCGAATTACCTGCGATTCCTGCGCTTACTGCCTGAGACCGACGAGGGCGGTGAGCGCACGTTTGCGATCACAGGGATGGGTGATCAGAGCGCCCGGGTGCGGATCAGGATCGACGAGGTGCAGCCATACACCACGATGCTGACGGTGCAGCAGGAGGGCCTGAGCCCGGAGTGGGTCACTCCTCCTTCCATGAATGTGCGGCTGTACCACGACGCCAGCATGGCCGAGGTGCTGAGTTACCAGAACCAACATAAATTTGAGGGGCGGTATCAATACCCCAACCCACAGATGCGCCTGCCCGATGAAAAAATTCAGCTGAATAAGTTTCTTGCCGACTGGCTGGAGCACTGTCTGCAGCACGGGCATGTCGAGCAGTCTTTCAGTTTTACACCCACCTTTTAAATAAGTGTGTCGAGTCGGGCCATACTGGCCCAGACTGGTACTTTCTTCGTATATTGGCCCGTATATTCCGATATGTGATGGGTTTCCGTTCGGGGCTTCGACAGACGTCTAGTATATAGTCTCAGCCCACTGAAATTCACACTGAGGCCAACGTGTTCCAACTGACATCCGCCGAGACATTGCGCATCGTGCAGGTGACCGATACCCATCTCTTCGGGGATATCGGTGGTAAGCTGCTGGGCGTACCCACGTACGACAGTATGCATGCCGTTCTGTCTCAGTTGGATGCGTTTCCGTTTCAGGCCGATGCCATGCTGGTCACAGGCGACCTGTCTCAGGATGGCAGCGAACAATCGTACCGTTTGCTGGATGATGCCATGGCCCGCTTCGGTGCCCCTGTCTTCTGGCTTCCCGGAAATCATGACGAACCCCGTAATCTTGAGAAAGTCGGACGCGAGCGGGATCATCTGCATAAGGTGATCCGTAGCGAACACTGGCAGATTGTGATGCTCGACTCTCAGGTGGAAGGTGCCGTGTTTGGCCAGCTAAAGCAGGAAGAGCTGAATATGCTCGAACGTGCTCTGACGGAGCGGGATGACCTGCATACGCTCGTTTGTCTGCACCACCATCCGATCCCGATGAACAGCGAGTGGATGGACAACATCGGCCTGCGCAACCGTCAGGCGCTGATGGATATTCTAAGTACTCATGACAACGCCAAAGGTGTGCTCTGGGGGCACGTGCATCAGAGCTGCGATGGTTACGTGAATGGCGTGCGTCTGATGTCCACGCCCTCAACCTGTATACAGTTTGAGCCACAGACCAGCGGCTTCAGTCTTGATGAGGCTGCACCCGGTTTCCGCTGGTTAGAACTGCACAAAGATGGGCGTATCAGCACGGGCGTTGAACGTCTGAGCCATGTATCCTTTGCGGTAGATCGTACCCAGACAGGATATTGATATGCTGATTCCAGCCTCTGTGCAGAACAGCGGCTGCCTTTATCTCCACGGTTTTCTCAGCTCACCCGCCTCTGAGAAGGCCCAGCAGATGACGGCTCTGTTCCGTGAACATCCCGAACTCGGCTCCATTAACGCCCCTTTTATCCATTTCGACCCCCAGGATGCCATTGCACTGGCCGAGCAGGCCTTGGCGGAATTGCGTGAGAAGCATGACCGGGTCTGGGTTGTCGGCAGTTCGTTGGGTGGCTTTTACGCGACCTTTTTAGCCGAAAAGCACAATGTTCCCGCCGTATTGATTAACCCTGCGGTCAGGCCGTTCGAATTGTTCAGGCATTACCTCGGCGAGCACACTCACTACCATACGGGCGAAACACTGTTGCTCGAAGAAGCGCACCTGCATCAGCTTGAAGCGCTCAATACGCCAGTTGTTCAGAATCCGCAGAATCTGCTGCTGCTATTGCAGACAGGCGATGAAACTCTCGATTACCGGCATGCTGCTGAGCTTTACCGCGAATGTCCGGGCTGGCTGGAGGGCGGCGGTGATCATAGTTTCCAGCATTTTATCGACCGGGTGCCTCAGATGCTGGGGCACTTGAGTCGCCTCTGGTAGGCAGACTCCCCCACGCCCCGGTATACTCCGGACATTACTGCAATTCATGGTTTGACAGGGGAACAGATGTCAAAGCAATACACCGCCTCATCGATTGAAGTCCTGAGTGGTCTGGACCCGGTCCGAAAGCGTCCGGGCATGTACACCGAAACTACCCGCCCGAATCACCTGGCGCAGGAAGTGATTGATAACTCGGTGGACGAAGCTCTCGCAGGTCACGCCAGCAAGATTGAGGTGACGCTGCACGAAGATGGCTCAATGACCGTACTTGACGACGGTCGTGGTATGCCAACGGATATTCACCCTGAGCATGGTATTTCGGGCGTTGAGCTGATTCTCACCCAGTTACATGCTGGGGGTAAGTTCAGTAATGACAACTACCAGTTCTCCGGTGGTCTGCACGGTGTCGGTGTTTCTGTCGTCAATGCCCTGTCGCAGGTGCTCGAAGTCACTATCTGGCGAGACGGTCAGGTCCAGCGCATTGGGTTTAAAGACGGTTATAAAGCGATTGATCTTCAGGTGGTCGACACTTGCGGTAAGAAGCGTACCGGTACCAGCGTTCGTTTCTTACCGGACCCTCAATACTTTGATACCCCCAAGTTTTCTGTCGCACGACTCAAGCACAATCTACGTGCTAAAGCGGTTCTCTGCCCGGGACTGCGTATCAAGTTTAATGCCCCGAACGCTGAAGACAGTGCTGAGTGGTATTACGAAGATGGTCTGAAAGATTACCTCAAAGTATCGACAACCGGCTGGGAAGCCATCCCCGAAGAGCCTTTCACAGGCGCAATGAGCGGTGATACTGAAGGTGTCGACTGGGCAGTACTCTGGCTGCCCGAAGGCGGAGAGCTGCTGCAGGAAAGCTACGTTAACCTGATCCCTACTGCGCAGGGCGGTACTCATGTAAATGGCTTCCGTTCTGGCTTGCTCGACGCGTTGCGTGAGTTCTGCGAATTCCGCAATCTATTGCCGCGCGGCATCAAGCTGACACCAGATGACCTCTGGGAGCGCTGCTCCTATGTTTTGTCTGCGAAATTGGCGGACCCTCAGTTTGCGGGTCAGACCAAAGAGCGACTGTCTTCTCGTGAAGCTTCAGCCTTTATCTCGGGCGTAGTGAAAGACGCCTTCGCGCTTTGGCTGAATGAAAATACCGCGGATGCCGAGCGCCTGGCCGAACTGGCGATTTCCAGTGCGCAGTCGCGTTTGCGTAAATCCAAGAAAGTTGCACGTAAGAAGATTACCCAAGGCCCAGCTCTGCCGGGTAAGCTGGCCGACTGTACCGGTCAGGACAGCGAACGCACGGAACTCTTTCTGGTGGAAGGTGACTCGGCGGGTGGTTCTGCCAAGCAGGCCCGTGATCGCGAGTTTCAGGCCATCATGCCGCTGCGCGGTAAGATTCTCAATACCTGGGAAGTGGAGTCAGGAGAAATTCTGGCATCGCAGGAAGTGCACGATATCGCCGTTGCTCTTGGGATTGACCCGGCATCAGATAACCTTGATGGCCTGCGTTACGGCAAGATCTGTATTCTCGCCGACGCAGACTCCGATGGTCTGCATATCGCGACTCTGCTGTGCGCGTTGTTTGTCCGTCACTTCCGCAAGCTGGTGGCGGATGGTCACGTTTATGTCGCGATGCCGCCTCTGTACCGGATAGACGTCGGTAAAGATGTCTACTACGCGTTAGACGAAGGTGAAAAGCAGGGCGTTCTTGAACGCATCAAAGCCGAAAATAAGCGCGGTAAAGTGAATGTTCAGCGCTTTAAAGGTCTGGGTGAAATGAACCCGATGCAGTTGCGTGAAACCACGATGGACCCTAATACCCGGCGTCTCGTCCAGCTGTCGCTGGAGCCGGGGGATGGCACCAATGAAATGATGGATATGCTGTTGGCGAAGAAGCGCTCCTCTGACCGTAAGGAATGGTTAGAGACGCACGGCAACGAGGTTGAGATTCTCTGATTTTTCACCGCTCCACTGTTTTCAGAACAATAGCCGGCAGTGCGCTGCTGGCGCCCTTACCAGCCATGGCTGATGGGATTGCTGCTGAGCCGTTTGACCTGATTCTGGCCGTATTACTGCTGGCCATGATTTCAGTATTCACTGTGCTGCTGTTGCTTCAGCAGCGTCAGCTTCGCGCGCGCAGTGATCGTCAGCTGGGTGCGCATACTGCCTTGCTCGGCAATATTTTCGGGGCACTGCCCGAGATGGTGTTCTACAAAGACCGGCGCGGCGTCTATCGTCTGTGTAATGGACCGGGTAGTCGTTTTCTCGGTCGCCCGGCTGATGAAATTAAAGGTCAGCGTGATACCGACTTCTTCGATGTTCAGAGTGCTGAGCGGATGCGCCAGCGCGATGTTGAAGCCATTGAACGACGCAGTGCGATACGCTCAGAAGAGTGGTTGCCCGGGCCAGATGGTGAACAGGTACTGCTGGAGATAAATCGCCAGCCATTGTTCAGTGACACTCAGGAGTGTGTCGGTGTGCTTCTCACGTGCCGGGACATAACTGAAACCCGTGAAAAGCAGAAGAAGCTTGAGTATCAGGCGCGCCACGACATTCTGACCGGGCTTGCTAATCGAGCCTTGCTGCATGAAAAACTGACCTTTGCGCTGCAGATGGCGAAGCGTAATGATGAGTCGCTGGCGGTGATCTTCATCGACCTTGACCGCTTTCGTGAAGTGAACGATGCGTTGGGCCATACCGTCGGTGATCTGCTGCTACGTGACGTCGCCCATCGCTTGAGCAGTAATCTGCGTGATAGCGATATCTGCGCCCGCTTGAGTGGCGATGAATTTGTCGTCGTACTGACGCAGGCGGATAAAGCCTACGTTGAGAGCAAGTGCACGCAGCTCCTCGAAGCTTTGGCACGTGCTTACCAGTTGCAGGGCCATTTGCTCAGTATCAATGCCAGCGCCGGGATTGCACTGGCCCCTGAGCATGGGGACAACAGTGATATCCTGCTTGTACATGCGGATGCCGCACTGCATCACGCAAAAGCGCTCGGGCGCAATCGCAGCTGCATCTATTCACAGGAACTGTCAGCCCATAAGAGCAGTCAGTTGTCGCTGGAACAGGACTTGAGAGATGCGGTCGAGAATGAAGAGTTCAGCCTCGAGTTTCAGGGGCAGTTCCGGCCGGGTGAGCGAATCCCTCGTCGGGTCGAAACACTGATCCGCTGGCCTCATGAATTACGCGGCCAGGTTTCTCCGCATGAATTTATTCCATTGGCAGAAAGCAGTGGCCTGATCCGGGAACTCGGTTTCTGGGTGCTGCGACGCGCCTGTGCTGAGTTCATGAGTTGGCGTCAGCAGGGAATGAAACTGGAAAAGATAGCCGTCAATGTGTCGGCCATGCAGATCAACAGCCGCTTCGCCGAAACGGTTGAAACCATCATGAAAGAAACCGGTTTCGAGCCCGCCTGGCTTGAGCTAGAGGTGACCGAATCGTTAATGATGTCGGGCATGACCGAGGTGAACAACCAGATTCACCAGCTTCGGGCGCTGGGTGTCGAGTTTTCAATTGATGATTTTGGTACCGGATACTCTTCGTTGAGCAAGCTGAAAGAGATGCCCGTCAGTGTGTTGAAAATCGACCGGTCGTTCGTGCGTAACATTCATGATCAGGAAAACGATTACGAGATCGCCCGTGCGATAGTGGCCATGGCTGATAGCCTGAACATTGAAGTGGTGGCTGAGGGCGTTGAAAATGAAGAGCAGGGTGAGACCCTGAGACACCTTGGCTGCGAATGGTTGCAAGGATACCTGTACGGCCGGCCTATGGCGGCGGACGATTTCCTCAGGCACTATTCCTAAATTCAGTCCGAAACGCAGTTTAGTCGTTAAGTCAGAAGCAGAAAATTTTAAACATGGCCCTGCGACGGGCCTCGAGCAGACAACCGGATACTATGACGGATCAGATCAGTTATACCGATGATGGCGTTGAACGCCAGTCACTCAAACAATACACCGAGAATGCGTACCTGAATTACTCCATGTACGTCATTCTTGATCGCGCACTGCCTCATGTGGGCGATGGTATGAAGCCGGTACAGCGCCGGATCATTTATGCCATGAGCGAACTTGGCCTGAAGTCTACGGCTAAGTACAAAAAATCGGCCCGTACTGTCGGTGACGTGTTGGGTAAGTATCACCCACATGGCGACAGCGCCTGTTATGAAGCCATGGTGCTGATGGCTCAGCCGTTCTCATACCGTTATCCGCTGGTCGATGGTCAGGGTAACTGGGGTGCGCCGGACGATCCTAAGTCCTTTGCCGCGATGCGTTATACCGAAGCTAAGTTGTCACCTTTTGCTGATGTGCTTCTGAGTGAGCTGGGTCAGGGTACGGTCGAGTGGCAGCCGAACTTTGACGGTACCATGGACGAACCTGCGACACTGCCAGCACGCCTGCCGACGGTGATGTTGAACGGTACGACCGGTATTGCGGTGGGTATGGCGACGGATATTCCGCCGCACAATGTCCGTGAAGTAACCTCGGCATGTATCCGCCTGCTGGATGAACCGAAAGCCGATATCGATGCTCTGTGTGAGCATGTCATGGCGCCGGACTTTCCGACAGAAGCCGAGATCATCACACCTCGCGAAGATCTCAAGAAGATGTACCGCACGGGTAAAGGCAGCGTCAAAATGCGCGCGGTCTACACTCTTGAAGACGGTGATATCGTCATTACGGCGCTGCCGCATCAGGTGTCTGGCGCCAAAATTCTTGAGCAGATCGCAGCGCAGATGCAGGCTAAGAAGTTGCCTCTCGTAACGGATTTACGTGACGAGTCAGACCACGAGAATCCAACCCGCCTGGTAATTGTGCCTAAGTCCAACCGGGTTGATACAGCCGCAGTGATGGCGCACCTGTTTGCGACTACTGACCTCGAGAAGAACTATCGCGTCAACATGAACGTGATCGGACTTGATGGTCGCCCACAGGTCAAAGATCTTAAGACCATGCTCAGTGAGTGGCTGGAATACCGTACCGGTACGGTGCGTCGTCGCTTGCAGCATCGCCTGGATAAAGTACTGGCGCGTTTGCATATCCTTGAAGGTTTGTTGGTTGCCTTCCTGAACATCGACGAAGTGATCGATATTATCCGCACCGAAGACAAACCAAAGCCGGTGCTGATGGAGCGCTTTGGTATTTCCGATATTCAGGCCGAAGCCATTCTTGAGTTAAAGCTTCGTCATCTGGCCAAGCTCGAAGAAATGAAGATTCGTGGCGAACAGGATGAGCTGGAGAAAGAGCGCGATATGCTCGAGAAGACTCTGGGTTCTGAACGTCGTATGAAAACTCTGATTAAGAAAGAACTCACTGCCGATGCGGAGCAGTACGGCGATGAACGTCGTTCTCCGGTCGTTACCCGTGCCGAGGCGAGAGCCTTCAGCGAGACCGAACTGGTATCCGCTGACCCGGTTACGGTGGTGCTGTCGCAGAAAGGCTGGGTTCGGGCCGCCAAGGGCCATGACGTTGATGGTGCGAACCTGAGCTACAAAGCCGGTGATGCCTTCCTCACGGCGGCCAAAGGTAAATCGAATCAGAGTGTGATCTTCCTTGATAACACTGGCCGATCGTACAGTTTGCAGGCGCATACACTCCCTTCAGCACGGGGGCAGGGTGAGCCGCTAACTGGCAAGCTGAATCCTCCTGCAGGAAGCCTGTTCACGAATGCGCTGATGGGTAAAGACGATGACCGCTACCTGCTAAGTACCGACGCGGGCTATGGCTTTATCGGTACGCTCGCCGACATGCAGAGCAAGAACAAAGCCGGTAAGACACTGGTTACTGTGCCGACTAACGCAAAAGTGCTGCCCCCTACGCTCATCGACGAACCGGATAAGAGTTGGATTGCCGCGGTGAGTAATGAAGGTCGGATGCTGGTCTTCCCAGCGGCTGACCTCCCACAGATGGCGCGCGGTAAAGGCAACAAGATGATCAACATCAACGGCACCCGCGCGGCCGCCAGAGAAGAGCTGATGGTTGCCACGCTTGCTTTCAAAGAAGGGGATACCCTGCTGGTTCATGCCGGTAAGCGTCACCTGAAACTCAAGTTCTCTGATCTTGAACACTATCAGGGCGAGCGCGGGCGCCGTGGTAACAAGTTACCGCGTGGCTTCCAGAATGTAGATTCGATGGAGGTTCAGGGGGCTGACTAAATCAGCGCCCACCTTCTGAAGCAACGAAAAGGTCGGGTTGCCGCTCCGGCCTTAACAGATCTGCAACGGCCTGGGATGTTGGTTTTGCTCTGATCGTGCCATCTGTCGTCACGCTTGCGATGCCGGTGCAAGTTGCCCCCAGAGGGACAGTCGCTGCCGAGCGGTTTGCCTCGCCACTGAGTATTGCATCAATCTCAGCCTGACTGAGTGCTTCCAGGGTCTCCGCCGCGGTGACCTTATGTCCTTCGAAATAGGCTGTTTGTTCACTGTCCCACGAGCCATCAAAATTTCTGTCGAAGTGCTTGTATTGTCCGTGCATCATGCCTTCATCCAGAGTGATGCTCAAAGAGCCCGATTCGCTGTAAGGTGAAGTCGCAGTCTTATCGGTCAGTGAATAGGCGCCGCGCAACTGTGAAGCCTGTTGGTTGAGTGTCATTGGCGTGAAATTAGCGGTGCAGTCGTGTAGCCGGAATTCTCCGTGGCCAGTCTCTTCCAGTACGACAAGCTGTCGTCCGGACATTTGGGTGCGGATATCACTTCCTGAGTCATTGATGCTATCGCTCATTGTTGTCTGAACATACCATACCCCCGCTGGGGAGCTGTCTGTTCGCGAGCTGTCTGCGTTTGAATTATCGCTCATGCATCCACTGATGCAGGTAAGTGAGGCAAGGATCATCGTTGATAGAACTGAGCGCCTGGTCTTCATAACAACTCCTTGCCTGGGTATTTATTGAATCGGCTAACTACCATAGCAACCCGTCAAGGGATGAAAACGGGCCCTTAATGACAATACTGTTAATTTGAGGAAGGAGTCACAAATACAGCGTTTTCCGGTACGCTTTCTGTCAAATTTGTCACAGATATCAAGAAATGGAAGGCGATTACCTGTTTGTCTACGGCAGCTTAAGGCCGGCTGCGCGCTTTACCGGTTCCATCGTGGGCGCCGATAAGGCAAGAGCACTCCTGACGCAAGACCGCCATGAAGCGGCTGCGACTGTTCCCGGTCACTTGCTTTCTTTGGGGCTTTATCCTGGGTGGGTCGCGCCCGGAAGCTTGCCGGTTATTTCGTCATATTCACATATTCAGGGAGACATTTATCGCGTTAATGACCGCATTCTTGCCTGCCTTGATGTGTATGAGGGTTGCTCCGCCTCTTGCCCGCCGCCTCATGAATACGAGCGGCGTAAGGTGATAGCGGTTACCGCAGAGGGTTCTGAAATCGAGGTTTGGGTGTATGAGTACATCGGCCATTTAACCGGAATGATCCGGCGGATAGAGCTGATTCCATCAAACGACTGGCTAGAAATGTAACAATACGGGCCGCCGAATTCGTAATCCGGCCGGAAAAGATATGGGCGGCATGATTATCAGACCTTACTATGTTGCCTGCTTATAAGTGAATGAACGACTCATAGAGGAGTAATAATGAAAATAGTTAAAGCGATAGCCGCGCTGGTTGTGGTAGTGGTCATTGGTATCACAGGTACCATCATGGTTGCCCCAGAGGAGACCGCAACGTTTCTGGTTGATGTGAAACGCGGTCTTGGAGATCTTGAACAGAAAGAGATTACTCTGCCGAGTGGTCTGACCTACGTTTACCTTGAGTCAGAAAATACCGAAGCAGACACACTGGTTCTGCTGCATGGCTTTGGTGCTGATAAAGATAACTTTACCGAATCAGCCCCGTACCTGAAAGACTTCCACCTGATCGTGCCTGATCATATTGGCTTTGGTGAGTCGTCGAAACCTAACCCGGCTGACTACACACCAACTGCTCAGGCTAAACGTTTACACGAGTTGTTCAGCGAGTTGAATCTTGATCGTAAGATTCATATGGGCGGCAGCTCCATGGGTGGTCATATTGCTATGACCTATGCTGCCCTGTATCCAGCTGAGGTAAAGAGCCTCTGGTTGCTTGATCCGGGCGGTGTCTGGTCTGCGCCGAAATCTGAAGTGATGACTATCGTTGAAGAAACGGGCAAGAACCCACTGACAGCGAAAACCGAAGATGAATTCCGCGATGTGTTCGATATCGTAATGAGCGAACCACCGTTTGTGCCTGGGTTCGTGCTGGACCAGATGGCCAAAAAACGCATCGACAATTTTGAGCTGGAACAGGATATTTTCGCTCAGATCAAATCGGACAGTGTTGAAGAGCGTGTGACTGGCCTTGAGACCCCGACGCTTCTGGTTTGGGGTGTCGAAGACCGTGTACTTAACGTCGGTGCTACGGATGTTCTCGAACAGCTGATGCAGAATGTCACTACTATCAAGATGGAAGGTATCGGCCATCTTCCTCAGCTGGAAGCGCCAAAGCAGACCGCTGAAGACCTGAAAGCCTTTATTGCTGGGCTTGAGCAGTAATCGCTTACTGTGTTTAACCAAAGAAAAGGCCAGCAATTGCTGGCCTTTTTGTTTGCCCTACGATTACTTCACCATAGTCCTGATTTGCTATGGCAGCTATAATCCGGCGCTTTACTCACTCCCATCTGGAATCCGCCCATGACTGAGAAAACTTTCGTCCGCGAGCGTCTGTACGACGACTACGCCCAGTCCTTCACTGTCAGTGAACTGCTGTTTGAAGTAAAAACCGAACACCAGCATCTGGAGATCTTCGAAACCCCATTTCTTGGTCGTGTGATGCTGCTTGATGGCGTGGTGCAGACCACCGAGAAAGATGAGTTTATCTATCACGAGATGATGGTGCACGTGCCTATGCTGGCGCACCCGAATCCAAAGCGTGTGCTGATCATTGGTGGTGGCGACGGCGGTATCCTGCGTGAAGTGCTGCGTCATAAGAACGTAGAGCACGTCACTCAGGTCGAGATCGATCAGAGCGTCATCGATATGTGCAAAGAGTACTTCCCGAAGCACTCTGACGGTGCCTACGACGACCCGAAAGCCAATATCGTGATCGCCGACGGCAAAGATTTTGTCGCCAACTGCACTGACAAATTTGATGTGATTATCTCTGACTCGACTGACCCTATTGGTCCGGGCGAAGTGCTGTTCACTTCTGACTTCTACGCCGATGAGAAGAAGTGCCTGAACGAAGGCGGCATTATGGTAGCTCAGAATGGCGTGCCATTTATGCAGGGCGATGAAGTGACCAACACTTTCCAGCGTCTGAGCAAGATTTATAACGAAGCCAGCTTCTATGTGATGCCAGTGCCAACCTACGCGGGCGGTTTTATGACTCTGGCATGGGCAACCGATGATGAGTCACTGCGTAAGCAAACCGTTGAGCAAATCCAGGCGCGTTACGATATTGCTGGAATTGAAACTCGCTACTACAACCCGGAAGTACACGTCGCCAGCTTCGCGCTCCCGAATTACGTGAAAGTGCTGATGAAGTAAGTCGTCTGCCTGAAGTATGCCAAAAACAAAAACGCCCGCGCTGACTGGTATCAGCGCGGGCGTTTTCATTGGAGGAGCTTTTAATTCTTGCGTAGTTTTTCTGTGATCAGCTCAAGCAGCTGCGACACCGCTCCACGATTCGTCTCCACGACTCCCAGTCCTTTCTGGCCCATCGCCTCGCGGGCAGTGCTGTCCTTCAGCAAGCGAATTGCCTCTTCCTGCAATGCCGGCAGACTCTCGCAAACGGCCATAGCACCGGCGTCGGTCAGTTCAGTGACGATGCTGGTGAAGTTTATGTGATCAGCGCCAATCAGGGTGGCTTTTCCTAGTGCTGCCGGCTCAATCGGGTTGTGACCGCCGCCGCCAGAATAAAGGCTTCCGCCCATGACGACGACGTCGGCAGCGGCAAGCATATTCAGCATCTCGCCCATGGTGTCTGCAACGTAGATCTGAGTGTCGTTTGAAGCGGGGCCATTAGTTCGACGATGGACACGCAGGTGACGACTGCGGGCAGCATTGGTTACCGGTTCAAAACGTTCTGGGTGGCGTGGAATCAGTAGCAGTAAAAGACCGGGGACGGCTTCTTCTAACGCAGGATAGATATCGAGTAACTGCTCGTCTTCGGTCGGATGACTTGAAGCCAGCGCCAGTACGGGACGACTCACACCCCATTGCTCGCGTAGGTCGGTACCGTTCTGGTGGCAACCCTCTGGCAGGGTGACATCAAATTTTACGCTGCCCGTAACCTTGAGGCGTCCGGTTGGAAGGCCCAGTTCGATAAAACGTTGGCCGTCAGTGGGGTTTTGTACGGCAACGATATTCAGGCTGTGCAGCATTGGCCGGGTCAAAGCGGGTACTTTTCCATAACCACGGGCGGATCGTTCTGACATGCGGGCATTAGCAAGTACGACTGGCAGATCATGCTGATCACAGCACGCCAGAAGATTGGGCCAAAGCTCGGTTTCTACGATGACCAAAGCGCCGGGGCGAATGCTCTTGATAAAACGATTGATAAAGGACGGCAGGTCATAGGGCAGGTACATGTGAAAGACCCGCTCGCCGAAGATGCGTTTGACCTGCTCCGAGCCTGTAGGGGTAGTACTGGTGATGATCACCGGAGTATCGGGGTTCTGTACCATGAACTGTTTGACAAACTGAGCCGCTGCGAGCGTTTCACCAACGGATACAGCATGCACCCAAAGGCCGCCCGGACGTGGCCTGTGTGGCAGAAACCCAAAGCGTTCAGCGACACGCTGGCGGTATCCCGGGTTCGCGCGTCCACGCCACCACAGTCGGGCGACGATGATGGGTAAAAACAGGCTGTAGATCAGGGTGTAAAGATGTCGTGCCACAGTGCGTCCGGGTACTGAATGTCGGGCCCGGATAGTAGCACAAATCAGAGGTCGCCTATGTTAAACTGCGCGCTTTCTGATCTACCGGCGACTCCCCTGATGGATGTAACTATCCCTGATTTTCACAAAGCCCGGGTTCTGGTATTCGGCGACATTATGCTCGACCGCTACTGGGGTGGCCCGACGTCACGCATTTCTCCCGAGGCACCTGTGCCCGTGGTGAAAATTCAGGACACAGAAAACCGTGCTGGTGGTGCGGGCAACGTTGCGTTGAACATCGCAGTTTTGGGCGGACAGGTTGACCTCCTTGGGATAACCGGAGAAGACGACAACGCCCAGCTACTTGAAGGTCTGTTACAGGATGCCGGCGTTACTTGTGATTTCCAAAGGCACGACACCCATCCGACCATCACCAAGTTGCGGATTATCAGCCGTCAGCAGCAGCTGATTCGTCTCGATTTTGAAGATGCCTTTCATGCGGTGGATATCTCCGCATCGAAAGCGTCGTTTGAAGCTCGCTTAAAAAATACGGGTGTAGTCATCTTGTCGGATTACGGCAAAGGCTCTCTGGCAGATCCTCAGCCTCTGATTAAAGCCGCGAAAGCGCAGAATGTTCCGGTTCTGGTCGACCCGAAAGGTGCGGACTTCGAGAAATATCGGGGCGCGACCCTGATTACCCCAAATCTCAGCGAGTTTGAGGCCGTGGTTGGCCCGGCTCCGTCGGATGAGGAGCTGGTTACAAAAGCCCGTGCGCTAGTCGAAGAGTTTGATCTCGAAGGCGTACTGGTGACCCGCAGTGAAAAGGGCATGACCCTGGTACGTCGCGACGCTGAGCCTTTCCATCTGCCGACCCGCGCCCGCGAGGTGTACGATGTGACCGGTGCCGGTGATACCGTGATTTCTGTTCTGGCAGCGTCTTTGGCCGCCGGTGCGGGTTTTGAAGAGGCTACTTTGTTGGCAAATACTGCTGCTGGCATTGTGGTCGGCAAGCTGGGAACCGCAACGGCCTCAACCGAAGAGTTGCGCCGTGAGCTGCGTCAGGACAGCCAGCAGGGTGCTGGCCTGTTTGATGAAGACTCGCTGATGGTACTGGTCGAGGAGGCCCGTGAACGTGGTGAAACTCTGGTCATGACCAATGGCTGTTTCGACATCATTCATCCCGGTCATGTGCAGTATCTTAAAGAAGCGAAAGCGTTGGGCGACCGCTTATTAGTCGCGGTGAACTCTGACGAATCTGTGTCTCGCCTGAAGGGCCCGGCACGTCCGATTAACCCACTCGACCACCGAATGGCTGTGTTATCTGGCCTTGAAAGCGTGGATTGGGTGGTGCCTTTTACCGAAGATACCCCGGAGCGCCTGATCTGTCGGGTGCTGCCGGATATTCTGGTGAAGGGTGGTGACTACCGCATAGAAGAAATCGCCGGTGGTCAGTGTGTACAGCAAAACGGTGGTGACGTGATCATCCTGAGCTTTAAAGACAACTGCTCAACCACGGCCATTGTTAAACGCATTCAGGAGACAGAAGCATGATTATCGTAACAGGCGGTGCCGGTTTTATTGGCAGCAACATCGTTAAAGCCCTGAACGCGATGGGGCGCACCGACATCATCGTGGTGGACGACCTGAGCGACGGTCGCCAGTTCTATAACATCAGCGATTGCGATATTGCCGACTATCTGGATAAGGATGACTTTATCCAGCGCGTACAGATTGATGATGGCCTGCTGGACGATGTTGAAGCTATCTTCCACGAAGGTGCCTGCTCATCCACTACCGAGTGGGATGGCAAGTTTATGATGGAGAACAACTACGAGTACTCCAAGATTCTGCTGCACGCTTGCCTCGAACAGGGTATTCCATACCTGTATGCCTCCAGCGCATCGGTTTATGGCGGTAGTGACGTCTTCAAAGAAGAGCGCGCTCACGAGAAGCCTCTGAACGTGTACGGCTACTCTAAGTGGCAGTTCGACCAATACGTTCGTCAGTTGCAGGCCACTTATCCGAATAATCGTTTCCCAAGTCAGGTTGTGGGCTTCCGTTACTTTAATGTGTATGGCCCGCGCGAGCAGCACAAAGGTTCTATGTCGTCGGTGGCGTTCCACTTCAATAACCAGATTAAAGACGCTGGCGTCTGCAAATTGTTTGGCGAGACCGAAGGCTGGGGGGCTGGTGAGCAGCGCCGTGACTTTGTCTATGTAGGCGACGTTGTGAAAGTAAACCTCTGGTTCTGGCAGCAGAAAGCGGCATCGGGGATCTACAATCTGGGCACGGGCAAGTGTCAGAGCTTTAACGACGTTGCAGATGCCGTCGTGGCATGGCACGGTGCGAAAGGCACGGATGGCAAGAAAGAGTACATCCCGTTCCCGGACCATCTGAAAGGTGCTTATCAGAGCTTCACCGAAGCGGATATTTCAAATCTGCGTGCGGCTGGCTACACCGATGAATTCTTCACCGTTGAACAGGGCGTTAACGCGTATCTGGACTGGCTGAATGGCTGAAGTATCTCAAGGCGGCGCGGAGCAGCTTAAAGCTCCGATCCACCCTAAGCACTGGCCCATCTGGTTGGGCATAGGACTGCTCGCACTTCTGACGCGGTTGCCTTTTTCATGGCAGTTGGGAATCGGCAAAGGCATTGGCTTGCTGCTCCACAAGGTCGCCGGGAGTCGTCGCAGAATTGCCGAAGTTAATATGGAAATCTGCTTCCCGGAGAAAACCCCTGCGGAGCGTGATGCCCTGGTGCGTCAGATCTTTATCGACAACGGCATCGGTCTGATGGAAACCTTTATGGGCTGGTTCCGTGATCCTCAGTGGTTGGCCGCCCGTACGGATTTTGTAGGTTTCGATAAGGTGCGAGAGGCACAGAATAACGGCCAGGGTGTGATGCTGCTCGGTGCTCATTACTCCATGCTGGATCTCGCTGGCAGCCTGGTCAGTACAGTGCAACGCGTGAGCGTAAGCTATCGCCCGCAGGATAACCCGGTGATGAATTATGTAATGGAGCGGAACCGCGCCCGTTTGTACGATGAATGCCTGACGCGCAAAGACATCCGTGGATTTATCCGTACGTTACGTCAGGGCAACGTGCTCTGGTACGCCCAGGATCAGGATTTCGGCCGTAAGAACAGCATCTTCGTAAACTTCTTTGGCCACCCGGCGGCGACGATTACAGCGACTTCCCGTATCGCGAAAGCGGGTAAGGCGCTGGTGATGCCGATCACTTACTTCCGTAAAGATGATAACTCGGGCTATACCGTCACGGTGCATGATCCTTTACCGATTCCGAGCGGCGATGACGCAGCCGACGCCCAAATGGCGAATGACTTTATCGAAACACAGTTACGGGAGCACCCCTCTCAGTATCTGTGGCTACACAAGCGCTTTAAGACAACGGTTGACCCTGAAATGAAAAAGGGCAGCATTTACCGCAAGAAAAAATAACAACAACTTACGGGGTTTTATCATCATGCAAAAAGTACTGATTACAGGTGCGGCCAGCGGTCTTGGCCGTGAACTGGCCTTACGCTTCGCTAAAGAAGGTGCCGATATCTGTATCGCAGATATTAACAGCGAGGGCTCGGCTGAAACTCTGGAGTTGGTAGAGAAAGCCGGTGGTAAAGGCTGGACGGCTTATCTGGATGTCACCTCTGAAGATCAGTGGAATGCATTGCGTGCTGATGTCGAAGGGCGCTGGGGTGGCCTTGATGTCTTGATTAACAATGCCGGTGTTGCCACTGGCGACCGCATTGACGCGGGCGAGTGGGCCTGGTGGGAATGGATCATCGATATCAACCTGAAAGGCGTCGCTCTGGGTTGTCGTACCTTTACCCCTGTGATGAAAAAGCAGAACAGCGGTTACATTATGAATACTGCTTCGCTTGCCGGTCTGATGATTCTGCCGTCGATGGCTTCCTACAATGTGACTAAGGCGGGTGTGATCGCACTCTCTGAGACCATGTACTACGAGCTGCACGCGTATAACATCAAGGTCACGGCGCTGTGCCCGGGCTTCTTCCGTACCAATCTGAACAAGACAATGAAGACATCCGATCCTTCGATGCTGAAGTTCGTCGACAAGGTGTTCGAGAAGTCAGAGCTGGATGCCAGTGAGGTGGCTGATCGCGCATACAAATCGCTGATGAAAGGCGAGATGATCTGTAACCCGCATCCGATTGGCCGCAAGGCGGTATTTATTAAGCGTTGGCTGGGTGGTCTGTTCCGCTGGAAAGTGAAGCAGGCATCATTCGATTTGCGGCGTCGTGAAGAGTCACTGCAAAAGCAGAGCTGATGTTGTTCAGTTAGCTTAACCATCGAAACACACGCATTAAAAAGGGTCGCATTCGCGACCCTTTTTAATTGAACGGAATTGAGAGTGTTTTAACGACCTACTGAACGGACTGGCTTGCTGTCGCTCTCGTCTTCCGTGCTACTACCCGCTGGTTCAGATTCTATGAGGTCAGATTCTTCGGGGGCAGCTGACGGATTGGCACGTAGAATCCCGAGTCCGCCGTCATCACTGACATCAATGCCACTGATCAGGCTGACAACAAAGTCGATGTCGGTTACGTCACCGTTAACCTCGATGACTTCTTCAGTCACTGAGTCAGGATAGCCGCCGCAGGTTTCCCCGTTCTGGCAGATGAAAAGATCAACGTCGATATCTGAACCTGCGACAACCCGATAGCTGCCGGTAGGCACATCCGTGACCGCGTAGCTGCCATCTGGATTTACGAGGGTCTCTGCAACGATTTCGGCGGTTTCAGAATCTTCCAGCAGTACATATTGAGGTGCCGAATCTGTAATGGCGATGATGTCACCGACTCGCATAGTTACCGTCACATCCAGGCTGTTGCCCGTATCTGGTGTAAAGCGGACCAGACCTTCGTAAATACCATCGACAAGGTCGGCGCGATCGACAGTCACTGTGTATTCGCCGAAGCCATTACTGTCGACATCAGTCGGGCTGACCGTGAGCCAGTCTTCGCTGACGTCTGTTGTGATGACAGGGTCATCAGCTTCATCATTAACGTTGTCCAGAGTAAGGGTCAGTGAAGAACCTGATCCGAACTGAAGTTTGTCAGGGTCGCTTTCAAGAACCGGAACCTGAGGAACACTGCCGCCTCCAGCAAGGTTGTTTGCTTCCTGAACCGCCTTCAGCGCATTTATAAGACCGTGCCCGAACTCATTGTCACGACCGGCAGCGCCGATGTCGTCGGTAATCAGGCCGCTACTCAGCAGGGAATCTACTTCGCTGGGTGTCAGTGTTGGGTCGACGGCCTTCATCAGCGCAAGCACACCAGCGACGTGCGGTGTCGCCATCGACGTGCCTTGCTGAAGTGTGTAAGCGCTTTGACGGGTGCCGGAGGAGTCATCAACTGAGGTACTGAGAACACCATCCGCTTGCCCGTCAGAGTTTGTGTCGTTACGTAGGTCTCCGCCCGGAGCGGCAACGTCTATTTTACTGCCAAAGTTTGAATAGTAGGCCAGGCTGTCATCAGGAGCGGTGGCACTCACAGAAATCACACCGTCGTAAGACGCTGGGTAGAAAAGTTCATCGGTGGAGCTGTTTCCTGCTGCGGCGACGATAATCACGCCGGCATTACGGGCAGCGGTAAATGCATCCTGTTCCGCCGAGCTGCGGAAGCTCGAGCCGAGGCTCAGGTTTATGATGTCCGCCCGGGATGACGGCAAGGTACCGCTGTCATTACTCAGGCGTGCGGCGTAGCGAACCGCCTGTAGCACATCGTAGGTAGAACCTTCACCGTTAAGGCCAAGCACCCTGAGAGGCATAACCCGGGTATTCCAGCCGGCTCCTGCGGTCCCTTGTTGGTTGTCTGTCGCTGCGGCAATTGTTCCGGTGACGTGAGTACCATGCCACGAGCTGGCTCCGCGCTGATTGCTGTCGCCAGGATCATCAGGATTTGAGTCAATGCCATCACCATCGCGGCTTACCGAGGAGTCACTGATAAAGTCGTAACCCGACACCAGTTTGCCGGCCAGGTCATCATGGTTGAGGAATACTCCGCTATCAATTACGGCAACGGTCACGGAAGAAGAGCCTGTCGAGAGGTCCCAGGCTTGCGGCAAGCGGATATCCGCATAGTGAAACTGAAGGCGATACAAGCCATCATCTGGTGTGGCTGTGGCATAACGGATGTAGTTAGGTTCGGCGTACTCAACGTCATCGCGTTGATTCAGTGCCTTAATAGCTGAGAGAGTGTCGCGGCCAGCGTTAAAAGCACTCAGATCCTGACCAGTACTGGCCGATAGGCGCTGAACCGATGCCGGTTTCCTAAGGTTGAGTTTGACCGGGCGATCGGTCGCAGTGCTCATCGCTTGTGCACGATGGTCCCGCACATTGAAGGCAGTAATAGCGGAGGTATCCGCAGTGTCTTTCCATTGCACGATGGCCTCACCCGGCTTGAACGATGGCCGGGTAGGTTGTGACTCAGATGCGGTTGGCAACAGGCTATTACTTGCCGGGAGGATCTGTAAAACATACTTAGAGATACCACTGTAGGCGAACACCTCAAGAATGTAGTCACCATCGGCCGGCACTGAAAATTCTTCGCGGTTGGTCTCTGACTGTGAACTGCGGATGGGGTCGCCGCCGGTATTCAAATACAGATACATGTCCAGATCACCCGCGTATGCGCTATCCGGATTGTTATTGCCGTAGTAGTCAACGACATTCATCACGATTCGCTGCCCGGCCTGAAGTGAGACAGCAAAGTAGTCACTTTCATCCGCTACGTTAGCGAAGCGTTCAAACTCTGGATCGCCTGTCGCTGTGGCGTTTGTTGGCGTGTTCGAAGCAAAGCCTTGCACTGTGACCACGTTTGGCAAGGGCTGGCCATTGAATGGATCGTCATTGGTCAGAGAACCGCTATAGACGTCATTGATGTCGTAATCGATGACCGTCTGTCCGGCTGTAAATAATGTGCCACTGACGGTATGTCCGGAATCTGAGTCTCCGTCTGAACAGCCAGCCAGCATGGCTGTGCTCAGCAGGGCGGCCGCGAAACTTGCGACTGTCGAAGTAGCATTACGAGTGTTACATTCATCATCGATTAAAATGTCAGGAGTCATGGTTTCATCTTCTTCGCTACTGGTGGCGCCTCCACATCCTGCCAGGATCAGGCTCAGCGCAATACATATGGGAGAGAGCCGGTTCACAATACGTTCCCTTCAAACAGTATTCTGTTGTCCGTGCCCCGCTAGTTCTTCGGCCTTGAAAGGTAGATACGACTTAGCCGGGGCTTCAGATGTAAAGGATACGTGACTGGCAGTTATGGTGTCAGTCTTTCTTCGTATGGTCGTCACTCAGGCACTTCTATAGTCTAGCTGGATACAGCGGCAAGGAGGCCCGATGTCACTTTCTACAGTTTATACCCGTGCTCAAGTGGGCATAGAGTCGCCTTTGGTTCAGGTTGAGGTGCACTTGTCTGGCGGTTTGCCTTCTTTAAGTCTGGTCGGTTTACCTGAGACTGCCGTCAAGGAATCCAAGGACCGTGTGCGCAGTGCGATTCTGAACAGTCATTACGAATTTCCGGCTAAGCGCATCACTATTAACCTCGCGCCTGCGGATCTCCCTAAGGAGGGCGGACGTTATGACCTCGCAATTGCGTTAGGTATTCTTGCGTCTTCTGAGCAGGTACCGAAAGACAAACTTACCGATTACGAATTCGTTGGCGAACTGACCTTGTCTGGTGAACTACGTCCGGTGACCGGGATTCTGCCGACGGCGTTACGTGCGGCGCATGCGGGTAAGACGCTGATCGTGCCCGCTGGTAATGCCGGTGAGGCCGCCCTCTGTCATGAGGCCAGAATACTGCAGGCGCGTTCGCTATCTGAAGTCTGTAGCTGGTTGCACAATAATGAATCTCTGCCGGAGGTCAGCGCTGAGGACGCACCGGTTCGAACCGCCCGCCTGACGAATGATCTTTCTGAGGTTAAAGGTCAGGTCGGTGCTCGGCGAGCACTTGAAATAGCGGCGGCTGGGCAACATAACCTACTTTTTATCGGGCCTCCGGGGACTGGAAAGACCATGCTGGCGTCACGGCTGCCCGGAATTCTGCCGCCGATGAGTAATGACGAGGCTTTAGTGGCTGCGTCTGTCGCTTCCATCAGTCACCACAGTGGCGACTGGCAAAGCCGTTGGGGGCAGAGGCCCTTCAGGGCACCCCACCATACTTCATCAGGCGTTGCTCTTGTTGGCGGTGGCGGTAACCCCAAGCCCGGTGAGATCTCTCTGGCGCACGGTGGGGTTTTGTTTCTGGACGAGTTGCCCGAGTACAGCCGTAAAGTGTTGGATGTTCTGCGGGAGCCTCTGGAAAGTGGAGAGATCGTCATCAGCCGTGCCAACCGTTCTGTCACTTACCCGGCCAGTTTCCAGTTAATTGCTGCGATGAACCCGTGTCCATGTGGTTACTACGGTGACCCCTCTGGGCGCTGTCAGTGTACGCCAGATCAGATCCGTCGTTATCAGGGCCAGACATCAGGGCCTTTACTGGACCGGATTGATCTTCATGTCGACGTGCCTCCGGTATCGCCAGCGCTGCTGCAGCAGGCGCCACCCTCGGAGCCGAGTACAGCCGTCCGCGATCGCGTGATGGCCGCGCGTGACCGTCAGATGCGCAGGCAGGGCTGCGCGAATTCCTGCCTGTCAGGGCAGCAGCGGGATGATGTGTGCCGGTTGCTTGAGAGTGATCAGGCCTGGCTTCTGGACACGATCGCACGCCTGAATTTGTCTGCGCGCTCGTATCATCGCTTGCTGACCGTTGCGCGCACTCTTGCCGATCTGAATGACGCGGACAGCATTCAGCGCCAACACTTAATGGAAGCGATTGGTTTTCGGGCTCTTGACCGTTATCGGATGGCCTGACACGGGTTGTTTGGTATAGTGCTCAGGTTGAAGAATAATAATTATCCGGAGAAACCTATGAGCCTGCTCAAAAAACTGACGATTGCCGCCAGCATTGCTGGTCTCGCTGCCTGTGGTGCCGACGACGACAGTGATGCCTACGTGCGTATCTTACATGCCTCGCCTGATGCACAGGCTGTGGATGTATACGTTAACGGCGAACTGCAGCTCAGTGATGTAGCTTTTCAGGATGGTACGGGTTATCTCAAATTGTCTGATGGCAATGCCAATATCGAACTGCGCCTGGCAGGGACGGATACTGTTGCTGCATCTTATGCTGCGAGCCTCAATTCAAATGCTTACTATGCCGCGATTGCCGTAAACCAGGCGAGTGACCTTGAGATTACGGTACTTGATGAAACTGACGTCGTCACTGACGGTGATATTGATCTGCGTGTGCTGCACGCAGCACCAGCAGCCTCGTCAACAGACGTCGATGTGTTTGTATCACAGCCTGATGCTGAGCTGGGGGCGACGCCTCAGGTGAATGCTCTGTCTTATTTGAGTAACCAACTAATCGAGGGAGTCCAGGATGGCTCCTATCAGGTGCGTCTGACTGCGGATGGGTCATCTGATGTCATATACGACTCAGGCTCGTTGAGCGTCACTGATGATGCGATTGTTGTCGCTGTGAACAGTGCTAAAGGCCGCTCCCCCGTTTCTTTGCTGGTTTGGGCCGGTCCTGCGGCGACTGCTATTCAAGACAACACGGCTGAGCTGCGTATCGTACACGCTATCGATACCCAGGATATTGATGTGTATATCGAAGGGGAGCTGTACGCTCCGTTGGAAGATATGAGTTACACCCAGGATTCAGGCTATGTTGTGTTTCCTGCGGGTTCACTGCCTATCAGCATTACTGCAGCTGATGCAGCTCTGGAAGATGCCCCATCTGGCTTATCAACATCGCTTGAGCTTGCGAGAGGGGAGTCCTATACACTGGTTGCGAGTGGTAGCAGTGATGATTTCGCAAATGCGATACGTATTTTCCTGACCGATCAGCGCGAGGCATCACAGGCGGGTTCCGCAGATATCCGCTTGATAAATGCATCCGTCGCTACAGATGTGAATTCGGCAGATGTTTATATCTATGAGTCTGCTGATAGTAGCCAGGAAGCATACGAAACCACTGGGATGAGTCAGGGCGATGATACTGACTATATCACTCTTGCTCCTGATACATACGACATTCACATCGTTGCATCAGGGTCGGGCAAAGCTGGGCCCGCGGTTGTCCCTGGGCTTACCAATCAGACGGTAGCTGCAGGAGATGTTAATTCAATCGTTATAGTTGGTAAGACGACCCCGGTGGCGCTTAAGTTATCATCTGATAAGCGCGCGGACTGATTGCTTTTGCAAAACAAAAACGGGGCTTCTGCCCCGTTTTTTTTGCGCCATGTTTCCCCCCAAAGGTGTCTTCTTGCGAAACCCCGGTGACGTGCCAGACTGATAAAACAGACTGAGCAATTGCGGAGACCTCAGTGAATAAACAACTGATCATATTTCTGTTAGTTATCGGTGCTTTTGTTGGCGCTATGTCTTATTACCATGTCAGCACGCCGAGTCCTTTTGATGGAGAGGCGTTCTTTGGCCCGAAAGAGACTCCAGCACCGCCACCTGAAACGCCTCAGGAGTAAATAGATTGCAACGGAGTCGGGCTGGTAGGGAATGCTAAAAAAGGCTCTGCTGCCCGGAAGCGTAATCGACAAGAACAGACTCCTGAACGCAGGCGCGCTCAATCAGTTTGTCGACGGACATGGGCTGAGCGTAGAAGTAACCCTGCACACGATCGCAGCCCAGTGAGTGGATCACCTCGAGGCAGCTCTGGTCTTCTATCCCTTCTGCCGTTGTTTCCAGTTTCAGGCGCTTAGAAAGGTCCAGCATGGTTGCGACTATGTGTCGTTGTGCCGAATTTTCATCGTCGTGGCTCAGTGGTGTGACAAAAGCCCGGTCGAGCTTTATGCCCGTAATCGGCAGATCGCTGAGGTGAGAAAGCGACGAAAAGCCGGTGCCAAAATCGTCCAGAACGATGCGGACCCCTGCTAGCTTTAATCGATTCAGGTTATTCAAAGATACACTGGCGTCCAGCATCATGGCGGTTTCGGTGAGCTCCAGTTCCAGACTGGCGGCGGGCACCCCCGTTTCATCCAGCAGATCCAGAACTTTATCGGCGTAGTCGGGGTCTGCAACCTCCGGGAACGAAACATTAACTGCCATCCGGATATTGATGCCCCGGTCATTCAGCATCTTCCAGACGTTGAGGGTCTCGCGGAGTGCCCAGCTTCCCAGAGTGCGAATCAGGCCAGCCATTTCAGCATCCCGTATAAATGCGGTTGGCGGCACCATACCAAGTTCGGGGTGGAGCCAACGCAACAGGGCTTCTGCCCCCACAATCGTAGCTGTGTGACTATCAAATTGTGGCTGAAACTCCAGATAAAATTCTTTGTTGCGTAGTGCGCGGATCAGATCCTTCACAACTATGGACTCATCAGCGGTGAGCGAGCGCCCTCCAATCCGGCTGCACATCATACGGCTACGCTCAATTTCGCGAACACAGTGCTGAAGCGCCTCACCCAGGTCATCGTAAGAGTGAAGTGGCACCGGGGTGCTTAGAAATGCGGTCCAAAGGAAGCTTGTGTCATCGTCGTGCGAGCGCAGCCACTTTTCTGAGAGGTGCTTTTTATTCTGGCTGACAATCACGAACTGGTCGTCCAGAAGTTTACCGATCAGAGAATCGGTGGGCGCACTGGCCCGTAGCTGATGTTCGAACGATTGTTGTGTATCGAAGCGGATTTCAGCGCTGTCTCCAGAGGCAGCGGGACGCCAGCGACAACTAACGAGTTGCAGCATCAGATCGGAATTTCGTTCCAGAAGACTGCGACATTGAAGCATCCAGTTCTGGCGAGCAAGTAACGGGCGTAACTGGCCAGCAACGCAAGCCCTCAGCTCGGTCAGACCATGTTTTAGAGCGTGGGGAGTCAGGTGATCGGCATCGATCCATACGCAGGCGTCGGGGTAAAAGGCCCTTTCATCTGAAAAGCCAATCAGTAACGTAGGTACCTGGAGAGTAACTTCCTGAACGCGGTCGCGCTGCTCCGGGTCACCATGTGGCACCGTGATGACGACCATATGCCCCTCTGGGACGGGGATAAACGCGTCCAGCATTCCTACGCGCAGTGCGTTTTTCTGGTGTGCGGTTTCCTGACTCAGCCAGTCTGTCAGAAAATCAGGCATCGGGCTGTCAGTGCCCAGTGCAAGTAGCATCGGTTGTTCGGTGTCCATTCTCTGGCTCATCCTGAAACGGTGTACCCCAAAAATAATCCGCCCTATGACATATAGAAGAGAGAATGCGGCTTCGCGAATGAATGGCCGGAAATGTGTCTGGATTGGCCCATTATTTTCACCCCTGACTTTGTTTCTCCAGCGTTCGGCAGTGGTGTCTCCTTCGAGGTAAATGCTGGTAGAATCTCCAGCCTGTTTCAGAGGTATATCCGTGGTCGATTTAAGTCAGCTCAACCCCCGTCAACGAGAAGCCGCCAAGTATATTGATGGCCCCTTGCTGGTGCTCGCGGGTGCGGGCTCTGGCAAGACGAGTGTGATTACCCGCAAAATTGCTTACCTGATCGATGCCTGTGGAATTAAGTCTCATCACATTGCCGCGGTAACCTTTACCAATAAGGCTGCCAAAGAGATGAAAGAGCGTGTGATGCAGCTCACCGGGCGCGGCGGTGCCCGCGGGCTTACCGTGTCGACTTTCCACAACCTGGGCCTCGGCATTATCCGTCAGGAACTAAGTACCGCAGGTTATAAATCGGGCTTCTCTATTCTCGATCAGGACGACTGCAAAGGCATTATTCGTGACGTGATGCACCGTGAGCACGGTGATGACGGCGATATGCTGGACATGGTTCAGAACGAAATATCCAACCTGAAGAATGACCTGATCACGCCTGAGCAGGCAATTAATAAGGCCGCCAGCCCGCAGGAAGTATTGGTCGCTCAGACCTACAGCGTTTATCAGCGTATGTTGAAAGCATACAACGCTGTCGACTTCGATGACCTCATTATGGTGCCAACCATCTTATTCAGGGATAACCCAGAGGTTCTGACCCGCTGGCAGAAAAAGATCCGTTATCTGCTGGTGGACGAATATCAGGATACCAACACCTCGCAGTACGAGCTGGTTAAGCTGCTGGTGGGTCACCGCAATGGCCTGACGGTGGTAGGCGATGATGACCAGTCGATTTATGCCTGGCGCGGTGCGCGGCCGGAGAACCTGTCGTTACTGAAAAAAGATTTCCCGTCACTGAAGCTGATCAAGCTTGAACAGAACTACCGCTCTACGGGCCTCATTCTGAACGCGGCGAACATTGTTATTGATAACAACCCGCACGAATTCGAGAAGAAGCTCTGGTCTGATCAAGGGTATGGCGATCCGATCAAAATTCTTAAGTGCAAGAATGACGAGGTTGAGTCAGAGCGTATCGCTACCGAAATTGTCGAGCGACGCCTGCGCTACGGCGGCACCTATCGTGATTTTGCCGTGCTGTACCGTGGTAATCATCAATCGCGCATGATTGAGATGAAGCTACAGGCTTATCAGGTGCCGTATAAGTTGAGCGGTGGTCAGTCATTTTTCGGGCGTAATGAAATCAAAGACATCATGGCGTATTTACGCCTGCTGATTAACCCGACAGACGATGCTGCATTCTTACGTGTGGTGAACACTCCCCGCCGTGAAATCGGGCCCAGCACGATCGAGAAACTCAGCGAATATGCAGCGATGCGCAATATCAGCATGATTGCCGCAACGACCGAAATGGGGCTGGAGCAGGTACTGATGCCAAAGGCTCTGGATCGCCTGCGTCGTTTTGGTCACTGGCTGGAGCGTATCACCCGCAATGCCTACACAGATGATCCTGTTGCTGCCATCAAAGAAATGATCGACGACATCGATTACGAAGGCTATCTGCACCAGAACTCCGGAACGCCTCACCAGGCTGAGCGACGTATGAAGAATGTTTACTTCCTGGTTGATCAGATTCAGAAAATGATCGACAAGGCGGATGAGCTGGGCGACGAGTGCACCATTGAAGACGCGGTCGGTAAGCTCATTCTGCGCGACATGCTGGAGCAGCAGAGCGAAGAGGACGAGAACGATCAGGTGCAACTGATGACACTGCACGCTTCGAAAGGTCTGGAGTTCCCGCATGTCTATATCATGGGCATGGAAGAAGAGCTTATGCCACACCGTAACAGCATCGAAGCAGACACGATTGAAGAAGAACGTCGCCTGATGTACGTGGGTATTACACGTGCTAAACGCACCTTGACGCTGACCTATGCCGGTAAGCGCAGACAGTACGGCGAAGCCACGGACACCACACATTCCCGTTTTCTGGATGAGCTTCCGCCTGATGATATCGAATGGGAGGGCAAGTCAGAAACCTCTCCGGAAGAGTCTAAAAAGCGTGGACAGGATACATTGGACAGCCTGATGAACCTCTTTTGAGATGAGCCACCTCCCGGCACAAGCGATAAAACCCCGGACTTATGTCTGGGTTTTTTTTGTTTCTACCTCTGAATATCAGGCATTGAAGACAGGTTAGTCACGTTGGCCTGTTAAGAATGCTTGATCACCGCAATGATTCCGGATGGCTCTCTATACTCATTTGATAGCCCATCATTAATGTCTGGAGTCAGATTATGAAAGTGCGTCATTTCCGGCGGTTGCGCCGCGTCGTCGTCCGTATGTTGTTTGCTTCTGCAGTGGCAGCAACGTCCTCGTTAACGGTCGCTGAAACGATAAAAGTTGGGATGTCGGCCGCTCTGACGGGCCCCGCATCGGCTTTGGGTAACGGAGTTAAAACCGGTATTGAAAGCTACTTCGCGAGTGTGAACGCCGCGGGGGGCGTGAACGGCAATTCGTTAGAGCTGGTCGCGCTGGATGACGGCTATGAGCCTGACCGCGCGGCCCCCAATATGAGCACACTTATTGATGAAAAAGGCGTCGTTGCTGTGATGGGTAACGTCGGCACACCGACAGCAATCGTCACCGTCCCGATCGCTAATGAGAAAAAGACCCTGTTGTTCGGTGCCTATACTGGTGCAGGTGTTCTGCGTCAATCCCCACCCGACCGTTACGTCATTAACTATCGTGCAAGCTATGCAGAAGAAACCGCAGCTATGGTGGATGGCCTCCTTGGTGCGGGCATCAAACCCGAAGAAATTGCCTTCTTTACCCAGAACGACGGATATGGCGATGCGGGATATAACGGCGCTGTCGCTGCACTGAAGGCCCGTGGTTTCAACGATACCGACAGTCTTGCTCACGGGCGCTATGCGCGTAACACGACGAATGTAGAGGGCGCTCTGGGTACCATACTCGATGCGGACACTGAGCCGAAAGCCATCATTATGGTGGGTGCCTATGCCCCCTGCGCTGAGTTTATCCGTCAGGCTAAGCTTGATCTTGATGACGTCGTTTATGTGAACGTCTCCTTCGTGGGCAGCCTGCCCCTGCTGAAAGCACTCGGTGACGATGCGGAAGGCGTGATCGTGACCCAAGTCGTCCCGCACTACGCCTCTGATCTTCCGGGTGTGGCGCAGTATCGCAAAGACCTTGCCGCACACGGTGAAGGCGCTGAGCCTGATTTCGTCTCTCTCGAAGGTTATCTGGCTGCTAAGATTTTTGTCGAAGGTCTGAAAAACTCTGCTGCAGCCGATCGTGAATCTGTGATCGATGGCATTGAGGCCCTATCCAATCTGGATGTGGGTATCGGGGTGCCAGTGTCGTTTGCCAAAGATAAGCATCAGGCGAGCCATGAAGTATGGCCAACGATTATCCGAAACGGTAAGTATGAATCGCTCGAGTGGTCTCAGTTGCAGTGATACTCATTAAATGAGAACGAGGTAATTTATGGCACGGTTGAGTTTGTCGATCCGTCAGCTGCTGACAGTGCTGTCAGCCATTGCGCTGGTGTCTGTCGTGATAGTGTCTGCCATGACGTTCTGGCTCGGGCAGGTGGCAACGGGCGTCGGCGAAAGTATGACTGATGAGACTGAGCAGTCGCTTGCGTTGGTTGATCAGCAGCAGCTGAATTCAGAGATACTGGCTCAAGCACTCAGTGTTATAACGGCAGATTCTGCTGATGCCATGGTTCAGGATACCGCTTTGGATGTTGATCCTGAAGATGTCGCCTGGCCGGAGCTTAGCAAGCTTATCGTTGAGCTCAACGATACCGGAAGGCAGTTGCGTAAGATCAAAGGCACTCTTCTCACTAATGAAACTCTGATGGCTGATAAGGTCGTAGAGATTGAGAAGCAGATATCAGCGATGCAACGGGATGCGGGCTCTCTGAAAGGCAAGAGCTCGCTGATGGTTAAACGCGAGAAGCGTGCTCTCAAAAAGCAGTTTGGGCGTGTAGAAGATACCTTCGAAGGTGACTGGGAAGGTATGGCCGGAGACTTGTTTTCCTTTATCCAGGGCAATGGTGAAGAGATTGCTACGACTTCCGTAGAGCTCTCTGAGGGGGCTGCGCGGCTCGGATCTGTGTCGTTTCAGATGCAAACAATTAAAGATCAATCGGGGCTGATCAGTCTTGAGAAGAATGTCGCGGTTCCTTTGTTTAAGCGCATGGATAAATCGCTGGATGCCTTGACGGATGCAACCCGCGACGCAAAGGCGCTTGCGGACCTGGTTGCCGGGCTGAAGGCGCAAAGCCAAGAGACCGCGACCCTGCTTTTTTCTGGTGAATCTTCATTAAAAAGTTTGCGAGAAAACCACATAAATATGGTCTCGGAACTAAAAGCCCTGAGTTCTCAGATGATGACACTGATCGCTGATGTTGCAGCGCTTTCGTCTCAGCGCACCGGGCAAGTCAGATCGGATACTCAGGAAAAGTTACTCGCAGCAGAAAGCAGTATCAGCGGTATTACGACTGCAAGTGTGATTACCAGCATCGTGGTACTGGCGGTCTTACTGGCGCTCGCTCTGATTATCACGCGGTTTATTACGCGCCCACTGGATCAGGTCGCTGGAGCGCTTAACGATATTGCTTCCGGAGAAGGCGATCTTACCCGCCGCCTGAATGTCACAGGAGTTAAAGAAGCTGTCGTCCTGTCTTCTCACTTTAATCGCTTCATTGATCGGCTACATATCACGGTGAAGGCGGTGGGCGAGGTTACTGATCAGTTGGGCGGCTCAGTCAGCGGTACGATTGAAATTGCTCAGCGTAGCCGCGATGCGATTCAGCGTCAGGCGAACGAGACCGGGCAAGTGGCGACGGTTATGGAAGAGCTCTCACATTCGTTTGCTGATACGGCGGGCTCTGCTAATCATGCGCTAGATTCAGCCAAAGTCGCCTGTGAACAGGCCAGCGAGGGGCAGCTGCAGGTAAACAGGTCGGCTGAAAGCGTGTCGCGCCTGGCAGAAAAAATCGAATCGGGCGTTGCCTCTATGGAGCGTCTTGCAGAAACCAGTCGCAATGTTATTGGAGTTCTGACTGTTATCAGTGAGATCACCGAACAGACCAATCTGCTTGCATTAAATGCTGCGATTGAGGCCGCGCGTGCAGGTGAGCAGGGGCGAGGTTTTGCCGTAGTCGCTGACGAAGTGCGAATGCTCGCTGGTAGAACACAAGCATCAGCGGCTGAGATAGGTGGCATTCTCGACACCTTAAATAAAGATGCGGTTCAGGTCATGAGTATCATGACGGATGGCCGGGACCAGGTGCAGGAGAGTGTTGCCCAGTCACAACAGGTGGCTTCATCCCTTGGAGAGATCACTGCCGCTGTCAAAACCATTCTCGAGTTGAATGAACAGATATCTTCTGGTGCAGCGACACAGAACAAAGCAGTATGTGAGGCGACCGGGAGCGTTGAACAGATCAATGCGATTGGCACTGAAACCCTGACTATTGCTGATGAGACACGAGCGTCTGCTGATCGTCTCTCTGAACTGGCTGGATCTCTGCAGCTGACTCTTAAACAGTTCCGTTACTGATTATTTCCGCCTGACCAGGTTCCCTGACAAACCAGAGCTACTCAACGTAGCTCTGTTTTTTTGGGCCCTGCTTTTTAGCTACTCTTGTTTTCTCCTTATCCCGCTTACCGTATCGCCCGGTATCGCTCCATTCTGTTGTTAATCCTGCTGTATTTGGCCCTGCTGTATTTGCTCCTGCTGTATTTAGCGTCGGGGGTTTTATCCACACTACAATCTGGTGTTCGGTGCTTTCTCTCCTTTCTCTCCTCAGTGGTTACGGATCATACTCTCTGCTGCTTTTGGGTGGCCGCTATCTATTCCTCCTATGCGAAGTGCGGGGTTCACTGGAGGGGGAAACAGAGTTGGGAGTGACGTGCAGGCACAAAAAAGCCCCGGTATTACCGGGGCTCTGAGACGTGTCGGGCCAGCTATCGCCAGCGCACTTTTAGCGGACGTCCCATACCTCGCCATTCACCTCGCCAGTTGCGCTGTCGAGTGCACTGCTGTCTTCAGTATCCTGTCCAAAGCTGACAACGCTGATCTGACGAGCATTCAGTTCAACTTTGGCAAGGTTCATTCTCAGGTACTGAGTCACGCCATCATCGGTATGTTGAGTATTGAGAATGAGGTAGCCGTCGTCGTTGATGGTCCAGGTGAAGCCGAGTGAGACAAAGTCCCCATCATTGATCTCTCCCTGATACAGGCCGTTGCCGTCCTGGGTGAAGCTGAAGGCACCATCACCGAAGAAGAATGACTTTCCGGCCACATCCCCAGAGGTGAACGATACCGCGCTGCAGTCGGTCGCAGCTGTGTCGAAGTCAGCAAAAGAAGAGTCTTCGTTATCAGCGATATCGCAGGCAGTAAGCTCATCCAGCAGGGTATAGTCGAACGCTGCTTTAATTTGTTCGCGTGCGTTCCCATTAAATACCCATTGTTTGTCGCTGCGGCCGCCGGCAGGCATCATCTCACCCGCGCGTACGTAGCCATCGACAACTGCAAGTAAGGGCTTCGCTCCGCGGTCGTAATCACTGCGCAGTGCAATATCCGCAGGCAGGTCGATGACCAGCACTTCTTTTGTTTCTACCGTCGACAGGCGCCAGCTCGTTGAGCCAGCAGCGATCAGGCTTTCCGATTCGCCCATACTGCTTCGTTCGATACGATACAGATTCGCCGTGCCACCAGAAACCAGCTCTACAACGTGCTGATTGTCATCGCCATACAGGTCGATGCCTCCCAGGTCTGCTCGATATTGTGGATTACTTGCGGCTGCTGAGCTGATCAGTTGCGAGAGAGAGGTTGCTGCATCGCCATCTGTTTCATGGTTGCCATCGCCTGTGTGGACAAAGACGTTGTTGCACCAGGTATCGGTCGGAGACCAGGTATTACCCTCGATAACCTCTCCATCCCAGCAGTCGCCGACTGACTCTACATTGTCTTTGTACAGCTCATAAGTATCCTGACTGCGGGTAAAGGTCAGCAGATAGCCCAGGGCGGTATCGTCGAATGTTGCTGCCGGATCAATGACGGCTTGATATTCATGCTCCAGATAGGCGCCAATGCGCTTATTTTCCAGGTTGATCTGTTCACCAGAAATAATTTCCTCGGCGAAACTCAGGCCACCGCGCAGAATACGTACGTTATTACCATCGGTTGACACGGATTCGTTATCCTGTGCGAAACAACGCCACTCACCATTGCCGAGCAGACAATCCTGTTGCTGATTTCCCTCGTCAGACATGGCTGCCCAACTGTCGCCCTGTGTGTCATAGCCATACTGCGTGATGGAAATAACTCCTTCACCATCAGCCTGAACATTGCCATAGCCGAACATCAGTGCGCCTTCTTCTTCAAACGCCTCGAAGAAATTAAGGCCATCGCCATCCGTCAGTAAGCCGGCCAGATTTGCCGCGGTTGCTGCGCGGCGGTCGCGGCGTTCTTCAAGCTGTTCTTCGACTTTGCTTGGGTCCAGACGGGTACTCTGAAGATCATCGGAGCCTGCCAGACCATCGGCGTCGAAACCGTCTCCAGCGGTTTCAATCGCTTGCTGAATATCGTCGAGTGCTTCGAGTACCTGTTCTACGATCAGAGCGGTCAGGTCTTCCTGAGACACGCCGGTTTCGTCGACCACTGTATTAACCAGCTCAATGTTCTTCTGCATGACAGCACGAGTGACCTGGGCAACCTTGTGCAGGCGCTGAAACTCCTCTCCACTGGTGCCGTCATCAGAGCCCGCGACATAGTCTTCAGTCGGGTCAAGTTCAGTACCTAGTCTTGCCTGAATACTGGCTTTAGCCTCATCCGGGCTCAGTCCATTTTCTTTAATCTCGTTCTGCACCATTGTCGTCAGCGGGCTGACAAAGGCTGAACCAGCGGGTGCGGTCAGGGTATAGGTCTTATCAATGGTTTCACCTGGGTTATCTTCATCGATGGTTTCACCCACGATAATTTCAACCACGATGGGTGAATTCGCGATCTGTTCCTGCGTCACGCCTTCGAGGGTATAACCACCACCGGCACTGGTCGTCGTGGTCGGCTCGCCATCGTCGCAGCTCGCATTATTATTTAAGTCGAGGCAAACACGTGCCCCTGCAAGGTAGCCATCGGCGGCTTTACCTTCAAGTGAGACATTTCCACTGCCGTCGCTGTTGTCTGATTCGTCAGAATTACCACTACTGCTGGAGCAGCCACTGGTGATTAAAATCGCTGCAAGCGCAGCACCTGTTGGGATGAGTTGTCTGAACATACGCAAATTCTCGGATGGGAGGAGGTATGTTCAGTGAAGCAGTCTGTATGGATTTGTCTTGCCGTGGTGACTTGTCTAACGCGACAAGAGTTTCGTAACTGGTGGGCGGCTACAAAACAGAACAAAGGGGTAACCGTCGGGTAGCAACCCGATGAAATTGTTACCAAAAATCATCGGGAGTTTTGCGTACTTATTTTATTTTTACTGGCCTGTACTTTTTCTCCATAAACCACATCAGCCCGCGGTACATCAGGTTACCCCATGGAGGAGCAACGAGGGCTGCTGTGTTAATCCGCCCTTTGCGAATAACGCCTTTTGCTTTCGAGAAGTTACGGAATCCTTCTTCTCCATGATAGTGGCCCATGCCAGACGGACCTATACCCCCGAACGGGATATCATCGGCGGGCACATGGCTGAGAGAGTCGTTGATACATACACCGCCCGAATGTGTTGTTTTGAGAATGTGATCAGCGCGTTTCTGATTCCAGTCAAAGTAGTAGAGTGCGAGCGGTCGTTCGCGAGCAGCGACGTAATCCAGAGCCTCTTCAATTGAGTCGTAGGGAATGACCGGTAAAATCGGACCGAAGATTTCCTCCTGCATAACCAGCATCTCTTCGGTGGTATCCAATACCAATGTCATCGGCATCTTCCGTGTGTTTCTGAGATTTTCGTTGCTGGAGCCAGCGGTCATTAACTGAGCACCTTGTGCGCGTGCGTCATTCAGGTAGCGTTCTAAGCGATTTTTCTGTCGCTCAGAGATAATCGCGGTGTAGTCCGGATTCTCTTTGAGTGTTGGGTAGGCCTGCTCGACGGCGTCGATAAAGAGAGAACTGAACTCGTGAACTTTATTACGTGGGCAGAGAACGTAGTCTGGCGACACACAAATCTGGCCGGCGTTCATGCATTTGCCGAAGGCAAGGCGGCGGGCGGCTTCGCCGATGGGAAATTCATCATGAATGATTGCAGGTGACTTGCCGCCAAGCTCCAGAGTGACCGGGGTGAGGTTTTCTGCTGCTGCCCGCATGACAATTTTGCCTACAGGGGTTGAGCCTGTGAAAACCAGATGATCGAAAGGCAGCCGGGTAAATTCAGTGGCTACTTCTACGCCACCGGTTACGACTGCGACCTCATCCTCCTGAAAGACACTGGCAAGAATAGTACGCAGCAGTTCACCGCTCGCCGGGGCAAACTCTGACGTTTTGATCATTGCCCGGTTACCCGCGGCTAGCGCGCCTATGAGTGGCGAAAGTGCGAGGAAAAAAGGGAAGTTCCAGGGGGTTACGATGCCAACAACACCGAGAGGTTGGTAATGAACTTCTGCTTTACCCGGCGCAATGGTAAGTGAGGCATGACGCCGTTGCGGCTTCATAAATTTTTTCAGCCGTTTACGGTAGTAAGCGATGCCCTCCAGCAATGGTAGGATTTCTGCCATCTCTGTTTCTGCGCTTGAACGTCCAGAGAAATCGGCATCAATAGCTGTGTATATCTGTTCCCGGTACGCCAGCAGGGCATTGTGCAAAAGGTTCAGGCGTCGCAGACGCTCATTCAGTTCGGGCATGGGTGTGGAAGCAAACGCGTTCTTCTGCGCTTTGAGTAATGGCTCCAGTCGCGTCAGTTGCGATGCATCATCCGAGTGATGGTTCATATTCATAAAAGATGGCCTCTTCAATGGTGAGCGCAGTGTTATGCTGAGTGTGTGCGGTGTAGCCAGGCAGTTTCTTCGCCGGGTTCCGGGAGAATTTCACCCCCCTCCATCGCCCAGCTTGCCGGGAATCCGAGAAGGTGTGCGCTTACTTCTTGCGGTAGGTAACCGGTTGTTTCAGAAATACCGTTACGAATCGCGACCCGGAGGTCTTCCGTCAGTTCAGCGTTACGGTTTCCACCGCTACGAACGTTACAGATGACGCTCAATTCCTTACCTTTTTTCAGTGGGTGGCCATGCATAAAAATAACGTTAACGAATTCTGGCGGTGCCCCGGTTAACTGGCAGTGAATATCGGTGATGCGCGCAGCGGTAGCTTTGCGGATTTCGTAGTTGAGCGGATAATTTGTAGCAATGTTGTAGACAGGCATAGCAAGTACCCTCAGAGATTCGGATTGAATGAAATGGGAGACCCTGTCAGCCGTGCGCGGACAAATGAGCTAAAAACTTTCAGGACGAGACATAGGCGGCCAATAGGGGATAAGCGCTGCTTGTTGCTGTTAAATACATCAGCGAAAAGCGTCTCTTCAACCAGCGCGAGCATTACCTGATGCGGATTCTGGCCGGTAACCGTTCGCCAGTCCCGTTCCAGAGACGTGAGCATGGCGACGCGGGATTCTTGAGGGAAGTTATTCGGACACTCCATGGTGATCAAGGAGGAGCGTGAATCTTCATAATCTGTAAAGGCCTGACCCTTTGGCAGGGTGTTCCAGAGAGTCAGAAGCTTTTCAGACCCAACATGCTCTCTGTAGTGTTTTTGAATAAGAGTGTCGAGGTGCTCGATTTTGGCATCAGAAATCTGTTCTGCCTGAATCACTATGAGTGCTTTACGCATCGTATTTCTCCCGTGTTTAGCCGTTACTTTAGGGGCATCCCGACGCCTTGTTGATGAGCACTTCTGCCATAAAATTGATATTTATTGCCATCATCGTAAGATGAGTACTATGAGTGCACTAGCGAATAAACGGGCGATCTCCAGCGTAAAAATCATGACAGAACTCGGCCAGCACTATGGCTTGAGTACTTCGTATTGCCTGCAAAATACCGGGGTAACACCTGAGCTGCTTGAAGACAGCTCGGCTCTGGTCACGGGGGCTCAGGAGCTACAGGTGATAGAAAACCTGGTGCACGGATTACCTGAAGCCCGGGGCTTAGGGTTGCAGGCGGGGATGCGTTATCAGCTGACAACTTTCGGTATCTGGGGCTTCGCCATCATCAGTAGCCCCACAGTGAGAGATGCAATCGATGTTGCACTGCGGTTTACAGATCTGTCTTTTGTGCTGCTAAAATTTTCGTATCATGAAACCGCTGAGAGCGCAGAAATTGTCATGGGGGTTGAGCATATACCTACTCACCTTCGGCAATTCGTTGTTGAGCGTCACCTTGCGGTTTTTATGATGCTTGCTCGGGAGATGATGGGAAGCGAGGTACTGGCACCCCGGGAAATACACCTCACTATCGATGAATTGCCTCTACCGGGACTCGCTGATCTGATGCCCACGACTCATATATTCCTTGGTGCGGATCAGAATCGCTTTGTACTGGACCCATCACTCCTCGCTCGTCGTGTGCCCAAAGCCAACGCAGCGACAGCGGCGTTCTGCCTGAAACAATGTCAGGAGTTGCTGAATCAGCGCCACTCAGCGTCGGGGCTGTCAGGTGATATCAGGGCTTATTTGTTAGAGAACCTGACTGATATACCAGCGATGTCAGAGGTTGCTGCGCATTTTTTTCTGAGCCAGAGAACTCTGAGTCGACGCCTGGAGGATGAGGGCAGCAGCTTCCGCGAACTCGTTGATGACGTTCGTGAGGGGGTTGCTGCTGAATTGCTTGAGACCGCGAAATTGAGTGTCGAATCGGTCGCTGAGAGACTGGGCTACGCAGAACCTGCCAGCTTTATCCGAGCTTTTAAGCGCTGGACGGGAGTGACACCAGCCCAATACCGGCGCGCGCGATAGCCCTCGGTTGGTCTGGTCTGCGAAACCTTAGCGCCTATCTTAGTGCCACTTAGGCAGCCAGACTTTATTGCTTAGTCCGGTCAGCTCATCCCCCATGATGACAGTCGTTGCGGGCAGTTGTTTATCGCCCACTGCGTACTTAGCGGTGACCGTGTAGTTAATCCGACGACGTTCGCCGGGCGCCAGTGGTTTCAGCGTCCGTTCCCATATCAATTCTGTGCCGTCTTCAGATACAAAACGAGTGAAGTTATCGCCTGCGCCGCTGAAATCAGTATCGTCGAGCGCATCCCTGAGTATCAGCTCGCTGGTGGCCTGTGAGCCGTGGTTAACGACTTCGATACTGATTTCGACAGGCCCGGTTTCTACAGGGATCGGATATACGGTTTTACGAACCTGAAGGTTCACCGGGCCGGGGTTGTAGGTAAATTTGATCGGCTGTAACTGCTGTGAGCGAGCGTAATATTCGTACTGAAATTCTTCTTCTGCAGACTTTTCCATCGCCGGTGGTTCTGAGCGGATCATCGGAAAAGCGGCTTCAGGAATCTGGATATCGATATCCACCGAGCTGATGGCCGGGGCCGGTGCATTATCAAGCAGTAATGAAAGGTCGACTTCAGCTTTTTGAATCTGGTCGATCTTTCCTGCGTGGCGCGGTGATGTCGGCAATGTGATGGTGATCGACTCTCCTGCTGCAACCGTGATTGGCTGAGTGTCAGCACCCGCGAAACCTATCACTCCGGAATAGCTTTCGTTCGATTCATTCTCGATCAGCAACTGGAGCGATGTTTCGGGTGACTCTCCATTCTTGAGGATAATGTTGCCGGTCAGCTCAGTGAGCGCGATCACTGGCTCTGGGATTTCGTCTTCGGCAGGTGCTCGCTCAGACGGTTCGGCATTGGCAAAAACACTGAACAACACTGAACAAATAATAAGGGAGGTCAGGCTAGCGATCTTAGGCATGTGATAGTCCACAGTTTGGTCTCAGGCATTGTTACCCGCGTGCCGTTTTCAGGCAAGGCGCTTAGAGTGCCATAAACTCTTAATGACACGGTCATGAGGACGTATATCTAACGGTAACTTTTGCTGGCAGGCGTTGCTTTCTGACGACGAGAAAGCAACGCTCCGACTGTTACAGTCTTTTTAAGTCGTTACTCAACCGTCACAGATTTCGCCAGATTACGCGGTTGGTCAACGTCGGTGCCTTTAATGACGGCGACGTGATAGCTCAATAGCTGTAGCGGTAATGTATAGAGCACAGGGGCGATAATGTCATCGCAATGCGGCACGCTCATGACCTTCATATTGCTCTCGGGTCTGATGCTGAGTTTCTCATCGGCGAAAACAAAAAGCTCACCACCGCGGGCACGAACTTCTTCAATGTTCGACTTCAGTTTTTCGATCAGCTCGTTGTTGGGTGCCACAACAATGATGGGCATTTCTGAATCAATCAGTGCCAGAGGGCCATGCTTAAGCTCGCCGGCCGCATAAGCTTCGGCGTGGATATAACTGATTTCTTTCAGTTTTAGCGCACCTTCCATTGCAATCGGATATTGGTCGCCGCGACCAAGAAACAGGGCGTGATGCTTTTCTGCGAAATGCTCGGCGAGATCTTTAATAGCACCATCCATGCCGATGGCTTTTTCAATCAGCGCTGGCAGCTTCAGCAGGGCTTCGGCGATGCGGCTCTCACTTTCCTTGTTCATGCCGTTGGCGCGTCCGAGACCCGCTGTCAGGAGCATCAGGGCGGTCAGCTGGGTGGTGAAGGCTTTGGTTGAGGCTACGCCGATTTCTGCGCCTGCCCGGGTAAGCAGAGCCATATCAGACTCACGGACCAGGGAGGAGCCGGGCACATTACAGATGGTAATCGCGCGGTCATAGCCGGTTTCTTTTGCAAGTCGAAGTGCTGCCAGAGTATCGGCTGTTTCACCGCTTTGCGAGATGGTAACCAGCAGGCTGTTAGGGCGCACAACCGATTTCCGGTAGCGGAATTCTGAGGCAATTTCGACGTTACAGGCGATGCCTGCAAGTTCTTCGATCCAGTAGCGGGCAGTCATACCAGCGTGGTAGCTGGTGCCACAGGCAATGATCTGAACCTGATCGATATTGCTCAGGTCACCGAGAGATTCGAGGTTGAGTTTCCCGCCGACTAAGCGGCCTTCCAGAGTATTCGCGATCGCAACTGGCTGTTCGTAAATTTCCTTCATCATGTGATGGCGGAATTCACCTTTGTCGCCCGCATCGTGCTCTACGTCGGACTCATGAGCTTCGCGGGTTGCAGGTTCGTTACCTGCATCAAAAATGCGGATTTCTGTACGGGTAATTTCTGCAACATCACCTTCTTCCAGATAGGAGAACTTACGGGTAACCGGAAGCAGGGCCAACTGATCCGAGGCAATGAAGTTTTCGCCAATGCCGTGTCCTACCACCAGTGGCGAACCTGAACGGGCAACCACCATACGCTCAGGATCTGTACGGTTAATCACCACCATGCCGTAAGCGCCTTCGAGCAGTGATCGGGCCGCCATGACCGCATTCAGCAGGCTGGTTGAGTCGCGCAGTTCGCGCTCAACAAGGTGGGCGATGACTTCGGTGTCTGTTTGGGAGGTAAAGGTGTAACCCTGATCCTGAAGCTCTTCACGCAGCTTTTCGTGATTCTCAATGATGCCGTTGTGAACAACGGCGATATCACCGGATACATGGGGGTGGGCGTTATCTTCGGAAGGCTCGCCGTGAGTGGCCCAGCGGGTATGGGCGATTCCCGTACCGCCGGGCGTCGGCGACTCGGCGATGGCATCTGCCAGAGTTTTTACTTTTCCCATGCGGCGGACGCGCCGGAGATTCTGGGAATCATTGATGACAGCAACACCTGCTGAGTCGTACCCGCGGTACTCAAGGCGACGTAAACCTTCTAGCAGAACTTCAACAATATCGCGTTGTGCGACGGCACCAACGATTCCACACATGACACTTAAACCTTCCAGAATTCCAGCGGCGAACTATATCCGATGCCTGCTGGGCTGGCAAAGTTGCACCTTCATTATGGCTTTTGCTTTCAGGCGATCACCGCGCGGTTGCGGCCCGACTTTTTGGCCTGATAGAGGGCTTTATCTGCTCGCTCGAAGACCATTTCAGTGGACTCCAGCGCTCGAAACTCACTGATGCCAAATGACATGGTTATGGACACACGTTCACCACGGAAATTAAATGGGCAGGCTTCGATACTGGCCCGTAGCTTTTCTGCGACCCCGGCCGCGGCATCTGCCTGAGTACCGGGCAGCAGAATGACAAACTCCTCACCGCCATAGCGTGCGATAAAGTCCGTCTCCCGTAGGTTCTTCTTGAGCGTGCTGGCGATCAGTTGCAGTACTTTGTCTCCAGCGATGTGGCCGTAGTTGTCATTAATCTGTTTGAAGTGGTCAACATCACAGATAATGAATGACAATGACCTGCCACCGCGGCTGCGTTTCATCAGTTCTTCGCCAAGTTGCACTTCATAAGCAGCACGGTTTGGTAAGCCTGTAAGGTGATCCAGCGTCGCACGTTTCTTCTGGTCTTCAATAATCTGGCGTGCCTGAGACGCTTCTGCCTCCATCTCTGTAAGCCGGTTCTGCAGGACTTCAAGCTGCTCTGCCAGTCTCGCTTCACGCTGTGATTCGACTTCCTGATAGTGCTCCATCGCCCGGACGATGGTGGTCAGATGCTCTCTTACGCTGGAGCCCAGCTCACCAAGATCACCGAGACCGTTTACCACGCCGCGGATGTCATCAATCTGATCCCTGACCATGGTTTCGAGGCTTGTGCGGGCATCTTCACGGTCAGCCTGCCCAGAGTTGGCGTCTGATACCATGGTCTGAATAGCTTGCAGGCGCTGATCCAGGCTATGAAGAAATCGCTCGAATTCCTCTTGCCCGGAGCCCAGGCAGTCGAGCAGGAACTGGGAGGTATCTTCCAGTAGGCTGACAAATTCATACCAGTGCAAACCGTCATCAAGGCGTTTCTGTAGCTCGTCAGAGCGTTGGTGCAGTCGCTCTGGTACGACCAGTCGTGATATCAGCCCATTCAGTGCACTGGCGACTTCTCGTGCAATCGTCGAGAAGCCGGGTTCTGCGGGTTCGTCACTGCCGTTGGTATCATCGGCAGTGATGGCTGCTTCAGGAGGCTCGGTCTTTTCGGCGGAGGTCTTCTCTTTTGAAAAGACCTTTTTCCACCAAGGGCCCTTGCCGGTATCGCCCGAATTCTCGTCGAGGGTTACCAGCGTCGACAGGACGCCAGCCCAACCCTCAAGCTGGTGGGAGTAGCCTTGCCAGTCATTGAGAGCATCTGGCGCAGCTTTGCGCAACGCACGAACTTCGTTCACTAATTTCTTAGGTATCTGGCAGTGACACAGCTTTTCAGCCATCAGGCTGATTTTCTCAGCGAGAGCGGCTGAATGTTCTGCCTGACTCAGATCGTATTCTTTTATCTGGCCATTGAGCAGATTCATCGTTTTGTTCAGGTCGCTGGTTGAGCCCCGCATAGACTCGCGAAGATCTGCCAGAGTCCGGTCGAGAGGGTCTGACTGGCCTTCAGCCAACAGGGATACCAGCACTAGCCCACGCCGCAACTGCTCGTTGCGTGTGCCTACCTGGAGCTTAAGCTTGTCGTATTTTTCATTGAGGGTGAGGTACTTATCCCTCCACTGAAGATCGGAGGGTCCCTGCTTTGTTACCGCCATACTGCTTCCCGAAGACGATTCTCAGATGATTGTGTCCTGAGTATAGTCGCGTTTGGACAGTCCGCTGGGCAGATACGGACTTTTATAGTCCTATTTCGGCAGCCACCGGGAGGTGATCTGACTGTGGGTGGTCAATGACCGCAATCCGATGCAAGGGAATGCTGTCGCTGACCAGAATATGGTCAATGCCGCGCGCCGGTTGCCAGCTCGGGTAAGTTGGCAGTTCGTCGGCAACAGGGTGCAGGTTCAGCCCTTTCAGTGGACTTTGCTGGAGAAGCCATTCGCTCTCCTGATTAAGGTCGCCCATAATCACGACTTTTCGGGCGTCAGCGAGCACATCGACCAGGTAGCGAATCTGACTGAACTGCGTTTGCTTGCGCAAAGCGAGGTGAGTAACTGCGACTACCAGCGGGTCTTCAGGGTCACCGTAACGAAGAATCATCATGCCTCGGCCGGGTAAGCCAGGGAGAGGGTGGCGCTCAATACTGAAAGCGCGGTTGCGGCAGAGTACGCCATTAGAGTGCTGGGCGAACCGCCCAAGATTACGGTTCACCTGGTGATGCCAGTGATCGAACCCCGCGAGTTCTGCGATGCACTGAATCTGATTTTGCCGGCCACTGCGCCAGCTTCCTCCATCTGCTTCCTGCAAGGCAACCAGGTCAAAAGGCCGGACCAGATCTGCGATGTTATCTAACGCCGATTCACGGGCCTGGAAAGGAAGAAGGTGTTGCCAGCTGCGCAGGAGGTAGTGATGATATCCGCCAGTGCGGATACCGACCTGCATATTGAAGGTGAGTAGTCTTAGGCGTTCTGGGGAGCAGGGAAGCTCTGTGAACGCCCTTAGAGAGGTTAATTCAGGCACGGCCGCTTAGCGGTTGCGTTCCTGTTCGATCAGATAGTCGACAACTTTAACCATATCTTCCTGACTACCGGCACTGCTGGCATCGACGATGTACTGACCGTTAACAATCAGAGTAGGCACGCCGCTGATCTCAAATGCGCGAACACGCTTGTCGCCACGGGTCATTTTTGAGCGCACGGCGAATGACTCGTAAGCCTTATCGAAATCTTCAGCAGATACGTCGGCTTTGGTCATCAGAAAATCACGCTGCTCGTCCTTGGTGAGTAGGCGTACTTTCTGAAGATGGATGGCGTTGAAGATGTCACTGTGTACCTGATCAAGCACACCTAATGCATCAGCGGTGTAATATAACTGGGCGTGAACTACCCAAGCGCGACCAAACATAGCCGGAACACGTGAGAAGGTCACGTCTTTCGCCAGAGTCTTTTTCCACGGAACAATGACAGATTCGAGGCTGAAACAGTGTGAGCAGCCATACCAGAAAGCTTCTTCGACGTGAATCTGTCCGTCTTGCATGACTGCGACTGGATTTTCCAGTACACGGTAGTGCTTACCAGCTTCATAATCTGCCGCCGACGCGACAGATGCGACTGTTACTAAGGCTGCTGCCATCCATTTCTTGAAAGAAGAAAGCATCATCGCTCCCGTTTAATTATGTTAGATAGTTTATAGTTTGCCCAGAAAGGCCCCGCACGACCAGACTGGCTGTGCAAAGCTCTGTCAATCTGAATTGCACAGCAGAAAACGCAGGCATAAAAAAAGGTGGCCAGGGCCACCTTCTTCTCAGTGCTGCTTAACGCAGACCCTGGATGTAAGAAGAAACCGCTTCGATTTCTTTGGCATGCAGGCGATATGCGATATCACGCATCATTTTGCTGTCACCGTCGTTGGTACGCTCGCCGTTGCTGAACGCGGTCAGCTGCATAGAGGTGTAAACATCATGCTGACCCGCAAGACGTGGGAAGCCAGCCGCTTCAACACCTTTGCCCGAGGGGCCATGGCATGCCAGACATGCAGGGACGTTTTTCTCTTCGATACCGCCGCGGTAGATACGCTCACCCAGTTCGGCAAGTTCTTCTTTAGCACCGCCAGCTGTGGGTACCTGCTCAGTGAAGTAAGCAGCCAGATCAGCGATGTCCTCATCCGACAGGCCGGTCACGAAAGGCATCATTGCTGGAGCCTGACGATTACCGTCACGGATGTCAGTGATCTGTTTGATCAGGTAGCGCTCTCCCTGGCCAGCGATTTTAGGGAAGGTCGGCGCCATGCTGTTACCGTCAGCACCGTGGCAGGCTGCACAGGTAGCAGATTTCGCTTTACCAGCTTCTGCATCACCCGCGTGGGCGACGGTTACGAGGCCGGCAGACAGAATGAGGCTAATCAACAGGTTTTTCATCATCAGGTCCAGTTTCAGATATAGTTCTTAGTTGCTTGTACGATTATTTCGGCGTTGACATATATTCGATCAAAGCCTTGTACTGATCAGCAGTACAATCCATGCAGAGACCTCGTGGAGGCATCGCATTCAGGCCGTTTGTCACGCTCTGTACAAGAGTGTCCATGCCTTTCTCAAGGCGCGGCGCCCATGCTTCAGCGTCGAACGCTTTAGGTGCACCAGCGACTGCCATTTTGTGGCAGGCTGCACAGGCCTGAGTGTATTTGGTTTCAACATCAAACGCCTGCACGTTGGCGCTCAAAGTGGCGGTCAGGGCCGCGAGTAGTGTCAGTTTTTTCATGGTCTGATCTCTCTCTTTAGTTATAGCCACAGGTTTCCGACAAACACACCACTTCAGAATTATCCCTCTATGATAGAATAGGATCTGCGCTGAAGGGCGCTCATTATATACCATTATTTTCCGGACGGTCATTACCAATACCTTATGTCAGCTCAGGAAACCTTGATTTACACCAACGCCGAGTTCGAAAAGAGCGCCGCTAAATTGAGCCAGTGCCCGACGGACATCATCCGTGAGGTGGCTTTTGCCGGGCGTTCTAACGCCGGTAAATCCAGTGCGCTCAATACATTAACGGCGAATAAGAAGCTGGCTCGCACCAGTAAAACTCCCGGTCGAACTCAACTGATCAACTTCTTCCGCCTTGGCGAAAGCAAGCTGGCACTGGTCGATTTGCCGGGCTATGGCTATGCAAAAGTACCGGTCGATAAGAAAAACGAGTGGCAGAAAGAGCTCGAAACCTACCTGAATCGCCGTCAGGCGCTGTGCGGGCTGGTTCTCCTGATGGACATCCGCCACCCTCTCAAAGACTTCGACAACGCTATGCTCGACTGGGCTGCAGAAGCTGGTATGCCTGTTCATATCTTGCTGACTAAGTCAGATAAGCTTAAGCGTGGGCCTGCGAAAACGACGTTGTTGAAAGTTAAAAAGGCCGTTGCTGATCTGGGCGACCTTGTTACGGTCCAGACCTTCTCAAGCCATAACCGTGAGGGGTTAGGTGATCTACAGAGCAAACTGACTCAGTGGCTGGATGCACCGTTTATTACTCAGGAATGAGTGAATTCTTTAGTATTTCGTAAAAAAGGAGGCTGTCGCCTCCTTTTTTACGGTTCAGTCGTCAGTCTTTAAAGATAAAGCGTTTGATGAAGTCCTGTTGATCAGGGCGATCCGAAGCGCGAGCAAAAATCAGGTGCGCAGAGGCATGGGATGCTTCTTCAGCGAATTCACCTTCCCAGATCAGAGGAACGGTTCCAACAACCGGCTTGTAGTGGCGGATACCATAGCCGTCCTCGTCAAAGTCACTCTCAACACGAACATCCGGCATATCGAACAACGGCTCGCCAACAATCGGCAGATCAGCCAGGTTAGCGGCAGCAACACTGCTTGAGTTCGGTACAATCGTGTCGCCAGCACCGTTAGTCAGCATCAGAGGACGAGCCTCATTACCAAGCTGTGGATGACGGAACATATCGATGTAGTTAATTGAGTCGCCGTGGTCGAGGGTTTGCTGAATTGCACCACGCAGCATAATGGCTTCTGCACCGTTGGCTTCAGAAGGCACCAGATTCGAGAACATAGGAACCCACAGGATCGAGTTAGCCAGAATGCTGGTCACACCCACACCCGTCACATGGTATACGCCGCCTTTAATGGTTGGGCTGACTGCGCCGTAGGTTGAACCCAGTACGCCGCCGAGTGAAGTACCTTGCATCATGACCTGAGTGGAGTCGATGTCAGCAACACCATCGGCTTTGTTGCCATACCAGCTGCGCCAGCTTTTCTTGCCAACTACATCAATGTCCGCCAGAGTGGTTTCCAGTGCACGATGCGCTGATGCGAAGTCGATCGCGTTCTGGTTAATCATACCCACCGGGATACCCAGCTTATCGGTGCTGACGTTCGCCAGCACATAGCCACCATCCGCATCACCACGTGCGCCGTGGTTTGGAAATCCAATTGAGAAGGTGGCAACGCCGATTTCAGCGTTCATGGTAGATACCACGCCATCACTTTCTTTGTTGGCGCCCAGACCATGTGCGTACAAAGCAACCGGAGCAGCACCATCGCGCGACGCTGCAGGCAGAGTCAGACGGAATTCAACCCACTGTTCCATAGGCTCAGCGTCGTAATCCACGTTGCTCGTACCGTTTTTCATACGATAGTTGTAAATCAGAACTTCACCTTCAACGCGAGCGGCAACGTCACGGTTGGTGTAGTTATAAGTCACGTCGAGGTTACGTACTGGGTGTTCGCGATCACGAACGTCAGCAACGGCGTTGAATACTGGCTCGATCACTTCTGCGCGATCGCGTACCAGAAAGCGGGTGGCATTGCGTACGCTCAACGGATTTACACCGTTGGCCGTGAGAGTGGAGATCAGGTCCTGTGTATAGGCACGTTGATCTGCGGTGCCAGATAAAATCTTCGATACCAGGCCTGCTTCTGGTGACTCCAAATCCAGATCTGTCGTGATCGCCACTACGATTTCGTGCCCGTATTCCCAGCGAGACTGAGGATAAACTTCAACCACATGTGCGGTGCCATTCACTTTGTCGGATTGTGAGTATTCACTGATGACGGCACGAACCGGAACCTGATTACCGGTAGTCAGATCGATGGCGACGACGGCAGCGCCACCATTCTCAGGCAGAGAGGCCGCATCTGGCGCACTGTTAAACTCGAAAACAGCGGCGCTGGCAGCGGAAAAGCCACTGGCGCCATTGAAGATACCTTCCGGAGTAAATCCTTCATCAGCTGGCAACTGAGCCAGTATCTCTGGACGGATCATGGCGTTGGAGACCTGGATGGTCTTACCTGTTGGGCTCATTGCATCGTCTTCCATCCAGTAAGTAGAAGGGAACGGCAAAGCACAGGTATTCAGTGAAGTGGGGTTGCATAGCTCGTCAGCTGAACTGACTGACGCCAGCGTAGTCAGCGCGACCGTAAGAGCAGAGCGTACAGTATTGATAGGCTTCATTTCGGCACCATTTTATTTTTTTAATGTGGTGTTGCAGAGGGCTAATAGTCTCACGCAACTGGGATGTCCGTGTATACGATGCTTTGAGCCAGTCAGAGTGAGTTATCGGTCTTTTGCGGTCACATATCGGTTGAAAATGACATTCGGCGGGCTGTTGAACACCTGATATAGCCAGAGTGAAACTAAAAGACAGACATAATGAAAAATCTGTCTTAAAACGTGATGAATCGCACGGCAAAGTTGAGAATAGGGTCTATAGTTAAGATATTCCTCCTGCGATTGAGTGTGATTGAGGTCGCTTGAAAGCAAGGGTAGTTCTTTTTCCTTCGGTACTTCCCCCAATGATCCGAAGTTGGCCCGACAGTTTCCCCCAATGGCTGCCGGGCCTTTTTTTGTCTGTAATCCAACAATCCGGGCCGCTTTGTACTATTTCAGTTATCAATCGTTGATCATATTCTCCAGTGAATGCAGCATATAGAACAGAAGTCACTGCCGGAGAATAATAAAAATGGCAAAGCTAAACCGACGTAAGTTTTTACAAAGCTCAGCGGCTGCAGGTGTCGCTGCTGCATCTAGTGTTGCGTCAACTGCTAACGCAGGCTGGTTCCGCAAAACTACTCGCTCTCAAACCAAAGCGTTAGTTATTGGCTCGGGCTTTGGTGGCTCAGTTGCCACATTGCGCCTGGCCGAAGCGGGCATTCAGACCATGCTGCTCGAGCGTGGCAAACACTGGAAATACGAAGGTGAAGGGAGCTACCCAACGCTGGCAGAAACTGGCTCGACCCTGAAGATCAACGACACCGTACTCTGGACCAACCCAAGCCCACTGATACCGGGCTCCATGGGGATGGTGGAATACTTTGTTGATTCATCCATCGCCGTGGGCTGTGGTGCCTGCTTAGGTGGCGGCTCGGTGGTGTATGGCGGCGTACTGCTGCAACCTAAGCGCGAAGCCTTTGAAGATGCTATGCCGTTTCTGTCGTACACCGATATGGATCAGGTCTACTATCCGCGTGTGTTGAATCGCATCAGTGGCGGCCCGATTCCCGACGACGTACTGAATCACCCGAACTACACCGCCAAGCGTGAATTCATTAAGAGCGCTGAAGACGCGGGCCTCGAGGTTGTGCGCAGCCATGTCAGCTTCGACTGGGATGTGATCCGCGAAGAACTGAACGGCACTAAGCCTCAGTATGCCTCCGTCGACGAATACGTCTTTGGCTGCAACAGCGGCGCGAAGAACACACTCGACCGTAACTATCTGGCCGATGCCGAAGCCACCGGTAACGTCACCATTAATCCACAGCATCTTGTGACCGACATTCAAGCCAACAGTGGCGGCGGTTATAGCGTTACCTGTGACATGCTGGATGAGAAAGGCAAAATCACGGGCAAACACGTGATTGAGTGTGACTATCTCTTCATGGGCGCAGGCTCACTGCACACTACGCGACTACTGCTGCGGGCAAAAGAACGTGGGGATATTCCTGGCCTGAACGATCAGGTCGGCGCTGAGTGGGGCACCAACGGCGACGAATTGATGGGCCGTAATGACATCGACACCTCGACCGCGCCGATTCAGGGTGGGCCGCCTTCGATCGCGGCATTTGATACAGAAAACCCGTACAAGCTGACGGGCTATATGCACTCGCCGACATCAGTTGCAAAGGAATTTACTCAGTTGCAGATGGGCATGGTGGTACCCGATCAGAACTCCCGCGTCACCTACAATCGTTGGACGGACAAGATCAAACTTAACTGGGATCGCGACGCCAATGAAAACTCCCACAATGCCCTCGTACACACTATGGAAAAAATGGTGCAGAGCGGCGGCGGTAAGATCAACGAAGCAGGCTGGTTCGGCACCTGGCATCCGCTTGGTGGTGTTGCCATGGGCAGTGCCTGTGACCTCAGCGGTAAAGTCTACGGCGTAGAAGGTTTGTACGTGGTCGACGGCGCAGCGATTCCTGGCTCCAGCGGCTCGGCTAACCCAGCGCTGACCATTGCCGCTAACGCCGAGCGCATGATGGAAGAGATTATTCCGCAGATCAGCTGATCAATATTGGGCGCTTCTCTTGAGGGGCGCCCAATTCGCAAGGCCTCTCGTAGATTTCTCAGACCTCAGACCTCAGACCTCAGACCTCAGGTGTTTTTCGGGCACCATCCGTTTGTGCAACACCGCAAATATCGTGATCCCAGTATCCGCGTTGAGGTAATAAATCACATGTCTACGAAACGGAAAACTGTAGCTTGATGCACTGACCTCCGGGCGGTGTTTGCCTATACCGGGGTTGTCAGCGAGCGTCTGTAAACTGGTGCGTAACGCCATCAGATATTCGCGGGTATGACGCACTCCCCAGCGGTCATCTGAGTAAGCCTTGAGGTGGCGTAAGTCAGCCTGAGCGGCCGGCGTAAGAGAATAATGAGCCATAGCGTTTCTGAGGGAGTGGGGGTTAGTCCTGTTGCGTTAAATCACTCAGAAAGGCATCGCCATCGGTAGTCAGGCCAGACGCTACGTCTTTTTCTGCCTGTACCGCTCTCAATTGCAGTAGCTGCAATTTCAGTTCTTCATTGGAGGCGTAATCTTCCGCCGACAGCACCACTGCCGCTGGCTTGCCATTTTTGGTGATCTGCACCGGCTCCCGCTGAGTCTGCAGCAGCAGCTCACCGAAATGCGTTTTTGCCTGATTGGCAGTCATCTTGTTCATATCGTTCAAACCATGCGAATCGTGCGACTTGGTTAGTTTGCAGCCAATTGACCCGCCGATCAAGTCGCCGCTATTATCCTACTAAGTAGTATCAAAGAGCATTGGAGTAACCCTAATGGCCATGGTCAAAAAGAGCATTACCGTCACCGATCAGCAAGACGCCTGGCTCAAAGCCCAGATCAGCGCCGGGCATTACGGCAACGAAAGCGAAGTGCTGCGCGAGCTGATTCGTGAGCGTCAGCTCAGAGAGGAAGAATCTCAACGGGAAGTTGAGTGGATTCGGGCGCGTCTTATTGAAGGCGAAGATAGTGTAAAAACGCAGGGATACAGCGGGAAATCATTAGATGAAATATGGGAAGTCGTCGAGCAAGAACACAGTGCGAAACAAGGGTGAATCAAGGCTTTGTAGATAATGACCGAGTCATTAAAGGAATGGAGAACTAGTAATAAATGGAACCAAATCTTGGCGATAGCACTCTGGGTAATTTTAGTTTTGGTGTCGATGAAGTTGTAGGTGATCTAAGGCTAACAAGACAGAATCCAAGACTCAGACTTTGGTGTCGTTCTTTAGAAAAGGCCACTCCAATAGCACAAACAATTACGGGTACGCTAACTGACTTTAAATCAGTTAGTCTCTTTGATTGTTTGGAGCAGTCGGCTCAGTATCACTATAGCCCTGATAAAAAAGAAGCTACTAGTATAAGGGAAGTTTTATTTGAATATGCGGTTATTGGTGACAGGCGCATAGGTAGTAGTGAGAAGGTTATTGACGCCATAGAATTCCATTTGAGTGGGGCAACTGAGCTTTTCGATCAGTACTCCTCATTTCATGATATATTCACTATTTCTAGCGACGAAGTTAAAGAGCTATTGTATAAGCATGATTGTAAAGTCAAAGAGATACTAAGAGATAATCTAATTTCTGATAGGGATTGCGAGCAAGACTCATGCTTTTATGTAGGCGAGCACCCTATAGTCTCAGTTTTCACTGATCCCGATTACATCATAGAGCTCCAAACTCCGGTTGGCTTGTTCAAGGTAAAAAATGCGCCAGTTAGGGAAAGCGCATCCTCTTCGGGCTATAAGTTAGAAAATGAAATTAGATTCACTTTAGAGTTCGATTGTCTACTTAGTATAAAAGATGCAGTAGAAAGAATTGATCCCATAACATTTCTATTTTCAATATTTTCTGATCACGATTTCGAGGTTTTCAACATTCGCGGATATTGTAAGGGAGTTGAACCTTATGACGAGGAATTTCTGATTTACAGATATTTGGGAAGAACAGAATTAACTAGTGAGAGGCCTCATAGAACTCGTCGTTTGATTAAGCCGGAATCCAATGTTGCTGAATTTAATAAGGTTTTGATTAAATGGCTGAATAGTTTCGAAGAATGGAGGCAGCCAAGAGAGCAATTTTTCGGTACGTATTTTAGCGAATACTATAGTACTGATAGATTAGTAAAATGTGCTAATACTTTTGATATCATTCCATCTTCTGCTTTTGGTGAAAGACCGGAATTGGACAAAGCATTGGAAGAGGCGAGAAAGCAAGCTAAAAGCATGTTTAAATGTCTACCTGATAGCTTAGAACGTCAGTCAATATTGGGTGCATTAGGTCGCATCGGAACCCATACATTAAAGAATAAAATTAGAAGTCGTGTTGATATAATAAACACTAATTTATCGGTTGACCTTCCGGATATGTATCTTGTCACTGATCACGCGGTAGATTGTAGAAATTACTATGTCCATGGCGGCAATAAAAAACTGGACTACCAGGAAAATTTTGAGATTGTCATGTTCTTCATAGATTCGCTCGAATTTATATACGTAGTTTCAGAATTGATAGAACTCGGTTGGGACTATGAGAATGCCTTTCGCGATTCAGGCTCTGCTCACAGAATTAACGAATATATAAGATATTACCCAAAGGGTTTACGTATACTGGAGTCCCTAATCGCTTCCCATCGTTAATTATGTTGAGTATAAATATTTATCGAAACAGGCGCTTAATGCGCCTGTTCCCAGTTATCCCCAATACCCACATCCACAATTAATGGCACGTCTAACGCCGCTGCGCATTGCATCTGAGTTTTCAGTTCTACCGCGAAGGTTTCGGCTTGATCTTCGCGCACTTCCAGAATCAGTTCATCGTGTACCTGCATCAGCAGTTTGGCGTCGTAGCCTGAGGCTGGCAGCCATTCGTGTACACGAATCATTGCCCGTTTAATGATGTCGGCGGCGGTGCCTTGCATCGGGGCGTTGATCGCGGTGCGTTCTGCATGCTGGCGGCGCTGGCCGTTGGATGAGCGGATATCCGGCAGGTACAGGCGGCGGCCGTAGAGGGTTTCAACGTAGCCTTGTTCTTTCGCTTGTTCGCGGGTGTTGTCCATGTATTCGCGCACGCCCGGATAACGCTCGAAGTATTTATTCACGTAATCCTGGGCTTCGCCACGGGCAATGCCGAGCTGCTTAGCGAGACCAAATGCCGACATGCCGTAAATCAGACCAAAGTTAATCGCTTTGGCACTGCGGCGTTGGTTATCGGTAACGTCGGCTTCGGTTTCGCCAAAGACTTCGGCGGCAGTCGCGCGGTGCACGTCGCGGTCTTCAGCGAAGGCGCTGACTAAGCCTTGGTCACCTGATAGGTGCGCCATAATACGCAGTTCAATCTGGCTGTAATCGGCCGCGACCAGTTTGTAGCCTTCCGGCGCAATAAACGCCTGACGGATTTTGCGGCCTTCTTCTGAGCGGATCGGAATATTCTGCAAATTCGGATCGGTCGAAGATAAACGACCAGTCGCTGCCACGGCCTGATGGTACGAGGTATGCACGCGACCGGTTTTGCTGTTCATCATTAATGGCAGCTTGTCGGTGTAGGTGCTTTTTAATTTGGCCAGACCACGGTTCTCTAAAATCAGTCGTGGCAGTTCGTATTCTTCGGCGAGTTCCTGAAGCACTTCTTCCGCCGTCGATGGCGCGCCTTTTGGCGTCTTTTTGATGATCGGAAGGCCTTGTTTTTCAAACAGGATTTCCGCTAACTGTTTTGGCGAACCAAGGTTAAACACCTGACCAGCGCTGTCATGGGCGGCACGCTCTAATTCTTGTAAACGCTGCTCAATCTGGGCGCTTTGTTCGTGCAGTTTTTCGGCATCAATTAAGGCACCGTTTTCTTCCATCTCGAAAAGCACTGGCATGACGGGCATTTCGATGTCTTTAAAGACTTTGGATTGCGCTTTACGGGCAGCCAGTTGTGGCCACAGCATCTGGTGCAGGCGTAGAGTAATATCGGCGTCTTCAGAGGCGTAGGGGCCAGCTTCTTCAATGCCGATCTGGTTAAAGGTCAGTTGCTTGGCGCCCTTGCCTGCAATCTCTTCGTACTTAACGGTTTTATGGCCGAGGTATTTGAGCGACAGGCTGTCCATGTCGTGTTTAGTCGCGACGGAATCCAGCACATAGGATTCAAGCATGGTATCGAATTCCACGCCTTTTAACTGAATGCCGTAGTTCGCCAGAACGTGGGCATCGTATTTCATATGCTGGCCGACTTTTTTCTGATTCTTATCTTCTAAAATCGGTTTTAACTTCGCGAGCACCGCATCGCGGTCGAGTTGTTCAGGTGCGCCTGCATAGTCGTGGGCCAGTGGCACGTAAGCGGCTTTTCCTGCTTCCACACAGAAAGATACGCCGACTAATTCAGCGTCTTTATAATTCAGTGAGGTGGTCTCGGTATCGAAGGCGAATAATTCACTGGATTTTAATTGATCGATCCAACGATCAAGGTCGGCCTGTTCGAAAATGATTTCGTACTCGCCTTTGCCGGTGAATACGTCGGGCGGCGGGATATTCTCTTCGTCGTCAGTTTCAGATGCTGTTGCCATAGAAGCATTAGAAGAAGAGCTTGTCGCGCTGGCTGCAACTTTAGCGGCGACTTCTTCGCCTACTTCATCCGACAGCTCGGCGATCCAAGCTTTAAATTCCATATCGCGGAAAAGGGTGAGTAGAGTTTCCTGATCCGGCTCGGTGCTTTTTATTTCGGTGAGACCTTGCTCCAGTTCAACGTCGCATTTAATGGTTGCGAGTTCTTTCGACAAGAAGGCCTGGTCTTTGTGTTCTTCGAGTTTTGGTGCGAGGGTTTTTGCACCCCGGAAACTCAGTTCTTTGACTTTATCGAGGTTGGCGTAAATATCTTCGAGTGAACCTAAACCGGCAACCAGGCCGACGGCGGTTTTTTCACCAACTTTTGGCACGCCGGGAATGTTATCGACTTTATCGCCCATGAGTGCGAGGTAGTCGATGATGTGCTCCGGCGGTACGCCGAATTTTTCGTTTACGCCCTCTACATCCATAAACACGTCGTTCATGGTGTTAATCAGCGAGACATGCTCGTTCACCAGCTGGGCCATATCTTTATCGCCGGTGGAGACGATCACATCCTGTTTGTGTTCTAACGCCTGTGCGGCAAGGGTGCCGATCACGTCGTCGGCTTCAACGCCGTCGATAATTAACAGCGGCAGGCCCATAGCGCGGATGATGTTATGAATCGGTTCAATCTGTTCGCGCAGTTCGTCGGGCATGGGCGGGCGGTGCGCTTTGTATTCCGGGTAGATGTCGTTGCGGAAGGTTTTGCCTTTGGCGTCGAACACCACCACGACCTGTGAGTCCGGATAATCTTTATTGAGCCGTTTCACCATGCTGATGACGCCTTTGATGGCGTTGGTGTGCAGCCCTTTGGAGTTGGTCAGCATCGGGATCGCGTGAAATGCACGGAACAGGTACGACGACCCATCAACAAGAATCACAGGTTTTGCGGTCTCAGACATCTTGGTTTGGCCTTGAAATCAAAGGAGGACTGACGCTTACCAGCCCTCTCAGGTACACTGGTGTTAACGACGTTATTGGACGGGAAGTCTACCATGAAGATGCCAAAAACTCTGGCTGTCGGCCTTATCTCTGCGGTTCTCTCCGCTGTAATCTCCGCGAGTGCGCTGGCCGCCGAACCTGCCGGTGAAACAGTGACCATCCGCAACGATGGAGACAATACCTACTACGAATTTCGCGTAAACGGCGAGATTGTGGAAATTAAAGTGCAGCCAAAGGTTGGCCCAGCGTATTATCTGACGCCAACTCAAAGCGAAGCGGAAGAATTTGAGCGCACGGATGCCCCGAATATGCGGGTGCCGAAGTGGGTACTGTTTCGCTGGTGACCTGATTTCCTATGGCGGTTTATACCTCTCTGACGACAGCAGATGTATCTGATCTGCTGTCACATTTCGATCTCGGTGAACTGGTGGAATACTCACCGATCAGCGCGGGTATTGAAAACTCCAACTATGCAGTGGCTAGCTCACAGGGTGAGTATGTGCTTACTCTGTTCGAGCACCACGCACCGGATGAAGTCCGTAATTTTGTCCGGCTGGCCCGTCATCTGGGGGAGAAAGATCTGTGCGTCCCGAGTCCGGTGGAAGATGCGTCGGGCGTTTGGCTGCACAGCCTGAAAAACAAACCAACGATTCTTTGTCAGCGTTTTGCCGGATCTCATCCCGATCAGCTGTCGACAGCACAATGCGAGGCCATCGGTCGCGAGCTGGCGGAGTTTCATCTGGCTTCCAGTGATCTGCCTGATCCGCGCCACGATGAGCGCGGCTACGATTGGTGGCAGAGTATCGCGCCGGAACTGTCGACTGATCTGGACGCCAGCGACAAGGCGCTGCTAACCGACGAGCTGGCGTTTCAGCAAGCTCAGCGAGCACAATGGTGTCAGTTGCCTCATGGCTGGATTCACGCGGATCTATTTCATGACAACGCGCTCTTTGATGGCGATGAGCTGACCGCAATCCTCGATCTGTACAACGCCTGCGAAGGCGCCTGGCTCTACGATCTGGCGATTGTGGCGAATGACTGGTGTGCTTCTGATGACAGTGGGTTGGGTGATAGCGGCCTCGACCCAAAGCGCTTCGAGGCGCTCGTCATTGGATATCAAAGTGTCCGCCCGCTGTCGGACTTTGAGACTGGCATGTGGAATACGGTATTGAGAGGAGCGGCATTACGTTTCTGGCTGAGTCGTTTGTTGGCAACACGCATCGCGGCGCAGCGTGGCGAGCGTTTGCCCGCCAGCAAGCAGCCGCAGGAGTACCGTGATCGCTTGCTCTGGCATCGTGCTCATCTCCCCCACACGCACCTCTAACTGAAGGCTGAATATTTAATGCGCTACTTCTCTTGCGACTGTACTTCCGCGGATGGCAACCCCGTCGCTCTGTTTTTTGAGAATACGCAGTGTCTGAGCTGCCAGCGGCAAGTCGGTTGGTGTTTTGAAGAGCGCGACATGCTGGTCTTCGATCAAAATAAAGACGGCGGCTTTCATTACAAAGGCCGTGATTATGTGCCGTGTGCAAATCGTGCGAATGGTGTTTGTAATGCCATGATTCCTGCCGATACGATCAGTGCAAAGCCCGCACTCTGCTTTGCGTGTCATTTCAACGACAACATCCCAGACCTGAACGTAGATGGCCATGCCGAGCTGTGGGGCAATCTGGAAAGAGCAAAACGCCGTCTGCTATTCACACTGGATTCACTCAGTCTACCGATGCCAGACAAACAGCAGTCGCCGGAAGGGCTTAGCTTTCACTTTATGGCGGATAAAGACGCCAGTGACCATTTCCGCACGCCATTGACGCATGTTGCCGCCGTGTTCACCGGCCACGCACAGGGCGATATCACGATTAACCTTGCAGAGGCGGATGACGTTGCCCGCCATCGCATGCGCGTCGATATGGGTGAGCAGTACCGGACCTTGCTTGGGCATTTCCGCCACGAAGTCGGTCACTTCTACTGGGATTTATTGATAAAACCAGACGAAGCGAAACTGACTCAGTTCCGCGAGATATTTGGTGATCCTGACCTGTCGTATCAGGAGGCTTTGGACAAACATTATGCTCGTGATCCTGACGATCAGAGCTGGCGCAGCGAATTCATCAGTGCCTATGCGTCCATGCACCCCTGGGAGGACTGGGCCGAGACGTTTGCGCACTATCTGCACATCATCGACACCCTGGAAACTGCCCGTGAGTGGGACCTGATCGATTTCGGCAAGTACGCGGGGTTGACCCTACCTCAGGATGATGGACCCTGTGATCCGCAGCGATTGATCGATTGCTGGAGTGAGTTCAGTGTGAAGCTCAATGCCCTGAACCGGAGTATGGGGCTCCCGGATGCGTATCCATTCGTGAATAACCCGGTGGTGGTCGGTAAATTGAAATGTGTGCACTCTATGCTGAATAAAACTCGCTAATCCCGATAGTTGTCCAAAAAGGATACTTTGCGCCGAATAGTGCCGTTTAGTCCCGGTGTCCTTGCCCGTTTTTCAGGGCGGTTATAAAATCGCGCCGCTATTAAAAAGACAAGCAGGGAATCATATGAACGTCTTCATAACCGGGGGAACTGGGGGTATCGGGGCTGCTCTGGCCAGATACTATCTGAAATACGGTCATCGGGTCGGGGTCTGCGGCGGCGATCATGATGATTTTATCCGCGCTTTTCCTGATCAGCCTGAACTCGTTGAATTTTACTCGCTCGATGTGACCTCACGCGAATCCTGCATTCAGGTTATTGGTGAGTTTGCTCAGGGTTCGCTGGATATTCTTATTGCGGCGGCAGGCGTGAATGATGGATCGCCAGTTCAGGGGCGCCCTCTGGATTTTGATCGCTCTAACCTTATTCTGGATGTGAATTTGCGGGGCGCGCTCAACTCCGTTGAAGGTGCACTGCCGATGATGCAGGCACAGGGATTTGGCTCAATCGCAATTCTTTCCAGCGCAGCAGGCCTGAATGGTTTTGGCCAGACTCCAGCTTATTGTGCTTCTAAGGCGGCGGTGAACATGCTGTGTGAAAGCCTGTCACTCCGTTACGCCGATCAGAATATCTCGGTTTCGGCGATTATGCCTGGTTACATCGATACACCGCTGGCGCGGGCAACGCATCCTGATCTCGAAAAAATGCCATTCCTGATGGACTCTGAACGGGCGGCCCGAAAAATTGCCCGGGCAATTAAGCGCAGGAAAATGCGTTATGTTTTCCCTTGGCAGATTCGTATGGTTTCCCGTGCGCTGCAGGTAATGCCGCGACCTTTTTTCCGCAGTCAGTTTAAGTGGAGTGAAAAATAATGGCGATTGTAATCACGGGTGCTTCTACAGGTATTGGATTTTCTCTGGCCGAGCAATTAGCAGGTCAGGGGTATACCGTCTTCGCAGGTGCCCGTAAGCAGGAAGATCTCAATCGCTTGGGAGATGCTCATGCCAACATACGACCTGTTGCACTGGATGTCTGTAATCCTGAACAGGTTAATGCATTAGTCGAGTTGCTGCGCAATGAAAATATTAAAGTAGATGCCCTGATTAATAACGCCGGTGTCGCAGTGATTGGCCCTCTGGAAATTCAGAGTGATGACGATCTCCAGTGGCAAATGGAGACCAACCTGATTGGCACAGCACGCATGATCCGCAGCTTGTTGCCATTTTTGCGCGAAACCAGAGGGCGGATTATTAATGTCAGCTCGACATCTGGTTTAGTCGCCTGGCCTTTTGCCGGTGCGTACGTAGCGTCTAAATATGCGATCGAGGGATTGAGCGATGTGCTCAGAGTTGAGCTTCGTCGTTTTGGTATTGAAACGATTCTGATTAATCCGGGAGCAGTGGCCACCCCGTTGTGGGAAAAAACATTTTCGGCGGTGCATGAAAAATTAGCGCGCCAGCCTGAAGAAATACGTAAGTTTTATGAAGCCGACTCGAAACGCTCGGAAGACGCGGTGCGCAAAAGCGTCGATAAGGCTGTGAAACCAGAAGTTGTGGTTAATACAGTGCTTGAAGCCCTGGCAGCAAAAAAACCTAAGCCACGTTATCTGGTCGGCCCCAGCGCGAAAATTCAGTGGTGGATGCGGGTGCTTCTGAGCACGCAGTGGTTCGACAAATTAAAATATAAAATTGTCTACGGTGATAACTGATAACGAAAAGAGAGGGTACTTCCGGTGAGAAGTACCTGACCTTAAGAAAGCTGGCTAAAGCAGGAGCAGATCCGTTGGCGGACGCTGGTGCCCAGATAACTTCCTTCCAGAACAATTTCAAAGCGCCTGTCGGTCGGGTGTCCGCGTCTTCTTCCCTCTCTGGATATGCCCCGCAACCCAAGCCATTGATAGCATCGCTTTGTGCTCATATTCATCAAGGCCGTTCACTGAAGTAACGAGCGTTCAATTATCAGGCGCAATTGTGGCTCTGGATATGGCGTCATCTAACCAAGCAGGGAGTTTATCCAGTCGCGTGTGCCAGTCGCCATGAGAGATCCAGTAACCGAACCTGGGCGCGCGCGTCGGCCATCACTGCACGAAGACTCTCAGGAATGAATGATTCGAACAACGCCTGCTTATTCTCTGGTAATTGCAGCTGAAGGGCGGCGTAGTCGAGAGACGGGTGGGCCAGTGCTGCGTATTCCCAATCCAGCAGCCAGAATTTACCTTCGCTATCGCGCAGCCAATTCGCGGGCAAAGGGTCAAGGTGGCACAAGCAGGCGTCATCGGCAGGGAGAGGTACAAGCTGAGACACTTCTTCTTTCAGTCTGATGACAGCTTCTGAATGGCCATCGCACTGGGCAAGATACTGAGCGCATGCGGCCTGGACATCGAGAGTATGCAGGTTGGCCCGGGGGCGCTGGGCGTGGACAGTAGAAAGCACTTCCGTCACTGCGCGAAGGTCCTCGCTTGAAGGCGCGGCAGCGAGGGGTGTCCCGAGGATAAAATCACGTACCCAATAATCAAGCTCAGACGAGTGATATCTCACCGCTGGGGTAAGTCCTGCTTTGGCCATATGCTGGTGAATTGCCAGCTCTTCGTCGCGGTAAATACCCAGTGATGTTGCCGTATTATTCAGACGCAGCAGCACTTCGGTTCCCTCACTGCGGATCAGATAGTTCTGGTTGGTCAGGCCTCCGTGGATGCTCAGGATAGAGTCAGGTGGTGACGCTAATCCCCACTGATGCCACTCAGCCAGAATCTGTTCAGGAATCATATCTAAGCTCACTAAGCAGCCTGAGGTGACGCTTGTTGGGCCTGATAGTCTCTGCGCCATAACAGGTAACCACCCACCGCGAGCACGACATAAAATGCCATCAGTACAGCCGTCAGGTAGAGCCCGCGGTCTATATAGAGATAGATTGCTGCAGCGTCGATCACGACCCAGTACAGCCAGTTTTCCAGTATTTTGCGTGTTACCATCCAGGTCGTGAGTACGGCTCCCCAGGTGGTGAATGAATCCAGATAGGGCAGAGCCGCATTGGTATTGTTCGTCAGCAGCCATCCACTGATCAGACTGATCAGTACAACACCGCCAATAGCGATGCCATGCTGCTGGATTCCCCAGCGTTGAACCGGGAGGTCGGGTGATTCCTGAGAACCATTACGCCAGGCCAGCCAACCGTAAACAGCCATCGCCAGATAGTAAACATTCAGCGCAGACTCCATAACCAGCGACACATCAAAGAAGAGCCAGCTGAAGATCGCTGTGCTGCCAAAAGCCGCGTACCAGCACCATTGACTCTGACGCATCGCAAGCACCAGATAGGCAACACCCAGAAGTACCGCAGTGGTCTCCCAGTGACTCATTGTCTGAGCGTATTCAATCGCGCCTGAAATAATGGTGTCGAGCATGGTGGCTCCCGGTGTTCGTTTTTGATCAAAATGAATGGCGCGCAGTGCGCACCCTACATGCGGTAAGGGCGAGCACTGCTCGCCGTCTTAGCCGTGGGGGTTCAGCGCCGGGTCAAGATTCACGCCGATAAACTTACAGACGAAAATCGCTTTGCCGTAGGTTTCCCAGCTCAGCTTCATTTCATCGCGCAGGGTGTTCATCACCAGCTCGTGGTCGCCGAATACCTGAGTACTCATGGTGTTGGTGACCACGGTTAAGCCGTCGATGGTATTCAGACGGTCGATAAAGCTTTTGATCGCCGGGATATAGTCGTCTGCTAATGGGTACTTGCTGATTTCTACTGAGATTTCCATAGTGTTCTCCAGTGTTTGATGTGTAGGAGGGAAGCTTCTTCCCGAACACCGTTATTGCCGATGCTCGGGGATAAGATCCTCTCCTGCATAAAGGTCAGAAATACAGCTTACCTTCGACACCGTAAGTCAGAGGCTCGCCGTATTGGTAATAAGGTTCTTCTGCATAACCTTTACGAGGGTCGTTACCAAAACCACCAAATCCTCTCACCTGGGTATCGCGATCAGTCAGGTTACGGCCATATACCGAGACTTCGTATCCCGGCTGTGCATAGGCTATGCGTGCGTTCCAGAGAACATAGGCTTCGGACTTTTCGTCATGGCTGTCAGAAAAGTAGAACTCATCCTTGGCTTCAGCACCAATACGGACAGATAAGGCATCGGTTAAGCCGTAAGTGAGAGCAGATGCCGCACTGTACTGCGGAGCGTGAGCCTGCTGGCGGCCATCTTTACTGAATTCACCATCGTCAGTCTGATAGGTGTAGTCGACGAATTCGGTGATCAAGTAACCGTATCCTAGCGTCCAGTTCAGACGCTCGCTCAGATCCCAGTCACTTTCAATCTCGATACCGTAATTGCGGCCTTCGGCTGCATTCGCGAGATAATCCTGAAAGCTGACAGGCTGACCGTTGTCATCCAGTACCGCATAAGAACTTTTTACCTGCTGGTCTTTTCGCTGAATGTAGAAAGCGGCAATACGAGTTCTGAGAGTGTTGGCCAATAACGATGATTTCAGGCCGACCTCAACAGCGTTGTTGAACTCAGTATCGAACTCCCGGTTTGCTTCAGAAATATCGGGATCAGTATTGATTCCACCGGCTTTGTAACCGCGTGCCAGCGAAGTGTAGGCCAGGTGGTCATAGCTCAGGAGGTATTCCAGAGTTACTTTGCCACCAACTAATGTCTCATCGGTAGAGCCTTCAATGGTATTGCTGTCGCTGTACTCATTGCTCCAGTTCTCAATACGCAATCCAGTAATCAGACGAAGCGCTTCTGAAAATTGTGTGCTGAGTTCACCGTAGACAGCAACCGATGCAGTCTCCAATTCGCTTTCGAACGGCGTGTCGAGATAGGTGTAATTGCGGGTCAAATCCTCGTTGCGCTGCATCAGGTAAAGGCCCGCAACCCAATCTGTTGAATTGCCTAAGATACGGCCGTCAGTGCCTGACATCAGGCGGATATCTGCAGACTGGCGTTCATAGTCGCGCAGATACTGGTCGAATGAGCTGTAGCCGTCGAAGTCAGCGAGACATGACCCTTGGGTCAGATCACACGGGTCCGGCTGGTACACAGGCTCATCCGCAAGGAAGATGTATTCCCCGTATGCCCAGTCTTCGTCATAGCTGTATTCCACATCAGACTTGCTTGCAGTCAGCTCAGTCTGAAGAATCAGTGCACTGTTAATCTGGCTATCCGAAGTAAGAGCAAATGCGTGTGTGTCTTGGGCATCGACCCCTGGTGTGTTGGAATACGTCTCGCGGGTGTTATCGAGGCTGAATGCGTCGTAGCCATTGTCGATATCGGCATAGAGGTAAGTTAAGCCAAGGTCAGTATCCTCGTTGAGCTGAAACGCCAGCTTACCGCGGGCGATAACTTCATCAATCTGCTCTACATCATCGCGATTAAGCCAGATATTGTCGGTGTAGCCATCGGATTGGAAGCCATGAATTGCCAGACGCCCCTGAACAGAGTCAGTCAGGCTGCCGGAGACTGCACCACCGAGACCATAGCTGTCGTAGTTGCCCGCGCGGGCAGACAGGTAGCCTTCGGTTTCTTTGGTCGGGTCATTGGAACGGATGTTGATCATGCCGGCCAGTGCATTCGCACCGAAGCGTGTGCCCTGAGGACCACGCAGAATCTCAACCTGTTTAACGTCGAACAGGGTTGCAGCACCGCCCAGGCCGGTCATGTCGATACCGTCGATGACCAAACCAACCGATGGGTTGACCGGGTCGATAAACTGGCTGCGCTCACCAATGCCGCGAATCTGGTAGAAACGACCGCGGGAGGCACCTGAGGAGTAGTTCACATTAGGGGCGAAGCTAAGTACCTGCTCAAGGTGCTCGGCGCTGCGCGCTTCTATATCCTCGCGGCCAACCACCGTGACGGCTTCAGGAATCTGTTGAACATTGGTCTGGCGGAAATCTGCTTCAACGGTGACGGGAGTCAGTTCGACATCTGAGTGCGCCATTGAGGAGGCGGTCACTACAGCAATAGCAAGTGGAGTACGGAGCGTTTTATGAGTCATGGGTCTGCCTGTAAACCTTAAGATACTGGTAAACAAAGACCCGGCTGTCGCGTAGCTGCGCGTGGCGCGCAAAATATGAATTGTCGTGCAGTATCGACTGCCTCCCATTCCTACGCCGGTACTAACCGGATCAGGTTCCGGGGTTTAAGCAGATGCTAATCTCAGGCTGCACATTGCAACCTCCCCCTGGGTATGGCGCATGGTAACTAAGCGTCAACACTACTGTCATCACCTTTTTTTACACTCACTATCTATTGATATGCGGGCGTAAAACCCTCATAACCAGTGTCAGACCCTTACTTGATTAGCGGAGAGCACAAAGATGCTTCGTATATTTCTCTTTCTGGCGACCAACCTTGCAGTAATTCTGGTCGCCAGTATCACTCTGAGTCTGCTGGGTGTGGACTCGTATTTCCAGCAGAACGGCACGGATCTTAACCTCCAGTCGCTGCTGATTTTCTGTCTCGTCTTCGGTATGGCGGGTTCTCTGGTATCGCTGTTTATTTCTAAATGGATGGCGAAGAAAGGCATGCGCGTACAGATCATTGATCAGCCGCACAACTCCGGAGAGCAGTGGCTGGTCAGTACGGTAAAAGAACTGGCAGACAAAGCCGGCATTGGCATGCCAGAAGTCGGTATTTTCCAGTCGGATGCGCCTAACGCTTTCGCGACAGGTTGGAATAAAAACGACGCTCTCGTGGCTGTGTCTACGGGCTTGCTGAAGCGTATGAACCATGATGAAGTGAAGGCGGTTCTTGGCCATGAGATTGGTCACGTAGCGAACGGTGATATGGTTACGCTGGCTCTGATTCAGGGTGTGGTAAACGCCTTTGTGATGTTCTTTGCCCGTATTATCGGTAACTTCGTCGATAAGGCGATTCTCAAGAATGAAAATGGCCCGGGCATTGGTTTCTTTGTGGCGACCATCGTTTCAGAGATTATTCTCGGTATTCTGGCTTCGACCATCGTGGCATGGTTCAGTCGCCGTCGCGAGTTCCGCGCGGATCAGGCAGGCGCTGAGCTGGTCAGCCCAGCAGCGATGGCGTCGGCGCTGATGCGTTTAAAAGAGACTTACGAGCAGCCAAGTGAACTGAAGGGCGAGCTGGTCGCATTCGGTATCCGTGGTGAAGGTAAGTTCTCAGCTCTGTTTGCGACTCACCCACCGCTTGATGTGCGCATACAGGCACTTCAGCAGCGCTACGGTAATTCGCAGTAATAACCGTTTCCTCTGCAAATAAAAAAGCCCGCTTTCGCGGGCTTTTTTATTGTGTTTTCTTCAGCAGTGCATCGCGCCACGCATCAGCAATTTCCCGGACGGTCTGTTGATCTGGGCAGATGTGAGGGTGCATCTTTAACGTCAGTGTCAGCTGTCCGTACCACTCTGTTGTTGTCGCCGAGATTGGGTAGTTGGCCGTGCCCGGAGCCACAGCAACCAGGCGACGGTTATCTGGCTTGGGTGGATTATCCTGGCCGGGCAGGGGCCAGCTGCCCATGTTAGAGCAGCTACCCATGTAAAACTGTTTGCCACTGGTCATGCGGTAGATCAGTTTCACGCCGGTCATTCCAACCCACTTACCAATGTTTGCCAGCTTCCAGTTTGCCCAGTGTTGTTTGCCTTTAAAGCGTTGCCGCATCTGAGATTGCCACTCCTGAGGAGAAGATGTCGGCTTGGTAAGCATGTAAAAACCAGAGACCTGATTAAAGCTTTCGGTCTGGATACCTGTCGCACCGCGCACGTTGACTGGATAAAACCAGTAAAAAGGATCGTCGCCTTCAATCATGCGTTCGGCAACAATATTGCTGAGTTCGGCGTAGATCAGGCTACCCGGGCTGACCTTGTGCTCTTTGCACCACTGGTTCAGTTTTGTGGTTTCTTCTTCTGAAAAACAAGAAATTTCCGGTGACAGTGCGTCGTGCTGGGTGTTCTCGTAGGTTTTCTTCCAACGTACGACCTTCCTGCCTTCTTCGGTTGGAAATTCTTTTTTGGCTTTGCAGATTTCTCGCCAGCCCGGAACACTGGTTTCGTTACAGACGGGAAGTGGGTAACAGGGGTAGCCCATTGGCCGGAGGATATTGGCGAAGCCCGCCATGCCATCAGCATCCGCGTGTTGCCAGGTCTTCCAGTCAGTGCTGTTGGTTTCGGGGTCGTACCAACCCCAATAAATCGTGTCGGTTATGCCGTATGGTTTGCGCGCGTGATACCACATGGCAATGTAGTCTTTTTCTGCCATCGGGGCTTCCTATTATTGTTATTGTCGCCGAGTAGCCAACTATAACGGATATTTTCGGTCAGTGGTATGAGACGACAGGCGCCACTTCAAAACAAGTTGCGTACCAAGTCACCACTTGCAGGTTTGACCTGAAATGCCTTGCCCAGTTACGCCAAACTCACGAGTGATGACGTCCGAGTGACTGTCTGAGCAGGTCGACGGGTCTCTTCAGAGACTAGTTCATATATGGCATTCATCCAGCCACCTGTTGACGGACTAGCTCCATTGGCTTCTGATCGAGAGAAGGCCAACCTCAAATCCCTGTCTATACTTGAAAAGTTATGTTCCTGGACGGTGGTATGTTTTTCGTCAGAATCTTCATTGCTGCACTGGCCTATTTTGTCTTTGCCCGTCTGGGCACAGCCTTGGCCATCCCCCCTGACTACGCCGCTGCTGTCTGGCCAGCCGCCGGCGTTGCCTTGGCATCATTTCTACTGTTCAGCCGAACCGTTGCATTCGCTGGGGTTTTGACAGGCGCTGTTCTTGCCAACCTGTACACCACCACGTCAGCGTTGAATGAGTTGTCGGTGACCACTCTTGTGTCTGGCGTGGCGATGGGGGTCGGTGCAACGTTGCAAGGGTTGTTCGGAGCATGGCTGTACCGTACCTATCTCCCCGGTCGCAGCCGCTGGGATGAGTTGTCTCACCTGATTCGCTTCTGTTTTGTCGTCGTCGCCCTGGGCAGTGTGGTCAGTACAACGATTGGTAATATCACCCTCTACGTTAACGAGTTTATTGTCACAGAACGGCTGGCGTTTAACTGGATCACCTGGTGGGCTGGCGACGCGATCGGGGCGCTACTGGTGACGCCTGTCATCATGGTGCTGGCAGCTCCTGAGCAGATCTACAGCCGTGATCGTAAAATCAAGGTGATGGTACCCATACTACTGATTCTTACTGCCGTGTTCGGGCTGTTTTACAAGTCGGTCGGGTTTAACCGGGAGCGGATTGTCAGTGATCTTCAGGCCTCTGCCGATGAGCTGTCACAGCTCGTTGATGCACGGCTGACGATTTCAGAAAATAAGCTGATTGCTTATGCCGCCTTATTCAGTGCAAGTGAATTTGTTACGCCTGAGGAGTTTGCCCTGTTCTCAAAACGGGTGATGGCGCGCGACGATGCCTTTTTTGGCGTAGGCTGGACAGAGGTTGTCGACAACAGCGGTCGCGCCCGCTGGGAAACTTTCTACCGTGAGCGTGGTATCGACGGTTTTACCTTCACCGAGCTTGCTGAAGGTGGCCGCCTGATCGAGGCCAGTCATCAGGATGCATACTATCCGGTCTTATACATCTACCCATTCGAGCCCAATCGCCGTGCCTTTGGCCTGAATTTGGGGGCTAACGCCGAGCGAAAAGCAGCGCTCGACAAAGCGGCGATAGAGCATGTTCCGGTGGCAACCGCACCTATTGTTCTCGCTCAGGAAACGGGCAAAAAGAGGGCGATTATTTTGTACATGCCGGTGTTTGATCTTGAAGACGACGAAGCACTTGTCGGTTATTCCAGCGGTGTTCTCAAGGTCAGCGGCATTCTCGGTGAAAGCGTCTTCCAGTCTCGTCAGTCGGGGCTGTATTTCAATTTATACGATGTCACCGAGGGCGAGCGACTGACAATCTACGAGGCGGCGGAGCAAGCGCACTCCAACCTGCCCATGCATAGCTACGATGCTTACTTCGGTACACGTAAGTATCACCTGGAGATATTTCCGGCCGAGAATTACGTATACGGGCGCAATGACTGGACCAGCTATGTCATCCTGACCGGTGGGTTTGTGATTGCGACGCTGTTTCTGGTATTTGTGCTGACAACGACGGGACAGATTGAAACGGTTCGGCGACAGGTTGAGCTGCGAACGGCAGAACTGAGCGACGCTGTATCCCGGGCGAATGCCGCCAGTGACGCCAAATCTGCGTTTCTCGCCAACATGAGTCATGAGTTACGTACGCCCCTTAATGCGATCAATGGATTTCTCAAGTTGGTGCTCGATACGGCGTTAACTCCCGTACAGAAGAACTACCTGCAGAAAGCGGATCTTGCTTCTGTGACCTTGCTGGGGCTGATTAATCAAACGCTGAATTACGCAAAAATAGAATCCGGCAACATGGAGCTCGAACAATCTTCTGTGCGCATGCGACGTATTGCGCGGAAGATGGAAGCTTTGTTTGGGCACATTGCCGATGAGAGTGCACTGGATTTCAGAATCAAGCTGGCTAATGACGTGCCTGAAGTACTGATAGGCGATGAATTGAGAATCGAGCAGATTACCCTCAACCTCCTTAGCAATGCATTCAAGTTTACCCGCGAAGGCCACATCGACCTGAATATCAGTTACGAGGCAGACGATGAGAAGCTTCAGATTCGTGTCACTGACAGCGGTGTCGGTATTCCCGCCGATAAAATGGAGCATATCTTTGCCGCGTTTGGGCAAGCGGATGCTTCGATCAGCCGCCGTTACGGTGGCTCGGGCCTCGGCCTGAGTATATCCCGCCGGATCGCCATCATGATGAAAGGCGATATTCTGGTGCGAAGCACAGAAGGTCAGGGCAGTGAATTTCTGGTGTACTTGCATCTGCCCGTTGGCGATGCCGCTGCTGATGATGTGGGCGCTCCGGAAAGTCGTGGGCAGCTTCAGGGTAAGTGCGCCCTGATTGTTGAGGACATCAAGGTAAACCAGATGATCGTACAGGAGTTTCTCAGTAAACACGGTATCAGCACCCTGATTGCTGAGAACGGGCGAGAGGCCGTTGATCAGATGTCGGCCAGACCAGCGGTCGACTTTATACTGATGGATGTGCAGATGCCGGTCATGGATGGCTACACCGCCACTCGCGAGATTCGCAAATTGATGCCTGAAATCCCCATCATTGGTATGACGGCCAATGCGATGGATGACGATAAGATGGCCTGTCTGGCTGCTGGAATGAATGATCATATCGCCAAACCTATTGATCCTGAGAGCCTGATCCGCTGTGTGCAGGACGCGGTTAGTAAATGTGGCTAAACAGGCCATGCGTAGGCTGAATTGACCATGCTCACATTGTTCCGCTGCAGAAACGTATCGTTCTGCTAGACTGTCCCCGTTTTGTAATAATTCTCAGGGGAGCGGTATGACGCAGATCGATACCGGAGCACAGGTGCTCAGAAAAACAAAAAATGACCTGATTAAGCGGTACGCTGTCCGCAACAACGGTATTGCATTGAAGCAGACGCTGTCCACGCTCTTGCCAGTCTTCGCGTTGACCTATGCAGGTATTGCTGCACTGGAGGTCTCTCTGTTGCTGACCGCTGGCGTAGTGCTACTCCTTACGCTGTTTCTGCTTCGTGCTTTTGTCATGCTCCACGACTGTGGCCACAATTGCCTGTATGAGTCGCCACGTGCCAATAAAATCGCCGGTTTCATCTTTGGCGTTGTGTGCGGTGTTCCTCAGTACGTCTGGTCGCGACACCATGATTATCACCACTCGACCAACGGCAACTGGGAGAAATACCGTGGGCCGCTGACGGTGTTGTCGACCCAGGAATATGCTGAACTGACGCCGAAACAAAAGCTCAGCTATGCGCGTCAGCGTAAGTTGTTCATGGGGCCTCTGGCTGGCTTCCTTTACTTTGTGTTTAACCCACGTTTTACCTGGCTGAAGGGAACGTTCGGGTTGATCACGCATGTGCTTAAAGGCAACAAGGCCTCTGACTACAGCACCCGGTACTGGGCTGACTGGAAAGAATTCCGTCACATGGCAGGTAACAATATTGCGTTGCTGAGTATCTGGACTCTTGCGGCTATGGCATTCGGTGCGGCTGAGTTCGCATTGGTATTTGTTGTGGCTTTATCGCTGGCAGGTGCGTCAGGGATAATCCTGTTTACGGTGCAGCACAACTTTGAGAATTCGTATGCGTCTCCAACCGAGGGTTGGGACTACTATCAGGCGGCCCTGGCAGGGACCAGCTACCTCAAACTGCCTCGAATCCTGCATTGGTTCACGGCCGATATTGGATACCACCATATCCATCACCTGTCTGCGCGCATACCTAACTACCGTTTACGCGATTGCCATGAAGAGAATCGGGAGCTGTTTGAGAGTGTTACGCGGCTGACATTAAAAGATGTGCCGCACTCCATGCGCTACATTATCTGGGATGAAAACAATGCAACCCTGATGACGCCTGAGCAGTTCGAAGCCCGCACAGTAACTACACAAGCTCCTGAAGCGGTTCAGGCCGCCTGACAGATCAGCGAAGACGCTGAGTAAGAGTGGCTGCCAATTCCTCTGACAGCTGCTCTGCTAACTTCTCTGATGCCTTGTTCAAGGCGTTCTGCTGAATGCCTGACACGCCCCGGGCCTTATCCGAAAACGAACTTAAAACTTTGCCGCTACTGTCTCTGAGGTTCACCCGCGCATTGGCAAATACATAGTAATTGCCATCCTGCTGCTGACTGTCGAGGTTAGCGCTGACCTCAAAGCTGAGATCAGGATCGTCACTTTCGCCAAGTCGCAGCCCTTGGTTTGTCAGTGTTTCAAATAGACCACCGCGCATAATGCGAGCGCCGTCATCAAGTAGCACGAGACGAACATCCAGCTGTTTTACAGCAGCAAGGATGTCTGCTCGGTAGTCACGCAAAGTCTGCGCAGGCTGTGGACGGGTTCTGCTGGTAGCGACGAAGGCGTACTGCTCCGCCAGTTGGTCATGTTGAGCAAAGAGAGCCAGCGCGGGTAACTGCTGCTGCAAGCGTTCGAGCTTACCCGTGCCAGTTACCTGAGCAGACTTCATCATTTCTAATTCGGTCTCTACTTCCTGTAACTGAGCCTTTATACGACTGGCCGCAGCGGCACGATCCAGCTCAGCAAGAGCATAGGCGTAGTTGTCATCGACATATGTATCGCGGATGACGACTTCATCCAGCGTGACTGTCGGGATGGTGCTGCTGACGGCTTGTGAGATATTTTTCTGCAGGCGGGTTTCGCCGTCTGACGTGTATTCATTAATGCGGCTGGAATTGGTTGCTGAGATAGTCACCTTCAGGCGACTGACCAGATCAGCGCGCGCAAAATCAGCTGCGCGCTTTAACGCCTGATCCGGGCTCCCATACACTTCCATCGAGCCGACACCGTATGCCTTCGTTTTATCCGACGGCTGCTGTGTCACCCAGCCAGGCAGGCTCTGAACCTGAGTGACATCGTCGGGGACCACGTCAGAGTCGTCCTTCTCATACAGCGAGCTACAGCCACTCAGGAGGCTGATGGCGAGGGTGAGAGGGATCAGTGAAGTCGTCAGGTATCTGGTCATCATTGGCAGTCCGAATAGGTCCTTGAAGCAGCAGTTCGATCGGGTTGGGTAGAGTGTACCCTGATACGAAGAAGGAATGTCATCTCTCTGACCGTTAAAAGCGGCGCAATATCCCACATCCGCAAAAAGCTAACATCAGTGACAATCAGTAACAGAGATTAGACATTACTTGACAGTGGTTAATTATTAAGCAATTGTTCGCAAAATTTTTGTCTTGCGACGACAACCTGCCAATTGAAAAGGACCCCCTGATGAAAAACTACTTTATAAGTGCACTGCTTCTGAGTGTAGCGGGCAACGTAATGGCTGACGAGGTTATTTCCGGGCCACTGATTGTGATGGAGAGCACCTGTATTGGTGCAGATTGTCAGGAAGGAGAAGTCATGGGCTTTGAAACTCTGCGGGTAAAGAGTGAGAGCCCGCAGATTCTGTTTGATGACACCAGTAACTCGGTCAGCTTCCCGAAAAACGACTGGCAGATAGGTGTGTCCGACGAGGTGGCTGGAGATCAGGCGAGCTTCTTTATTGAAGATGCGACCAGTCAACGCCGGGTATTTGAGATTTCGCCAGAGGGCGACGTCGCTCTGGGGTCTATGTCCGTTGTAGTTGAAGGTGCTGTGTCGGTGGGCAGTTCTGATGCAAGCCGTCGTGTCGCCTATGTTGCGGATGCCGAGGCGGATACCGACGCGGTCAACCTGCGTACTGCTCAAAGCATCGTCAGTGGTCTCGATGTGGCGCCTGAAAAAGCTCAGCTGGATGCAGCAATCAGTGCGTTGAATGATCGCCTGACCGCGCTTTCCGATCGCGTGACTGAACTCGAGAAGTAATCGGAAGCATCATGACAAATTTAAAACAAACCATGTTGGGGGCTCTGTTTTTTGCCCCTTCGGTGCTGGCAATTGAGCCTGTCGCCGAAAACTATATCGTGACCGGAAGTTTCTGTACGGGGAGGGATTGTGTTTCGAGTGAATCCTTTGTCAGAGGTTCAGGGCACCCGGATTACGCCGCTAAACTGAAAGAAAACAACCTGCGCCTGGCCTTTGTGGATACCACGGCCGCCGTCGATCATCGCGAGGATTTCGCGGACGAGTATGCGGTTGCCGGCAACTACTACTACCCCTATGAATGGGGCAACTCCTGGTGGCTGACTGCGAATGACAGCTCGAATGGTGGCCGTAACATGTTTGCCTTTCAACGTGGGGCGACCACGAGCCGCTCCGCCCTGAGTAATGGTTCGGCGATTGATTACGAATGTGTCGTCACAGGTATGTCAGGGCCATTTCCTATTGTTGAAGCCACCGCCGTCGGTACGATACCCGCAGGTGAGCCCGCAGAGTACGAAAGCCTTGATCTCGGCGCTTACCTTACGGATGGTACTGAGCGCTGTGCCAACGTTGTCATGCAGAGTGCTCAGGCTGTAACAGAAGATGTCGTTGTTCTTGGCAGAAAAGCGACACGGGATTTTGCACCGCCTGCGGACCCTTCTGACCCTGAACCTCCTGTGACCGATATTCGCGAGGTTCCGTCGTTTGTCACACTGGGAACCGGTGCCGAAGTGGTCGATGAGGCCGTGTCATTGGGTAATCCCGCCGCCCTGCGCAGACTGAGTAACCTTGCTGAAGCGGTTAACGAACTGGATCTTATTACCCGCACGCAGTTGCGCAAGCTGCCGTTGGATGCACAGTACAAAGCGGTTGCGCTGGTGAGTGAACAACTGGATGCACTGGAATCCCGGATTGCTGACCTGGAGTCGGCGAAGTCAGTTCCGGTGATGACGTCTCCTGCTTCCTATTCCTTCCTCGAAAACAGCGCCTTCGACGTGACTCTGACCGCCACCGATGCCAGCAATGACACTCTGACCATCAGCTTTAAAGCCGGTCAGGATCTTCCTCTGTGGCTGAACCTGTCAGCGGCGGGCAAGTTGACCGGTACGCCGGTGAACGAAACCGGACGCGTGTTCGATGCCATCATCGAAGTTACCGATGGCTTCAACGTGGTTGAGCAGACGCTGAGTATTACAGTTGTGGACGCCGAAGTGAATGCCGTTTCTTCAGTCGCAGGCACCGCGAACACTATTACCTATGTCGAGCTGAATGCCATCGACGGCGTCAGCGGCGCGATCGAAGCGAATAACGCGAAATATCAGGCGGCGATTCAGGCGCGCACTGGCACAGATCTGGATACACCAGAAGAAATTGCATCTCTGGTCGCCAGCGTGAACAGTGTGCCTGTATTCCTTTCCGCGGATACGGTGTCCGTTCTGGAGGGTGAGGTCTTTAACTTCCCTCTGATGGCAACGGATACTGCTAACGATGCACTGATCTTTGGCATTAAAGCGGGTCAGGATTTACCAGCCTGGCTGGGCATTTCAGGTAATACTCTGACCGGAACCCCAGTGAATGAAACGGGCCGCGTGTTCAATATCATCGTTCAGGTCAGCGATACCTTTACCGTGGTTGAACAGACGATTGAAGTGACCGTGATTGATGCTGAGGTAAATGCCATTTCTTCTGTGGCGGGCACTGTTAACAGTATCACCAGCGTGGAGCTGAACGCGGTTGACGGCGTGACGGATGCGATTCCTGAGAACAACAGCGCCTATCAGGCGGCGATTGAGAGCCTGACTGCTGAAGATCTGGATACTCCGGCGGAAATTGCGGCTATGGTCGCTAATGTGAACTCTTTGCCTGCGATTACGTCAGCTTCTGCGTTTACCTTCCTTGAGAACGAAAATTCAGAAATTACCCTCGCAGCCACCGACAGCAATGGTGACGATCTGACCTTTGGCTTTAAAGCCGGCCAGGATCTTCCTGTGTGGCTGAGCCTGTCAGTAGCAGGTGAGCTTACTGGCACGCCGGTGAATGAAAGCGGACGGGTGTTCGATGCCATAATCGAAGTCACCGACGGCTTTAACGTTGTTGAACAGACGCTGACCATTACGGTGCTGGATGCCGAAGTCACAGCGATCTCGATGGCGGCCGGCCTGCCGAACGGCATCACTTACGTCGAGCTGAATGCAGTTGATGGCGTCAGCGGCGCGATCGAAGCGAACAATGCCAAATATCAGGCAGCGATTCAGGCGCGTACTGGCACAGGTCTGGATACACCAGAAGAAATTGCATCTCTGGTAGCCAGCGTGAACAGCGTGCCTGTGTACACGGGGCTGACTGAGCTTCTGATCAGTAATGAAAGCACCGCGACTTATGGTCTGAGTGCTGCGGATGCAACCGGTGACACCACGGCATTTGCTCTTCAGGCAGGTAACCCTGACTGGGTCAGCCTGACGTTACTCGATAATGTGCAGACACTCAGCTTTACACCAGCGACGAATGTGACGGGGGTATTCCCTGTCGCGCTGACCTTGAGTGATGATTTTGCCAATACCGTAGCTGTGACACTCTCGGTCACGGTTAACACGCCTTCTCAGGCTGTGATTTTTGGTGATGTGGTTGTCGGTGAAGTGCTGAGCCTCTCGGTATCTGATGTAAACGGTACTTCGGGAGCATCCTTCACTTACAGTTGGTTCAGTGGTACTGATTCCGTAAGTTCGACAGCGAGCTACGAACTGACACCAGCAGATGCTGGCAAGGTTATCTCTGTTTCAATTTTCTTCACTGATGATCTGGGCGTGAATGAGATGGCGACTGCGGCATCAAGCGCCGTAATCACCCGTGAAGAAAACGCAGCAAATACCATTGAAGGCAGCGTCGGTGATCCGCTGGCAGAAGTGCCTGAGCTGGAAGATTACCAGCTGGTGGGCGTGGACAACGTCAGCGAAGACGAGCTTACTCGTATTCTGCCGATTCTGAACCGTGCGGTTGCCAATCAGTCGTCAGGTGAGAGCGTTGATACGGTTGAAGAAATCGAAGCCCTGATTGACGTGATCATGGAGGGCCAGGACGATGATAACGACGGCCTGCCGAACCTGTTTGAAGGTGACGACAGTATCGATACCGATCGTGATGGCATTGCCGATCGCGATGATGTCGATGCCGACAGCGACGGTATTCGCGATAACCTCGAATACGGACGCCTGCTTGCTTCACTCCCGGATGATGACGCAGACGGTATCAGCGACATCTTCGATGCCTACGATCATCGTTATGACTGGACTAACGGCCCGGATGCAAACAACGATGGTGTTAATGACGATGTTGATACACCAGCCGAGCTGATCGCTTACTATCAGGCCCGTGTTGTAACACCTATCGCGCCGGGTGCGGTCGCTGCTGCGGCATCGAAAGGGTACGCTTACAACCTGGTGGATGTTGATGAAGATGGTCTGATCAACTCTCTGGATATGGATTCCGATAACGACGGTGTATCGGATCTGGTAGAAGCAGGTCATAGCGATAGCAACGAAGACGGTTTGCTGGATAATCTGGCGGATCTGATTTCTGATCTGACGTTATTGCCGGATACAGATACCGATGGCGAGCCAGATTTCTTCGAACTGTTCAGTAACGGTGTGGATCGCGATCTGATTCTCGCTGGTATCCGTGCTGCACTGGATCTTGATGAAGATGGGCGCATCGACAGTGACACCGATGTAGATCGGGATGGTCTGATGGATGTCATTGATAACGCCATCGGGGCCTTTGGCTCACTGCGCGATTTTGATGGTGACGGCGTCCCTAACCACCTGGATGACGACGATGACGGTGACGGAATCCCGGACAGTGAAGAAAACAGCCAGTTCGACTTCTTCACCGGTCAGGATGCAGATGCTGACGGCATTGACGATGGTGTTGATGCTGAAGTGAACGGAACTGTTTTCGGTACCGACACCAACAACAACGGCGTTCGCGATGATCGCGAACTCAGCGACCTCGACGGCGACGGCATTGCTGACTTCCTTGATGATGATGCCGATAACGACGGTATCCGCGATGACATCGACAGCGAGATTGCGCTACCTGTAGCAGAAGAACCGGATCAGGCCCCGGATGCTGATCTCGACAGTGATGGTGATGGCATTCCGGACCGTCTGGATGTGTCCAATAACCCGGGAACCGATGTCGAGGCTGGCACCGGTGGTTCCATGAGTCAGGGTTTCTGGTGGTTGATGGTGGCGATTCTGGCGTTCACTGCTCGTACCCGCCGTCAGCTGATGGCCGTGGTTCTCGCATTGGCTGCGATTGCGCCAGCTCATGCTGAAAATTTCAGCGTCGGAGGCGGGGTTGGTTTTACCCGCTTCTCACCAGACCTGAATATTGAGCCTACCGAAGAAGATTATATTGATGCGTCAGCTTTTATTAACGCTGCATGGCATATCTCTTCTGAGTGGAGCGCACTGGTTCAGTACACCAATCTTGGCGAAGCCAGTGTAAACACAGCGGCGATCAGTTACTCCGCGTGGTCGGTGTTTGGCCAGTACCGCCCGGCGTGGGCGATGAGTGAGAGCTGGAGCACGGTTATTCGACTGGGTAGTAGTGTGATTGATGCCGAGGGTGAGCGCGGGCTTAATGTTGAAAGTAACAGTGAATGGTTATTTTCTTATGGCCTGGGTGCTGATTATCAGGTCTCCGAGGACGAGCTGGTCGAGCTGATGTTCACGCGCTTCTCCGGCGATGCTCAGGGTGTGACTGCGGGATATCGCATCCTGTTCTGATTACGTTTATGGTTGCTTTTGACCATGCATTAAAAAAGCCTCTCTGATCACACCAGAGAGGCTTTTTTGTGGAAGCTCAGAAAGTTAAGAAGAACTCAACGCTCCTGCAGTTTCTGAATTTTCTTCTGGCCATTCCAGACTTCGCGATTGCTTTCCATATTGATGAGCTTCATGTCCACCTGATAGAAAGTTACGCGCTTCTTACCGGCTTCATCGACGATGCTGTTGATTGAACCTGACAGGGCAAAGTCAGCCGCGTCTTCCTGGCCCATCTCTTTCGCATTACGTGAGTTCAGCTCCTGATCACGACGCTCATCACGGACGGCATCACGTTCTTCACCAGCTACGACAAAGTCTGCTTTACCTGAGCGCAGCAGGGCGCGCTTGATGTCATTAACGAAGGTATCAACGGCGATATGTTCGTGCGACTTGTTCGCGATGCGCTGGATAATAATGGTCGGGCGCTCATTGTTTTCCAGTTCGAAGTCAGACACCCAAGGAAACGACAGCATGTCGTTGATCATTTCGGTCGCGACCAGCTCCGAATCTTTGTTATTCCACTGATCAGACAGAGCGATTTCTTCTGCTGGATCAACACGACTGACTTTGGTCGCGCAACCAGCGGTCAGAACAGCTGCGCCAACCATGGTCAGGGCAGCGAATCGGGCAATAGGGTTTAACATAATTTCATTCCTTCGTTGGCAGTCTTCGGGTCGGTTTATCTGTTTTTGGAACGGAGTCCGTCGTCGGAGTTCCGTCTTGAGTATCCGGCTCAGGAGCAGCTTCATTCTTTTCAGGCAGTGCCTTACTGGTTGTATTAGCTCCCGTCGTGCGCACAGTCCAGAGCTGAATATCACCCGGTTTGAGGGATACCTGCTTCTGGATTTGCTGCCGCCTATTGTCGGTCAGGTGCGAGTCGAGGGTTAGTGTGTGGTCGCCGGGCTCAAGAAACAAGCGTCTGATCTGTATTTCGCCAGGCAGCAGTAACCAGCTTCGGGTTTCTGCCGCGTCTGAGAGCTGAGCGGCAAGTTTGCCAGCGAAGGCCAGAAGGCCAGTGGAGTCCTGCGAGCCGATCGCTGACGCTGTAATGGCTTTCACTGCAGCGCGGGACAGGGCAGCACGGATCTCTGGCCCCGCATTTTTCATCTGTTCCTGAATGGCCATCAACTGCGGGCTGGCGGCCGGATCCAGAGACCAGGTCTGTTGATCAATGGTCAGCAGGCTTTGCCCGTAATCGAGAGGGCGACCGTAATAAGGAACGGCTACCCTCAGAGAATTGCCGATGGCGTTGGTCAGGCCCATGCTTTCGGCGGTGTCGTACAGCGGGCCAAGGAATATGGTCTTGGTGAAAAAGTCGACCCGGAAATTACGGGTGGCGTTGAGATAGTCTGCCACCAGACCATAGAACATTTTGTCTGCATAAAGCAGGTAGAACCAGTTGATCTCTTCTTGTGAGTATTCAAAAAAGTATGGCTGTAGCTCAAGAGCCCGCAGGTTCGGGTTGATTGAGAGTTGAAGGTTCAACTCTTTCTTTTCTGGCACCCGGCCTTTGTGTTCAATCACCAGTAACTGGCTTTTATCAGCAACGCTGTCCAGCAGGCTCAGTTGCGATTCAGAGAGCTTGCCGACGGTGACCTGAGTTATTTCGTTGTCTGAGAACCCGGTCCTGCGCATCATTCGGGCAACATCCAGCCAGGCTTGCTGAACCATGCCGTTGCCGAGTTGAAACTGTTCTGAGTAACCGGACTCGTAGCTTTCTGCGGCTTTCAGATAACTGATCCGGGCGTTGTCGTACTCGTCGTTCATTTCGAAGCTGACGCCCGTCAGGTAGTGCGCCATGGCGTCGTCCCGGTAGGTGAGGTCGTCGGTGTCGACCAGGTTACCGACCAGCACTGAGAAGACATCCATGACCTTTGAGAAGGTGCGTTCTTCTTTGTCTTTGTACTGGTTGTAAGAGCCTTCGTTATTACGCAGGGCCTGCAGACGAAGTAACAGGCGACGGGATTCAATGCGTGCGCCTTCAACGGCATCGAGGCGAGCGTTACCGGGCGACAACTGCCCCGCAATCGCAAGGTAGTTCAGGGCCTTGTAGTAGTAGATCATCATTTCTTCGTGAGTGTTGCCCGCATAATCAGCATTGCGCGGGTTACTCATCATGACCATAAGGCTATCGCGGAGTTGTTTTTTCTTCAGCGCCTCACTAATGCGCGCCGCGTCTTCGAGCAGGCGATTACTCTCTGCGTAGTTGCCTTCAAGGTGACGAATAACGCCAAGCTCCAGGTTGTAGAGCAGGCGGTCTTTGCCATCGGCAGAAAGAGACGACTGAATCTGTGTTGCCGCCTTGGCGTAGTCGCCTTCCTCAACCGCTGTCAGTGCCTGTTGGACACCGCTTCCATACGTTGCGCAGCCAGCCAGTTGGACCAGTACCAGGGCTGAAAGCAGGGTTAACAGTCGCCGGGCTATCAAAACAGTTCTCCTTCATCGACACTCAGGAGTGTAACCTACCCGTGCCAAGCTGCCACCCGTATTGGACGCATTTGTCCGGGACAGCACACTATGGCTCTGTTAATTTATGGCCAGCAGATAAAAAAGAGATTATTTCCATGCCGAAGACAAAAGCCCCTGTTGTATTGGTTGCCGGAACCTACTGTTATCCCGAAGTCTGGGACGATATGAAGCAAGCTTTCGAAGAGCGTGGCTACGAAGTTCATGCGCCGCCCTTGCGTCATCATGAGCTGCCCCTGCTTGAAGGCGCACTGGCGATGAAAGACAACAGTCTGTTGGATTACCGGGACGACTTTATTGAACTGATCAACGGTCTGAGCCAGCCACCGATCATTGTCGGATGGTCAATGGGCGGCCTGATCGCGCAACTTATTGCTCAGGAAGTGGAACACGCCGGTCTGATGTTGCTGGCACCTGCGCCCGCGGCCGGCATTTTTGCGGCTTATCCTTCTATGCTGCGTACTTTCCAGCATCATTTCTCGCGTTGGGGCTTCTGGCGTAAGCCGTTGATGCCTGAATGGGAAAGCTTTATCTGGAGCACCGGGCACCTACAGGATGAGCAGTTAATGCGTGATGCCTTTGTGCAGCTGAAAGCTGAATCCGGTAAGGCTTACTTCGAGATGGCCATGTGGTTTCTGGATAAGAAACGCGCCAGTAAAGTCTATCCAGAACGTATTACAACGCCGGTTCTGGTGATTGCCGGGAGCGATGACCGCATCGTCCGAACGCCTATTGGTAAAACGACAGCGCTGCGTTTCGAACACGGAAAGTTCGTCGAGCTTTTCAACCAGGACCATATGTTGGTTACCGGGACAGGTCTGCCACGAGTGATGCCGGAGTTTGATCGCTGGGCACAGGACAATAGCCTCTGACCTTTAACCGTGACTGGATTAAAAATAGTTAGAGAAATGAAGAAAACAATCAGAACAGGCGTGATCGCCGCAGGCCTTGCAGCGACCGTCGCGCCCTCTGTGCAGGCATTGCCTATGACACCGAGGGCGACGACATCGACCTTGTTCGTCTTGTGCTTCGTTACCCACTGGGACCTGTGGCGCTAGGTGCTCTCTGGGAGCATCGCGATGTACTCGCTGAGTCAGAGGCGACGACCGGTTGGCTGGCATCTGCTGTAGTCCCCATCAATACAGAGCTGGCTGTGCAGGTGCAGTATGGCGCATCTGATAATGTGGCCGAGAGCAGCACGAGCGCGAGCCTGGGGGCAACCTACGACCTGGGTAACGATGTGAGTCTCTACGTCTTCGCGACAGAGAACTCGTCTGACGAGATCGACGATGAGTCTGAAGTTGGTGTTGGCATAAGCTACGTATTCTGAGCGATCAGCACACCTATTCTGTGCTCAACGGTCATCCGGATACGGAAACGGACATTGCGGCGTCCTGCCACAATGCCCGCTTTATATTGGGTGCTGTTGTTGTGTCTGTTGGTTGTGACAACAGTTTAAGGGGAAATATCCCGCAGGTGCAGCAAGACTTTAGTAAAACGTGATGTGGCACCGGTTTTACTTACTGTCAGTATCTTCTAAGCCCATAATCCTCAGCGGCTTCACATCTTCGTCCAGCAGCGCTTTGCCATCGACGGGTGTCACCCGTGTGGTCAGCTCGGTTGCCAGCGTATTTGCCTGAGAGTTCTCTTGCGCTTGTTCTTTACTGGTCTGGCTGTAACCACAGCTGATGCACTCGCGGACTTCGTCGCCGTCGTCGTTGGTGTACATCACGGTGCGGTCCATTTCGGAGCACTTGGGGCAAACCGCACCGGCGATAAAGCGGCGCGGACGTTTAGGGGCCTGATATTCGTTCGGAGCGTCGCTCATGCGACCTCCGGGATTTCAATACCAGAATGACGCAACAACGGTTCAACCGATGGCTTGCGGCCGCGGAAAGCCTCAAACAGTTCAGCCGCTTCACGTGAACCACCTTGAGACAGGATTTCTTTCAGGAAGCTTGCGCCGGTGGTTTTGTTGAAGATGCCTTCTTCTTCAAAACGTGAGTACGCATCTGCGCTCAGCACTTCGGCCCATTTGTAGCTGTAGTAACCGGCGGCGTAGCCACCGGCAAAAATGTGGCTGAAACTGTGCTGGAAACGGTTGAAGTCGACGGTCGGCACCACGGTCACTTTTTCGCGCACTTCGCTGAGAATTTCCTCGGCGGTAACTGGGTTGCTGCCGCTGTATTCACGGTGCAGGCGGAAGTCGAACAGGGCAAATTCGAGCTGACGCATGGTCATCATGGCGCTCTGGAAGTTTTTCGCCGCGAGCAGCTTATCCAGCAGCTCCTGTGGCAGTGGCTCGCCGGTTTTGTAGTGGCCCGACAGGAAGGCTAGCGCTTCCGGCTCGTAGCACCAGTTCTCCATAAACTGACTTGGCAGCTCGACCGCATCCCAGGCAACACCATTAATGCCACTCACCGCGCTGACGTCGATCTCGGTCATCATGTGGTGCAGGCCGTGACCAAACTCGTGGAACAGGGTGGTCATTTCGTCGTGGGTCAGCAGTGCAGGCGTGTCACCAACCGCTGGGCTGAAGTTACAGACCAGATAGGCGACCGGCAGTTGTACGCCGTCTTTGGTGGAGCGACGCACGCGGCAGTCGTCCATCCAGGCGCCGCCACGTTTTTTCGAGCGGGCGTATAAATCGAGATAGAAGGCCGCAATCTGCTTACCGTCTTTGGTGACGTGGAAGAAGCGTGCATCCGGGTGGTAAGTGTCGAACTCGTTCTGCTCTTCAAATTCAACGCCGTACAGACGCGAGACGACTTCGAACATGCCTTTAATCACTGTGTTCACCGGCAGGTACGGACGGATATCTTCCTGTGAAATGCTGTAGCGCGCCTGACGCAGTTTTTCGGCGGCGAATGTGACGTCCCAAGGTTTCAGGTCGGTCATGCCCAGCTCGTCGGCGGCGTAGGCTTTCAGCTCTCCGAATTCACGCTCGGCCTGCGGCTTGGCTTTGGCGGCCAGATCATTGAGGAAGTCGATGACTTCCTGACCGGACTCAGCCATTTTGGTCGCGACGGAATATTCGGCATAGTTGTCGAAGCCGAGCAGCGTGGCGAGTTCATAGCGCAGCGCCATGATGTCTTTCATGTTCTGGCTGTTGTCGAATTCGCCCGCGTTCGGGCCGGTGTCAGAGGCGCGGGTTACAAATGCGGTGTACAGCTCTTCACGCAATTCACGATTGGTGCAGTAGCTCATGATCGGCATATACGACGGGAAGTCGAGGGTAATCACGTAGCCTTCGAGTTCGCGTTGTTTGGCTTGTTGCGCAAGCAGACCTAAGCCCGACTCCGGTACGCCGTCGAGTTCTGATGCATCGGTGATGTGCTTGGTCCATGCGGCAGTAGCATCCAGAACGTTCTCGCTGAACTTGCTGGTCAGGGCTGACAGCTGCTGCTGGATTTCGGCGTAACGCGCTTTTTTATCGGCGGGCAGATCAATGCCGGATAAACGGAAGTCACGCAGCGCGTTATTGATCGCCGTCTTCTGAGGCACGCTCAGATTGTCGAATTCCGGGCTGTTCTTCAGCGCGTCGTAGGCTTTGAACAGGTCTTCGTTCTGGCCGAACTCTGTCCAGTACTGGCTCAGCAACGGCAGACAGGCGTTGTAGGCTTCACGCAGTTCATCGCTGTTAAGCACGCCATTCAGGTGGCCGACTGGCGACCAGGCTTTGCTCAACTCGTCGTGCCACTCGTCCATGGGTTCGATCAGTGATTCCCAGGTCGGAGTCGCTTCACCACTGGCGAACTTACCCAGCAACTCGCTGATGCGGGTGCGGTTGGTGTTCAGATGTTCTTCCACCGCCGGCAGTACGTGCTCGGCGCTGATGTCAGAAAAGGGTGGTAAAGCGTGTGTCTGCAAAAGCGGGTTGGACATAAACAGCGGCTCCGTGAGCGGTGGAATATCGTTAATAATGCATATAAGTATTGGGGTTCAGGGCGCTAATTCAAGTATCTGGGGTTCAAGTATCTGGTGCGTGATATTCCGTATCTATGGGCTCGAAGATTCATCTGTCAGGGAGTGCTAAGCTTAGCTAGCATTAGCGAAAGTAAGCTCAAGTAAATCACCTGGTTAAAATGAGGCCCTGCATGATCCGTCGCCCGAATATCCGTGCTTTCCAAAAAACCGCGCCCAAGCTGGGAGAGTTTGTGTTTGTCGACCGGACCGCAGTGATCATCGGTGATGTACGTATGGGCGAAGACTGTTCGGTCTGGCCCTTCGCCGTAATTCGCGGTGATATGCACCACATTCGGATTGGTTCGCGGGTGTCTGTGCAGGATGGTGCGGTGCTGCACATTACCCACTCATCCGACTTTAATCCGGGCGGTTTCCCTCTGATTATTGGTGATGATGTGACCATCGGCCATCAGGCAATGCTGCATGGTTGTACGATAGGAGACCGGGTGCTCGTTGGTATGAAATCCATGATCATGGACGGTGCTGTCGTTGAGAACGAAGTCATTATCGGTGCTGGCGCTATGGTGCCACCCGGTAAGAAGCTCGAAAGTGGTTTTGTTTACATGGGTTCACCTGCCAAGAAGGCGAGGCCGATCACCGAAAAAGAGCGCAAGTACTTTACCTATACCGCCGAAAACTACGTCAAGCTCAAGGACAAGCACATGGCGGAAGGCTTCGATTATTGAGCGTTATCGTCACCTTTGTGAATCCAATAAAGTTCCCTTTCTAGCTCCATTGACCAGCAAAAAATCGAGTTTCATGATTAATATTGAGTCATGAATGGACTAAGTGTAGCTCGATGGCGTGAATAGTCTTTTGTGTTGTTGTCAATTTGCGCCGCCTTTTGAGTCGTTATACGACAAATAAAATCATTGGGCGTAATTTAGCTTGAACCTGTCTTTTATGTCATGGCAATACCCGTCAAACGCAATGAATCGGAAATGAAAATGGCGCATATTCTTATCTGCCGTGCGGAAGTATTCGGCGGTATTGGGTGCAAACTCTAAATAACAGATAAGGAAAATCTTATGAAACTCCCTCTTCTTAAGGGGCGTCCGCTTGCTCTCGCAGCGTCTGCTCTGCTCTCCATCGCTGTAAACCAGGCTTCTGCCTACGACCTGCAGACAGGAAATGCGCCAGTTGAATTGGTGATCTCAAAAGTCGCGCCTGCAATCTTCCAGGACATCTCAGCGACTGCGGGTGACGCAACCCTGGTTCTGCGTGTGACAGCACAGGTGACCAATGCCTGGTACGACGCGTCGGCGCCTTACCACCCAACGGCGGTAGGTGTGTATTCACGTATTCCTAATCGTCCTGCGTCTGAGAGCGTAGACAACGAGAACATCAATATTGCGACTCTGTATGCGTCTTATCAGGTGCTGAAAGTGCTGCTGCCACAGCGCACTGCAGAATGGCGCGGAATGCTGGTTGAAGCAGGTCTGGATCCTGATGACACCAGTACTGATCTGACTACCCCTGTCGGTATCGGTAACGTTGCCGGTGCAGCAGTGGCAGAAGGTCGTCTGAATGATGGTATGAACCAGGCTGGTTGGATCAATGAAGATGTGCACCCACAGCCGTATGCCGACTATACAGGCTATGAGCCAAAGAACACGGCGTATGATCTCAAGCGTCCTTCAAAGTGGCAGCCAGACGTTCAGCGTAAGGGTCTTGGCCTCTACAAAGTGCAGCAGTTCGTAACGCCTCAGTACGCGAACGTTGAGCCGTATTCTTACGATGATCCAGAGCGTTTCAGTGTGCCTTGGCCTGCGAACAGCTTTGCACCTTTCAAGCACCTGTATAAGCAACAGGCTGATGAAGTTCTGGTTGCGTCAGCGAACCTGACCGAAGAGCAGAAGCTGAAAGCGGAACTGTTTGATAACAAGATCTTTTCTCTCGGTTTCTCTGCTGTGTTCGCGGCTCAGTCTCGTGGCCTGTCTCTGCTTGAGTTCATCCAGCTGGACTTCCTGACCAACATGGCAGCGTTTGATGCCGGTATTTTCGTATGGCAGGAAAAAGCTGAGTACGACGGTGTTCGTCCGTTCTCTGCGATTCAGCACATCTACGGCGATCAGCCGGTTGAAGCCTGGGGCGGCCCGGGTGAAGGCACTGTGATGCTGCCAGCGAACCAATGGCGCGCTTACATGGAAGAAGCGGATCACCCTGAGTACCCATCAGCATCCTCTTGCTTCTGTGCAGCACACTCTCAGTCAGCGCGTGCTTTCCTGGGTGACGACATGCTCGGCTTCCCTGTTGAGTATCCGGCAGGTTCTTCCCGTATCGAGCCAGGCCTGACGCCAGCAGCGGATACCACTCTGGTATTCAATACCTGGAGTGAGTTCGAACAGGACTGTGGTCAGAGCCGCGTTTGGGCAGGTGTTCACTTCCAGGCAGCCGTTGATGAGTCTCTGGCACTGTGTGGTGACTTCGGTGACATGGCTTACGACTACATGCAGTCTCTGATCGATGGTACTGCGCCAGCGCGTGGTCCTAGCCAGCCGCTGCGTGATCCAGCGACATACAGCAACAAGAAGTGGTGGTAAGCCGCTGAGTTGTTAGTTGCTTATTGAGCAGTAGAAACGGGGCCATTGGCCCCGTTTTTTTTGGAGTGCGTAGAGGACAAGGTGCTGGGCTGGAAGCCGCACACTTCGTGCCAGTGGCTTGCCGCTGGGTAAAGTTTCTTGACATGTGTCTATAAAAAACAGATCTTACCGGCGTTTGTATAAATGCTGACCAGTACAGCGGGTTCAGCATTCACTATAAGAAAAAAAGACGTTTCCGGGGCAATCTCTGATGCATAACCAACGCAATGTTAATGCGGCGCTTGAATGGTCGATGGCGCTGCCTGCTTTTCTGATTTTAGTTTTCGTTATCCTGCTGAACACCAGCCATACCGTTCATGGCCAGCTTCTGCAATTGGGCGAGTCGGTATGGGAAGGGTATTTCCAGCTGCGCCAGGACCCGGTTGAGCCAACCTGCGACCCGCAGATGGACATTGATGCTGAGGTTCAGAAGCGCATAGAGGCTGCGCCACCGGCGGATGAGTTTGATCTGTTTGCTGCTCCACCACCCGATCCAGAGGTGCTTCGTCAGTCGCTGACGGCTTCAAAGGCGAGTTGCCAGCTGAAACATCAGCACTATGCAGAGAACATGGATCAGATTACCACGGGGGTTGAGGTATTCCGTTCAGCAGAGCTTGCGGTGTCTAAGTTGGGGGAGATTGGTCTTTCTGCAGAGCGCATCCTGCTTGCTGTGCTGGTACTGATCTGCGGTGGCACGGCGTTGTTCCGTCGTCACCATATTGCACTGAAGCCTATGGAAACCGTGATGGACTATCGTGTCGCGGCGGTGGCTCAGGGCATTGCCTTCACGGTTCTGTTTGATTCGGTCTGGAATTTCAAAGACATCGTTTTCTCCGCGGGCGTCGACGTTTCTACAGAGCACGCCGTTCTGCATTGGATGTGGATAGCGGGTTTCGCGGCTCCGATATTTATCTCGATTTATCAGTTCTTCGTCATTCCTGATGACGCTAAGCCGGGCGGCAGCTTCCTCCGTGCTCAGTTATCTGTGCCCTTGTATGCGAGCATGGCGATTGGTACGGGTCTTTACTTTATTCTCAGTGGTCATCCGGCGGGCGTTGCTATTCATCTGAATCAGATGATGGAAATGTCGCAGCTGTTCCTGAACGTTGGTCTGTATGTGTGGATCGGTATGCTGCTGAAGCGGACCGATATGGCACAGAAGGTGTTCAATATATTCCGGCCTTTCAATCTGGCGCCGGAGATCTTTGCGGTCGTTCTCGTCATACTCGCCGCACTGCCTACGGCTTACACCGGTGGCTCTGGTATTTTCGTTATTGCGGTAGGTGGTCTGATTTATCTGGAGCTGCGCCGCGCAGGCACGCGTCGTCAGCTAGCGCTGGCAGCGACTGCGATGTCTGGCTCTCTGGGGGTGGTACTGCGTCCATGCCTGCTGGTGGTTATCGTTGCGGCACTGAATAAAGAAGTGACCACAGACCAACTGTTTGGCTGGGGTGTAAAAGTATTCTTACTGACGACTACTCTGTTTGCTCTCTATGCTTTGCTCACTCGCAAAGGCGAATCGAATAAAGCAGATTTCAGTAATGATGCCTGGTCGCAGTTCTTCACTTCGCTGCGTCCGCTGATTCCGTACGTCATTATAATCGGTGTTGTTCTGGCCATTTACGCGTTACTGCTGGATGCGTATCTCGACGAATTTTCTGCACCTATCATCCTTCCTGTGATGCTGCTGGCGATTATTGCTTATGAGCGTATTGCACAGGAGAAAGGTCTACTTAAACGTGAAAATCTGAATGCAGATTACGTTGAATCGCGCCTGGCAAATTCGTTCGCGGATCTGAAACACGGCCGTGACAGCATGGAAAAAACCCTGCGTGAGTCGACCACGGAAGCAATCGTTCACATCGGTGCGCTGTTGATGCTGATGGGCATGTCGATGAGTCTTGGCGGCGTTGTCGAACGCGCTGAACTCATGTCGTATATTCCGGTGGACTTCAACTCAGTATGGCTGGCGATGGCAGTGCTCGTATCGATACTGGTGGTGATCGGCATGATCATGGACCCATACGGCGCAGTCGTGCTTGTGAGCGTATCCATCGCAGGTATCGCTTATCAGGCGGGCATTGATCCGGTGCACTTCTGGATGGTGACGCTGGTGGCCTTCGAGCTTGGCTATCTGAGCCCACCTGTTGCGCTTAACCACCTGTTAACACGTCAGGTGGTCGGTGAAGAAGAAGTCCGGTTGTCGAAAGAAGAAGTGATCGGCGAAAACTTCTGGTACCGCCATGAGAAGATCCTGTTGCCGCTGGTGACGATGGCGACAGCTCTGATGATTGTTGCCTTTATACCATTGGCGATTGGGTATTCCTGAGAGTATCAGTTCTCAACTTCGGATGAGTGATTGTTGAGGAATCTGACACAAAAAACGGGGCCATTGGCCCCGTTTTTTTGTTGCTTTGTTTTCGTTATGCGCGAACGGTACTCAGCGCATCAGCTTAGGTGCATTCGCCTCCAGCGAACTGGTGCGCATCAGCTCAGTGGCAATGCTGTAGTCGATATCATTGATATCGACGGTACCCATTACTTCGTCGTAATCCATATCGATGAAGGCCGTTGTTTCCAGCATCAGTGCGTACTGACTGTCCGGCAGCATGGTGTCGGTCATGCCGGATGGCAACGACGGCAGGGTGACCGTGCTCTCTCCCGCGGGCAAGTGAATCGCCCAGGCGGTCTGATAGCCGGCACTCGCCTGAGAGGTTTTCAATCGCAGTGTCGTCAGGTCGCTGTAGCCATTAATACGGTCACGCACCGGCGTCCAGCTGATTGTCGGGTTGTCACTGCTGTCGTTCTGGCTCTCCATGATTGGACGATAGGCAATGCCGCTCGCCACGGAAAATTCAGCAATGTTACCGCTGCGGTCAAGTACATCGCCGGGCTGCCAGTACTCCCAGGTTTCGGTATATGCCGTGCTTGTCAGCCGGGCTTCTGGCAGGTCTATGTCGGCACCGGGCAGTTGCACAGGCGAGCCCAGTGTCAGGAAACCACCCAGGTTGACCAGACCATTGCTGGATACTGCGACTGTCACCAGATCTGTCGCGGTGAAGCTGATGGACAGCTGTTCGCGATCAGCGACGATCGGATTTTCGCCTGCAGGAATGGTGGTGAAGGTCTGGCTACCCAGATCTTCTGCGCTGGTCACCACGCCGCTCTCGACTTTGAAAGCCCACAGATTTCCAGTGACTTCCGTGCCAACCGGAACATCGAAGTAGAGGTCTTGGTAGTAATAGTTGGCTTCGTAGGAGGTCAGGAAGAAGCGATCAACCTCGTGCACAGGCCGATGGTTATCATCGAGCAGCGCCAGGACATAGCTTTCGCCCGTATTGTTATAGAAAGGTACGTAAGAGCGATCTGCTGCCACGCCAAGCTGGTCAAGCTCAGAGTACAGGGTGATATCCTGCCCCGGAACAACGCAGTAGAAGCTCTCGTAGCCGTAGCCGTCATTGAATACGTGCACATTCTGAGTGCCCGACAGCCCCGTGAATGAAGCGATGCCAGACGCATCCGTTGTGACCGTGGCATCGTTGTCGTTCAGCATTACGATAGCCCCTGCGATTGCTGCGCCGTTGGCGTCGCGCACCATCACAGAGATATCTCCGCTACCAGCAACGACATCCGCACATGTGGCCGGGATAAAGCCTGCGTTTGATGCCAGCAACTCAGTGCCATAATTGAGAAGATAGATTGCACTGACGATGTAGCGGTCGTCTGTGGTATTCCAGATGCCATCACTGCCCCAGTATTCACTGGCGGACATCACCAGCTCGCCTGCCGCGTTGTACTCACTGAGCGAGTAATAACTGAAATCATCGTCCGTTTTCCAGATGCCGTCTGCGCCGGGGCTGTAGGCGCTGCTTTCGCGCACAATCAGACCGTCCGAATTGCGCTCTGTGTAGGTGACATTGGTGATCTCTCCCGCAGCATCGAACCCGGTGGTAAACAGCGGGTTGCCGTAAGCGTCTTCGTCGATCTCGCGATAGCCAGCAAGGACGAACGCGCCGGAATCATTGAGCACAAATTCCTCAATGCGGTAAGACGTTGATGACAGTTCGGTGTACTCAATATAGAACAGCAGGGTGTTATTGATGTCGTAGCGCTCGCTTACGATCAGGCGACTACCATCATAGGTCTCGATGATGTAACCACTGCGTACGTCATCGTCGGTAAACCATATAGCATCCGGCCCCGGTTGATTGTACTGGTCGTAGCCTGTGTCTGTGGCGATAGAGTATGGCCAAGCCAGAGTGTCGTCTTCCGTCAGAGGAATATCATCGTTACCGAACGCGGTTGTGCCGACGTCGAGACTGTTGGAGAAATCCGCAGAATACACTTTGTAGCGATAGATCTGACTGTCGCTGAATGCCGGGGCGTTCGGATCGCGCGCGGGGTCATAGTAAAACTGCTTAAGCACACGCCCCTCGGTATCGCGTTCGTACTTCAAGTAGTTGTACGAGGCTGTCGGTAGGTCGTCCGAGGTAAACCAGAGGCCGTCCGCGCCTTTGCTGCTGAAATCCGCACGCTCAAGCTCGTTGTTGGCGTCGTCATACATCCGGTAGCTGTAACCGTAGATATTGTCGTCGCCGCTCAGCCATTTTCCGTCCGGGCCAATACCGTTCACTGGTGCGGTAATCCTGACGGTGCCGGTATCGGTTCCCTTGGTCAGTGACAGGGTGCCGCTGGCAAAGTCATCCGCAGTGAACCATTCGCCATCGAAGCCCGGGCCTCTGTGATTGGCAATAATCAGTAGATCGCCGTCTTCGTTATAGCCGTAGTAACTGTAACCGTTGGCGTAGTCGTCGGCAGTGAACCAGGTGGCATCACTACCGGCTAGGGTATAGTTTGCTGCATACAGCGGCTGGTAGTTATCGCCCAGTAACTGCTGGACGTGAGTGTCGACGACGTCGTCATCGGTAAACCAGATGCCATCCTCGCCCTCATCGTCGTATACGGCGGTGACGGTCTGAGGAATGCTAAGGTCAGTGGTGACGGTGACATAGCTGTCCACTACGTCATCACTGGTGAACCATATTTCATCCGCACCGCTGCCTTTGTAGTTGACGACCTGGCCGCGATTGCCTTCCCCATCGATAACGATTATCTGGTAACCAAGAATACATCCCGGAGAGTCATCTTCGGTAAAGGCAACGCCATCCTGGCCTGGGTCCAGACACGGTAGGCTCAGAATCGCGCCTTCGCTGGCGCCTTCAAATTCAAGAGGGCTTTCCTGCGAAATGACCACCGCGCCACCATTGCTGCTTGCTGCGATATCGTCTTCGGTATACCACACGCCATCCTGTCCGGGATGATCAAAGCCATACGACACGCCCAGGTATCCAAAAGGCGAAATGGTATAGCTCATGATGAAGTCATCGCTGGTGTCGGCGACGGCATCGGCGCCCATGCTTACAGTGGTGACTCTCAACCAGTCATGGGTCGCCGTTGTTTCTGTAATTTGGTAACTATTGCCAGTCGTAATATTGTCGATCGTTCGAGTGAGCTCGTCAGGAATCGGTGCAAATATCGCGTCATGTTGTTGTGCCGCCAGCTGAGCATACAAGCTGGCAATATTGCTTGATGGATCAATCGGCGATGCCTGTGGAGCAATGGGCGTGAAGCCTGCGGGCAGTTCAGGGTCGAGATTCAGGCCAGAAAAATCGTAGAGTGCCTCGCCTGGAGTCGGTGGTGGCGTCACTACTTCGTCTTCGCAGGTGATGGCGACGTTGCTGACATTGCCGGTTAATGTGCCACTGCCGTTGCTTATGGTGCAGGTCTGGCCCGATGGCGCCGAGTTGATGCTGAGTGTCCAGGCGCTGCCACTGGCCATGGCATCAGTGAAGGTCACTGCACCGTTAGTCGCACCGCCATCGTTGAAGAATACACCGTCTTTGTACAGTTCCCAGATCACGCTGCCAGAAGCGCCTGAGGCCGTGCCGCTGATGCTGTACGTGGTGGGGCCGACAACGATGTCCGAACAGGTGATAGAGACAGTCGTCACATTGGCGGTCAGGGAGCCGTTGCCATTGTTGATCGCACAGGTCTGACCGGAAGGCGCGGATTCAATCACCACGGACCAGTCACTGCCGGCGTCCATTGCAGAGGTAAAGGACACATCGCCATTGCCACTACCGCCATCATTGAAAAATACGCCGTCTTTGCGCAGTTCCCAGATCACGCTGCCAGAAGCACCTGAGACCGTGCCGCTGATGCTGTACGTGGTGGGAGCAACCACTTCATCGCTACAGGTGATGGAGACGGTGTCGACATCGGCCGATAGCGTACCACTCCCGTCTGTGACCATGCAGGTCTGACCTGCGGGCGGTGTATTGATGACGACATTCCAGATGCTGCCTTCTTCGATACCCTGATCAGGTGAAAAGAGGACGGAGCCGTTGCTATTACCACCATCACGCACAATGCCGCCGGCGACGCGGGTCTCCCAGATAACAGTGCCGGTTGCCCCTGATATAGTGCCTGAAATACTGAACATTTCTGCCGGAGGTGGTGCAGGCAGGTTCGTCAGATTGCCGTCTTTGACCAGCGTAACCAGCGCATCATAGTCGGCAATGTCAGGATCGTTGTCGATGGCGTCACCGATGTCATCGAGCAGGCCATCCCAGCCCGAGCCGTCGGCTGCAAACGGCGTGGTCAGGGGGTTGCCTGTTGCTGGGATAGTGAATCCTTTGTCAGCAAACGAATTCAGCAGATCAGTGGACGCTGTTGAGGTATCCACCGCGGTTCCGTTGAAGTTCGCAAACCAGTCGGCGGGGCTCTGGCCGGTCGCTTTGGCCATAATCAGGTCGGTAAGCGGTGTGATATTCACCGTGCCTGCGGCCGTCGCATAACTGTGTAAGGTCACAGGCGGATTGCCACCGGTGACTTGCAGTGCGCAGGGCATCGCCCCATTGGCGACTTCGCCCGACCAGTTGCCGTTGGCGTCGGTGGTGACGGATTCAGTAAAGGTGCTGCCGTCAGCGCAAATCGCGGTGACGGTACCATCGGTAATGGCGGCGCCGATGGCGGCGGTACCGGTCAGAGACTGTGTCGTCGCCGGAGCCTCTGGTGTTGGGGTGGAGGGGGTGGGTTGAGGGTCGGATGCCCCTGAACTGGACGAGTCGCTGCAGCCGGTGATTAACACCGCACTGAGGAGGGCTCCAGAGAGAGTAAGACGGTCCATAAAATCTGCCTCGAAAGGGTGGTAGTCAGAGGCAGGAAAATATCCGCAGTGGACATTTTTGGGCACCCTTCTTTAGGGGGGCACACTTTAGGGGGGCAGTTCTGACAGGGCTCTATCAGGACTCGCTGTGTCCGGTTTACGACGCTTCGGGAGGCATAACGTCGATCGGTATGTCCAACTGAACGGTCCAGATGGTGTCACTTTTATCGTGGTGCGTACGGAAGGTGGCCCGCCCACGAATCTGCTCCATGCGCTGGTGGATATTGCGCATGCCCTCGCCCTCTCCTGCGCCTTCAGGGGCGTTGGAAGTCGGCTGGAATGGGTTGCTGACGGTCAGTATCAGATAGCCTTCCTGTTGCCCGACGCAGACTGAAATGTCAGGGTGGCTCATATTTCGGATGGCATTGCTGAAGGCCTCACGCAGTGCCCGGCCGGTTTGCATAATTGCGCCAGCACTGAGGCGGGCATGAGAGTGCGATTGTTGCCAATTCAGGTGTACGCCGTGGTCTTCGCAGCGCGTTATTGCCTCGTCGTGCCAACGCATCAGAGTCTGTTGTAACCCTTCTCCCTGCTCACGGGTGTTGTACAGCAGAATACGCAGGTCATTGATCGCCTCGCGGACCAGCGGCTTATTATCGGGTTGACTGCGGTGCAGCAAACGCAACAACTTAGCACCCAGATCATCGTGTAAGTCCTGGCGTATCCGCTGACGTTCCTCACGGGCACCGTCTGCTCGGGCGGACAGGCTGTCGGTAATGAGTGTGTCCAGTGCCACGATCATGCGGGCGATATTGAGATCGGCGGCTTTAAATTGATGGCGACCTTCCGCTGGGTGAAGTAAACGGATGCATTGCCCGTCGGGGCCCGATACCACCATTTCCGTACCGCGATTGAACACGCCGTTTCTGGCATTATCACGACTCAGCTCGAGCTTGAGCGGACGGAAAACAGCCGACAAAGCATTTTTTAACCGTAACTCTGATTGCTGAGTCTGGTTACTGTCCATGCGTTGACGGAGCAGTTCCGGTACTGACAGTGTCAGCCACTCTTCCAGGTAGTTGCCTTTGCGTTCAAAGAATCGCTTCCAGGCCCATTGGCGAACCGGAAAATACAACCAGCCAACGATGCCCATCGCCACCACCAGACTAGCCTCTTGTGAAAGCCCGACCACCGAGGCCAGCAGCAGATCCACCATAAGGATCGTCAGACCACCGAGGAACCAACCCCAGAGTCGATAAGACCAGCGCTCAATATCAAACATCCGATGGCGGGTGATGCCGATCATAATTCCGGCATAAATGAACACCACGCTGACCAGCAGGACGCTCTGTGGGATGGGTGCGTATAGCTTCAGTATTGCCGGAACGGTGATCGCCACCAACATAAACAGAATCCAGCGTAATACGGCGCGATTTTTCGGGTTGTCTGCGTTGCTGCGCCATTGACTGACCATTCCCACGAGCGGTATCAGCAGCAATAAAGAAAAGGGTAGATAAATGGTGATTGCAAGATGATCATGAACCGGAATCGCCGCCAGAGAGATCAGCAGAAGCGGAAATAAGGCCAACAGCGTATTCAGTCCAGGCGATAACAGAACCCGCGGATAATTCCAGAACAGCAAGGCGAGGCCAGACATAAAAAGGTAACTACTGAACGTGTTCAGGAGTGATAACGCGCGAAACAGAGATTCATCTATAAATAACTCACGGGATGAATACAGCCCGGCACTGATCAGAGCAAAAAAATAGCCAAACCCAGAAATAATAAAACCGTATTTTCCGGGGCTGACGTCACCGGGCAACCACACCAGAATACAGATAATCAGGGCGGCAAGCCCAGCACACATCTGCACCCAGAACGAAAAAGGGAGCGCGGTGATGGTGGCGTCTCTGGCCTGTAACGGATAGCTGCCCAACTCCGTGTGCAGCGTCAGGCGACTCTGCTTGAGGGCGGTCGTCAATACGCCTATGTCGTGCATCAGTGTGCGCATCTCTGTGTGCGTCTCTAGGACGTCGGGTTCTTCTATGATAAGACGAACATCGCCAGGGTAATCGGCCTGATCCGCCGCACCGGTACTAAACGCCAGCACCTCCTCGGCGCTGTATTCACTGGTGTCAGATCCGTGGTCGGTGATGTTGCCGTTCGGTATCAAAGCCACGAGGTGGTTGTCGGATGCAACAAACTCAAGCCCTGTCCGCGGTATGGACAAAGCCACACCAATGACCAGCAGAGCGAGCAGGACGGGGACAGCAATTCCAATAAAAATCCGTGTATTCAGCGACTGCATACCTGCTTCTTCCCCCAGATTGAGGGGTTATCCCCGTGTTATGAATATGTGATGATTCCTTATTCTGATCGCCCTGACGTTGCTGGGCAATAGGACATAGCGGACGTTTTTAAGGTGCCTGGATGAAAACCATACTGATCGTTGAAGACTTGCCTGAGGTTTCGGCCTGGCTTATGTCATTGGTTTGTCGTGTGTTCCCCGACGCAGATATAGAACAGGCACATGACTACGCGACTGCCTGTCATCGACTCACGAGTACTGGACCAGATACGTTGCCTGATCTGGCTCTCATTGATCTTGGGTTGCCCGATGGTGACGGCACAGAACTTATTCAGCATCTGAAAGCAGCACGCCCGGACGCGTACTGTGTGGTTACGACAATTTTCGACGATGCGCAGCATCTGTTCCCTGCACTGCGTGCCGGTGCGGATGGTTACTTATTGAAGGATGAGGACGAACAGGAATTTCTGCGAGCACTCGAAGGTATAATTCACGGACGGCCCCCTTTATCGCCTTCCGTTGCGCAGATGATGTTGCAGCAATTCAGGCCAGCGCAAATGGACGTCCCATTGACGGGGCGCGAAGAAGACGTACTGGTTTTGATTGCGAATGGCTACAGCGTCAGGATGGCTGCCGAGTCATTGGGTATCTCGACGAATACAGCATCCGGCTATTTAAAAGCTCTGTATCAGAAGCTTCATGTGAATAACCGCGCGGAAGCGACAATAAAAGCAGTAAAGATGGGGTTGGTGCTGCCGTCAGATAAGGTCTGATTATTTTCTTTTTTCTGTTACCCGAATTTATCCAATTCGCCCCCCCCCTAAAAGAGGGGGTCATGAGAAGAGTGCTTCTCTCTAAAATGGACCCTCCAACCTAGGGAGAGCACAATGAAAAAATTATTCTTACCCGTGATAGCAATGGCACTGGTTCTTGGCGGTTGCGCCAGTGTGGGGGGCGGTACGGCAAAGTCCCGTCTTGAAACCCACAAGCTGGATGCCATGGACGGAAAAAAAGACGTCTACATCGGTAGTCTCGGTGTGACCTTCGTCACTGAAGATTCGAGCTCATCGAAAGCAACCAGCCCGATGATCCGCCACGGGGCATCGGATTACGCCAATGCCCATCTGCGCGCAAAGCTCTCAGGGGTGCCTGAAACGACCATGCAGGCTATTACCGATCAGGTCTATGCCGATTTGGTGAGTAAGTTGCAGGCGCAGGGCTACACCGTACGTAATTACGCTGACCTGAGTAAGAACAAGCGCTGGAATAAAATCGACAAGCTGGAGTCGCCGTATCTACCGACGGGTATGTCGGCGTTTCGAGGTGGTTTGAACAAAGATTGGCCTACCTATTCACCGACAGGCATGGACCTGATTTATGCACAGAAAATAGCGAACACATTTGCTATTGGCGAGGTAGCTGATGAAATCGGTGTGCCAGTTCTGGCGGCAAACTATACGGTGCATTTTGCCTATTTTGATGATGATGCCGACTACAAAGTGGAATACGGGAAAGGTGCTCTGGGACAGGATCGTCGTACCTTAAGTGCGTCGGTAGCACTAGGACAGGGCATCCAGGTTACCTCTGGCTCGGGACTGTATTTCGCCAATGAAGGTGCAGGAAGCTTCGCCGACAACGGTTATATTCGTTTAAAAGATCCGATCATTGTTGCAGGTGCGTACGGTGAAAATGAAGACACAACATCTGGTGCGACTAAGGCCGTAAATGCGTTCAGTTCACTACTTGGGATGGTCAGCGGCCGCTCCTCTTCCACCACCGAAATTACCGTAAATGCTGTACCTGAGTATTATCAGGAAGGTGCCTTGAAAGTACTGACAGCGGCAAACGAACGCATTGTTAATAAACTGGCGGTAGAAAAATAAGAGAAGATTTCTCTGAATTTAGTACGTAAAAGTCAGGAGTTAAGCTCCTGACTTTCCCAGCTGCTATTGTGTTGAAAGCTCCCGCTGCGAAGTGAGCATCTTTCGATCAACCAATACCATGCGCAACCATCGCCCCCGCGAGTTTCTTGAAACCATAGATGTTCGCCCCGCGGCTGTATGGATAAACGCCATCCTTTTTCTCTACATGCTGAATGCACCGCTCATGGATTTCTTTCATGATGCGGTTCAGTTCTTCATCAACGCGGGAAATTGGCCAGGTTGTTAGCTCAGCATTCTGAGACCGCTCGAGGCCCGACACAGCAACACCGCCAGCGTTAGCTGCTTTCGCAGGGCCATATAACGCGTTGGCATTGAGAAATTGTTTACGTGCTCCGTCGGTTAGCGGCATGTTCGCGCCTTCGCACAGAATGCGCACCTCATTGCCGAGTAAGGTTTCTGCGTCTTTATCATCCAGTTCATTCTGTGTAGCACAAGGCAGCGCGATGTCGGCATTATCAATGCCCCAGGGCTTCTTATCCTCTTGGTATTCACCAACCGAGGCTTCTTCAAGCCGGCCATTCTCGTCGAGTTTCAGTGACTTTATCGAGTTCAGCTCTTTTTCTGTCATCCCGTCTTTGAAATACAGAGTGCCACCAGAATCCGAGACAGTAAGAACAAGAGCGCCTTCAGCGATGGCTTTCTCGGCGGCATGAAGCGCAACATTGCCTGAGCCTGAAATTAAGATACGTTTGTTATCCAGCGAGTCATCATGGGCTTGCAGCATTTCGCGTAGAAAATAAATAACACCGTAACCTGTTGCTTCTTCGCGGCCACAGCTGCCGCCGAACCCTGGGGTTTTGCCTGTGAGTACACCTTCCCAACGGTTATTGATACGAAGGTATTCGCCAAACATAAAGCCGATCTCATTACTGCTGACGTTAATGTCACCCGCAGGCACATCGGTATCCGGGCCTATGTGTCGATACAGCTCCCGCATAAAGGATTGGCAGAAGCGCATAATTTCACGCTGACTTTTTCCTTTAGGGTTAAAGTCAGATCCACCTTTGGCTCCGCCCATGGGTAAGCCGGTGAGTGCATTTTTAAAACACTGCTCAAAACCCAGAAATTTAAGAACACTCTCATTCACTGTCGGGTGAAATCGTAAGCCGCCTTTGTAGGCGCCAAGCAGATTATGAAACTGCACGCGCCATGCGCGGTTAACATGCACTTTCCCTTTATCATCTTCCCAGCTGACGCGGAATTTAATAATCCGGTCTGGCTCAATCAGGCGCTCGATGATATTCCACTCGGCATAGTCATCACTGCTTTCATATTCTTCGGCAATGTCGTCACAGACTTCTTTCACCGCCTGATGAAATTCCTCGGCGTGAGGATGGTAGTTTTCGAGATATTCCTGGTACGTATCGGGGGATGACATGGAAATTTCCTGTGTGAGGATAGGGTGCTGTTATTCGGTCAGGCAGGACGTCCGCGCCCTGCCTTTTTCATCATTATGAGAAGGTGATTCGTTTCTGTTCACTTATGTCCGGGCGATCCTGATCACCCAGAATGGCTTTCGCAGTTTGCCAGCTGAAACTGATCGGGTTAGCCGTAGAGGCAGACAGTTCGGCCTTTTCTGGTGAGAACGCCATTAATTGAAGGTTGTCGTCACGCTTGCCTTTGTCGTACCAGGCTTCAATATCGACAGACCATTTATTAGCAACGACTTCTGAGTCATTGACGACCTTAATACGTCCCTTGATGTCGGCCCAGAAATGTTCGGTTGAATCGCTGATGCAGATGCGTGCAGCGGGCTCACCCGACAGGCGGCCAAATGTTTCGCTTCGTTTATCAGTAAAGAACCAGATGGTTTCGCTATCAAGGTCTGGTTTGGCGGCCATAGGCTTCATAAAGTCAGTAACGCCATCTATTCCCAGCATGACTGCGGTTTCCTCGGAAAGCGCGTTCCACAGTGCGGCTTTTGGGTCATTCTGAAGTTGATCTAATGCGGCCATGAGAGACTCCTTAGCAAAAAGCTAGACAAGTGTTGTACATGGTGTGAGTGGCAGATAAGAAATTTGTTCCAATTTCTTTTCACTGGCTGGCATTGCTGTATTGATTCACACAGAATCGCGTTTCTTTTTAGACTTATGTCAGGTGCAGAGCTGCAGCCTTGTTGATAGCCCGCTGCGTGAATCAGAGGCAATGGCAGAGCAAATGGTAGGGGAAGTGGCAGGATATATGAGAGAAACCAGCGTTACTCGTTTGAGAGCCCGACAGAAGGCGCTTTCACGCCGCGAATTCCTGGCCCGTGGTAGTAAACTTTCCCGGTGTGACGACTGCCTGTTGTCAGTGCGCCTGTGTGTCTGTGGACAACGGCCAGAGTCAGTTACCGGTGTTGCTGTTTGTCTTATCTACTATCAGGGGGAGGTCTTCAAACCGAGCAATACCGGGCGATTGATTGCAGATGTGCTCGAAGATAACCATGCCTTTCAATGGACGAGAACTGAGCCAGACAAGGACATGCTCGCGCTGCTCTCTGACCCGGCAAACGCTCCCTTGATTGTTTTTCCGTATGAGTACGTTGAAGTAGAGCGCCAGCTGCGTGATGACCGGTCTTTGGCAGAATACATTGATGGTCGAACGCCGCTTCTGATTTTTCTCGATGGCACCTGGCGCGAAGCGCGTAAGATGTTCAGAAGCCCCTGGCTCGAATCGTTGCCGGTGATCGCTGTAGAGCCAGAAGCTCTGTCTGAGTATCGCCTGCGGGTTGCGGTACGCGATCATCAATTGGGAACCGCCGAAGTCGCTATCCCCTTGCTGGAACGCCTTAATCACCCGGAGGCAGCCCGTCGGTTACAGGCATATTTTGACGTCTTCCGGGAGAATTATCTGGCAGGGCGCTCGAATAAATTTCCTGCTAATCAGAAGAGCGATTCAGCGCCTTCTTCAGAAAACTGACAATCCCGACGGCTGCGGGTACAATCGGCTTTTTTAAATCAACCACAAGAAGCAATTCCTATGGGCCGCGCGTATCAGAACCGTAAAGAATCCATGGCCAAAACGGCCGCTGCAAAAACCAAAGTCTACTCCAAGTATGGCCGTGAGATTTATGTAACGGCAAAAGCCGGTGGTACAGACCCTTCAGGTAACCTGGCTCTGCGCTCATTGATTGATCGCGCGAAGAAAGATCAGGTGCCAAGCCACGTGATCGAAAAAGCTCTGGATAAAGCCAGTGGCGGAACCGGCGAAGACTTCCAACCTGCTCTCTATGAGGGTATTGCTCCGGGCGGTGCTATGGTGCTTATCAGCGCTCTGACCGACAATGCCAACCGCACGTTTGGTGAAATCCGCGGCGTATTCTCGAAGTGTAAGGCCAAGCTGGGTACACAAGGCTCTGTGTCGCACATGTTCGATCATCGCGCCATGTTTGTGTTCGCCGGTGACGACGAAGAAGCGGCACTCGAGGCACTGATGATGGCAGATATCGATGTATCTGACATCGAGTGTGAAGATGGCATGATCACCGTTCTTGTTCCACCGACCGAGTTCTTTAAAACCAAGATGGCTCTGCAGGAAATGAACCCGGATATCGACTTCGAAGTTGAAGAGATTACTTATCTGCCAACGATGGAACACCCGATTGCTGGGGATGACGTTGAGCAGTTTGAGCGTTTCGCGGGACTGATCAACGACCTTGAAGATGTTCAGGAAATCTACCACAACGGCTCGTTTGAATAAGCCGTATGTTGGACAGATGATTGGCTAGTTAGCAGGTTAGAAACGGGAGCTTCGGCTCCCGTTTTTTTGTGGGTGTCCATAGCCACCGGTTCCTGTGAGGGAGTTGTCACTAAGCTGAAATAATTCTCGGTCATCCTGCGTCACTGAAAAATATGTGACTCTGGGGAAGACCATGAAAACATCTCTTACTGCGCCCGCATTGAAGATCATTGTGCCTGCGATAATTGCAGCGACATTGGCAGCGTGCGGCGGCGACAGCAACAACGATAGCAATAACAGTAGTAACGACAGCAGTAACGGCAATAACAACGCTGGCGATACAAATACAGACACGAACACAGGTAACGAAACTAATAACAGCCCTAAGCTGGCGGATCTTGGAATCGAGTGTGAAACCGTTACGACGGCCACCGATACCGCAGTGGCGGGTACTCTTGAGCTGTCTGTGGTGGATACCTATGTGTCTGGCAATGAGTTCGACACAGCCTCTGCTGAGATCGTTTCATACGACAAGTGCTCCGACAAACTGTATGTCGTGAACGCAGAAGACGCGACCGTTGACGTCCTCTCTCTGGCGCAGACCACAAGCGCGCCAAGTAAGCACGGCACGATCAACCTTTCTGCTGCAGCCACTGCGGCGGGTATTGAGATTGGCGCAGCTAACAGTGTGTCGGCAAAACAGGGTCTGGTTGCCGTGGCTATCGAAGCGGCGACTAAGCAGGACGCTGGCCTGATTGCTCTGTACCGCTCAGATACTCTGGAATTGATTGGTACCTACACGGCGGGTGCGCTGCCAGATATGGTGACGCTCTCTGAGGACGCACGTTACATCCTGACGGCTAACGAAGGTGAGCCAAGCGGCGATTACACCAATGACCCTGAAGGTTCGGTCACTATCGTTGATCTGCAGAACGGTTTTGGCCCGGATGATGCGGTTGTTACTCAGGTCAGCTTTGCAGACTTTAATGTCGGCGGCAGCCGTGCCGAAGAAGTCCCTGCGGACGTGCGTCTGCCCGGACCTGCGGGCACCACAGTTGCACAGGATCTGGAGCCTGAGTATCTGGCATTAAACGCTGATGCTTCTGTCGCCTGGGTGGCTATGCAGGAAAACAACGCGGTCGCCATTATTGATGTGGCTGACGCTCGTGTTGAAGGAATGAAGGGGCTGGGTAAAAAGTCCTGGAATTCAGAATCGGGCAATCAGCTGGACGCATCTAACAAAGACAAAGTACTAGGTGAATTCGCCAGCTACGAGCAGCTGGTGGGCCTGTATATGCCAGACACCATCGTCAGCGTAGAGATCGACGGTGCGACCTACATCCTCACCGCTAACGAAGGCGACGGTCGTGAGTACATCTACGAGACGACTCAGCAGGTCTGTGATGCTGCTGGCCACGAGTGGGATGGCGATGACTTCGCACCGGGTGGTGAAGATGAAGACGCCGATGCCTACGCCAACGAAGAAGACGATTGTATCTCGTGGATTGATGAAGCCCGTGGTGGTGATATCGAAGAGCTGGTTGCAGACGCACATCCTCTTAAGGCGGCTCTGGACGACAATGACCAACTGAAGCGTATCAAAGTAACGACTGATCAGGCGGAATACGCAGCCGGTGATGACATCGTTACCTTCGGCGCCCGTTCATTCTCGATCTGGGACGCAGCAGGCGACCTCGTTTATGACAGTGGTGATGTGATTGCCAAGGAAGTATACGATGCAGATCCAGAGGACTTTAACTCGACGAATGACGAGAACGGCTCAGGCGACGACCGCTCTGATGACAAAGGTACTGAACCAGAAGCCATTGAAGTCGCTGAGATCGGTGACCGCTTCTTTGCGTTCGTTGGTCTGGAGCGTCAGGGTGGCGTGATGGTGTTCGACATTACTGACCCAACTGAACCTGTGTATCAGAGCTATCTGAACAACCGCGACTTTGATGCACCTGTCTGCACTGTGGTTGATGGTACAGAGTGCGACAACGACACATACAGTGTTGATGCGGGGGATCTTGGCCCTGAGTCTATTGAGTACTTTACTCGTGAAGGAAAGCACTTCATCGCAGTCGGTAATGAAGTCAGCGGTACGACGACCGTTTACTCAATCGCTCTTCAGGATATCCGATAAACGTTAGCGAATAAAAAGTCCGGCTGTCGTAAGACAGCCGGGCTTTTTTATGTTTCGACGATAATTTTTATCAGTCGTTGTTTTCAGCGTAGTTGGTTAATTTAAGAGTGAAGCGGCTGGCCGCCGTCTCGGTCGCTCCGTAAACTCTCATTTTCAGAACGACAAACTCAATATCGTCACCGAAGAAGCTCACGTTATCAGTACTGACAACAACACTTTCATCGCTGGTTCCTGATGCTTCTGAAACGAGCACGTCACCGTTATGGTCAGTCACCTCCAGATCGAGGTCGTCAGTGAGATCTGTCAGTTCGATGGTGTGTACACCAGAATCAAAGAAATCCACTTCGATGTAGTAGTAATCTTCTTCACCGGCCGTCAGGTCACCGTAAATGCCGACTCCGGAGCCTGGGGGGATTTCATTGGCGGTTTCTTCGCTCTGATTTCCGGGCTCTGTTTCCGGGGCCTTCTGCTGAACGTATTCGGTACTATCATCGCCGCCACAGGCTATCAACATACTGGCGATGGCCGAGGTCATTACAATACGCTTCATGATTAAATCTCCCACGCCAGGCGAATGAACGGACCGTACTGGAATACCATGTTGTCACCAGGGTTTACCTGTAACCCGGCTTCAGAGCCATCATCAATTGACATAGAGGTTCCGAAAAATTCGTCACTGTATAAGCCTTGAAAGGCACGGCCCTCAAGGCCCAGTGATAGTCCAAAGTTACTCGCTGGCATGCGGTAAGCCATGATGTATTCGAGGCGATAAGTGAATGACCAGCCGATACCTGCTGGATCTTCATACTCCAGGTCGAGGCCGTAGTTATCTTCTACAATCTGCTCGAGATCTTTATCCGTGGAGCTGGCAAGCAGACCAAATATTATGTCCATGGTCAGGCCCCAGCCATGACGGAAGTTACCTTTCCGTTTCATGCCTAACAGAAAACCTTCTTCGTCATGCATCGCCGCTTGCAGGTTGTCGAAATCCAGCCATAAACCCAGCAGGTGGTGGTTGTACTCCGGGTCGATAATATCGTCAGGGTAATTCGCGATCCCTGTGTAACCACTGTCGCTATCCGCTGTGTAAAAGGCAAGAGACGCAGGCTGAACAACGTGGATATAGCCCAGACCCCAGCGGGCAGACGGCCAACCTGTTATCGATTTACCAATATTGACCTGCTGATACTTCGCGGTAAAACCGCGCTCGCCTATGACGTATTTATTGTTGAACTGACCGCCTTCAGAAGGTGCGATGTATCCATCGGCGCTGCTACTTTCGATGCGGATGAATACACCGCCAGCTTCTACTGCACCAAGTATCGATTCAAGCTCGGTATCGCCATTGTTATCTGACCGGATAGCCGCAGAAATATCGAAATTAAACTCCTGATCTTGTGGCGAACGGAATTCAAAGACGTGCGCGACAGCATCGTCAAAATTCACAACCTCTTTAAGGTCACCCACGTACTGCTCTTCACTCCATGAGCTGTGTTTGAACGTATAGGAGGTGAACTTCATTGACCGGTAATCTTCATAGGCTGATGCGGTCAGAGGTAACATGCAGGCCGCGGCACTTAACGCCGTAAGTCTTTTAGTCAGAGTCATTCGGCGTTCCCCTTATCAAAATTAAACTCCAGGGTGTAATCGCTGATCAGCCCCGGGTTGTCGGTATAAACGCGAACGTAATACAGGCCTACGTCATAAGAGGCGCTGTTGTATGCCGCATTGTGCCAGACTCTGATTTCTTCATTGCTGGTGTCTCCGGTACGCGACCAGCTGAGCAGGTTCAGGTTGTAATCATAAAGCTCAATATCGGCATCGCCGGCAAGGCCGGTCAGAGTGACGATTAATGGGCCGTTGAAGTTGCCGTTAATATCAAACTTGTAATGGTCGAGCGCATCATCGGTGCTGAGATTACCGGTGGCGGTATCACTTTCGGTGAGCAGTTGGGCTCCGAAAAAAGTATCATTACTGGCTTCTTCCGGATCAGGGCGATTACTCGCATCGTCAGCGATATCCGGATATGTATCACAGCCAGCCAGCACAATTGTGCAGACTACTCCCGCTAACATATGTTTCATGATTGCCTTCCTGTAGGTGGTCTTCCTGTGGATCGTCTTATTGTTAAAACAGCGTTAGCGGCGACGTTCATTCCGTAACGATTGCATCACCCGCGCAGTCTGGGGGCGTACCCCGCGCCAGACATAGAATGCCTCAGCGGCTTGCTCGACCAGCATGCCCAGACCATCGATGGTGCGAAGAGCACCGTGATCTTCAGCCCACTGGTTAAAGACGGTTGTATTGCTTCCATACATCATGTCGTAGGTCGTTGTATTCTGATGGATGACCGATACAGGTATCGGCGGCATTTCGCCAGCCAGACTGGCAGATGTGCCGTTGATAATCAGGTCAAAGCTACCTTCGATATCGGTAAAACCACAGGCTGAAATACGACCGAGGTCGGCAAAGTCTTTTGCCAGCGTCTGCGCTTTTGATTCGGTGCGGTTGGCAATGACGATTCCTGCGGGCTGCTGCTCCAGAAGCGGCTGCAGTACTCCACGAACAGCACCTCCGGCGCCGAGAATAAGGATGCGTTTTCCTTCCAGAACCACCGAGTGGTTAATCATCAGATCTCTGACCAGACCAGCACCGTCGGTATTGTCGGCGAGCAACGTACCATCAGGCATCTTCTTTAACGTATTAACGGCCTCTGCGCGTTTAGCACGGGTGGTTAATTCATTCGCTAAGCGGTAGGCATTCTCTTTGAAGGGAACCGTCACGTTTAATCCGCTGCCACCGTGCTCAATAAAGCGTCTGACTTCGCCCTCGAAGTCATCCAGTGGTGCCAGCAGCGTTTTGTAAAATAAGTCCTCACCGGTCTGCTCAGCAAAGGCATTCTGAATATCAGGTGACTTGCTGTGCGAGATCGGATTGCCGACTACTGCATAGAGGTCGGTCATTGCGTCTCCTTACTGCTGCCGGTACTACACCCAGTCCCGGTGAGGCAGAAAATCTTTGTAAAGGCGTTCTTCAGGGCTACCTGGTTCAGGGTTCCAGTCGTAATCCCAATGCGCGACAGGGGGCATCGACATCAGGATGCTCTCCGTGCGCCCGCCGGTTTGCAGGCCAAAAATAGTACCGCGGTCAAATACCAGGTTGAATTCGACATAACGGCCTCGTCGGTAGCATTGAAACTTACGTTCCCGCTCGCCCCAGGACATGTCTTTGCGGCGTTCTATGATGGGGACCACCGCATCAATATAGCCATTGCCGACCGCCTGCATAAAGGCGAAACTGCGCTCAAAGTCGACTTTGCCATCCCAGCTGTTCAGGTCATCGAAGAAGAGGCCACCAACGCCACGGGTTTCATTCCGGTGTTTCAGGAAGAAATACTCGTCGCACCATTTTTTGTATTTCGGGTAAATATCTTCTCCGAATGGGACGCACAGGTCTTTAGACACCTGGTGCCAATGCACCACATCTTCTTCAAATGGGTAATAAGGCGTGAGGTCGAAGCCTCCGCCAAACCACCAGACGGGCTCTTCACCTTCTTTCTCGGCGACAAAGAAGCGCACATTAGCGTGCGAGGTCGGGATGTACGGGTTTTCTGGGTGGATCACCAGAGAGACCCCCATCGCCTGAAAACTACGACCTTCAAGTTCAGGGCGGTTAGCCGTGGCTGATGCTGGCAGTTTGGCGCCGCGAACATGCGAGAAATTCACACCGCCTTTTTCGATGGTGCCGCCGGTGATTACTCGGGTACGACCGCCGCCAGTGAGCGCCATCGGGTTATTACCTTCCTCTTCGCGATCCCAGGCGTCTTCGACAAAGGTGGCTTTTCCGTCTGCCGCTTCGAGCGCGGTACAGATTCTGTCCTGCAGATCGAGCAGGAAAGATTTTACTGCCTGAATATCACATGAAGTGTTGGCCATTAGGTCTCCTGAGTTGCTCAGCGCAAGCGCTGGCCGTCGAGTGTTCGGATTTCAGAGGGCTGGCGTCGTCCGCCCAGCGCACCGGGTAGCAGGCAGTTGATACCTGACGGGAAGTACTGCCTGACGCGCAACAGTGTTCGGGCGGGTTCTTTACCTGCCGGATTCGCTGAAGTCGAGACCAAAGGGCCCACCTCATCGCAGAGTGCGCGTACAACCGGATGATCGCTGATCCGGATAGCGAGACTGCTGTGTTTGCCACGCAACCAGACAGGTACCGAATCATGGCAGGGCAGAACCCAGGTCACCGGGCCGGGCCAGGTGGCCATGACGGTGTTTCTATCGTCGTCGGACAATGGCTTGACCCAGTCCTGAAACTGCTCCAGCGATGAGCCTACCAGTACGAGGCCTTTATGCTCAGGGCGTGATTTCAGATCGAGGATTCTATGCACTGCCTGCTTATCGGTTGGGTCGCAACCGAGGCCCCAGACAGCTTCCGTCGGATAGGCAATAACGCCACCAGAGCGGATACAACGCAGGGCCTGATGTAAATGCCAGGGATTCACAGAAGGGTTCCGGTAACTTTGATTGAAAAGATTGCGGAACCCTACCTCATGCCCGGCGTGGCGGCAAGAAGGCGACCTTGAGGTAAGGCATGGTGAATAAGGTAACCTGTTGTTTTGGCAGCTTAGACAGTAAAGCTACGGCCTGCTCCGGGGAGAATCCATCTGATGCTGGAGCAAAGCCCATACTGTGTCGAGGCTCAGTTAAGCGCGTGGGTTGGTAATCTACCTGGTTTCTACTTAGCTTGTTTCTATTTGGTCAGATGAGCCGGTTCCAGGCGGATGAATAACTCGCCTTCGTTTTTTTGCAGGAAACCATCGTAGCAGGCATGTTGCAGTTCCTGCTTCTCATCAGGGAGCCAGTGGCGACTATCGAACTCGATGATCTGATCAATCGAGTCGAGTTCAATACCGTAGGTTCTGCCCGCTGCTCGCAATATCACCACCACGGGCTTAAGCATTTCTTCGAGGCGTGCGGTTGCCTGATCAAATAATCGTAATAACACCTTCAGGGTGGAGTGCTTCTCGTCATCCAATATACGGTTTGCCTCCTCGGCTTTATCCTCTTCTTGCGCCATGTTCAGCAGCCGGGTCGCCAGAGAATGTATGCGCTTATGTGGCTCATCGAACTGAGCCATGATTTTGTGCAGCTCTTCGTCATGCGCTTTGTATTTGTCGTACCAGAGGCCAAAAGCGCAAAGATGAGGGTCGACTGCCTTTTTGAATTCTTCGCCATGATTGATGCTGTGCTCAAGCGCTGTAATCCAGTCAATGTGATCCTGGCGGCGTTGCTTCAGCATAGAAATGAGTTGCTCACACTCTTCGAGTTGCGAGGTTGAGCCAATCAGACGGCTGAAATTAAACAGAGGAATCTGTGTTCCCTCGTAGGTGAACATACGGCGAATGCCAGATTTGCCGCCGGGCACATCATGTGGGTCGATTGCATCCAGTGTGGTGATGTATTGAATCGAATCCACGGGTAGAGCGTACTTTGCCCGTGGCAAATGGAAGGTAAGATAGCTTCCTGCCACATCTGACTGTGTGGCAACGGCGGTCTGGTTCATCGGTAGCTCCTCCTGATTCGATAAAGTGTAGATCAGGTCGGATGCTTTACCATTCGTGGTAAAAGGATTTCATCGTACCCGGCAATAGCCGCCGGGTGCCTGTAACAACCATCCTTCAAGTTCGAGCATCAGAAGTTCGCCGAGCAGCTCAGATATCGGGCGTGCGCTACGAAGAGCAATCACGTCGACTGGCGTCGGATTAAAATCAATGTGAGTGAGCAGTTCAGGAGCCTCGGCACCGGACTTGGCCGGATCATTGGTACTTTGTGCGTGCGAAGGGTTTTCAGCTGTATCAGTAAAGCCTGTGAGCGCAGGTTGCTGAGGTATGTGCCCGGGTAGCTGCTGCTTTTGTTTCTGGTGTGGCTGCTGGTGTGGTTGCTGAAATGCCATGCTGGTTGAAAGCGTGGCCTCAAGAATGTGTTGCGCGTTCTCGACAAGTAGCGCGCCTTCGCGAATCAGCTGGTGTGGCCCCCGGCTGAGTGGGTTACCGAGAGCCCCCGGTACCGCCAACACATCTCTGCCCTGATCGGCGGCCATGCGGGCAGTGATCATAGTGCCGCTTTTGATTCCGGCCTCGACCACAACGGTCGCGCTACTCAGACCACTGATGATGCGATTACGGGAAGGAAAGTGACGCGCCTGAGCTTTAGTGCCTGGGCTGAATTCACTCAGCAACAGGCCATGCTCTGTGATGCTGGCGGCCAGGCTACGATGCTTTGCTGGATAAATAATATCGGGCCCGGTTCCCATCACAGCAATGGTTGCTCCTGTCGATACTGCACCGCGATGCGCTGCGCCATCAATACCAAGCGCCAATCCACTGACCACAACCATTCCGGCAGAGGCAAGTTCAGCCGCGGTATCTATCGTCCAGTCGAGGGCGCTGGCAGATGCACCGCGACTGCCAACCATTGCAATCGTGGGCTGCTGTAGTGCATTGAGATTGCCTCGATACCAGAGAAATATGGGAGCATCACGGAGTATATTCAGGGACTCAGGGTAGCCTGCGGTACCTGCGAGTAATACGCCTTGATTTGGGTGCTGGCACCAGTCTTCCAATACTTCAAAGCCGCGGCTGAGTGCGGCGTCATTGTGCCAGCGGTCTGCCTGTTCGGGCTTCAGGCCAAGCTGGATCAGGTCCCGCGGGCTGCATTGTGACAGGGCTTCCGGAGCCGTCAGGCCACTGCGTATTTCGTTTAAGGCGATATTGCCCACACCAGAAATACTGCGTAAACGCCACCAAGCGAGCAGTGTACTTCGGTCAGGATGAGGAGCGGCAGAGTTGCCGTCGGAGCTATCGGGTGCGTATGTGAGTCCATCCATGGACATGCGGCCTCCGTGGCCTGCCAGACTCCCTCGTTGTAGGGTGAGTCTGGAATTGGTCATTCAGAAATTATCAGATTTTCGGTGATTCGAAGTAATCGCCCACTTTCAGCGGACGCTGAGCGCGCATGATCAGCGCATAGGACATTTTTTCGTACACACGGAAAACCATCATGCTACCGGCGTCCTCTGCTGGCAGACGAATCTTCTCTTTCTCAACCGGGTCGTAGACTACTTCGCCCGCTTTCTTGATCAGCATGACATGCCCGACGTCCATGCCATCGCGCTCACCGCGGTTAAGAGCAACGACATCGAACTGGCCAACGTGAGATACACCATTGGTCACTGCCAGAATCTCACCAGCAATACGCTGACCCGGAGCCTTAGGAATAAAACGGGATTTCAGTTCGCGGTCTTCTGTCTCCAGAAGGCGGTCACGAATGGCAACCTGCTGGTTAGTTTTCTCCAGCATCAGGGTAATAACATCGCCCTCAACGGTTTCAACTGAAGCCTTACCGATATCGGTGGCTTCCATACCCAGCACTTCGTCGGTGACTGGATCAACAAAGACGTCGCCTTTACGGAAAATGCCGTAAGCAGACGCCAGTTGGCCGTCCACTTTGCCACGTGCGTAAACTTTGGTTCCGGCGCCCATCAGAACGCGACCGTCGGCACCGCTGACAATATAAGGTGCTTTCGCGAGCTCTTCAGGCTCAACGATACGGTGATCACGCAGGAAACCCTGAATCGCATCCATCGGGATGGCGGCAATGGCGGCTTCGATAGGCTGAACACGTGCCGAAGGAGACATTTTCACGTCGCCCGGGCGCAGTTTAACGGTGCGGGATGCTTGCCCGCGCTCCATTACAGTTAGTTTTTTCTGGCCATCTACGTCAATCAGGCCGATCATGTCGCCAGGGTAGATAAGGTGAGGGTTGTTGATCTGGTCGTTCTGGTACCAGATTTCAGGCCATTCCCAAGCGTTACCAGTGAAGCGTTCTGCGATATCCCAGAGGGTGTCACCCTTTTGTACCGTATAGCGCTCAGGGGCGTCAGCTCTGAGTTCCAGTGCGCTTGCACCGGCTGAAAGGCACATCAAACCTGTAACGAGGAGTCGTTTGATGGTTTTGCTCATCCTTTATTCCCTTTATTATTAGCGTTCAGGGTGACGTTGAATTGGCTGCCACGCGGCCATATTAGCAAGTCACTACCATAAAATTCCATAAGTACCGCATTTCTCATGGCCATACTAGATATTCTGGAATTCCCGGACCCACGTCTGCGAACCGTTGCACAACCTGTAAAAGAGGTCGACGCACGAGTGCAGAAAATCGTCGACGACATGTTTGAAACCATGTACGACGCACCCGGCATCGGCCTGGCAGCCACCCAGGTGAACATTCATGAACGCATCATCACGATTGATGTGTCCGAAGACAAAAGCGAGCCACTGGTGTTTATCAACCCGGAAATTACCGTGCTTGATGGCGAGCTGGAGTCGATGCAGGAAGGCTGCCTCTCGGTACCTGGCTTCTATGAAGACGTGACACGGGTTGAGCATTGCCTGGTAAAAGCTCTCGACCGCAAGGGTGAGGCGTTTGAGCTTGAATGTCGCGGCCTGCTGGCGGTATGCATTCAGCACGAAGTCGATCACCTCGAAGGTAAGCTGATGGTCGATTACATCTCTCCGATGAAGCGTAATCGCATCAAAAGTAAGCTGGATAAGAAACACAAAATCGAAGCCCGTCAGGGGAAACGTTAATACATGGCTTTACGCATTGTTTTTGCCGGTACGCCGGATTTCGCCGCCGTTCACCTCTCTGCGCTGGTCAACAGCGAGCATGAAGTGGTGGGGGTCTACAGTCAGCCAGACCGTCCGGCGGGGCGTGGAAAAAAGCTCCAGCCCAGCCCGGTAAAACAGATTGCGCTTGAACATGATATTCCTGTGTATCAGCCGCTTAATTTCAAAGACGAAGCTGATGTCGAGACGCTACGTTCACTCAATGCAGACGTTATGGTGGTGGTGGCTTACGGCCTTCTGTTGCCGAAAAGTGTGCTGGATGCGCCGAAGTTTGGCTGTCTTAACGTTCATGCGTCGCTGTTGCCACGCTGGCGAGGTGCCGCACCGATTCAGCGCTGTATCGAAGCCGGAGATATGGTCACAGGCATCACTATCATGCAGATGGATGTCGGTCTGGATACTGGCGACATGCTGAGTAAGGTCACGACCGGAATTAATCTCGATGACACCGGTGGCTCGCTGCACGACCGCCTCGCTGAAATGGGGCCGGGGGCACTGCTGAAGACGCTGGCGGATGTTGAAGCAGGCACCCTGACGCCAGAGCAACAGAACGACGCCGCTGCCTGTTATGCCCATAAATTGAGTAAGCAGGAAGCGCTTATTCAGTGGGATGCATCTGCAGACGAGCTGGCGCGCCGGGTTCGCGCATTTAATCCTTTCCCTATGGCTTATACCCTTTTAGGTGATGAGCGTATCCGGATTCATGCCGCTGTCGCGCTGGAGAAAGCCACGCAACTTGCCCCGGGAACGATTGCGCATGTTTCTGCAGACGGGATCGAAGTTGCCTGCAAAGAAGGTGTGCTGAAACTCACCAAGCTACAGCTTGCCGGTAAAAAGCCCATGGCTGTGGCCGACATCATCAACGGCCAGCCGAATCTTTTTCAGCCGTTTTACGTACTTTCTTCTGAGCTCTGATCATGCAGAATCTATACGGGCGCGGTAAAGCCAGTGCCATAACACCGCGCCATGCGGCGACACTTGCTGTGGCCGCAGTCATGTCAGGGCAGTCTCTCAATCAGGCGATTCCTTCGCTCGAAGATCGCATCGAAGACAGCGAACGGGGTTTCTTTCGTGACCTGACGCTGGGCAGCTGTCGCTGGTACTTCCGGCTCAATGCGCTGACTAAGATGCTGTTGAAGAACCCTTTTCCCGAGGAAGATCAGGACCTCCACGCTCTGATGATCGTCGGGCTGTATCAGTTGGTGATTCAAGGCAAAGCGCCTCATGCAGCAGTACATGCCACGGTTGATGTCTGCGAAGAGATGGGTAAGGGCTACGCTAAGCCGGTCATCAACGCCTGCCTGCGCCGCTATGGCCGGGAGTATGAGGGCTTACTGCCGCCGCTGGAAGACAACCCTGTAACGGCAACCAGTCACCCGAAATGGTTGGTCAAAATGTTGACCAAAGCCTGGCCGGAACAATGGCCACAGATTCTCGAAGCTAACAATGAACGCGGTCCGCTATGTCTTCGTGTGAATCAGCGTCACGTCAGCCGGGATGAGTATCTGGGGCGTTTGCAGGAAGCCGGTATTGAGGCCACCGCAGGTGAACACAGCCGCTCAGCGATTTACCTTGAGGCATCGTGTGATGTCACTACGCTGCCGGGGTTTGCCGATGGTGATGTCAGCGTACAGGACGAAGCCGCACAGCTGGCTGCACAGATACTGGCACCAGCAGATGGTGAATGCGTACTCGATGCCTGTGCTGCTCCGGGTGGTAAAAGCGCTCACCTGCTTGAGTCTGCAGAGATACGCCTGATGGCGGTGGATGCCGATGAAGCCCGACTTGAGCGTGTGCACGAAAACCTTGAACGTCTGCGACTGAGTGCGGATATCGCTCGCGTCGATATGTGCTCGGATGAATCCTGGTGGGAAGATTACTGCGGTGATGAGCCGGGTTTCGACGCCATTCTTCTGGATGTACCATGCTCAGCGACGGGCGTAATCCGCCGCCATCCGGACATCCGCATGCTGCGCCGCCGCGAAGACATTGCGCAGTTGGTTGCAGTGCAGGCCGATATTTTAGAGCGCGCCTGGCAGATGCTAAAGCCGGGCGGGCGCCTGTTGTATGCAACCTGCTCGGTGCTGCCGCAGGAAAATAGCGAGCAGATTGTACGTTTTGTTGATGTGCATCCGGATGCAACGCTCGTTACACTGGACAATGACTGGGGAATCGCCTGCAATGCCGGGCGGCAGTTATTTCCGACGCCTCGTGGACACGACGGCTTCTACTATGCGCTCTTGCACAAAACTGCAGACAATAACTGCTGAAGGCAGACGGGACTCTGAGCTGATATGAAGATAATTATCCTTGGCGCCGGACAGGTCGGGGGAACACTGGCAGAAAACCTCTCCAGTGAGAAAAACGATATCACCATTATCGACACAGACACTGATCGCCTGCGCGAACTGCAGGACCGTATCGATGTTAAAACCGTTTATGGTCATGGTTCGTTTCCGCACGTGCTGCGTGACGCTGGGGCCGATGATGCTGACATGCTGGTGGCCGTCACGAATTCTGACGAGACCAATATGGTCGCCTGTCAGGTAGCCTACACGCTGTTCAGAACCCCCACCAAGATTTCCCGTATTCGCTCCAACGCTTACCTTAAGCAGACCGACCTCTTCAATGTTGATGCCTTCCCGATTGATGTACTGATTTCGCCAGAGCAGGTGGTGACAAAGTACATACGCCGCCTGCTGGAGTTTCCGGGCGCACTGCAGGTACTCGACTTTGCCGACGGTAAAGTCCAGCTGGTCGCTGTTAAGGCCTACTACGGTGGGCCTCTCGTCGGTCAGGCGATCTCAACACTCAAAGATCACCTTCCTAATGTAGAAACCCGCGTAGCCGCGGTGTTCCGTCGCAATACCGCCATTGAGCCTAAGGGTGATACCGTCATCGAGGCCGACGATGAGGTGTTCTTTATCGCGGGTCGTGAGCACATTCACACCGTGATGAGTGAGTTGCGTCGTGCGGAAGACTCATACAAACGAGTCATCATTGCTGGTGGCGGTAACATTGGTTACCGGCTCGCTAAAGCGCTGGAGAAACGCTACCGGCTGAAAATTATCGAGCACAACCCCGAGCGTGCGCGCTACCTGAGTGAAAATCTCGACCGCACCGTTGTGCTGCATGGCAGTGGTACGGATAAAAGCCTGCTCGAAGAAGAGAATATTGAGAATACCGACGTCTTCTGTGCCCTGACCAACGATGACGAGGTGAACATCATGGCCTCGCTGTTGGCGAAGCGTCATGGCGCCCGCAAAGTGATGACCCTGATTAACAAAGCGGCCTACGTTGATCTGGTGCAGGGCGGCATGATCGACGTGGCGATCTCACCACAACAGGCAACCATCGGCAGCCTGCTGACGCATGTTCGTCGGGGCGATGTGGTTAATGTTCACAGCCTGCGCCGTGGCGCAGCTGAAGCCATTGAGGCTATCGCTCACGGTGACAGCATGTCATCCAAGGTGGTCGGGCGTCGTGTGGGTGAGATTAAATTGCCGCCGGGCACGACAATCGGTGCCATCGTTCGAGGCGATGACGTCATTATGGGACGCTCTGATGTTGTGGTTGAATCGGATGACCACGTGATTCTGTTTGTGATGGATAAACGCCACATCGCCGATGTGGAACGACTCTTCCAGGTGGGCTTGGGCTTCTTCTGATATGCACTTTACTGTGATTGCCCGGGTACTGGGCATCTTCCTGATGTTGTTCAGTCTGACCATGCTGCCGCCTATGGTTGTATCCATGTGGTACAGCGATGGCGCTACCGAAGCCTTTAGCGTCGCTATGTCTCTCGTTCTTGGTATCGGTTTCTTCAGCTGGTTGCCATTTCGCGGTGTTAAAAAAGAACTCAAAACCAGAGACGGATTTATCGTCGCAGCCCTTTTCTGGCTGACGCTGGGGCTGGCAGGTACTTTACCTTTTATGCTCGCCGAAAACCCCGGCCTGAGCTTTGCCGACGCCTTCTTCGAATCCCTCTCGGGCTGGACAACCACCGGTGCGACGGTGATGACCGGCCTCGAATATCTGCCGAAATCGATCCTCTGGTATCGCCAGCAACTGCAGTGGCTGGGCGGAATGGGGATTATCGTTCTGGCCGTGGCTATTCTGCCGATGCTTGGTATTGGTGGCATGCAGCTGTTCCGTGCTGAAATGCCGGGTCCTCTGAAAGACTCGAAACTTACCCCGCGTATCACTGAAACTGCAAAAGCGCTCTGGTACATCTACCTGTCGCTGACCATTGCCTGCGCACTGGCTTACTGGCTCGCGGGTATGAACACCTTTGATGCCATCGCGCACAGCTTCTCGACGGTCGGTATCGGGGGCTTCTCAACCTATGACGCGTCCATGGGACACTTTGACAGCGCGCTGATCGAAGCCATTGCCATGTTCTTTATGCTGGTGGCGGCACTTAATTTCTCGCTGCATTTCTATGCCTGGCGGTACAAAACCGTGCGCCATTACTTCGTTGATTCCGAAGTGAAGTTCTTTCTGTTCGTCATGTTTGGTGGTGCATTGCTGACCGTCATTGCACTCTGGATGACGGATACCTATGACTTTGGTGGCGCGGTTCGCTATGGCTTATTCGAGCTGGTGTCGGTTGCTACGACGGCTGGCTTCGGCACCGCTGACTTCTCGGTCTGGCCGGTATTCCTGCCGGTGCTGCTCTTTATGATGGCATTTATCGGTGGCTGTGCGGGTTCGACCGGCGGTGGCATGAAAGCCATTCGTATCCTGTTGGTATTCAAACAGGGCCTGCGCGAGATTCATCGACTGATTCACCCCAATGCCATCATTCCGGTTAAGCTCGGCAAGCAACCGGTAGCCGACCGGATTCTGGAATCGGTCTGGGGATTCTTCGCGCTCTATGTGGTCACCTTTATGGTGATGATGCTGGCTTTGATGGCGACCGGGCTGGACCAGGTCACCGCGTTCTCAGCCGTTGGCTCCTGCCTCAATAACCTCGGCCCAGGGCTTGGCGAGGTCTCTGCGCACTACGGTAATATCTCCGATACTGCTAAGTGGATTCTGGCCCTGACCATGCTGCTCGGGCGTCTGGAGATTTTCACTTTACTGGTACTGATTACCCCAAGTTTCTGGCGGAGTTAAGCACTCCGATTCAGACGAAACTTCACCAGGGCATACCCAAACAGATACAGGGTCGCGATCAGAAGTGCGGCGGCAGTACCCAGTTGCAGTCCAAGTAAGGGATAAATCTGCGTGACCGAGGCAACGTAAATCACCATAGACACCAGTCCCTCGGGGTACTGTTTGACCGTCGCGGCGACAACGGGCGCACCGTAGCTCAGTTGCAATACGATGAGTGTCGGGAAAAAACTGACGGGAAACGCAGCTAATAAGCCTGCCTCTGAGGGGGAAAGCCAGTGTGCCAGCGCTGTGATCCCCAGTACGCTGATGGTTGCCATGACCGCACGGAACAGAATCGCTGGTGCCGGACGTTGCCAGAGGTTGTCACTGTTCAGTGCGACTTTTGCGTCAGGTACAGACCGGAGAAGCCGGCTTGCTGCGGCGATCAGGGCCAGAATAATCAGCGCGTTCTGCCACCAGTTGGCGTTCCAGTACTGCAGCGGCGCAACCGTCGCCAGAAATGCGCTGAGGGCCAGAAGTGCAGGGATCAATACGTGTCTTGGCCGGTACCAGCGACGGCTTGCGTATAAGTAGCTGATGGCCAGTGCCAGGCTGCCTGTCAGTCCAATCAGAGTATGTGTCGCGCCTTCCGCTGCGAAATCAGAGCCCAGTTCAAACCCCATAAAGTACAGAGTGATAGCGCTACCCAGCGGAAATCCTGCCAGTATTCCCGCCCAGGCTGGGCCATAGCGGCGAGCGACGACGGCCAGCATAACGACGGTTAGAAACGTAACCAGTATCTTTGTGAGTAAGAGCAGCAAAAGGGGAACCTCAGACGTAATTCCGCGATGATAGCTGACGCTCAGAGTGGTGTCAGGTGAAGATCAATACAGTAAAACGGGCCATGTAGAGGTGTTTGTTATCTTATCGGGTCACTTTGGCGCACCCTGACTAAACTCGCTGGCGAGGCCGTTTAACGGGGCATATTCTGGTTCCTGCAACAGTAGCCAGAGGGATGAGGTACTGGCTTATTCTCGCGAACGACGCAGGGATAAGAACAATGATAATAAAACCAACCGTAAGTCTGGTGGCACTCCTGCTACCAATGTCAGCACTGGCTGAACTGCAATCTCTTGATGAATATGCCATGAGTACAGTATCCGGGCAGTCCGGGATCAGTATTGAAATGGAAGCTCAGATGGATATCGGTGAAATCATTTATACCGATGAGGGCTCTCTCGCAATTACTGAGGTCTTTCTTGGTGGTGCTGACCGTGATGATCTGTTTGTCGAAGGTTATACCGCAGCCAATGGCGGTACCCCTTTTATTCAGAATGTGTCCTCGCTTCTCGATGACCTGAAGTTGGATATCGATATCTCAGCAGAGGGCGAATTGTCGCTCAAATTTTTCCCGGTTGGTTTTGCCGCACCTGTGGATTTCAGCATCCGTACAGAAGCTTGGGAAATACGCGATGCCGATGGTGCTCCCAAATTTACTCTGATTGATAACTTTAAGATGGACGGCATCTTTACCCAGTTATGGGCCAAAATTGGGTACGACGATGAACTCGGAACAGATCGTCTGAATCTGGAAATGATGATCGGCATCGATGATCTCGACTTTGATATGCCGGCACTTGGTCTGGCGATACGTGACTTCCGCATGACCCGCTCTGACTACGACGATAACCCTAATCTATTGAGTGCCAACGCGCAGATTGAGGCAGATATTTACAGCGGCCAGAACTCCCAGGGCGGTGGTGCACTCGCAATCGATAATATCGGGATGAATGCGGATATCACTGTTGGGTCCATTCAGGTAGGTGGACGCTCAATCGGTTCAATGAAAGTCGATAACCTCAACATGGTTGGCGGCAGTCTGAAAATTTACGGCCACTGAAACCCTCCACTCAGTGGGTTTTGCCAGCTTACCAAGGGCGGTAAGCTGGCTTTTTTGTGTCTGGCCCTCTGTCTCTTCTTAGTTGCGAGTTGCCCCACTGATCAAGCTCTGTACAATGCCGGCTTTCCGCCTGAGTTCTTCGGGTGCGTGTCTTAATAGTAAGTGAGCAGTTACTTATGTTGAATACTCTGAAGCGCGAGTGGTTTTCAAACGTTCGCGGCGATCTCTTGTCGGGCACCGTCGTTGCTCTGGCTCTGATTCCTGAGGCCATCGCCTTTTCTATTATCGCCGGAGTTGACCCGAAGGTCGGCCTTTACGCGTCGTTCTGTATCGCGGTTATCATCGCCATCGTGGGTGGTCGTCCGGGCATGATCTCGGCAGCAACGGGTGCGATGGCGCTGCTGATGGTGACCTTGGTAAAAGAGCATGGCCTGCAGTATCTGCTCGCGGCTTCGTTACTGTGTGGTGTTATCCAGATTGTGGCGGGCTTTTTAAAGCTCGGGGATCTGATGCGTTTTGTGTCACGGTCGGTGGTCACAGGCTTCGTGAATGCTCTGGCGATTCTGATTTTTATGGCACAGTTGCCTGAACTCACGAACGTGACCTGGCATGTGTACGCTATGACCGCCGCAGGTCTGGGTATCATCTACCTGTTCCCTTATGTGCCGAAAGTAGGTAGTTGGCTGCCGTCGCCGCTGGTGTGCATCCTTACCATGACAGCCGTTGCGATCTACTTCGGAATCGATGTACGTACTGTGGCTGACATGGGTGAATTGCCAGACACTCTGCCTATTTTCCTCTGGCCAGATGTACCGCTGACGCTGGAAACTCTGTGGATTATTCTGCCGTACTCGGCTGCTCTGGCGGCCGTAGGTTTGCTGGAGTCGATGATGACAGCCACCATCGTTGACGAACTCACCGATACAGACAGTGATAAGAACCGCGAGTGTAAGGGCCAGGGTGTGGCGAACATCGGTTCTTCTCTGCTGGGTGGTATGGCGGGTTGCGCCATGATCGGTCAGTCGATCATTAACGTGAAATCCGGAGGACGTGGTCGACTATCCACCTTTGTCGCGGGTCTGTTCTTGCTGATTATGGTGGTCTTCCTCGATGAGTGGATTGGTCAGATCCCAATGGCAGCGCTCGTTGCGGTGATGATCATGGTGTCGATTGGTACCTTCTCATGGGATTCCGTGATCAACCTTAAGAAACACCCGTTATCCACCAATATTGTGATGCTGGCCACAGTCTCTGTGGTTGTAGCGACGCACAACCTGGCTTTGGGTGTACTCGTTGGCGTCCTGCTGGCATCCTTGTTCTTTGCCAACAAGATTGGCCGTTTCATGGTCGTGAAAAGCGAGCAGGATGCACCGGGCGAACGCACCTACAAGGTGATTGGCCAGGTGTTCTTTGCGTCGTCGGATGCGTTCAGTAAGTCATTCGATTTCCGCGAAGCGGCTTCTAAAGTCACTATTGATCTGACGCATGCCCATTTCTGGGATATTACGTCAGTATCTGCTCTGGATAAGGTGGTGATTAAGTTCCGCCGCGAGGGAGCAGAGGTCGAGCTGCTTGGAATGAATGAAGCCAGTGCCACGATTGTCGACCGTTTCGGTGTTCATGATAAGCCGGAAGAAGTCGAGAAAATGATGGCGGGTCACTAACAGGCCCCCTATTAACGATCGGTGAGGTTTGCGCGATGGTTTCACTGTCGAAAGAGAGTGAGAAGGAGTAACGATGAAACAGATTACGGCATGTATTGATGCCTCCCCGGGTGCCATGGCGGTCGTCGATGCCGCTTCCTGGGTCAGCCAGCGCCTGCAACAACCACTGACTCTGCTGCACACTCTTGAGAAGGTCGATAAGAATGCGGCTGACCTCAGTGGCAGCATTGGTTTTGGCAGCCGGGAGCATTTGCTGGAGCAGCTTACTGAGTTAGATGCTCAGCGTGCGAAGCTGGCGATTGAAAGTAGTCGTATCATGCTCGAGTCTGCGGAAAAGCGGGCGAAAGAGCACGGCGCTCAGGACTGTAGCGTTCAGCAGCGTCACGGTCGCCTGTCGGAGGAAGTGCTGTCCCTCGTTGACGATACACGTGTGCTGGTGATGGGGCGTCAGGGGGAAGACCATCCGGACCCTACGGTTGCCACGCTGGGCAGCCAGCTGGAGACGGTACTGCGCTCAGTCTCATGTCCTGTGTTGATTACAACTGGTGTCTCCTTTCGTACTCCGACCCGCTTTATGGTGGCTTATGACGGTAGTGAAGCAGTCGAACGTGCGTTAGATGCGTACGCTGACAGCCCACTTCTGAAAGAAGCAGAGTGTCATCTGGTGATGGTTAACCACACCGACGCTGAACACGTAGCTAAGTTTACGACCGCGCACGAGCGCCTTGAGAAAGCCGGTTTTAAAGTGGTGACGCGTCAGTGCGAGGGCGATGTTCTGTCGATTCTCAATGACTACCAGTTCCGGCACCAGATTGACCTGATCGTGATGGGCGCCTACGGCCACTCGCGTATCCGTCAGTTCTTCGTTGGTTCGCATACCCGCAATATGGTCAGCCACAGCAAAGTACCTATTCTGCTGCTGCGTTAACGTAGTAGTGACAGAAGTGCTACGCTGACAGAGAGAAAAGGGGCCATCGGCCCCTTTTTTATTTTGAGTCTTATCTGACAGCCTTCACTATCGACTGAGGCTCGCTTTGTTGTGACTTCGCCTGTGAAGCCAGAAGTAGAGCACAGGCACCACAAACAAGGTTAATGTGGTCGCCGAGATAATGCCGCCAATCACCACAGTGGCGAGTGGACGCTGAACTTCTGCACCAATGCCTGTATTCAATGCCATAGGAACGAAACCGAGCCCAGCGACCAGAGCCGTCATCAGCACAGGTCGCAATCGCCTTGTTGCCCCTTCAATGACAGCGTCGCGCAAAGCGACGCCCTGATCACGCAGCTGGCGGATAAAGGTCAGCATGACGAGTCCGTTCAATACCGAGATCCCGGACAGTGCGATAAAGCCCACGGCCGCTGAGATCGACATAGGTATATCTCTCAACCACAGCAGGAATATTCCGCCGGTCAGGGCCAGTGGTACACCACTGAAGATAATTAAGGCATCGCGCAGATTCCCGAACGCCGACACCAGCACGAAGAGAATAAGTGCCAGAGTCGCCGGTACCACCCAGCGCAGCGTTTTCTCGGCAGACTGAAGCTGCTCGAAGGTCCCGCCGTATTCCAACCAGTAGCCACTGGGCAAATCGATCTCGGACATGGCCCTTCGCTGGACCTCTCCGATAAAACTCCCCAGATCGCGACCCCGTACGTTGGCACTGATAACAATGCGACGTTTGCCGTTTTCACGGCTGACCTGGGCCGGCGCGGGCGCGAGAATAACGTCCGCGACTTCACTCACAGGCACAAACCCGCCACCTGCAAGCGGTACAGGAAGCGCTTTGATCAGCTCTGTATTCCGGCGCAGAGATTCGGGAAATCTGACGACTAACGGAATACGTTGGTCTCCACGATAGATCAGCCCCGCCTGTTGTCCGCCGACAGCCGTCGATAGCAGAGACTGAATATCATCGACCGTTAAACCATAGGCCGCCAATTTCTGGCGTTTGGGGTGAAGGGTTAACACGGGTAGACCTGTGACCTGCTCGACCCGGACATCGGCGCTGCCGTCCACTGAGTTCAGCAGGGCAGCAACCGCATTTGCTGCAGTAAGAAGCTGGTTCAGGTCATCACCGAACACTTTGACGCCAAGGTCGGCGCGTACTCCAGAGATCAGTTCATTGAAGCGCATCTGGATGGGCTGAGTGAATTCATAGTTATTACCCGGGAGTTCCCGCACGCTGGCTTCAATCTGCTCTACCAGATCCGCTTTATGCCGCTCCGGGTCCGGCCATTGTGCCTTGGGCTTGAGGATGATGAAGGTATCCGCGACATTGGGCGGCATAGGGTCGGTCGCGATCTCCGGTGTGCCAAGCCGGGAGAAAACAGTCTTAACTTCAGGGAAGGTAAGAAGGCGCTCCTCAAGTAATACCTGCATATCTAACGACTGTTGTAGAGAGGTGCCGGGAATACGCAAGGCATGGAGTGCAATATCCCCTTCATCCAGCTGAGGAATGAATTCTGAACCTAGGCGAGTGCTGAGAATCAAGGCGCCAACGATAAGCAGGGCGGCTGAGCCGATCATCATCACAGGAACACCCAGGGCAGTACGCAGAAGTCGCTCATAAAGTGACTGGTAGCCGTATCGCTTTGATTCGACAGACGACGCGCCAGATGGCTCGGTATGATGAACGCCTGTCCCGTTCCTCAGAAACACAGCGATAGCGGCAGGCACCAGCGTGATACTGATGATCATGGCGGAGAGCAGGGCGATCACCACGGTTGCGGCCATCGGGTGAAACATCTTTCCTTCGATGCCGGTGAGGCTGAAGATGGGGATATACACCAGAGTGATGATGGCGACGCCGAACAGGCTGGGTTTCATCACCTCTGCGGTTGCTGAGTAAACCAGTTCAAGACGCTCGCGCAAGGTCAGGGCTGACCCGCTGGCGCTCAGGCGCCTCACGCAGTTTTCGACGATGATGACAGCGCCATCAACGATTAAGCCGAAGTCCAGAGCGCCCAGACTCATCAGGTTGGCAGATACGCCGGTCTGAACCATGCCGGTTACTGTGGCCAGCATCGCCAGAGGGATGACCGCCGCAGTAATCAGTGCTGCACGCAGATTGCGCAACATGATGAACAAAACAAAAATAACCAACAAAGCGCCTTCAAGTAGGTTGGTCTGTACCGTCGCCAGCGTCTTGCCCACCAGGTCTGTGCGGTTGTAAACAACTTCGGTCGTCACGCCATCAGGGAGACTGGTTGCGATATCTTGCAGGCGGCGTTCAAGCGCTTCCGCAACCTCTTTCGGGTTTTCCCCCATCAGCATCATGGCACTGCCCAGTACAGTTTCTGAGCCACCACGTGTCGCCGCGCCTGTGCGTAACTCTTCGCCCTGAGTGACCTCAGCAAGGTCCCGGATGCGCACAATGGCCGTACCGTTGCGAGCCACCACGGTATCGCGGATATCTTCTATCGACTTCAGTTGACCGACGGCTCTTACCAGCTGTTGTTCCCCATGGACTTCGATATAGCCTGCGCCACGGTTGCTGTTGTTGCGCCTGATCGCGGATACCAGCTGAGGCACCGTGATCTGGTGTTGCAGTAACAAGGCTGGGTCAGGGCGGATATGAATCTGCTCTTCGAAGCCACCGCTGGTATTGATCTCGGCGACGCCCGCAACCTGAGCCAGTTGCGGGCGTATTATCCAGTCCTGAACTGTACGCAGGGCCATGGCATCGTAAGGGCTGCCGTCCGACTGGCGAGCATCGCTGTCGGCCGTGACGGTATAACTGAATATTTCACCCAGTCCGGTACTGATTGGCCCCATCACCGGCTTCAGACCTTCAGGTAGGGCGTCGCTGATTTGGCCCAGTCGCTGATCAATCAGATTTCGTGCGTGATAGATATCAGTGCCGTCTTTGAAGACGACCGTCACCTGTGACAGGCCGTAGCGCGATAAAGAGCGCGTATATTCGAGTTGTGGCAAGCCGTAGAGCGCAGTTTCTACCGGAAACGTCACCCGTTGCTCGGCTTCCAGAGGCGAGTATCCGGTAGCTTCCGTATTAATCTGAACCTGAACGTTGGTGATGTCCGGTACAGCATCAATGGGTAAATAGCGATAACTCCAGAGTCCGGCGGCAATCAGAACCAGGCTGGAGGCCAGCATCATGAAGCGTCGCTCCACTGCCAGCCGTATTATGGCATTCAGCATGTGACCTCCTTAGTGCTGATGGGCAGCACCGGATTTTCCGATGTCTGCTTTTATCAGGTAGCTGTTGTCGGTCACGTATTCTTCGCCCGGATTCAGCCCGGCCGTTATTTCGGTGAACTTCTCGTCACTGGCGCCGGTGGTAACCGGGCGTGCTTCGTATTCTCCATCGTGATGTACAAACACTACGGTGTTGCCTTCGTGATTTTGCAGAGCACGATTCTCGACTCTTACCTGTGCGACGGTTTCTGCGGTGGTGATGTGAGCAAGTGTCACCTCGCCCGGCGTCAGGTCGCCATGTGGGTTGGGCACCTTAGCCCGCGCTCGCCAGAAGGGTCGGCCATGAGCGGGAGGGGCAATCGATTCGATCTGTGTCGAGATTTCGTGGGCAGGCAGCGTCACTGGCTGTCCAGCTGTAACCTGAGTCCTTTGAGATGGGTGTACTGGGATTTCCAGCCAGAGCCCGGACAGGTCAACGATCACAAATAAGGGTTCGCTGCTCGCCAGGTTGCCTGACGCCGCATGGCTGTCGCTGATAACGCCTGAAATCGGTGATCTGACCTCATAGCGACTCAGGCTTTCATTGCTTTCGATGGTGGCCAGTGTTTGCCCTTTCTTAACGCTATCGCCGGGGGCGACCCGGACATCGGTAATCAGGCCGGGAAAGCGCCCGCTGAGCTGGATCTCCTGTTGAGGCGGTACTACCAGAGTCGCGAAGATGGGGAGTGTTGCGTTTACCGTGCCAGACGATGCAATCGCGGTTCTGATACCGTTTGCGGTGGCCATCGCAGCAGAGATCTTCGTCGTATTTTCGTGCTCGTGCTCATGACCATGCTCTCCTTCATGACCGTGCTCTTTTCCATGACTATGGCCGTGGCCTTCTTCGTGCTCATGATCGCCGGATGCGTGTACTGTTAAAGACAGGCTAAGCAGCAGGCAGATAGCCAGAGTGTGTGGTCGATACATCATTGTGGGGTGTCCTGTGTTGTCTGGTTACTTACTGCCCGGGCGGTTAATTCTTCTATCAGGGTGCGGCTGATCAGAGCGGCGCTGGCACTGCTGATCAGCTGGCGCTCAGCCTCAATCAATTCTTCGCGAGCGATATGCCAGTCCTGATAGCGGTAACGACCCTGGGCGTATCCCTGCTCGACCTCATCCATGGCTCGTTTAAGTAATGGGATGATCTTTTGTTGGTAGGTATTCACGCTGGCAGAGTGTTGCTGCAAGGCGCTCCAGGCGGTGTGAAGTCTTTGGGTTACGTCTCGTTTATGGGCCTGGTATTCATATTCACTCGCGACGGCACGCTGGCGGGCTGCGCTGGCTGCGGATGATCCACGACGACCGCTGAAAAGAGGGATGCTGGCGGCCGCGCTCAGAGCCTCTTCGCGACTCTCTGCAAAGTGAGTAACGCCCACCCGCCACTCTACGCTGCCGGCGTTCCGGGCCTGTATCAGTGTCGAATCGGCTTCTGCCAGCCGTGCCTCGCTGGCATACACCTCAAGAACCAGCGCATCATCAACAGCGCTCAGCCGCTGAGGAAACTGACCGGGCGGGGTACTCAGATCGAACAGGTTGCCTGTCAGGCTGAGTTCTCCGCGTGGCTCCCCGGATGTCATCCAATAGCTTGTGAGCCGGTAAATATCGTTATCCAGCTGCAGTCGGGCCTGCTCTACGGCAGAGGCTGAGCGCTCAAGTGCCGCTTCAGCGCGAAGCTGATCGTTCTTCGGAGCAGCGCCGCGTTGGTGGCGTTTTTCAACAACCGCCAACGTCTGTTTATTCAGGCGCAGGCTCTCCTCTGCAATCCTGAGCCTTTCCTGCGAGGCAAGCGTCGCTATGTAGGCACGGGTCACCTCGCTCAGTAACGATAAGGTCCGGGACTTACTCTGAGCGTCTGTGAGTTCGTAGGCCGATAATGCCTGCTGGTGACGGGCTCTGCGCTGCCCGCCCAGTTCGATGACCGACGACAGGGCGAGGGTGTACTCAGCCTGTGCTGCCTGTTGGTAACTACCATTTCCGATAAGGTTGTCGGCCTCGCCATTGAGAATAATCGGTGGAGCTAACGACAGCGTATCGACATCGGCCCTGCTGGCACGCTGAAGGGCCGAATATGCTTTGAATTGTGGGTGCGCCGCTTGTGTGCGCTGAATGGTTTCATCGAGGGTCAGAGCATGAGATGGCACTGACCACAAGGTACTGAGGCTCACAATCAGGCCCACAGCACCGCGTGTCATTGGTGATTTCATAAAATTTCCTGAATAGCTTATCTGTCGGGTAGTCATAAGGCAGCCCGGCAACGAGTGGCGTCATCGTTCAGCTATTCAGGCAATCGGAGGGCGGTAGATCCCAGTGACGGGAGAGTGCGGTGGCCGGACAAAAGGGCCGGTCTGTTTAATAATCACACTACTTAGTTGTGGTACCGACCAGCGCTGAGGCAGTGTGGTAGGAGTTGTGTGCTGGTGGCTGTGACAACCTGCGTGGCCGGTTTCCGGGCAAGCGTCTTCTGCTGTGTGATCCTGATGATCATGATCGCTATGGTGGGCGGCATCATGATGGGCAATGTCTGAGGCGTTGGGATCGGCAGCAAAGACATCCGTCACTTCATTGAAAGGCGCGAGGTTCTGCAACATCAGCACAAGCAGCATCATCACCAGCGCGGGTGATGTTCGGGATAGTTGATGTTTGCGGTCGGTCGCTAGCATAGGTTGTCAGGGCGAATCTCTTTCGCGAACTTTTATTGCGATCTTTTAGTATAGTCATATACGACTACTTCTAGGATCTCAGCAATGGCAGCAGAAAACCAGTTGCACGTGACCTTTCGTGACGAAGATATAGAAAGTCTGCGCAAGCAGATGCTCAGTTTTGCGCGACTGCAGCTCGATGATGAGCATCTGGCCGAGGATGCGGTACAGGAAGCTCTGGCCGGTGCGTTGAAAAATGCCTCTTCTTTTTCCAGACAATCGACTCTGAAAACCTGGGTTTTCTCTATTCTGCGAAGAAAAATTGCGGATGTGCTGCGAGGGCAATACCGGGAGCCGGTGCGCGAAGCCTGTAAGGAATGCAGCACGGACGACGACGAACTCTTTGATGGACGTGGGCATTGGCAGGCGGGAGCGACCCCCAGACGCTGGGGTGACACGCATGAACTGGCCGATAGCACTCAGTTCTGGCAGGTGTTTGATACCTGCCTTGAGGCACTGCCCGCAGAGCAGGCAAGGGTGTTTATGATGCGTGAATTTATTGAACTGGATTCCGCAGAAATCTGCGCCTCGCTTGAACTGTCGACGAGTAACCTTCACGTTCTTCTACACCGTGCACGTCTGAAGTTGCGGGCATGTTTATCTGATCATTGGTTCGAGAGGGAGGCCTGACTATGCTGAGCTGTGAGCAAGCTACCCGTTTATTATCCGAAGGGCAGGACCGCACGTTAACCTTCCCCGAAAAAATGAACCTGAAAGTGCACACCGCGATGTGCTCAGGCTGCCGCGAATTTGGTCGCCAGCTGGGCTCGCTTAGAACCTTGATTCAGGAAGAAAAAGACGCCGGGCCTGCACCCGGTAAAAAATAATTTCGGTTCCTGTAAGAAAAGTGCCAGCAGGTGCGACTTACTCTATGTGCGGCAGATCCGCTGCAAATTTATTAATCAGAGAGAACTCACAATGAAAAAGACCATGACAACTTTATCTGCTGCAATGCTTCTTGGTGCCGCTTCGGCCACAGTCAGTGCTGCTGAAAATCCATTTGCATCACAGTCGCTGGAATCTGGTTATCAGGTTGCGGGCCATCACGCAGAAAAATCTACTGAAGGTAAGTGTGGCGAAGGCAAATGCGGTGCTAAGTCTGAATCTGAAGGCAAGTGCGGTGAAGGCAAGTGCGGTGAAGGCAAATGCGGTGCTAAGTCTGAAGCCGAAGGTAAGTGCGGCGAAGGCAAGTGTGGCGGTGCTAAGTCTGAATCTGAAGGCAAATGCGGCGAAGGCAAATGCGGCGGCTCTAAATAAGAGTCCTCTGGCAGAAAAAGGCTGACCTATGCTCAGAACAATGACTCAACACTATAACGCTGTACTTCAGCGGATCCTGCATCTCGATGGTCTTGCACCTCTGTTGCTTCGGCTTTATCTGGCGCCAGTGATGATGCAGGCTGGTTGGACGAAATTTCAGTCGTTCGACAGTACAGTGGCATGGTTTGGTAACGCTGACTGGGGCCTTGGGTTGCCATTCCCTGAGCTGATGGTTGTGCTGGCAGCAGGCACCGAGCTGGTGGGCGGCGCACTGCTGATCCCCGGTATTGCAGTGCGGCTGGTCAGTATCCCGCTGATGGCGACCATGGTCGTCGCGGCCCTGACGGTGCATCTGGAATATGGCTGGCTTGCCATTGCAGACAGTAGTTCGTGGCTGGCCAATGAGCGTGTTCTGGAATCGGCGGAACGTCTTGAACGAGCCAAAGGAATCCTGCAGGAGCATGGAAATTACAGCTGGCTCACCGGGCGCGGTTCCCTCGTTGTACTTAACAACGGTATCGAATTCGCTGCGACCTATTTTGTGATGTTGCTGACCTTGCTGTTTACCGGCGGTGGCCGCTATACCAGCGTTGACTACTATGTTTCCCGCTCCCTGGATCGCAACTGAATTAACGCACGCCTGGAACAAACAGGGCCGCTGTTTTATAGCGGCCCTGTCATTTTTCTACGTCATTATCTTTCTGCTTGTCCGTAGCCTGCTCTGAGTATCAGGGCACTTTCGCAATTTTATAGGGGTTTATTCCGTCGTTCGGACGGCGTTTAAAGCGTTTGTACGTCCACTGATACTGCGCAGGGCACAGGCGTACACAGTTCTCGATAGACTGATTCATTGCCGTTGCCGATATTACTGGGTCTGGATCAAATTGCTCGGGTAACGCGTCGAACAGGTGAATGTCGAAGCCTTCAGCATTGGGTAGACGTTCGCCGAACGCATAAATCACCTGGCAGCCGGTTTCGCGGATCATCTGGTGAGGAAGTGTCGGTGTCAGGGTTTCAACGCCCATAAAAGGTGCGAACACCCCCCGTTCGCGCTTGGGCTCCTGGTCTGGCAGAAAGCCAACGACTTTCCCAGCATTAAGAGTGGCGAATAAGGCCTTAACGCCGCCACCCGTCGTGGGCACCAGTTCTGCACCGACGGCCTCCCGGCGGGAGACCATCCAATCGCTGAAATTCTTAACCTTTGCGGGCCGATACATAATAGTCGCCGACGTTAAGGTGGCCAGCCAGGCACTGACGATCTCCCAGTTGCCAAGGTGCGGAGACATAAATAACAGGCCACGATCATCGGCAAGCTTCTGCTCTAACAGTTCCTGATTGTGGACCTTCCGGACCATTGTCAGCAGCTTTTCATGTGAGTAGCCCCACATAGGCCCCATCTCTCCACCGGTCATGCCGTTCTGAATCAGCGTGTCGTAGAGCAGGGTTTCGCGGTAATCCTCGCTTTTATCAGCAAAGCACATTGCCAGATTAACACGGGCAACCTCGCGGGAGCGGGTGCGCTTCGATGCCAGTCGCTTGCCGAGCAGGCGGCCAATACGTTGAGCCGTCGGCAGCGAGACAAGCCCCATAAGCTTGATCGCGCCGATCATCAGGTAACCAATCAGACTATTCACATTCACCACCTTCACCAGAGTGCGCAAAGTGTACAACCTACGCCATTGGCGGTCACTTTCTGAGGCTCTGCTAAACTCAAATGATCCCTGCAGGATATAGGGAAACTGAAGCCAGATAATTAATGAGTAGCAGTCGGGATTGTCATCGTTATGACGGAAGCGAGCTTTAACCTGCAGGGACAGAAAATTCTTATCGTTGACGACCTGGTCGAGGCGCGCAGCGCACTGAAAAGTATGCTGACGGTTCTGGGTGCTGATGACGTATATAGCGCCACCGACGGACGCGAGGCCGTCGAATACATCATGGAACACGACTTTGATCTCGTATTATCCGACTACAACCTTGGTAAAGGCAAAGATGGCCAGCAGATACTAGAAGAAGCCCGTTATACCAACCGCCTGCGCGCGACGGCCTCTTTCGTCATGATTACGGGCGAGAATGCGGTAGATCGGGTCATGGGGGCACTTGAATACGATCCGGACGCCTACGTCACTAAGCCATTCACTCTCAGCATTCTTCGCGAAAGGCTTTATCGCCTGAGTCTCCTTAAGACAATTCTGTTGCCAATGAACCGGGCCATTGATCAGGGCCAGATCGACTGGGCGATAGAAATTGCAGATCAGATCAGGGTCGAGCACCCTCGCCTGTTACTGCCCGTTTCCCGGTTGCAGGGTAAGTTGTGCCTGAAGCAGGAGCGCTATGAGGATGCGCTTGAAGCCTACACCCGGGTTCTGGAAAGTCGCCCGGCGTCCTGGGCTCGGCTCGGTCAGGCAGTGTGCTTCCATTTTCTCGGCGACACTGATCAGGCCGTATCCCTGATTCGGGCAACTCTTCTCGATCACCCCTTGTATGTTCAGTGTCATGACTGGTTGGCGAAAATTCTCGTAGGTCTGGGCAAGGGCGAAGAAGCCCAGCGGGAGCTTGAGGCAGCGGTAAAGATCTCTCCTCGGGCCGTGTTACGGCAGCTTGAGTTAGGCCAGCTGGCGCTGACCAATGAGAGCTACACCGTTGCTCAGGACGCCTTCGAGCAGGCCATGAGACTGGCGCGTTATTCCTGCTACAAAAGCTCTTCGACATATCAACAGTTCGTCGAGGCTGCGCAGCATAATCTTGATGCCGAGCAGACCAAAGAAAATCGTTTACTGTGTAACAAAGCATTGCGTGCTCTTGATGAGATGAAGCAGGAGTTCTCCGGCAATATGGGGGTAGTCTTTGATGCGACGATTGCAGAAAGCAGAACTTATAAAGCAATTGAAGATGATAACAAAGCCCGTAGTAGTGCCGATAAAGCCGAAGGCGTACTGGCACGCATAAAAGAGCCCACAGGCGAACAGCAACTGACGATGACAGAGGTGTATATCGATACCGGCCAGTCTGAAAAAGCCGTCAACATGGTTCAGACCATGAAAGATCAGGGAGTTGCCAATAAGTTACTGCAACGCTTGGGCGCTATCGAAGAGCGTTTGTCGAACATCAATGCGCGTGAGAAATCAGCTGAACTGAACGAGAAAGGTGTTTCTCACTACGAACGTGGCGAGCTCAAAGACGCGATTGCGGCTTTCGACCAGGCTACCCGTTTTGAGGAAGCTGGTATCAGTGTGCTTCTCAACGCGATTCAGGCAAAAGTCAGTTACATCGAAAACGAAGAGTTGGATGTTGGTCAGCTCAAAGATTGTTACCGTTTACTTCGCCGTATAGGCAGTGTTGGCCATTTTGATGAAAGGCATGATCGCTACCAGAGGTTGAAAGAAACCTGTGAGCGGCTACGTCGATCGGCGGGCCTTTAGGGGAGGGGAGAGTATGAACCTGAAAGATCTTGCCGGTGCGATCATTCATGACCTTAAGAATCAGCTGCACTCTGTGTTGCTGGAGGGTGAAAAGGCCATGAGGGATATGCCAGAAGAATATCGGGATAAGCTCTATCCCGTATTTGCCCGCAGTCGCCGGGTTCATCAGGATGCGATGCAGCTGGTGACGCTATACCGGTTGCAGGAGCGTGGCAATTTTCCGGCAGATGATGCCTGGCCGGCAGATACCGTAAAACACGCGATTGAGTGTTTTCAGGTGCACTGGCCGGATGTTGAAGTGCGTGTTGAAATCGATCCTGACTGTCAGGGGTACTACAACGATTCACTGATGCAGATGGCGTTAACGAATCTGCTGAACAACAGTGCTCAGGCGGGCGCGAAGACCATCTCTGTGTCGGCGCAGGAGCAAGGCCCCGGACTCCTGGTGCGCGTCAGCGACGACGGTCCGGGATACCCGGATGATGTTCTTGACGGTAACGGCGACAGCGACAAAGAAGGCGGAACAGGCATGGGACTGTATTTCACCGAACTGATTGTCGCTCACCATTCTACACCGGCGAAGCCAGCGACTCTGGACCTGCAGAATGCCGCTGGCGGCGGTGCAGAGGCGATCATCACTTTACCCTGAGTGGGAGTCAGGCCGTCTCGCCGACCTCAAACAGGCGGAACACGAATTCTTTCGTGCCCTTGTTCTTCAGTTCTTCCCAGTGAGCAGGAAATTCAGGCTCGAGGCTGGCTTCGTGTTCGATATACACCAGAGCGCCCGGTAACAGCGTCAGTTTGTTTAATGCAGGTTGTAGCAGATCTTTGCCGAACGGTGGATCGAGAAACACCAGATCGTAGGGCTCTGGGTTCTGCTCAAGCCACATCAGGGCATCCCCGGCCCAGACCTGAGCATTGCGGGCTTCAAGCTGCTTGAGATTATCTTTCAGCTGAAACGCAGCCTTTGCATGCTTTTCAAGGAAGATAACTTCTTTGGCGCCTCTGGAAAGCGCTTCAAACCCAAGCGCTCCACTGCCAGCAAACGCGTCGAGTACCCGAGCCCCCTCAATATCAGACTGCAGCCAGTTAAACACGGTCTCGCGAACACGGTCCATGGTAGGGCGCAGGCCATCAATTGCGGGAAAGCGCAGTCGGCGAGAACGCCACTGGCCACCGATAATGCGTAATTGGTGATGAGATTGTCGGCTCACTCAGAGCTCCGTGGTGCAGATGAATTCGCTTCTGTAAGACACTGCGCAAACGCTTCTGGTTCAGTGCGTTGCGATACGGCAAGTGCCTGATACAGCTGGAGAAAATACTCCTCAGACCGCTGATGGTAGGCAAGTTCTGCAGCAATGTCGATGGCCGAAACCGGGTTCAGCCACTCGCGGCGCAGACGTTTAATTTCGTTCTCCCGGAAACTTGCCCATACCTCTCTGCTTGGGGCAGGTTTGCTCCCCGATGCGGCGGGTTGTGCTACGCCTGCGCCGCGCTCCCGGTTCCACCATAACGCGCCTGCCGGATACGCTTGCTGGCAGGCAGAGGTTTCTTTTTCAGGAGTGTCGGGCGTTGTCAGAGAAAGTTTCTGAATAATAAACGAAGCAGCCTGCTGCATTTCGACGTCGGTCAGCGGGCCTTGCAGAGCGAGTCCCGCAGGACGTGGTGCTGCTATTGGGGTGATTTGGGTTGCGAGATGAGACGCCCACTCACTCGCGGGAACCTGAGTTCTGAATGCGTAGTGATCTTCGCCGGTAATGGATATCTGCAGACTGGATGATGCCGTGGCCTGCCAGTACACAGGCACACCTTTATTGCTACGCCACAGGTGCCAGCCGGTATCTGCCAGCGGCGGGGCGTCTAAAGGTTCGAGGGGGGAGTCTTCACTGGTGGTAAAACTCAGATTGATGACCGTGATGATAAGGAGGCAGCCGATGATAAGAGCATTCAGGGTGCGACGGCTTAATCCATGGAACATCTAAGGAGAACTCCCTGTAAACAACTCATAGTGTTAGGATAGCACCCCATCAGCGCACATGCGCCCATCCTGACTGATCAGATTCAGAGACGCCGATGTTTGATTTTTTTAAACGTAAGAAGAAAAGCCCTGAGAATGCTCAGCCTGCAGACCAGCAGGCACCCCAACAGGTAGAAGAAACGAATGATGTAGCGGAAGCTTCCGAGGCCGCCAATCTGGTACCGGAAGCGGCGCTGGTTCAATCGGATGCTCCCGTCAGTGAAACTGAGGAGATCCTTCAGAAGGCTGCGGAGCCCGTTCCAGAGCCAGTGACAGAGGCTACTCCGGCAAAAGAAGAGCCATCAGAGCCTGAGATCAAAGCAGACGTTGCAGCATCGCAGATTGCTGCTGATGATCTTGCAGCCGAGCCAGAAGAAATAGTCGACCCGGACGTAATGGTACCGGTGCCTGAAAAAGCCAAAGACGAGAAGAAAGGATTCTTCGGACGCATGGCGGCTGGCCTGAGTAAGACACGCTCTAACCTGACCGATGGCCTCTCGACTCTGCTGCTGGGCAAAAAAGAAATCGACGACGACATGATGGAAGACCTGGAAACCCAGCTCATCATGGCCGACGTAGGTGTCGAAGCGACGACCGAAATTATCGACCGTCTTACCAAGCGTGTGGGTCGTAAAGAGTTGCGTGATTCAGACGCATTGTACGAGGCTCTGATCGAAGAACTTCAGGACATGCTCGCGGTGTCGCAGAAGCCACTGGTGATCGACAGCAGCAAAAAGCCATACGTCATTCTGATGGTCGGTATCAATGGTGTGGGGAAAACAACCACTATCGGTAAGCTTGCGAAGCAGTTTCAGGCGCGCGGCAAGAGCGTCATGCTGGCGGCGGGCGACACCTTCCGTGCCGCTGCAGTAGAGCAGCTTCAGGTTTGGGGTGAGCGCAATAATGTGCCCGTTGTCGCACAGCATACCGGCGCGGACTCGGCGTCTGTGCTGTTTGATGCCGTGCAGGCAGCGACGTCCAGGGGGGTCGATATCCTGATTGCCGATACGGCCGGTCGTCTGCATAACAAAGACAACCTGATGCAGGAGCTGGAGAAAGTCGTTCGTGTTATGAAAAAGATCGACGACACCGCACCGCATGAAGTGATGCTGGTTCTGGATGCGGGTACCGGCCAGAACGCGATTAACCAGACTAAGACCTTCCTGCAGTCGGTGGGCGTCACCGGCCTGACGCTGACCAAGCTCGATGGTACGGCAAAAGGCGGCATCATCTTCGCACTGGCGAAACAGTTTGGCCTGCCGGTGCGTTACATCGGTGTCGGTGAGAAAATCGAAGACCTGCGTCCGTTTAATGCGGATGACTTTACCCGGGCGCTGTTCCGGATCAGCGACGACTGACGGATTTTTCTATGCCAATGGTACGCTTCGATGGGGTCAGTAAAAGCTACCCCGGCGGTAAAGAAGCTCTGAGCAAGGTCAGTTTCGAACTGGCACGCGGTGAGTTCGCCTTTCTTACCGGGCACAGTGGCGCCGGTAAAAGTACCTTGCTCAAACTGATGCTGCAGATGGAGCGTCCATCAAAAGGACAGGTGTTCGTTGACGGTGATTGCGTCAACACCATGAAAAGCTCTCAGGTGCCTTTTCTGCGTCGTAAGGTGGGCGTGGTGTTTCAGAATCACCAGCTACTGTTCGATCGCACTGTCTACGATAACGTTGCCATGCCTCTTCTTATTGCGGGTTATCAACCTGCCGAAGCCGCACGCCGGGTTCGTGCCGCCCTTGATTCGGTAGGGCTGCTCGGCTTTGAGCGTCGCAACCCGATTGAGCTATCCGGTGGTGAACAGCAGCGGGTTGGTATTGCTCGTGCTGTTGTGAATAAACCCCAGCTTCTGTTGGCAGATGAACCAACCGGTAACCTCGACCCCGAGCTTTCTGAAGAAATCATGAAGCTCTTTCTGCGTTTTCAACAGGTGGGTGTCACCGTGTTGATTGCCACGCACGATATCGCCCTGATTGAACGCATGGGCCACCGGCGCCTGATTCTCGATCACGGCACTCTTCACGACAGCGGCACTCTTCACGACAGCGGTCCGCGCGCTGGTTTTGAGCGGGGTGACCATGTCCGCACCTGATTCTCCGAAACGCCAGACTGCGAATGCTCCGCGCAAACCTCAGGCGGGTGCTTCAACACACAAGATCAGTATTAAGGACCGCCTTAATGGCTGGGCTCAGCAACACCAGCTGGTGGCTGTTGAAACCCTGATGCGATTGCTGACGAAACCGCTGGGCAGCATCATGACCTGGCTGGTGATCGCGATTTCACTGACTCTGCCCGGCGCCATGTGGATGACGCTGGATAACCTCAGTCAGCTGAGTAATCGCTTCCAGGCGTCAGGCAGCATGAGCGTTTATCTGAAAACCGCGGTTCAGAATGATCAGGCTCAACAGATGTTGAGCAGGATTGAAAGCATGGACGGTGTCGCTGATGTACGTTTTATCAGCGCGGATGAGGCCCTTGCGGAGTTCCGTGCCAGCTCAGGATTGGGCGAAGCTCTGGACCTGCTGCCCGAGAATCCTTTGCCGGGCGTGATCGTGGTGGAACCTGAGCTGGCCCTGCCGCAGCAGGACGTGATTGCACTGGCTGATACGCTACGGAGCGAATCCCGCGTTGATAGTGTGGAGCTGGACACCGCCTGGCTTGATCGCCTGCATGCACTGCTGGCTTTGAGTGAGCGGATTGTCTGGGTGATGGGCGCCTTACTCGCACTCGGTATCCTGCTGGTGGTCGGAAATACCATTCGTCTGTCGATTGCAGCGCGGGTTGATGAGATTCGTGTGACCAAACTGGTGGGGGCGACGAATGCCTGGGTTCGCAGGCCGTTTCTGTATACCGGCCTCTGGTTTGGCATGGTCGGTGGCCTGGTATCGTGGATACTGCTGGCAATCGGTTGGGCTCTGGTGAGCGGGCCTGTAGAAGATCTCGCTGCACTCTATGGCTCCGAGTATCGCTTGCTGCCTCTTTCTGCAGGCGCTGCACTGGTGCTGTTGCTGGGCGCTATGCTGCTCGGCTGGCTGGGCGCCTGGTGGTCTGTGGTGAGGCATCTGCACCGGATTGAGCCCTGATACCTCCGTATTACGTGAGCCTTCCGTGAGCTTTACGTTTACCGACATTCTATCGACACAATAGTAAGAGTAATGGCGCTATTATGATCGTATAAAGAACGGTGAATGGCATTGAAAGGAACTTATCCAGCCATTTGCGGTCCTATATAGTGGTGCTAAACTTAGCGCTCGACTTTGATTATCACGCGTTTGAAAACATGACTCACAAGTGTAATCAGGTCACTGTAAGTTGCTGATTGAGCAACAGAATTCCTTCAGGAGTGAGAGATGAACAACGGTTTGCAAGCAGTATACGCGATGTCTCCGGGTGCTAACCTGGAAGCCTACATTTCGACTGTTAATGCTATTCCTGTGCTTACGCCAGAAGAAGAGAAAGATCTGGCAGAGCGTTTTCATTATCAAGAAGACCTGGAAGCAGCGCGTCATCTGGTGATGTCGCACATGCGCTTCGTGGTACATATTGCACGTAGCTACTCGGGTTACGGCCTGAACCAGGGCGACCTGATTCAGGAAGGCAACGTCGGCCTGATGAAGGCGGTAAAACGTTTTAACCCTGAGGTGGGCGTACGTCTGGTGTCCTTTGCTGTGCACTGGATCAAAGCAGAGATTCACGAGTTTATTCTGCGCAACTGGCGCATCGTCAAAGTTGCGACCACCAAGGCGCAGCGCAAGCTGTTCTTCAACCTGCGCAGCCAGAAGAAAAAACTGGGCTGGTTGTCTCAGGACGAAGCAACTGCGATTGCAGAAGATCTGGGTGTTGAGACCAAAACGGTATTTGAGATGGAAGGCCGTCTGAATGCGCACGATGCTGCATTTGATGCAGGTGCGGACGACGATGACGAAAGCGCGTACAAGGCGCCGGCTTATTACCTCGAAGACCACAGTCAGGACCCGGCTCAGCTGGTCGAAGCCGATAACTACGAACAGGATGCGAATGGCCGTCTGGCAGACGCAATGGCGGATCTTGATGATCGTAGCCGTACCATCCTGCAGCAGCGTTGGTTGAGCGAAGAGAAAGCGACGCTTCACGAACTGGCTGATATGTACAAAGTATCTGCTGAGCGTATCCGCCAGCTAGAGAAAAACGCGATGAAGAAGCTGAAGAACGCAATTGGTACCGATCTGGTACTGGCGTAATGACCGCTTCTCAATAAGTACTTATGCAAAGTACCCATAAAAAGCCGCTCAATGAGCGGCTTTTTTCTTTGTCTGACGACGAACAACACCAGGCATTGCGGTAACAACCTTGTCTTGTCATAAAAATGTCATATATCGGACCGATACTCTGCAACCCTGTGATTTCCGGGCGCCAAAGGTGCTTCGGGCGGGTTACAATCGATCTGAAAATTCCCCGCCGGCTCAGGAGTAAATCTCATGGCTTTTAACGATGCTCAACGCTTTTTCCCGGAAACCCGTATGCGCCGTATGCGCCGGGATGATTTCTCCCGACGACTGATGCGCGAAACCCAGCTCAGTGTCGACAACCTGATCTACCCCATGTTTGTACTGGAAGGGCATCAGGAGCGTGAGCAAGTGGCATCAATGCCGGGTGTAGATCGCCTGTCGATTGATCTGCTGATTGAAGAGGTTAAACACCTTTATAAACTGGGTATCCCTGCGGTGGCGTTGTTTCCGGTGACGCCGGCAGATGCCAAGTCTGAACTGGCCGAAGAGGCGTTCAACCCGAACGGTCTGGCGCAGCGTGCGGTTCGTGCCATCAAAGATGCCGTGCCAGAGATGGGTGTGATTACCGATGTAGCGCTCGACCCGTTCACGACACACGGCCAGGACGGAATTATCGATGCGGAAGGCTATGTGCTGAATGACCGCACCGTAGATACCCTGGTACGTCAGGCACTGTCTCATGCGGAAGCCGGTGCGGATGTGGTTGCTCCGTCGGACATGATGGACGGTCGTATTGGTGAAGTCCGTGCGGCACTGGAGCAGGAAAACTTTGTGAATACGCGCATCATGGCGTACTCCGCAAAATACGCGTCTGCCTACTATGGGCCGTTCCGGGACGCGGTGGGTTCTGCCGGTAATCTGGGCAAAGCCGACAAGAAAAACTACCAGATGGACCCTGCAAATACGGATGAGGCACTGCATGAAGTGGCGCTTGATCTGGCCGAGGGAGCCGACATGGTAATGGTGAAACCTGGCATGCCATACCTCGATATTGTCCGCCGGGTGAAAGACGAATTTAAAGTACCTACCTTTGTGTATCAGGTCAGTGGCGAATACGCCATGCATAAGGCCGCGGCACAGCAAGGGTGGCTGGACGACAACGCCGTCATGATGGAATCACTGATGTGCATTAAACGCGCTGGGGCAGATGGAATCCTGACCTACTTCGCGAAACAGTTTGCTGAATTAGGGGACGTCTGATCAGGCGCTATCCTTAAAGCAGGATTTTTAGGTACCCTGATGACAATCGCTGAAAATACACAGACCAAAGCAGAACAGCCGCCGGAGCTATCCATGACGGACGTACAGGATATAGATCTCAACAGCAGTGAGTTTTACATCAATCGTGAACTCAGCCATCTGCAGTTTAATATCCGCGTACTGGAACAGGCGCTCGACGAAGCACACCCGCTACTCGACCGTCTGTTCTTCCTGTGTATTTTCAGCAAAAACCTCGATGAATTTTTTGAAGTGCGAGTCGCCGACCTGGTGCATCAGCTGACATTTAATCGTGAGCTGTCGGGCATTGATGGCCTGCATCCGGCTCAGGTGCTGGATGAAATCTACTCTCTCTGCAGTACTACCGTAGAGCGTCAGTACGAAATACTGAACGACACTTTGTTGCCGCAATTGAAAGAGCAGAATATTCACTTTTTGCGTCGTGCTGAATGGAACGACGAGCAGCGGATCTGGATACGTGATTATTTCGACGACAATATCCAGCCATTGATCAGCCCGATCGGTCTGGACCCCTCGCACCCGTTTCCACGATTGGTGAATAAAAGCCTGAACTTTATTGTCGCGCTCGATGGCAAAGATGCGTTCGGCCGCCAGACGGGTCTGGCGATCATTCCTGCGCCGCGTTCATTACCGCGCACTTTGCGCTTACCGGATGAGCTGGTGCAGGAGGGCGGAGATCACTTTGTTTTCCTGTCATCGATTATTCACGAATACGCCGATGAACTCTTCCCGGGCATGACGGTGAAGGGCTGTTACCAGTTCCGTGTAACGCGCAACGCCGACCTGGATATTGACCACGAAGAAACATCAGACCTCGCCTCGGCACTTGAGGACGAACTGCACTCGCGTAATTTCGGTGAAGAAATGCGCTTAGAAGTCGCCGACAACTGCCCTGACGAACTGATCAGCTTTCTGCTGCGTCAGTTCAACCTTGATGAGTCTGACTTATTTAAAGTGAACGGTCCGGTGAACCTTGGTCGCCTGATTGAAGTGATTGATCAGATTAATCGTCCGGATCTTCGTTACCCGCCATTTACGCCGGGTCTGCCGAAAAACGTTAATTTTAAAAAGAGTATTTTCGAGAGCATCCGCGCGAAGGATACTCTGTTACTGCATCCGTTTGAGTCCTTCACGCCCGTGGTCGACCTGTTACGCGAAGCTGCGAAAGACCCTAGTGTTAAGTCGATCAAACAGACGTTGTATCGCACCGGTGCTAAATCAGAAATTGTTAATGCATTGGTAGATGCTGCCCGTAACGGCAAAGAAGTTACGGTGGTGATTGAGCTGCGCGCGCGTTTTGATGAAGAAGAAAACCTCTATCTGGCGAACCGCCTTCAGGAGGCGGGAGCCGTCGTCGTTTACGGTGTGGTCGGGTATAAAACCCACGCCAAAATGATGTTGATTGTGCGTAAAGAAGGGAACCAGTATCGCCGCTATGTACATCTGGGCACGGGCAATTATCACGCAGGGAACGCGCGGGCGTATACCGACTACAGCTTTATGACCTGCGATGATTCAATCTGCGAAGATGTTCATAAAGTCTTCCAGCAATTAACCGGCATGGGTGAAGTCATGCGGGTGAAAAAGTTGTTTCATGCGCCTTTCACTCTCCATAAACGTTTAATTCAGCTGATTGACCGCGAGCGTGAACATGCGGATGCCGGAAAGCCTGCATTAATCCGCATGAAAGCCAACGGCCTGACCGAACCTAAAGTGATTCGTGCGCTGTATCGTGCGTCTCAGTCGGGGGTTAAAGTCGAATTGATTATTCGTGGTATGTGCAGCCTGCGCCCTGGTATTCCCGGAGTCTCAGAGAATATCGAGGTCCGCTCAATTATTGGTCGTTTCCTGGAACATACTCGCGTGTATTACTTCCTTAATGGTGGAAACGATGAAATTTATGCAGGCAGTGCCGACCTGATGGAGCGTAACCTGCTGCGTCGTGTTGAAACCGCGTTCCCGGTGGAAACCAACAAAATCAAAGAGCGGATGAAAGAAGAGCTCGAGATCTATGTGAAGGACAACACCCAGGCCTGGATTCTGCAAACGGACGGCTCTTATGTCCGGGCGCAACCGGGCCCAGATGATGAGATCATTTCTGCACAAAGCTGGTTGCTTGATAAACTGGCTGCCAGCAGTGGAACGCCAAGCGCAAATTGATCAGGAACGCAGGCAAATAAAAAACGGGGCAATGCCCCGTTTTTTGCTTTTTGGACTCTCGTTTCCGGTCTTTCGTTTTCCGGGCTTGTGATTCAAACCAGTGAGAGCACCAATCCGGCAGCTTTCTGCAATTCAACTTCCTCTTCCATATCCTGAGACGTCAGCGGGAAGCTATCCTGCCAGCCTTCGGGGAGCTTCAGCAGCAGAGTATCCTTGTCGATGCTTGCCTCAGGCAGAGGTACGTCGTAGGCCTCGCGGCTGTGATTAAGCACGATGGCCACGCGCAGAATACGTATCAACCAGAGTGCGATGGTTTGCTGTCGGGCGGGCAGTAATTCGAGTTCTTCCGGGTGGATTTTGCGTCGGTGATTACGAACCAGCAGGGCCAGTAACATCTGCCCCTGACGGGTAAAGCCCAGCATATCGGAATGTTGCAACAGATAAGCGCCGTGTTTGTGGAAACCACTGTGGGCGATGCTCAGGCCGATTTCATGAACGCGGGCAGCCCAGCTCAACCACTGGGCGAGCTCTTTGCGTGCGCCAATGTCTTTGCGTATCTGATTGAACAGAGCAAGCGCTGTCGCTTCAACGCGGTCAGCCTGTGCGGTGTCGACATAAAAGCGCTCCTGCATGGAGGCGATAGAGCGGCTACGTACATCTTCATGTTCTGAGCGGCCGACCAGATCCCAGAGTGCGCCCTCGCGCAATGCGCCATCTGAATAGCGCATGTGCTTGATATCCAGCGTCTGAAATACGGCAGTGAGAATCGCCAGACCACCAATAAATACCTGACGACGGTCGGGTTTCACGCCTTCAATGTCGACGTCATCAACGGTTTCGTAATCCAGGCAGTGATCGACTAATTTCTCAAGGCCGTCTGGGGTGATACCTTCATTGCCCCAACCATTACTGATGATGGCTTGTTCGACAGCGCGGATAGTGCCCGAAGAACCGATTTCACTTTTCCAGCCCAGCTTTTTGTACTGGGCCTTAATATTCAGCAGTTCCTGCTGAGCAGCCGACACCGCTTTTTTAAACTGTTTGCGGGTGATCTTTCCATCAGCAAAGAAGCGTTTGGTGAAAGACACACAGCCCATGTGCAGGCTTTCCAGGGCTTTCGCTTCGAAACGTTCACCGATAATAAATTCGGTACTGCCGCCGCCAATGTCGACCACCAGACGCTGACCACCATCGTCTGCCTGAGTGTGTGCAACTCCGAGATAAATGAGGCGGGCTTCTTCACGGCCAGCGATGACCTCGACGGGGTAGCCCAGCACTTCCTCAGCGCGATCAATAAACTCACGACGGTTACGGGCAGCGCGCAGTGCGTTGGTGGCGAATACCACGATTCTGTCCGGGTCCATACCCTGAAGGCGCTGACCAAACTGAGCGAGGCAATCGACGCCGCGCTGGATGGCTTCCTCGCTGAGATAGTTCTGATTGTCCAGGCCAGCGGCCAGCTGAACTTTTTCACCGCGTTTTTCCAGAGTACGTATTTCACCCTGAAATTCTTCTGCGATCATCATGTGAAAACTGTTCGATCCGAGGTCGACCGCGGCAATACGGCTGGATTCGACCTCTGCGGAATACTGCTCTGACATATCTATCTGTTTCCAATAACCTTATGATGAATATGCCTTCCAGCGTCTCTGGCGTCCAGTCGAATAATCCAATTGATTCCGCATCAATGTGGCGTACAATAACCCTTTCTAACTGATTGCACTTTTCTGCAGGGGAATTTCATGAGCGATAACATTATCACCGTAACCGACGATTCATTTGACGCTGACGTGCTGGGTTCAGACGTTCCTGTACTGGTGGACTTCTGGGCGGAGTGGTGTGGCCCTTGCAAAATGATCGCGCCGGTTCTGGAAGAAATCGCCGATGACTACGCAGGTAAGCTGAAAATTGCCAAGCTGAACATTGATGAAAACGAAGCCACTGCGCCTAAGTTTGGTATCCGCAGCATCCCGACTCTGATTCTGTTCAAGAACGGCAACGCTGAAGCGACCAAGATCGGTGCAATGAGCAAGTCTGAACTGGCTGCGTTCATCGAACAGGCGATCTGATCTCCCTGTCAGCTGTATTCCGCACTGCAAATGGGGACAAATGTCCCCGCAGTGCTGGACAACCCCCCTATATCTGTCTATATTGACTCCGCAACATTGAAAGCGGGCCAAAGCCCCGATCAAGGCTGCCCTCCATGGCGACTCTGCCAGGTTTTCTTCAGATCCAGCATCTATCTAATTCAAATAACCTAACCGTATATACCTATACCTATGAATCTCTCAGACCTGAAACTCAAATCAGTCCCCGAATTGCTGAAAATTGCCGGCGATATGGGTATTGAGCACGTCAGCCGTACCCGTAAACAGGACATCATCTTCGCCATTCTGAAAACCCACGCTAAAAGTGGTGAAGACATCTACGGTGATGGTGTGCTGGAGATTCTGCAGGATGGCTTTGGTTTCTTACGCAGTGCGAACAGCTCATACCTGGCCGGACCCGATGACATTTATGTCTCCCCAAGCCAGATCCGCCGTTTTAACCTGCGCAAGGGCGATAAAATCGCCGGTAAAATTCGTCCTCCGAAGGACAACGAGCGTTACTTCGCGCTGTTGAAAGTTAATGAGATTAACGACGACAAGCCAGAAAACGCGAAAAATAAAGTACTGTTTGAAAACCTGACGCCGCTGTTCCCGAATGAACGCCTGATTCTGGAAGCTGGTAACGGCTCTACTGAAGACCTGTCTTCCCGTGTACTGGATCTGGTTGCCCCAATCGGTAAAGGTCAGCGTGGCTTGATCGTTGCGCCACCGAAAGCTGGTAAAACCATGCTGCTGCAGACCATCGCGCAGTCTATTACCCGCAACAACCCGGAGTGTGAGCTGATCGTCCTGCTGATCGACGAACGTCCGGAAGAAGTAACAGAAATGAAGCGTTCTGTACGCGGTGAAGTTGTGGCGTCGACCTTTGATGAGCCGCCAGCCCGTCACGTGCAGGTTGCTGAAATGGTCATCGAAAAAGCCAAGCGTCTGGTTGAACACAAACGCGACGTGGTCATTCTGCTTGACTCTATCACCCGTCTGGCCCGCGCTTACAACACCGTTATCCCTTCCTCAGGTAAGGTACTGACCGGTGGTGTCGATGCTAACGCCCTCGAGAAACCAAAGCGTTTCTTCGGTGCGGCACGTAACATCGAAGAAGGCGGTTCTCTAACCATCATCGCGACTGCGCTGGTTGATACTGGTTCTAAAATGGACGAAGTTATCTTCGAAGAATTTAAAGGTACCGGTAACCAGGAACTGCACCTCGACCGTAAGATCGCCGAGAAGCGTATCTACCCTGCGATCAACATCCGTCGTTCAGGCACCCGTCGTGAAGATATGCTGTTCAACGAAGCTGATCTGCAGCGTCTGTGGATTCTGCGTCGCCTGCTGGCTGAAATGGAAGATGTACAGGGCATTGAATTCCTGCTCGATAAACTGCGTCAGACCAAGACCAACGACGAGTTCTTTGATTCGATGCGTAAGGGCAAATAAGTCCTTACTCGCTCAGAAACGCCCGGTCAGCTTTGCTGCCCGGGCGTTTTTATTTGTACTTCTGTTCGACCTTTTCGATCACGTCATTGGCAATCCGAAGGCTTTCGAGAAGATCGAGCAGGTTGTAGTCCAGATTGACGTTAAGGTGGGTCTTCTGCCCATCGAAGAAATCGGGGTTTTTGCCTTCAAACTGGAGTGACAGGTTTAACTGTCCATCCGGTTGATAGCGCACACCTGACTGTAGCTCGTCGTATTGAAAGTTCTGTAACAACTCCATGGCCATACCGACGCTCTGGTCTGCCTGAGCGAGGGCGTCGGCACTTTCATCCTGATACTTGATGGTACCACCCGGGTCCCGGGCGAATAGATTGCCTCCCGGTACCATAGGACCCTCTTTGGTCAGAACAATAGGCAACATGCCATCCAGCAAACCGGTGGCTTTGATACCGGCTTCTTTCTCGATAGCGGCAATCTGACTGAGCTGCAGATGATCAAGACGAATACCGAAAGCGTTTACGTCTTTGCGGCTGTCGTAGTGAATTTCAGGCGCATAGATTCGACCACCCAATAAGTCGGTGTGGATTTCGTATACATCCACTTCGAAATAGCTGAAATCCTCCGGGAAGCGTGTCTGCGTCCGGGCAAGCAGATTGGTCAATGGAATACCGCTGTCGAGCTTGCTGCCAGACAACTGCGCATCCAGTTGGTATTCGCCCTGTTGCGGGCGGCGCAGGGCAAGCATGGCATTCCATTCTTCGAGGGTAATGCTGTTGTCGTAAATCAGGCCGACGCCATCAGCTCTGAGCATCATATCGGGAGTCAGCTCGAATCCATTTTCGCTGCTTTGCCAGTCCAGCCAGCCTTGTCCTGACAGGTGGCCATTGAGAAGCTGAACGCTGGTCAGGTTGGCCATGTCTGCAAGGCCGAGCGCCATCCAGTCGAGGCTCGCATCGGTCAGGTGCCATTGCAGAGAACCGTTGCCGGACAGGAGGTCGTGCTCAGCCCGGGTGCGGAAATGAATTTCTCCGTTCGCAGCGGTGAGATCAAGTGACGCATCTACTCGTTCACGGATGTCGTCCATCGTGATGGTAACCGGGCCGCTGAGGCTGATGTCCGGTATTGGCCACAGGCCCCAGTCAGAATCATTGAGACGCGCAGAGAGCGTGCAGTTACCCAGCAGACCGTTTGCAAGGTCCTGAAGGTCGATATCGCCCGGGTCGCAGCCAAGATGTGACGGCGCAAAACGCAGGCGGGCATCCTGTTCTTTCGATGTCGCTGTGAAAGGCGCTATTTTCAGGCGCAGGTCTCTCGCCTGTACATGCCGGTTGTCATCAAGACTGCCTTTGACCATCAGGTTCTGCAATACAGAAACAGTCAGTGGTGATACAGCCCAGCCCTGCCAGGGAGCAATCTCGGTATTGAGAACCAGCCCATCGTCCGAAGCAATCGACCATTGTCCTGTGTCGCTGATTTCTGCATTGAAACGCCCGTTACCTGTCATTTTCCATTCTGGTAACTCCTGCTGTGCCGGCTGTTGATAACTGACCGAGACTGGCAGTGTGATGAAGGAAGCCCCCGCTGCGGTCCAGACACCTTCAGGTTCCAGCGTGATCCGTGTCGTTGATAGTCCGGATAGCTGTGCCGAGAGTGAGCCTCGCAGTCTGCAGCTATCGGCGCCGGGAGTACATGTGGCGGTCAGCGCCTGCCCCGGCGTGGTGGCTTTCCAGTTGCTCATCTGACCGTCAGTGCTCGTTCTGATTGAGGCTGCAATTGGCTGGGCTGCCAGCAAGGCATTCCAGTCGTCATCTGTTGCCGAGCGTCTGACGGAAAAAGCTACCCCGGCGGGCTGTACCGACATGTTTTCGCTGATCACTGACTTGCGCGTGGTCAGTGTGGCGGTCAGGTCGGCGATCAGGTCTTCTGGCCAGCGGGCCTGAGCGGGGCTGTTCAGCTTTCCTTCGATTAATACCTGCTGACCTTTGAGCGGAAGATCGGCCATCTGTGGCAGGCTGTTCTGAATTTTGCTGAGGTCTGCCTCCAGCCTGATGCGGGCGTCACTGGTATCCTCTGTCTGGGTCAGGCCGGTCCAGAGTTGCGCCAGTAGGCTCTCCTGTTGAGACAACATCGCAAGTAACTCCGCGTTGCCTTCTTCGTTACGCTGCAACTGCAGGTTGATGGCAACAGCTTCCTGAATGTGCGGCAGCCTCAGGTCTCCGGAGATCCCCCAGTGTTCCGGTTGTAACGAGCCAGTCAGACGGGCGGAAATATCCGGTGTGTCTATTTCCAGCGACTCTACCCTGATGTCATCAACCGGGAGGTCCATTAGCTCGGTGACCAAGGGCAGATCAACATCGATACCGGGGGGCAGTGCTGATGAGGACTGCGAAGGGGCGTCATCGCCGGCAGTAACATGAATTCTGAGGGTTTCTGCGATCAGGCTGTCTGCTTTCCCTTGCAGTAAGCCAGTACCGTGGTAATTCAGTTCGGCGTTACGAATCTGAATAAGGACGCCGGGCGCCGGTTGAATTTCCAGCTCATCGACCGCGAATTGCTGGCGCGTCAGGCTGCGTATCTGAAGGTGGCTGCCTGGAGCCACCAGTCGATCCAGAAGAGGGGGAAGCCAGTTGTTCAGCAGTGGAACGATCGAGAGATAGAGCGCCACTATCGCGGTGCTCGTTAGCAGCAGGGCAATCACTATGCCCTGAAACCAGCCTCGGCGGATCAGAGCCGGCGCTTGTTGATCTGATTCCCTGCGCTCACTCATAGCGGCGTATCAGGCTTTCAGGGTTTTAACGCCGTCCTGAGTACCGAGGAGCAGAACGTCCGCGCCACGCTGCGCAAACAGGCCGTTGGTAATGACGCCGGTGATCTGATTGATGTCGGACTCAAGTTGCATCGGTGATTGAATCTTCAGATTATGAACATCAAGGATCTGGCCGCCGTTATCCGTGACCACTCCCTCACGCCAGACCGGGTCACCACCCAGTTTCACCAACTCACGTGCAACGTGTGAACGGGCCATCGGTATGACTTCTACAGGCAATGGAAACGTGCCCATCATGCCTACCATTTTGCTCTCGTCCGCAACACAGATAAATTTCTTTGCGACTGCCGCAACGATCTTTTCGCGGGTCAGAGCAGCACCGCCGCCCTTGATCATCTCAAGGTGCTCGTTAATTTCGTCAGCACCATCAATATAGAAATCCATGCCATCGACGCTGTTCAGGTCGTACACCGGGATACCATGACTTTTCAGGCGCTCAGCCGATGCTTCGGAGCTTGCAACTGCACCGTCGAACAGGTGTTTTACGGCGGCGAGTGCGTCGATAAAACAGTTGGCTGTCGAGCCAGTACCAACGCCTACAATGCTGTCTTCGTCGAGGTGGGGCTTAATGTGATCAACCGCGGCCTGACCAACCGCCTGCTTGAGTTCGTCCTGATTCATAATGTCTGTATCCGGGTGAAATGCTTTCGCGAATTATAAGGCTTCATGCGCTACAATGCGCGTTCGCTCTCGATTTTTTTGGAATAGCGGCATGCTAAACGAATACCTGAAAAAAATACTCTCTTCCCGTGTCTACGACGTTGCTGAAGAGACGCCTGTCCATACTGCAACGTTTCTCAGTGAGCGACTGGAAAACCAGATATGGATTAAACGTGAAGACAAGCAGCCTGTGTATTCGTTCAAAATTCGTGGTGCTTACAACAAGGTTGTGCAGCTGACTGACGAAGAGAAAGCGCGTGGTGTGATCGCTGCATCGGCGGGCAATCACGCTCAGGGTCTGGCGCTGGCTGCGAAAAAGCTTGGCATCAAAGCCGTGATTGTTATGCCGCGGACAACACCTGAAATTAAAGTGAAGTCTGTAAAAGCACGTGGCGCTCGCGTGATTCTGCATGGCGATGCGTTTGATGAAGCTTTTCAGTACTCCCAGAAGCTGGTCGAAGAAAAAGGCTATACCTACATCCATCCGTACGATGATCCGGAGACCATCGCCGGACAGGGAACGGTCGGTATGGAAATCCTGCGGCAGATGCCGGTTCGTCCGGATGCGATCTTTATTCCTGTCGGTGGTGGCGGGCTGATTGCAGGTGTTGCCGCTTACATCAAAGCGCTGGCTCCTGAAATCCGCATCGTAGGGGTTGAGAGCAGTGAATCGGCTTGTCTGGCCGCTGCACTTGCTGCTGGCAGTCGCGTGGTTCTTCCTGAAGTAGGTATCTTCGCCGACGGTGTCGCGGTCGCACAGATTGGAGAAAATACCTGGGAAGTCTGCAAAGACTATGTTGACGAGGTGATCACCTGCACACCGGATGAAATCTGCGCAGCGATCAAAGATACCTTTGATGATACCCGCGCCGTCAGCGAACCTGCCGGAGCCCTGGCGATTGCCGGTCTGAAAAAGTACATCGAGCGTGAGCAGTGTAAGAATAAAAATCTGGTTGCCATCCTCAGCGGTGCCAACGTGAATTTCGATCGTATGCGCTACATCTCGGAAGTTGCTGAGATCGGTGAAGGTCGTGAAGTTATTCTTGCGGTCACCATTCCCGAAGAGCCGGGAAGCTTTCAGCGTTTCTGTAGCCTTCTGGGGAAATCACCAATCACCGAGTTTAACTATCGTTACAGTCGCGATGATGAGGCGCAGATTTACGTCGGCGTAAAAGTCTCTGACGAGCCGGGTTCGCGTAAAGCACTGGTCTCGGACCTTGAGGCCGAGGGCTATACGCTGATGGATATTACCGATGATGAAGTGGCGAAATACCATATCCGTCATATGGTCGGTGGTCACGCACCTGCGTCTGTTACCGATGAGCGGGTCTATCGCTTTGAGTTCCCGGAGCGCCCGGGGGCCTTGCTGAACTTCCTTAAAAAACTCGGTAAGCGTTTTAACATTTCACTGTTTCACTATCGAAATCATGGTGCTGCTTACGGCCGTGTATTGGTTGGCCTGCAGATTTCTGATGATAAACGTGAACAGCTTCAGGGATATCTTGAAGAACTCGGCTATCGTTACTGGGATGAGACAGACAATACGGCTTATCAGCGCTTTTTGCGTTAATACGCCAGTGTCGTGATACAAGTTCACCTTGTGGGGCTGGCAGAGGAGTTTAGACTGCTTCGCTGCTGCCTCAAGCCGGATTTTTTATGTTAGCTGCTTTTCGAATCGTCTTTTTAGCCCTTTATTTCCCTATTGTGTGCCTGCTTGGGCTTCTGATTTGTATTATTCGACCATTTAACCGGAATAACAGCCGTATTATCGCCATTATATTCTCGTGGGCACGATTCGTAATGAATGTTCGTGTGGATGTTCGCAACCGGCCTTCGGACAGTATTCAAGGGATTTACGTTGCGAATCACCAGAGCACCCTTGATATGTACATGTACGGCGAGAGCCTGCCGGATGACATGGCGATCCTTGGCAAGCACAGCCTGATGTACATTCCTTTGTTCGGTGTTCTTTTCTGGCTGGCGGGAAATATTTTTATCAATCGCGGTGACCGTTCCAAAGCAAGGGGCGCGATGGAAGAGGCGGCCACGATTGTTCGCGAGAAGGGCTGCAGTGTGTATATGTTCCCTGAGGGTACGCGTAGTAATGGTCGCGGCCTGTTACCTTTTAAAAGCGGAGCCTTTATTCTGGCAATTGAGGCCGGTTTGCCGATTGTTCCCGTCTGTGCAAGTAGCACTCATAAAAATATCGACCTGAAGCGCTGGCGTGCTGGTGAGTGCCGTCTGGAGCAGCTACCGGCGATCAGCACCGAAGGCCTGACGCGCGATGATGCTAAGCGCCTTGCCGATGAGGTCCAGGCTCTGATGGCTGCACAGATCGACCAGATGGACGCCGATATTGCGCAGGGTCATCAGACTCTTTAGTAGACCCTGCCTTTACTGAATTGCTCGCGTGCCTGCTGCTTCTTGCGCTCACTCTTTTTCAGCAATACATAGAAGGCACCTGCACCGCCATTCTGCGGCTGAGCAGTATGGAAGGCCTGAACGTTTTCCAGCTCTTCAAGCCAGAAAACCAGATAACTCTTCAAGACCGCGGGATCACCTTCATTGCGATCGCCCTTACCGGGCATGATCAGGACGCTTCTGAGGTCGGCGCCTATGCAGTCGTTGACGAAGCGGTAGACCTCTCGCCTGGCCTCTTCGATCGTACGACGATGGAGGTCGAGGCGGGCTTCAATTTCGTACTTTCCCAGACGTAGCTTACGGAATACGCCGTCCTGAATACCCGGACGCTTAAAGCCGAGCACATCGTGCGGACCGACTCTGGGAACCTCGCTGGCACGCAGATGGTTTTTGTCGCTGGAAGTCTCCTGAGATACAGCCGCAGAGCGGCGCGCAGCGACATTATTGTCTTTCGGGTCACGACGAAGTGGGACGCGCTCCTGCGTTTGCAGCTTCTTGACTCCCTGCATTTCCTGCAGAAAGAGCTCATCTTCTTCAGTCATTATTACATCCTCCGGGGCAGCGACAAATCTTTGCAATGTCGGACACAAATTTTGGGCTGTGACGCCTAGTATAACCTGATAACAAGCACCGCATCACAGGATCGATTTATGAAAATGCCTTCTCCCCTTGCCCGCTTTCAACGCTCGCTGAGCCTTATTGCCTGCGGTGTACTTATGACGACCGCCCAAGCCTGGGGGGTTGACGACCGTCAGAAGAAGGTCGACTGGGAAAGCTCACTGAACCTGTCTGATGAGCAGCAGGAGCAGATCGATGCGATTGAAGATAAGTATCGCGATCGTTTTCGTGAGATGAAGCCAAGTGAGGCCGCAGACAAAGAGCGTCGTGAGCAGCGTCAGGACCTCTACGTACAGATGCGTGAAGAAATACGTTCAGTGCTGACCGACGAACAGCAGGCCATCGCGGAAGAGCAGGTTCGTAAGCGTGAAAAAGAAGGGCGTGAAGAGCACCTTGAACGCCTTTCCCGGAAACTTGATCTGACGAGTGAGCAGAAATCAGAGCTCGAAGAAAAGTTATCCTCGTGCTCTGAAGAAGAATGGCCAGTCAGTATGAAAATGCGCGAGAAAGACCGCCGTGATTTTGAAAAAACAGTGAAGTCGGTTCTCACCGACGAGCAGAAGAAAAAATGGCGCAAGATGCAGCGTGAAGAGCGTGATAAGTGGCGCCACCACGACATGGACCGCCTGAAGGAAAAACGCGGTGAGAAAGGTCAGGACGAGAGTGAATAACTCAAGAGTGAATAATATAAAAAGGGGCGGTTAACGCCCCTTTTCAATGGTGGAATGGTTTACTGTTCAGGTTTCAGTGCTCAGAAGCTATAAACTAGGGTAACGCCGAATTCAGTATCGGTATTCTCAGTGCCTTCTGGCACTTCTTCCACATGCTTCACTTTGTAAGTCAGCTTAGATGCAAGGCTACCACTGAGCTGGCTTTGCAGGCCGGTTTCTGACTTGTAAATAGAATTGTCGCTGCCGATTTCTGCAGTGAAGTTTTCAATAAAGCTTACGCCTTCGCGGATTTGCCAGTCGTAACTCAGAGCCAGACGCCCAATGGCTTCTTCTTGAATCTCATCACTTTCTTTCAGTTTGTCGCGACGATAACCTGGACCAGCCTCAAGATTCAGTTCCATGGTGTCGTTCTTCAGAACGCGATAACCATAGTTCACCGATACTGTGCTCTGGTAGGTGTAACCACTGAAGCGAGCACGCTCCTGCTGAGCAACGATCGCCATGTACGAGTGCTCGGTAAAGTTACGGTCAAACTGAGTCAGAGCGCTGTATTTCTCTTTTGACTTAACACCGTCCTCTTCACTGGTCAGTGCTTCCAGTTTTAATGTGGTATCCCAGACTTCACCGGTCCGTTTTGCCATGAAGTTGGCGTTGATGCTCTGGGTGTCTGTGTTACCAGAGGTGAAGATTGTGCCCAGTTCTGCGGCACCATCCCAGGAAGGTTCAGCAGCCATTGCTGCGGTTGGAGCGATAACGATGGCCGCTACCAGTGCGTGCTTGCGAAGCATATTTGGATATTCCTTGATACGACTGTATTCGGTTGCAGAATAGCGAGTGACTATGACAGGTTCAATACTTCATAGTTCACATATCAAGGTTGCAGGGGCGTTTCCGTGCTCCAGTCCTGGAGTCCGTAACGCTCCAGTATTTCCGTAAGCCGACCAGATTTCCGTAAACGTTGGATACCTTCATCCAGCTGTCGGGTGTAAGTCTCTGACGTCTCTGGCGTTGCAGGCGAGCAGGCAATGTATAGCTTATCGGCCACTCCGATGTTGCCTGCGGGTCTCACGGCGCCTTCCATCCCGAGCGTTGCGACTGTGTAGTTGACCACAGTGGCCGAACCCACAATGGCATCAATACGGCCAGACAGAAGTTTCTGCAGGTTTTTCTCCAGTGCGTTATCGCCCTTCATTAACTGCACCCGGCTACCGGGAGAGCCGTCGCGGATGGCCATTGCTATATGTTCATCGACAGCACCCTGGTCATAGGAGTAGCCGCCAATGACGCCCAAACGGATGTTGCTCAGCTGACTGGGAGAGTGATATGTCCACGGGTTTCCAGAGCGGGTGTAAAACGTACTCTGATCAAGCCCCAGTGAAAGAGAATGAAATACAAAGTCGGGAACTTCTTCTGGTAACGCACCAAGTATGCAGTCGATGTTTCCTGAACGAGCTTCACTGATGGCCCGTTCCCAGGGAATCGTTGAGTAATCGACCTGATGACCTTCGCTATTCCAGATTTCGTTCGCGAGTTCGACGATGTAGCCGGGTTTATCACTGCCGGGTGTCGCGTTGTACGGGGGCCAGATATCGGCTCTCAGGCTGATGGTGTCTGCACTGGCCTGATACACACTTAGTGCACCGGTAAGTGCGGTCATTGCGATGGATAACGCGCGTCTCATCATCGCCTCCACATTGGGCTGCAATCGATCGTTTCTGTCAGGAGCGAGGTAGTTTTTTGTCGATACGTCCCAGCAAAAAATCTTTCAGCATTACCCAGTCACCCATGAAGCTCCATAAAGGATAGCGGAAAGTGGCAGGTTTATTGTGTTCGAAGAAGAAATGTCCGATCCAGGCAAAGGCATAACCAGCTACCAGAGCCATCGGAATGTACTGGAAATTCCCACTGGTCAGTGAAAACAACAGAACACCCAGGCCAATCGAGCTGCCAATGTAGTGCAGGCTGCGACAGGTGGAGTTCCGATGCTCAGAGAGATAATAAGGATAAAACTCACTAAAGCTCGTGAATCTGTGATCTTTGCTGACAGCGCTTTCGCTGTTTTTTGTTTGTGTACTCATGATGGCCACCTCTCCTCGTTATTATTATTGGCAGGCGGGTTTTCCGCACATTGCAAAATAACGTCATTACCAGTGTTACCCACAGGGCGCGGTGCGCCAAATCCCGAACTTATCGGGCCATAAAGAGGCAAACTTAACTCACAGTATAGACAATTTGACCCCAGAGGAAAATAAACGTCCTGATCGTCCGGTTGGTTCAGATTAAATTTCAATGAATGAACAGACACATCTGAACCTTCAGCTATGCTGGAAGTCTTCCCTGATCCGGGGCATGACCCGGATAAATTCTGGTGCGATGACGAGGTGGAATGGAATGCTCTACACAATCAATGCCCACGTAATGAATGCGCTACGCCCGATGCATGTGGCGGCACGCCTGTCCCGGCAGATGTTTTACCAACCCTGGAACCCGATGAATTATGGTTGGTATCTGCGCACTGTTCGTGCCTCGCTTGAACTGGTTGAGCGTTTAACGGATTTCTATGAAAAACCGGAATGGAGACTCGATACGACACGTATTGATGGCCGTGAAGTGGGCATCGAGTATTGCAGTGTCGTTGAAAAGCCTTATTGCGATCTGGTTCATTTCCGCCGTCGGAAGCGTGGCCTTGAACAGCCTAAGCTGCTGATCGTAGCGCCACTGTCCGGACACTTTTCCACCTTGTTGCGGGGGACAGTTGCTGAGTTTTTACCAGATCATGAGGTCTACATCACCGACTGGTTGAATGCTCGTGATGTTCCGCGTTCTAAAGGTGAATTCAGTTTTGATGATTATGTCGATTATCTGATCGAATTTCTGGAGTTCCTTGGCCCGGATACTCACGTTCTGGCAGTGTGTCAGCCCTGTGTTCCGGCACTTGTCGCGGCGAGTGTTATGTCAGAGCAGGGCAGCAAAGCGGTACCCAAGTCCATGACCTTAATGGGCGGGCCGATTGATGTGCGTATCAGCCCGACAGAAGTAAACGATTACGCATCTGGAAAGGACCTTGAGTGGTTCGAAGATAATGTGATCTGTCACGTGCCGGATGGTTTTGCCGGTCGTGGTCAGTCGGTGTATCCCGGGTTTATCCAGCTGTCTGGCTTTATGTCGATGAATATGGACAACCACGTCAGTAAACATTTTAAGTTCTTTACTGATCTGGTGAAGGGTGACGGCGACAGCGCAGAAGCGCACAGAGAGTTTTACAACGAGTACCTCGCGGTGATGGATATGCCAGCCCGCTATTACCTCGATACCATCCGCAAAGTATTCCTGGAGTATCAGCTGCCTGAAGGCACGATGGAGTATCGCGGAAAAGTCATTGATCTGAAGGCCATTAAAGATATGGCTCTTATGACGATTGAGGGCGAGCTCGATGATATCACCGGTAAAGGGCAGACCGCTTGCGCGCTGGATCTTTGTGCCGGTATTCCCGACAAAATGAAAATTCACCGCGAGGAGCCGGGTGTAGGCCATTACGGTATTTTTAACGGTCGTAAATTCCGCGAGAGCATTGCCCCTGCTGTTAAGGCCTTTATGACCAAGCACAGTTAATCTGCCGGCCGGGCCCGTGTGGGCCTGGCTCAATGGCTCGCTTTCATTGCCCTTGCTATCATGAGCCTTCCTATGTGACGGGTTCTACAGGACGAACTGCTCATGACAGACGCTTCTCACCGGTCAGGCCTGACCGATGATATCTACGAAAAACTGGTTAATGACGAAGACGCCCGCGCCTGTAAGTCGATTCCTGAAAGTGCGTGCCGGGAAGTCCCTGGCAATTTCCTCAAAACCTTGCTCAGTATGTTTTTCTCCAAGCTGGGTGATGCACTGGTTAACCCTAAAATTACCTTACCCTGGCTAATGCAGTCAGTCGGCGCTCCTGCGTGGATGCTCGGCTGGTTGGTGCCGATTCGTGAGTCGGGTTCGATGTTGCCACAGCTGGCCATCGCCAGTGTCGCACGCACCATGGCTATCCGTAAATGGATGTGGGTTCTGGGCAGTGCATTACAGGCGCTGGCCGTGCTGGGTATTGCAGCCGTCGCCTTCTCGCTGGAAGGAGCACTGGCAGGTTGGGCGATGCTGGCGTTAGTCGTTGTCTTCAGCCTGTCACGGGGGCTGAGCTCTGTCGCATCCAAGGACGTTCTGGGTAAGACGATTCCAAAAGCCCGGCGCGGAACCCTGAATGGCTGGGCCGAGACAGCTGCGGGGCTGATTACGTTGACGGTTGCGTTATTACTGATCAGCGGGGTGCTGGGAGAAGGCTCCACAACCCTCTACGCCACTGGTTTTGCTCTGGCAGCCCTGATGTGGGTGATTGCTGGTGGCGTTTATGCCGGAATTAATGAATTTCCGGGAGAGACAGACGGTGGGAACAATGGACTCAAGGAAGCCTTTGCCAGACTGTCGTTACTGAAAACCGACGCACCTTTCCGGCGTTTCTTATTGTCCCGTTCTTTACTTCTTTGTTCAGCGCTCACGGCGCCTTTTATTGTAGTTCTTGCTCATCAGGAACTGGATGCGGCGATCAGTATGCTGGCTCTGTTTATGGCCGCTAGTGGTGCGGGCAGCCTGGTGTCAGGGCGCTTCTGGGGGCGCTTCGCGGATGTCACCAGTCGCCTTGTCATGGTTCGTGCGGGGATGATGTCTGCGGCTGTCGGTGGAGTGATATTTCTTATCGGAGCATTCCGAACCGAGTGGCTTTCAGAAATCTGGGTACTACCTCTGTTGTATTTTGTATTGAGTATCGCCCATCAAGGGGTTCGTCTGGGAAGAAAGACGTATGTGGTCAACCTCGGTGAAGGCAATAAGCGCACGGATTATGTATCTGTGGGTAATACATTGATTGGCGTTATGTTGCTTATGACAGGGTTTATCAGTCTGCTGGAGCCGCTGATCGGTGTCAGTGGCGTTATCCTGATACTGTCATTTATGGGGATGGCGGGTAGTTGGATGGCTATAAAATTACCCGAAGTTGAAGGCTGAAACAGGCGTTCAACTTCAGGTGTTCAGTCTGGCTTTATCTCAGGGGCGGTTCAGTTTTTATCAACCAGATAGTTGATGTACTCATCCCGGAGGCTACGTTTCTGTAGTTTCCCTGTGGCGGTATGGGGGAGTTCGTCCACCACAAGAATATCGTCGGGCATCCACCATTTGGCTATTTTCCCATCAAGATAGGCATAGACGCTTTCTTTAGTGACGGTCTTGCCTTCCAGGGCAACGATAAACAGCAGGGGACGTTCATCCCATTTAGGGTGCTTCACACCGATAACGCAGGCTTCTGCGACTTCTGGGTGGCCGACCGCAGCATTCTCCAGGTCGATGGATGAGATCCATTCGCCGCCAGACTTCACAACGTCTTTCGCCCGGTCGACGATCTGCAGGTAGCTTTGAGCATCGATCACCGCAATGTCACCGGTGTCGAACCAGACACCGCCATCTTTATCAGTAAAAAAGGCATCGGGCTTTTCTGTCTTGTAGTAACTGCGTAGCACCCAGGGGCCTCTGACCCGAAGGAAGCCGCGACTGGTGCCATCGTGTGGAAGTGGCTCTCCGTCGTCATCAAAGATTTCCAGGTCAATACCAAACATGGGCTTACCGGCGGTTGTCTGAATCCGGTAGCGTTCATCATCAGACATACTGGCCATCGCTTTCGTCGGTGCTCCGAGCGTCGCCAGCGGTGACGTCTCGGTCATCCCCCAGATAGGGAGCAGGTAAATGCCAAAGTCTTTATCGAGTGTCTCAACCAGAGAACGTGGCGAGGCCGAACCGCCGACACCAACGGTTTTCACTGACGGTATGGTGAGGTCATTGGCTTTCAGATAATCGATCAGGCGCAGCCAGACTGTAGGCACACCGAGCATCATGTCGACCTGAGCAACATCAATCAGCTCATACAGGTCCGGGCCATCCATTCCCTCCCCTGGAAGTACGAGGGAGGCACCAGACATAGGAGCAATGTACGGCATTCCCCAGGCGCAGACGTGATACATGGGGACAACAGGCATCACAACACTGTCGGAAGAGACATTCAGGGCATCCGGGTTACGGCTGGCGTAGGCGTGCAGAACGGTGGATGCGTGTGAGTACAGGACGCCTTTGGGGTTGCCCGTGGTGCCAGAGGTGTAGCACAGGCAGGCAGCGGTATCCGCTTCAAAACGGGGCCATTCGTACATATCTGGCTGCTGAGCCAACAGGTGTTCATAGTTGTGAACATGCGGCAGTGACGTGTCGGGCATCTGATCTTCGTCGATCATCAGAATGAACCCTTTAACGCTGGAGAGCTTGTCGGCAATGGGCTCCAGAAGCGGAGCAAAACAGGCATCGAGAAAGACATAGCAGTCTTCAGCGTGCTGGATAATGTACTCGACCTGTTCCGCATACAGGCGCGGGTTCACCGTATGGCAGATGGCACCGATGCCCGATATCCCGTAGTAGCACTCGAAGTGGCGATAGCCGTTCCAGGCCAGCGTTGCTACTCGATCACCGGGTTGTACGCCCAGTGAAATCAGCGCATGTGCCAACTGCTTACTCCGTCGCAGTGCGTCCTTGTAGGTGTATCTGTGAATATCCCCTTCAAGCCTGCGGCTGATGATCTCTCGAGAGCCGTGATGAGCGGCTGCGTATTCCAGCAAATCACTGATCAGCATGGGCTGCGTCATCATTTGCCCGGAGACAGGTCGCGCGGTTGTCATATGGCGTTCCTTTGCAGTGTCGCGGCATGGTGCGCGCGAAAATGAGAGAAGCAGTGAGGTGCTATGGGGATCTCACCATTCAGAGAGATCAGCTTATGCCGAGCAAGCAGAGTCAGCCAGTGCAAACGTGAAGATTGTTAACTCTGCTGCCACTCAGGGAGCTTCTGCGGCCAAATAGAAAAAGTCAGGTCACCGGGTATCGCGGTTTGGCTCGTATGGACTAATTTTAAATAGGACATATCAGGACATGAAGTTGATCGGATATCACCTGTTCAGTGTGAGGATGTCCCGTCATTCTTGGCCCGTTTTGCAACATGAGCATATTCCCAGATGAAATTCGCAGTACTGACAATGCTTGTATGGTTCTTCAGCTCTGCATGTGCATTCGCAGTCGAAGATACCCCAGCGCTGGATGATAAGCAGACGCATGCTGCTCTTGAGTCGTCGGGTTGTGCTTATATGGTGTCTGTCATGCTTGAAGAAAGCATGGGGGTGAAAACCAGCGAAGTTGATATATTCGCATTACTTTTTATTCACGGTGATCCAGTCAGAATCCGTGAGCAACGTGGTTTCAACTTCTACGACATAAAACAGGCGGCAGCGGCATTGGGCCTTCGTGCCAGTGCTTATAAATCTGACGACTTGTTGCTTGATCTGGCACAGCGCAAGCTCCAGCAGCAGGATGGCCCTTACCTCCTGTTGAAGGACAATCCGGAAGGTGTCGATCGGTTCTACCTCTACTACTTTGAAGATGAAGAGTACGTCTACCTGCGTGATCCATTCGAGGGCATGATTACCATAGAGCGCAGCGAGTTTAATCGAACCTTCGTTCCTTATGTGTTGATTATTGAGGGTAAAACGACTGAGTTTACCGAGGTGTAGAGGTCGGGGTATCCCAACGGACACCCCGTCTGGCTCTTTGCTTAACTTCGTTCTACCGCAAGAGAAACACCCATTCCTCCGCCAATGCATAAGGTAGCCAGACCTTTCTTAGCGTCACGGCGAGCCATTTCATGCAGCAGTGTGACCAGAATCCGGCATCCTGAAGCGCCGATCGGATGGCCGAGTGCGATGGCACCGCCGTTCACATTGATCTTATCAGCATCCCACTCCAGCCCCTTGTTGACCGACAGTGCCTGAACCGCAAAGGCCTCATTGGCCTCAATCAGGTCCAGGTCAGCAACCGACCAGCCTGCCTTGCTCAGGCATTTTTTAGTCGCTGGAATCGGCCCTGTTCCCATAATGCGTGGCTCAACACCGGCATTGGCGTAACCTTTGATAGTTGCCAGCACTGGAAGACCCAGCTCCGCGGCCTTGGCTGCACTCATTAGCATCACAGCAGCGGCACCATCGTTTAGCGATGAAGCATTACCAGCGGTAACTGAGCCGTCTTTACTGAAGGCCGGGCGCATGCCTGCAAGCTTTTCTGCGGTTGTCCCCGGGCGCGGGTTTTCATCAACCTTAAATACGATAGGGTCGCCTTTACGCTGAGGAATTTCGATCGGGGTGATTTCAGCATCGAATGTGCCTGCTTCAATTGCGGCGAGGGCTTTGTTCTGAGATGCCGCAGCAAAGGCGTCCTGCTCTTCGCGACTGATGTTGTAGTCACAGGCGATGTTCTCGGCTGTTGTTCCCATATGGTAGTCATTGAATGCGTCCCAGAGGCCATCCACGACCATCGTATCGACCATGGTAATTGGTCCCATGCGTTGGCCATTACGGGAGCCCGGCATCGCGTGCGGTGCGTTGGACATAGACTCCTGGCCTCCGGCGATAATGACGTCAGCATCACCACAAGCAATGGCCTGCGCGGCAAGGTGAACTGCCTTCAGGCCCGAGCCGCAGACTTTGTTGATGGTCATGGCAGGAACAGAAGACGGAAGCCCTGCTTTGATTGCTGACTGGCGCGCAGGATTCTGGCCGGCGGCGGCCGTCAGTACCTGGCCCATCAATACCTCATCGACGAGTCCTGCGTCGATACCAGTTTTCTCTATGATGGATGAAATCACCGCCGCGCCGAGGTCGACGGCGGACAGTCCGGCAAGTGATCCGCCAAAGCTTCCGATAGCGGTACGGGTAGCTGCAACTATGACAACGTCAGTCATGTGTATCTCCAGTAAAACAGTAGAAAAGCGGGATGAGCGCCCGCGGATGCGCTACAACAATTCTACTGTATAGACTGTTAAGCGCGATCAGGAGGCAATCGGGATAAGCAGGAGGCACATTGATGACAATGCACCTCACGAGAGGGTGGGTTGTCAGTGGTTGCCCGGGTCAGTCCGGTCAAGCTGACCAAGATCAAGTACGGGGGAAGCGTCAATGTGCTGCGCATCCATCATATAGGCCACTCGTTCCAGAGACGTCAGGATCATGCTTTGCTCCCAGTCTCTCAAATCCTGAAACTGCTGCACGAAACTATCCTGCAACGGGCGGGGGGCATCAACCAAAGCCTGGATCGCTTGTTCTGTGAGGTGCACAAATACTTTTCGTTTGTCTGTGCTGCCGCGTTCGCGGACAACAAATCCGCGTTTACTGAGGCGATCGATAATGGTGGTCACTGTCGCCTGAGAGAGGCTGACTCTACGTGCTACATCTCCGACAGTCAGCTCGCCATGGTGACGCAGGGTCTGCAGGATAAGAAGCTGCGGGGAAGTCAGACCTGACACCTTACTCAGTTGCTTAGAGTGTAGATCAGTAGCGCGGATGATGCGCCGCAGTGCAACCAGCACCTCGTCATAGCGGTTCATAGATTTTTCGTCTTCCAGCAGAGGATCGTGATTCTTGCCCTGTAGTTTACCTTGTTGCTGATCAATAGAGTACGAAATATTCATAAGGGGGCCTCCTGACCGCTAATCCGGGTGGCGCATCCCGTCCTATATTTAGATCTCAAAATATCGATCTCTATATATTTTTCTCGAGGGATTGGTGAAAACCACACAAAATACGCCTATTTAGTTCGTTTATTGTACAAAAAAATGCGTTCTTCTCAATCGAAAAGTCTGAGATCGGATGAAATATATTTAGAGTTGTATATATTTTGCGATTGGCTATAATGTTTAGAGTTCAAAGTAATTGACTAACCCTAGCAATTGACGAGGACGTAATGGCTTACGCCGGTACGCGGACCTCGAAGAGGAAATGAATCAGATTCTGGCGCAGGCAGCGCCCAACGAAAAAGATCAGTCTCAGCGCCTAATCACAATGCGCAAGCCAAATCCGGAAGACGGCTCTGTAGTGAATAATCTTGTGGAAAACTGCAAGCCTCTGGATACAAATTCAATGTACTGCAACAACCTGCAGTGTTCTCACTTCCGCGATACCGCGGTGCTTGCTGAAGAGCAGGGTGAAACGATCGGTTTTATCTCCGGTTATCTTCTGCCTGAACAACCAGACACTCTCTTTGTCTGGCAGGTAGCTGTCAGCCCCAAAGCTCGCGGTCTGGGTCTTGCCAGCAAAATGCTGCTTGAGCTGCTTTCCCGTCACGAAGGCACGGTTCGTCATCTCCACACCAGCATTACGCCGGGTAACGAAGCTTCATGGAATTTATTCAGAAGGCTTGCCCGCAAATTAGATGCACCGCTGAACGAACGCGTCATGTTCGATAAAGAACAGCATTTTGCAGGACAGCATGAAACAGAAATGCTCGTCCACATTGGTCCTTTCGGTAGTGCTGATATCAGCGCTGCGCAATAACAGAATTTAAACCAAATACAGAGGAAATCTGATATGGGTATTTTTAAAGATCTTGAGTCAAACGTTCGTGGTTACTGCCGTTCATTCCCTGTGACCTTTGTTAAGGCGCAGAACGCTACCGTGACCGACAGCGATGGCAACGAATACATCGATTTTCTGGGTGGCGCAGGCACACTCAACTACGGTCACAACAACCCAGCCTTCAAGCAAGCTTTGATTGATTACATCGAAGCGGATGGTATGACCCACGGTCTGGATATGCACACAGATGCGAAAGCAGCATTTCTGGAAGCATTCCGTGATCTGATCCTTGAGCCACGCAACATGGACTACAAAGTTCAGTTCACTGGCCCAACGGGTACCAACGCAGTTGAAGCTGCTTTGAAAGTAGCGCGTAAGAATACCGGTCGTCAGACTATTATCTCGTTCACTAATGGCTTTCATGGTGTGACTCAGGGTTCTGCTGCGGTTACCGGTAACGGTTACTACAAGAAGGCCAGCGGTCTGCCAACAACCGGTGTTCAGTTTATGCCGTACGATGGTTACCTCGGCGATTTCAATACGCTCGAATATCTGGACAAGGCGCTCGAAGACGGTTCGTCAGGTCTGGGTCACCCGGCCGGTGTTATTGTCGAATGTATTCAGGGTGAGGGCGGTCTGAATGTCGCATCTAAAGAATGGATGCAAGGTCTGCAGGCGATCTGTAAGAAGCACGATATGCTGCTGATCGTTGATGATATTCAGGCGGGTTGTGGTCGTTCAGGTACTTTCTTCAGCTTTGAAGAATTCGGTATCGAGCCGGACGTTATTACTCTATCGAAATCCTTGGGTGGCTATGGTCTGCCGATGGCGGTCGTTCTGCTCAAAGAAGAGCTCGATATCTGGGGTCCGGGTGAGCACAACGGTACTTTCAGGGGTAACAACCATGCCTTCGTTACGGCACGTCGCGCACTTGAAGAGTACTGGAGCGACTATCGTTTTGCTGAAGAGATTCAGCACAAGGCAAGTGTTATCCGTCGTCGTCTGAAAGAGATTCAGGCAGAAAACGGTGGTACATCTAAGATGAAGCACAAAGGTCGTGGCATTATGCAGGGACTGGAGTTTGCTAACGGTGACATCGCCGATGCAATTACTGAGTTAGCGTTTGAGCACAAGCTGATCATTGAGACCAGCGGTTCTGACGGTCAGGTGGTGAAGATCCTTACACCGCTGACTATTGAAGAAAGTAAGTTGAGTGCGGGTCTCGACATCCTTGAGAAATGTGTTGCCCAGGTCATGTCAGAGCAGGTCAGCAAGGCTTCTTAAGAAGCCTCCTCTAAACTCTTAACGCTAACAAATTCAGGAAAACTCAAAAATGATCGTAAGAACACTCGAAGAATGCAAAAACAGTAGTCGCGCTATTGATGGTGGTAACTGGGAAAGCGTGCGCATGTTGCTGAAAGACGACAACATGGGTTTCTCATTCCATATCACCACTATCTTCGCGGGTACTGAAACGCCTATTCATTACCAGAACCACCTCGAATCTGTGTACTGCATGCAGGGCGAAGGTGAAATTGAGACGGTAGAAGACGGCAAAATTTACCAGATCCGTCCGGGCACTCTCTACATTCTGGATAAGCACGATAAGCACTTGCTGCGCGCGACCAAAGATATGCACATGGCGTGCGTGTTTAATCCGCCATTGAACGGCAAGGAAGTCCACGATGAAAACGGCGTCTACGCACTGGAAGCCGAGACCATCGAAGACTGATTCGCGTGATGGCCTGGAAACGGGCCAATCCAACTAACTTACAGAATCAGCAGGAATAACATGATTAAGCACAGTGTAGAAAAAATCGGCGGCACTTCGATGAGCCGTTACGACGACGTTCTGAAAAATATCTGGCAGCGCCCGCAGGTACCACACGGTGGTACTGAAAAAACCTTATACCAGCGTGCCTTTGTTGTATCGGCCTACGCCGGTATGACCAACGGTCTTCTTGAACATAAAAAGACCGGTGAGCCCGGTGTTTATGCTCTCTTCTCCGAGATGGACGAAAACCGTCCATGGCAGCAGAAGCTGTACGAAGTACAGGCCGCTATGCTGGCCATGAATGAAGAGATGTTCGAAGGACAGGATATTGTTCGTCGTCGCGCTGATCAATTTATCAGTAGCCGTATTGAAGATGTTAAACAGTGCCTTGAGCATCTTGAAAACGTCTGTACCTTCGGGCACTTCCAGCTGGATGATCATCTGCACCGTGTGCGTGAGATGCTGAGTGCGCTGGGCGAGGCTCACAGCGCCTACAACTCTGTTCAGCTGCTCAAGCTGAATGATATCAACGCACGATTCATTGACCTGACCAACTGGCGTTCAGACAGTCAGCAGACCCTGGAAGATCACATCAGCGATGCCTTTGCTGATGTCGACTTTACTCAGGAAATGCCTATCGTGACCGGTTATACCCAGTGCCGCGAAGGCCTGATGAAAACTTACGACCGTGGCTACAGTGAAATGACCTTTTCGAAGGTAGCGACAGTAACGGGTGCCGGCGAAGCGATTATTCATAAAGAATACCACCTGAGCACGGCCGATCCGGAAATGGTTGGTGCTGAGAACGTTCATCCGATTGGTCTGACCAATTATGACGTTGCTGACCAGCTCGCTAACCTGGGTATGGAAGCAATCCACCCACGTGCAGCGGCGGGCTTGCGTAAGCGTAATATCCTGCTTCGGGTGAAAAATACGTTCGAGCCTGAGCACCGCGGTACTGAAATCCGCAGTGATTACAGCAGTAAAACACCCAAGGTCGAGATCATTGCGGGTACCCGCAGCGTCTGGGCGATGGAACTGTTTGATCAGGACATGGTAGGCGACCCGTCTTACGGCCAGAAGATGAACGACCTGGTATTTGAATCTGGTGTACGTGTTCTGACTAAAGACTTTAACGCTAACACCGTGACTTTCTACCTTAAGGGCAACAAGCGTCGCATCAATTGGTTGATGGATCGTTTGCAGGCCAACTACACTAATGCTGATATTCGGGTTGAGAAGATGGCAATGGTGAGTGCAATCGGTAGTGATATGAAGGTTCCGGGCCTGCTGAAATCCGCGGCGTCCGCTCTGTCTGACGCGGGTGTGAACATTCTTTCTGTGCACCAGGCGATGCGTCAGGTGGATATGATGTTCATTGTTGCTGATCAGGATTATGCGGCTGCGGTTAAAGCGCTGCACACTGACCTGATCGAGAACAACAGTGATTGGGAGGCGGTACAGTCCGCATGATAAGAACTGTCTGGCATATATTTTTGTCCCTGATGGTGTTTGCCTCAGCGCTGGTGATTCTTCCGGCGCGGGTCAACGCCGCCCCAACAACTGAAACTGCTGAGTCGGCCGAAGAAGTACAGGCAAACTATGCCAAGGCCGAAAAAACGATAGAGGCGCTTGATGCGCCTCTTTATTCTGCGTTCACCGAGCGTTACTTGCTGGATGAAGTCAAAGTGCTTCGTCAGATGCTGGCCGACCACCGTGTCGAAGTCACCGAGAAAATGACAGATCGCGAGCTTGGTGTAGCGGATAAAGCGTTAATGTACGCGACCGATACGGTTACCTATTTTTTCTATCTTATCGCGGGTGCCTCAACTCTGTTGGTACTGGTTGGTTGGAATTCCTTACGCGAGATTAAAGACAGAGCGAGTGCCCTCGCCAATGACGAGATCTCCCGGATTACCAGTTCCTATGAAGAACGTCTTGAGAAACTTGAGCGTGAGCTTCACAGCAAGTCCCGACATATTGCGGCGACTCAGGAAGAGATTGAGCTGACTAACGAAGTCCACTCGCTCTGGCTGAAAGCCTCTCAGGAGTCGAGCGCGCAGAATAAGATCGCTATTTACGATCAGATTCTCGCACTGCGACCTGATGACGTTGAAGCGATTACCTACAAGGCGGATGCGGCCTTGCTGCTTGGTCAGAACCAGTGGGCCAACGCTCTGGCAAATCGCGCGTTGACGATCGATCCTGAAAACAGTCATGCGAAGTACCAACGCGCTTGTGCGCACGCTGAAAGTGGCTACATTGAAGAAGCTTTGCGTGATCTTTCTGAGGCAATTGAAACATCGGAAGCCCTGCGCGAGCAGGCTGCTCATGATCCGAGCTTCGAAAAATTACGTGATATGGAAGAGTTTATCGCAATGACTCAGGTGTCTTCCTGATCTTGATTCAGCCTTGATAGCTACTCCTTGATAAAAGCCCGGTGCACTGCATCGGGCTTTTTTGTTTGCCCTGATTGTCGCAGTCAGCAAGCTTTTGCCTATTGGTTGAATTGGAAAAATTCATTTCAATGGAACCAATATGGGTGTCACCCTTCTGAAATATGTTGGCAATGCACGATCAGCAATAAGGTCGATATCAGTGATTGCCACGAAGGTTGGAACTAAGCGGAGATCGATATGGCAAGCGACGATACTGTAAGCAATAGCGTCAAAGACAGTGTGGCAAGCAACGATACGGCTGGTGGGTCAAAGAAAGCGATCGTTGTCGAAGGTGGAGCGATGCGCGGCATATTCGCCAGTGGTGTGATTGATCACTTTCTCGAACAAGGTTACCACGAGTTTGATTTTGGTATCGGCGTCTCAGCGGGAGCCACCAACCTGACAGGATACCTGTCCCGACAACCCGGGCGGGCGCGTACGGCGATTATGGAATATGCACGCCAGAAAGAGTTCTTCAGCCCGGTGCGTTTCGTCCGGGGCGGGCATATGACCGACGTACACTGGTTGTGGCATTACACACACCAGCAGTTGCCTCTGGCAGAGTTCGTGGGTGATATGGAACTGTATGCCACTGCGACGCATGTCGAGACAGGACAGGCGCATTATCTGCCCGTCACTGGTAATACAGTGCATGATGCCATGGTGGCGACCTGTGCTATCCCTTACTTTTATCGTTCGCCTGTGACCGTCAACTCAGAACGCTATGTTGATGGTGGCGTGGCTGATTCCATCCCTGTTCGCCAGGCCTGGAACATGGGGGCTGACGACATTACGGTGGTGCTTTCACAGCCTCTGGGTTTTCGTAAAAAAGACAGTCAGAGCCATTGGCTGCTTGAGAAAATGTTTGCTGGTGAAGCGGGCCTGATGAATGCCATGAAATTCCGCACCGCACAATATAACGAGAGCCTCGATTTTATTGCCTCGCCTCCGGAAGGCTGCCGGGTACGCGTTATTGCTCCACCGCCGGAGTTTGCTGTGTCTCGCCTGTGCATGAATGAGAAAAAGCTGGTGGATGGTTACGAGATGGGCGTCGCGGCGGCGAGTACTTATCTTGAGGAGCTGTATGCCCCGCAACCAGACCTGCGGATAGTGTCGGTCGCCTGATTTCCTGACGATATTTAATCGGTCAGAAAGAGGGCAAGCAGTTCATTCAGGTATTGCTGGCCGCGCTCAGAAGCCCGGATAGTAGTATCGCATTCAATTAATCCAAGAGAGCGCGCTTTGCTCAGTGGGGCTTGAATACTGCTCAGCGTCATACCGGTACGGGCCTCAAAGTCGCTGACAGGGATACCCTTATGCAGGCGCAATGCATTCATCATGCACTCCAGCGCTGTGTCCTCAGGCGCGATGCGATCTTGCCCTGCAAGAAAACGTTTTTCGGTATTTAAGTAGTCTTTCGGAAGGCGCGTTTTGCGTGTGCGAAGTATGGTCAGCCCTTGTGGCCCAGAGGTCGTGATTTTTCCGTGTGCACCTGCACCTATGCCGAGATAATCACCGAAGCGCCAATAATTAATATTGTGTCTGGCTTGTTTATTGGGCAGCGAATACGCCGAAATTTCATACTGACTCAGCCCGGCTTGCGCCAGTCTTTCTTGTCCCTGCTCCTGAATATCCCATAGGGTATCGTCTTCAGGCAGAACCGGTGGGCGCTTATAAAATTCGGTGTTGGGTTCAATCGTCAGCTGATACCAGGACAGGTGAGGTGGCTGAAACGACAGCGCGGTATTCAAATCATCGAGCGCCTGCTCTGGCGTCTGGTTGGGCAGGCCGTGCATCAGGTCGAGATTAAAATTACTGAACCCGGCATTGATGGCAGTTTCAATGGCCGCGAGTGCCTGTGCTCTGTCGTGAATTCGCCCAAGTTTTTTTAAGTGCTCGGGCTGAAAACTTTGAATACCCATGGATAAGCGGTTAATGCCCAGTTGGCGGTAGGCTTTAAACTTATCCGCTTCGAGGGTTCCGGGGTTGGCTTCCAGGGTGATTTCTATATCAGGGCTGAAGGTGAGTTTTTCAGTCAGCCCGGTGAGGAGCGTTTCGTAGGCTCGGGCAGATAATAAACTGGGGGTGCCTCCACCAAAAAAGATACTTTCTATGGGGCGCCCCTGTACCCAGTGAAGGTCCTGTTCAAGATCATTCAGAAGCGCCTGAATATACTCTGTCTCAGGAATATCGCTGACTGCCTCGTGAGAGTTGAAATCACAGTAAGGACATTTGCGTACACACCACGGAACGTGGATGTACAGACTCAGAGGAGGCAGTGTCATGATCCTTTCAGGCGGCTCCGGCTGCTGAAGAAGATTCTATAGAAGGTGATTCGAGTTCAAACTCTGTCTCGTCAATGGCTTCCATCAGCGCAGATACTTTTACTTCCCACTCATTTTTCTCATGAGACAGGCGGGTATTTTCTCTCTTAACGGACTCGTACTGCTGTTGCAGTGCGGTAATGGCGGTGTCGCGATGTTGCAGGCGCTCTTCAGCATCCAGAGCGGTCTGACGTAGCTCAGCGATCGTATTATTTAATTCTTCGGTGGTTGCCTGTAAGGCTTTATTTTCTTTCCGTGTTTCCTGCAGTGCAGAAACCGTATTCAGAATTTTCTGTTCGAGTTGTTCAAGCATGTTCAAGGTGTTCTTCTTTGTGATGTTTTAGCAGTCATTGATCGCTTTAAGGGCGCCAGCGGGCCAGCAGTTGCTGAATGGCCTGACCGCGATGAGATAGTTTGTTCTTACGCTCACGACTCAGTTCAGCTGCGCTACATTGCTCGCTCGGAACATAGAATATAGGGTCGTAACCAAAGCCTTCAGTGCCTGATGGTTCGGTCAGAATAATGCCTTCCCACGCCCCCTGAAATACTTGTGGGGTCGGATCTTCGGCATGGCGCATATATACCAGAACGCATTGAAAGCGCGCGGTACGTTGCGCTTCTGGAATACCCTTCATATTTTCCAGGACTTTCGCGTTATTTGCCTGGTCGCCTTCACCGGAGTAGCGAGCGCTGTAGATTCCTGGGGCACCGTCAAGTGCATCAATTTCAATGCCCGAATCATCGGCCAGAGCGGGCAGTCCAGTGACCTGACAGGCGTGACGTGCTTTTATGATGGCATTTTCAACGAAGCTCAGGCCTGTCTCGTCGGCGTCAGAGACATCCAGTTCTGTCTGCGGAATCAGCTCAACGTTGTCATTCGCAAAGTGCTCTGAAAACATGGCTGAAAATTCACGCAGTTTGCCTTTGTTTCCACTGGCAAGAACGATTCGGGTCATGATTATTCCTGATAAAATTTCTGGCTGAACTTCACGTCAAAAGTACGGTTGCTACTGTCTGGGGTGACGTCCAGATCAATGCGATATACTTCATTTTTATCGAAGCGGAAGGTCGATACGTAATAGACCGCATTGGTTTCTTTGATTTCCCGGAATTCGATACTGCGGCTCTGACCAATAAGATTTTTGATCGTGCCCGTCAGTTCTGCGGTGACTGGAGCTGGCACATCATTTTTGACCTTCTTCAGTACCGAAATGCTCAGGTACGCCAGCGAACGGGAGCGCGGAATATCATAGGCTTCGGCAACATCTTCAGGCAAAAAGCTGGAGTTGAGGCCGATATAGTGAACCTCATAGTCGCCGAACACCTGCTTCTGTTCACCGCGATCTGCAGATACCTGCAGGGACACGATAGAAAGAGCCAGTATTAGGATAGCGTTGATCTTACTCAGTGCGTTCATACTTACCTCCTGGTGATGTGGTAAACCGCGATTTCACCCAGCATGGCTGGCCAGAGGCGAATGCTCCAGTGTTCGCGGTGTTGATCGTCGACTACGGTTTTATTAAGTATACGTATGCCTTTTTCACGGCACAGAATTTCAAAGTCGCGGAAGGTGCACATATGAATGTTCGGCGTGTCGTACCAGTTGTATGGCAGCGTATCCGACATCGGCATGCGACCTTTCAGTAAAAGATAGAAACGTGTTTTCCAGTAACCAAAGTTCGGAAACGTCACTATGGCTTCTTTGCCGATACGCAGCATCTCGTCGAGCAGTTCATCCGGTCGCTGCACCGCCTGCAGTGCCTGAGTCATCACAACGGTATCGATGCTCTGATCTTCAAAGTTACCGAGACCATTATCCAGGTTCTGTTCGATGACATTGACGCCATTACGGATGCAGGCTGTCAGCTTCTCCGGATTGATCTCCAGACCATAGCCGTGAACGTTTTTCTCATTCTTCAAATAGCTGAGTAATTCTCCCTCGCCACATCCAAGGTCAAGGATTTCACTTTCTGGTCGAATCCACTGCTGAATAATACTCAGATCAGGACGCAGTTCACTCATGACTTACCTCCGAAACTACGTGCTGCCACACCTTCCATATACGCATGAAAGATATCCAGGTAGCGCGGAATAGGAAGCAGGAAGGCATCGTGGCCGTTGTCAGACTCAATACAGGCATAGCTGACGTCTTTGTCGGCGTGGATCAGTGCATTCACGATTTCTTCCGAGCGCGCTGGGGCAAAACGCCAGTCGGTTGTGAAGGATACGACCAGAAAACGACATTTCGCCTGACTCAGGCATTTACGCAGATCATTATCGTGGTCGCGTGCCGGGTCAAAGTAGTCCAGTGCTTTGGTCATCAGCATGTAGGTGTTGGCATCGAAGCGTGTACTGAATTTCTCGCCCTGATAGTGCAGGTAGCTTTCTACCTGAAACTCAGGAGCAAAACTGAAGTTCAGCTTACCCTCACGTAATTCCCGGCCAAATTTCTGCCGCATTGCATCGTCTGAAAGGTACGTCAGGTGCCCAAGCATCCGCGCTTGCATCAGGCCTGCTTTAGGCAGTGTTCCTTTCTCCTGATACCAGCCATCGTGAAAGTCGGGGTCTTTGGCGATGGCCTGTCGGGCGACTTCGTTAAAGGCGATATTCTGCGCTGAAAGTTTGGGGGCAGAAGCAATAACAACGGCGTGTTTCAGGCGCTCGGGAAACTGTATAGACCAGCGAAGCACCTGCATGCCACCGAGAGAGCCGCCGACAACGGCAGCCCAGACATCAATACCAAGAACATCGGCAAGGCGAGCCTGGCTGTTCACCCAGTCACGGACCGCCATGATAGGGAAGTCGGGCCCGTACGCTTTGCCGGTTTCAGGGTTGATACTGACCGGGCCAGTGGAGCCAGAGCAACCACCGAGGTTGTTCAGCGAAACGACAAAGAATTTATTCGTATCAATAGGCTTACCGGGGCCGATGCAGGTATCCCACCAGCCGGGCTTTTTGTCGTCCATGCTGTGATAGCCCGCGGCGTGATGATCGCCGCTCAGAGCATGGCAGATCAGGACAGCATTGGAGCGGTCGGCGTTGAGTTCGCCATAAGTCTCGTAGATCAGGTCATATTGTTCTAACACTCGTCCGCTGCGTAATGTCAGGGGCGTGTCGAAGTGCTGAACCTTGGGTGTGATCAGTCCGACCGAGTTTTCTGGAATAACGTCCGGCATCGGAGTCAGGTATCCATTTGCAAGCTAGTAATACAGCAAGTTTATCAGGCTTAGAGCTGGCTTGGCACTGGCTGTGCCTGTCGGGAAAGGTAATGGTACGTTGGCGGGGGAGGGCCATTCGCACTGAGGTTCACGGTTGGTTATTTATACATCAGATACGCGACAACAGAAGGCCTGTTGCCGCGTAGAAAATCTTAGCTTACAGACCCATGATCAAGCCCGAAGGCACCTGCAGAACCTGTTTCAGTGGGTACAGAATCAGGATCTCAGCGAGCTGAATGCCAAGGATGACTACCAGTGGCGACAGATCAAGGCCACCCATGTCCGGCATGATTTTGCGTACTGGCCGGATGACCGGTTCAAGCAATTGGTTGATCAGGATCAGCGCCGGATTATACGACCCCGGAGCAACCCAGGAGGCGATTACCATAATCAGCATGCCCCAGAAATAGATACTGATCAGCAGCTTGATAATACCGACAGCGGCCCAGCCGATCATGGCGACAAAGGGCATGCCTGTTCCGTAACCCGCGAGCATCAGAATCAGCGCCATGATGACGTACTGGATGGCCAGTGCGAGTACCAGTGACGCCATGTCGAGACCTCCAAGGCCGGGAATCACTCTGCGCAGTGGAATAAGCAGTGGATTGGTGAACTTCACAATCATCTGTGACAGGGGGTTATAGAAATCAGCGCGGACAAGTTGAAGCAGGAAGCGCAGCATAACGATCAGCAAGACAAGGCTTCCGATGGCGTTGACGAGCAGCAGACCCGCCTGTGTGAGTGGTGAACCCATGAATACTCCAGTTAAAATTGAGCGGCCTTTGGGCCGCACGGTACGATCTTGTTAACCCACTTGTTATCTCAAGTGCTTATCTTCTCAATTACTTATTACCTCAGATGGGGACGCCTGAGAAAATTTCACCCCCTGCTGAGTCAGGATTCAGCCATTGCCCAGTTCGTCGCTGAGCTCAGCGGCTCTTCTTGCGGCGGCGTCCATGGCGGCTTTAACGATATCGCGCAGGTGCGCGCCTTCGAACGTCGCGATTGCCTGTTCAGTGGTACCGCCCGGAGATGTTACCCGGCGACGTAATTCATCCGGGGCAACATCCGAACTGCTCGCCATTTTTCCTGCGCCCAGAGCCGTCTGTAATGTCAGGCGACGTGCGGTTTCTTCGCTCAGTCCGAGCTTGATGCCAGCGTCGATCATGGATTCCATCAGCAGGAAGTAGTAAGCCGGGCCACTGCCAGACAGCGCCGTGACAGCGTCAATTTCAGCTTCGGTCTGTACCCACATAGCCAGGCCTGTGGCGCCGAGCAAGGTATCCGTCAGATTACGCTGGTCCAGCGACACTTCTTCACTGGCAAACAACCCGGTAGCGCCGAAACCTGTCAGCGCAGGCGTGTTCGGCATTGCGCGTACGACGGCTGTACATCCACTCCATTCTTTAAGCGTTGGCAGACTGATACCCGCTGCAACAGAAATAAGTAGCGGCTGGCGGGTGTTCAGCGTGGCCTGCAGCGGTTCCAGTACGGCTTTCATCATCTGTGGCTTTACTGCAAGGATAACCACGGTCGCGCTGCTGATAGCGTCGAGATTGGACTCATGGGTCACAATGCCAAAATCGCGGGTGAGGCGTTCCCGTTGCTCTGCGCCTGGGTCACTGACGTGAATCAGATCCGGGCTGACTGCCCCCTCTCTGATCAGGCCGCCGATGATGCTGGTGGCCATATTGCCACCGCCAATGAATGCTATCTGTGTCATTGTTGGTTCCTGCTTCTGAATACCTTCACTGAGCGCCCGGGATGTCCCGCGCTCCGAATATGTCTGTGCCGATACGAACTTCCGTTGATCCACATGCAATCGCGAGTTCAAGATCGGACGACATGCCCATCGACAGCGTGTCTGCGTCCGGGCATAGTTCCTTTAATTCCTGCCACAGCCTATGCATTTTGAGGAACTGATCTCGCAGTCGCTCCTCATCGCTGGTTGCTTCCGGGATACACATCAATCCCCGAACTTTCAGTCTAGGCAAGGATAGGAGAGTCTGCGCAAAACTCGTGACGCTGTCTGTCGCGATGCCACTCTTCTGCTCTTCGTTACTGATGTTGACCTGAATAAGTACGTTCAGCGGCGGCAGATCGTCCGGGCGCTGTTCATTCAGGCGACGGGCGATCTTTTCGCGATCCAGCGTTTCCAGCCAATGAAAGTGCTCGGCGACCGGGCGTGTTTTGTTTGATTGCAGCGGGCCGATAAAATGCCACTCGATATCGGTCAGCTCCGACAGCGCTTCAATCTTGTCGAGTCCATCCTGCAGGTAATTCTCGCCGAAGGCGCGCTGACCCAGTTCATAGCAGGTGCGTACCATACTTGCGGGCTTGGTTTTACTGACCGCCAGCAGGCGAACGCTGTCAGGCTCGCGTGAAGCGTTTGCACAGGCCGCGTTAAGACGCTCACGGATCCGTTGATAGTTCTGTTCGACAGTAGACATTACGCTTGCTTGGTTTAGGATTAACTTGATTGTTGCTGTAGTGACGCTGTTCATAGAAATTTGTTCAACAGCGATTACATTACATCATACACCAGTCGAGGGATTGACCGCTTCATCCGACTGGTCACATCACTAATATTTTGGCATTTATAGGGCTGTCCGGCAGAGCTGGCGCATCTGGCCCAGGATCATAGAGAGGATCACATGGATATTACCGAGTTATTGGCCTTTAGCGCGAAGCAGGGGGCCTCTGACCTCCACCTGTCGGCAGATATGCCTCCTATGATCCGTGTCGATGGAGATGTCCGTCGTATTAATTTACCGGCGCTGAGTCACAAAGAAGTGCACGCCCTTGTGTACGACATTATGAACGACAAGCAGCGAAAAGATTTCGAAGAATTTCTGGAAACTGACTTCTCGTTCGAAGTGCCTGGCGTTGCCCGTTTCCGTGTGAATGCCTTTAACCACAACCGCGGTGCGGGCGCTGTGTTCCGTACCATTCCGTCGAAAGTTGTGACCATGGATCAGTTGGGAATGGGGCAGGTGTTTAAAGATCTCGCCATGATCAGCCGTGGCATTGTACTTGTGACTGGCCCAACCGGTTCAGGTAAATCAACCACGCTGGCGGCCATGGTCGATTACATCAATGAGACCAAGTTCGATCATATCCTCACCGTCGAAGACCCGATCGAATTTGTTCACGAATCGAAAAAGAGTCTGATTAACCAGCGTGAAGTGCATCGCGATACGCTGGGCTTTAATGAAGCGCTACGCTCAGCGCTGCGTGAAGATCCTGACGTGATTCTCGTGGGCGAGCTGCGTGATCTTGAAACCATCCGTCTGGCGTTGACCGCTGCCGAAACCGGCCACGTAGTGTTCGGTACTCTGCACACGAGCTCCGCGGCGAAAACCATTGACCGTATTGTCGATGTATTCCCGGCGGAAGAAAAATCCATGGTGCGTTCGATGTTATCTGAGTCGCTGCAAGGCGTTGTGTCTCAGGCGCTGCTGAAAAAGAACGGTGGCGGCCGGATTGCAGCCCATGAGATTATGGTTGGCACCGCGGCGATCCGTAACCTGATTCGTGAAGACAAGGTTGCGCAGATGTACTCTGCCATTCAGACTGGGGCAGCGCACGGAATGCAGACCATGGATCAATGTCTGCAAAGCCTGGTCAGCAAAGGCCTGATCAGTCGTGAAATCGCTCGTGAAAAGGCAAAAATGCCAGAAAACTTCTGAGGTAACTGATTGTGTCAATGGATAAGTTTCTGCGGTTAATGGTTGAAAAGACCGCATCCGATCTCTTCATTACGGCGGGCGTTCCGCCGTCCATGAAGGTCCATGGCAAACTGGTTCCTCTCAACAAAACGGTCCTCAGTGCCGAGCAGGCGAAAGAAATTGTCTACGGCCTGATGAATGACAGGCAGCAGGCCGAGTTTGAAGAACGGAAAGAGCTGAACTTCGCGATCAACGCCACGGGGATTGGTCGTTTCCGTGCCAGTGCGTTCTTCCAGCGTAATGTCGCTGGGATGGTGCTACGCCGGATTGAAACGCGAATTCCGAACATTGATCAGCTCGGCTTACCTGAAGTTATTAAAGAATTATCGCTCGCTAAACGCGGCCTTGTGCTGTTTGTGGGGGCAACAGGGGCGGGTAAATCGACCTCGCTGGCGTCGATGATTGGCTACCGCAACCGCAACAGTAAGGGTCATATTCTCAGCATTGAGGACCCGATCGAATTTATTCATCAGCATGAAACCTGCATCGTTACTCAGCGTGAAGTTGGTCTGGATACGGACAGTTATGAAATTGCGTTGAAGAACTGCCTGCGCCAGGCACCGGACGTGATCATGATCGGTGAGGTACGTTCGGCTGAAACGATGGAACACGCGATTACCTTCGCTGAAACAGGCCACCTGTGTCTTGCCACTCTGCACAGTAATAACGCTAACCAGGCGCTTGATCGTATCATTCACTTTTTCCCACCGGAGAGACATTCTCAGATCTGGATGGACCTCTCTCTGAACCTGAAAGCGATCGTGGCGCAGCAGTTAATCCCGACGCCTGATGGTCGTGGTCGTCGTGCTGTTGTCGAGGTCTTACTGAATACACCCCTGGTGTCGGACCTGATCCGTAAAGGCGATGTGCACGAGCTGAAGAGCCTGATGGCACGCTCGACAGAATTGGGTATGCAGACCTTTGACCAGGCGCTGTACGCACTCTACGAGCAGAGTGAGATTACCTATGAAGACGCGATCGCCCATGCTGATTCGCCGAACGATCTGCGCCTGATGATTAAACTGGGTAATGAAACCAACGCTGACCGATTAGAAGGTGCAACGCGTAACCTGCGTCTGCAGGACTGATCCGATGTTTGGTTTCAGTCCGGGGCGCTCCAGCGCGCCCGGGCTGTCTGATCTTTTTCTCTTGCCTCAACCCAGTGCTCACCAGATCGGGTGATTTCTTTTTTCCAGAAAGGCGCTTCAGTCTTCAGGTAATCCATGATGTAACGGGCAGCTTCGAAAGCAGCTTCTCTGTGCGCACTGCTGACACCAACAAACACAATCTGATCTTCAACGGCCAGTGAGCCGATTCGGTGGATGACACTGATACGTTGAATGTCCCAGCGCTGCTGGGCTTGTTCTATGATGCGTTTTAATGATTTCTCTGTCATGCCGGGGTAGTGCTCTAAAAAGAGCCCGGTGACATCAGGTTGCTCACTGAACTCGCGGACACGCCCGGTAAAGGTGACGACAGCCCCGGTTTCTGGGGCTTGATTGCTCAAAAAATTATTTTCTTTTTCTATCGAAAAATCACTTTTCTGAATGGATATTTTAATGTTTTCAGTAGGTGTCTTGTTGCTCATTCTAGCCTCCTGTGACTGGAGGGAAAAAAGCAACTTCATCATTACTCTCTACACATTTTTTATCATCAGATAATTCCTGATTTACTGCGCATATCGAATAGTCGATGCTGAACAAATATTTGTGACTGTTAAATTCAGAAATCAATGAATTTCTGATTTCAGAAACGCTGCAGGGTGTTTTTATATCCAGATCAAAAAAATCAAGAGAAAGTTCTTCTTTAATTTTTGCAAAAAAATATATACGTATCATCAGGATCTCTCCCAGTGACCGGTCTTTCCGCCTGATTTTTCAAGTACTTTTATGCCTTCGATGATCATTCCGGGGTCGACGGCTTTACACATATCAAATAGGGTCAATGTTGCAACTGAAACCGCAGTGAGCGCTTCCATTTCAACGCCGGTCTGCCCTGTTAGCCGACAAAGACTATGGACCCGTATTCGCGAGTTATCTGGCTCTACGTCAAAATCCACCGCCACTTTGCTCAGCATCAATGGGTGGCATAACGGGATAAGCTGACTGGTCTGCTTTGCCGCTTGAATGCCTGCGATACGCGCTACGCCAAACACGTCGCCTTTGTGATGATTACCCTCGACGATAGCCTGCAATGTGGCCGGCTGCATGGTGACATAGCCCTCTGCTCTGGCTTCGCGAACGGTGGGTTCTTTGCCCGATACATCGACCATAGAGGCCTCTCCACGGGCGTTGACGTGGGAGAACTCAGTCATCATTGGGTTACCTTTTTCAGGCGCATGGCGAAGTTGCACGGCTTGTGGCGGCTATCGAGTTGCTGGCAAATGATCTGCTCCCAGGCCTGACGGCAGGCGTTCGTTGAGCCTGGCACGCAGAAGATCAGAGTGTCATTGGCTAAACCGGCCGTTGCCCGGCTCTGAATGGTCGAGGTGCCGATGGTTTCGTAGGAAAGCTGGCGGAACAGTTCTCCAAATCCGTCGATCTTTTTATCGAAGAGAGGTTCTGCGGCTTCGGGTGTCGAATCCCGCTCGGTGAAGCCTGTACCTCCCGTGACGATAATGACTTGTGTCCGGTCATCGGCGATCCATGTAGAAAGCGATTCGCGAATTTTATAAATATTATCGACAACGATTTTTTTCTCAACAGAGTTGTGCCCTGAACTCTTGATTGAATCGACTAAAAAATCACCGCTTGTATCATTTTCTTCTGTTCGTGAATCAGACACTGTGAGCACAGAAATATTAAGACGCATAAAATCATCGTTGAACATTTTTACCATCGTTTAATTCCTATAATTATTTAGTAAATTGCATGCATCATTCCAGGATTCTGGTGTATTGCAGCTCTTGAGTTGGACTGTATTTTTTGAAGATATAAAATCGCATTTCATATTTTTCAGAAAAGAACGGACTGAAGGATTCTGGTCACTCGATAAAATATTTTCAGCGACTTCTTTTGCTTGTTCCAGATTGCGAATGATCAGTGGGAAAAAGCTCTGGTCAAATGCAGTCGATTGACTACTCTTCAGCAGGCTGGAGAATACATCGCATTTCAGCAGGGGCATGTCGCACGGAACAACGATCAGGGAGTCTGTGTCTGGCTTGCAATGAGCAAGGGCTGAGTGAATGCCTGCCAAAGGTCCTTTTTCAGGGTAAATATCCTTGATGCTTTTCAGTCCGTTTAAACCGGCACCACTGACTAAAATATCTTCGATGCCAGCTTCTCTCAGGCAATCGGCGGTAAATGACAGCTGCGAGCGGCCGTCAGGCCGAATCAGCTGCGCTTTGTCGCGTCCCATCCGCTCTGACTTTCCACCTGCAAGGATAACGGCGGTAATCTGCTCGCTGGCTGCAGTTGCTGTTTGTTTCATTAGTGGGCCCTCAGCTTAACTGGCAATTCAGCCACCAACTTAGCCACCAATGCCCGCGAAGTGCGTTCGCACTCCGGTATCACCATCGTGCAAGGCATGTGTCGCTTTCTTCTCGTTCAGGCTGTCCTGAAGGAATGCGATGACGTCGGTGATCTGCTCGTCCCTGCCGAGCAGGTGACGGAAGTCGTAGCCCTTGTCACCAAAGAGACATAGATGAAGCTGTCCGTTCGCTGACACCCTGAGTCGGTTGCAGCTGGAGCAGAAGTCTTTGCTGTAGGGCATGATCAATCCGATGCGCCCGGCGTAGTCCGGGTGCCAGAACTCCTGAGCGGGGCCATCGGTGGACTTACGAAGTGCCGCCTGCCAGCCAGAATCGAGCAGTTGAGCTTTGATGCTGTCACCGCTGATATGGTTCTCTTCGAAGAACTCCTGATTGTCGCTGGTCTGCATCAATTCGATAAAGCGCAGTGACACAGGGGTCGTCCGGATCCAGTTCAGAAAGTGCGGTAGCTGGTCGGCATTGTGGCCACGCATCAGTACGGCGTTTACTTTGATGTCGTCGAACCCCCTCTCATGAGCCATCGCCAGTCCATCGAGCAGATCCTGAAGGCGGTCGTGACCCGTAATGGCTTTGAACTGCCGTGGGTCGAGACTATCGATACTGACATTAAGGCGTGTCAGGCCAGCATCAATCCAGCCGGGAAGGAAGGTGGGTAACTTCCAGCCATTGGTGGTCAGTGCGATGTCGTCGATACCCGGCACGGCTGCGACTGTGCGGATAATCTCTGGGAGATCGCGGCGCACGGAGGGTTCTCCGCCGGTAATGCGGATCTTCCGGGTGCCCTGGCGGGCGAATGCGGTCACGACGCGACGTATCTCATCCACCGACAACGGGGGCGTGCTATCGCTGCACTGGTAGCCGTCTGGCAAACAGTAATTGCAGCTGAAATTGCACACGTCCGTCACCGACAGGCGCAGATAGTTAAAGCGCCGACCGTGATGGTCCTGCAATGTCATGGGTACACCTTTCCAAGCGCGGGAGGCCCGTCAGTTTCCCAACGAACCCGGCGAACCTGCAGAGCTGAGGCGGATTCCTCAGTCCGGGTCGCGGCCCGTCAACCATATCCATATGGGATGAAGGTTGCCGGGCTTCGGCGTAAATCTGGGATCAGTGTACGCCTTCCATGCACTACGGACAATTGTTGGCCGGTGCACATGTTCGTTTCACCGAGTGATCCGGTCAGGGTGACATCCAAGCGGATATGCTTAGTTCGTATGAGACATATGCATGATTGTGGCGTAACAGGGCTTTGTGTCGTGGTGGATATCGCATCGCAGTGGACAATCGTCATCTGTCGTCCATTGACACTCTCAGTCGTAGTGCGTCTGATACCTGTGTTGTGTTTTACAGGACGTATTTATGGAAGCAATCACATACGACTCAATGGAATCTCTGCTCGGCCAGCAAGTGACTTTATCGGACCAGGCTGACAATTCCGTGCGCCTGACCATCTCAGAGGTTGAGCGTACTGCGCTGGATGGTGATGACTGGGAAGCGTTTGCGGTCTCGCTTGAGGGGCAGGATGATTTTCGGGTACCGCAGGGTATGTATCGGCTCACGCACGAGGCGATTGGCAGTGGCGAACTCTTTATTACTGCGCACGGCCCGACCGAGTATCAGGCAGTGATCAGCAGGAAGCGTTAGGAATCATCTATGCATGGATGCAGATCAGACAGACATCAATTCGGGCGTCGTCTCCATCAGAACATAGACCTCATTAAAGCGGCTGACCTCCTTGAAGCCCAGGCGCTCATAGAGTTTTTTCGCCGGATTATTCTGCTCAACGTGAATTCTCACCGGCAGGCCTTTCTCATTACCTTCTTCGATTATGTTCTGCAGCAGGTAGCTGCCTGCGCCAGAGTCCTGGTGTTCTGGAAGGATGGCAATATCAACAATGCGGATTTCATTGCTCCAGTAATCAATAAAGAAACGACCGGAAGGTCGACCATCAATTTCAATAATACAGAAATGATCGCTGCAGTAATGACTGTGGTAGTGCTGTGTCTGTGCCGAAAACTGCTGCTGAATAAAAAGGTTTTTTTGTTGTTCGTTAAAGGGCGTCATCGCCAGTTCCGCTTCGCGGGTGGTGCGGTACAACGACTCCATAAACGAATAATCACTGTCGCGGACAGAACGGAGTGTGATGCGGCTTTCCCAGGCTCGGTTGGTCATTGGTAGTTCCTTGATTACCAGGATCATTCTTAGGAAGAAAGTGTGGGTAAAACCACGAATAAAGTAAACAGAGGGAGATCAGAATGGCAGAACCTTTTTTGAGTGAAATCCGCATGTTCGGATTCGGCTGGCCGCCGCGTGGCTGGGCCGAATGCGATGGCCAGATTTTACCTATTAATCAAAATCAGTCTTTGTATTCATTGCTGGGTACGACTTACGGAGGCGATGGGCGTACGTCATTTGCACTGCCTGACCTCCGTAGCCGGACACCAGTGGGGATGGATGCAAGCTTGCGCCAGGGTCAAGGTGAGGGGGTAGAAACCGTGACCCTCACGGGTGCCAATATGCCAGCACACCGACATCCATTGAATGCGACGACAGAAGGCGGCACGACCAAGTCCTTTGATGGCAATATATTAGCGTCCGCAGTCGATGATGGTTCACCAACGGATTACTATGCAGAGCCTCAGAACCTGGTCTCGTTCGCATCGCAATCGGTGTCTTATATTGGTGGTTCTATGTCGCACAATAACGAACAGCCATCCCTCGTCGTTAATTTCTGCATTGCGATGCAGGGCCTTTTCCCATCGCGTAATTAAGGAGCCAGTTATGTCAGAACCATTTGTTGGCGAGATTCGTATGTTCGCCGGAAATTTCGCTCCGCGTGGCTGGGCTTTCTGTGATGGTCAGCTGCTGGCTGTCAGCCAGAATGATGCGCTGTTTTCATTGATCGGGACGATTTATGGCGGTGATGGCCGCACTACATTCGCTTTACCGGATATGCGCGGTCGCTTGCCTGTACACCAGGGGCAAGGGCCGGGGTTAAGCCCGCGCCGCCTGGGTGCGCGTTACGGCAGTGAGAAGGTGAACCTGACCATCAATCAGATTCCCAGTCACAATCACGAATATCTGGGGTCGGCCAATATCGCTGATAGCAACAACCCGGCAAGTGATGTTGTAGCGTCTCATAATGATGGTGACCTTCCTTACGTTGAGGTGCCATCAGTCGACAAAATCAAAAGCCTCAGTAGCGATGCAGTCAGTGCGACGGGTGGCTCACAAGCGCATGAGAATATGATGCCGTCACTGTGCATTAATTACATTATGGCCCTGGTCGGTATTTATCCCTCGCGGCACTGAAAAGGAGTTTTATTATGTCTGAACCATTTATCGGAGAAATCCGTATTTTTGGCTGCAACTTTGCCCCTCGTGGCTGGGCCTTCTGTCAGGGGCAGTTACTACCCATTGCTCAGAATACGGCATTGTTCTCAATTCTGGGTACAACCTATGGTGGTGACGGTCGTACGACACTTGCCTTGCCGGACCTGCAGGGCCGTGCGCCGATGCATCCGGGGCGAGGTCCTGGTCTGACGGCGCGTCGCCTGGGAGAAACAACCGGCGTTAATGAAGTCACGCTCACAGAGGCCGAACTTCCCAACCATAAGCACGTCGTCTACGGGGCTCAGACAGTGGGTACAGAGGCGTCACCATCGAATACCAGAATGATGGCGATAGACAGACCGTCGACTGGCGACAATATCGTGTACCTGAACACCGCATCGACGAAAAATACAGTGATGGCAACCGAGGCCATCGGTTCGATGGGGGGGAGCCAGGCGCACGAAAACCGTCAGCCTTTGATGGGCATGAATTTTTGTATCGCGCTGGTGGGGCTCTACCCAAGTCGCAGTTAATCGCCAGAGTTAACGGTAAGGATTAACGGCGAGGCTTAATCGCGATAAGTGATGTGTGTACGAGTGAGGGGCAGGGAGGCCCCTCTTTCAGTTTGATTGGTTAGAGAAATAATGCGTAGTTTACTGTTGTTGCTCGTTATATTTTCGTCCCCTTCAATGGGGTGCGAATTGCCATTCCCGAATCTCGGTAAGGTCTGGTGCTTAGTGCCTTCCGCCAATGACTCCCAGGCAGGCGTGTACCGGGTCAGTGGCAAAGATTTGCAGGTAAGTTTGTCTGATCGCCTGATTGTTCGGGCAAATGGCTTTACTCGCGAATCCCTGCAGGCGCTTGATTCGCGTATCGAGGCTGTCAGTGAGCTTTACCTCATGGACGACGCCGTCTACTACTCCGTTAATGTCGGAATAAAAGACCGCCTTCCCGGAGTGATCCGTTCGTTGTCTAAGGTTCAGGGCATCAGTCTGGTGCAGCCAGATATCCTGCAACTGCGGGAGAAGCATGCAACAGACGTCCCGGCGCCGACTCCTCCCGCCTATCTCACTCAGCTCGGTATACCTGAGTTGTGGCCGGCGACTCCTCAAGGGCGAGGGGTGCGCGTTGCCGTTATTGATGATGGTTTTGATCTGGAGCATGAGGAGCTCACGCACACTCAGGTGATTTTCAGTTACGACACGGCCAGCCGTTCACAGGATGTAAGCCCAGGGGGAGGGGATGACTCGCATGGAACCAGAGTCGCGGGCACGATATTCGCTGCTCATAATGGCGTCGGCATTGACGGAATCGCGCCGCAGGCGAACCTGATAGCTATCCGTCAGCCGGATACCTGGACGAGTCATACGATCCTCAGTTTCTACCTCTCTAAACTGTCTCAAGCTGACATTGTTAACGCTAGCTGGCGCTCTCAATGGTTATTGGAGCCTGTCGCTGATATTGTTGCAGACTTGGCGCAAAATGGCCGCAGAGGAAAAGGCTCTGCTGTGGTATTTTCCGCCGGAAACAGTGGCGTGGAACTGACTGGGGATGACTCGGAATCCCAGTTGCAGGTCGCTGTGGTTATCGGCGCAGGCAACGGACAGGGACAAAGGACGAGGTTCAGCAACTATGGACAGTCAGTGGATGCATACGTTTATGGCAAGACCGCACCTGCAGTGGTGCCGGGCGGCTATGGACGTTTCAGTGGCACTTCCTTGTCTGCGGCTGTGGTCAGTGGCTATTTTGCCCTGCTTCTCTCACAAGACCCGTCGCTTACTCTTGATCAGTTGGTTGCGCGACTGCTCCAACGCTTGTCTCAATATCAGTCCAGTCTGCAGGGGCCAGAATCATGACTGATACGCCCCAAACGCAGAAGCCGCAGGAAGATTCTGCACAGAAGGACACTGCGCAGAGCGCGACTGATTTCTCGTTTACGTATTCGGGAAATATCCCCGCGATCCTTAAGCATCTGAATATCTCTCTGGCGTTTACTTCCTATCAGGCCGGTCGTCTGATGCTGGTTCGTACAGACGGAGAAAGCCTGGAAATCAACTTTAAAGAATTCCCCCGACCAATGGGCCTGACGGCAACCGATCAGGGGCTAATACTCGGTACCTTTACTCAGATTATTCAATTCCAGCGAGAAGACGGCCTGCTTGAGCAGATTAAGAAACCCCTGCCGGATATTGCTCAGGACATCACTGCGCCCCGAGCCCATAAAAACGACGAAGAGAAACAGGCCGACGCCGAAAAGCGGCTGGCGAATAAGATCTATGTTGAAAAACTGAAACCGGTCGACGCACGCGTCGATGCTTGTTTTATTACCCGTTCAACTCACTACACCGGCATGATTAATATCCATGACATCGAATGGGGAAGCAGTGGTTTGTGGGCGGTTAATTCAAGTTTTTCATGTCTCTGTACTATCGATCCTTCCTACAGTTTTGTGCCTCAGTGGAAGCCCCCCTTTATTGAAACGCTGACGCCAGAAGACCGTTGCCACTTAAATGGCATGACGCTCCGCGATGGTGAACCTGCGTATGTCACCACCTTCTCCCAATACGAAGACCGCAAACAGTGGCGTGACAGCGACAAGCATACGGGCACGCTGATTGACGTAAAACGCAATGAAGTGGTGGTCAGTGGACTGGCAATGCCTCACTCACCGCGTTGGCACAATGGCCGGGTTTATTTCTGTCATTCGGGTCTGGGTCATCTCAATTGCTATCACCCTGACACGGGTGAAATGGAAGTGATTGCAGAATTGCCGGGCTTTACCCGGGGGATCGATATTTACGGCAGCATTATGTTTGTCGGCCTATCCCGCAAGCGTCAGAGTGATGTGACCAGCCCCGGTCTGGTGACCGAAGACTCCGAGAAAACCTGCTCAGGTATCTGGCTGTTTAACCTCGATACGCACGAAGTGATCGGCACCATTAAATTTCAGGGCAATGTTGATCAGATATACGACATCGCCATCTTATATAACACCAGCTTTCCGGAAGTGATCGAGCCTGATCACCCGAGAATGCGGAACCACTTTTCTCACCCAGGCCTCCCAACCTGAAGGATTTATTATGGATAACAATCCCAATAAGAAACGACCAGGAACGTCGGCGCCATTGAAAGCTATCGCGCCTGTGATTGCCATGGCTGTGCCTTTCTCTGCGCCTTTTTCTGCATCAATGGCCAATGCATCTTCGCGTTTAGCCAGTGTGAGTCGGAATGGCCTTAATAAGCGCGCTGTTGTTTCTCAGGTTGAGCAACACCATCGTCCAGAGGCGGCAGGAGCATTCTCCGCGTTTGGGGGCGGTGCAAATGCGCGGGCTGTTTCTCGAACGGTTGATCAGGACGCGCTCGCTTTTCTGGCCAGCAATGATTTGTTATCGGTTGGCGATGAAAGGGTCGGATATGAAAGTGGCGACCTGGATGATCTGACCGGCAGAAAGGATTTTCTTAGCTGCACGAAAAGTGGAGCACCGTATTACTTCTCAACCGGTTTCCCTATTACTACTTCGTTTTTTTGTACCAGTATTTACAATGCCAACTGGAATCCTGGTCAGGACACTCAACCCCCGTTTTTCAAATTCCGCCCTGAGCACGAGAAGCTGGAGGACATGACGATACTCCCTGGTAACTCTGGCTCTCAGCTTTTTGAAGTCGTTGATAAAAACCAGTCTTCTGTCGGTTTTTCAGTTGCATCCAGTAATGAGGCAGCGGTTCGTGCTGAGGATATATCGGTAGCGCGAATTGGTACGGGTGCTTCCGATGATTATCGTATTACTATCAGTAATGTGGTCGGTGGAGGTGGCGCGACCATTACCGTAACGGCTACCGATGGCAATGGTAATTCCCGGAGTGACACTTTCTTTATCGACACGGGTGTAGCGCCAGATCCACTGGAAATGACTGGCGGTGACAGCGCAGTGCCGCTGAGCATTCTTGAGGATGCCGGGCTTACCGCACTCAGCGCTGCGGATTTCGCTGCGGCAACCGGTGCAACAGGTACGCTGAGTTGGTCAGCGAGCGGGGCAACAAAAGGCACCGCCAGCGCAACGGGGTCAGTGTCGGCGCCGACGACCGGTGCTTCACCTACGTCGGTCACATACACACCGAACGCCAATGCCACAGGCAGTGATACCTTTACCGTTACCGTCAATGACGGATCTGCGACCGACAGTCGTGCTGTGAATGTCACTATTACTCCAGTGAACGATGCACCAACGCTGATTGTTCCGTCGACGCAGCGTGTCAGTGGCACAGGAGGCTCACAGCGGTCCATTCCGGGGTATGCGACAGCGCAGCCGGGAGGCGGTTCTGATGAAGCTGGCCAGACGTTTACCTATTCGGCGGTAGAGACACTTGATGCGAATAATGTCGTGTCTGGTGTATCCATTACGCCGGCGGGAGAACTTCACTTTACTCCCGCAGCAGATGCGGAAGGCTACGCTTACTACTCCGTCACTGTGACCGATAGCGGTGGTACCGCTAATGGTGGGGTAGATAGCTCGGCACCTGTTACTGTGACTTTGAGTATTGATACTCTGGCTCCGGAACTCACTCTGGTCACCCCAGTTACATCACCGACCACTGATCACAGTCCGGAAGTCACCTACTCCTCGAACGAAGCCGGCTACCTGTCGGGGGGCGGTTCGTGTGGCGTGGCGGATGCCGGGCTGAAAACGCCCGGAACTTACACTGTACGCCTGACGCAGACCGACAATACCACGCCATTGGCTGACGGCACCTACAGTGACTGTACCTTGATAGTGGAAGACACCAAGGGTAATGCCAGTACATTGGCTCTGGGCACCTTCGTTGTGACGTCTGATCTGACGCCTCCAATGGTCACCACCGTCGATGTTCCCGCCTATGGCACCTATGGCCTTGGCGACACGCTGACCTTCACAGTGAACACCAACGAGGTCGTTAATGTGACCGGCAGTCCGGCAATTAACCTGGAGGTTGGTCATTCGACCGTCAAAGCGACCTACAGCAGTGGTTCTGGTACACAGTCGTTGGTATTCAACGCAGTTATCGGTCCAGGTCTGCTGGATACCGATGGTGTTGAAGTGCTCCAGCTGGTGTTGGACGGCGGTACCATGACGGATGCCGCAGGCAATGCGATGCAACTGGCGCTGAACGGCCGTGACCCGATGTTCGGCATTCTTGTCGATAGTCTGGCGCCCGTTGTCAGCAGTGTCTCTGTGCCGGCGGCGGATACGTACACTGTGGGTGATGTATTGACCTTTACGGTCACGGCATCGGAAGCGCTGACCATTTCGGGCGGTACGCCTTCTCTTGAACTGGTCATTGGCTCAACCGTCCGGCAGGCATCAATGGTTAGTGCTTCGGGCACAGATATGACCTTTACTTATACCGTCACTGCAGGTGATCTGGATAGTGACGGCATCTCCGTTAGCACTGTTGTGGCTAACGGTGCGACCCTGCAGGACGCCGCTGGAAATGATCTGGCTCTGGGAGTGGGTGCGGTTGATAGCAGTGGCGTGCTTGTTGATGCGGCCGGGCCGGAAGTGCAATCGGTCAGTTCGCCGGCCGCTGCCAGCTATATTGAAGATGATGTATTGAACTTTACGGTCAGCCTGTCTGAGGCAGTGACGGTATCGGGCGGAACGCCAGTGCTGAGCCTTATGATTGGAGGAGTAGCGCGTGAAGCCGCACTTGTCTCTGGCAGTGGTTCATCAGACCTGACATTCAGCTATACCGTCGACACAGGTGATCTGGATACTGATGGTATTACTGTTTCCGGTATTAATCTCAAGGGTGCTTCAGCCGTCGACGGTTCAGGTAACTCATTGGTGACAACGCTCAATGGCGTTGCTGATACGTCTGGCGTTATTGTCGACGCGGTAGCTCCGACCGTGACAACCGTGCAGGCTCCGGCGGACGGGTCTTACTCCACAGGTGATGAGCTGCGAGTCAGCCTGACGTTCAGTGAAGACCTGTTGATCAATACTGCTGGTGGTACCCCAGCGATTTCTCTGACGATCGGCAGTACTTCACGCAATGCAGCCTATGTGGCGGCGGAGAGTTCGGGCAGCACTGCTGTATTCGTATACACAGTCCAGACGGGCGATAACGATTCTGATGGTATTGCCATCGGATCGCTGAATCTGAACGGTGCAAGTATCAGAGACGGCGCCAGCAACCCGGCGAATCTCAGTTTCATGGCGCCAGACACCTCTGCAGTCACTGTGGACGCGTTGGCTCCGGAGATCAGCAGTGTGTCTGTTCCGGCAGATGACACTTATGGCGAGGGGGATACACTCACCTTTACGGTAAACACCAACGAAGACGTGACGGTTTCAGGGACGCCTGAACTGGCGCTGACTGTGGGCTCCACTGCGCTCAATGCGGTTTACTCAGGCGGTGACGGCACCTCTGCTCTGACCTTCAGCGCAACCATACCTGTGGGCTTGCTTGATACAGATGGCATTAGTGTGGAAACGCTCAATCTTGCGGGTGGCTCGCTCGTTGATGCGGCTGGCAACCCTCTGAATCTGACATTGAACGCGGTTGCTCCAACGACGGACGTGCTGGTGGATAGCCTGGCGCCTGTGGTCACTGCTGTTGCGGTGCCTGCGGACGGCACTTATGTTTCAGGCACGACGCTTGAATTTACTGTGAATACCGACGAACCGATCACGGCAAACACCGCAAGTGGTGTGCCATCACTGGAGCTCTCAGTGGGTTCTGTTACGCGCTCGGCAGGTCTGAGCAGCGTCAGTGGAAATGCGATGACCTTCAGCTACACAGTGCAGAATGGCGATTCTGATACGGACGGTGTCAGCGTCGGGGCACTGGCCCTCAACGGTGGTGCACTGACCGATGCGTCAGGCAATACACTTAACCTGACGTTGAATAATGTTGCTGATACTTCTGCAGTACTGGTCGATGCTATCGCGCCAGAGGTTCAGTCGGTCTCCGCACCAACGGCAGGAACTTACGTAGCTGATGACACGCTGAACTTTACGATGACTGTTTCAGAAGCGGTCAACGTATCAGCCGGAACGCCAGCTCTGACTCTCGATATCGGCGGGGTCACGCGTGAAGCGGCACTGACCGCAGGTAGCGGCACTGCCAGCCTGACGTTCAGTTACACCCTGGTGATCGGCGATCTGGATACCGATGGTATTTCTGTGGTGGGTCTGAATCTGAAAGGTGCCAATGCGCTGGATTCTGCAGGTAATGCAATAGTTACCACGCTGAATGGCGTTGCGGACACATCCGCTGTACTGGCCGATGCAGTGGCACCGACGATGACAGCCCTGACAGCGACCTCCTCAGGCGTGATCACCGAGGGAGATTCACACACCTTTGTACTGACCTTCAGTGAAAGTGTGAGTCTCAACAGCGCCGGCGGAACCCCGCGTCTGGTGCTTGATGTCGGTGGCGTCACGCGCTACGCAATGGCGTCAGCGCCTGTCGCAGCCAATATGACCTTTACTTATACCGCTCTGGCCGGCGATCTCGATGCCGATGGCCTCAGTGTTACGGGCATTGAAGCCAATGGTGGTGTTATCTCCGATGCGGCGGGGACTCTTGCCGATCTGAGCGGCCTGCCAACGGCTGACACCTCAGCTATGACAGTCGATGCCATACCGCCTTCAATTACAGCACTTGAAGTGACGGCGCCGAGTTATGCGATGGCGGGCGAAACTATCACCATCACCGCGGTTGCCGGCGAAGCAGTAACTGTCTCCGGAGCGCCTTCCATTGCTCTGGACATCGGTGGCTCAACCGTTGCTGCGGTGTACAGCGCTGGTACTGGCTCTGACCGTATCGCCTTCAGTTACACGGTACAGCCGGGAGATAACGACAGCGACGGTTTTGCTATCGGAGCGATCAGCCTCAACGGCGGAAATATGACTGATGCCGCAGGCAACGCGCTGGATCTGACGATCACGAGCGTGCCTGATACGTCAGCTAATCGTGTGGACACCACGGCACCGGTAGTGCAATCGATCAGTCGCTATAACCCGCTGGCCGAAACCACCGCCAGTGACTCTCTGACCTGGCGGGTACAGCTCAGTGAAGCAGTCTCCGGTGTTGGAGCAGATGACTTCTCACTCGCCGGTACAACTGCAGCGATTGCTGTTGCACAGATCTCCGACAGCTTGTATCAGGTAACCGCCAGCGGTGGTGATCTTGCAGCACTCGATGGAACGGTTGGGCTTAACCTCGCTGCAGCGTCGGGGATCACTGATTTAGCGGGCAATGCACTGCCAGCGACTGAGCCTGCGACGGATGAAACCTACACCGTCGATAACACGGCTCCTGCGGTGAACATTCAGGCGCCATCGGCGACACTGACATCGAATACCGCCATCACCTACGTGGTTCAGTACACCAATGCTGACAGTATCAGTCTGAGTGCGGATGACATCGCCCTGACGTCCACGGGAGATGCGGCCGCCGGAACAATTACCGTGACAGGAAGTGGACCAGCGTCGAGAACCGTTACTCTGAGCGACTTCAGTGGCGACGGTACTCTTGCTATTGATATCGCCTCCGGTAGCGCCGAGGATAGTGCGGGCAACGCCAGTTCAGCTCCGGCCACGTCTGCCGCCTTTACGGTCGATACTACAAAGCCAACCGTCAGTATTACTGCACCGACGGCGTCACCTGACCCATTCGATATTACGGTGACCTTCAGCGAGGCAGTGTCTGATTTTGTGGCGGGGGACATCACGATAGCAGGCGGTAGCCTGAGTGAGTTTGCCGGTTCTGGCACGACCTATACTGCGAAAGTCACCCCAAATGTAGTCGGTTCTCCGGTGAACCTGAGTATCGCTGCAGATGTGGCAGAAGACGCTGCGACCAATGGCAACGAAGCCTCCGCGTCTGTCTCTGTCGATACTAATAACGTACCGACGATTGCGATTAGCGGTGATGAGATTGAAGGCCAGACTCTGGCCGCTCAGCTCTCAGACAGCGATGGCGTCAGTGGAGCCGTTACCTACGACTGGGTGTCTGACGGAAACAGTGTTGGCAATGCCGAAACCTACACACTGCAAGCCAGCGATGTGGGGAATCAGTTAAGCGTTAACGCTGTATATACCGATGACGCAGGCTATGCCGAAAATGTCACATCTGCTCTGACCGGTGTGATTATCAGCATCGAGCAGAACGCCTGGAACAACATCGGCGACAGTGTTGGCTCTCCGTCGACGCCAGCGTCGTTTGATGACTACCGTAATGTTGGTCTGAGTGGCCCGACGGATGACGAACTGAACCGCATTATGTCGATTCTGAATCGTGCCGTCAGTCAGCAGGTAACGATGACCGATATTGATGAACTCAGCGAACTGGAAGCGTTGGTCGATACCATTATGGAAGGTCAGGACGATGACGAAGACGGCCTGCCGAATCTGGTTGAAGACGATGGCCTTAAGGACACCGACCGTGACGGCATCGATGATCGCGACGATGTCGATGCCGATAATGACGGTATTCGCGATAACCTTGAAATCGATGCTCTGGTGGAAATGGATGACGATGATGCCGACGGCATTGTAAATCTCTTCGACTTTGATCGGGACGGCGATGGCTATCCAGAGTCAGGAGACTTCAGCGATGCCAACCTGGATGGTGTGATCGACGAGCTGGATACTCTGGAAGAGCTGGTGGATTACTTCGCGGCTGATACGACAAGTACACCAGTAGCTCCAGGTGCGGTTTCCGGAGCGGCCTCGGTTCTCGCAGCCAAAACTGCCGAAGTCGACACCGACGGTGATGGCCTGATCAACTCTCTGGATATCGATTCGGACAACGACAGTGTGCCGGATGTCATAGAAGCCGGCCTGAACGACAGCAATGACGATGCCCTGGTCGATGATGGCACTGCCCTTATTGAGGATGCCAATGATCTGCCGGATACAGACAGCGATGGCCGTGCAGACGTCCTGCAACTACTGAGTAATGGTACAGACCGTGATATCAGCCAGTCTGCCGTTTTCACAGCAACCATGATCGCGGCACTGGATCAGGACGGTGATGGTCAGCTCGATAGCACAACGGATGTTGATCTCGATGGCTTAATGGATGTTGTTGATAACGCGATCGGCGCCTTTGGCTCTGCCAAAGACTTCGATGGCGATGGTATCCCGAATCACCTTGATCCGGATGATGACAACGACAATATCTCAGACATCGAAGAAAACGCTGAGCTTGCGCAATTCTTCACTGGCGAAGATGCCGACGGTGACGGTATTGATGACGGCTTTGATGCCGAAATCAATGGCGTGACCTATGGTACCGACACCAACAACAATGGTGTGCGTGATGATCGTGAACTACCCGACCTCGATGGCGACGGGCTGGTCGATTATCTTGATGACGACGCAGACAACGACGGTATTCACGACAGTATCGATGATGATATCTCGTTGCCGGTTGATCCGGGACCAGGTAATGGTCAGGCACCGGGCAACAATGATGCCGACGGTGATGGGGTGGATGACGATGTTGATGCTTCAGTGAATTCTGATAACGACGTTGAAGTATCGACTGGTGTCGGCAGTGCTGGTCTGGCCACCTTGTTTGCGCTGGGCTTAGTGCTGGTAGCTGTGCGTCGTCGCCCAGTACTGGCTGCTACTCTGCCTCTACTGCTGGCTGCTCAGGTTGCCAAAGCAGAGCCGGACAACAGCCATTGGAGTATCGGTACTGCGGTGGGTCTGAGTAAATACGATACGAACATCGTTGGTCCTGATCTTGACCTGACCGACCGCGAAGGCCTCGGGTTTCAGCTCAACGCCGGTTATCACCTGAACAGCGAGTTGAGTGCTGAAGTTGCTTATACCGAACTGGGTGATGCGGGTGTTGGTACTGGCTGGGTCAGTTATCAGAGCCAGGCGGTGTTCGTCGGTTATCGTCCAGAGGCGATTCAGTACGCTGGCTTCCGTCCTCAGGTAAAGGTGGGAATGAACCGAATGAAATACGAAGGGTACAAAGGCCTCAATATTGATAAAGAATCTGCCACGATGCCGGCCTGGAGCCTGGGGGCCGATTACCCTCTTGGGCGAGAGGGGTTCGTGGAGTTAATGTTCACAGCATTCTCGGAAGAGGTGAACTTTTACAGTGTTGGCTTCCGTCAGCGCTTTTGATCTGAACGCGGAGAAAGCGCCTGCCCAAGGGCGGAGAAATAACAAGCGAAGGCCTGGTTGATTCTCTGCCGCTGGGGGCCGGAGGGGTATAAGCCCAACTCCGCCTCACGTGACTTTATTGTGCCTTTGACCAGAAAGTTATTCTTGATGGGCGCGTCCTGAACGAAGGCTTCAAACGCTCTGGCAGTCATCTCCTCTGGGCGGGAGTAGTAAAGAATGCCTGATGAGCGGTCGGCTTTTGCAGAGGCGCTGAAAAGATCGCTGGGGGCGTCGCCGGTAGGGTCGAGGATGACCGCCCGGAAGCAAGCGAATAACAGGTCGTTGAGAGGGTGAGCTACTGGTGTGGCTTTCTGGTTGAGCCATTCTGGTGATGCGAAACTGTTCGTCGGCAGGTCTGAGAAGGCCTGTTGTGCAATGTAATGGTCGAAGGCGTGAAACCATTCGTGGGCGATACTGCCCGGCCCGGCATTTTTGGCCAGAGCAAAAGCACGTTCCTGAGGGCTGTAGTGTGCTGCAACGCCGGGGCGACCTCCGGTGCCGAAATGCAGCGCAATGGAGCCCCTCAGAGAAATGACAGGCTCGGGAACTCTTAGGATATGCATCAGGTCACAGAGTGCATCGTAAAAATGCACCGCGGCTTGCCCCTGTTCTTCAGCAGTGACCCATCGACCCGTTTTTACCGCATAGAAGCCGAACCTCTCGCGTACCTCGCGAAACGAAATGTACTCGTCTAAGGAGCGATGTAGCGGGCCGTTACGGGTGATCGGGTACTTCATGGTAGTGCCAGGTTAGGTTGATCGGAATTTGGTATAAGTTATACGATAGTTGTACGGAGTTTAATGGCCTCTCTGGACATGTTGTCAGGGGCGTCTATAGTTCATGGGCCGGGTGCGAGCAACCCAGAAGGAATTTGATCCCCACCGAGTGAAAGGTGGCCAGCAGGGATAGTGCTATAAGGGATGACTAATGTGAACCGTAGAACTGACCATCAGTTGAGGCAATCCATCTCAAACCTAGAGAAGCTGCTGTTGAGCTCTCAGGGCGCTGATACTATTTTGTCTCGTTGCCTGCAGGAGCTGGGGCACTTGCTGAAAGCCGAATTTGGCTACGTCTATGAAGTGCAGCCGATGGAAGGGGGTGATGTTCACTGGGATCTTGCTGGCTATGGCAGCCTGGATACCAATTTTGAACTTGAACCGGCCATCACAACCGCCCGGACTATTCCTCACGCGTTGTTATTTCAGTTTCGGAGTGGACGCTTTATCGCATCCGATGATGGTCTTCCTGAGGGTCACCCGATGTTAAGTGGTGATCATCCCATTGATAACGTTTTATGTATTCCGCTCGCTGACGTGCGCAATTTATACGGAGTAGTGTATCTCTGTAACCTTCCCGAGAATCCAGAGAATCTGGTCACAGAGCGGCTAAGACCGTTCGTCACGGCTGCCTGCTGTCTATTGAGAATGAGCTGGTCCCAGACGTTGAAACAGAAATGCCCTGAACCTGTGGCCAAGTCGTCTGAAGTGTCGATGGAGAAGTTGTTTAATTCACTCTTTAATGGCGTAGTTCTGGTGGACGGACATGGCAAGGTTATTCGTTGTAATCGGGCGGCATCAGAGATTTTGCAGCTCCCGCGGGATCAGGTCAGCGGGCGCTCTGTAGAGGAGTTTTTTGATTACTCTGTCGTGAGTCTGGTCAATGGCACGGGTTTGTTAAAGGCCAGCGCGAAAAGTAAGGCTGCTCTTTCGGTGATCCGTGGTGTTACCGTTCGGTCGGCGAATGGATCGAAGAAACTGGCGGATTTACGTGTATTTCCGTGTGGGGTTTTTGGGAGCGACTGCCGTGGGATCGTTATTGATGATATTTCGGAGCAGATGCGATCGGCGTCTGAATTCCATGAAGCTCAGCAGCGCTTACGTGCCCTGACGACGCTTGCACCCGTTGGAATTCTGCAACTTAACCGAGCCTGGGAATGCACCTACGCCAATGATACCTGGTGTGATTTCGTTGGTATGACCTCAGATGAGGTTATGGGGGTGGGTTGGGTAAATGCGATACATCACCTTGATTGTGATCGTTTTCTGGACTGTGTGCGAAAAGAAGCGGCCGGCCATGGGCGTTATACGGGGGATATACGCTTTCAGACTCCCTTAGGCGATGTTCGCTGGGCGTCGGTCAGCGCTTGCATGCTCTACGACGAAACGGGTGGCATAGACGGCCTGTTGATGACCCAGAGTGATATCACAGACTACCTGCGAAAAGAACAACGACTGCGCGAAATTGCAGAACATGATCAGTTAACCGGCCTGACAAACCGCGCCAGCTTTCACGCGCGCCTGACCTCTGCGCTTGAAGAGTCCGAGCGCTATGGCCCCGTCGCCCTGATGTTTATCGACCTCGATAATTTTAAGCACATTAATGACACCCTTGGGCATGATGCGGGTGATGAGCTTCTTATTCAGGTTGCGCAGCGCCTGCGGGATCAGATCCGTAAAGTGGATACTATTTCGCGAGTGGGTGGTGATGAATTCACAGTGATTCTCACCCATCTGAGTAATCAGACTGCGGTGAAAATGGTTGCAGAAAAGTTACTCAAAGCGCTGGCGGAACCCTTTGCTCTGGGTGAGAAAAATGTCTATGTCACCTGCAGTATCGGGATCGCTGTGGTCGAAGAGATGACTGATCGCAAGCAGTTTCTGAAACATGCCGACATCGCTTTGTACAAGGCCAAAGAATCGGGTCGGAATCAGTACCGCTTCTATACGTCAGAACTGAATCGCGATGCTCACATGATGATGAACTTACGGCAAAGCGTGAAAGCGAGTGTCGAAGATGACTTCAGTATCGTTTTTCAGCCCTGGTTCAGTGCCCGTAGTGGTGGAATTATTGGCATCGAAGCTCTGACCCGGTGGAATACCGAAGTCGGTAATGACGTCAGCCCTTCTGTATTTATTAAACAGATTGAAGAGTCTGGTCTGATTATTGATTTTTCACGTTGGTTGTTTGGAGAGGTGTTCAGGCAGAGTCAACAGTGGCGCGTTCAGCTTGAACATGGTCTGAAGATATCGATCAACCTGTCAGAACGGCAGTTTCTTAATGACGAATTGACCGATGAAATCATACGTCTCGCCCATAAATACAACCTGGACCCTTCCTGGTTTGTTCTTGAAGTGAAAGAGAAAGCCTTGTTAGCGGACCCTGAAAGAGCCGCACGGGCTCTGGATAACCTTAATCGCCAGGGGTTCAGTATTCACCTTGATGATTTTGGCACAGGCTATTCTGCACTGATGCATCTACAGAATATGCCGATATGTTGCATCAAAATTGATCAGTCCTGCGTTAAGGATCTGATGGCTCTTGAAAGTAAGCGGCGCATTATGCGCGCTGTATTGAGCCTGGCTGAGTCACTGGAACTGGGGATTATTGCTGAAGGTGTTGAAGATAAAGACACCAGTGAATGGTTGCTTGAACACGGCTGCGTACTGCAGCAGGGCTTTTTATTCTCGCCACCGGTTGAGCCAGTTGAAATCTCAGGTATTCTAGATGAGCTGCCAGTGCAAGAACCTGATTAACTGAACCTCCCGGATGGACCCAGATGAGCAACTCCCCTGACGCTGTATCCCCAACTCATTATATCGGAATCGGCGCATCGGCCGGGGGGCTTGAGGCACTTCAGGATCTGTTTGCGAATACACCCTCAGACACAGGGGTGGCCTATATCGTCGTGCAGCATCTGTCGCCAGACTACAGAAGCATGGTCCCTGAATTACTGAGCCGCTACTCTGACATGCCTATTCAGCAGATCTCTGACACTACTGAGATTTACCCTGATCATATATATCTGATGCCACCGCGTAAGAATATGATGATCGCCGATGGTAAGCTGTTGTTGACGGATGCGGTGCCAGAGTCACCACCGCAGATGCCCATCGATTTCTTCTTTAAGTCACTCGCAAAGAATTATGGTCATCGTGCGGTAGGCATAGTTCTGTCGGGCACGGGGAGCGACGGCACGCGTGGCATTAAAGCGCTGAAAGAAGAAGGTGGCCTGGTTATTGTTCAGGAACCAGACTCCGCTAAATTCGATGGTATGCCGCGCAGCGCATTGAATACTGGCCTGGCTGACCTGATTCTACCGGCTAAAGAGATCGGTGAAAATCTGGTTCGCTTCTTTCAGCACCCCTATATCTCAGGTAGCCAGCCTCAGCGAAGTGAAGATGAGGAAGACAATCAGGTCTACTCGGATATTTTTAAACTTCTGAAGCGCCAGTCATCAATTAACTTTTCGCAATATAAAGCTTCTACCGTTGCCAGACGTATTGAGCGTCGTCTTGGGATTAACCAGCTTAATGGTCTTAATTCTTATCATCGACTATTGGTCGAATCACCTAAAGAGCTACAGATTCTGAGTAAAGAGCTGCTGATTGGTGTCACCCGATTTTTCCGTGATGAAGAGATTTTTGATTACATCAATGGACGGGTGATCCCTGATCTGGTCGCCAGTGCTATGGGGCGAGACCAATCCTTACGTATCTGGGTTGCGGGCTGCTCTACCGGCGAAGAAGCTTACAGTCTGGCAATCCTGTTCAGAGAATATATTGAGAAAGAAGAGCTCGATTGCAAAGTTAGTATTTTCGCAACAGATGTAGATTCCAACGCCATTGCAGAGGCCAGTACAGGCTTCTACTCAGAAGATATTCAGTTCGATGTGTCTGAAGATCGCCTCGAAAAATACTTCGAAGTTCGCCCCGGCGGTTTCCAGATTGTGCGCAGTATCCGTGAGTCAGTGATCTTTGCGACCCATAACATGCTTGAGGATCCTCCGTTTTCAAATATTGATCTGGTGACTTGTCGGAACGTACTGATCTACTTTCAGCAAGGGGCTCAGAAACGCGTACTGTCGTCGCTGTTTTTTGCACTTCGTTATAAAGGTTATCTGTGGCTTGGTCCCTCTGAAAGTATGGGCGACCTTAAGTCTCACTTTGATCAGGTCAGTGATCGCAATAAACTATTTCAGAAAATATCTAACCAACGTGTTCCTATCGGTAGCTCTCCTCCGGGCATTACTCTTCCAGGAAAATCTCCGGGTCAGGTTGCAATGCAGCCTTTTAATAATGTTGCTCGTGCAGCTAAGACTCTTTCTGGGTCGCTATCTCTGGTCCAGGACCGATTGTTAAAAGAGTTTGTACCAGCCTGTATTGTTCTTAACGATACTTTTGACGCGGTTCATGTCTACGGTGATGTTAGTCGTTTTGTACGCCCAATGGGTGCAGGAAAAGTCAGTAACAATATTAATGACATTATTCATGAAGACTTATCCGTTGCCGTATCTACGGCATTATATCGATGCGAAAAATGCCAGGAAGACATCTTCTATACCGACGTTATTCTGCATAACGATAACGGTGACGATTTTAACCTGAATCTCTCGGTGTTGATCGTTCGCTCGGGGGAGCGTGAATCACCTATGGCATCAACAAATTATGTGATCCAGTTTCAGGTTAATGAAAATGCCGGACGGGTTGTCCAGAAAACTGGTGTTTCTTTCGATGCACAGGAAAGTTCGCGTCAGCGCATCATGGACCTCGAAGCTGAGTTAGTTAAAAAACAGGAGCATCTGCAGGTCACCATTGAAGAGTTGGAAACCACGAATGAAGAGTTGCAGTCAGCGAACGAAGAATTGATGTCCGCGAATGAAGAGCTGCAAAGCACTAATGAAGAGCTGCAGTCAGTCAACGAAGAGCTTTATACCGTTAACAGTGAATACCAGGAAAAAATCACTCAGCTCACCGAATTGAATGATGATCTTGATAGTGTGATTAATGCGACGAATATCGGCATTGTTTTCCTTGATGAATCATTGTCTATCCGTAAATTCACATCGGTTGCGAACCAATATATTCATCTGATGGATAGTGATGTCGGTCGTCCTCTGCACCATATTTCGCATGATTTGAAGTACGATGAACTGATCAATGATGTCGCCTCAGTCAGCACGAACGGTGAGGCAATCGAACGGGCGGTTTATACCCGTTCAGATAGCGCCGTTCTGGTTCGTATTCTTCCTTATCGAAATTCAGGTGGCCGCATCAGTCGCGGTGTTGTTATGACGTTGACGAATATTTCGCGTCAACGTTTTGTTGAGGCTGCTCTTGAGCGCGCTCAGAGTCAGCTGCGTGATGTTGTTCTGGATGGCGGTGCTCCATTAATGATCGATAGTGACCGTGATGAACTTTCCATCTTGTTACTGGAGGACGATGAGGTCGATCAGCTCCGTATTCAAAGAATGCTGACCGATATCGGCGAGCGTAGTTACAGAATACAGGTGTGTGGTCAGATAGACGAAGCAGTTAAAGCCGCGAGCAGTTCAGAGTTCGATGTTTGCTTGCTGGATTATCGCTTACCGGGGGGAACTGCCAAAGATTTCCTCGAACGGGCGGGTGAGCATATTCAGGTGACGCCATGCATATTGATGTCGGGATATTCTGAAGACGATGTTGATCCATTTTTTCTTGAGCCTGGAGTCTTCGATTTCCTTAATAAAGATGAATTGACTACACAGCTGCTTGTAAGAAGTATTGATTACGCTATCGAACGGCGAAAAGTGCAGGCTTCTATTGAGGATATGAGCACGTCGAGCGATACCTGATCTTTATGAACAGGTATTTCCCAGGGGCCAGGTAAACGAAAATACGTTGTTGTATCTTATATTCGTAATGTCTTGGTCCGTAGGGGCGGGTCGGTAAGTCAGAGATCCTCCCATGCCATTGACGATCCTTTCTGCGATAGCCAGCCCCATGCCGCTGCCCTCGACCTGGTCCCGGGGACGTAAGGTCTGAAACATCTCAAAAATGCGCTGGCGATACTCCTCGGGTATCTGCGGGTTCTGATCCATTACCTCAATACTGACGCGACCATTTTCTTCAGCGGTTGTTACAAGTAAATGTTCTGAATTATCACCCCTATGCTTTATTGCATTACTTAACAGGTTCTGTAGCACCTGAGACAGTTTGACCGGCGACGGTACCTTCTGTGCTCTGATGCCGGTCATATTCAGTGTAAGAGTATCGTCAGGGCAAAGAGAGTCGAACATTTCGCGAATGAGTGAGTCAAAATCTACTTCTTCAATCGGGTCGTGGGTGTCAGAGCCAGACCGGGAGTAGGCGAGGATATCCTCAAGTAGGTGCTCCAGGCGAGCGACTCGTTTATTCATCATGTTGATATGATTTCTGACGGTTTCCGGTGGCTCCGGAAGATCTTCTTCTATCCAGGATGCAAGCTGGCGAATGCCACGTAAGGGGGCTTTAAGGTCGTGAGAGGCGACATAAGCGAATCGCTCGAGATCGCGGTTAGAGCGCTCAAGTTCCTGTTCCCTCAGCTTTTCTTCCGTGATGTCCCAGTTCGCACCTCGCATTCGCAGTGGCTCGCCAGCGTCGGTATAGAAGATCTCTGCGGCAGACTTGATGTAGCGCATGCTGCCATCACGGAGTGGCACTCGAATCTCTGTTTTGAAGTAGCGATCGCCATGGGTCGCAGCTAGCATACGCTGTTCGATGTCTCCGATATCATCGGGGTGGACCGCACGTCGCCAATCTTCGTAGGTTAGCGGCTGCTCGCGCTTTTCCAGCTGGTAGAGATCGATCATGGTGTCATCCCAGACAATCCCGTTGGTAGTCAGATCCCAGAGCCAGATGCCGATGCCAGCAGTTTCTAACACAACCTTGTTGGTTTCACTGACGTCTTCGAGACTGGCCTCAAGTTCCTTACCAACGGCAACCAGCTGTTCCCGAGCCTGCATCAGCTCAGTCAGATCAGTATGAGCGCCAAGCATACGTGCTGGTTCGTTGTTGTCGTCGCGGATGATCAGCCCGCGACAGCGTATCCAGACGGTGTGACCATCCTTGTGGCGGTACCTGACGACCTGATCGTAGGGATGGTTTGGATCGGCTTTGTGCTTCTCAAAATTGTCCAGAACGCCAGGCAGATCGTCAGGAAAGATGTTTGCTTGCCACCAGGCGGAGGTATGCGGGATTTCGTCGTTTTTATAACCAAAGACTTTTTTAAACTGCGGGCTAAGCCATTCGTGCTCCGGGTCGGTCAGATCCCAGTACCAGAGGCCATCCGTAGCGCCCAGTTCGAACCAGTCGAACAGGTCTGCATCTTCTCTCAGTTTATTTGAGAGCTCTGTATAGAGGTAATGGGTTTCCTTTGGCATGGCGACTCCCTGTAGCTTCTTCCTGTGAACTCTTTTATCAGGTGACTCTTATCTCATGTGAGTCAGGCGCTGGCTTCTTGTAGTTTTACGCGGTGGTAAGCTATTGTGGTGTAGTACTCTGAGGGTGACAACCGGATGTCTGAGATAGATGAAATTTTTCTGGTCGATGACGACGACGTTGACGTTATGGCGATACGCCGCGCGCTGCTGCGTATCAGTAATCCGCCAAAGCTCATCGTTGCGAACGATGGTGAAGAGGCGCTCAACATTCTTAGCGAAGGTCGTTTGAGTCTGTCAGCCGTCATTGTGCTGGATATCAATATGCCGCGCATATCGGGATTTGAGCTTCTGAAGAAGCTCCGTTGCAATGATGAGCTGAGGTCCTATCGGGACCTGCCTGTCTGGGTAATGACGACATCGGAGGCCGATCGCGATCTGGAACGCGCCGATGAGTATGGTGTGGCTGGTTACATCCGTAAGACGTTTCAGAGCTCGGATGTGAATATGATTCTGCATCGAATATTGGGTGAGGGATCAGCAGGTGCAGGCTGAGAGGTAATGCGAGTGACAGGTTCAGATCCCCATTTTTCCACAGAAGATTTATCACGAATCATTGAGATGGCCTGGGAAGACCGAACACCTTTTGAGGCAATTGAAGCACTTTTCGGGTTGCCTGAAAAAGAGGTTATTACTCTTATGCGCAGAGAGATGAAACCCTCATCTTTCCGCATGTGGCGCAAGCGAGTAAGTGGCCGGGCCACCAAGCACCTTGCATTGCGGCCGACAGGTATCGACCGGGCGTACTGCCCGACTCAATACAAGCATCGCTGACAGATATGCGCGGCGTAGAGTAGTAGTTTGAATAGTCTTTCAATCTTTGGTGCCAGCTTCCCTCTGATTCCTTTCCTCGGGCTGAGCGCATTATTGCTGATGGCCGTTGTGAATCGTGTTTTGCCTTCCGGCGTCCCTGGTCTGGTTGATCGCATTATCTCAAGGGTGTTTATCGCACTGGTGATTTCGCGCATGGTATTCGTGGTCCAATACCGTGATCAGTACTTTGCCGTAGAAGCCCCCGCATTCGCCATTGTTGATATCCGTGACCGAGGATTTGAACCTGTCGCATTTGTCGTTGTGATAGCACTGGGTCTCGGCCATATGCTGTTGAGAGAAGTGGCCTGGCGCAAGCCACTGACCGTAATGGTGGCGATCGCTCTGCTATGGATGGGCGCAGGATTCAGCTTGTTTAAATTTACTCATAGCTCGCCAGAAATGTGGCCGGAATACAGTTTCAAAGATCTGACGGGTAAGTCTCTACCGCTCAGATCTGATGTTACCAATGTCACGGTTGTGAATCTGTGGGCGACCTGGTGTCCGACGTGCAGGGCTGAGATGGAAGTGTTTGAACAAGCCCAGCAAGCCTACCCACAGGTGCGTTTTGTTATGCTCAACCAGGGCGAGAGTAGGGCGGACGTTCTTCGTTTTATAGAGAGTAAGGGCTACCAGTTCGATAATTTGTGGTTAGACCCTCAGTCCCAAATGGGGCGATGGTTGGGGCAAAGTGCACTGCCCGTTACCCTGGTTTTCGACCGGCGCGGTGCGCTGATCTCGGGACATATGGGAGCAACTTCAGGAGCGGTTATTGCGCAGCTGCTTTCTATCGGTCTGAACAGCGAGCCCGTAAAGTAGTGTCATTCTCGCAATGCACACATTGAAGATGATAAGTATTATCATTAATATCCGCCTCCTTGTGATCTGCTCTGACAAGGGGCCTCCATGTTTTCTCTCTCCGAACCTTGGTTTCTGACCGCCCGCATACTCGCCGCCACCGTCGGTGGATACCTGTTATCAATGGTGATATGCCTCCTGCTACTGATGCTGACTGGTGTTGATGGGCGTGATGCACGCATGCTCACTGGCATGGTTTTCTTTGTTTCCTACCTCGTGATCGTGGTGATTCTTTTTTCAGTATCGACTCATCGTCGGGCAATACTTCTGGCGCTTGCCAGCAATAGTGCGCTCTGGACTCTCTGGTACTTTATGGGAGGCCAATTATGAAAGGTGGGTTTCGCAAGTCGATGACCTGGCTCCATACATGGAGCAGCCTGGTTGTTATCTGGGTGTTATTTGCGATATTCCTGACTGGCACACTGTCTTTCTTCCGAGCGGAGATTACCCATTGGATGACCCCGGAGCATCATATATCTGCTCGGGCTGAAAGCCCTGTGCTTATGGCAACCAGTTATCTTCAGTCGGTCGCGCCCTTTGGTGAAAGTTGGCAAATCAGCCTGCCAGACTCCCGCAGCCCTGTGCTTGGTGTGAACTGGCTGGCGGAAGGTGAAGAAAGGCAGCGTCGGCGGGGTGCCCGGGCTGTTATCGATCCCGTGAGTGGAACAGCGATAGAAGATGCCCGTGAAACCGCGGGGGGTAATTTCCTATACCGCTTCCATTTTGAACTCTACGGCATCCCACGAAGTGTGGGGCGATGGATAGTAGGTATTGCGTCCATGTTGATGTTTATTGCCATCATCAGCGGCGTCATCATACACCGTAAAATCTTTGCTGATTTCTTCAGTTTTCGTCCGGGAAAGAAGACGGCATCCTGGGTCGATGCCCACGTACTTGGCAGTGTGTTGGCGCTTCCTTTTCACATCATGATCACTTTCACCGGGCTTTTTCTGTTGGCTGGCACACTTCTCTTCTGGCAGGGAGGAAATGAGCGCGGCGGGCAGCAGGGGCAGAACGCGAACAGAGGGCATGCAAGCGAGGAGCAGCGAGAAGAAAGGGCGCAGGCTGAGAAGCCTTCCTCTCAGCGCGAGATTGTTTCTCTTAATATGAATGCCATTTATCTGGAGGCTGAAAGCTTACTTGGGCAGCCGATCTCAGATATCACGATTTCAAAACCCATGACCCATGAGGCGGAAGTCACCTTTCGAGGCTCAGAAAAAAGTAGCCTGAGTCACTTCAGGGGAGGTACTCCCGAAGTCACCTACAACGTAAAGGGTGAGTTGATCAAAGAGAACTTCCCTGCGGGTGCTGAAGGCCCAATTGCGACTACCTATGGTGTTTTACGCTCTCTTCATGAAGGCCATTTTGCTGATGTTCTGACACGCTGGTTGCTGTTTTTCTCTGGTGTGCTTGGCACCGTTATGGTGGGAAGTGGCGCTCTGTTGTGGAGCCAGAAGCGGGAGCGTCAGCAAGTCGGTAAGCCGGGCTACGAAGTAGTCAGTGCCCTGAATCTCGCAGGTATTGCCGGGCTTTTCGTTGCTCTGGGTGCTTACTTCTGGGCCAATCGCCTGGTACCAGCTGGCATTGATGGGCGCGCTGATTGGGAAATCATTATCTTCTTCTGCAGCTGGCTTGCCTGCATTTTACATTCAGTCCTTCTGCGTCAGAGACATGGGTGGCTATTGCAGTTAGCGGCAGCTGGCCTGATGTTTCTCCTGTTGCCTGCTCTTGATGCATTAACGTCTCCGGTGGGATTGGTCGCAGCTACGACCGCAGGTGATTGGGTACGACTGAGTTTCGATTTTGTCTCACTTCTGACCGCAGCTGGTCTTTGGGCTGCTGCGTATTTTGTACTTTCAAAAGGGCGCAAATCACGAGCCCGACGAAATTCAGTATCCAACAAAAAGGGGAAGGTATGACGCTTCTTGCTTTGCTTCTGATTATTCTTGGCTTTATCCATTTCTCAGCGTCGACCCGTGCTTCCTTCAAGGTGTTCTTCGGACGAGGTCGCCCACAGACAGATTTACGTAACTGGTTACATATTGTCGGTTATCTGTATCTCATTGCGGCACTTCTACCCTGTCTGGCCGGTTGGAATTTTCAAATGGCGATTGTGGTTTGGCTGGGGCTGCTTCACGTGGGGGCGGTTGGTGTGACTCTGATGCTGACGTATTCTCCGGGGCTTGTGCGCCGTCTTTGGTTGTGGGGTTGTCTTGGTAGGCTCGGCAAGCCGTTTCTTCCTAAGGCGTCGAATTAATAGCGCCAGCGTTATCCTCAGAGAAGCCCGGAATGATCCGGGCTTCTCTTTTTGGTGCATCTGGCCTGTATCTTGCTCTGTTAGTGCACAATAAAGTGAATACAATCGTGGATACATAATTCAGACCATGTTGCAGGCTGTAAAAAACGTTCGACCCGGATGGCAAGCCGAGATGAATATGCGCCTTGAAAAGCGAGGCGAGCGAACCGTGATGGCTGGTCTGACGCACCGAGGCCCCCTCCGCGTGCAGCGCCCCTTCTACCCTGAGGGCGAAACCAGTCACATTTATCTTCTGCATCCACCGGGCGGCGTTGTGGGCGGAGATGGCTTATCGATTGATATTGAATGCTGTCAGAACGCTCATGGTTTGTTTACTACGCCGGGAGCTACCAAGTTCTATCTTAGTGCAGGCGCGACCGCTGATGTGACACAGATGCTTCATATTGGTGCAGGCTGTGCACTGGAATGGTTCCCTCAGGAGAGCATTTTCTTTACCGGCGCTAAGGTAAAAGCAAAAACTCAGATCGACCTTGAAGACGACGCTCACTTCATGGGCTGGGAAATCAGCTGCTTCGGTCGGCCGGTTAATAAAGAACGCTTTCTGCATGGCAAGGTGCACTCGAAGTTTTTTGTCCGACGCAACGGACGTCCATTGTTGAGTGACCACCTGTTGGTCTCTGATCCTAAGCATCTCAGTGCGGCGGCAGGGTTGCGTGACTATCCGATGCAGGGGCTGTTTGTGGCGACTGGTGGTACTGAAGAGTTACTGGAGGCGTGCCGTGATGTTCTGGCTGAGGCGCAGACAAAACTTACAAATTCACTTCCTGCTGGGCTGACCCTGCTGGATGATCTGATTGTTCTGAGAGTGCTGGGCATCAGCACTGAAAAAATGCAGTCGTTAATGATTCCGGTGTGGCAACTGCTGCGCCAGAAAGTATTGAATAAAGGGGCGGAAATTCCGCGAATCTGGAATACCTGACAGGCAGACTTATGGAACTGACACCAAGAGAGAAAGACAAGTTACTTATTTTTACCGCTGCTCTGTTAGCCGAGCGTCGTATGGCTCGGGGAGTAAAACTGAATTATCCGGAAGCCGTCGCCTTTATTACTGCAGCGATTATGGAAGGCGCTCGTGATGGTCGGACTGTCTCTGAATTAATGGGGCATGGCCGGACTCTCCTTACCCGCGATGACGTGATGGAAGGTGTGCCAGAAATGATTCACGAAGTGCAGGTTGAAGCCACTTTCCCGGACGGTACTAAGTTAGTCACAGTTCATAACCCTATTGTCTGATCACGGCAGTTTAACGGATTGAGGAGCACGCAATGATACCTGGTGAAGTTAAGGCTGCAGAAGGCAGTATCACACTCAATGAAGGTCGTCAGACGTTAGAAATAGAAGTGGCGAATACAGGCGATCGCCCTATTCAGGTTGGATCTCACTATCACTTTTACGAAGTGAATAATTCACTGACGTTTGATCGTGAAAAGACCCGCGGATACCGACTCAATATTCCTGCCGGAACTGCAGTACGCATTGAGCCGGGACAAACACGTACTGTGGAACTAGTTGAGTATACCGGTGCACGGAAAGTGTATGGATTCCAGGGCAAAGTGATGGGAGACCTGTAATGACTGACAGCAATAAAACGATTTCGCGTCAGGCCTATGCCGATATGTTCGGGCCCACAAAGGGCGATAAAGTGCGCCTTGCGGATACTGAACTCTGGATTGAAGTTGAGAACGACTATACGACGTACGGCGATGAAGTAAAATTCGGCGGTGGTAAAGTAATCCGTGACGGCATGGGGCAATCACAAAGCACCTCAGAAAAAGTCATGGATTGTGTCATGACGAATGCTCTGGTCATCGATTACACCGGAATTTATAAGGCAGACATCGGTATTAAAGGTGGGCGTATTGCCGCCATTGGTAAAGCCGGTAATCCAGATGTTCAGCCGGACGTCACCATTGAAGTTGGTCCGGGTACCGACGTGATTGCCGCAGAAGGTAAGATCGTCACGGCGGGTGGTATCGACTCTCATATTCACTTTATTTGCCCACAGCAGATCGAAGAAGCACTGGCATCCGGTGTCACGACCATGCTGGGAGGTGGCACAGGCCCGACAACAGGCACCAACGCAACAACGGTAACGCCGGGCCCCTGGAATATGGCGCGCATGCTTGAAGCTGCTGACGAATTTCCGATGAACCTTGGTTTTCTGGGTAAGGGTAATGCCAGTCAACCGGAAGGTCTGCGCGAGCAGATCGCAGCGGGAGCCATTGGTCTTAAATTGCACGAAGATTGGGGAACAACGCCAGCATCCATTGACTGTGCACTTACGGTGGCAGAAGAAACCGACACCCAGATCGCGATTCACACCGACACCCTGAACGAGTCGGGCTTTGTTGAAGACACCATTGCTGCATTTAAAGGCCGTACCATTCACACCTACCACACTGAGGGTGCGGGTGGTGGTCACGCGCCGGACATTATTAAGGCCGCCGGGCTGTCTAATGTGTTGCCGTCGTCAACCAACCCGACGCGCCCGTATACTGTAAATACAGCAGACGAACACCTCGATATGCTGATGGTGTGTCACCACCTTGATCCAAGCATTCCAGAAGACGTTGCCTTTGCTGAGTCACGTATTCGTGTTGAAACCATTGCTGCGGAAGATATTCTTCACGACCTGGGCGCATTCTCGATGATTTCGTCAGACTCTCAGGCGATGGGGCGTGTTGGCGAAGTGGTGACCCGTACCTGGCAGACCGCGCACAAAATGAAAGTACAGCGTGGTAATCTCCCTGAAGACCCGGAAACTCATGATAACTTCCGGGTAAAACGTTACATCGCGAAGTACACCATTAACCCTGCCATTGCCCACGGTATGTCGCACGAAATCGGTTCCGTCGAAGTCGGAAAACTTGCTGACCTGGTGATCTGGAGCCCGGCATTCTTTGGTGTTAAACCCGACCTGATTTTAAAAGGCGGGTTTATTGCGATGGCGAAAATGGGTGACCCGAATGCTTCAATCCCTACGCCACAGCCTGTCCACTACCGTCCGATGTTTGGTAGTTATGGTAAAACCCGTAACGCAACCAGCATGACCTTTATTTCTCAGGCGGCGCTGGATGCCGGTGTGCCGGAGAAGCTGGGTCTGAAAAATCTGATTGGTGTGGTGAAAGGCTGCCGTACTGCAACCAAGGCGAGCATGGTTCTGAATGACTGGCAGCCCGATATTTCGGTCGACCCTCAGACATACGAAGTACGTGCAGACGGTGAGTTGCTGACCTGTGAACCTGCGGAAGTATTGCCGATGGCGCAGAGATATTTTTTATTTTGAGTACAGGCGCAGCCGTTTTGTTTTAACTACAGGCGCAGCCGCTTTTTAAAAAGCTTTTCTAAATTGAAGAAAAACATGATTGAACTGATTAAAAAATTAACGAAAGATGAAATGCAGAGCACAGACCTTTCTGCCAGTATCGAGCTGAGTCTGCCGATTGATCTACGCATTAAGAGTCGTCAGCGCGTGAGTTTGTCGGATGGCCAGGAAGCAGGCCTGTTTCTGGAACGCGGTACTCTGTTGCGTGGTGGTGACATCATTACTGATGGGCAGGGCACCTTGGTACGAGTAGTGGCTGCCGATGAAACAGTATCCACCGTTCGCTGTGCAGATCCTCTGTTACTGGCAAAAATCGCCTATCACCTGGGCAACCGTCACGTCCCTCTTCAGATCGAGTCTGGCTGGTTGCGCTTTCAGCATGATCATGTCCTTGAAGATATGGTGCGTCAGCTACCGGGTGCCGCTGATGTGGCTGAAGTTGTCTGTGAGCAGGCGCCTTTTGAACCTGAGTCGGGCGCCTATCAGCAGGGCGGTGGTCACCACCACCATGGACACGACCATGATGACCATTCACATACACATAGCCACTCGCACTGAAGGCGAGTGGTTGAAATATCGATTGGAGATTTGAAATGAAAAAATTAATGGCAGGCCTCGTAGCCTCTGTAGTGTCTACTGTCGCGTTCGCGCATGAAGGCGATCACTCCGGCGAATCTTTGGGTGGTCTGGTGCATCACTCTTTATTTGATGCCGACCACCTGTTGATGTTGCTTGGCGCTGTACTGGTCATCGGTAGCGGTGTGGCAATGTTTGTACGCAGCCAGAAAGCGCGTGCCAATGCTGAAAAAGCAGACAAGTAATACGCTATGTCCGCAGCCTACTTTCGCTTGCAGCAACTGATCAGTCCGTCATTGCCTATTGGTGCATTCACCTATTCGCAGGGGATGGAGTGGGCGGTAGAGAGCGGCTGGATTAAAGATGCAGAAAGCTTGTATGCGTGGTTGGACTCTGTGCTCAGTGGCACCATGGTGACGATGGAATTACCCCTGCTTATGAGGATCGCAGACTGCATTGAATATAAAGATGCGCAGGGTTGCCATGACTGGTCGGCTTATCTTCTTTCCTGTCGGGAAACCAGTGAATTGCGCGCGGAAGAACAGCAGCGGGGGCAGGCATTTTCTGCTCTGCTGGATAAGCTGCCTGAAGCCGCTGTCTGGCCAGAGTTAAGTGACCCGGTCTGGCGCGGTGCAATGGATATCAGTCAGCTCTCAGGCTTCGCACTCGCTTGCCACAAGTGGAATATATCCCGTGAAGATATGCTCAGAGGGTACCTCTGGAGCTGGCTTGAGAATATGGTTATCGGAGCCGTTAAGTTGATCCCACTCGGGCAGAGTGATGGGCAGCGTGTTCTGTTTCGCTTTACGGATTATCTGAGCACGGCCTGTGAAGAGGCGTTCGATGTTGAGGATGATGACATCGGGGCGTCATCACCAGCGCAAGCGATCGCCAGCAGTCTGCATGAAACACAATATTGTCGTTTGTTCCGCTCATAAGAATAGCGGGAAAACCAGAATTAAAGAATTGATAAAACAGGAACTAAAAATGGCTGATTACAAATCTCCACTCCGTGTTGGTATTGGCGGCCCGGTGGGCTCAGGAAAAACTGCACTGTTAGAACAGCTCTGTAAAGCCATGCGCGACGATTATCATATTGCCGTGGTAACCAACGATATTTACACCAAAGAAGACCAGCGCATTCTGACCCAGGCTGAAGCGTTGGAGCCTGAGCGCATCGTAGGTGTTGAAACCGGTGGCTGCCCTCATACGGCTATCCGTGAAGACGCATCGATGAACCTCGCAGCGGTAGAAGCGCTGGCAAAGAAATTTGGTAATCTGGATGTCGTGTTTGTTGAAAGTGGCGGTGACAACCTCTCTGCAACCTTCAGCCCGGAACTGGCGGATCTTACTATCTATGTGATCGACGTAGCTTCCGGCGAAAAGATCCCGCGTAAAGGCGGCCCGGGCATTACCAAGTCCGACCTGCTGGTGATTAATAAAATCGACCTGGCTGAGCTGGTGGGTGCGAATCTTGAGATCATGGACTCCGATACTAAGCGTATGCGTGGCGAGAAGCCTTACGTGTTCTCAAACCTGCGTACTGACATCGAAGGACTTAACGACATCATTAGCTTTATTACCCGCGAGGGGATGCTGAAGAGTCATGCGGAGAAGATGGCCGGTTAATTGTCTTCAGTCTCCAAATACGCGAACAAACAGATGGTTCTCTGAGCCATCTGCGGGTTCGTAAAGTGTTGCAGGGCGACCTTTTCCACCCTCAGGTACACCTTCCCCTACTTCTTTGAGTAGGTCAGCATTCAAAATTCTTCGTCGGAAGGATTTCTTCTCAAGCTGGGTATCCATAAGTAATTCAAATGCCTTTTGCAGTTGGGTCAGTGAAAAAGGGCGCTTGAGTACGTGCATTGGAAGTACGGTGTAAGCTGTTTTACTCTTAAGGCGTTCACGCGCAAAATAGAGTAGTTCTTTGTGATCAAAAGCTAGCTTTAGCTGATCAGTCTCGTCGATTGGTACCCAGCGGGCTTCATTAACAGCTTCAATAAATGCAGATGTCGGGGCGTATGGAATTAACGCCATATAGAGTGTAGTAATACTCCAGTGTCTGGGATCGCGTTTAGCGTTACCAACCGTGGTTACCTGTTCCAGCAGCGGGGCATTTACTCCTGTTTTCGAAACCAGCTTCCGGCGGGCTGTTGCGTTAATGTCGCTATCTTTTTTCAGGTCAACAAAACCACCCGGCAGTGCCCAATAGTCTTTGTAAGGGTATTCGTTGCGCTCCACCATAAGCACTTTCAGTTGGCCCTCATGGAGGGTGAAAATAGCTATATCGACCGAGTAAATTGGGGTATCGAAATCTTTCGGGTTATAGCTGTCGAGGAATGACTGCTCGGATGATTTGGACATGAGAGTGACTTGACAATAGTGGCGATTAGCCAATAATACAGCGCTATCCACGAGAAGATCAATTTAGATGGTGGATTCATTTGCCGGATAGACCGGCAGTAAGATTATCAACGGCAAGGAGCTTGCTGTATGTCCATTGACAAAGAATTCGATTTTGCGGTCTTTATTGGCCGCTTTCAGCCCTTCCATGAGGGGCACTTACAGGTCATCCAGTCCGGATTAGAACAGGCTAATAAGCTGATCGTGTTGATTGGCTCGTCCTGGCAGGCACGGAATCCGCGTAACCCCTGGTTGCACAGTGAGCGAGAACACATGATTCGTGCCTGCTTGTCAGACGATGAGAACCAGCGCCTGATCTGTGTTCCTCTGATGGATGTACCGTACAACGATGAAGTCTGGGTGCGTAATGTGCAGACCACAGTTTCAGGGTTGGTAACCGCTCACTATTCGACGCCTCATAAGCCTGCAAAGATCGCGCTTATCGGCCATAAGAAAGATCAGACGGGCTTTTATCTCAGTTTATTCCCGCAGTGGCAGAGCATTGGTGTGGATAACTATCGAAGCATCAGCGCAACCCCTATCCGCGAAGCATTCTTTTCTCAGGGGAAAGAGCAGGAATTGGGTGCGATGATCAGTGACGGGTTGCTGCCAGCCCCTGTGGTCAGTTGGTTGGATGAGTTCAGCCGCTCCTCGCCAGGCTACACGCAGATCTGTGAGGAAATAGCCTTCGTTCGCAAGTATAAAACGGCCTGGGAGGCAGCCCCTTACGCCCCTACCTTTGTAACTGTGGATGCCGTACTGGTGCAGTCCGGGCATATTCTTCTGGTTGAGCGACGTGCGAATCCGGGCAAAGGCTTGTGGGCACTGCCAGGTGGATTTGTTGATCCGCATGAGCGCTTGCTGGATGCTTGCCTGCGAGAGTTGCGTGAAGAAACGCGTCTTAAAGTTCCTGCGCCAGTGTTGAAAGGCTCTATCCGTAAGCAGGCGGTGTTTGATGATCCTTACCGTTCTGCGCGCGGACGCACTATTACCCACGCCTTCTACATCGAGCTAGAGCCCAGTGCATCGCTACCGAAAGTGAAGGGCAGTGATGATGCCCGTCAGGCCCGCTGGGTGCCTCTGGGAGACCTGAAACCTCAGGATATGTTTGAAGATCATTATTTTGTGATTCAGGACATGCTGGGTACTGGCTAAACACTGCTTCGGCACTGCCAACGCGGGGTTGTGAAAAGATCCGGAAACGTTTTCGGATTTTTTTGTTGACAATATAGTGGCTGTGCGCCACTATATTTTCATCGGCAGCGGGAACCGCTACCTGACAAAGAACAACAACACTGGATAGACCGGCGTTGTTTCATAAAACGACTGGAGGAGCTCCGTCATGAAAAACCTGATTCTGAATACCGATTCTTACAAGGCCTCTCACTTCGCTCAGTACCCACAGGGTGCCGAGTTTGTTTCCAGCTATATCGAGTCCCGTGGTGGCGTATATAGCGAGACTCTCTTCTTCGGCCTGCAGGCGTTTATTAAAGAATATTTAGCCACGCCATTTACCGACGCAGATATTGATGAGGCTGACGCTATCTTTACTGCACACGGTGTTCCGTTTAACCGCGCTGGCTGGGAATACATCCTGAAGACGTATGACGGTTACCTGCCGCTCGAAATTCAGGCGGTCAGAGAAGGCACTATGTTGCCAACCGGTAACGTCATGGTTCAGGTAATCAACACAGACCCTGAATGTGCCTGGTTGACCAGCTATATCGAGACAGCGCTGCTCCGCGCTGTCTGGTACCCAACAACGGTTGCCACGGTATCTAAAGAATGCCGAAACATTATTGCCCGTTACATGGACGAGACCGCCGGCAATACTGATGGTATTGAATTTAAACTGCATGACTTTGGCGCCCGCGGAGCGAGCTCTGAAGAAACAGCAGCGTTGGGTGGCGCTGCACACTTAGTTAACTTCTCGGGTACCGACACGCTTTCTGGGATCATCGCAGCACGTCGCTCGTATGGAGCAGATATGCCGGGTTTTTCGATACCTGCGGCGGAGCACAGCACTATCACGAGCTGGGGCAAAGACGGCGAATCCGACGCGTACGCCAACATGATCGCGCAGTTCGGCGGCGAAGGGCGCTTAGTCGCCGTCGTTAGCGACTCCTACGATATCTGGAATGCCATCGACAATATCTGGGGTGGCGAGTTGAAAGATCAAGTTGAAACCATGGGAGGTACCCTGGTGGTGCGCCCTGACTCTGGTGAGCCGGTGGAGATTGTTCCTGAAGCCATTGAGCGTCTAATGGTGAAGTTCGGTTGTCGAGTTAATGCGATGGGATACCGGGTATTACCAGATTGCATTCGCTTGATTCAGGGCGATGGTGTCAATGCGGCATCAATCGAGGCAATTCTTGAAGCACTCAAATTACGAAAAATCAGCGCCGAAAATATCGCTTTTGGTATGGGGGGAGAGTTGCTTCAGAAAGTAAATCGGGACACTCAGAAGTTTGCCATGAAGGCATCAGCGATCAGCATCAATGGCCAGTGGCGAGATGTATACAAAGATCCGATTACTGATCCCGGCAAACGCTCGAAACGAGGTCGCCTTGCCTTAATTCGTGATAACGAAGGTTTTCGTACTGTTCGTGAGTCTGATCTCGGTGACCGGACTAATGAGTTAGTCACCGTTTATCGTAACGGTGACACGCTCAATCAGGTCTCATTTGATGAAGTCCGCGCACGTGCAGCGCAGCAATAAACAGTAAAGGAGTGCTGATGATGTTGAATATCCGATGTTACAAAGCAGAACCAACGACTTATGTTTTTCGCTATCGAAAAGGTGCAATAAAACAACAAGGGCGGGAGGGTGTTCTCAGATGGCATAGTGCCAGTTTAATGCAGGGATCTATGTGATTATTCGACTTGCGAAACAGCAGGGTTATTTAGTTTCGCAATGAAAAAAGGAAGCTGGAATGAGGGTAACTAATGTCACAACAAGAAAATAATCGCGCATCAGTATCGCGTGTAAAGAACTTGGTCGATCAGGGTTTATGGTTCCCTGACTCCGAGTATTCAGTTAATGACGATAATAAGAAAATTAAACTTTCCGACATAACAAGCGACTGTGGTTCAACCGTAGCTAAATAATTATTCATAAGACCACTCCTGACCATTCCGGATCATCGCATTCAGGATGGTCAAAAACTT
>NZ_FTOH01000006.1 GCF_900156675.1 Thalassolituus maritimus
AAACGTCGGCCGGAAGAAGGGCTGATGCTCCATACGGATCGCGGAGTTGAATATCGCGGATCAGAGTACCAGAAGGAACTCCATAAACAGGGAATCGCGCATAGCCTTAGTAGACCGGGCAAGTGTACAGATAATGCCCATATGGAATCGTTCTTCCATTCAATGAAGGCTGAATTGATTCGCAATACAACATTCCATTCAGCAGCGGATTTGAAGTATGCTTTGGCGAGATACATTAATGATTACTACAACAGAAAACGGCTGCATTCGGGAATAGGTTACTGTTCACCAATGGAATACGAGCGAATAGCAGCATGAAAACGAACGTGTCCGTTTTATCGGGGCAAGATCACCATGATCACCAAAAAACCGCCACTTCGCCACTGCTGTCCCACAGTTTTGGGATCATATAACGAGCCTCATCTGAGGCTCGTTTTTGCATGGGTTAGGTGGCGACGGATTAAATACCTCCTGAAGTGTCTTTCGCTCAAACAGATTCATCTGCAAGACCCTTAACATCCTCAACACTGTCCAACCCGAGCGTGCTGCATATCGCGCGTAAGCAACCAATAGATAGACTGTCATCGCTATCCATATCTGGGTCATCACTGCATTCCGGGATCGCCCCAAAAACGTCTTAATCGATAAGCTCTGTTTGATGGCTTTAAAGAAGAGCTCAACTTGCCAGCGATCCTTATAGATCCCCGCAATGGTTTTGGCCGATAGGTCAAAATTATTGGTTAAAAACTCATAGGTCTTGTCTGTTTCTGAACAATGGTAAACCACGCGTCTCATGGCAGGCGCGCCTCGCTTCAGCGCATGTGCGCTGTTTGGCTGTATGTCCTGATCTGCTAATACACCGCTGTTTGGTTTGACCGGGTAGTCGGCGTGAATCTCATAGACTGCATTGGCTCGTAGCCGGGTGACAAAGAAAATTCCTTTATTTGTCAGTGTCTTATACCACTCGTAGTCAAAGTATCCTTTATCGAAAGCAACGATACTTCCCTTAGGGAAATCAAATTTCCGTCCTTCGATCATGTCGCTTTCATTGCCATCACTTAGTGCCACAAACTCTGGAATCAGAGTGCCATGATTCAAACCGACGCTCAGTTTCACGTTCGCGGTGTCGTCTCGGTGTGCCGCCCACGGAAACAGATTCATAGCCAGATCAATGGCGCTGGCATCCAGTGAATAGAGAGGGTTCTTAAACCTGAATTTGTGCTTTCCATGTGTATTCTTACAACGGGCAAGCAACTTTCCGAATAGCGACTGATAAAGCTCTGCCGGCTGCTTTTCATTGAGCCGGGCTAGCGTAGACCGAGCAATAGGCTTGGCTCCAAGATGGTAGAGCTTATGGCGTTGAGCTTCCAGGTTGGAGTGAATATCTCTCAAGCTCTGTCGATCAGAAATCTGGGATATGAACATGCCAATGAACTGGTCCCATCGAGTAGCAGAACGCAGTTTCTGGCCGCAATGATGGATTTTTGCGAGGGACTCAAACTCATGTCTCGAAACAGGTTTGAGCAACTGATGGAAAGCGGTGTTATGATGTGACAAAGCCTGATTCCTTGGTTTTTCTGGTGTGTGGTAACAACAGAATAACACTCGGAGTCAGGCTTTTTCATTTGCTGTCCCAAAACTGTGGGACAGCAGTGGCCACTTCGCTATGGTTTTTCGGCCCCTGCTGGCGGCGTTAAAAGCCTATGATATTTGCGTTTGCGAGTGATGATAAAGGGTTGGAAATATTCGAGGATGAGAGCTCTGCCATTTCGTCCTGCGAAGGTGTAGATGTTGAAGAGATCCCCATTCTATTCTGGGATGCTTGCGGCCGGCCTCTAAAGGCGGTCTTCATAAAGGCTAACAAGCGAAGTAAATATTCTGTGGTCTCGGGTGAATACGGGCTGGAGCCTGGCGGAGAGTTTGCGCCGCTGTTAGATATGCTTGATCAGGTGTCATACGTAGAGGGGCCAAATCCATTTGTTAGTGTAGATGAGGTCCGCCAGCATTTAACAAGTCAAACAAGCAGGACGTCTTAAGCGCCCCTGTTTGAGGTGTTAGCTTTCTCAGGGAGAGTACATTGGAAGATAACGAGTGCCGTGTTTATTTTGCTCTATATGGAGACAACTTTGATCCAGAGGAAATAACACGCATCTTAGGGATAGAACCAAGCTCTACAAAGCGGAGAGGTGAGAAAGTTCCCGATCATATTCCAAAATTTAGTTCTTGGATGCTTTCTACCGAGAATGTTACTGGTGATATTGCTGATGTTTATGATTTGGCCTCAGAAATTGTCAGAAAACTCCAGCCAAAGAGAGATAGTATAATTGAAGTAATGAGCAGGTTCTGTGCTTTTTCGAAGCTTCAAGTAGTCTTATCCATATCTATAAAAGATGAAGTATCGACCCCAGCAATAGGCTTCGATGTTGAGACAACTAGGTTTTTGGGAGAAATCGGTGCTTTTATCGATATCGATACTTACAAACACTAAAGCTAACAAACCGCAGCAGTCGCTCTTGTTGGTCGCTGGGACCACCAATCCGCTGCGCTTATATGTCTTCCCCTGTACGGGGCGGTAGGGGATCATCATGAATATCGACCGTCTTAGAGAAATCATTCCTCTGAATGAGCCTGACTATTGTGAAGAGTGCCATAAAGAAAATCTTAGAGGCTGGACTAACTCCAATAGACTTGAGACTAAGCTTCTAAAGCTTGGAAAGATAGAGTCACTGAAGAACAAAGGATACGAAGCCTATAAAAAAGGGGAAGAAAACCGTTTTTCTTCCGAGGCAACTGCGGCTCTCTCATATTATCCGTATAACGGAAGTAGCGTATATCAGTGTATATCCTGTAAGGGGGTCATCCTCATATACTTGGAAACAGGTGGTCATGCGGCCAGATATCAAGCACGCTGGATATCATCCAGAGTCAGTCTGAAGCCCTAAGAGGAATTTCGTGAATTGCGTTCGAAATTTCTTCGATTCCTGTACTTTCTAGATTGTGATCTTATACATGGATAAAGAAGCATAGAGAATTATCCATTTGGGGTTTGTATCGAATTTTTGCGCAGCGTAGTTTTTTGCAGGTTTTCAGAATTTCATGTTCTGCTCGCAGTGGCAGCTTAGCTGCTTACTTATTATTATTTTTTTGTTGTACCATTATCGTAATGGAATACTAAGGTAAGAGGCGTCCATTTATCGGGGCAAGATCACTCACTCGCTGAGAGAGGCCTTATCATCGCTTTAAACTAAGGATTTTTTTATGAAACGCATACTCGTTGTAAACGGTAACCCTAAAGAGAGCAGCCTGTGCCGTTCCTTAGCAGAAACTTATGTGGAGGCAGCTGCTAATTCAGGGTATGACGTGCATGTTTTTCATATTTCGGATTGTGATTTTAACCCGGTACTCAATGCCGGTTACGAAAGTCGCCTTCAGTTAGAGGACTCACTATGCACATTCAAACAGGAATTAGAGCAGGCAGATCACGTGGTTATGGTATATCCAGTGTGGTGGGGCTCGGTTCCTGCAGGGCTTAAAGGACTGCTGGATCGGGTGTTCTTGCCAGGATTTGCATTCAAGTACGAAAAGGATGACTTGTTTCCTAAGCGGCTCCTGAAAGGACGCAGCGCGCGTCTGATCATTACGATGGATACGCCGGTCTGGTATTACAAACTCGTTTATGGATCACCGGCTACAAAGATGATGAAGAGAACGGTGCTTGAATTTTGCGGTTTTAGCCCAGTGAAAGTAACTGAGTTCGGCAATGTAATTAAGTCCAGTGAGCATCGACGACGTAAATGGATTACCGAGGTAGAGAAGCTGGGGTCACTGGGTCTCTAGCTGCCTCTTATTTCCCACAGCGGGACTATGAAAACCACTCTGTAACGGAGTTAACTCGCAAACGTTGCAGAAAGACGCTATCTAAGGATCACAAGAAACACATGAACAAAAGTAAAATAGAACTATGCTGATCCTACTATGCGGAAAAATGGCCTCAGGTAAATCGACGAAGGCAGCCGAGTTAGTCGCTTCGAAGCAGGCAATTCTATTCTCGGAGGATGAATGGCTCACCCAGCTATGCCCTGATGTTATTTTCTCGGTTGCTGATTATGTTAATTACTCGGGCCTCATTAAACCCATAGTGAAGCCTTTGGTTCAGTCAATGCTCAGTAGTGGTCAGACTGTTGTGATGGATTTCCCGGCGAATACCCCTGGGCAACGTGCTTGGTTACGTAGTATCTTCGCGGAGGTAAATGCGCCGCATGAGCTTATCTACCTCGACTCATCTGATGACGTATGTTTAGCGAATCTTGCAAAAAGACGAGTAGAACAACCTGAAAGAGCGGCGACAGATACAGAGGAGATGTTTATGGCGATGGCGCGTTATTTTTCGGAACCTTCCGAAGATGAAGGGTTTAATCTGGTAAGGCTCGGTACTTTCAGCAGGTAGTGCTTAGTAAGTACTTACAGCTTTTAGTTAAGGATAGAAGGATGTCAAATTATCAGGGCTCGTGCCTGTGTGGGGCAGTGACTTTTTCGATCAAAGGGCAGTTCGACAGCTTTTACCTGTGCTATTGCTCGCATTGCCAGAAAGACAGCGGTTCAGCTCATGCCGCTAACCTGTTTTCTCAGTCAGCAGTATTGCATTGGAACAGTGGTCTCGACGCAGTGACGACCTTTAATCTTCCTGGCAGTCGCCACTCCAAAAGCTTCTGCAAGCACTGTGGCTCTGCTGTACCGGGGAGCGAGATTCCGGGTGTGCTGATGGTGCCTGCAGGTAGCCTGGATTGCGAAATCGATATAATACCGACAGCGCGTATATTCACGGCTCGCCAACATAGTTGGGTACAAAGTATTAACAACTCGCGGGAGTACGCTGAATTACCTGACGACTCAGCAGACGAATAACTCAGCCGAGCCCCAGCATCCTGATAACTAAGCTCCCATACTTCCCTGGCTTTTCTATCGCTCGGTGGGCTTCCCGAATGTCATCCAATTCATAAATTTTATGCACCACTGGCTGAAACTCGCCATTGATTGCGAGGGCCGTTAAGGTGTTCAGGTCTTCGATATCTTCACGCGCATTTCCGGTGATCTCGCGACGTTCTTCACTGTCTTTGTGCGTGAAAGAGAGCAGGGTGTCTTTCATGTCGGCAACAACCCTCAACAATCGTCCATTGGGTTTCATAGCTTGTTTGCTTTCTTTCCAGCGAGCGTTGCCGACGACATCAAGAATCATATCCCAGCGCTGGCTGTAATCGCGGAAGTCTTCGGTTTCGTAGTTAATAATGTGGTCGGCACCCAGTGATCGTACTAGGCGGGTAGACCGGAAACTGCATACGGCGGTTACGGTAGCTCCCGCTTGTTTAGCCAGTTGGACTGCGGCGGTACCAACAGTGCCTGAGGCGCCATTAATCAGCACGTGCTCGCCTGCAACCAGCTTGCCTTTGTGAAAGAGAAAGTCCAGGGCGGTTGTGCCGCCAAAACATAAGGCGGCCGCCTGTTCCCAGTTGAGGTTTGCTGGCTTTCTGACGATCAGAGAATCTTCTGTCAACACCACATATTCTGCATGGGCGCCGAGTTGGATGCCTGTCATGGCGATAACTTCATCACCCGGTTTGAATTGAGTGAGCTTGTTACCAATTCGCTCAACCACTCCCGCAAGCTCTGATCCCAGTACTTGCTGGCGCGGGCGAAATAGCCCAAAGAACAGCCTGACGATGATGCCGAACCCTGCGGGTACATTTAGGCTGCGGATACGCCAGTCGGCTGAATTCACACTGGTGGTCAGCACACGAATCTGTACTTCGTTGTCTTTAGGCATAGGTGTCGGGCGCTCTTCGATGTTAATAACGTCGGGCTCGCCGTATTCTTTAAATACTGCTGCTTTCATGTTTTTGCTCCTTTGTGTTCCTGGCGTTTCTTTTTCTCTTTCTCAGGTCAGACGTAATAGTCGGTTCAGGATCATGCCGTTGTCACGCAATTGCCTGAGCAGGCCGAGCAACTCAGATTGATCCCGCACCCGGATATCAATCAATGTGCCTTCGGGGGTGGTGCTGAAGTGAGCACCATCAAAGTTCTGGCAGAGAGAGGGGCGCCCGGCCTGCCCCTCGATCAGAATCTGATAACGATCCACGCCGGATCACCATTGATAGCCGAGGCTTAATCCACCCATGCTGCCCGCAAGGTCAATATCGCGGTTGCCCGTTTTCGGGTAGATATTGTCCAGCTCTGCCGAGCCGCCAACATAGCGCAGGTCGGCTCCTACAGTGATTGAGTCTGTGAGTGAGTAGTAGGTGCCAATCCCCACCCAGCCAGCGGTTATGTTGTCTTCATCTTCGCGTTTGGCATCGTCGATCTCGCTTTCCTGAAGTGCGTTGATTAATGCCAGGCCGCCGCCAATGTAGGGGTGGAAGCCTTGCCCCAGCTCGAATACTTTGCGTACACCTAAGTGCATTTCAGCAGTGTAGGTATCAAAGCGGTCGCCATTGGTTTTCCGCTCGCTGCCGGTACCAAACAGGTCGATGGCGATGCTTACCGGCCAGCGTGTCTGACGGAAGTCGGTGATAACGCCAATGACGCCGTGCTCATCATCTTTTGCCCAGTCATCCTCTGGGATAGATTTTGATCCCATCATAAGGCTGGTGTGGCCGGTCCAGTCGTCGGCGTGCACGTGTGATCCTGCAGCCAGTGCCAGGGCTGGTAAAAGGGCCAGCATGTTTGTGGTCAATGGTGTTTTCATGCGTGTTTTCCTTCAATTGCTGTTAGTCGTTGGTCAGTGCTTGTGCATCTGCCCATACTTTTGGTTTGTGAACAGCGAGAAGATTACGTGCAGGCAGGGGGAGGCCACATCACATCATGATGTGATTTTGCGATGTGATGATGTGAATGCAGGAGATTGCTATTCTCTCCCAGACAACTTTCGACAGGTAATGGGCGTACTAACAGGTAAGTAATGATATGAGTGACTTAACTAACAGAAAGGTCGTTATCTTCGGTAACTCGGGTTCGGGAAAATCAACACTGGCGGGTGAGATGGCGAACATCGAGGGCTTTGCCCATCTTGATCTGGACACGCTCGCCTGGCTGCCCGACATGCCTCCAGAGCGTAAGCCTCTGGCTGAATCTCAACGAGAAATGGATGTGTTCCTTGAGGCTAATGCTGGCTGGGTCATTGAAGGCTGCTACGCGGATTTATTGGAGTACGTTTTGCCGTGCGCGAGTGAGATTATCTATATGAACTTGCCGGTAGAAGCTTGTGTTGCTAATGCGAAAGCCCGCCCTTGGGAGCCACATAAGTATGAATCGAAAGAAGCGCAGGACGCTAATCTGGATATGTTGATTCGATGGATTCGCGATTACGATACACGCGACGATGTATTCTCCCGTCGCGTTCATGAGGCTTTGTATGAACGTTATCAGGGGAAGAAAACGGTCTACACCAGTAACAAGCGTTAAATAAGCGCGTTAAATAAGACGCAGCTCTTCAGCCCGCCGAAGCGCTGCTCTTCGGGTATTGACGCCGAGCTTACTGTAAATATTTTTACTGTGAGTGCGCAGGGTATTGAGTGAGACAAACAGGCTTGCGGCAATTTCTGGCCCTGTCATATCGCTATTCAGTGCACGCAGTACGTCCAGTTCGCGATCTGACAATGATTCTGTCAGTGGCTGTTTCGCAGCGGAGTCAGGCGAATCAAGGGAGTCAGGGTTGTGGAGTTGAGTATCAGCTCCGGTAGTAATTGAATTTTTAAGCCATTCCGGCGCAGAAACTTTACTGATGCTTTCTTTGAGCCAGCCAGATGCTGCTGGTAGGTCATAAAGAAATACGGCTGCGTTCTCCTCTGCCGCGGTCGCATTAATCGCAGCATTAAGATATTCAAGAGCACTGGTTGGTTCATTCATCAGATGGCATGTGAAACCGCTGAGAAACAGAATCTCGGGCATCATCCCAGGGCGACTTTGCTCTTCAAGAACCGCGAGGTGTTTAAGCAGTGACAAGACATCAGCTAAATTTTCAGCGCCTCGGATATGAGCCGCATCGGTCACTTCGATGTGGACCAGCGTCAGAAGCGTGAATGCAGTTATAACCTGAGGTTCACTTTTCAGACTGAGGCCGCAGTGGCTTGCCCAGGTTTTGGCTGCCGTAAGATTCCCTGTTAATACCTCGATCCGGGCCCTCCATGCCTCAAGAGGCTCAAACTCGGGGGCGGGGTTGGGTATATGAATGCTTTCTGCCTCGTCCATCAGGTCGAGGGCATTGCGGGCATTGTTTGCTCTGGCTTCGAGTATGGCTTTCACCAGATACCAGAGGTGTGCCGACTCCATCAACCGTGATTGATCGCCAAGTGACTGGGCGACTAGTAACTGCTTATTGGCGGTGTCGTGATCACCCCGGCGAAGTGCGAGCACCGCAAGCACCACGTGTATATCTGCGCTGCCTTGGGGCGCCAGCGGGTAGGGCTCGATCATTTTCAGCCCCCGCATGCACAGACGCTCAGCTTCGGCGGCCTGCCCTTGCATAATGCGCATACGGGCGAGTAAAAACAGAGAGCTGATCGCTCCACTGACTTCGTTATCCCGGCGCATTGCATCGAAGCCAGCCTGAGTTGCCTGAGCTGCTCCCTCTATGTCACCGCTAGCCCAGAGTACGAAACTTTTGAGAATAGAGGCGGCGCCGCGCCAGGTCAGTTCGCTTTCGGGAAGAAGATCCAGAGCTTTATCTGCGTACGTAATAATATTCGCGAAGTCACCAGAAGCACCGGCAGCATATGCCTGGCAGATAGCGAGGATGCCCGTTAATTCAGCGGGCTCTCCAGCCTTTTCAACGGCTTGTTGGGCGCTGCGTATCCAACGTTGTGCCTGCTCCGGGTCATAAGACAGCACTGCCAGTGAATAGTAGGTTGCCAGCACCGGATGATTTATGGCGACTTCTTCCGGGAGTGATTTAATCCAGTGCATAAAAATAGCTTCTGGTTCGCTTTTTCTTAGCTTTGGCCAGCAACCAGCAATAATATCTGCAGCACGTTCGGGGTCATCGCTCTGCAATGCGTGATCAATCGCTTCATGAAAAAGCCGCTGTTCTTCGAACCATTCGCTTGCTCGAGCATGTATTCGAGGTGAGTTGATTGAACTGTTATTGAGGCGAGCCTTAAGTACATCCGCGAATAAATGGTGGTAGCGATACCACTGGCGATTTTCATCCAGCGGAATAAGAAACAGGTTCTGAGTTTCCAGCTGATTCAGAAGAGCGCTGGAGTTACTGAGGCCAGTGACTGTCTCGCACAGCGATGCACTAAAACGAGGTAACACTGACGTTTTCAGCAGAAAGGTTTGTATCTCTTCTGGTTGTGCGTTGAGTACTTCCTCGGCGAGATAATCAAGCACAAAGCGGTGACTGCCTGCGAACGAGTGAATAAAGTCATCACGTGCTGTCGAATCCACTAGTGATTGCATCGAGAGTGCGGCAAGTTGTAGTCCGGCGATCCAGCCTTCGGTCTTTGCTTCGAGCGAATTGATCTGGGTTTCATTCAGCTCAATACCCATCGTCTTGCGGAAAAACTCAGTGGCTTCTTCTAAAGTAAACCTCAGGTCGTCGGCTCTGAGTTCTGTCAGGTCGCCGTTGACTCGCATACGTGCAAGGGGCAGTGACGGGTCTTCACGGGTGGTGATCACCCAGTGAACATGCGCCGGGAGATGCTCAAGCAAAAAGGACAGTGCGTCGTCTGTGGCGCCTGACCCAGTGTCATTATCCAGCCGGTGATAGTCATCCAGCACAATGATGACGTCCCGCGCCAGCCCAGAGAGGTCCCTGAGTAGCACTGGCAAAACGGCATCCACGGTAGGCTGCCCCGCGCTCAGAAGAGCCATCGACGCCTCAACAGACTCGGGCAACATAGTGTTCAGTGCGGCTGTTAAACCTGCCAGAAAGCGCAGCGGATCTGCATCGGCCTCATCGAGTGATAGCCAGGCCGATGGATAACCTGATTCAGCAATCCCTTGCGATATCAGCGTGGTTTTTCCAAAGCCAGCCGGAGCCGACACCAGTGTCAGGCGATGCTTCAGCCCTTGCTGAAGGCGCAGCGACAATCGCTCACGAGCAACCACACCGGCACGGAGCGACGGCGCATACAGTTTGGTCTGGATCACAGAAAGAGGCATCGCCATTCCTATGGCTGTTTGCAATGTTCAGAGAATACCAGACATTCAGGCGGTATGTGGTGACAGGAGTATGTAGAAGGGGATCTACTCCTGAGATGTATGGTAGGAGCGATTCAGCCGGAGGCTATTCGCGAATAGAGAGAAGTCGGGATTCGTGAGATAATCGTCAGGAAAGGATAATTGCACAAGGATGATTCATGTATAAGTTACTTACGTTGGTTGCCATCATATCTCTGAGCGGCTGTGCTACTTCTCCCGGGAACAGTACCGGAGAAATCAGAACTCACGATATGAGTACAGTAAAGGCCGTTAGCCCCTCGATAAGCTCTAGTCATTCTGAGCTGATAATGTACGAGAATAATAAGACAGGCATCGATTCCATAATTTCTAACGAGGCACTTGAATCGTTCCAAACTAAGTATAAGGAAGCAACATCCAATAAAGCCTTTGCACAATCCGTGAGTGGAGCTTGGAATTGGAGGTCAAACAGAACCTCAATTGAACATGCTAAGACCAGCGCTTTGGTCGGCTGCCAGCGTAATAATAAAAAATCTGAAGATTTATATCCGTGCCGAGTAATCCATGTGAATGACAGCTGGGTAACACCATCCCCATCTTCTGTTCCTCCGCATAAGCGTATTGCTTCGAACGTTGAGAGCCGCCCACATGTATGGTCAAGCCATAAAGAGCTGGATATCCCTGCCCCAGCATGTGGCCAGAAAGGGGAGGATGTTCTGAACGCTCTAGGATTCAGTAATGTCGTGAAAAGCAGCCATGGTGAATACATTTATGGCAACTACATTAGTAGTCGAGCTGCAGTAAAGTGCGTCCCGCAGGATGATAAATCGTTCGTCTACATTGTAGTTGCCGGTTCGGATGTAGTAGCTGTTGAAAGACTGCGTAATGAAATAACTTGGAATTACTAAGTTAATAGTAATTTTGGTTTTAATAGAGATGTTGCGAAGCACCCGGATGATGAAGTTTAAAGTTTATATTATCGTTAGCATTAGTATGTTTCTAACAACTTCTATTCTTTCTTTTGGAAGTATCATGGGAGAGGAAATTGAAAGAGTAAGAAAAGATCTTATGGTTAGATCCATGTTTGATGGTCGCGACTTAGATGATATTCCTATGGATGAAGTCGAAGGTTTCTATAGTAGCCCGGACTTTCTTGATAGATACGAAGATGCAAATCAAGCTGCGAATAAGACTCTAAAATGGTATGTTATAGCTAATTTTTCTATTCAGATACTTATCTTCATTCTGATAGTCTGGATATGCGGGCGCTCTGTTATTTACACTGTACAAAAGTATGAGGGCAATCAGGAGTAGCTGCTCATTTGAAAGCCGATCATTGACGTCGGTATACTGCTAGCGCGCTGACAATTACTGGTAAGTTACTAACGACTAGGTTTATTACTATAGGAACTAGAGCGGCCCCTCTCAAGTAGTACAGTTTAAGAGCGATTTAGCCGGAAGCTATTCTCGAAAACCTTCATTATAAAAAAAAGCCCGCGGGTCCTATTGGGATCGCGGGATTTTTTGTTATTACTTACTGAATCCGCACCTGTAGTGAGTATGTACCCGTGCCTGGGATGGCTGCCATCCACACATACACTGCGGTAGTCGCAGCCGGTACCGTGTAGGTAAGGGACGTGCTCATCTCGTTTTCACCAAAGTAATGCTCAACCGGTTCGTTATTTTCCTCAAGAATTGTGTCATCTGAGTCTACTAAGGCAACGTAAATCAGGCTTGCGCCATCGTCGGTAGCAGAGGCATTGATTGTGACGACGTCACCTTCAGTGACTGCGTACTTGTAGTAATCGTCAGCGTCAGAGTTATCCGTATCCAGAGTCCCGTCGACGGTCGTGAACGACTCTGAAACAACCTGAGCAGTAGCCGGTGTATCGTTCGGTTCATCGTCAGTAATTTCTGTGGCAACAGGAGCGACCATGGTGAGTGTAAAGGCGGATCGGCTTGGTAGAGCAGGCGTCCAGACTTTGACCCATATCTCACTGATACTGGCGACGGTATATTCAAGTGTTTCATCGACACCATTGCCCTCGGTATCGGCACAGGCGAGCTTGTTGCCTGAACCATCAAAGAAGGCAATGTTGTAGTCTTTGTCATCCGGCACCGTCATTTCGGCAGTGAGCTCCTGACCTACAGACACCGGCATGCGCCATACCGCGAGAGCATTATCGAAGGTGAGCTCCGTGTTGACCGTAGTTCGCGCCGCAGCATTAATGCGCGTGGTGCTCAGGCTGACGTTACTGCAGTCTTCAAGAGAGGTCGCGCCCGGAGATTCCGGAGCAACTACTGTATCGGATGAGTCTGCGTCATCGCCAGCACAAGCGGCCAGCATCGTACTGGCAATAACAGGGAGGATAAGTTTGCGCATATGAGTCCTTCAATACTGTCTGATTCTGAAGTTAGGGGAGGCATCGACGAGCGTCGATCATGATGATGTAGAGCCGCTGATTCAGCTTAGTAGTTCAGTATCGATCGGGAGGTGGAGAGGGTAGTTAGACAGGTTAGAGATTGGCCTGATTGAAAATCAGACCAATCTGACGTGTTGTAGCTCAGGCTTCGGCTGCTTTCTGGCGCTGGCTACGGCGCACTTTGATCTGCGGCTTCTTAGCTTCACCATAAGGCGATGTGCTGGCAGGCTTACCGCTGTGTGCAGACTTATTCTGCGCTGGTTTACCTGACTTACTTCCCGATCCAGGCTTACGGTGACCACCTGATCGACTGTTGGCGTTACCCGAGTTTGCCTGCGACTGCTCTTTTGGCTTTTTAGGTTTCTTGGGCTTTTTGTTTTTAAGAGGCAGAATCTTGCGCGATTCAGGCAGAGGGTTCTGCGGTTTGAAGCCTTTCACTTCTTCGCGATCGATATGCTTCTGGATCAGTCGTTCGATATCCTGCAGCTGATCGATTTCATCCGCACTTACCAGAGATATGGCATGGCCTGTCATACCCGCACGGCCAGTACGACCAATACGGTGTACATAGTCGGCCGGTACATTCGGCAGGTCAAAGTTTACGACCTGTGGAAGCTGGTGGATATCGATACCACGTGCGGCAATATCCGTGGCAATAAGCAGCGTGATTTTTCCATCTTTAAAGTCGGCCAGAGCTTTAGTGCGCTGATTCTGGCTTTTATTACCATGAATGGCAGCGGCTTTAATGCCGTCTTTTTCCAGCAGTCGAACCAGTTTATTAGCACCGTGCTTAGTGCGACTGAACACTAGCGCCTGTTCCCAGTTCTCGGTACGGGTCAGGTGGCTCAGCAGGCGTGTTTTTGCCGACTTATCGACTGGGTGCAGTTTGTGTTCAATCTGAGTATTAGTGGTGTTTTCTTTTGCCACACTGACTTCGGCTGGGTTATCCAGCAAGCCATGAGCAAGCTCACGGATTTCATCGGAGAAGGTCGCAGAAAAGAGCAGATTCTGACGCTGCTTTGGTAGGATTTTCAGAACACGTTTAATGTCGTGAATAAAGCCCATATCGAGCATGCGGTCGGCTTCATCGAGCACAAGAATATCCAGCTCGTCGAACTTAATGGCGTTCTGGCTATGCAGATCGAGTAGACGCCCGGGCGTTGCGACCAATACCTCAGTACCGCTGCGCAGTTTCTGCATTTGCGGATTAATTTTTACTCCGCCAAATACAACGGTTGAACGTATTTTCGTGTGCTTGCTGTACATCTCGGCATTTTCGAGAATCTGTGCAGCAAGTTCGCGGGTGGGGGTGAGTACCAGCGCTTTGCATCGATTACCGGACGCGCGAGGTTTATCGAGCAATTGCTGCAGTACCGGCAAAGTAAAGGCGGCGGTTTTTCCTGTACCTGTCTGGGCCGAGGCGAGAAGGTCGCCGCCCTGCAGAACCACAGGGATGGCTTTCGCCTGAATTGGGGAAGGCTTGGTGTAGCCTTTTTCTTTCACGGCACGGGCAATCGGTTCGGCCAGCGCCAGGTCATCAAATGTGATTTCAGTGTTTGTATCAATAATGTCGGACATAATATTCCAATAGATGCTGCCAGCCGCAATAGAGCCAGAAGCAATAAGTCGTCGCCCTTAATGGGCAGAAGCAGCAGTAGTCAGAACGAAATAGGTTCGGATCAGACTGAAGCCAGCGAGTTGGCCATGAGTTATAAAGTGGCCGGGTGCGGCATTCAGATATTGTCAGGATCGGACGGGTGTCGATGAAGAAGCAATAAAGGATGTCGCGACAGGAGTAAACTGTCATGGCGAGCAAGTATATCAGCAGTCTCTTTAGTTTTCTTCCTGAACAGGTACACTGATGTGAAAAATATCTGTAAGGAAGCATCTGATGCGTTTGATGGCGACTCTTCTTCTGGTCGTAGTTCTTAGCGGCTGCGGCATTAACAATATCCCTACCTACGATGAACAGGTCGCGAGTGCCTGGTCGCAAGTGGAAAACCAGTATCAGCGTCGAGCTGACCTGATACCAAACCTGGTGGCGACGGTGAAAGGTTTTGCCGCACAAGAACAGGAAACTCTGACAGCGGTTGTAGAGGCCAGGGCGAAGGCGACTTCGATCCAGTTGGATGCATCGATGCTGGATGACCCACAAGCGGTTGCCCGTTATCAGGAAGCGCAGGGGAGCCTTGAGCGTGCACTCGGCCGCTTGTTGATGGTCACAGAAAACTATCCGGATCTTAAGTCGAATACTAACTTCCTCGCACTTCAGTCTCAGCTTGAGGGCACCGAGAATCGTATCGCGGTTGCTCGCCGTGACTTTATTCAGGCAGTGCAAAAGTACAACACGGAGATCAGAACCTTCCCTGGTCGTATCTGGCACTCTCTGCTGTATAGCGATATGGAGTTGAAAGAGAATTTCAGTGCGACCACTGAAAACGCCGAGCAGGCGCCTGCGGTAGAATTCTGATGAGAGTGAATGTGATAAGGAGTATCACGGCAACTGTCTTACTGATGCTTTGTGCGCAGACGTTTGCAGCGATAGAGTTTCCATCGCTTACCGGTCGTGTTGTTGATAACGCATCGATGCTTCCTGTGTCATCCGAGCGCAGTATAGAAAAGATCCTGAAAGCTCACGAAGAAGCGACCAGCAATCAGGTTGTGGTGGTTACCATCGACTCCCTCAAGGGCTACAGCATTGAGGAGTATGGCTACCAGTTGGGGCGCCACTGGGGAATCGGCCAGAAGGACAAGAATAACGGTGTGCTCCTGATCGTCGCCAAAAATGACAGAAAAGTGCGCATTGAAGTCGGCTATGGCCTGGAAGGTAATCTGACCGATGCCATTGCTGGCCATATTATCCGTACAAAAATAACGCCTGATTTTAAACGCGGTCGTTTTACAGCGGGTATAAGCAAAGGGGTTGATTCAATCCTGCTGGCCATTGATGGTGCTTACAAAGCAGATAAGTCGAAACTAAATGGCAAACAGAGTGACTTTATAACCATCCTTTTTGTTGTTCTGATTCTGTTCATTTTTATTGCGAATTTCTTCGACACCGGAGGGCCAGGCGGCTTTTCGAGTGGTAGATACACTACCGGCGGATTCGGTGGAGGTTTTGGTTCAGGCGGTTTCGGCGGAGGCGGTGGCTTCAGTGGAGGCGGCGGTGGTTTTGGTGGCGGTGGCGCATCAGGAGGTTGGTAATGAGTCTTTTAAATAAACAACAACTGGATCAACTAGCCTCTGCCGTCAGTAAGGTGGAAGAAAAAACGGATGCTGAGCTGGTTACCGTACTTGCTCACGCATCGGACAGCTATCACTATATTCCGACCTTATATGCAGCGCTGATTGCATTGTTAACACCTGGAGTACTGAGTTTTTCTCCACTCTGGCTCGGCTGGTTTGAGCTGATCATAGTTCAGGCGTTGGTCTTTAGTGTTTTGGCGCTTGTGTTCCGTATTCCGGCATTGCGCTATCGATTGGTGCCTGCGAAGGTAAAAAAATCCCGTGCAGAAATGATGGCGAGACGCATGTTCCTTGAGCAGGGCTTACATCATACAAAAGGCGAGACGGGTATCCTGATATTCGTGTCTGAGGCGGAGCATTACGTTGAGATCCTGGTTGATCGTGGTATTTCTGAGAAGATTGATAATAAGGTCTGGCAGAACATCGTCAATGACTTTACTGCTGAGGTAAAAGCAGGCGCAGTACTTAAGGGTTTTGAAACCTGTATCGCCAGCGTTGCTGAGGTGGTTTCGGATGTTGTTCCTGCCACTGAAGAAAAGAACGAGCTGCCCGACAGGCTGGTTGTTCTCTGACGTACGCCTGTTTCTGATGTATTAAAGCCCTCTCACGAGGGCTTTTTTATTCAGATGATTATTTCAGCACGACCAACACCTGCCCCGGTGCCACGCCTTTACCCGCTTCTTTCAGAAGCTCGACCACGGTGCCGTCTTTATGGGCGGTGACTTCGATTTCCATCTTCATGGATTCCAGCACCAGTAGAGGCTGACCGGCTTTTACGCCCTGTCCGGGTTCGACCAGTACCTGCCAGACGTTGCCAGAGACGTGGCTTTCTACGGCAAACTCACCATCAAGCAGTTCGCGTTCGTCGTTTTCTTCGGCAACACCTATATCCGATTCAAAGCGCAGTAAGCCTTTGGCCTTCCAGTCTTCCAGTTCGGTCTGGAAGGCTTGCTGACGATGCGTCTGGAATTCGCTGATGCCAGCGGCGTTATCACTCAGGAAACGCTCGTACTCATCGAGGTTAAAGGTGTCTTCTTCAATCCGAATCGGGTACTGCCCGTGCGGGAAGTGCTCACGGATGTCCGTCAGTTCATCGTGGCTGACTTCGTAGAAGCGGATTTTATCGAAGAAGCGTAGCAACCAGGGCTTGGTAAATTCTTTGGTTTGTTTGTAACGGTTCCACATCTGCAGAGTGCGACCGACAAACTGATAACCACCGGGGCCTTCCATACCGTATACACACATATAAGCACCACCGATACCGACGGAGTTTTCTGCCGTCCAGGTGCGTGCTGGGTTGTACTTGGTTGTCACTAAGCGGTGACGAGGGTCAACGGGCGTGGCTACTGGTGCGCCGAGGTACACGTCACCTAAGCCCATCACCAGATAGCTGGCATCGAAGACGATTTTTTTCACGTCGTCGACGGATTCAAGACCGTTAATACGACGGATAAACTCGATATTATCCGGGCACCAGGGCGCATCGGCGCGCACAGACTTAACGTATTTATCAACCGCCTGCTGGCAGGCAATATCATTCCAGGAAAGTGGTAGCCAGACGGTACGTGAGGGCACTTCGGCATTTTTAAGATCACCCAGCGCGTCTTCTTCGTTGATCAGAAGCTTGAGCAGATCACTCTGCTTTAATGTCAGGCTGTCATAGTGAATCTGTAATGAACGAATGCCCGGTGTCATTTCGATAATTCCCGGTATTTCCCGACTTTGCAGAGATTCCATTAACGCATGTACACGGAAGCGCAAACGGATATCCAACTGCAGTGGGCCGTATTCAATCAGCAGATAATTATCACCGGCGGGGCGATAGACAACGCCGGTTGGATGACTTTCTGTATCAATGGTTTTTAGCACCGGTGAGTCAGGTAAATACTCACTTACTTCTGAATGTTGGTATTTAAGGGAGTCTAATTGCTTGAGCTGTTCATTACGAAGATTTACCGCTGTGTCGTGGCTTACCGGTGTAAAACGGATTTTATCCCCAGCTTTTAATTGTCCGAGTTTCCACAGGTCTGCCTGAATAACAGTCACAGGGCAGACGAAACCACCGAGGCTTGGGCCGTCAGGGCCGAGAATGACTGGCATGTCACCGGTAAAGTCCACGGCACCAATGGCGTAGGCATTATCGTGAATATTGGATGGGTGCAGACCCGCTTCACCGCCATCGTTTCGAGCCCATTCAGGTTTAGGGCCGATTAAGCGCACACCTGTGCGACTGGAATTAAAGTGAACCTCCCAATCGGCGGCAAAGAATTCATCAATATCATTCTGAGTGAAAAAATCGGGTGCGCCATGTGGGCCGTAGATAACACGCAATTGCCATTCATTGCCGATGGCAGGTAAGACATCTGCAGGCAATATATCGTCAGCTAATTTGACGTAGCTTGCAGACGTTGCTTCTTCAGTCAGATGTAATACATCACCAGGAAGCAGGGCGCGTCCGTTATGGCCGCCAAACTGCCCGAGCGTAAAGGTGGAGCGTGATCCTAGATACACAGGGCATTGAATGCCGCCAGCAACGAGCAGGTACGCACGGGCACCCGCGCCGGTCACCGTACCGCAATCCAGTTGGTCGCCTTGTTTCACTTCAACGATCTTATTAAATGGGATGCTGTAAGTCGTATTATCGCGACTCAGTTCAGCACTCGTTGCAGCGCCCGTAAGGATAATTTGTGTGGCTTTCTGAAAAACCAGTACCGGGCCTTTTAAGGTAATTTCAAGGCCTGCGCAGTCTTCGCTGTTGCCCAGCAGGCGGTTACCTAAGCGGAAGGAATATTCATCGAACGGGCCTGATGGTGGAATACCTACGTCCCAGTGGCCGATACGACCGGGAACGTCCTGCACTGTGGTTTGAGTGCCACCACTGATCACATCAATGGCTGGGTCGGAGAACTGCATTTTGCTCAGTTTCTGCGTCCAGACCAATCCGGCTTTTACTTCTTCGTCTTTTAGAATCGACTTCAGATAAAGCAGGTTGGTTTCGATGCCGTACAGTTCAGATTGATCGAGGGTTTCTGCTAACCCGGTCATTGCCTGCTCGCGGGTTTCTGCTGTGACAATGACTTTTGCCAGCATAGGGTCGAATAATGCGGGCACCTGTGTGCCGCTTTCGATCCATGTATCGATTCTGGTACGCATTCCATGTGTAGTTGTGGCTTGCCAATCTACCCGGCTAAGAAGTCCGGCGCAGGGCTGGAAGTTTTTTACCGGATCTTCGGCATAGATTCGTGCCTGAATACTGTGGCCTTTCGCAGAACGTTGTTCGTTTAAGGGTAACGTTTCACCGGCGCCAAGCCGGACCATCCACTCCACTAAATCCACACCAAAGACTTCTTCGGTCACACCGTGCTCAACCTGTAAGCGGGTATTCACTTCGAGAAAGTAAAATGATTCGCTGATTTCGTCGTAAATAAATTCCACCGTGCCTGCACTGCGGTAATTTACGCTTTCGCCTAAACGTTTCGCTGTCTCATGCAGGGCAGTACGGACGGTCTCTGAAATACGGGGTGCCGGTGTTTCTTCAATGACTTTCTGGTTGCGTCGTTGCAATGAGCAGTCCCGTTCACCGAGCGCAGCAACCGTACCTTTGCCGTCACCAAAAATCTGAACTTCAATATGGCGGGCGCGCTCAACAAATTTTTCCAGGAATACGCCATCGTTCGAGAAGTTATTGGCACTGAGGCGTTTTACCGAATCAAAGGCGTTCACCAGTTCTGCTTCGGTGTAACAGAGCTGCATACCGATACCACCACCACCGGCGGTGCTTTTCAGCATCAGTGGGTAGCCAACACGATCAGCCTCTGCTTTGGCTTCGTTGATGTCAGTCAGAAGACCTGTGCCCGGCAGCATGGGTACATCGGCTTGTTCGGCCAATGCGCGGGCGCTGTGTTTCAAACCGAAGTCGAGCATCTGTTGGCCGGTTGGCCCGAGGAAGACTACACCTGCTTGTTCACAGGCATCGGAGAAGGTCGCGTTCTCGCTTAAGAAACCGTAGCCAGGGTGAATGGCCTGGGCACCACTTTCTTTCGCAATGCCCAGAATTTTTTCCTGATTCAGATAGGTATCGGCGACACTGCCATCACCTAGTGAGTAGGATTCTTCCGCTTGCTGAACGTGCAGCGAATGCTTGTCTGCTTCGTGATAAATTACAACAGGGGTGACGCCAAGGTCATTCAGCGTGCGCATAATACGCACAGCAATGGCACCACGGTTGGCAATCAGTACTTTAGAAAACATAGTTACTCCCAGATCAGCACATCGACTGGTGTCGGGTTATAGCCGTTGCACGGGTTATTCAGCTGCGGGCAGTTCGAGATCAAAACCAGAATATTCATTTCGGCTTTCATCTCGACGTATTTTCCCGCACCCGAAATACCGTCTTCAAAGGTCAGGCCGCCTTCCGGAGTAACAGGCACGTTCATAAAGAAATTGATGTTGTGGGTGATGTCAGACTTGCTCAGGCCATATTCTTCATTTTCGTTAATGGCCAGCATCCAGCTGTCACGGCAGGCATGCATGCACTTTTTCTCAAGCGAGTAACGCACGGTGTTCGATTCAGTCGCACAGGCGCCACCCAGTGTGTCGTGACGACCACAGGTGTCTGCAGTAATCGTTAGCATGGGTCGGTCTTCGTTGGAGCGCAGAACAGTGCCCGCAGTGAGATAAACGTTACCTTGGCCTCTAATGGTATCCATAGCGCTGTAGCGTTCTGAAACGTCATCGGCGTTATAGAACAGGGTGTCTGCGGCCTGATTACCTTCGAGATCGAGAATGCGGAAGGTCTGGCCTTTTTCAATGCGATGCAGGAAATAGTCTCCCGCGGGAACGGTTTCACGGAATACCGCATCGGCTTCGTTAAATTGGCTTTCTTTAATCATGATGCGTCCTCCTTATTGGCCCATAAACTGGTAAATCGCGTTGTTTTTAAAACCGCGCTGGTTTTCAGGGCGGGAGTTCATACACTCATCATCGTCAGTCACCGGCTTGGCCTGAGCCAGTGCGTAATGTACCGGGCGTACAGGATATTCTTCAGCATTACTCAGTGGATGAGGGCAGGTGTGCATGATGACCAAGGTGTCCATCTCGAAGCGCAGCACGATTTTATCGCCTGCTTTCGAGCCTTCGCTGTACTGCAGATTGCCTTCGTTGTCGGTACTGATTTTGCTGAATAAATTCAGGTTGGCGGCCATGTCTTTGCGGGTCAGGCCGTACTTGGCCAATTCGACCAGAAAGGCGTCGTAGCCATTCTGTGTCCAACCGTTTAAGGCCTCCTGATAGGTTTTCAGCGACCATTTCTTTTGCAGCATGTCTTTGTTCAGGTTGCCGCACACGGTATCGTGCCAGCCGCAGTCGTCTTCAACGATGGACGCAAAAATACGCCCCATGTCTGAATACAGACAATGACCACGGGTCAGCTTAAAGGTGTGCTGACCTTTCAATGTGTCAGGCGCGTTGTATTTTTCCAGAAGGTTTTCCGGGTTGTAAAACAGCATGCCCAGATTTGCGTCGCCTTTAACATCGGTGAGCGTCAGCAGCGTGCCTTTTTTAACTCTCATGGACCAATGACAGCCACCACCGAGAGTATCTTCATAAATAGTATCGCCAGACTGAAAATCAGACATAAAGGCCTCCTGTATGCGCAGACATCTTGGGCGCGGAAATCATTAATAAAAAGAAATGGGGTTTTGTCACGGTGCGGGCTCCTGCAAGTTCACGGATTCATAAACGCTGCTTATTACAATGTGGGCAGTGCGTTGTCTGATCTCCCGGGCTTTTATCCCGCCGTGTAACCTGCCAGTACGCCGCTGGAGGTCGGTCACTCTCGGTCCAGTCGCTGGTTCTATCCCCTAACTTGATTGGGAGAGACCTGCCGGAACCCTAGTGCCCTTATTGTGGCAACGGCACATGTTTACGTGCGCTGCCTCTAAAAGCGTAAGTACATTCTGCTAAGCGATTGCTGTGCCAAATGCGTATATATAGTGATAACCCGCTGAGAGCGGGATTGCAAGTGCGGTTGCCTCGGCGAGTTATCTGGAACTTGCACTCTTGGTGTGCCCGTTGCGGAACCTCGTGCTTTCTCTCGGTGCACACTCTGGTACGAGTTGATCACTCTTCTACCGCCTGCTTGTTCAGATTTCAGGCGTAGTATGCAAAGCGGACAAAAAATACCAGGGCCCGAATTCCGTGCGTTTCAGCAAGTTCAGAGAAAGGTTGGTTACTCCTCTCAGGTGGTAAATGACAAAAAATGTCTAACCGTGGCACAGCCAATGCAAGGTTCGATATTACGAAACGCAATTTCAGTAATACTAACAACCTTTGGGGAATACCTATGGCGATCAGAAAGAAGTTTATTGCAGGTGCGGTGTCTGTTGTGTGCGCAGGGTTGATGAGCGTTGCCAGTGCAGTGGCTGAGCCTCTCAAGATTGGTTACAGCGACTGGCCGGGCTGGGTAGCCTGGGAAATCGCGCTTGAGAAAGGCATGTTCGAAGAAGAGGGCGTAGACGTTCAGTTCGAGTGGTTCGATTACGTGGCCAGTATGGATGCCTTTGCTGCCGGGCAGCTCGATGCGGTATCAATGACCAACGGTGATGCCCTGGTGACTGGTTCAACCGGCGCGAAAAACGTGGCCATTCTGATCAACGACTACAGCAATGGTAACGATATGGTCGTTGCTGCTGCGGGTATCAGCACGGTTGAGGAGCTGAAAGGCAAGAAAATTGGTGTTGAAGTCGGTTTTGTCGGACACCTGCTGCTGCTCAATGCTTTGGAAAAAGCCGGTATGACCGAAGCTGACGTTGAGCTGGTAAATGTGCCTACTAACGAGACTCCGCAGGTACTGGCTTCTGGTCAGGTGGATGCCATTGTTGCCTGGCAGCCTAGCTCTGGTCAGGCGCTGAATCTGGTGCCTGGCTCAAAGCGTATTTATTCAAGTGCGGATGAACCGGGTCTGATCTACGACGTTCTTGCAGTATCGCCACAGAGCCTTGCTGCTAACCGTGCAGACTGGCTAAAGGTTCTGAAAGTCTGGTACATGGCGGTTGATTACCTGAAAGATCCAGAAACCCGTGATGAGGCCATCAGCATTATGGCTGCTCGTGTGGGTATCCCACCTTCTGAGTACAAGGGCTTTATCGATGGCACCAAGATCCTGACGTTAGAAGAAGCGCTTCCTTTTATGAAGAAATCAGCAGGCTTCAAATCTTTATACGGCTCCGGTGAAATCGCAGATGCCTTTAATCTGGCGAACGATGTCTATGGCGAAAAACAGCCAGTCGATGAATACATCGATCCTTCACTGATGGAAGCTCTGTAACCCTCGGGGCTCAGCATAACCGGCGCTATTGGATTAGCGCCGGTTTTTCTCTACCGATATTCAACATGTCCTGCAGGGCTGGGGGTACTTTGGCTCTTTCCTGCTAATCGGACATAACCATGGGGATTGAAATGCAGCTTATTGCCGTTAACAGAAAACTCGACAGAGGCCCACGAAGAGCCGTCACTCTGGCCAGCTTCGCATTACCGATACTGATCTGGGCTTTAGTGAGCTATGTTCCGTTTTTATGGCACCCTCAGGTTGAAATCACACAATCGGGTTCTGTCAGTTACTTCAGCGAAGGCTTGCTGGTTGACCGGGAAGTGTTCGACCGTGAGTACGATAAAGCGAGCGAAAATGGCACGGCACTCCCAGAAGGCAAGCCTGCAAACCCTGTGTATCTTCCTGCACCTCATGAAGTTGCCGCAGCGTTTGTCACTTCATTTACTACTGAGCCTAAACGTCGAAGTGAGAACTGGCTGCATGAAAGCTTGTGGAGCAGTATTCAGGTTATTTTCTGGGGTTTCGTGCTTTCTTCCATCATTGGTATACCTCTGGGAATCCTGGCGGGCACTTATGACTTCTTCTCTCGTTTATTTGAACCTTTTATTGAATTTTTCCGGTATCTGCCTGCGCCAGCGTTTGGTGCTCTGGCCGTAGCCGTATTGGGTATTTATCAGGCACCTAAGATCGCCATTATCTTTATCGGCACTTTTTTTCAGCAAGTCTTAGTCGTTGCCAATACCACGCGTAAGCTTGATCCGAGTCTGTTAGAGGCTGCTCAGACACTGGGTGCCAAGAACAAGTCCATGCTGTTCCGTGTTGTGGTACCGGGCATTCTGCCTGATCTGTATCGCGATGTTCGCATCCTTCTGGGCTGGGCCTGGACTTACCTGATCGTTGCGGAGCTCATCGGTACCAGTTCAGGTATTACCTGGTTTATTACGCAGCAGGCGCGTTACAAAAATTTCGACAACGTGTTTGCTGCCATCATCATGATCGGGATTCTCGGTCTTACCATTGATCTGTTATTGGCATGGTTAGGGCGCCGCCTCTTTCCATGGCAGAAAGAAACCAAATAAGCGGAGATAACCCATGACAGAGAAAGAATTACCCAGTTATCTCGATCAGGCACCGGAAGTAAAAGACCGCTTCGATCGGCTTAAGCAGCGCCCAGTAACCATGGAGGTTAAAGGCCTGAATAAGCAGTTCGGTGAAGTAATTGCCTTAAAAGACATTAACCTGAAGATCCACAAGCGCGAGTTCGTTTGTGTGATTGGCCCTTCGGGCTGCGGTAAATCGACCCTGATACGGATTCTGGCGGGGCTTGAACAGGCGAGTTCCGGACAGGTGCTTCTTAACGGAGAAGCCGTGACAGAACCCGGCCCGGAACGCGGCATGGTATTTCAGGGATATACCCTGTTCCCCTGGTTGACGGTAAAAAAGAACATTATGTTCGGGCTTATTGAAAGCGGCTACGACAAAGGAACCGCAGAGTCAGAAGCTCGTGAGTGGATCAACCTTATCGGTTTAACCAAATTTGAAAACAGTTATCCGCATCAATTGTCCGGTGGGATGAAGCAGCGTGTTGCGATTGCGCGTGCTTTAGCGAACCGGCCGAAAGTACTGTTGATGGACGAGCCGTTTGGTGCACTGGATGCTCAGACGCGTGCGAAAATGCAGGCGTACCTGCTAGAAATCTGGAAGAACATCGACATTACCGTGTTCTTTATTACTCACGATCTCGATGAGGCTGTGTATCTGGCCGACCGAATTCTTGTGTTAAAGGCGAATCCCGGTGAAGTGCAGGAAATTGTTGAGGTACCAGTGCCTCAACCACGTTCCCCTGATCAGTTTATGAATCCGGAATTCCTCGCCACTAAGCAGCATATTGAAGAGTTGATTCATCCGCCATCAGAGCAGGAAGAAGACGATGATCATCTCAATCTTGTGCGCATGGTGCATGTCAACGACGACGTCGGGAGCGTCTTCTGATGTACCAACTCAGCCATATGACCTGGGAAGAAGTCGCCTCCGCTGTGGAGGGTGGAACAAACACTGCCATTCTGCCCATCGGAGCGACCGAGCAGCATGGCCCACATATGGGCTGTGGTATGGATACCGCGATTGCGCATCGGCTTTGCAGTGACGTTGCTAAAGAATCGGATGTCATTCTGTTACCGACTTTGCCATACGGGTGCTCGGTTGGACATTCCCGGCGCTGGCCAGGCACTCTGGCGTTAAATCCGAAGACCTTAATTGATGTTATTTCAGATCTGGGCGACTGGGTAAAAAGCTCGGGTGTCAGACGCCTGGTGCTGGTCAACGGTCATGTGACTAACGAAGCCCCGCTGCGCTGTGCGCTGGAAATTCTGCGCGCACGTCATGACGGTTTTATGGTGGCTTTGGTGAATACTGCACAGATTTCTGCACGGGTTAAAGACGCGCATTTTGCCGATGCCGAAGATTGGCACGCCAACGATGCAGAGACGTCATTGATGATGCACCTATACCCTGAAATCGTACGCGAGAATAAATTAGCGGAAGCCGATGATGAAGACAGAACCGGGAGCTGTCTGTTCAGTCACCCGGTTAACCGAACCAGTAAAAATGGCGTTACCGGCACGCCATCAATCGCCAGCACAGAAAAGGGCGCTGAATTGTACCAATGGATGTGTGAAGATTTTTCTTCACTACTGCAACAGGCCGTTAAGGAAGAGGCCCCCCTTAATCACAGATACTACGAGTCTGTACTTAAGATTTAATCCTGCAAAGGACAAACCAATGATCGACGTAAAATCTGACAGTGAAATTAACCGCATTCAGGAAGAACTGCAGAAGAAAGGCGTGAAATACTGCATGGGAACCTATGTAGATATTCACGGTATTCCGAAAGGAAAAGTCGTTCCTATTTCCCATCTTCATCATATGGCCCACGGTTCTGAACTCTATACAGGCTATGCTCTGGATGGGTTAGGGCAGGCACCCAATGACGATGAAATTGCCTCTGTGCCTGATCTTGATCACATTATTCAATTACCATGGCAGCCAGAGGTTGCCTGGATGCCAGCGGATAATACCCTCTATGGCGAGCCCTACATGCTCAACACCCGTGTTTTGCTGAAATCGGTGCTTGAGCAGGCAAAGGACATGGGTTTTGGTATGAACCTTGGTATTGAGGCTGAAGTTTTTCTGCTCAAGAAAAATGAAGACGGTAGCCTGGTTCCGCAAGACCCCAACGATAAACTGAAGAAGCCCTGTTATGACACCCAGTCATTCCTGAGTAATTTCAGCTGGCTCGACCGGATGGCAACTTCGATTAATGACCTCGGATGGGGGCTTTACTCTTTTGACCACGAAGACGCCAACGGTCAGTTTGAGTTCGATTTTAATTACGCAGATGCTGTTACATCGTGCGATCGTTTTACCTTCCTGAAAATGATGGCGAAAGAATATGCGAAGCAGGAAGGTCTGCTGGCGACCTTTATGCCGAAGCCATTTTCGAACAAAACCGGCAACGGCGCGCACTTTAATATGTCGCTTTACGACCTCGATACGAAAGAGAATCTGTTTCAGTGCAAACCCTCTGACGATCCTCATGGTCTTGGCTTAACCGAACTCGGTTATCAGTTTATTGCTGGTGTTCTGAAGCATGGCCCAGCATTGTGTGCTGTGTTTGCACCGACGGTGAATTCCTATAAGCGCCTCGTGCGTCAGGGAGATATGCCGTACTTCACCTGGGCGCCGGTATTTAATTCTTACGGTTCAAATAACCGTACTAACTCGGTACGTGTGCCTATGGGCGGCGGCCGCTGTGAATCTCGTAATGCCGATGGAGCGACAAACCCATATCTTGCGTGCGCTCTGGTATTGGCTGCAGGCCTTGAAGGCATTCGCGAGAAGCTCGATCCTGGCAAGCCACAGGAAACTAACCTCTACGAGCTGACCGAAGAAGAGCGTGAAGCGCGCGGTATCGGATTTTTACCACGCACATTAGATGAAGCGATCACAGCGTTTGAGAGTGATCCGTTCGTTGAAGAAGTGCTGGGTAAAGAATTACGTGCGGAGTTTATCCGCTACAAACGCGAAGAATGGAATGAGTATCATCGTTCAGTGAGCGAATGGGAAATCGAACGCTACAGTCATTTATTCTGAGATTAACGGAGTAACTAGCATTGAATAAAAAGGAACCTCTCAGTCGCATCAGTATCTCTTTGCCCGAGTCTCTTCTCAGTGGGCTGGATGAAATGGTTGCACGACGCGGTTTTGACAGCCGCTCGCAGGCCATCTGCGACATGATTAATCGCGACATTAACGAGCATCGCTCGCAGTCCGGTGATGAGGTCATGACAGGGACGTTAAATCTGGTTTATAACCATTCGATACCGGGGTTACATAAAAAGCTTTATGACCTGCAGTACAAGTACATTGACGAGGTGATCAGCAATCTGAGTGTGAACCTAACTGATACCCACACACTGGCGGTGCTACTGGTACAGGGCCCGGCTGACCGACTTCGTATGATAGGCGATCAGATGATCAGCCTGCGTGGTGTCGCGCATGGTAAATTGTTACTGAATTCTTATCTGATCCCGCCAATTCATCCATTACCTGAGTCTTAGGCTCAGATTGCCTCCTTTCGAATAGTTATATTGCGCCATAGCCGTTACAGCCGCTTCCTCCAGGTCATTATTTTGGTAGTCTGCGGCCGGTTAACCAACTCAGTTTCCGTAATCTGCCTGACAAGGATAGTGGCATAATGAAAGTGGTACTGATTTTTGTGCTGTGGCTCGTGACTTTGTCTGGCCTTATAGCCGGGGAGAGCTTAAGCGACGTATCTTCAGGCTCTGAGCGCTTTTACTCCAGTGAGCTAGATCTTCAGGTCGAGATCGGAGCTGACGAGCACTTTATGGCGATTAACAGGCTTCAGCACTGGAACGTCAGGTTGATGCGCCTGGACGGTTCACCTGTCGCGATAAAGGCGCTGACGTTTGACGGTGGCATGCCAGCACACAGGCATGGCTTACCAACGACACCGCAGACGAGCGTGTCGGGCGCAACTGCACAGATCAAGGGTATTCGCTTTTCCATGCCCGGCGTGTGGCGTTTAACTTTGGAGATGTCAACGGAAGGCGTTGATATAACCTTGGGCCTGGACGCTGATCTGAAATATGGGCAGCCACCGGATTTTCAGTCAGCAGATTTTAAGTCAGAAGGACTTATCGAGCTTTGAGCTGAGCATAGAAAGGGATATTTCATGCAGAGCGATCAATCAAATTCTATTCACTGGTTACTCGCCAGTATTATCTTTCTTTTGCTGGTACTTTTGGCAGGCTTGAAAGTAATTGCCCCTGCGCCAATCTCAGGAGAGTCTGAGGTAGCAACCTGGAGCCCAGAGGAAATCGCGTTACTTCGTTCGTTGTCGCTTCAGCGAGACGGAGAATTACCTTCTTATGAAGGGCGCACCAACGAGTACGAAGGCTCTGCGGCAGCCGCTTCCCTTGGGCATCAGCTATTTTTTGATACTGACCTCAGTCGAACTGGTGCAACTTCCTGTGCCAGCTGTCATCAGCCCGATAAAGCCTTCACCGATGGATTAGCTCATCCGGCGACTCACGTTCAGGCTGCGCCGCGTAATACCCCCACGTTAATAGGAGCGGCCTCATCGCCCTGGCAGTTCTGGGATGGTCGCAGTGATAGCCTATGGGCACAAGCCCTCGAAGCTCTGGAGAGTCCGTTGGATCATGGGCTGTCGAGGTCGGACATCGTATCGTTGGTTAGCACGAAATACCGACCTGAATACGAAGCGTTATTTGGAGAACTGCCGGCATCTGATGACAGTGCTGAAGTTGATCGTGCGTTTACTAATGTCGGTAAAGCCATCGGTGCGTACGTTGCTATGCTCAAGCCAGCGCCAGCAAAGTTTGATCGTTATGTGGCCAGTCTGTCGTCCACTGAGCCATCTGGTGAGCCTGTTGAGCTACTGACTAAAACTGAAATTGCAGGGCTGAAGCTGTTTATCAGCGAGGACAAAGGGCAGTGCATTTCCTGCCACAATGGTCCGCTTTTTACTAACAACGAGTTCAAGTCGATTAACGTACCCGATTTTTCTGGAACAGACAGTGGCAGGCTGCTGGGTGCAGAGCAGGCTTTGCGAAATCCGTTCAATTGCCTTGGCAATTATAGCGCCGCCGAAAAAGAAAGCTGTGGTGAGCTTCTCTACATCAAGAAGGACGACCCGGAGCTATACGCCGCTTTTAAAGTCCCCACGCTGCGTAATCTCAGTTCTACCGCTCCCTACATGCATTCAGGGATCTTCCCTAGCCTGTCCGATGTTCTGAAGTACTACAACCATCCACTGCAACGTGCCAATGACCATCTGGACATCGTACCGCTGGGTATGTTTCCACACGAATTGCAGCAACTTGAAGCCTTTCTGATGACTCTGGAAAGTGGTGTTGATATCGCCCCTGAATGGCTCAGACCACCGAACAAGCGTCAGGTCGCAATGATCGAATATGAATAGACCGGATGCCTGACGAGTTACTAAAGCATCGCGCTCGTACTGATTTCTGAAATTACCTTGAGATATCTCTAATGAAAATACGCTATTTTGCAGTTTTGCTGTGTCTAATGCCTTTGCCGGCTCTGGCCCATGTACGTTGGTTTGTACCGGTGGGAACGGACCTACCCGTGATGAGCTTACCAACAGACTGGCTTGCCGTACTTCTTGTGAGTGGTGCGTTAGTGTTTATGGCCTCGGTCTTCGTTGTCGCGAGAATCGCAGCTCAGTCGGATGCACTTAGCCGCTTTGTATTTTCGCCCTTGAAAAGTAAGCATCATATGGAGTGGTACCTGCTTTTTCTGCTGGTCAATCTGGTGTTCGTTCATAATCTTTTGGAAGGTGAGTTTCTCGGTCCTCACTTTTTCGTTATGCCGGATGCCATGATGATCGGTGTGGTACTGCAGGCAATGGTACTTATTCTATCGGTTGTATCACTGTTGGTGACGGGGGTGCTGCTATTGGTTGTAGCGCTCTGTGGGGTCATTGTTTTTTCGTTTGAGAGTGGTATCGATTACTTCTTTGAAATCGTCGCTCTGGGATTAGCGTATATCCTTGTCTCAACACGGATCAATACGCTCGACCGGAGTGCTTTTGCGCGATTCGGAATCGAACGTGTCGCTCACCTGGCACCTTCAGTGCTAAGGATAGGCCTCGGACTCCAGCTGGTGGTTCTGGCGATTCACAACAAGTTGTACGAGCCCGCAGCAACGTATTTCTTTCTCAGCGAGCACCCTTACTATAATTTCCCGCAATACTTGGGTTGGACAGAATTCACGCACCTGCACTTCGCTCTGGCGGCAGGTGTTTTTGAAGCAGCCTTTGGAATTATGCTGATGTTAGGCCTCGCGACACGCTATGTACTTCTTGTTGTCAGTTTCTTCTTTGTTTCAACGGGTATTATTTCGGGGCTTGAAGAAGTGATGGGTCACTTGCCGATTTTCGGGGTCATCGCCGTCTTGTTTGTTGCCGGTGATCGGCGTTCTTCAGATACACAGCAGGGGCCGCTGCTCGCACCGAGCCCCGCTTAGAACTACTGGGGGCCTCAAGATCAGCTTATCGGGCTAGCTTTTCCGGGCTAGCCACATGCGTACAGCGCTCCAGCGGTTTACCACGAGTGACAGAAAAATCAGCGAGCAGCCGAAGAGTTGGCTGAGAGACATGGTTTCTCCGAACCAGAGCGCAGCGAAGGTCGCTGTCCAGACCGGTTCTACGATCATGATTACCGCGGCGTGCGAGGGCGTTGTCATACCCTGTGCATAGGTCTGCAGAAAAAAGCGCGCAGCCGTACCAACAGTGACACTCAGAAGGAGCCACCACCACATGTCTGCGGTCCAGGTATCCGGCCATTCTTCCACACCCGCTGACAGGGCGATAGCAACGATCCCCACAATCGATAGCTGAATAGCACTGAGTGCCAGCGCGGGCACGTGCGCCGCAGCCCTTCCGTTAAGGATAAAGGTCATTGATAGCAAAAGTGCAGCGGTGAAGAACAGCAGTTGGCTCAGTTCAGGTCTGAAACCATGCTGCAATGAGAGTAGCCCCATGCCTGCAAATGCCAGAGGCAGAGCAATCCAGCTGGCACGCGACATCGCATCACCGAAGAACAGCCAACTAATGAGCGGAACCAGAACAACCGCGAGGCTAGTAATAAAAGATCCTTCTCCGAGATGTGTGGCATAGAAGAGCCCCATGATCCAGGTACTCATAGCGATGCCGAACAGTATTCCTACGCCCGATGAGGCTTTCCATTGATGTTTGGTTAACTTCTTAAGCCCTGAATATCCGGGGATGGCCAAAAGCAAGCCCGCGAACAGGAAGCGAGTGCCGATAAACAACAGAGGAGGGAATCCGTCGAGTGCTTCTTTTGAAAACATCCAGCTGATCGCTGCAAGAACGGTCACGAGTAACAACATCATGTCGGCTTTGAAAACAACGGGGCTGGCGGAGGTGTGCGACACGAATATCACTTCTCAAAAACACGGATGGGGCGCGAGTATTCCACAGGCTGGCTCATTCGGACAGATGGGATTATGCCAATTCCCGAGCCTGACTTTCACAAATCAGAAACACTGCTACTATTTTTCATACAGGCCACCCGGACAAACATTATGCGTAAGAACTTACCCGTAACTGACAAGGAACGTACTTTCTCTGAAGATCAGAAGTTGATCTCCTCCACCGATCTGAAGGGCAAGATCGTTCACTGTAATGACGCCTTTGTTGAAGTTAGCGGGTATTCGCGTGAGGAGCTCATTGGCCAGCCTCATAATATTGTTCGTCATCCGGATATGCCCGTCGAAGCCTATGAATCGATGTGGAAGGAGCTGAAAGCAGGTTCACCCTGGATGGGGCTGGTGAAGAACCGTTGCAAAAACGGTGATTATTACTGGGTCAGCGCCTATGTCACTCCAGTCATAGAAGGTGGGGTTGCGGTCGGTTATGAGTCAGTGCGTACTGCACCTTCCCGGGATCAGATTGCCAGAGCTGAAGCCGCTTACCGTGGTCTGAATGATGGGTCGTGGCTCAGAAAGCAGCGCCTGAAGAAGATCCGACAGCAGATTACATTGCCTGTTGTTCTCCTTCTTATGATTTTTGCGGGCTTTCAGATCAATGGTGTTAATGGAGCCATTGAGGGGGCGTCGTTTGGAGCGATTGGCGTGTTGCTCTTTTCTATCGCACGCCTGAAGCGCCGCTTGAGAGATCTGTCGGTTCAGTCTTCTGGTTTCTTTAACGATCCACTTGCTGCGCGGGTCTATCATAATCGCGATGATGCTGCTGGGCAGGTGGCGATGGCACTCACCAGTCAGAATGCACGCCTGGATACGATTCTCACCCGTATCGAAGATGCTGCTCAGGCCATGTCGGTAAAAACTGCTGAGGGATTGAGTAAGTCTATGAGTGCGCACGGCCAGATAGAAAAGCAGCAGGGTGAAAGCCAGCGTATTACTGAGGCGATGCGCGAAGTCAGTAATGCGATCGAAACAACGACCAAAAACATCCATGAGACGGCGGTGAACTCGGTGCAGGTACAGACTCTGGTTAAGTCAGGGACAGACCTGGCATCAAGTACCCACAAAGCTATTGAAGCCCTGAATGAGATCACTGAGAAAGTTACGGAGACGGTCCGGACCATTGAGTCTGAGACGTCACGGATTTCCGCCGCAGCCGGCGTCATTGAAGATATTGCTGAGCAAACTAACCTGCTTGCACTGAATGCGGCAATTGAGTCGGCACGCGCCGGAGAGCAAGGTCGCGGATTTGCTGTTGTCGCTGATGAAGTCCGGACTCTCGCGCAGAAAACTCAGGATACAACGAGCGATATTCACCGCGTGATAAACGATTTGTCGGTCAGTGTTTCTGCGGCAGTTGACATGGCTGCAGGAGGTTCGGAGTCTGCAGCAGGTGGTCTGAGTAAGGTCAACGAAATGGAAATCATGCTTAAGAGTATTTCGTCGGCGGTTGATGATATCGCTACAGTATCCGACTCAATGGCTGAGTCGGCGAAACGTCAGGCGGTGCTGACTAACGAAATGACGGAGCAGGTCGGAAATGTATCAGAGCTGGCTAAGGGCTCACTTAGCCAGTCTAACGAGGCCGCGTCGACGATGCAGGACATTGGGCGTCTCTCCACCGGTCTGCGCGATCTGGTTCAGCGCTTTCGCTGACAGGCACCGGATTATTCCGAAGATTAGTCGTTCTGAAGCTCAACCATCAGGTCGTCTGAGAGTGCTTCCAGGGCGTCACTGACGTCATCATGATCCAGGGTATCCGGTACACTGGCGCGAATTTCACTCCTGAACAGAGGAACCGCAGACATCTCTGCAGGTTCGCAACTGGTGCTCAGCTCGAGTACGTTTACGCCTATCTGCGCCAGGGCTTGAGATACCTCCCTGACAATGCCCGGGCGGTCATTCCCTACCACACTAAGGCTGACAATGTGAGTCGCCTTAGACGCGAGGGGAGTGGCCGGATTTTCAACCCGGACCAGAAGCCCGGAGCTGTCGAGGCTGGACAGAGCGGCAACTAACTTACTCTTGTGTTCACTATCGATACTGATGCGCAGGATTCCTGCGAATTTGCCTGCCATCTGAGCCATACGGCTTTCGAGCCAGTTGCCCTGATGATCGGCAATCACAGAAGACAACTTCTCTACAATCCCTGGTTTATCGTCAGCAATGACGGTCAGAACGAGAAAGTCAGGCATGCTTGATCCTTACGAATTATTTTTAGATCAGAAACGTTATCACAGGCTTATGAGGCTTCCTATTCTAATGCAGTAATTTATAACCTCAGGGATTTCGTCCAGCCTCTAATATGATACATTTACGCCCCAAACCCTTATGGGCATGGTAACAAGCCATGTCTGATCGACCTGACAGGAGATTTGATCTTGAAACCGGTAAAAGTAGGTATCTGCGGTTTAGGTACAGTTGGCGGTGGTACATTTAACGTACTGACTAATAATGCGAAAGATATTGCACGCCGTGCCGGTCGGGACATTATTATCGAGCAGGTTGCCATGCGTCATCCAAACCCGGCGGTGGAAATCGGCTCGGTTAAGACGACAGAAGATGTTGCCGACGTCATCAGCAATCCTGATATCGATATCGTGGTTGAACTGATTGGTGGCTACACCGTAGCAAAAGACGTAGTGATGGGCGCCATCGAAAACGGCAAGCATGTCGTCACTGCGAACAAGGCTCTGATCGCCGTTTACGGCTCTGAAATCTTTGCTGCTGCGGAAGCGAAAGGCGTGTCTGTGATGTACGAAGCCGCTGTCGCCGGTGGCATTCCGATCATTAAAGCCATTCGTGAAGGTCTGGCGGCAAACCATATTAACTGGCTTGCAGGTATCATTAACGGTACCGGTAACTTCATCCTGACCGAAATGCGTGACAAAGGCCGTGATTTTGCCGACGTACTGGCAGAGGCCCAGGCGCTGGGGTATGCCGAAGCTGATCCGACGTTTGACGTTGAAGGTATTGATGCTGCACACAAGCTAACCATTCTTGCGTCGATCGCTTATGGTATCCCGCTTCAGTTTGAGCATTGCTATACCGAAGGTATCAGCAAAGTGGCTCCAGAGGACGTTGAATACGCAGAAGAGCTGGGTTATCGCATCAAGCACCTCGGGATCAGCAGCCGCACCGAGAAGGGCATTGACCTGCGTGTGCATCCGACTCTGATCCCTGAGCACCGTCCGATTGCCAAAGTCGACGGCGTACTTAACGCTGTGACCGTGAATGGTGATGCCGTAGGCGATACCCTGTACGTAGGTGCTGGCGCAGGAGCTGGGCCGACTGCATCGGCGGTAGTTGCTGACATCATTGATCTGGCACGAACGCTGGAAGCACCTGCGTCGGCAAGTGTTAATCACCTGGCGTTCGATAGTGAAAGCATCGATAACCTGCGTGTACTGCCGATTGAACAGGTAGAAACTGCATACTATCTGCGTATTCAGGTTCAGGATCGCACCGGTGTACTGGCGAGCATCGCGACGACGCTCAGCGAGCACGACATCAATATAGAGGCTCTGATTCAGAAAGAGCCGCGCATGGAGAATGATCTGGCTCAGATCATTATCCTGACCCACAAAGTGGAAGAAGCGCGTATGAATGCTGCGATCGAGGCTGTTGAGAGCCTAGACAGTACACACGGTAAGATCACTCGCATCCGTGTTGAGCATCTCGACTGACCGCTGTAACACCGCCGTATGTGACACAAAGCGGAGCCTCAGGGCTCCGTTTTTTTGTCCTGTCTGACGGTCTTTACAGATAAAATAGAGGCGTTCTTGTGTGTTTAGCATATTCTTAATCATTAGTTATTCATTCAGGACAATACCATGTTAAGTCGGATTGTAGTTTCTCTGGTGTTATTGCTGGGAATTCCATCTTTTGCGGTCGCAGAAGATAAGGTCGTACGCCTGGCAACTCTTGAGTGGGCGCCGTATACCAGCCAGACATTGAAGCATCAGGGGGCGACGACCGAAGTAGTGCGCCGCTCGTTTAAAGCCATGGGGTATGAACTCCAGATTATGTTTTACCCATGGGAGAGAGCGGTAAAAATGGGTAGCGATGGGAGTTACGGCCTCGATGGCTTCTTTCCCGAGTACTATCGCGAAGATGTTAATGACGGCGTCGTATTCTCAGATCCGGTTGGCTACGGTCCTCTTGGTTTTGCAGAGCGTGTTAATAGGGTGATTGACTGGAACAAGCTCGAGGATCTGACGCCATACACCATCGGCACGGTTCAGGGGTATGCTAACACGTTAGAATTTGATGAGCGGGTTGCTGAACAGACGCTTAATGTCAGTGAAGCTATGACTGATGTTACCAATCTGATGAAACTGGTTTACGGCCGGGTTGACCTGTCTGTGATTGATCAGCATGTGTTTGCTTATCTGTTAGCAACTAATCCCGAGCTCAACGCGGTACGGGGGCAGTTGTTGTTTGATCAGACGTTGCTGGAGATAAAATCTCTGTACGTATGCTTTAACAAAGACAATGCCCATCTGGCTGAAATTCTGAACCAGGGGCTTGCTAAAATCGATATCCGTGCGATACAGGACGAGATATTTTCAGACTATTATCCGGATCAATAGTTGTCTGTTTTTCATTTATCAGGTGAATAGTGTAGGCTTCGCGTTAATGTCCTCTTGTGCTGTTCCGCCATGAACCTTGATCGTATTGACCTTAACCTGCTCGTTTATCTAGATGTACTCCTTCGTGAGGGCAGTGTCACTAAAGCTGCTCAACAGCTGGGTATTACTCAGCCTGCCATGAGTAATGGTTTGCGCCGACTCAGAGATCTGTTTGGTGATCCGCTGCTGGTGCGAACGTCTGATGGCATGACAGCAACAGAGCGTGCTCAGGAGCTACAGCCGGTGATTCGCAAGGCTTTGGGTGAGTTACAGATGGCACTCCAGCCACAGGAAGAGTTTGACGCCAGGGTCAGCCATCGCGTTTTCCGGATTATGGTGAGTGACTACGCTGAATCCACGTTAGTGCCAGAACTGGTGAAGCGTCTGCGCAGTGATGCCCCCGATGTGATTCTCGATGTATTGACGCCTTCCGATGTGACGTTCAAAGATGTTGAAGCAGGAAAGGTCGATATGGCGATTAACCGCTTTGATGAGATGCCTCAATCCTTTCACCAGATGGCTCTCTGGCAGGATGACTTCGTTTGTCTGGTGAATCCAGACCATCCCAATGTCGACCGGTTTGATCTGGACGCGTACCTGTCCAGTAAGCATATCTGGGTAAGCAAAACCGGTATGGGCGCAGGGGTCGGTATCGATCCGGAAAAGGTCGTGCGTCTGGGCTGGGTGGACAATGCATTATCAAAGCTGGGGCATAAGCGAAAAATATCTGTATTTACCCGTCACTATCAGATGCCAGCGCTACTTGCGCTCAATAATGATCTGGTTGCTACTTTGCCTCGAAAGGTAGCCGATATGCAGGCCGAATCAGCCTCTCTGCAGGTGAAAGAGCCTCCATTCAAGATCCCTCCGTTCGAGCTCAAGATGGCATGGTCCCCCTTACTACAGCATCATCAGGCACATCGCTGGTTACGGCGTACAATCGTTGATGTAGCGCAGTACTGTTAATTTGCTCCTCCCATCTGTTGATTGCTTGTAGTCTGCTTGTGGCGAATTGTCCGGATTTGTCACGCTGCTTGATTCACATCAAGCCAATGCCCTCCACTTAGGACACAATAGAGCCTGCTGATAAGAGTATTAATTCGGGAGGGGCTCATGTCCATGATGTTCTGGGATTACCCGCAGTTGCCGGTTCAGTTTATGAATCGTGAACATGAGACCTTTGTAGGTCTCATGAATGATGCAGAGCAGGCGCTGACGATGGGGACCTTCTCGGTTCAGCACTTTAAACGGCTTGTACAGCATTGCCAGGAGCATTTCGCACACGAAGAGCGTGAGATGCAGAGGACGCACTTTCCAGGTTTCGAATTACACAAGAAACAGCATGATCGTGTGTTGCTGGAGATGACTGAGCTTCTCAAGGGATATGTCGCGACTCAGGACATTGAGCCATTGCTCAGATACCTGCAGGACATATTACCTGAATGGTTTACTCAGCACATTCACACACTGGATCAGGTGACGGCGCAATACCTCACTGCCGCCTATGCCAAATCAAACCGTCGGGCTAAATCGATCGGTTAACCAGGGTCATACGTAGGGTATGGCTTTCGCCGGGCTGAAGCGTTACAGCAGCGTCCATAACATCCGCGGACTCAATGCAGAACATGTTTTTCCAGGCGTCATCCTCAAACTGACTCAGGCGTGCTCCTTTATCAATCCACGGGTTCCAGACAATCGCCGTGCGGTTATTTCCGCTTAAGATCATGGTTGAGCCGGGAGATTGCAGAGTAAGATCCCGGCTGACCGTGTAAATCCGGTCGGTTTCGTCGACGAACGCAACCGGCCCGGTCTGTGTTTTGGTTGCCCAGCCATCAAGGGCATCGATATATGACTCATCTTCAAGCCCGGCGATGCTGGTCTGGTTAATATCGGTCGTAGGGAAATAGGTATGTAAGGCCTGAGATATCGCGACCTCTTTCTGCCCGGCGATTGTGGTGAGCGCTAGAGTTAACGCGGAAGCCGACATGGAAACTTCAAGTTTAAGTGAGGCATCGCCGTTCCAGGCTGGATGTGCGGGATTCTCAAGAGACAGGCCGAGTACAACGTCTGAGTCAGATTCAGTGACTGACGTTAAGCTCCAGTCCTGAGAGCGGGCGAAGCCGTGTGCTGGTGCATTGTCACCGGTGATATGTGTTGTCACGGACGAGGGATTTTTAGCAGCATTACCGAACCAGGGCCAGCATATGGGGATTCCACCGCGTAGAGAGGTGCCGGTTTTATATTCTGCAGTCTCGCTTAACCATAGCCATTCTTTGTTCTGGATGGCAAAGCGCAGCAATTGTGCGCCTTGTATCGCGAGGTCTGCACTGAAGTCGGTATGTCGAACCAGGATCACCGGCAGAGCATCGCGCATTTCTACCGACAGGTATTGATTATCGCTCAGTTGGTCGCGCAGTGAGTTATACTTCTGCAGGGTCATAAGGCGGTTCCGAATCCGGGAATTTACGTCGATGATGACACAGTGCTGGTGGGATAAATAGTTGAATAAACAATTACTTAAAGACGCGTTACTAAGATCACTCGACGAAGAGATCAATGCCGCATTGGCGGCGGCGGGTGAGGCCCATGCAACGGCGTCCCATGGCGAAAATAAGCCAGAGAACCAGTACGACACTCTGGCGCTGGAGGCGGCTTATCTCGCCCATGGGCAGTCTGAGAGAATTCTCCAACTGCAACAGGCCAGAATAAACCTGAGCCGCTGGGTCGCTCCGGATTTCAGTGAGGATGACTCGGTGCGGATGGGCGCCTGTGTGGTGCTTCTTTCTGAAAATGACGAGGAAAGAAGCATATTTATTGCCCCTGTCGGTGGTCGTGAGCTGGAATTTGAAGGTGAGAAAATACTGGTGGTCAATCAGGAAGCTCCTGTAACCCGACGCCTGTGTGGCTTACAGATTGGCGATGAAGTAGCGCTGACGCTCGGAGGTCGCAGCAGCCTCTGGGAGCTGCTCGCCATTCATTAATTTTCCATTTCTCTCTTCTCCATTTCTCTCTTTTCTCTTCTCTGGTGTCAGTCTTGGCGCGCCACCAAAAATAGTATGTCGCATTATTGGTGGTCAATGCAGGTCAATTGTCGTGTCTTACCGATTGAGTGCCGGCGCCAGAGCAGAGTGTCATAGACCTGTTATTCGCCGCTGTCATATATCTGCTCTTTGATTCATAAAAGAGTAGCTAAGGACAGTCTCATGCGAACGATCTCACCGTATAACACTAAACTCGATAAACATAATGCTTACTGGATGGCGCGTATTGCTGAGGCCGTGTACGAGTGCACTTCTGACTGTGATCAACTGCCTAATGAAGCCACGATTCTGGCTGGGCTCAAGCAAGATGATGATGGCTTTCGCTCTGTTATGGGAGTTGATAAAAACTCGGCGCAAGCGGCTCTCGTTGAACACGACGATTATCTGTGTATGGCGTTTCGCGGCACTAACGAGTTGGCTGACTGGCTTGATAATCTTAATGCGTTTTCTACACCGCAGCTTTTTGGCGAATTTCATCGCGGTTTCTGGCTGTGTTGTGAAGATGTCTGGGCGCCAATGTTTGTACGTTGTCTCGAATTACAGAGTGAGAAAAAGCGCCCTGTTTTTCTGACGGGGCATAGCCTCGGGGGAGCCATGGCGACGATTGCAGCCGCGCACTTTGTGCAGATGGACAAACCCTTCACCAGTGTTTATACCTTTGGTCAGCCGCGGGCGATGACGCGAGAGACTGCTCAGATATTTAATATGGAGTGCAAGTCGCGTTTTTTCAGGTTCCATAACAATAACGATATCGTGACACGGGTGCCTGCCCGGGTGATGGGCTACAGCCATATTGGCAGTTATCTTTATATTTCTGAAGAAAAAGAAATTTATCGCGAATCAGGTTTCTGGTTTCGTTTTCTTGATTATGTCGATGGCGCTCTCAGCGATCTGCGTGAAGCTGGCATTGACGGAATCAAAGATCATGATATGGGCGAATATCTCAAGGCCATTGAAGCCTGGGATATTCGCGACTAAGAGTGCAGTCAGCAGAAGCCACTAACCACACGTACCAGCTCACTCTGGCATATCTTTGCTGGAGTGACGCTCGGGGATCTGCTCTGATGCCTCGCCCCAGGTTCGGTTAATTTTGCGGCCACGCTCGACCGCCGGACGTTGTGCGATTAGTTTCGTCCAGCGTTGCAGGTGCTCGTAGGAGGTGACGTCGAGAAACTTTCCGGCCTCGTACAGCTTGCCCTGAGCCAGAACGCCATACCAGGGCCAGATTGCGATATCGGCAATTGAGTATTCATCACCGGCCATGTAAGTATTATTGGCGAGGTGTTTGTCCAGTACATCCAGCTGGCGTTTAACCTCCATTGTGAATCGCTCGATGGGATATTCGTATTTTTCCGGGGCGTAAGCATAGAAATGGCCAAAGCCACCGCCAAGCATCGGCGCCGCTCCCATCTGCCAGAAAAGCCAGTTAAAGCACTCAGTCCGGGCAGCATGAGCTTCCGGAATAAAGCGTCCGAATTTTTCTGCCAGGTAGCGCAGAATTGAGCCCGATTCGAAAACCCGTACCGGGGTCTCACCTGACTCGTCTATTAATGCTGGAATTTTCGAATTAGGGTTTACTTCAACAAACCCGGAGCCGAACTGATCACCTTCGAGAATGTTCGTCAGCCAGGCATCGTATTCGGCGCCTTTTTCGCCGGCGGCAAGCAGCTCTTCCAGCAGAATAGTCACTTTCACTCCATTAGGTGTAGCCAGTGAATAAAGCTGTAGAGGGTGTTCGCCTTTGCTCAAAACCTTATCGTGAGTTGCACCAGAAACAGGGCGATTAATATTTGCGAACTGACCGCCGTTGCCTGGTTTCCAGGTCCAGACCTCGGGGGGCGTGTAGGTAGTGTCACTCATTGACCGGCTCCTGTTAGTAAATAATTTATTTCATACTAACGGGAAGACAGTGTGCTTAAAGGTGAGTTTCTGAGACAGTCTGTCTAATTAGGCGTTTAACCGGTTGTTTCCTGAGTATCAGTAACGGAACTGAATCCAGCTTTCAACAACGGCTTTCAGGTCTTCAAGGCCGCATCCTGACGTCAGTTCCATTGTGCTGAGCCCTGCGTCCTCATCGAGGTCGTCGTCACTGTCTGAGGTAAGGCGGGTGACATTGACTTCTCCCTCGCTGAACATAACCTCAAATTTTGGCGTGGCCAGAAGCTTTTCGTTAAAGGTGCCACTTTCGAGATCATTAATCAGATCGAGCAGGGCAAACGTCATGTCCCGTTTGGGAATGATGTCGGTGTTCAGCCACAGGGCAGTGACTTCCTGCCCCATGTCGAGACGAACAACCAGTTCGCCTGATTCGTCGTAACAGAACTCGTGATCCATCAGGCGTCGTCTTCCGCCAACGGCCAGCCGCCAAGATCTTTGTAGCGGTTAACGATGAAGCAGAACAGTTCGGCGGTTTTAAAGGTGTCGTACGCAGCGCTGTGGGCTTCATTGTTATCGAATTCAATACCGGCGACCTTGCAGGATTTCGCCAATACTGTCTGCCCCAGTGCGATTGCTGCTATAGACGCAGTATCGAACGACGAGAAGGGATGAAACGGATCACGTTTGATGTCGTTGCGATCTATTGCTGCACGCAGAAAGCCGTGATCGAAGTGCGCGTTATGTCCCACCAGTACCGCTCGGTTACAGCCATAGTGCTTTATTTCACGACGTACGGTCTGCAGCATGGGCGTGAGTGCATCAATTTCAAATTCAGCATCCCGTTCTGGATCGAATGGATCAATACCGGTGAAATCGAGCGCTTCCTGTTCGAGGTTTGCGCCATCGAATGGGTGAATATTTGCACTCAGCGTTTCGTTCGGGTGCAGATAGCCATCGTCATCCATTTTCAGGGTAACCATAGCGATTTCGAGAAGGGCGTCGCTGTCGGCATTAAAACCGCCGGTTTCCACATCGACTACCACGGGTAAAAACCCGCGGAAGCGTTGTGCCATCAACGACTTTTCCTGTTTCTCTTCAATTGTCATGTCGGTCCTTAGTTGTTCGGTGTCAGTAGTCGATTTTCCAGCGCAGGGTTTCGCCTGCACGAAGTGGAACGATGACATCGTCACCGAAAGGCAACTCATGTGGAGCCTGCCAGTCCTTTTTAATCAATGTAATTTCATCGGAGTTGCGTGGCAATCCATAAAAGTCGGGACCATAGTGGCTGGCGAAACCTTCAAGTTTATCCAGAGCACCGAGGTCGTCGAAGATTTCTGCGTAGAGTTCGATCGCAGCATAGGCGGTGTAACAACCCGCACAGCCACAGGCACTCTCTTTTGCGCCCTTAGCGTGAGGCGCACTGTCCGTGCCCAGGAAGAATTTGCTGCTGCCACTGACGACGGCATCCTGCAATGCCTGCTGGTGGATGTTGCGCTTCAGAATAGGCAGGCAGTAGTAGTGCGGTTTGATGCCACCGACCAACATGTGATTGCGGTTATACGCCAGATGCTGAACGGTGATGGTCGCAGCAACATTGTCGCCCTGGCTTTTCACAAATTCAGCGGCATCCTTGGTCGTAATGTGCTCAACGACCATATTCAGGTCAGGATTGCGACTGACGAGAGGCGACAGAATTTCATCCAGGAAGCGTTTTTCGCGGTCGAAGATATCGACGTCACTGTGTGTCACTTCACCATGCACCAGTAACTTTATGTCGTGTTCGGTCAGAGCATCAGCCAGCTCGTCGAGCTTGCCCAGATCAGTAACACCGGAAGCTGAGTTCGTCGTCGCACCCGCTGGGTACAGCTTAACCGCCACGATATGGCCAGCTTCTGCAGCTTCTTTAATCATCTCCGGCGTAGTGTTGTCGGTAAGGTACAGCACCATCAGAGGATCAAAATTCAGCCCCTGTGGCACCTTCGACATGATGCGCTGACGGTACTCATGTGCTTGCTCAGCATTCATTACTGGCGGTTGCAGGTTTGGCATGATGATCGCCCGTTTCATGACCCGTGCGGTCGCCGGTACGGTGTACTGCAAGACAGGGCCATCGCGAAGGTGCAGGTGCCAGTCATCAGGGCGGGTAATTGTAAGACGATCAGTCATGGTCTCGACCTTGTTCTAAACTTAGGTGGGAAGATAAGAATGGCCGTTATTGTACCGGATTCCGGCCGGCATTCTTAGAGCTGACATTCAACTTTTGGAGAATCGGGCCGATAACTTAACTATGAGTATGACTGACAAGCAGGTTCAACAACGGTGAGACGCCTGACGAAGATGTTGCTGGCATGCGGAGCCCTGATGCTTCCGGTGTTCGCTTTGGGACAGACGATGAAGTTCTCGGGCGGACCGGAGGATACGCTCTGGATGCTAAGCGGCAATGTTTTTGAGTGTCGCTTTGAACAACCGATACCCGGCTACGGTACGGCTGTTTTCCGGCAACGAGCGGGTGAAGATGTGACCTTTATGCTGGAAACCCGCCGTAACCTGATGTCGACAACCCCCGCACGGGTGAGCATCGCGCCGCCACCCTGGCAACCTTCAACGCGCTCAGAACCTCTGGGTCTGGTGCCGATGCAGAAAGCATCGCCGGTTCTGGCACTGGATTTTGGCCGATCGAATCAGTTTATGCATGCCTTGCGCGAGGGGCGGATGCCTACAGTCAGCCATGAGACTTACTACGACAGTGGTCGCTTTATTCAGGTGCAGGTATCAGCGGTCGAGTTTGAGAAGGCCTTTCAGGACTACATTCTGTGTTCGTCGCAGCTATTGGATGTGAATTTCGATCAGGTGGAGCGATCGAAGGTTCTGTTCAAAAGCGGACAGGAGGCTCTGGCTCAGGACGATCTGGACAACCTCGACCGCATTATTTACTACATCAAGAATGATCCACGTATTACGGCTGTGTATCTGGATGGTCATACCGATAACGTCGGGCGTCGCTATGATAACCGTCAAATTTCCAAGCGACGTGTCGAAGCTGTAGAGCGCTATTTTCTGGTGAAAGGTATCGCGCCTGAGATTATTACCACGCGTTTTCATGGCAGCCGCTATCCCGTCGCTAACAATGCGACTGCTAAGGGTAGGGCAGAGAACCGCCGCGTCACCGTTCGTCTCGAAATGGATAAAGATATGCCGTTGCCGGATGACCTTGTGTTCAAGTTGCCGGAGGATGCCTCGGTATTGCCTTCAATCAATCGCCCAGTCAGTGGGCGCTAGAGATACTCTGGCCAGTTGTGAGTCTAAATCGAATCGCGATTTTCAATCAGGAAGTCCATCAATGCACGGGTCTTTGCTGGTAACTGAGCCCGTGACGGGACGTACAGGTAGAAGCCTGGAAACGGCTTACACCAGTCAGAGAGCACGCGCCGCAGCCGCCCTTCCTGCAGATGTTTCTTAACATTAATATCCAGATACTTGATCAGGCCTACGCCCTGTAGCGCAGCGTTCAACATATTCTCATCATCGTTAAAAATAGCACTGCCGTTTGGCTCGAATACCACTGTGCGCTCACCATCTTCCGGTGAAGTGAAGCTCCACCTGTCAATAATGCCACTCGAAGAGAACCGGTAGCCGAGACAATTGTGCTGTATCAGCTCTTCTGGTGTTTCTGGTGTGCCGAAGCGATCAAGGTAATCAGGAGAGCCCACAATGGCCATCTCTATAGGAGGAGAAACAGGAACAGCGACCATGTGCTCGTCGAGGCTTTCTCCCAGCCGGATGCCGGCATCTGCTCCCTCAGCAATGATGTTGCTGAGACCATCGTTCATTGTCAGTTCAACTTTCAACCGCGGATAGCGCTTCAGGAATTCACCGAGATAAGGGTCAAGTAAGAGCCGGGTGGCGATACGGGAAGAGTTTATCCGCAGTAGGCCCGAAGGCTCTGACTGTGACTCGCCAACTTCAAGCACCGCGGTTTCGATGGATTCTAACGCCGGAGACAGTACATCGAGCAACCTCTGTCCTTCTTCAGTGAGTGACATGTTGCGGGTTGTACGATTGATCAGACGTACATTGAGTTGTTGCTCAAGGTTTTTCAGTTGTTGTGACAAGGCTCCACGAGTTACCTCCATCTCAGTTGCTGCTTTGGTAAAGCTGCGATGGCGGGCGATATGAGCGAACCAGGTCAGGGATGACAGGAGTGAGGGATCAAGTTTCATTTGTATAGCTTAGCTAAACACTTATGTTATTTAAAGCGCGTATATCAAATCAATTGGGTTTCATAAGATAGTTCTCGTAGGGCAAATACAGTGAATAGCATCTCGAGGAGATAACCCATGCCAAACGTTACTTTTAAAAACCTGAACGGCCACGGTATCACCATGGCAGCGACCATTAACTTTCCCGCAGGCTTTGATGAGAGCAAGGCATATTCAGCGGTTGTCGTCTCTCATCCGGGCGGCGGTGTGAAAGAACAGGCGGCTGGCCTGTACGCACAGAAGCTGGCTGAAGCAGGCCTGATTACGATTGCATTTGATCGTTCGTATCAGGGTGCAAGTACCGGCGAACCGCGCCAGCTGGAAAACCCTTTTGTCAGCACTGAAGACGTTAGCGCTGTGGTTGATTACCTGACCACGCTGCCATACGTCGACTCTGATCGTATTGGCGCCATGGGCGTATGCGCCGGCGCCGGTTACAGCGGAAATGCTGCTATTAACGACCGTCGTATTAAGGCACTGGGTATGGTCAGTGCGGTCAACATTGGCCAGATGTTCCGCAACGGTTGGGAAAACAACGTCAGCGATGCGGATGCCGTGGGCTATCTCGACTTTGGTGCCAGCGCTCGCACTGGTGATGTCGCTTCTGGTGAATACTCAGTGATACCACTGGCACCCATGAAGGAAGAAGACGCACCCAACGAAGAACTGCGCGAAGCCTGGGAGTACTACCACACCGAGCGTTGTGCGCACCCGAATGCACCGGGTTTCGCTCTGGCACGTAACCTTAGCCAGATCATTACCTATGACGCGTACCACAAAGCCGAAGCGTTTCTGACTCAGCCAATAATGGCGGTGGCAGGCAGTGTTGCTGGCAGTAAGTGGATGAGTGAAGACCTGATGGCGCGTGCAGCAAGTAGCGACAAAACGTTGCATGTGATCGAAGGAGCGAACCATATGTCTCTGTATGACGTACCTGAGTACGTTGACCAGGCGGTGGCGAAGCTGGGTGAGTTCTTCAATCGTACGCTCTGATACAGGTGACATCGAATAATCGACCGTATCTATCGTAATTAAACCGCACTTTACCGAACCGGGCGGCATATCCGCCCGGAATAAGAGGAATGACCATGAGCTCTATTCAATCCGTACGTTACCGTAACTTCGGCTGGGACATCGCCGCAGATCTGCATTTGCCTGAAAATTTTGATGTCTCAGCGATTTACCCTGCGATCGTCAGTACCCATCCGATTGGCAGCTGCAAAGAACAGACTGCTGGTAATATTTACGCTAAAGCGCTGGCTGACGCCGGTTTTGTGGTGTTGGTTCACGACGCTAGTTTCCAGGGCGAGAGCGGTGGCGAACCGCGTAATATTGAAGACCCGGGCATTCGCGTGTCTGATATCCGTTTTGCTGTGGATTACCTACAGACTCTGCCGTATGTCGATGCACAACGTATTGGTGCCATCGGTGTCTGTGGCGGTGGGGCATACACGATTCACGCAGCGATCACCGATCATAGACTCAAAGCCATTACTTCCATCACGGGGGTGAACTATGGCCGTTTGATACGTGAAGGCTTCGCAGAATTTCAGCCGCGCCAGATGGCAGCCAATATTGCCGACATGCGTACTGGCTATGCGCAATCTCCGTCCGGATCTACCGACGCAGCGGATCTTCTGCCGCCATCCGTTGAGGCTGCAAAAGCGGCGGGTATTACTGACATTGATGTGCTGGAGGCCACCGAATACTACAAAACTGAGCGTGGTCAGAAGCCAAACGGTAAGACGAGCCAGTTAATGTCGTTTACCGGTGCCGCCATGGGATGGGATGCGTTTACTAACGCGGAGGTATTACTGACTCAACCACTCATGGTTGTCATCGGCAGTAAGCCGGGCGGCTTTGGTGCGTATCAGGATGGCTGGGAGATATACAGTCGCGCAGGATCAGAGCACAAAGAGATCGTTGTTGTTGACGGTTACTCACATTACGACCTGTACGATAGAGCCGAGCCAGTGGCTGAAGCCATGACGAGGGTTATTCCGTTCTTTAAAGAACATCTTTGAGTTATATCTACATCAACAGTGAGGTTTCTATGTCTTTATTTCAATGGACCGGAATTATCTTAATTGCCCTCGCTGTTGTAGTGATTGGCATTCTGGGTGCGGTGGCAGGGATTGAGATTTATCAGTCCCGGCAAATCGCCCAGCTTGAGCTTGCTGCGAAGCGGGTCTCAGGCTCTGATGTTGGCTTCAGCCGTACTGCGGTGGTGTATTTTTCCCGTTCCGGTAATACCGGGCTGGCGGCCCGTCATATCGCGTCGCGACTGAATGCTGAAACCATTCAGCTCCGGGCTCCTGCGTATGAACTGGGGCCAGTGGGGCTGGCGAATGCGCTGAGTGATGCCAATAGCCTGAAAACTGATCCAATGGCTTTTCCTGAGGTTATTCCGGCTGTCGCGGACCTCTCTGGAGTCGATACTATCTGGATCGGCTCGCCGGTATGGCTTTACAGCCCGGCTCCACCGATTTGGGCGTTTGTTGAGCATAACCGCTTCGACGGTGCCCATGTGGTGTTGTTCAATACCTTCAACAGTAACTTCGGTGATGATCATATCGAGCGCTTGCGTGCGAAAGTGCTGGTTCGCGGGGCAGCATCGTTTGAGCATCGCACCGTCAAACGTGGCCGGATGACCCAGCAGCTGACATCCGAAGAGATGCTCCGGATAATAGATGAGGAGTGGTTCTGATACTCAGGGACGCAGGCGGAACTCAAAATTTACCCTCGCCAGCGCTCCTTGTTCATCGACGATAACAATTTCCTGCGCTCCGGTTCTGGCGATTTCTACGCGGAATAAACCCGAGTTATCGGCTTCAGAATGATAAGCGCCATTCACATATAAAGCCTTTTTCCCGAACCCTCCCAGGGTATTCAGCAGCAGTTCCTGAGTCTTTTTAAAACTGGCGGGCATCAGTGTCTGCCCCTCTTCAATTCCAATGATCCGCAGAGGCTCTGTGACAAGTGTTGGGGGCTCGCAGCCGGGTCTGCTTTCTGGCAACTGTTCTGATCGCCTCATGTGCGGCGCTATCCAGGGTTCCAGGTTACCGGGCCAGACAGCGAGTGTTCTGGTTTCATATCCGGTTTCGCCATTGAGGTCAGTGCAATCCATACCTAGCATCTGCCCATTACTGTCCAGCCTGATTGTGAGAATACCCGGAGCGGTGCCGTCAGCGTCCATATCGCGTAATGTCGGAGGTATCTGATCACGGATCAGAGTCGCTGTATGCGCCCGATGACAGTGGCCCGCCGGCGTTTCGCTGGCCAATTTTCCCGTTGGCCAGCATATGGTTTTGGTTGTCACATCCGCTGGTTGTGAAGGCCAGTCAGGGGAAGGGGCCAGGCGTTGCTGCAGGCGGAATAATAGTGGAAGAGCTGTCACGGCGCCGTATTGACCGGGGCTGGGCGTGCCGTCCGGGCGGCCAAACCAGACGACCATAGTGTATTGGGGCGTGACGCCCACCGCCCATGCATCACGGTAGCCATAGCTGGTTCCAGTTTTCCAGGCCATCTGAGGTTGGCTACTCATCACTGCAGCACTACGAATCCGGTTGGGACGTGGTTGGCGCAGCATATTCAGAGTTACCCAGGAAGCTTCAGGGCTCATCAGCCAGCGCTTGTCATGGCGCTTTGCTTCGCGATTGACTTCGCCATCCTTTGTCTCTGGTTCAACAAGCACGAGAGGCTGTACTTCTCCGCCATTGGCCAGACCTGAATACAGGGTCGCTAATTTCCAGGCGCTGAAACCACCACCTCCCAAAGCCAGTGCAAGACTGGGTTTGCCATCACCGGGAACAACATAGGGCGTTCCGGCATTTTCCAGTGATGCTGAAAAAGATGCCGGGCCCAACGCTTCAAGAACCTGTACTGCAGGTAAGTTGAGTGACTGCCGCAGTGCGGTAGTAGCGTCGACGGGCCCGCTGAACGAATGAGCGAAATTCTCTGGTTGATAGCTACGTAGATGTCGCGGAACGTCCCGCAACAGGCTGGCACTGTGGATCAAGCCCTGATCCATGGCTAATCCATAAATAAAGGGTTTGAGCGTTGAACCGGGGGATCGTGTTGCCTGAATCATATCGACGTGGGCGAAGCGGCTGTTGTCGGTAAAGTCGGCGGAGCCGAGGTAGGCTTTCACGCTGCGTTCATGATTATCGACCAACAGAATTGCCGCGGATTGATGCTCAGGAAAACGCTGAATTTCTTCCGCCAGCAGCGCCTGTAATTCGTGTTGCAGTTCACCGTCCAGCGTTGTCTTGATGACTGCGTCATTGGGGTAATTGTCCACCAGTTGGCGACTTAACAGAGGCGCGAGCTGAGGTGTTGATAAAGGCAGAGCAATGATATTTTCAAGTTGAGCATAATGAAGTTGCTCCTGCGTGATCTGTCCTTGCAAAAAAAGACGCTGGAGAACTTTATCGCGGGCTGCTCTGGCTCGCTGCGGATGACGATCGGGCCTCAGACGGGAAGGCGCCTGGGGCAGCACCGCCAGCAAGGCGCTCTCAGCCAGACTCAGCTGGTCGGCGGATTTGCCAAGGTACATCTGGCTTGCCGCCGCGACCCCTTCAATCACGCCGCCCATGGGGGCGTAATTCAGATAAAGTGTGAGAATTTCTTCTTTGCTGTAATGCCACTCCAGCTGTAAAGCTCTGAGCATTTGCTTAAATTTTCCACCGATGCTGCGATCGTGTGGAGACAGTCTTCGTGCGACCTGCATTGTAATCGTTGAACCACCGGAGACGATGCAGTCACACTGAGCATTCTGGATGGCTGCTCTTACCAGAGAGATCGGGTTAATACCCGGGTGATAATAAAACCAGCGATCTTCGTAACTGAGTAAGGTATTCAGATAATCGGGTGATACCTTATCCGGGGAGGTCGGGTAGCGCCACACTCCATTTTTATCGGGAAAGGCTCGTAAGATCTGATTATTTCTGTCGGTCACGACCTGAGTAAAGCCCTCGCCTGACGTTGCCGGGTCGGGTATTGGGAACAGCAGATCAAGAAGTAACGGAACGCCAATAAAAACAGCAAGAAAGAGGGATACCCTCTTTCTTGCAGATAAATACAAGGCGTTTTTCGCTCTTTTTAACATCCTAGCGCGGCTGAACGACCAGCTCCTCAATGGTGCCGCCAACTGCGCGAACCTCCGGGTCGTACATGTCTTCAAGGAGCGGATTCGGGACTTTGTAAGTGCCCGGCGTCACTGCCCGTGCGATGTAATACATGCGCGCAGGACGCGTACCATAGTAGCGGCTGCCTCCGGTGCGAAGTGCCGCGACATAGCGGTCATCACGGAACTCGTCGTGAACCACGCCTGCACTCTGTAGGTGCTGACCAATCTTCTCACCATCGATAATAATGTCGGACAGTTTTGTACTGTCGGGCAGGTTCTGGTTTTCGATCTCCAGACCCGCGGGAAGAAGGTCGACCATCAGCAGGTCAGGGCGATACTTTTTCGAGTAAACCAGCAGCTCAACAATAACCATGTCTCCGGTATTCATGGTTAAAGTATTATCCGTACCGATTTTCTCTCCCTCCATGTTCCAGTAATTGCGGGTTACGCTGACATCGCCGGACGATTGTTTTTCCGGAGGCGTGGCCCCGTATCCTTGATAGGTCAGCGCCGCATAGAGATTTTTATCTCCGATATTGGTGAGGCTGAGGTCGGTAGCATCCTTTCCCCGTAATACTAGCCGTGTAGGCTCAGTGCCGGTCAGTGTCTGCTCTTTTCCAGCGCTGAGTAACATCAGGTTCCATTTGTCACCGGTATGTTTTTGCTGCTCGTCCGCCAGTTGAACAATGGCGATCTGTTCCTGTGTGCTCAGGTAGCGGCGACTGCGGATATCTTCAGCTACTTCGGACGTTAACTGAACAGGGCGGGCCTCATCGATATCGTATTTCCAGATCAGTCGGGCCTGTTGAGCTTTGTCGCGCAGTTCTGAGCCGTAATCACCGATGTATGGACGTATCGGCTGTTGTCTTTGAGATTGCTGGTAAAGCTCAGTTGCAAGGCGATTGTCTCCCTGTAGTTTTGCAGCGATTGCCAGATGCAACAGTGCCAGACCACCTGCATTCTCAGGCACGTAGGCCGCGGTTGTCCGGATATCCGCCAGTGACGCTATGTTGTGCTGAGCGAGAATAAAGTGTGCGAAGGCCTGATAGGTAAAGCGGTAAAGGTCGACGTCTTCGGCCCAGAGTTCGCGCAGCTGTGCCTTGTTACGCGAATATTCCCGAAGTCGAATCAATACTTTGCCCAAAACATCGTTATCAACCTGATAGCCCGCAGACTGCACATCCGTCATAAACTGAGCAACGTAAGCCGCCAGCCAGTGCTGTTCGTCTGCATCTTCACGACGCCACAGACCAAACCCTCCATTTGGTTTCTGCCGTGTAGCGATACGGGCAAGGCCACTGGCTATGGCATTGGCTCGGGTTAATTCACCGTCTATCGAGTCTTTCAGACGCATGATCTGTTCGTCGCTTGCATAGAGCCATGGATAGGTTGAGCTGGTGGTTTGCTCGACGCAACCGTATGGGTAACGCAGCAGGCGAGCCATACGCTCTTCAGCATTCAGATTTTCGGAGCTGCTTGCAGACACCGCGGCAACAATCGAATCACTCAGCCAGCCCGAGGATACGTCAGAGTTCATTGTCAGTAATGCGCCCGTTTCGAGTACATCGTATTCGCGGAAGGTCTGGGCCGGATACGGATATCGACTCTGAAGTCCCCACTCACGATCAATCACTATTTTGCCCTGATGCCAGACTTCTGTGCGGAAGACAATGCGCCCGGCACCTGTTGCGGTGAAGGGGAAGAGCAGTGTAGAGCGCTGTTGTTCCTGCAACGAAAGTGCTTGCGCCAGTGCGTCGGCCTGCACCGGCCCCGAGGCTGACAGAGTGACCTCGAAATCGCTGCCTTCACCTGTCATATTCGTGATATCCAGTGCAACGCTGGATGTATCCCCAGCGCCGATAAATCTGGGTAGAGATAACTGTGTTACAACTGGCGCGGCCACTGTCACTTCTTTATCCGAGCTGCCGACTCTGCTTTCATCAAAGGCCAATGCCATCAGGCGAACCTGGCCATTGAAGTCGGGCATGGAAACAGGGATAACGGCCCGGCCGTTTTTGACGTCGACCATGCCGCTGAACACGGAGATGATCTGAACCTCTGAACGTGCGAGATCACCACCGCGAGCCAGGTCTGCATCACCACCGTAGCGGATTTCTCCATTGCGGTTATTGTTCAGGTCGATGAGCTTTCCGTACATGTCCTTTGCATCAACCGAGAAGCGACGTGGGCCGAAGAAAAACTCGAAAGGCTCGGGTGTTTTAAAGCGGCTGATTGACAGAATGCCGCTATCGACGGCTGCCAGAGTCACCCAGGCGCGGCTCACTGGTTTCTCCGATGATATGTCGAGTGTGACCTGCTCTGTTTTCGCGGGCAGCCATTTCTCAGGTGTCTGAATTTCAATGTTCAGTCGTTCAGACTCTCTGTTGAGCGGCAGGTGAATCAATCCAACCGAGCGTGTAGGGGTGATTCTTTGTTGAGTGTCAGAGGGTTGTAAGTGGATGACTGACACATAGATGTCATGGCGCTGCCAGTCTTTGCTGACTGGAATATCCACCCAGCCGCCTTCTGCGGGAATATCGGCTTCCGTACGGAAGAGTAACTGGTCAGCTTCAATCAGGACCAGTGAGCGGCCTGCCGCAGGCGGCGTGATTTTCAGGCGCGCGTTGTCACCGGCATTGTAACTTTCTTTATCGAAAGCGAGGTTGACCTGGTCCGGGCGTGCTGCCTGCTCCTGTGACCGCCAGTACCAGCGATGGCCAGCGTTAAAGTAAACGCGTGTACTCAGATTTGTATTGGTGTCGCGAATTTCGAGAAGGTATTCGCCCCACTGTACAGGTACCTGAACCGTCACCGGACCTTCACTATTGGTGGTTACTGGTAGACTCAGTTCGCGCACATTACGACGCTGCTCTTCGTAATGCCAGCCGCGGTTGTCGTCTCGCTTCCAGCGGGTTTCCAAAGTGATATTTGTCAGCGTCATCTCCAGTGATGTGCTGTCAACCAGTTCACCTTTACTGTTGGTGCTGATCAGTTCAAAGCTGGCGGGGGCGTTGGTGTTCGCTCTGTCTTTAAAAAGCGGGCGAATGCCGACAAGTTGCCCCTCTGGCACGATGCTTACGGTATGAGAGCGGACAACCGGGCGGCCTCCGCTTTCAAAAAGGCTGCCTGTGATTTTGAGGGCCAGTGGCACACGGGCCTCTTTCCAGGTGCTTGCAGGGTGCAGTGTCAGCTCGCCCTTATCGCTTAATCTGGTTTCCCGCGCTGGCAGAGACTGAATCCAGTCGTCCTGCTTCGGATCACCAAAGTGAAATTCGGGCCATTGCTGAAATGGATGCGCCGTCGGACGTAAACTGAAATCGGCTTCAAAGTTGTTGCCGGCTGCCGGAGCGCCATACAGGTAGCTGCCGAGCACATCAATTTTTAGCGGATCTTGTGTACTGAATACCGCGGATTTCTGATCGGGATTCCACTCCAGTTTCATGCGTTCTGGCATAAAATCTTCGACCTGGAAGTTATATCGGTGGGTACCACCGTTTGGTTCAGCGACGTTAAAGCTCCACTGGCCCGTTGGGGCGTCGTCGGCCAGTGTCGTAGAAAATTCATAGACACCGGGAACCGTGCTGCGCCAGGTCACTTTATCGCTGCGGGTTCCATCAGGTCGGCGTAGGTAATAGGTCAGAAGACTGTCTGGTTGGGCTTTGCCATCGGAATCACGATAAAGCCCGTTGATGTATACGGTATCACCGCCGCGGTACAGGTCTCGTGGGCCGTACATGAATAGCTCGGTGTCGCGGTAGGGGCGGGTGCCGGAATCGAAGTCCGACATGTCCAGTGAAGCACTGTTGAGGTGCATCAGAGTCACCGCATCTTCGTCACGTGCGATCAGAATGGTGTTGTAAAAATCCTTCCGCGGATACTGAACGTATCCTTTGCTACCGCTCGAAAGTGTTGTCACCTTGGGCTCCTGGCTGCGATAGCCAGCCATCACGGTGAGTTCAACGTTGGATTTGCTGGCCCCTGAGTTGAGGTCCCTTGTGTAAATTCCGATATTCTTTCTGTACTCGCGGATATGCAGACCGATGTCGCTGACGGTAAACCAGGTGGTCGACAGCTTGGACTTGAATTGACCCGGTATCGTCATGACCGCAAGGTAGACTGCTTGTTGTTTCAGGGCATCTATCGAAGTCAGTGGCAGATTCACTTTCCGCAGCCGATTCTTATCGCTTGTCAGCGCGATGCGGCCCTCATAAACAAAGTCTGCAAATTCACCCATGTCTTCGAGTCGATAAATATGTTCAAGGGAAGCGGACGACTTCCACAGCAGCATCTGTCGCAGAGCTTCGTTATCATTGCGAACCCGGAAAAAGCTGACGTTTACTTCGCTGGTATTCATAACGCTTACGGGCAGGCCAACACTCAGGTCTGTGGTCAGGTAGTGGCCGTCACTGGCAAACGTAGCTGAAGGTGGCGCAGGGGGCAGAGTCACAGTTGCACTGTCACCGTCCTGCAGGACCTTGCCGTTTCTGGCTTTAAGGCCCTTACTGACCATTACGTTATAGGTGCGCTCGGGTTCGGGGTCGGCCAGATACAGGGTCAGGGCATCATCAGAGAGTATCCAGGCGGGTGTTTCACCGCTGATGTGTACGTAATTCTGGAAAGGCTGATTGCTGCTCAGTGGCGCTGAAAAGCGGATGCCTACCGTCATTCCACCGTCGTAGCTGGTTTCGTTTACTGAGGCGATTGTCAGCGGGATATCAGCGTACATCGCATCATTGATCGGGGGAGGGGGACTGACGTTCGGTGTCTCTTCAGCAATGGATGTTTCTGGCGGCGTGCTTTCGGTTCTCGTACTTTCTGAACCCGTGCTTTCGGAGGTGGTGTTTTCCGATGGCTGACAACCGGCCTGAAAGGTGCTTAACACAGCAAGAGAGACCAGAAGTGCGATTGAGCGTGAGAGTGACGCCTTGCTGCGTAGGTGACGGTGTTTGGTGAAAGGCTTGGTAACTATTCGAAGCATCCCTGATTCCTTGTAATTGATCGAGTAGCCGGAGACACGGCTATGACATCGCAATCTCCAGATTGTACCCATAATTTTTTTCAATCGTGAGATTTCTGCCCGCGTAAGCTCTGCGGCCGACTGGTGTTATTGCTCACAATCAGTACAATATGCACCCTTTGAATTTTCGCCCCGGCGCCCGTGTTGCGATCAATGAATCGATCTGCAGACAGAAGTGGTGCCGTTCATCTCTGGAGAAGCGCATGTCAGACATCAAGAAAGTCGTACTGGCGTATTCCGGTGGTCTCGATACCTCCGTAATCGCAAAGTGGCTGCAAACTGAATACAACTGTGAAGTCGTTACTTTTACCGCTGACCTGGGTCAGGGTGAAGAAGTGGAACCAGCTCGTGCGAAAGCCGAAGCTCTGGGTATCAAAGAAATCTACATCGACGATCTACGTGAAGAGTTTGCCCGCGACTTCGTTTTCCCGATGTTCCGCGCTAACACCATCTACGAAGGTGAGTACCTGCTGGGTACGTCGATCGCTCGTCCTCTGATCTCTAAGCGTCTGATTGAAATTGCGAACGAAACAGGCGCTGACGCCATTGCCCACGGTGCAACCGGTAAAGGTAATGACCAGGTACGTTTCGAGCTGGGTGCCTACGCACTTAAGCCGGGCGTTAAAGTGATCGCGCCATGGCGTGAATGGGATCTGAACTCCCGTGAAAAGCTGATGGCTTACTGTGATGAGCACAACATCCACGTAGAGAAGAAGAAAGGCAAGAAGTCTCCTTACTCTATGGATGCCAACCTGCTGCACATCTCTTACGAAGGCGACCTGATCGAAGATCCATGGGCAGAGCCAGAAGAAGACATGTGGCTGTGGTCTGTATCGCCCGAGAATGCGCCAGACGAAGCGACTTACCTGAACATCACCTTCAAGAACGGTGACCCGGTGGCTATCGATGGTGTCGACAAGTCTCCTGCGACCATCATGGAAGAGCTGAACAAGCTGGCCGGCGCTAACGGTATTGGCCGTGTCGACATCGTTGAGAACCGTTACGTAGGTATGAAGGCTCGTGGCTGTTACGAAACTCCAGCAGGTACCGTGCTGCTGAAAGCGCACCGCGCCATCGAATCTATCACTCTGGACCGCGAAGCGGCTCACCTGAAAGATTCTCTGATGCCTAAATACGCAGAGCTGATCTACAACGGTTACTGGTGGTCGCCAGAGCGTAAGATGCTGCAGGCAGCCATTGATGAGACTCAGTCTGTTGTAAACGGTGAAGTTCGCCTGAAACTGTATAAAGGCAACGTGATTGTGGTTGGCCGTAAGTCTGACGACTCACTGTTTGACGAAGCGATCGCTACCTTCGAAGACGATGCAGGTGCATACGATCAGAAAGACGCGGAAGGCTTTATTAAGCTGAACGCTCTTCGTCTGCGTACTGCAGCTAAGAAAGGTCGTGACCTGCTGTAAGCTTTTTGCAGTAAGAAACGTCCGGAAAAGAGAGGCGCTCATTGAGCGCCTTTTTTGTGCCTGCCAATCAGTGATCCGCGACCATATCCATAAACCATGAAATCACCAGTTCAACCCGGTACGGACGTTGATCTGACTTTAACGATGAAATATAGATATCGTTGAGCAGAGGTTCGCTGTTTGCCTGTTCAAAAACGACCAGTTTCCCATCGTCTATATGCTGCTGGATACAGTGACGCGGGAAAATACTCACGCCCAGGCCACCTAACGTCATCAGGATGGCGCCTTCGATACTGTTGATATTTCCGGCGCAATGTAGCGATAGCGCCTGGGTGTGCTGGCTGTCCGGGAAATGATGTGTACGCCAGTAGTCGAAGTAGACGTCAAAGCCCGGATAATCGATATATCGGTAATTCAACAGGTTGTCGCTGTTCAGATTTTTGAGGTCTATGTCAGGTGAGGCGACGGCGACGTATTCTTCTTTGCAGAAGGGGATGTATTCCAGGCGTGGATGATCGATTTTTTTCGTTACAAAACCAAAGTCGATACGACCATTCAGAATTCGCTCAAATACTTTATCGGTCGGTGTCAGCTCCAGGTTGATTTCAAGATCCGGATGAGAGTGACGACGCTCCAGTAGCATCGGAAAATGTGGCGAAAGTAAGCAGGACGCCGGCATTGCATAACTGACTGTGCCCTTAACCTCTTTAGCGGTATTCCCCACATCCACGAGAAAATCTGCATGAAGGTTTTCGAAGTGCTGTATGTAATCCCGTAGCTTTAAGCCGGCCTCTGTAATGACGGGTCCTTTGGTGGTACGCAGGAAGAGGTCGTTACCGATGGATTCTTCAAGAGCCTTGATATGTTTACTGACATTGGCTTGTGTCATTGCAGCAATATCTGCGGCTTCACTGAAACTGCCTGAGCGGTCGACGGCTTTAAAGGCGCGAAAGTATTTGGGGTCGATGGGTTGCACTGCTGTCATCCATGTCGATCAGTAAATGTACAATCAACATAACATGATTCTCATTCTTAAGCATTAGGCATCGCTCTCAAAGGCCGGGGGCGACACATGAGTAATTGCAACATAGCTCCCTTCGTTCAGAACGCCCGCCAGCTCTGCGTCTGGGGAAAGAACTTCCTGATTGGATTCGTAGCGAATGCTGGATACCTCATAACTGATATTGATCGCTTTGATGTAGCTGCATTCCAGGGTGCCGTATTCCAGCTTGCAGTCCTGGCCCGGATTGATACTGAATTTATGAGTGACTTCGGCGGCGGTGAGGCCTGTACGGATTGAGTTCTGACTGGTGACCACAATGGCAATAGTTAAGGGTACCTGGGTCTGGTTGTAAAAGTGTTTCAGATTCATGGAGTCTCCTGATTATGAGCCGTATCTTATCCGACCAGGCCCGATGAGAAGTGTGTGTTGAAACTGTCGTAGCGCCAATTCCGATAGGGCATAGGGGGGATTCTGAATCTGATTTGTACCAGTGAAGATGAGGGCCTACCGTTAAGGTATACATTCAAAGGCCCACCTCAAGTACAGGACGTTCTTATGCGCGACAGCAATCTGATTCATCCTTCTTCTATCCGCGTATGGCGTGGTTTCCGCAATGCTGGATACCTGAGTGACCGGAGCGGTTTCGTTGATAAACTGGCCGATGTTTTTATTCCGCTTACCTGTCAGGCCATGATGCCCATTGGCCTCCGTTCTTATATCCCGACGCTGGTGAAGAGTGATGTTCAGGGCATGCCTGATGAGGTAGCTCTGGTTGGTTACAGCGATCAGCAGACTTACTATTCGGCCAGCCACGATACGGTGATTGGCAGGGCGTACGGGTTGCTGCATAACGAAGTATTTAATTTCACTCGCGACGGGAATATTCCACCGAGCCGGTCTGGGTTTCCGAAGGTGTATACGACAGGTCCGCTTAAGCCCTCTCAAGCGTATTACTTTTCTGGAAAACCGATCGATTGGTCGTCGACGCCTGTGGCTGTATTTGTTGTCCCGGGAAATAATACAGAAGAGCAGAGCCAGCTGATCGCAGTGTTGCAGGATGCAATTCGCAAAAACCTGATCACTGAAGCGATTCTGGTTCAGGACAGTGCGTCGTTTGTTTTGTGGCTGGCTCTTAAAGTCGTAGGTAATGTCCCTGAAAATATTCAGGCACTTACTTCTGATAAGCCGGGCGCGATCCGCTCGTTTTCTGTTCCGGATAAAGTCATGCAAATGTGGACAGAGCGCGAGGGTGGAATTCCTATTAAGGATAATGAAACTCTGAACCTGACGCTCGAAAACAGTGGTTTGATGAAAGCGGCTTCATAGCTCAGTTAATGCCAGTCTCTTGAGATATAAAAAAGCCCCGGATGTCCGGGGCTTTTTCGATTCAGACATTACTCCGAAGAGCAGCCCAGCAGGTTAAGGCACTGTTGAACGTTGTGTAGAACCCGCACAGGCTGTAAATAATACCAGACCAATCTTCGCGCACTTCTTCGGGGATTGCCTGGCCTTTCAGGTCGGTGGCAGCAATAACCGGGTCGGAGACGTTGCGGATAAATCCAAAGCGGATATTTCGTTGCTGGCATTGATGCGCAATCACGGCATCATCCATTTCAAGGAAGCAGTACTTCTCTGCGGCATTTCCCTGCGCAATGAAGTAATAGTCGGTGGTTAGCAGCGGTTGCGTTCCGGCAAATTCAATCGTGTTGCTAGCCAGACTCGAAGGCACCAGAGGAGCATTGATCAGATCGTCAGCGGTATAGCTGGTCTTCGATTTTTCATTCAGTTCGGCAACGGATGTCTTGATGCTTTCGTCATTCCAGACCGTATTCAGAGGCATCATCAGTTGATTGCGTACGTCATCGAATACCGGGTTCGATTTAAAAAAGTCCTTTCCGGTAAATGTCTGATTGTTGTATTGGCATTTTTCCGTATTTTCTGACTTTTCGAGGCGAATGGAAGCAGCGGTCGTCAGCACAACATCGCCCAGTGGCTGAGCCGTGGTGCTGCCTCCGGCGGTTCCGGTTGAGATAACAGTAGAGACCCCGGACTCCGTGATGATCAGGTCGACTAATTGCTCGACGCCGCTGATATAAGGCGGATGGGCGAGGTGAACTTCCGATTTGATCAGCAATACCTGTAAAGGCGTACCGTCTGATTTCTGCATTTTAACTTTCTGGTAGTAGAGCAGAGGTTCGGTTGTCCCTGCGACCGTTAGCGGGCGCCACTGATATCGCCATTCATAAGACTCAGAAGAGCGCTCGGTATCGCTATGCAGAAAAACATGATCAAGAGCAGACCATTCCGCACTGGTCCAGGTAATGACGGCGACATCAGCCGACGGTAGTTGTTGCTCGTGTAATGCCTGTGCCTCAGGTTTTTCAGCATTGACTGAAGACCAGTCGATGACTGGAAGAGAGACGCCGGCAGATACTTTATAATTTTTTTGAAGTAGGCGTGACATATAAATTCCTTCTTATTCCGATGCTTCTCACTTAAGAAGTAGCAACCAGTTTGAATTCTTGCTTGAGATCGGGTGCAGGCAGCCTGCATCCGCAAGGGTCTGGGTCTGGGTGAGTGGCCACCAACCGAGACAATTTGGATAGATGCTATTGAGCGAGAGATTTCCATTATTTTCATAAACGAAAAAATAAGACTGCCCTTGTTGTCCCTGAAAACCTGCCAGTGATGTAGCGTTTAGCATGGACTGACTGGCGTTTTCGCTCAGCACGGGGTGAGAGCCTTCATCCGGGTCATCCATAAAGTGATCGATATTCACTTTCTCGTGTTGCTGATTGATCTTGAGAAAGAAATTCTCGCCACCAAAGACGAAGAAGGTGAAGTGCCCCCATGTCTTCGCCCAGATGTCTGACCAGACTTCCTGAAGGCTGAGACCATCGTATGGAGGCACACTGATCTGATATTTAACACAGGCACCGGTTGAGCCGTTGTACAGCACGACACAGGTTGTATCGCGGTATGGCAGAACATGCATCATGGTGAAGCCTTCGCCGACGTACTGGTTACGCACCGAAGACAGGCTGTAGTCTGCTGAGATTCGGTAAAGGTTCAGGTAGCTCGATGCTGTATCGTAGGTTGCCAGGTAGGCCTGACCGCCGAGATAGAAGACATCCATCGTGGTCAGTGCCTGATCGACTGCGCTATTACTGAGCAGTTTGCTCAGGGGGTGGGAGTCAGACTCTTCTATGAAGCTGATTGAGCCTTGTGAAGGGCTGTAAAAAAGGCTACAGGAGACACCATTGATCGTCAGTCGTGCGGTGGCACTGGTATCTGTAGGGATTGCCTGAGCAATCCCGGAAGGAAGCGTCGCCGTGGTTATACCCCATTGGCTGTCTTCGGATCCGGTGGTGGGGGGCTGTATGGCAAGGCATACAGGAAACTCGCTGGGAGTGGTTGATGCCGTCATGGGCAGATTCCTTTCTATTGTTTGTACTATGAGTTGTGCACCAAATATACGCCTGAGACAGGGAGCGCTCTATTCGCATTTGTTATAGCCTGAATTCGTATCGGGCACTGTGAGCTATTTATGGTGGTTTAACTTACTTCGTTTTCTGCTGGTGGAATGACGAAGAGATCACACTTTCTATTTGTTGACGGAAACTTACTGGTAGAAACCCGATCTCAGGCATATATTGATATCAGTCTTTTGAGTATTTAGGAGGGTGTATGCGCTTTTCGCTAGTGCCAGCGTTGCTGCTACTTCTGAATCTCTCTCTTCCTGCGTCTACGGTATCTTATTCAGCCCATCAGGCCACTACTAAGAATATCAACACGGCAGAGGCCAACTCCTCCGCGATCGCTGTGGAGATTCTTGCTGATGCATTGCTGAGTACATGTGACAACGGTGCGGATGACGACGAAAAGTCGGCACTTTCAGGCCGCACGCTGTCAGGGGGTATCCTGTCTTCACAGGATGTTCCTCGCGCTGTCCCCGCGGCAGTTCCCTCTTTAGGTCGGTCTTCCTCTATACGGGCTCCCCCTTTTTTCTGATTCTTCAGACTGTTTAATCAAATATTAAAGAATCAGTACTGCACGACAAATTGCAGTGCCAGGAGATCGTATTATGAAAAAGTTGACCCTATACCCTGTCCAGAAAATTGATGAGCTGGTTCAGCCAGCAGATTTTAAGGAAAAAAACCTATTCAGCCCGGCGATGGATTTCTTTACTGATTTCCGCGACGTTGAGCCTCTGGTTATTGAAGGGCCCGTTCCTGCACCCGAAGCGCGCAGCCTTATGATCCGGACACACGTCCGGTTAAAGATTGTGGTTGATGCCGCCGGACATTTCGCAGGGGTGGTTTCAGCCGCCGACCTGTCGGAGCAGAATATTATTGCTGAAGCTGCGGCCTCCGGTGTCCCCCGTGATGAAGTGCGTGTCAGTGATCTGATGACAAGAAAACATGACCTTCTGGCGCTGAATATTCATGAGGTAAGCTCATCAACAATTGGCGATGTAATAGATTTTCTGCAGGGGAACTATCAGCAGCATTGCCTGGTAATTGATGAGGACACTCACCAGATTAGGGGTGTTTTTTCGGCCAGCGATATTTCTCGTCAGTTGAGGCTGCCGGTAAATATTCAGGAGCAATCTAGCTTCAGTAAAGTCTTTTCTGCAGTATCGTGATCTGGTGATTGAAGACTGCCCGTGCTATTCGGCACGGGCTGTCTTCTAACCCATTAAATTATTCTGATTCCGCCAACGGGAGTCTGGCGGTTGTATGTGGTTGTACAGGTAACCCGAGATACTTAGTCAGAACGTCATCGAATTTATTCCAGTAATAGGCTTCATCGCCAACCGGAACCAACCAGGCAGCAACGGCTCTGCGATATGACCGGCTTTTGACGATATCGGGCAGGGCTTTATTTATGGCCTGAATAGCTTTCTTACCCTCAGATGAGTTCGTACAGCCGACTGCACCAAGAATGAAGCTGTCGCGGGTTTCAGAAATCGGTAGGAAACGCAGTTGGTCAGCATCTTGGTCAGAGTACACATGGTGGTTAAGAACAAATTCATAGTCGATGATGAAATCAAAGCGGCCCTTATTCAGCATAGTGAGAATACCTTGTGTCTCAGTCGAGCCCGCTCGGGTATTGACTTCGATATTATGTCGGTACGTATGCAGTATGCTATCCAGTTCATCACCGTAAGTGCGGCCACTGATGTGCCCCATGCTAATGTCTCTGGCACTGATAACTGACTCTAACGACACGCTGCCATCTTCCTGAACGGATAAGCTCTCAGCGAATGCATTGGTGGTGATGATACCGTGAGGCAGGTACATTGCATTGGGCACTGAGAGCAGGTAGTCATCGCTCAGTGGTGCCTCATGAATCATGGTCGCGAAGCATAGTGGGTCGTAAGACTTCCAGCTTGACGATAACCGACTCAGCGGAACATGAAGAGTGGCATGTCGGTAATTATCCAAAGCACCTTCAATCAGGGCTTGTAGTTGATCTCCAAAGCCCGGCCGGCCATCGGGTCGGATGATGTAGAAAGGGGGCGCGTCGTTTTTTACCCAGTGTAGTTTCTGAAAGGTTGTTGGCTGCTCTGCGTGAGCCGCCATCGATGACAGCCAGGCCAAGGCTGTCACACCGTATCTGAAAAGGTGTTGCGACAACGTCTGTCTCATGGACTCCACTCACCCGATTTCGACTTTTGTCCCCGGAGAGTATGCCTGCACGCAGATAGGGTCAATCCTCACTGATGCACGGCACATTTGCACATTGGCAGTCATTATTGTGTCCGGTACCCTGAGACACATTCCAGATTCAGAATCAGGCGTCACTAAAAATTAAAAGCCGCCGACAATAATAGAGGGGATGACTGTGTCTAAAGAGTGGGCTTTCTGCGGCATCGCAGAACTTCAGGCAGCGTTGACTGCTGGAGAGGTTACCAGCCGCGGGTTGGTCGAATACTTCCGTGATCGTATTGAAAAGCTGAACCCAGCACTGAACGCGGTCGTAGCAACAAACTTTGATGACGCATTATCCCGTGCTGACGCCGCAGATGACGCCCGGGCAAAAGGGGAGTCATGGGGGCCTCTGCATGGTATCCCTATGACCATCAAAGATACTTTCGAAGTTGTCGGTATGCCCTGTACAGCCGGCTCCCGGTCTCTGGCGAAGCATATGCCTGGTTCGAATGCCTTTACCGTACAGCGTCTTATAGATGCGGGCGCGATTCCTTTCGGCAAAACCAATGTGCCTTTGTTTGCTGGTGATCTGCAGAGCTTCAATAAGGTCTACGGCACCACAAATAACCCCCATGATACCAGTCGCACGCCGGGCGGCTCGTCCGGTGGTGCAGCCGCTGCGCTTGCTGCAGGGCTCACCCCGATTGAGTTAGGGTCTGACCTCGCGGGCTCTATCCGCACACCATCTCACTTCTGCGGAACCTACGGCCATAAACCGACGCATGGCATTATCGCCAGCCGGGGTCACATTCCGGGCCCTCCCGGAATGCTTCTTGAACCTGATCTGTCGACACCTGGACCGATGACGCGTTACGCCGATGACCTGGATGTCATGCTCGATATTCTGGCAGCGCCGGGCCCATTAATGGGAGATTCCTGGTCACTGACACTGCCCGAAGCGCCTGAGAAAGATCTGAGTGGCTATAAGGTGCTCTTATGGACTCAGGATTCATTGAGCCCGATTGATGATGAGTTGCAGGCAGCCTACACAGCGTTGGCTGCACACCTGAAGTCTCAAGGTGTAGACGTCACGACCGGAGCGCCAGAAGGGATGTCGCTGGAGACATTTGTCCCAACCTATATGAACCTGCTCGGCTCGGTGCTCAGCGGAACCCTGAAGCCTGCACAACGTCGGGTGACCGCGGTGATAGGTAAGCTTGCCGGTAAATTCGGTGCGAGGCTTAAACTCAGTGCTCATATCGATAAACTGCTGAAAGGGATGACTCAGGTGCATGCTGACTGGCTACAACAGCACGAGGCGCGCCTGCGTATTGCGCAGAAAGCCGATAAGTTATTCGACCAGTACGATGTGATTTTGACGCCTGTGGTTCATGTGCCTGCGTTCAAACATCAACCAAAGCCTGCAATGCACAAGCGCAAACTCCATGTAAATGGTATGCCTGGTCCTTACACGGATATCTTTATGTGGATTGCTCCGGCAACACTGATGGGGTTGCCCGCAACAAGCGCACCTGTGGGTTCAACGAAGAATGGTCTGCCGGTTAATGTGCAGATCCTTGGTCGCAAATATCACGACAAAACAACGATTAAGTTTGCGTCTCTGTTAGAGAAGTCATTCCGCGGTTTTGTTAAACCAGAAGGGTATTAACTTCTGTCCAAGAGAACTCTGTGAGGGGACATGCTCGAACTTATACCTGACGGCCTGACCCTTACAGAGGCTCTGATACTTTTTGCTGCGTCATTTCTTGGGTCCTTTATCACGGCCGCTTTGGGAGTGGGTGGTGGTGCTTTCCTGATTACCGTGATGGCGGGTATTGTTCCGCCCATTGCTCTGGTGCCAGTGCACGGTGTAGTGCAACTGGGCTCAAATGCGTCTCGCGCGTTCCTGTCCCGCCAGTACCTTGATCGTCCACGTCTGTTCTGGTTCGTCACGGGTGCCGTGCTCGCGGTCGCCGGTGGTGTCTGGTTGGTCGGGCGCCTTGATACCCAATTGATTCCTCTGTTTATCGCTTTGTTTGTTCTCTGGATTACCTGGCTACCGATGCCAGAAATTGGCCTCGGGCGCACTCGTGTCGGTTTAGCGGTCGGGGGCTTTATCACGACATTAGCAAGTTTTCTCGTCGGTGCCTCCGGTCCACTTGTCTCGGCCTGGCTGAGCAAGGACGCTCACAATAAGTGGCACTACACAGCGCTCTTCTCAACTGCAATGAGCATTCAGCATCTGCTTAAAATTATCGTTTTCGGCGCTATCGGCTTCGCGTTCTCTGCCTGGGTTCCGGTTATGGCAAGCATGATTGTTTTGGGTTACCTGGGGACAAAGTCAGGACTTAAACTGCTGGGAAAACTGCCCGAAGCGCGCTTCAGACTGCTGTACCGCTGGTTTCTTAGTTTGCTGGCTGTGCGCTTGTTAATTACGTGGTGGTTGTCGCTTTCAGTAAGCTGACCTGACGGTCAGTAAAAGGTAAATAAGGCCTGAATGGCCGTTATAAGCAGCCTTCCCAAACTCTTTTCACCCAAACGGGTGAAGAAAGCCCGAATACCCTTCTGGTCTACTTCTCGCGTTGACAAAAACTAACGTTCGGGAGAGCAGAATGGAACTGAATAAATTAACACTGGCGGTACTTGCCGCGACTTCTATGACTCTGGTTGGCTGTGGTGGCGGTTCGTCATCTTCCAGTGATGATGAAACCGGTGACGACATCGTTACGCCTGATCCTCTTGCGGTGTATACCGATACAGCATGGTCTTTAGGTGCGGATGAGCTGGTTGGTCTCACCTACCCTCAGAATGCGACAAACGGTGACATGGTTGCGCTTAAGCGTTCGACCGGCTCTGACGACAGCATCTCTCACACCTTGATGGTAGCGCCTGCAGCAACAAAAGAATTTGTAGCAGTTGAGGGCGTAGCACTCGAAAAAGACTACTACCGTGATGTTCTGGCGTTGCCTGTGTCTGGTACTGTCGAAGGCGAAGAAATCGACACTGTTCTGATTGCGACTTGCGGATACGAAGAAGCCAGCATGATTGAAGGTGGCGAAATCCCGATGCGCGGTGAAGTCGGCCCCCGAGCGGTTGCCGTAGAAGAAGAAACTCAGACTCCAGCAAGTCTGGAGATCTATCTGGCCGGTACAGACATCAGCACTTCTCTCGACATTAACGATGAGACCGAAGGTAACTATTTTCTGGTTGACTGCCATTCGCTCGGCGGTCTGTCGGCTTCTGATCTGAGTAGCAAAGGCACTGATGCCTATGAGGTTGATTTCTTTATTACTGGTAAGGATAGCACTGGCGAGGTCGCAGTCTTTGAAGCCAGCCTGATTTACAATTATGAGAACAATGAAGTAACTGAAAGTGACTTTGCGGTGCTGGAATCCATTGAGGAGATTTTGTCAGCAGTTGCAGAAGATCCTGAGGATGATTTCCTGGTTGCCATGACTACTGAGAGAAGAACTTATCTTCTGAGCGAACTGAAAGAGGCAGGTATCGAACTGAATATGGAAAGTAATCCGTTTACTTCTGAAGCTGAGGAAGGCGCGATTATTCTGGACCTGGTATACAGCGGCGAAAATTTGCTTGCGGTTTCTGACGATGCTGGTCTTGCAGGTGCGGACTTCACAGGAGGTGAGTACGTATTGCTGAGCGGTGGTGATTTCACCCGATGCGTTGATCAGCTGGCAGTCAACGGCACAACGGTGTGGTGTCACGACTCTACTGACGAAGGCAAGCTGATTGAGTTCACGGCACCAACAGTACCGCAGTCTGACGTAGTCGAGGAAATTCCGGAAGAATCTCCAGCGAAAGCAGTGTCTCTCGCTGCCTCTTCTTACAAAGCAAGCAAAGAGGAAGCCGAGCAGATTAAGGCGGAACTCGAAGGCGCTGGTGCTGAAGTAGAAGTGAAATAATCACTGACATTACTCATTCTTACCACACTCTTTTAGCCCTCTTTTCAGGGGGCTTTTTCATCTCCCAATAAGATTTAAATACACAATTCTTATATTTCACCTGTTGAGGTGAAGTTGGGAGTAGCGCAGTTATTTATTATTGATTAGTTAAATGTTCACGGTGTTTCTTATGACTACTTCTCTCTTTTCTCGTGCCAGTCTTTTGGCAATCACTGTTTCTCTTATGGCATGCGGAGGTGGATCAGGCGGCTCTTCCAATAATGACCAGAGTCCGGACTCTGCTGATAACTCGACGGATAACCCTTCTGGGGGAGATCAAAATACCGACAATACGGATACGCAGATTGTCTTATCTGACACCACATGGAGTGCTGGTAATGATCGTATTCTGGGTATGGGTTTTAACGGTGATTCAGAATCACCGGAGCTAACCATCATGAAAGGGGCACCTGTTTCCGGGCAGGATGGCGATATTTTTTCCATTCGCTCTGTCACTTACCCAAGCACAGAATTGTCTGAAATTAAAAGCATAGATAACCAGGCCGATCGTCGCGACTTTCAGGATATGGATATCGTGTCATATAACGATGAAAGCTATGTGGTTGCCTGTCAGGATGGCAGTGATACACCGGGCTATACCAGTGCTGTTAGTCTGCATATCTATAAAACGTCAGATACATCTAAAGTCGCTGAAATTGATCTGGTTGATGGTAGCGTCGAGGCGCGGGAATGCAGCGGAATAGCTGCAGAATTTACTCAAGGCACGAGTGACGACATGGGGGCTGTGGTTTATTACGCAGGTAATGCAATGACGACGTCGGGTTCACCTCAGTACAGTTACTCCCGTATCATGAAAGTCGAACTCACGATAGATACGACAGCGAACGTTGATGCGACGGATGCGGTCGTTTTGGATGATATTTCTACTGTAGTGCGTGCTTCTCAAACCGAAGACTTCATGTCAGGTGTGACCGGGTTTGGAGACCATGTTTATTACACATATTATGATGACTCAGAAGAAACTAACAATCTTATGTATGCGAATTCAGGATCATCTCCCGCAACGATACGTAATGTTGACTGGTCGGCCAATGACCCGTTTGTTACCGGCGTTGCGCAGCAGATGCTGGTGAAAGACATGTTTGTTATACCGGGGCAACAGGCGACGGATTTCGATTCTATCTACATGGTGTCAGACTCAGCTGCGTCAGGTATTGTCGTTGCTGGTTATCGTCGCGATATGAATTTAAAGCAAGCAATGACGTTATCTTCGGATACTTCGGTACAGAACTGTTCTGATGTTATTACCGGTATTTCAGATCAGGGCGTGGGCCAGAAACTCTGGTGCCATGATGCTACCGATAGCGGTAATATCATTGAGGTATACTCACCGGTACACCCGGGTAACTGATACCGCTGAATAGTATCGTTCGATGAGAGGCCCGTTGGGCCTCTTCTGATGCCAGAAGTAAAGTGATGTTAAGGAGTAATCGCATTGGCAGGACTTCTAAGGAAACTGAAAAATGAGTTTCTCCCTCCTATAAATGAACATCCGCTGGCGGAAGACCTACAGTGGGAAAGGCATAATCTATTTATGGCCGAAGTCGGTTCCCGAATGGTTGGGTCGGTTATTGTTGCCTGTATTGTTGGCCTGATGTTTTATTCATCCGCGACAGCTGATGCGCTTCTCATCTGGTTTTCCGGTATTCTTTTTGTCGCCATAAATTCCTGGCTACTGATCCGATGGCATTATCGGTCAGATCACGAGAACCGTTCTTTGAGTTACGTTCGTATCTGGCATTGGGTCAACCTCTATCTATCCGTGATATGGGGCATTTTCTGGGCTTTGACGCCTTTTCTGTTCTTTCCTGATGCCAGTCAGATTCAGATACTTTCGCTATTGTTGCTGGTGGTGGTTGCCTCATCCATGCCCTCAGTCACAATGGGGTGCTATCCCGATATTTATATTACATTTCTTACGCCTGTGTTCTTCAGTTTCAGCTGGCATCTGCTGGCGGTAGATTTTGGTGGTGAAATACTGCCACTGATTATCGCGCCGCTCACCTGGATGATGTTGGTGCTGTTCAGTATCGTGATTCATCGAACCCATATGGAGTCCATTATTCTGCGCCTGGAGCATCGTAACGCCCAGGAGTTAGCGGATGAGCGGACAGCTGCGAAAACACGCTTTATTGCTGTCGCCAGCCACGACCTTCGTCAGCCAGTGCAGGCTGCTCGTTTATACGCAGAAGCCATGCTTTCAAACCCGGATATGCGCAGTCAGGAAACGTCAGAAAAACTGGTGAGAAGCCTGTCTTCCGCAAGTCATCTGCTTGACAGGCTGCTTGATATTTCAAAACTGGATGCTGGAGTGCTTGAAGTAAATCGTCAGGCGATTCGTGTGCAGAAAGTTCTCAATGAAATCTCTGCGGTTCACTCTGTGCACGCGATGGAGAAAGGAATTCATTTACGTGTTCAGGGGGAGCAGTGCTTGGTCTGTGCGGATAAAAGTATTCTGATTGAAATACTCGATAATGTGATCGGCAATGCGGTACGTTATACCGAGCAGGGTGAAATTACCGTATCTGCACATACTTCCGGTGCTAGTGTGTGCCTCACTGTAGAGGATACAGGGCAGGGAATTCCAAAGGCTAAACAGGCCATCGTATTCGAGGAGTTCGTGCAGCTGGATTCTGGTCCAGAGACGGCTGCCGGTAATGCTGGCATGGGGCTGGGGTTGCCGATTGTTAAGCGCCTATGCGAATTACACGCCATTCCTTTTGAATTCGAGTCTGATGTAGGGGTGGGCACGTCTTTCCGGTTCTATTTACCCCGTGCATCTGATGATAGTGCGAATTCCACGGAAGATAGTACGATCAAAGATCAGACACCATTACGTATTCTGGTGATCGATGATGAACCTCAGATCACTGATTCTCTGTCGATGATTCTTGTCGCCGCGGGTCATGACGTTGAAGTTGCGCATAACATGCAACAGCTTCAGCGGACCCTCAGGTCTGGACGTTTTATTCCCCAACTGGTTCTTTCTGATGACCGACTACCGGGGAATCTTGCGTCCGGCGATATGATCGAAGAGGTTAATTCTCAGCTGGGCAGACCTGTCCCAGCGATCATTATGACTGGTAATACATCCCCCGAAAGAATTCAGGCACTGAAAGCCAGTGGTTATCCGGTACTGTTCAAACCCGTAAGCAATGCGGAAATTATGTCTGCTATTACGCAGTTAGATATCTCTTAAGAATAACGACAGGTACACAGCAGCCCGAGCTCAGAGCCCGAGTGACCTTGCTTTGTTAAGGCACTCAATCCGGCTGCTAACGTTGAGAGTGTCGTACATAAGACGGACATGTGTTTTGATCGTGTTCGGGCTTAAAAACAACATATCGGCAATTTCACCATTGCTCATTCCGGATTTCATCAACGTGAGAATGGCTTGCTGTCGTGGAGAGAGAGGGTTTTCGTTACCCGTTTTGCCGGTTAGGGCATCGCGAAATTCAGGCGGGTAATAACCTCCTTCGATGACCGCGATGATGGCTTCTTTTACCTCAGTAATACTCTCGGACTTTCGTAAAAATCCACGTGCGCCGGCGGCTTTAATCTCTCCCATATTGTGTGGCGTGAGGTTGCCAGAGCAGACCAGTACAGGTATCTCAAGGCCATGTTGAGAGAGTATTTTCAACATATCTGTGCCACCCATTCCCTCCATTTCCAGGTCGAGAATGATCAGGTTCGGATTTTCGGATTTTAGTTGTTCAAGAGCAGGGCGGGCGTCGGGGAATACTCGAACCGTGCAGTTGTGACCAAACCCCTCAATGATATTTTTCAGGGCTTCGGCAAACATCTGATGATCATCGACAAGATAAAACAGCATCGGATTCTACAACTGGAGTGCGTAGAGAAATACTACCACAAGGTCGGGTCAGTCAGAGTGTCTTATGACGACCATTTCTGGCATAGATCCATCCAGGCCTGAATACCTGCACTCTGATATTTCTGCTTGTGCAGTATCAGATACAGGCGGCGGTGAAGGTCGCGCTCTGGTGTACGAATACGAACTAAACGTCCGCTCTGGAATTCGTCCTCAAGTGTCATTAAAGACAGGCAGCCAACGCCCAGGTTTTCCTGAACCGCACGCTTAATGGCCTCTGTGTGCTGCAATTCGAGAGCGATGTTCATCTCAGGGAGGAGGCCGCGCATGGCGCGGTTAAATGCCTGTCGGGTGCCCGAGCCGCTTTCGCGAAGAATCCAGGACGCCGCCATAAGTTGTTGGTCGGTGACCTTGCCAGAATTAGCTAATTCGTGATCCGGGCTGCAGAAGACCGTCAGTTCGTCACTGCGCCAGGGTTTGATATCCAGATGTGGGTGCTGAAATTCGCCTTCGATCATGCCTACGTCCAGTTCAAAATTCAGAACGCGTTCGGCGATGTGTTCAGTATTCTCAACGTCCAGCGTGATCGGAGCATCTGGATGCAGGCTCATATACTCTGCGACCATCTGCACTGCGAGATAATTTCCGATAGATAAGGTTGCGCCAATGTTCAGCGGGCCCGCGTCTGCGTTATTAAGCAAACTCTGCTCCAGGTCATCGGCCATCCCCATCAGCCTCTCGGCAGCAGGGCGTAACTGCTTACCTCGATCGCTCAACTGCAGGCGTTTACCAACCCGGTCGAATAAGAGCACGTCAAATTGGGTTTCCAGATCTTTCAGAGCGCTGCTCGCCGCACTCTGGGACATGTTCAGTTCACTCGCTGCGCGGGTCAGGTTGCCAGCTTGTGCGATCGCGAGGAAGACCTCGAGTTGCCGCAGTGTGTATCTCATCGGTTTACGCCCCGGAATACTGTGATCGGTATATTCGATTGATTATATCAAAATAAGTTGTTTTATCGAATTTGATAGTGGGCGTAACCTGTGTTCATTCTTTGAGCAAACAGCTCACTATCTTTTTGAAACAACGGAGTCGCCAATATGAGCAACCTGATTCGTGAAACAGTTACCAGCGTACACCACTGGAACGACACACTGTTCAGTTTCACTACTACCCGCAATCAGGGCCTGCGTTTTAAGAATGGTCATTTCACTATGATCGGACTTGAGGTCGAAGATAAGCCACTACTCAGAGCATACAGTATTGCCAGTGCGAACTACGAAGAAGAGATGGAGTTTTTCTCAATTAAGGTTCAGGACGGCCCTCTGACTAAGCACCTGCAGAAACTGTCAGTGGGTGATGAGATTCTGGTAGGCACTAAGCCAGTGGGTACCCTGATTACAGACAACCTTCTGCCAGGTAAGAACCTTTATCTGTTGAGCACCGGAACGGGTCTGGCGCCGTTTATGAGCATTATCAAAGACCTCGATGTCTATGAGCAATACGGCAAGGTCATTCTCACTCACGGTGTTCGGTACGTCTCTGAGTTGGCTTATCAGGACCGTATCGAAAACGAACTGCCGAACAACGAATACTTCGGGGACATTGTGCAGGAGAAGTTAATTTACTACCCGACCGTGACCCGGGAGGAGTACCGCAATACAGGGCGCCTGACGGATCTTATCCGCAGTGGAAAGCTGGCCGCAGATATTGGTCTGGAAAATATCGATCCGGAGAACGACCGCTTTATGTTGTGCGGCAGCCCAGCGATGCTTGATGAGCTGACCGACATGCTCGACGAGCTGGGCTTTAAAGAAGCTCGCGGTGGGCATGCCGGTCACTATGTGATCGAACGGGCATTTGTTGAGAAATAATTGTCACTCGAAGCTTCTGAGCCATTTCTTCAATAAATGGTTCAGGGTTTCCTGTTCTTCCGTTGAGAGCGCGGATAGTAGTTCCCGCTCTTTTTCCAGGTGCACTTCAACCATATTGTCGATCAACTCCTGGCCAGTATCAGTGAGCTGTACTAAGAGGCTCCGGCGGTCGTCCTCTGCAGGCAATCGCGTTATCAATCCACGCTTTTCCAGTTGATTCAGGCGGTTTGTCATGGCACCAGAACTCAACATAGCGGTTTGAAACAATAAGGTGGGAGTCAGACGAAAAGGAGCACCGCTACGCCGTAAGGTTGCCAATACATCGAATTCGCCGGTGGTTAATCCCCCCTGCTTGTGAACGGCCTCAATATCACCGGCCAGATAGTTGAACAGTCGATACATTCTGCCGATGGGGGCCATCGGCCAGGCGTCTAATTCGGGCCGTTCACGCTGCCATTGCGCCAGAATCTGATCAATATGGTCCACGATAACTTCTCCTTCGGTAAGGACGACATTATTTCTTCAAACTATCTTCATGTAAAGATAATTGACCGGATGCATAGGTTGATATAGCTTCATGTCAAATATCTTTATGTGGAGATAAAAATGAAGACGAATCTTGTTCCTTGGTTGCTTGCCGTTGTAGCTCCCGTAGTTTGGGGGAGTACTTACTTCGTAACTCAAAAGTGGTTGCCGGGTGCTGACCCTGTCTGGTTGGCAGCGGTACGTGTTGGCATTCCCGCATTGTTTATGGTGTGGCTAGTGCCGGTGCAGGTCTGGCAAAAATTCGGCCTGCGTTTGCTTCTGATGAGCCTGTTGAATATCACTTTGTTCAGCGGCCTGCTGTTCTATTCGATCTCGGTATTACCGGGTGGTGTAGCAGCGACATTGGTCGCGACATTACCATTGCAGGTGATTTTACTGAGACTGGTAACGGGGCAGGGAGCCGAATTAGCACATCTTATCGCTGCTGTCGGTGGCGTGGTTGGGGTAGGGATGCTGCTCTGGCGAGCAGACGCAGCGTTATCACCGTTAGGCATCGCAGCGGCGTTATCCGCAGCCTTTGTGATGGCCGCTGGTGTATTGATGGCCTCCCGATATTCGTCAGATATTAAGCCTTTACAGCTTACAGCGGCCCAGATCAGTCTTGGTGGGTTATGTCTACTGGTGTTCGCGGGATTGAGTGGCCACCCGTTTCCTGAGGTTACGCAGGAGGGCGTTATCGCGATGCTCTGGATGGGGCCCATTGGAATGGGAGTGGCGTATTGGGCATGGTTTCGCGCCATGGCCTTTGTACCCGTGCATAAGTTGGCGTTTCTTGGATTGCTCAACCCTGTGGTCGCAGTACTCGGTGGAGTGATTATTATGGGTGAGGTACTAAGTACGGGTCAGATATCCGGTATGGCGATCATTCTAGGATGTATTTTAGGTGCTCAATTGGTTGGAAGCAGGCAGGCTGGCACTAAATCTGCTGCATAGCTCTCATAATGCGAAAAGTGTCGGTAATACGACACTTTTCTTCCGGAAAATGTCGGGAGATTGACTATGCCAGTGCACGGTACTGTAGAAGCTGTGATGGACACCCTTGAGGGGGCGAAAGAAGTTGCCAAAGTGATCCGCCAATCGGGCTACCTGCTTGAGAAGAGCGATCTGAAACGCGTGTTAGCGGATCTTACGGCGTCGGTGTCCGAAGCCAAAATGGAGTTAACCCTATTACAGGATGTGATAGAGGAAAAAGACGCCGAACTCATCAGGATGCATGAAGCCATCGTATATCGCGGAAATCTTAAGCGCCGTGGAGATGGTTATTACAAGACGCTTGATGGTCGTCCGTTTGGCCAGCCTTATTGCTCCTATTGTTGGGAGAAGGACAGCCACCTGTTTCATTTGCACAACAAGATTCTGTCACGCGATACGCGAGTGTGCCCGCACTGCAAAAACGAGTATCAAGCGGTCAGAACCCCTTTCCTGGACGCGGTGAATGTAGCCTGACCCTTTAGCCTCAGAAGCCGTACATAATTGACGAACTGAGGCTATACACGTCGTAATCGTAGCTGTCGAGTTTCAACCGAAATCCCCAGTCACCCTCAGGCCACCACTGTAAAGAGACGCCCAGTGGAATCTGTATGGTGGTTTGCTCTTTGAAGGGCAAGATTGGATCAGACGACTTGTTGATCATAAATGAGATGCCGGTTCGAACCGATAGGTCCCAGTCTTCAGCCATCTTGTCACCCAACAAGCGATATTGTACCCAGGCAGCAGGAACCCGATAGTCGATCCGTTGTGTGCCCTCAATCGCAGTATTGAGGTTGTTCATCCCGGCTGACCCGAGATCCGCGTACGATATTTCAACCGACCAGTTTTCATTCGCGTGTACGCCGACAGCGAATTCCACACCATGTCCATACTCGTCAGTGACCCGCCAGCTACTGCCATTGGAGTGCGGATGCAGATAACTGTAATTGACGCCGGCAACGAAGTAGGCGCAGAGGTTGTCGTCGTCGCGCAGATCGTTTTTAGAGCAGTCTGCGAATGCGGCGTTCACAGTCAGAACCCCGCTCAAGGCCAGACCGTGAACCCATTTAAGCTTGATGTTATGGAGACACGTCATACTTGCTTCCTTTTGCGTGTTGCGACCAGTGCAGGAATCCAGAGTAGCCACCAGAGAGAATGACTGCCGTTACCCTGTAGTGCCGTTTCGATGTTGGGTTGCGATTGCAGGAAGTCTGGAATACCGTCACCGTTGAAATCGGTGTTCTCTGCTGAGTCCGGTAAGCCATCTCCGTCGGAGTCGCTGTCGAGGTAGCCGGGGCTGCCGTCACCATCTTCATCACCCAGTCGTAACAGGTCATCTCTCACGCCATCACCATCGGCGTCATTACCACCTGCCTGGTCGACATCGTAGGCGTCATCAATGCCATCGCCGTCACTGTCGCGGCCCGTTAGTGGTACGACACCCACTTCCACCACATCCGGAACACCGTCATTGTCGCTGTCGGTGTCGTACAGGTCCGGGATGCCGTCGCCATCACTGTCGCGTGGCGCGAAGCGGTCGCTGATACCATCGCCATTGGCATCGGTGCCGCCCTGTTGATCGACGTCGAAGGCGTCGTCAATGCCATCACTGTCGGTATCGACGCCCGAAGGCTGTCGGCCGGCTTCATAGCTGTCGGTCAGGCCGTCATTGTCGCTGTCACGATCGAGGCGGTCGGGTACGCCGTCACCGTCGGTATCGCCGCTGCCTTCATCCACATCGCTGATGCCGTCATTGTCATCATCCGGGTCCTGGCTGTTCACGATTCCGTCGCCGTCTGAGTCCAGTTCGGTTCCCCGGCCGTTAGGCTCGCCATCGACGCTGTCGTCAATACCATCACCATCACTGTCTCCAGTGATGTCGATGCGGCCATCTCCATCGGTGTCGAAGTCACTGTATGGCCCGTCTTCGATGTCATTGCGACCGTCGTTATTACTGTCGGTGTCAATGCGATCGGGTATGCCGTCACCATCGGTATCAGGCTCGCTGGTGATCACAGGCGCACCGGGATCATTGAGGCCATCGTCATTGGCATCGTTGATGCCAGCTTCGGAAATGTCCGGGCGGCCATCGTTATCACTGTCGAGGTCGAGGTAGTCCGGTGTACCGTCGTTATCGCTATCCACCGCTGAGGCCGCATCGTCAATACCATCGCCATTGGCGTCGGTTCCAAGGGTGCTGTCTACGTCAAAGGCGTCGTCGATACCATCTTGATCACTGTCTGTGCCACTGGCGCCCCCCTCGAGTGCATCCGCAACGCCATCGTTGTCGCTGTCGGTATCACGGAAGTCCGGAATGCCGTCACCGTCCGTGTCTGGGAAGGTGGCGTCATCATCAATGCCATCGCCGTTGGCGTCGGTTCCACCGGTCTGGTCAACGTCGAAGGCATCGTCGATACCGTCTGCATCTGTGTCGAGACCAGTCAGGCCTGCTTCCAGCGCGTCAGGAATACCGTCGTTGTCGGTGTCTGGGTCCTGGCTGTCAGGAATACCATCACCGTCGGTATCCGGGCGTTGGAACTGGTCGTCAATGCCATCGGCATTATTGTCGAGGCCGCCGGTCTGATCGACATCCACGGCGTCATCAAAGCCATCGGCGTCGGTGTCCTGACCGCTCAGTCCGCTCTCAAGTGCGTCTGGAATACCGTCGTTGTCGTTATCAATGTCGAAGGCGTCTGCAGTACCGTCCTGATCGCTGTCGTTGCTGCCTTCGATCACATCCGGAACGCCATCGCCGTCTTCATCGGCCGAGCTGTCGCGGAAGTCGGCCAGGCCATCGCCATCCGAATCACTGGTGCCCTCCGCCGCATCGCCTGTGGTGTCGTTATCACTGTCGGTGTCGCGAGCATCGGGGTCGCCGTCGTTGTCGGTATCGACATAGTCGACGTCGCTGATGCCGTCGTTGTTGCTGTCAGTGTCACCGTTAGCGTCTGTGTCGTAGGCGTCGTCGATACCATCACTGTCGCTGTCCTGGCCCGTAGCGGTGCCAGTATCCGCTTCGGTTGAGTCAGGGATACCGTCGCCATCGCTGTCGGTATCGCGATAATCGTCGTCGCCATCAAGATCAGTATCGGGTGCGACCTGGGCACTGTCGTCGATACCGTCAGCGTTGCCGTCGGTACCACCAGTGATATCGACGTCGTAGGCATCATCAATACCGTCGCCATCGGCGTCGTTACCGGTCGGTGCGATGCCAGATGCTTCCTGCCAGTCTGGAATACCGTCGTTATCGCTGTCGGCATCGGCGTTGTCAGGGATGCCATCACCGTCAAAGTCACCGGTACCTTCATCTGCGTCTGACAGGCCGTCATTGTCGTCGTCCGGGTCGATAGGGTTTGGAATGCCATCGCCATCCAGGTCGCGTAGCGTACCGTGCTGTCCCGCAGCGCCATCGTTGTTATCGGGAATACCGTCGCCGTCGCTGTCGGTGTCGTCGTCGATACGACCGTCATTGTCACCATCTAATGCGCTGGCAGGGCCGTCGTCGATGTCATCGGTGCCGTCGTTGTTGAAGTCGGTATCGATGCGGTTTGGTAAACCGTCGTTATCTGCGTCGGGCTCGTTCAGTACTGGCAGTTCCCCGTCATCGAGTTTGCCGTCACCGTTGTCATCACGTAGGCCTGCCTCATCAACGTCATTAACGCTGTCGTTGTCTGAGTCGAGATCGAGATAGTCAGCAACTCCGTCACCATCGCTGTCGGGTGGGGTTACGTTGTCGTCGACTCCGTCGCCATTGGCGTCTGTTCCGCCGGTCTGATCGACGTCGTAGGTGTCGTCAATACCGTCGCCATCGGTGTCTGTGCCGCTGGCGCCCACTTCTACCTGATCGGCCACACCGTCAGCATCGCTGTCGCCATCCTGACTGTCAGGGATGCCATCGCCGTCTGTGTCTTTGGCGGTGTAGGCGTCATCAATGCCATCGTTGTTGGCGTCGGTGCCGCCGGTCTGATCGACGTCTGCGGCGTCATCGATGCCATCCGCGTCGGTGTCGTTGCCAGTCAATCCACCTTCAAGTGCATCGGGCAGACCGTCGTTGTCGCTGTCGGCATCACGAGTATCGGCAATGCCATCGCCATCTGCGTCGTTCAGTGCGGCGCTGTCGTCCACACCGTCTCCGTTGGCGTCGGTTCCTCCGGTCTGGTCGACGTCGTAGGTATCGTCAATGCCGTCGCCATCGGTATCGTTGCCTGAGACGCCCGCTTCAGCGCCATCAGGAATGCCGTCGTTATCGCTGTCAGGGTCTACGAAGTCCGCATTGCCATCGCCGTCGCTGTCAGGTGCAGCCACGTTGTCATCGATGCCGTCATTGTTCGCATCGGTACCTCCCGTCTGGTCTACATCGAACGCATCGTCGATGCCGTCACCGTCGGTGTCGTTGCCAGAGGCTCCGGCTTCCAGGCCATCAGGAATACCATCGTTATCGGCGTCGGGGTCTTGGGCATCGTTAATGCCGTCGCCGTCTGAGTCGGCGCTGCCTTCAATGGTGTCCGGTACACCGTCGCCATCTTCATCGTTGCTGGCATCCAGATAGTTCGGAATACCGTCGCCATCATCGTCGCCGGTTCCTTCAGTCTGGTCGTCGATACCATCGCCGTCAGAGTCGAGAATGACATTTACCTGAGTCGCAGCGGTGTTGTTATTACCGGCCGCATCGGTGGCGACGGCACCGCCAATATCCAGGCTGATGTTGCCATTTCCATCTGGGGTAATTTCAACGGTCCAGGTGTTGCCGTCCACCTGTGTGAAGCCAGTGACGGTTGCGTTGGTGACACTGACGTCCCCTGAGGTAAAGTCGTTTATGTCTTCGGTAAAGTCGACAGTGACGTTAAATGGCGCCGTAGAATTGATGGTTCCCGGTGCATTATTGATGCTGACACCCGGAGCGTCAGCATCGTAAACAACGGTTGCTTGCGTGGCCGCGGTGTTGTCGTTGGTCGCGGCGTCCTGAGCAACCGCAGCGGGGACATCGATCGCTACATTGCCGTTGCCATCCGGTGTGATGGTGGCCGTGTAGGTATTGCCATCAACCGCAGTGAAATTACTCAGTGTGGCATTGGTCAGTGATACGTCAGTGCCATCGAAGCCAGTGACATCCTCGGTGAACTCAAAGGTGACAGGGAAGGCGCCGTTGGTCGCAGCGGGTTCGCCCTGAATATCAATACCTGGAGCGGTGCCATCAAATGTGGTGCTCGCCTGAGTTGCTGCGGTATTGTCATTACCGGCTGCATCCCGGGCAACCGCCGAGGCAACATCAACCGTCACAGGACCATCCGCAATCGGTGTAATGGTTGCTGTGTAAGTGTTGCCATCGACTGCGGTGAAATCAGACAGCGTTGCATTACTGAGGGTGACATCAGAGCCAGTGAAACCCGTTACGTCTTCTGTGAACTCAAAGGTGACGGTGTATGCGCTGTTGGTCAGCGCTGGTTCGCCCTGAATATCAACGCCCGGTGCAGTCGTGTCTATAGTCAGCTCGTTCGTCGATGCATCGGCGGTACTGTTGCCCGCAGCATCCGTGCTGACGACAGCGACTTCGTTGGTGCCGTTCGTGTTGGGAGCAAAGGCGCCAGATTCAGGAGCAACAGCGCCGGTATCCAAGCTCCAGGTGCCGTCACCTTCTACAACCCGACTGAACGTTGCACCACCGACGGTGATCGTTACCGTCGTGAAGGGCTCTGCCGTTCCGGTGATGACCGGCGTCGGATCATTGGTCAGTAATGAATCGACCGTTGGGGTCTGTGGTGGCGTATTGTCCTGCTTGGTTTTGTTTGGGTTATCAAATACCAGATCAAGGTCGCCGTCGAAGTCAAAATTACGGGCTCCGCCCGAAATGGACAGGACCACCGGGATGATGTCGGTGGGGTTGAAGTCGATCTGTACGGCGAGGTTTTTATCCAGCTCTGTGCCATTGGCATCTGAGGAAAATTCGGTGTTGGCGCCGTTCACCTGAACCTGAATATTGCTTGGTGTTTCGACTGTGTAGGCGGCCATGTCGTCGGACACGACGATCAGGGTTTCGTCCGCCGCATTATCGATGTCCTTGTAGACAGCAGAGGGAATAATAGTGATACGTTCTTCAGAGCCTGTGCCGAATGTGTTGGCTTTGAAAAACTCATAGTTTACCGTGGCGAGTACGATGCCGCTGGCGGTGCCGTATTCCACACGTGCGCGGGCATCGTCATTGGCAGTGAAGAAACCCACTGTCGCACCCGATGAAACACTGACCACCCGTAACACGACATCCACCGACTGGCCATTAAGGTCCGCTACGTCCTCCCAGAGAGCCGTCGTGCCGGCCGTACCATTGCCAGAGACTGTTGGACTGCCGGAAAAGACCATAGGCGTCTGCGCCAGAGCTTTTGGCATGCAGGAGGCCATAGTAAGAACAAAAAATAGAGTCGCTTTCGTTACCCTGAATAAACGCATATTAATACCTGAGTATTTTCATCGGTTTTTGATCGCTCTTTTCTCAGGGTAGTTTAAGAATATTCCTGATGGGTCACTATTTTGTAAGCTTTCAGTGGGGAGGGATAATTCTGCAGGTAGTGTTACGAAAGATAACAACACCGACAAAATATCGGCGCTTTTCAGGAGTTTTAATTCACCTTTGAATAATGCAGTGATGATAGCGGCTACAAGGAAAGTGTCAGTTCAAGGCGCTACTTTGAAGATATATTGGACTACATCGATAAGTAGCAACAAAGAAATGAGGCTGTCCTGGAAGCCCCGAAGGGCGTGAGCTGTAGACACCTCATCTCATTGTTGTTGATCTTGATAAGGGGGCGTCATTACCTTCGAACAACGCCTCGATCTGAAGCACTACAGCACTCACTCGCTGCATGACTGAATTGTTCAAAGGTGCCTCAAGTATCAGAAAATCAATTCTCTGAGGTGAGGAAGTGGAGCTCCACCCGACGATTTTTAGCTCGGCCTGTGGCCGTTTCGTTGTCGTATTTGGGGAGAGTTTCACCGTAGCCACGCGCAATCAGGTTGTCAGATAAAATGCCTTTCTTTATCAAGTAGGTTCTTACTGACTCGGCTCTGAGCTGACTTAATCTCAGGTTGTACTGTGCTGAGCCTCGATCATCCGTATGGGCCTGTACTTCGATCTTCAAATCGGGGAAGGGCAGCAGGTCGCTGGCAATCTGGTCAAGTATTGCGGTGCTGCTTGAGGTCAGCTTGGCAGAGTTGGTTTCAAATGTGATACCTGACAAGGCGAGATCGAATGGTGAACAGCCCACGGCATTTACCATCATGCCCGGAGGAGTGTCGGGGCACTGGTCTTGCGCTGTAATAACGCCATCCCGATCATGATCGGGCGGCAGGACAACAACGACGGGGCCCGGCACAGGAATGGGTTTCTCAATAACTTCAGGTGGCTCGACAGCGGCAGGGGCTTCAATAATGGTAGGAGGAGTGGGCCGTTCTCGAGCGGATGCCACATCCTGTTTTGAGCCAAATCGGTAGCCTAATGACAGTTGGTATTGAGTGGCACGGAGGTCATCACTCATTCCTTCCATGCGTGTTGCGTCAATGCGGCCGAACAGATGTTCGCTGAAGTCGAATTGAAGGCCGAGTTTTAGCCCTGGCCCAGAGAGGCTGCCGGGCAGATCAATGCCACTGTCCGCAGCATCCAGTGACAGGTGCTTGAGGGTCAGTCCGGCAAACGGCTGCAATCGACCCTCATACAGAAAATAGTGTACCGACGCTCCCAGTCCACTGACAGAAGGGCGGTCTTCGTCTTGGGTGAGGGCGGGTATTTCGTAACTGACTTCGAGTTCGAGTTTTTGGGCCAGTGTCCATCCGGCGGCGATTGCGTAATCGAAGCTGTGGCGGTAATCGTCACTGTTATCCAGTAGCCCATTACGAATACCCAGATCAGTTTCATTGACGCCAAAAGTGAGATGCTTCGGCGTAAGTGGAGATGCATTGGCATTCAATAATGTAAAGAATGAGAGCATCACTATCAGAGATTTTGCAGTCACACTTCCCTCCAGAGGCCGGCCCAAATGGATTCGTGGTATTCTCTCAGCCTAGATGGTAATCAATAAAAATCGAATTAATGGAGCGCATTGATGATGCAGCACTGTTTCTCTACTGGATGGCGACTTCTTGCGATACTAGCTGTCGCACTGCCTGCGTTCGCTACCGAATCTACTACGGACACGGTTCGCAAAAAAAATCTTATCCGGCAGAATATTCCGGAGGAAGTGAGAACGGAAAAAGTAGAAATTGAGGTCGTCTCCGAAGATGAATTTCCTGACGAGGCTAAAAATTTACCGACCCTGATCGATAAAGTCCGTACAGAAATGCTCGCCTCTGAAAATCCTTACGTACTTCTTCCGCACCGGCCCAATTACTTTCTTCCACTGACCTGGCAGGCCAGGCCCAGCAACGATGAGCTTGAGCGGGCACTGAACCAATACGCCGACGAAGACGTTCCGCTCGAGGATGGATACGATCACCTTGAGGCTATTGTTCAGCTTAGCCTCAAATACATTATCGCCGAGGATGTACTCGGTAATTTCAGTCGTATTGAGTTGGGCTACACCAACCGCTCGTTCTGGCAGGTATACAACAGTGATATTTCACGCCCTTTCCGCGAGAGCAACCACGAGCCTGAGCTGATGGTGAGTTGGATGCTTAAAGACAAAATCGTGGATTACGTCCGTTTGTCTCTGAATCACCAGTCCAATGGACAGACCAGTACGCTGTCGCGCAGCTGGAACCGGATCATCGCAGAGACGGCATTTATCGTAGGGAGTGGTGTCATCAGTCCTAAGGTTTGGTGGCGTATTCCGGAAGGTAAGGAGGCTGACCCTGAAGATCCGAAAGACAATGATAATCCGGATATGGATGATTACCTGGGGTACGGCGAGCTGCATTACGTTAAGTTGATGCAGAAGCACCAGTTCTCGATCATGGTACGGAATAATCTCGATTTTTCAGAAAACCGCGGCGCAGTTGAGCTGGGCTACAGCTTTCCGTTGACTAAGAAGATCAAAGGTTATGCTCAATATTTCAATGGTTATGGCGAAAGCCTGATCGATTACGATCGTTATCAGGAGCGATTCGGTATCGGCATCAAGCTGACTGATTGGTTCTGATATGTTGACGCTGGGATTTATTATCAACCCCTTTGCCGGGATTGGCGGGGCAGTGGGGCTTAAGGGCAGCGACGGCCCTGAGATTGTTAAAGAGGCATTCCGTCGTGGTGCGACTCAGAGGGCGTCTGACCGTGCCCGGGTTGCACTGGAATTGCTGTGTCCCTATGCAGACCAGATTCAGTTTCTGTCTTGCCCGGGAGATATGGGACAGGCATTGCTGGATGAAATGAACTTCCGGTATCACCTTGTCGATTTTGAGCCTGCTACGCCGTCTACTGCGGCCGACACCATCACTGCGGTTCAGCACATTGCCGAAGCGAAGCCAGACGTTCTGGTGTTCGCAGGCGGTGATGGTACTGCACGGGATATCTGTAGCGTTGTTGGTGACCGCGTACCGGTTCTGGGGATTCCTGCTGGCGTAAAAATTCACTCTGGTGTTTATGGTATATCGCCGAGCGCGAGCGGTGAGGTCTTGCAGCGTCTGGTGCAGGGGCAACTGGTCGATATCCGGGAAGCAGAGGTCAGAGACCTTGATGAAGATGCATTCCGCGAGGATCAGGTTCGCGCTCGGCAATACGGTGAAATGCGCGTCGTTCAGAGCGGGCATTTTGTGCAGTCGGTAAAACAGGGCGGTACCGAATCCGAAGAACTGGTGCTGGCCGACATTGCAGCGCATGTTATCGAAGAGATGGAGCCGGGTGTGCTTTACCTTTTTGGCTCCGGTAAAACGACCCAGGCCATTCTTGATGAGCTTCACCTGAAGTCTACTTTGTTAGGTGTTGATGCTGTCGTCGATGAACAGGTTATCGCCAGTGATCTGAGCGAGTCAGATATCTGGGCGCTACTGCAGGAATACGAGGAAGCCTACGCGGTAGTCAGTGTCATGGGCGGGCAGGGCCATATTTTCGGTCGTGGAAATCAGCAATTCAGCCCACGTATCCTTACTGCTCTGGGAAAAGAGCACTTCTACGTTGTAACGACAAAGACAAAACTGGTCGGGCTCGAAGGTCGACCGCTCGTAATTGATAGTAGTGACGTAGAACTTGACCGTCGCTGGGCGGGAACTCAGACGGTGATCACTGGGTATCATGACCAGGTGGTTTATCCCCTGATTTGACTGAGAGTGCGTGTAAAGAAAGTAAGCCTGATGACATTGTCAGGCTCCCGCGACGATGACAAGATAGCGCCTGATGAGAGAGGGCCAGCTGCTGGCCGAAATTAAAAACAGGAAAGAATTAAAAATGCGTAAAGGTGGAAAGTACTACAGCCCGGCAACCAAGATGGTTCACTGGTTGATGGCGATTATCATCATTGGTCTTCTGGTCGTGGGGACACTGCTGGAGAACATGGCCAATGGTCCGGAAAAATTTGAGCTGATGGCGCTGCACAAGTCAGTCGGTGTTCTGGCGCTGTTTCTTTTCTTTTTACGTATACCGTTACGTATCATTAATCCGGTAAGACCCGTTAGCGGTGTGCCAAAAAGTACACAAATGGTAGCCGGCGCGGTAAAAGGTTTGCTTTATCTTTCAATGCTGCTGATGCCTGTGAGCGGTATTCTGATGAGTCAGTCTGCAGGCTATTCAGTAGCTATGTTCGGTTGGGAAATTCCTACGCTGGTCGCAGAGAATGAACAGCTGAATGAAATTGCAGGTCTGACACACGGTATTGTTTCAAAAGTACTGATGGCGCTGATTGCACTGCATGTGTTGGGTGCGCTTTACCATCACTTTATCCGTCGGGATGAAACTCTACGTCGTATGATTCGCGACTGAGACTATGTTCTGCGGCCTTCTGATATCACTCATGTCTGGCAGATATCGAAGGCCGCCGGTGCAAAGGACTACAACTCTCTAGAGCGTAAAGCGACTGATTTTCTGTGCCAGCTCTTTTGAAAGTCCACTGAGCACATTCCCTTCGTGTTCTGCTTTTGATGCTTCTTCACTGCATTGCTGTGTCAGACCATTGATTTTGTGGATATTCTGGCTGATTTCAGCCGCGACCTGACTCTGCTGTTCTGCCGCTGTGGCTACCTGAGTATTTACATCATTGATACTGAGCATCACTTCTGAAATGCGATCCAGAATGGCCGCTGATTCGGTCGTTTTTTCAATGCCAAAGGTAGACTGAGCCTGTGACCGTTCCACTGTGTCGACGACTTGTGTTGTCCCCGAACGGAACTGCTCAAGCGTACTGCGGATCGATTCGGTAGATTCCTGGGTACGGCTTGCAAGCGTACGCACCTCATCAGCTACCACGGCAAAGCCCCGGCCTTGTTCACCGGCGCGGGCGGCTTCAATCGCAGCGTTGAGTGCAAGCAGGTTTGTCTGTTCGGCAATTCCGTTAATGACACCAAGAATTTCTGCAATGCTCTCGCTGTCTTTCTGGAGTTGTTGGGCAGCAGCAGAAGTGTTTGTGATGTCCTTGCTCAGACTTTGGATAGCATCCCGTGCCTCATCCGCAATCTTCTTACCCTTGCTGATGTCCTTACCCACTGACGTAACAGCATCAGCAGCATCTGATGCATTACGTGCTACCTGATGCACTGTCTGAGACATTTCGTCGATGCAGGTTACTGCACTCTGTAGCTCCTGCTCCTGCTCGTCAGTCACGGTATTGAGTGAGGTTGTGATTGAGCGAAGAGCAACAGCGGCTTCATCCACCGTGCTGGACGAACGTAACACCTGGTCAATGGTTTCACGGAGACTGGTGATAAGGTGATTGAACGAGGTCGACATCTGTCCCAGTTCATCGGTTGAACCATGAGCTACGGTCTGCGACAGATCCAGGTCTTTCGATATGTGCTGAATGCGCTCTGTGATGCTGATCACCGGTTTGCAGATACTGTTTGAAATCAGCTTGGTAATGGCAAAGATAATGGCAATGATCAGGGCGAAGGTGATGAATAAGGCGCGATAGGTTGAACTGAGTAACTGACTCGCCTCAGTTTGTGCGGCTGTCGCCATAGTTTCCAGGCTTGTCTCTGATTCGCGGATTGACTGACGCATTTCTCCAGACACACCTGAGTCAGCAGTGAGGCCAATTTCTTTCAGTTTATCGGCCAGCGATAAGAAGTCCTTTCTGTACTTCTCCATAAGTGGCACAGAAGTATTGAAGCCGCGCTCTCTTAGCATGGGTATGGTGTCATCGATACGCTGAGTGAAACGATCAACGTACTTGGCATCCAGGCGTAGCATGAAGTCTTTCTCATGGCGTCTGAGCATAAGCATCTGATAGAGCAACTCGTAGTCTCCGCCTGCTTTTAAAGATTCTTCGACCTGATGGACTGCGTCGCGCAGGCTGCCGTAGAGTCCAATGTTCGGAGTCAGACCGGCATCGGATCTCAGAGTCGCAAGGGTGTTAAATGACGCGACATAACCATCTATCGATTGTTGGAGGTTATCGACACCGGAAGTGTTCATGTCTTGAATACGCATGTCAGACTTGAGCTTGGCGAGGCTTTCAGTCAGTGCCAATGTTGTACTGGCATGCTTGTCGAGGTAAGCCGGATCAAGGCGGGCTAAAAAGTCCTTCTCATGGCGCCTGAGTGTGAGGACCCCTTTCTCTACATCAGCGATTTTCTGGCGTACCTCTCCGAGGTGTTCAATCGAGGTGAGTTGCACACTGGTGATCAGGCCAAGCACGACTAGTCCTGCGAGTGTCGCTGCGACGATCAGGTTGTGCTTCGCCTTAATGGATAAGTGGTTGAACATTGTTACTGCCTCATACTGACTTGCATTCAGTGTAGCAGTGGCCCGAGAGGCTGCCTGATTTTTGAGCAGGATGTCAGTTCAGTCGGGCGTACGCGGCTGATTAGCTGCCAGAATTAAAGTTCGATGGGAACAGGCTGTTTCTTTTCAATAAGCTCGATTTTGTAGCCGTCCGGGTCCTGTACGAAGGCAATGACCGTGCTGCCACCTTTGACGGGGCCTGCTTCACGGGTCACAGTCCCGCCGGCGTTACGGATGGCGTCGCAGGTGTCTGCTGCGTCATCGACTTCGATTGCTATATGACCGTAGCCTGTACCCAGGTCGTACTCTGACTCGTCCCAGTTGTAGGTCAGCTCAAGAACGGCGCCTTCTTTCTCTGGTTGATAGCCGACGAAGGCCAGGGTGTAGCGGTACTGCTCGTTGTCGCTTTTACGCAAGAGCTGCATACCCATTACTTCGGTATAGAAGCTGATCGAGCGATCGAGGTCGCCGACGCGCAGCATAGTGTGCAGTATTCTCATTATCTCTCTCCTTCATCTTGGTTACTTCTGGCTGGGCAGTTTCTGGTTCTACTGCTGTCTTTAGTCAGACGTTTTCTGTTTGAACTCACATAGGTCTTCGATGATGCAAGACCCACACTTTGGTTTGCGTGCCACGCAGGTGTATCGCCCATGAAGAATCAGCCAGTGATGAGCATCCATCAGAAATTCTTTCGGCACCAGTCGCATGAGACGTGCTTCAACTTCATCCACGTTCTTTCCGGGGGCAATTTTAGTGCGGTTTGATACCCGGAAAATATGGGTATCGACGGCCATTGCTGGCTGCCGGAAGGCCGTATTCAGTACGACGTTGGCCGTCTTTCGTCCGACACCGGGCAGAGCCACGAGTTCGTCGCGCGTTTTAGGAACTTCACCTCCATGGCGCTCAAGCAGGAGCTCGGCCATTTTGACGACATTCTTCGCTTTGCTGTTAAACAGACCGATGGTTTTGATGTATTCCTTCAGGCCTTCTTCACCGAGAGCTAGAATCTGGGCGGGCGTATTTGCCACGGGAAACAACTTCCGTGTCGCTTTGTTTACGCTTACGTCGGTAGCTTGTGCCGACAGGGTCACGGCAACAAGCAATTCATAGGGAGAGGTGTACTCCAGTTCAGTTTCCGGATTCGGATTCTCGTTTCTGAGCCGGGTAAAGATTTCGATACGTTTGTCTTTATTCATAGTCATCACATCAGGTTGCAATACCATGATACCAGTTGCAGCCTGCAGAAAGGAAAAAGCCCTGCCTCCGGGGAGAGAGCAGGGCTTAGTGGTGATCGACAGGCTTACTTTTCGTTATTCAGCGGCTGTTATTTTTATTTTCGCCGGCTGTGCCTATTCGCTACATCTTATTGACGTGGTGTTTCCAACCGCGTTTGGAATGGTTTCTCGCTGGCTGGTATTTATAGGTTAGTCAGTAAAATAGGTAACGAAAGGCGATTTCGTGCAAATACACAAAATATACGTTCAGTGATTACATTGCAGTAACACTGGTTACGTTCGAGTTTACTTTGAGGGTTGGGAGAGAAGCAGAAGGTTGTCCGGGCAGGCCTGCCCGGACAAGCGGGATTTAACGGTATCAGTTGTTCGCGTGAAGCTCTTCATTCAGAGCGATAGCGCTCTTATTGGTCACGCACTGAACGGCGCCTGTAATAGAGTCACGACGAAACAGCAGGTCTGATTTACCCGCCAGGTCACGTCCTTTAACGGTTTCAACGATGTTCTTCTGATCGTCGAGTACCTGAATCTTAGTGCCAGCGGTCACGTACAGGCCTGCTTCGACGGTGCAGCGATCACCCAGAGGGATACCGATACCGGCGTTGGCACCTAACAGGCACTTCTCGCCAACAGAAATAATGATGTTACCACCACCAGACAGAGTACCCATCGTAGAGCAGCCGCCGCCCAGGTCAGAGCCGTCACCAACAACAACGCCCGCAGAGATACGACCTTCAACCATGGAAACACCCATGGTGCCTGCATTAAAGTTAACGAAACCTTCGTGCATGATGGTTGTGCCTTCACCGATGTAAGCGCCGAGGCGAACACGAGCCGTGTGCGCAATACGTACGCCCGTTGGTACCACGTAATCGGTCATGCGTGGGAACTTATCAACGCTGTTCACTGACAGCAGCTCACCTTCAAGGCGGGCCTGTAGCTGAGCATCAGCCAGTTCATTCAGGTCGATTGCGCCTTTGTTAGTCCATGCAACGTTTGGCAGCAGACCGAAGATTCCAGCAAGGTTAACGCCATGTGGCTTAACCAGACGGTGAGAGAGCAGGTGGAGCTTGAGGTAAACTTCAGGAGTGGATGACGCCTGATCGTCAGACTCCAGAATGGTTACAACGACTGGACGCTTGCTTTCAGTACATGCGCGCGCGAGTTTGGCTTGCTCGCTGTCTGCGCCTTCAACGGCAGAAGCGAAGGTGCTCAGCTGGTCAGAATTCACGCTGATTGCTTCGTTGCCACCGGTGTATCCGAGAGCAGTGCGAGCAGCTTCGACGATGCCGTCAGCCGGGTTCAGCAGAGGCTTCTGGTAGTAAACCTCGAGCCATTCACCTTTACTGTTGTGGGTACCAACACCAATGGCGATTGCGAATGTGGTCATGAGTATTCCTCAAGTAGTCGTTTAAATGTTGTTATTTCAGGCGAGCTTCGTAGTCGTCTGCCTTAAAGCCAAGCACGCGCTCACTGCCAGTATCGAGGAGTGGGCGTTTAATGATTGAAGGGTTGTCGAGTATGACTGCTTTCGCCGTGTCATTGTCCATCGCTTCACGGGTACTTTCATCAAGCTTGCGCCAGGTCGTCCCGCGACGGTTGATCACCGCCTCCCAACCTAGTTCATCGAGCCATGCATCCAGCTTGTCCGCCGGGACTCCTTCTTTTTTGTAGTCATGAAAGTGGTAGTCGATGCCTGCGTCAGTCAGCCACTTTAAGGCTTTCTTCATAGTGTCGCAGTTCTTGATACCGTAAATCGTCAGCACGGAGTATCCCTTATTCATGTCGTAAATCGATGCGGATGATACCAGAATGGGAAGGCTGGATCAGCAGGTGCTGTGCTTTGCCGGGCCAACCTGAAAGGGAAGATTGTTCACAGTGCGTTTATTGCCACTATTGTTGCTTGCAGTGCGGTTTTGCCGGACTACGCTTAAAGCCAAAGAGGAGGGGTGTCATGTCATTAATCAAAAGTCTGAGCATCCGCGCAAAGCTACTTTTACTCATAGGACCATTGCTGGCAGCCCTGGTGCTGACTGACATACGCTTATTGCAGTCGATGAGCGCTCGAATTACAAGCTTCAGTCATATCGAAGTGCTTGTCACCTTGACCCGGCTCAATAGTAACCTTGCCCATGAAATGCAGAAAGAGCGGGGCATGTCTGCGGGTTATCTTGGGAGTGGCGGGAATTCCTTTGCGCAGGCGATTGTTAAGCAGCGCCAGCTTGTGGATACCCGCCGGGTGGATTGGGAATCTTATATCCGTGACCATTCATTGAAAGATTATCCGGGGGTTCAGCAGGAAATTGAGGCGGCGGAAAAACGCCTTGAACGCTTGGCTTCTATGCGTAAATCCGTCACTGACCAATCGGTCGAACTGGGAGAGGTGCTTAAGTTCTATACTGGTACCATTGCACATCTTCTGAGTGTACCCGCGCAAGCTGCGCACTATTCTGAGGATGCAAAGGCTACGCTTGATCTCTCCGCATACTATTCATTCCTCCAGGGCAAAGAGCGTGCAGGCATCGAGAGAGCCGTGCTTAGTAACGCTTTTGGTGCAGATCAGTTTAAAGGTGCTCTGTATTCGCGCTTCGTTCACCTGGTTGCTGAACAAGAGAGTCACTTCCGCGAGTTCGCCGCGTTCACTGATGGTGAAGGGGCGGCATTGTGGGAGCGCTTTAACGCCAGCGAAGAAGTTACTGAAGTTGAGAGGTATCGTGACACCGCCCACAGGCAGTCTGCCACTGGTGGATTTGGTGTGAAGGCTGCAGATTGGTTTGCGGCCTCAACAGAGCGCATTAATAAACTGAAGGAGGTCGAAGATACCTTATCAGGCGCTCTGATCAACAATGCCAAAGCTGGCGGGGTGCTGGCTCAGAGTGAGTTTGTAGGTATGTTGACTATCGCAGTTGCTGTTGTGGCAATATCTATTCTGCTGGTTTGGCTGATCGTCGCTATGCTGGTCAATCAGATCAGAGAGGTTGTGCAGGGCCTGAAGCGGGTTTCTGACAATCTGCAGCTTGATACCCCAGCCATCATTCATACTGACGACGAACTCGGCGCAGCAGCGAGGGCCTTTAACAGTATGCAGGCACAGATTGCGGATATGATCCGCTCCATCGACAGCACATCGAAACAACTGTCTTTGATTGCTATTCAGAACCACGCGACGATCTCGCTCAGCACCAAAGGTATGAAGCAGCAACAGACCGAAACTGAATCTGTTGTCGAGTCAGTCGGGCAGCTTGAGATCGCAGCGCGGGATATCGCCGTGAATATTCACAATATGTCCGAGCAGACGGATTCCGCCGATACGACGATCGGGAAAAGCGTCGGTGTTGTGCAGGAGAGTGTTGGTAAGATCGCCAGTCTGGATGAAACGATGACTTCGGTCGCGGGTGTGATTCGCGAATTGCACGGTCGTAGTGAGTCTATCGGCAGCGTGTTGAGTGTGATCAAGGCGATTGCAGAGCAAACTAATCTACTGGCACTTAACGCAGCTATCGAAGCTGCGAGGGCGGGCGAGCAGGGGCGTGGTTTCGCTGTTGTTGCTGATGAGGTCCGCAGCCTGGCTCAGAGAACACAGGAATCGACGTATGAGATTGAGCAAATCGTCAGTCAGTTCCAGTCGCAGACTCAGGAAGCGTTTAAAGCCGTTGAGGGCTCAAAAGATGTTGTTACAGGAGCCGTGTCACTGTCCGGTACGCTCAGTCAGGAGTTGTCGATGATCCGTGATGCTGTGGCTGGTATCCGGGATATGTCAGACCAGATCGCCGCCGCCGCTGAAGAGCAGGTGCAGACCAACGGAGAGGTATCGACGCGCACGAAAAATATCTTCAATATTTCGCGTCATACCGCTGCAACAGGTAATTTCATGCGTAAAACCGCAGAAGAGCAGCGCGCTCTGGCCCGGACATTACAGGATCAGGCCGAGCGGTTCGTATTATAGGCGATAGCTTCGCTTCTGAGCCGACTCAAGCAGTGAGTCGGCGGAGTTCCCTTCGTTGTGCTCTTCCTGAAATACCGACCACCAATCGGTAATCTTACCGTTTTCATAGATGGCGATATGGCCAAACTGACGAAACACCGACTCGCTTTGTGTCGGTCTCAGGAAAATATAGTCATCTTCTTCGATCTTCGTATCCTTCGGAAATCCATACAGTTCCTGATTACTGGACCGGCCATGAAGACGAACCTGCTCCGTTTCCCTTGGGTAGACAGGTTTTGCAAGCCAGTTACCGCCGTAGATAAAAGCCCCTTGAGATGGAAGGAAGCCAGTCCAGCGGAGAATTGCCGACACAGCAGGTGATAGAGGAATCTCTGGGCGATCTACCTTCTTCAGAACAGGCGCGGCTATGTAGGCTGCGGCAATATGATGCTCCAGGGTATCAACATCGTAGTTCTTGGGTTTAACCAATGCAGAGCCAGCCGCGATCTCCGATACAAAGCTGTTGTCGGTATACATGGTGTAGGTTGAGCTACCGCCAGTATTGAGCGTCAGGTCTTTGAGGGCATCGTTTCCCAACTCTGTTTCTACCGCCCGAAGAAAGTTGCTATATCGCCCTCGGGCATCTGCAAACGCACGCCGGGCGCCACCGAGAATACCTGGAATGTGTGGGATATGAGCCTCGTAGCCCATTAAGCCGGTCAGTATCAGGTGGTCTGAGTTCTGAATTATCCGTAAAGCTTCGGTGAACTCACTGCTGCTTCTGAAGCCACCGCGATGCATACCTACGTCGATTTCCAGGCTGACCCTGATGGTCAGATTGTTCTCCCGGGCGAACTGGCCGTATTGAGCTAATCGGCGAGGGCTATCTATCAGCCACTGCAGTTGAAGATCTGGAGAGAAGCACATACTGCTGGTTTGCTTTTTATGCCAGTTATAAAAATGACGTGCTGCGCGAATGGGAAGAGGTTTTCCCATCAGAATGTCGGCAGACGGAATTTGATTCACGATTTGCAGCAGAAAGGGTAGATGGAAGCACATCAGCCTTTGACTGCCGGTGCGTCGCATAATGTACTGAAGCAATGGAATTGAGGGCAACGACTTGGTGACAAGGCGATAGTCGAACCCTTTATTCAGTACGTCGATAAGGTGGTCAATATTTCTATCCAGACGTTCCTTATCCAGTACTAGGGTCGGCGTGCAGATCTCAGCCTCATGCAAGGCCTCGGTCAGCGCCGTAAAATACAAGTCGTTCATTGCTCGCCTGGGCCAGACGGCCACTTTTTATTGCTATTTTATTTTTATTATTACTAATGCATTGGCAATGTTGCCAAACTGGTAACATCATATCCGGCCATTGTTGAAATAGCCAGTTTCCCGCGAACGATTGATCAGCGAATCAGAAGAACAATCCTGCCTCGAGCTGCGCTTCCTCGGTCATCATGTCCCGGCTCCACGGAGGGTCGAATACCAGTTCAACATTGACAGAAGTGACATTAGGGACTTTTGCGACACGGTATTTCACATCGGAAACCAGAACCGGGCCCATACCGCAGGTGGGAGCTGTCAGTGTCATCCTGATATTGACGTCAGTGCCTTCGATATCGATTCCGTAGATCAGCCCGAGATCGAGCAGGTTAATCGGAATCTCAGGATCGAAAATGGTGCGCAGGGCCTGTTCAATCTGTTCTTTGTGCACCTGCCCATCCCCCGGATCATCGAAGATGATGCTTTCAGACTCAAGCCCCAGCGCAGCCGCATCGGTACCATCGACGCGCATCATGTTGCCGTTCACCGTCACCGTATAGTTGCCACCCAGTGCCTGATTGATGGTGACGAAGGTACCTGCGCTGATTGTCGTCGGCGTACCGGACGGCACCATGCGAGCGGGACAATTATCGTTGGCAACCACCATTCGACGTTCAATAGACATGGATTCAACCTGTGATCTGGATAAAACGCGTATTCTAACAGGATTGGCGATACTTTATTCACTCAGTTAGCACACGGGAACTGAGTTTGTAGAGTTGTCCGACGAGGGGAAGCAGTTTAAGCTGGCAGAGTTTACAGGGTGGTGGGCTGGAGCCCTGCCACGAGCGACAAGGACAGCTACTACATGATTATCCTTCCCGTTGAGCGGCGCCTGAACTGGAGTCACCCGCCGATTGTTCTGATCGGTATCATCCTTCTGAATATCCTCGTATTTTTTCTCTATCAGAGCGGCGACACCGAACGTTATATCAAGGCAATTACTGCGTACAACGAGTCGGGGTACCTTGAAGATGAATGGCCACACTACCAGACTTATCTAGAACAACAGGGCGACATTGAGCAACTCGAAGAGCTTCGGTCATACCACGAAGACGACATGATTTTTCCGGTCGCAACTGCGGTTGTGACAGACCGGGGGTTCTATAAATACCTTGAAGCGAACGGCCCCTCGTTGTTTTACCCGAGCTTTTATTACGAGTGGGTGGATCGTCGCTCTGAGATCAATGAGCAGATAGACAGTATTAGTAGTGTGCGTTTTGGTGTGAAGCCGAACGACCTCTCGGTGATTGACCTTTTTATGTATCAGTTTCTCCACGGTGATTTTATGCACCTGATGGGGAACATGATGTTTCTGATGATTTGTGGCTTTGTGGTTGAGGCGGTTCTAGGGCACCTGCCGTTTCTCGGACTGTATCTGCTCGGCGGCATTGTGGCTGGTATTTCACATGCAGCTGTGGATTTCACTTCAGAACAACCTTTGGTGGGTGCTTCGGGCTCATTGTCGGCGGTAATGGCAATGTATCTGATTGTTTATCGATGGCAGACTATTCGCTTCTTTTACTGGTTCTATTTGATCGTTGGTTACTTCAGGGCACCGGCGATGATTCTTCTGCCGGTGTATATCGGCAAAGAGCTGATCAGCTTTTATACAGACCCTGACAGTAACGTCGCCTTTATGGCTCATGCTGGTGGTTTTGTTGCTGGTGCATTGTCTGTTGGGGCGCTGGCTCTGATTCGCCCTGAGTTACTTAAATTCGAATACATCGAAACGCCTGAAGATGATACCGAACCTTATCGCCAGCAACTTGCGGAGATATACGCTGCCATTGAGAAGTATCGCTTTGATACTGCTCAGCATCGTATAGAGCAGGCAATTGCGACCTATGGTGAGGAGTTTGAATTACTGCTACTTCAGTACAACCTGCTTAAATTACGCAGAAATAAGACCTGGCTGGTGAGCCTGAAAAAAGTGCTTCGCTACGAAGGTACTTCAGACGAAGAATTAATCCGTCAACGTGACATATGGGCAGATATCCGGCCTTACCTTAAGCATATTGATTCAGAAACGCTGGCGATCTGTGGCTCAAATTTCTCTCACTTAGAGGATCTCAGTTTCTCAGAAGAGATCTTTTCTCTATTGAAAAAGCGCAACGCAAAATCATCTGAATTAAGCCGGGTGGCGACCAGCCTGGCCAAAGCGCACAGCCGTCAGAACCGGGCAGATAAACAGCAATACTATGTGAGTGTTGCCGAACAACTGGCGATGGGGGCATAAATGAAGTACTGCAAATATCATCCTACAGACGCCGCCACCTGGTACTGTACTCATTGCGACAGTCGGGTATGCGATACCTGCACACAGGAGTCTGAAAGGGGGGAGGACCGCTACTGCTGCAAATGTGGTGCGACGCTCGAGTCACTGGGATCTGCGTACACGGCTGAACCCTTCTGGGAACGCCTCTCTGAAACCTTCCGGTATCCACTGACCGTTCCGGTTATGACTCTGATAGTTGTACTGTCTGCAATCAGCGGTGTTCTGTTCTTTGTACCTATCGTGGGTGCCGTGGCTGGGCTGATCTCGGCGGGTATTCTTACCAAGTACAGCTTTCAATGCCTGGAAGAGACGGCCGCGGGAAATATGTCTCCCCCCGATCTTAGCGAAGCTTTCTCGGGTGGCATCGTGATTATTTTCAAAATGATTGGTTTGATTATCCTGATTACCGCAGGTGGGATCGGCTCATATCATTATCTGGGGGCAGGGATTACCGGGCTACTCGGAGCCTTGGTTGTTCTCAGTATTCCCGCCTTTCTTATTAATTTTGCGTTAACAGATCGCGTACTGGTGTCGTTCGCGCCACAGAATATATTGCGTATCGTCAGTGCTGTGGGCTTACCGTACGGTATTCTGATTGGCCTTCTTTTACTGATGAGTTCGTCTGTTGGTTTGCTTTCTTACATGGTCTTCTCTGGATTCGAGTGGGCGAGCATGATTCTTCAGTCAGTCATTTCTAATTTCTATATGGTGGTTATATTTCACCTCCTCGGCTACGTGGTTTTCCAGTATCAGGAAAAGCTTGGTTTCTACGCACGCGCACAGACAGGAGATGCTCCGGTATACCGCAGCGAAGTAGAGCGCAGCCGTGCGAAGATCAGTGTTCTGATCAAGGAAGGCGACTATGAGGGCGTCAATCGCTTATATAAGAAGACACTGGATCGTAATGGGCTGGACCTGTCGTTCAATGATGAATATTTCGAATTCTTAACGGCTACCGGAAACAAAGAAGATCTGCCTGATTTTGCCGACGACTATATGGCTTACAAGCTACATAAAGGACACCAGGCCCAGCTTAAGAGAATTTATAACCAGACCCGCAGTGTGGTTCCCGACTTTAAACCGACAAGTCACGAAGTTCGTTTCACTCTCGCGCAGGATTACGCATCCTTTGGGGATTACCCAGCCGTAATTCGACTGGTGAATGGTATGCATCAGGACTGCTCAGATAATCAGCTATTGATTAAAGCCTATTCTTTGATGCATGAAGCGTTACAGGCTCTTGAAAAAGAAGAGATGGCATTGCGGTGTAAGAAATTACTTAAACGGCTGGAGGCTCAAGCCGTTTAAGCAGACCAGTTTAATTGAGCTTCAGACGCTGAAACTTTCACCACAGCCACACAGATCTTTGGCGTTCGGGTTGTTGAAGGTAATGGTGCTGTTCAGGCCTTCTTTGGTGAAGTCGATCACTGTGCCACGGACATAGGCACGGGCGTCTGCTGCAACGTAAAGGGTCACGTCGTCGGCTACCTGAATCGCATCGTCTTCTGACTTTTCATCATCAACGAACTCGACATCATATTTAAAGCCTGAACAGCCACTCTTTTTGACTGCAAGGCGAATACCTCTCATGTCTGGGTTTTTGCTCAGCTGCTTACGCACGTGTGCGACTGCTGCCTCCGTCATGGAGACTTCTGCTTTAGCATTTGGATCGTAAGTCTCAATATTCATAGCCGGATCACCTCAGAGTAAAAACATTTTGGCTTTTTCAAGGCCAGCGAACAGGCGCTCAACATCGTCCATAGTGTTATAAAAACTGAACGAGGCACGAACTGTACCCGGCACCTTAAATTGGTTCATCAATGGCATCGCACAGTGGTGGCCAGTACGAACGGCAATACCTTGCTGATCGAGCAGAGTACCGACGTCAGCAGGATGAGCACCATCCAGCAGGAAGCTGAATACGCTCGCTTTATGTGGTGCGGTACCGATTTTACGGATACCGCCAATCTGATCGGCCAGTTCGTTGGCACGCGCGAGCAGGGCATTTTCATGCTGCTCCAGAGCAACACGATCCAGACCATTCAGGTAATTCACCGCGGCGGCTAAACCAATAGCACCGGCAATGTTTGGCGTGCCGGCTTCAAATTTAAAGGGCAGAACATTGTAGGTTGTGCCATCGAAAGAGCAGTGCTCAATCATTTCGCCTCCACCCTGATAGGGCGGCATGGCATTCAGTAATTCTTCTTTGCCGTACAGCACACCGATACCGGTCGGGCCAAACAGCTTATGACCAGAGAAAGCGTAGAAGTCGACACCAAGAGCCTGAACATCAACGTCCCAGTGGGCAACGGCCTGGGCACCATCAACCAGCACTTTGGCACCCACATCGTGAGACATCTTAATAATGTCAGCGACGGGGTTAATGGTACCTAATGCGTTGGACACATGAACAACGCCCACTAATTTCACTTTCTCGTTGAGCATGGAAGTAAATGCGTCCATATCCAACTCGCCGTTATCTTTTACCGGAATAGGGCGAAGAGTTGCACCTGTCTGCTCACACAGCATCTGCCAGGGAACGATGTTGGAATGGTGCTCCATGCCCGTGACCAGTATTTCGTCACCGGCTTTGATATTCTGACGGCCCCAGGTCGCGGCGACCAGATTAATCGACTCGGTTGTGCCACGGGTCCAGACGACTTCTTCTGACTTATTCGCGTTTAAAAATGCCTGCAGGGTTTTGCGTGCGTCTTCAAACTGCTGAGTCGCGCGATCACTAAGGGTGTGAGCGCCGCGGTGGACGTTTGAATTATTCAGGCGATAGTAATCACTCAGCGCATCGATAACGCACCGCGGCTTTTGAGTGGTCGCCCCGTTATCAAGGTAAACCAGTGGCTTGCCGTTCACTTCCTGATGAAGTGCCGGAAATTGTACACGGATGTCGTCAATCAGCGCCTGAGTCATTCTTACAGCTCTCCAGAGAGTTGAGCGGACAGATCGTCATCACGACCGAAGCGTTTTGCCAGCTGTGGGCGTAACCAAAGGCCCAGAGCTTCGTCGTTCAGACTATTCAGAAGTTCGTTAATAAAACCGAAGCTCAGCATGACCTCTGCATCGGCGGCACTGATGCCACGGCTCTGAAGATAGAAACGTTCCTTTTCTTCAAGCTGGGCGACGGTGGCACCGTGAGCGCACTGAACGTCATCTGCGTAGATCTCAAGCTCAGGCTTGGTATTGATCTCGGCGGTGTTTGTCAGCAGCAGGTTTTTGTTGCTCAGCTCTGCCAGTGTTTTCTGGGCATCCGGATGGATATGAATTCGGCCGTTAAAGGTCGCCTTGGCTTTATCGTTCATAATGCCGCGGAACACCTCGTCGGTCGTGCAGTGCGCTACTTTGTGTTCAACGCATGTGTGAAAATCAATGACCTGTTTATTCTGCGGAACGTAGACACCGTTCATTTCGCAGTGCGAACCGCCGACATTATGGTTCACGATAATGTCATTGCGGGTGAGGGCAGAACCCAAACCTAAATGAAAACCTTCGTAACGCGAATCACGCTGCAGGTCGATAAAAGTGCCACCAATATGAAACGCAGACTCTGCCATCAGTTGTAGGCGGTAATGCACCAGTTTTGCGTTATCGCCAACGCGGATTTCAGTCACTGCGTTGGTGAAATTATTCTGCTTACCATCGACAGTATCGTCACCTGCATAGTGCTCGATGACAGTCGCTTCAGAACCCTGCTCGAGAGCGATCAATAAACGGGTATTAACGGTAAACGGTGCATCGCCTGCGGTGTTGGCGTAAACAATGTGCAGCGGGTGCTCGAGACGCTGGTTTTTCTCGATCAGAACAAACAGCCCATCGTTGATGCTGGCATCGTTGAGGTCGGCAAACAAATGTCCACGTTCACCTTTTACATTGCCTAATAGTTCACGAATGGCTTCCTGCTGTTCCGGGCGAGCGTCACGGAAACGAACGACCAGCTCAAGTGCAGCAGCGTCTGATGCGGAAGTATCCAGCTCGCCGTTAGCAACGACAAGGCGATTAGCCTGTAGACCCGGAACAACCGGTGCATGCGCCTGAGCGTGCGGAGCACTGTTGGCAAAACCGATTTCAGTCAGGTTATACAACGAAGTGTATTTCCAGTCTTCGGTTTTACGGGTCGGTAAAGTCGCTTCAGCGAAAGCTTGCTGGCCGCGCTCATTTGTTGATTCGAGCCATGCCAGTGGGCTGATGCCTTTTGCAAGTTCAAGCTGCTGGGCAATAAATTCAGCGGCCATATCACTCAGCTCCGTTTTCGTTACCGTTTTCCAGCCAGCCGTAGCCTTTTTCTTCCAGCTCCAGCGCGAGTTCTTTACCACCGGATTTTACGATGCGGCCATTCGCCAGAACGTGAACATAGTCTGGCACGATGTAGTCGAGCAGACGCTGGTAGTGGGTCACCACAATAAAGCTGCGGTTAGCATCGCGCATTGCGTTTACACCATCAGCGACCACCTGCAGTGCGTCGATATCCAGACCTGAGTCGGTTTCATCAAGAATGCACAGGCTTGGTTCCAGTAACATCATCTGCATGAGTTCGTTGCGCTTCTTCTCACCACCAGAAAAACCTTCGTTAACGCCACGCTTGAGGAAGCTCTGATCGAGGTTTACTGCTTTGCACTTTTCACGAGCAAGTTTTAAAAACTGAACAGAATCTAACGCTGGCTTACCTTGCTGTTCGCGTACGGCGTCCACAGAGGCTTTCAGGAATTCGAGGTTTGATACGCCAGGAATTTCGACCGGATACTGGAATGCCAGAAACAGACCTTCGCGAGCGCGCTCTTCTGGATCAAGATCGAGAATATCTTTGCCATTCAACGTGGCCGAACCACCAGTGACTTCGTAGCCTTCTCGACCCGCCAGTACGTTACCCAGGGTACTTTTACCGGCACCGTTCGGACCCATGATGGCGTGTACTTCACCCGGGCCGATGTTCAGGTTCAGGCCTTTGAGAATGTCTTTTTCTTCAACGCTGGCCTTGAGGTCTTTAATCTCGATCATTTCTTTAACCTTTTGTCTGGTGGCAGACGGTTAGTGTTCAATTTTCAAATTTTGATTTTTCGGTAGATCGGAAGAAGATCGGCTGGTCGCGGTAAATACATCCCTGTACGCTCGGCTGTGCCATCCATGGCACAGACGCCAGCCTTAACTTCTTCCGATCTCCCTCATTATTCATGCACCCAAAAGGGCGTTCTTATGACTACGGTTCTGGACGTTATGAGCGAATGGAATGCAAGGCAAAACCGAGTGAAGAAGCGCAATTTACAAGTAGTAAATGAGCATTCTGAGCGAGGTTTTAACACCGCAATCCAGAGCGCAATAGGCCAGAATTAGCCTACGGAGCCTTCTAGGGATATTTCGAGCAGCTTTCCTGCCTCTACGGCAAACTCCATCGGCAACTCTTTAAATACTTCTTTACAGAACCCGTTAACGATCATGGATACTGCTTTCTCAGTATCGATGCCGCGTTGCTGACACAGGAACAACTGATCATCGCTTACGGTCGATGTCGTTGCTTCGTGTTCTACTACAGCACTTGGGTGCTTGCTCTCAATATATGGGAAGGTATGAGCACCACACTTATCGCCTAAGAGCAGAGAATCGCACTGAGTGAAGTTGCGCGCGCCTTCTGCCATTGGCCCCATACGTACTAAGCCGCGATAAGCATTCTGACTTTTACCCGCAGAAATACCTTTCGAAATAATGGTCGACTTAGTGTTCTTACCCATGTGAATCATCTTGGTGCCGGTGTCGGCTTGCTGATAATTATTGGTCAGGGCAACGGAATAAAATTCGCCAATGCTGTTGTCACCTTTCAGTACACAGCTTGGGTACTTCCAGGTGACGGCAGAACCGGTTTCAACCTGAGTCCAGCTGACTTTAGCGTTGGTGTGTGCGACGGCACGCTTGGTTACGAAGTTGTAGATACCGCCTTTGCCGTTTTCATCGCCTGGGTACCAGTTCTGTACTGTGCTGTATTTGATCTCTGCGCCATCCAGAGCAACCAGTTCAACGACGGCAGCGTGAAGCTGATTTTCATCACGCATGGGTGCAGTACAGCCTTCGAGGTAACTGACGTATGAACCTTCGTCGGCGACAATCAATGTACGTTCAAACTGGCCGGTCATGGCTTCGTTGATACGGAAATACGTAGACAGTTCCATCGGGCAGCGAACGCCTTTCGGGATATAAACAAAGGAACCATCGGAGAACACCGCACAGTTCAGTGCTGCAAAGAAGTTATCACGCTGAGGCACAACAGAGCCCATGTACTTCTTGATCAGCTCTGGATACTCGTGAACGGCTTCTGAAATCGGCATAAAGATAACGCCAGCTTCTTCCAGTTTTTCGCGGAATGTAGTCGCGACGGATACTGAGTCGAATACCGCATCAACCGCAACACCGGCAAGTGCCATTTGCTCGTGCAGAGGGATACCCAACTTGTTGTAGGTTTCCAGCAGCTCTGGGTCGACTTCATCAAGCGACTTCGGCTTGTCTTCCATGCTCTTAGGCGCAGAGTAGTAAGACACGCCCTGATAATCGATTTCAGGGTAACCCAAGTGCGCCCAGTCAGGCTCTTCCATCGTCAGCCATTCGCGATATGCTTTTAAGCGCCACTCTGTCAGCCACTCTGGCTCACCTTTTTTAGCCGAAATAAAGCGCACCACATCTTCATCCAGCCCCGGTGGCAGGGTCTCGGACTCAATGTTGGTGACGAAGCCGGCTTTGTATTCACGGGCTTTGATCTGGCTTTCAATTTCAGCGTTGGTGGCCATAGCTACTTCTCTCGCGTCGCATCATAGGTGCATCGGGTACATCGTTATCGAGCGGCAGTTTATCAGAACTGGCGTCAATAACTGAGTATTTTACTCAGGTACTCTCTGTCTGTACAGAAAGAATACCAAGTTGGTATGCTTTGTGTCAGGATTGTATCAAAGCCCATGAATGCTGACGAATCGACAATGATTCTCAATCGGGTTCTAAGAAAAACACGGCGGCCTGATCCACAGGAAAGACAGATGCTCAGAATCGGCAAACTGACAGATTACGGAATCGTGGTGCTCAATCATCTGGCGGCGCAGGGTGCGGTTCAGCAGTCGGTGGATGACCTCTCATCGACCACTGGGCTCAACGTTCCGACCGTACGCAAAGTGATGAAGGCACTGGTCGACAGCGGCCTTGTAATTGCACGCCGTGGTGCGAAAGGCGGTTATCGCATCGCCCGACCACCGGCGCAGATTAGCGTACGTGATGTAGTTGAAGCCTTTGAAGGCCCGATTGCACTAACCGAGTGCTCGCAGGATCATCATGTCTGCGATATCACTGACACCTGCAACCTGTCTGACGGCTGGGGTGGCATCAACCAGCTCGTTATGCAAATGATGGGGCGCATCTCTCTCGAAGACGTCCGTAACCCCCAGATCGTCGATCAGTTGTACCGGCAGTTGCTGGATGACGGGCCGAGGATTCAGTTGGTGAATTTGTAGTTTTAGTATTCTTTGAGTGGTAGGTTTAGGTGCTTATCCGGACTTTCGAAATGTTAGCGTTTTAACAGGGATTGTTTTGTACCTATGAAATATCTTCAATCGCTCGCTCTTTTGGGTTTATTAGCCCTTGTTTCAGTTTCTGTATATTCAAATGGTTCTGAAGAGATATCATTGGATGTTTCGGTTGGTGAGAGCAATACGCAGCTGAGCTTTGACCAAATAGCTACTGGCTACACATTAACAGGTAGTAATCAGAGCGATTGTAACTTTGATGGGCCAGATTTATGTGAAGGTATGTGGTCATCACAAATCTTGACGGAAAGCCCTGTTATCGACGAAGTAACAACTCTTGATAATCCAGGCTATTTTCAGCTAACTGACGATAGCGGGGCAGTCAATTTTTCAATTGCAAAGCGTGAAGTACCGGAAAGTGAAGGCTTTGTCGTAGTCGAGTTTCTCAATAAGTTGTGGTTTCTAGGCGGTAGATACCCTAATCGCGACGAAACAAGTACTACAATATGGTCCTCTACTGATGGTTGGTCATGGATTGAAGAATACGTCGCCGATACTTTGTTTCCGAGGACTTCATTTAATGCGGTAGTATTTAAAGGGCAGCTCTGGGTAATAGGGGGATTGAATGTAAATTACCTTTCGGCGCGGGATGTATGGAAATCCTCTGACGGAATAGCCTGGGATCTGGTTACTGAAGATGCCGGGTTTGTTCCAGGAAAAGTAGTCGCCTTTAAAGATCGTTTATGGTCTATCGGTGGATGGGAAAAAACTTCTGATACCAATGGGATAATAACAGATATCTGGTCCTCTGCCGATGGCATAAATTGGCGGCGGGAGTTATCGGGGGCAGAGTTTCTGAATCGCAATAAGTTTGAAGTTGCAGTTTATCAGGGGCGGATTTGGTTAACAGGAGGTGGAGTAAGTAGATGCCCCTCGTCTTCAAACTACTCGGATACGTGGTACACAGAAGATGGGATCTCTTGGCACGAAGCTGCAGACATTGCGGGCTATCCTTCACGCTGCGGTCATAGGATGTTAACCCATAATGGGCAACTCTATATCGTTGGTGGTGCTAGTTCGAACAAATACTTAAACGATGTTTGGGTATTCGATTCAGAAAATGGATGGCTACAAGCAACGGGCGATGCTGGGTATATGGAACGCTTGGGTAGCCAAGTTTTGTCATACAAAGGGAAACTATGGACTTTTGGAGGCAAGGATCGGGCATCAATTCGTCATTCTGATATCTGGTCTTCAGGCGACGGGATTGAATGGAAATCCGATGAATTATTACGCTTTCCGCTAAGATACGATCACCAGTCAATATCATTCAAAGATCGGCTCTGGGTTATCGGGGGGCAGGATTTCACCGAATACTGGCATAATGCTATCGTCACTGGACTATATGATAGTGTTAAGAGCGATATCTGGTCTTCAGTTGAAGGATTTAACTGGGTTCTTGAAATGGATAAGCCGGTCTTCTCTGATCGATACGGGCATCAAGTAGTTGAGTTTCAGGACTCGCTTTGGTTGATTGGTGGAAAAGAAGGTCGGGTCAAAGTGCTGACCGCTGGTGCTCCTCTCAATGATATCTGGAGATCAGATAACGGAGTAGATTGGGCTTTGGTAACCGAATCTGCAGACTTTCCAGCAGTGTCAGGCCATCAGGTAGCGAAATTCAAAGATGCTCTTTGGATGACTGGAGGTAAACCTGAGAGTAGTAGCTTTTCTGGGGGGATTTGGAATTCCCAAAATGGAATTGACTGGAATTATCTCGAGGCCAATAAGGATTTTTCAACAAGATTCAACCACAAAATGGTTGTTTTTAATAATAAGCTTTTCCTGATTGGGGGGTACGAGATAGACCCAGAAACGGGTAGTTCTTACCTAAATGATATCTGGTCCTCGGAAGATGGAATAAATTGGACTCTTGAACGGGAAGACGGAGGTTTTCCAGGTACGTACTCACATGAGGTCGTGAGTTTCAATAATAGGCTTTGGCTATATGGTGGCATCTCGGGTTCGATTAATGAGGCGATTTGGTCTTCTGATAATGGTGTTGATTGGATCAAGGAACGAGAGAATACCCCATTTGGGAAGGTTTTTGGTGCTCAGATTACCGCCCATGGGGACTCTCTTATTTTAACTGGAGGCAGAGGTGAATACCGGGAGAATAAGTACGTCTGGTCCAGTCAAGATGGTATAAGTTGGAAAAGGATTTACTCGACTTCCTTGCCGCAGATGCGACCCCGATCAACCGTTTCTTCAAATGTCAACGGAGGCGGATACGTATATCCTCACCTTGATCAGGTTATTGACTATTCGATGCCTACAGAGTTTGTCATTAATGCAGAAGAAGGCAATCATTTAGTCTTGGTTGAAGGATGTGGAGGGACTCTTTTCGGAGATAGATTCTTTATTCCTTCAGTAATTGAGGATTGTGTTGTTGACGTTCTTTTCGAGCAAATAGAGTTCGATGTATCAACAGTAGTGTCAGATGGTGGGAACATAGCCCCAATGGGGCCTGTAAGTGTAGAGTTTGGAGGCACAGCGACCTTTGACATTAGCCCATTAGATGCCTTTGAGATATCAAGCGTAGAGGGTTGTGGTGGTGTGCTTGTGGGGCATCAGTACATTACTGGAATAGTGACTGACGCTTGCCAAATAGATGTTGATTTTATGCTTCGCGAGTATGTTGTTGATGTTGTTGTTGGAGCTGGGGGAGCCATATCGGGTAGTCACCTCTTCAAGATTGACCATGGTGACTTTGTTACTTTTACTATTACTCCTGATGAGGGGTACACCTTAGACAAAGTGTCTGGCTGTAATGGAAGTCTCGTAAATGACGTATATACGACAGATGTTATAACGGGTGAATGCTCCATTTATGTCGACTTTCAAAAGATACGGTATAACGTCGAAGCTGTTTCTAGCGATGGGGGGCTTATAGAACCTTCTGGAATAACACAAGTCATGTATGGGGATAACGCGAACTTTATTATAACTCCTGAGCGTGGATTTGAGTTGACTGGTATAACAGGATGTCCCGGTCAGATTGTTGAAGATACTTTCGTGACATCAGAAATTTATTCTGATTGTAAGGTGATTCCAAATTTTGAACTGAAACGATATTCCATTGAATCAATCGCAGGTGTAGGTGGAAGGGTCTTACCAGAGCTTGCAACTTCTGTTCGCCACGGCGAAAAGTATAGTGTTTCGATAAAACCCGATCCGGGCTATCAAATTGATACTATCTCGGGCTGCATTGGCTCTATCGAAGGTGACACATTTACAATACCTTCAGTCGAAGCAGATTGTATATTGACGGCTTCTTTTTCACGGCTGGATATAGAGATAGTTACTGCGGTGACAGCTGGAGGTCGATTAACGCCAACAGGGCCATTTTATGTCCCTTATGGGACTGATTTCAGCATCCTGGTCGTTCCAGATTTTGGTTACCGGCTGGATAGTATAACTGGATGTCTGGGAGCTTTAAACGAAGGGCGTTTTGATCTTGAAAACGTGGTCGATGATTGCTGGATCAATGCAAGTTTTACACCCGTAGAATATGTAGTGTCTGTTGAGCTCTTTAAAGACGGAGAGAAGTTCGACACGCTGATCTTTGATGGCTTCTATGGCGTATCATCGGAAATTGATATTCCTGATATCGATGGATACGAATTTGTCAGTGTGCAGGGGTGCGATGGAGAAGTAAGCGGTACTAGCTATGTAACGGCTGCCTTAACTCAAAATTGCGTAGTAAGACTGTATTTCGCTAGAAAAAAGCATTTGCTAACAATTGAAGTCGTTGGTTCTGGGACAGTTTCAGTTGAGGATGTTTTAGCGGTCAGTGATGGTGATTCATTAGATATCGCTTTGTCGCCTGATTCTGGTTATTCAATAGGTCGGATTTCGGGGTGTTTGAGTAGCTTGTCTGAAAGTATTTTATCGGTAGGGCCTATTACAGAATCTTGCCTCTTAGTGATCGAGTTTGCCTCTTCGGAGAGGGCGAATGGAGTTGCAGAAGAAGATAGTTTAGAGGCAAGCGAGCCTTTGTCCTCAGGTGATTCGAATGATGAATCAGGTAGGGAGTCAGGTAGTGGTGCTTTTGACCATTTAGCGTTGCTGTTAGTAAGCTTCATATTATTTTTTATCCGTTGGACCCCCTACTATCATAGGAACCGCAACGTTCTTAATAGTCAGAGACTAGTTGGAGTTGGTGGGGGATGTGGTTGAAGCCTTTGAAGGCCCGATCGCCCTTACTGAATGTTCGCAGGATCACAACGTGTGTGACATTACTGACACCTGCAATCTTTCTGACGGCTGGGGTGGGATAAACCAGCTGATTATGCAGATGATGGGGCGCATTTCTCTCGAAGACGTCCGCAATCCTCAGATCGTCGATAAGTTGTACCGGCAGTTGCTGGATGACGGGCCAAGGATTCAGTTGGTGAATCTTTGAGGCGTATCTTCAAAGAACTCTGTTGTGGCGGCTGTGACGGATATGCAGAATATGCACATCATCGCCTTCAATACAAAACAATACCCGGTAGCGGCCGACTATTAAGTGCCGGATGCCGCGTTGGATATCCTGATCTTCCGGCGCAATAGGGCATCGCTGTGCCAATTTGTCGAGAGACTCAATCGCTGATATCAAAGACAGATACCATTGAACTGCGTTTTGATGGGATTCTTCGGCAATTTGCTGAAAGCGCTGTGTAAGATCGGCTTCGGCAGTTGGCTTGATCTTGACTGTATAGCCCTTCACCGCTCAATACCTAGCTTACCCTCAAACTCTTTCTTGAAGTCATCCAGAGAGCGACTCTCCTCGCTGAGTGCTTTGCGAATCGTTTGAATGCTCTCGGCGTACTCGGCGAGTTCTGCCATGCGCTCGTATGATTCGGCATCCTGTATGACCACGGCCGCTTTGCCATTCACGGTGAGAATCTCAGGGCGCTTAGAGTCAGCCAGGCGCTTAATGTGCTCAGCGGGCTTGCGGCTGAATTCGGTCACTGTGTGGATATCTGTGCTTTTAAACATAGTCGCTACACCTCAAAGCAGATTAAAAGCATATTATGATCTGTTTTTGATGTGTTTCAAGTGGCTTCAGAGCGCAAAACGTTTTGTATACAGGGCGTCGGAAGAACCACGTTAAATGTAGGGTACACATGTTTATGGCGGTATTTTGAATACGTCGGAGCGCTGAATGCAGGTGGTGTAGAACTTGAATCTGAAGCTGTCTCAGCTATCGATTCGCTATGGGGGAATAATAGAAGCTCAAACTGGCTTGTGAGGGGCTGACACAGCTCTTCCTTAAATATTTACTTTCTGGTGATTAGGGGGTCGGCCTAGTGTTAGTAAGGTGTTCGTTAAGCATCAGATATTCGTAGGTTGGATTCTTGTATGGATCATTTGCTCTCAAAGTAAGCTGACTGGTCAGAATCTGATTGGCATCCGCCCCATTTGTTGAATTTAGAAATTCACCAAAGTGAACAATCTGATCAAAATTAGCCTCAGTAAGATCGTATCGCCCTAAATTGGTGGAGTACATATCAGACCCCCGTTCCGACTCAACAAGTGTGATCATTGATGATTTCAGTTCTGCTAACGTTTCCTTCAAGCCAGTATATTGAAGCCGATCCTGTAACCAGTTGACGTCCTCATCAGTCAGGTCACCATTATGCAGAATAACAATGTCATCCCGTGCATTTAGTGAGAAATCCCATTTCTTATTCATCAGTTCAGGGCGTTCTTGTGCAATATCATTGGATACTTGAGAAAATTGATCTTTAGCAGTCTTCGATAGCACAATATTCTGAATATAAGAATCTAATGCCTGAGTTGCTTCATGACTTCTCTCCTCTTGTGCAGCAAGAAAGCCTTTTGGGTTATACCCTATAATCTCGACCGTCATCTCATCTGGTGATAAGACTTGCAAATCAGGTTGTTTTTCCTTCGGGGAGATAAAGCTATTATTAGTATCGTAGGTCGAGTTTGTTGCGCTATACAAAACGTCAGAAGAGTCATGCTTATCTGTTGAAAATTTGGCGCTATTAGTACTGATAGTGGGTAGAGCATTAATATCCATATTGATAGCCTATTTCTCTTAGCGTGATACAGGTTATCGGCAGCTCAACATGTAGCTTTAGTGTAACCGTACCTTGATTAGGACAGCTGACTATCACTGTATTTCCAGCTGTGCCCGTCGGGACTTTCCGTGCAGTAAATAGACTGCGACCAGCTAAAACTATGAGCAGTATCATGGTTAGTGGGAAGAGGGATTGCTGGCGTTACCTCAGGCCTTGCTATTCATACCCAGGCGTGCGCCCACATGAAAATCACCATCATACTTCAAGCAAGTGTGCGGAATTGAGTTAGGCAATCTGGGCCACGGAGAGCCTTTGTGGGAGCTGAGTCAATACCAGTAAGACAGACTCCTGCTATAATTAAATATATTCGTTTTCTACATCCATCTCACAGCGGACTTGTGAGCCTGAACTAGTATAGGAAGGTACTTTCAGCGTCATCGAGGCCGTTTTAAACCGTGGTAAATCTCAGTCAGTATGGTCACCTGGTTCACATCGAGACCATTGAGGAATTTAAGCTTTATGAACTGATACCCAATGTTGTTTGGGTGTTTGATATTGATAAGCATGGTTGGTGGTGGGGTAATTCAGCTGCGGTAACCTTCTGGGGGCTGGATTCGTTACAAGCGCTGATCGACAAAGATCTGTCAGGTGATACTCAGGGCGCGCGTGACCGTACGCTGCAAACCTTTGAACTCGCGGTGCGCGAGGGCCTAACGGTTGACCCTTGGACAACCTATCCGAATGGTAAACCTAAGACGTTGTTGATGATGCACCGGGCAGTGCTGTTGGGGCCAGACCGCCATCGGGGCATCATTGCCTACATCAATGAACAGGTGAACATGGGGGAGCAGCCCGAAAATCTGCTCTTGATGGAGGCGATGCGCTATACGCGGGTGCCTGCAACTACCTTCACCCTGGATGGTACACCCGTGGTAGAAAACCCTGCGGCGACCGATGCTTATAACTATATCCATGGCCAGTCTCTGGCAGCAGATATCTCTCCTTTTGTTGCCCGCTTTGCAGACCCAGCTGACGGACAAACCTGTCTCAAGCGGGTGCAGGCAGGAGAAGAAGGCCGCTGGGACTACATCATGCAAACCGCCAATGGGCCGCGCCGCCATAGCCTGGACATTCGCCGTACCCGCCATCCATTGAACGGGGATTTCCTGTTTCTGGTGGTCGAGTATGATTTCACCGAATTGTACGAGGCGTTGGAGGAAGTCGAGTCAGCGCGCTCCAGACTGCATGATATTGCGATGAAGGATGCTCTTACGGGTGTACATAGCCTGCACTACATGCAGGAGGCCGCCGACGCTGAACTCGCTCATGCCGCCCTTAATAAACAGCCACTCTGGCTGATGTTCATTGACCTGGATGGCTTCAAAGCAATCAACGACAACTTCAGCCACAGTGCCGGTGATGAGGTGTTGCGTGAAGTGGCCGGACGCTTACAGGACGTTATTTGTGAGAGCGACCTGCTAGCCAGGATTGGTGGAGACGAGTATGTACTGCTATCTCACGCCAGCTCGAGAGCAGATTCTGAAGGAATGGCCCTGCGTATTCTGGATTGCCTGAAAGAGCCAATATCGGTTGAGGGCGCCAAGGCTCGCGTCAGCGCCAGTATCGGCATTGCTGGCTTCCCTGACGATGGGGAGGATCTCGAGTCACTGCTGAAAGCCGCAGATGCCGCCATGTACCGGGTAAAGAAGGAAGGTAAGAACGGTTTTACCTTCGCGTAACCCCGAGATTAATCCCGCCTGATAAAACGGACACTCACGGACCCGTCTTAGCAAACCGCGGCCGTGAGTCCGCTTGCGCCATTTCTTCTTTGAATATACGATTTGTATACGTTTTATATTCGAAGTGTATTTCTATGGGTATCGTAAAAATCGACGATGAACTTCACGAAGAGGTTCGCAAAGCCAGTTCGGTAATGGAGCGGTCTATCAACGCTCAGGCGGCGTTCTGGATTCGTATCGGCATGCTGGCTGAGGCGAACCCGCACAGAACCTACAGTGACATCGTCGAAGAGCAGATGCGACTGGCGAATGTTGATATGAGGAAGGTGTCCGGTGGTTGAGGTTGTTTCTCTCAAGTCTCCGGAGCAACTTGACCTGATGCGCGAAGCGGGCCGGTTGCTGGCTCAGGTCTTTGCCTATCTTGATGATAAGGTGGTCGAAGGTATCAGCACCATGGAAATTAACGACCTGGTGGAGCGCTACATCGAAGACGTGCTGTATTCCCGACCAGCGAGCAAAGGTCAGTACGGCTATCAGTACGTTCTGAACAGCTCGGTAAACCACGTTGTTTGCCACGGTGTTCCCAGTGATTCACAACGCCTTAAAAACGGTGACATCGTTAATATCGATATTACGCTTGAGAAGGGCGGTTACATCTCAGATTCCAGTAAAACCTATATGATTGGGGATGTTGCGCCGTCAGCTCGAAAACTAGTTGAAGAAACCTACGAGGCGATGTGGCAGGGCATACGAGTCGTGAAGCCTGGTGCGACCTTGGGTGATGTTGGAGCGGCCATACAGAAACATGCTCATTCTCATGGCTATTCAATCGTACGTGAATACTGTGGTCATGGAATCGGGACCGAGATGCACGAAGCTCCCCAGGTGCTGCATTACGGCCGCCGTGGTGAGGGGTTGGTCCTTAAGGAAGGGATGACATTTACCATTGAGCCTATGATCAATCAGGGAAAAGCCAAAGTGAAAACCAAAAAAGACGGCTGGACAGTGGTGACGGCGGATAAAAAGTTGTCCGCGCAGTGGGAACACACTATTGCTGTAACGGCCGACGGGTTTGAAGTACTGACGCTCAGGGAAGAAGAGAGTCAGCAGGTAAACTGATATAATCTGCCAACGTTTTTAGCTCGAGTTTCAGCATGACCCCATCCTATATCGACCGCTTTGGCGGTATTGGCCGCTTGTACGGTGCAGACGGCCTGCAACGCCTGCACGATGCGCACGTCTGCGTGATAGGCATTGGTGGTGTCGGTAGTTGGGCAGCTGAGGCTCTGGCGCGTTCGGGTGTTGGCAAGGTCACTCTGATCGATATGGACGACATTTGCGTTACCAACACCAATCGACAGATTCACGCCATGACCAGTTCGGTCGGTAAGCTCAAGTGCGAAGCGGTGGCTGAGCGTTTAAAAGACATTAACCCTGAGATCGATGTCGATGCTCGTATGGCGTTTGTGACGGCCTCAAACCTCGAGGAGCAGATCACGCCGGATATGGATTACGTGATCGATTGCATCGACAGCGTGAAGAACAAGGCAGCTCTGATCGCCTTCTGTAAGCGTCGTAAGATCCGTATTGTGACGACGGGGGCGGCTGGTGGTCAGACCGACCCGACGCAGATTCAGATCGGTGATCTGAACAAAACGTTCAATGATCCGCTTGCACGTAAAGTACGTTCGTTACTGCGTCGTGAATATGGCTTCTCGCGTAACGCATCGCGTAACTATTCGGTGCCTTGTGTCTTTTCAACCGAACAGCTGGTGTACCCGAGTAGTGACGGAACAGTTTGCCAGACCAAAGCTTTTGCTGGCGAGAGCACCCGTCTCGACTGCAATAGCGGTTTTGGTTCTGCCACTATGGTGACAGGCACCTTCGGCTTTGTCGCCGCATCGCGGGTGATTCGCCGTATTGCGGATAATGCCGGGAAGAAGTCCTAACCTCCGCTTTCAAGCTTCAAGCGCTTTAAAAACATTCGCATACGGCACTTGCTCAAGCGCTGCATAATTCGCAAGTTTCTTCGCTTTCACTTTGGTCAGCCAGGGGCTCGCCATACCACTTAAAAAACGGGTCTGGGTTTCAGGCTCGGGCAGTTGATTAAACATCGCCTGATACGCTTGATTAAATTCGGATAACATGCCCTGAATCACAGAAGCATCCGGGGCAGAAGCCGCACTGTTCTGTGGCCAGGGCTGCCATTTACCCATGCAGACGGAACAGTGCCCGCAATCCTGTGTCATTGAGTGATCATTAAAATACACGGCCAGTTGTCGGCTTAGACACTGCTGTGATTGAAACAGGTTCACCATGTTATGTAATCGCTGAATATCGCTGTTCTGGTGCGCCATAAAACTCTGATGTAGCTCATGGGCAATGGCGTCTGTCTCCGAAACTTGCCAAGGTTTTATCTCATACACCTCGGTCATCTGCTTTATTTCAAGCGTTAACCACTGCTGTTCGGCACAATATTCTAAGGCTTTCACTGCACGCGAGCGCGCATCCGTTCCAAGGCTCTGAATCAGCGCATCCATATCCAGGCTGTACCAGGTGCGACCTTTTTTACTGTGGTTTAACAGTGTCTGAATAAATTCCTGTCGTTCACCATTAAACTGAGACAGAAGGGCGCTTTCGGATTCTGGCTTAAAGCGGTATTCGGCATAGTAGCTGTAGAGCGGGGTGACTCGTCCAGCCATTTCTAAATGCACAAGCAATGTTTTTAACGGCAGTGGGCGGATATCTGTCTGGTTCGACAGCGGCTGCATCATGGTCTCCCAACGGCCAGAGCCATTACTGTTTACAGCGGTATCTGTGCTGATGGTGGTGAGTAAACGCTTAATCGCCCCGAGGGTTGGCGTATCGCCGTAAGTGAAGTTCTCCAGAACCGTCAGGCCTGATAAATCGGCGAGTAATACGCAATCTGATGGCTTACGGTCACGTCCGGCGCGGCCGATTTCCTGGCTGTAATTCTCAATCGACTTGGGTAGATCGTAATGTAGTACCTGGCGGATATTGCTTTTATCAATGCCCATACCAAAGGCGATCGTGGCGACGATGCAGGGCGTAGTTCCACTCATAAAACGCTGCTGGATTTCCTGTCGTGTCTCGCTGGGCAGGCCTGCATGATAAGACTCGACCGGAACAGCGACCATTTGATTTAACTGGCTTGCGACTTCGTCGGCGGTGTTTTGCTGGGTAACGTAAATAATGCTGCCAAACGGCTCGCCCTTTTTGATCAGATGATTGAGCCATTGGGCACATTTATTCAAGCGCTCATGTACCGGTGTAGGCTGAACTAATAATCGAAGGTTTGGCCGATAGAAACCGGTACTGACGACATCTGACTCTGCGATATCAAAATGCCGGCGCATGTCTTCTACGACGGGCTGTGTCGCCGTTGCTGTTAAGAGCAAAGATTGCGGGATATTAAATTCGCGACGCCAATGGGGCAGTTTCAGGTAATCCGGGCGGAAGTTGTGTCCCCATTCAGAAATACAGTGCGCTTCATCGACGACCAGCAAAGAAATAGCAACGCCCCGGATAAATTCGCGGAAGCGCTCATTCTTTAAACGTTCTACGGAGATAAACAGTATTTTAATTTCGCCATTGCGAACGCCTTGCTGTACTGAAGTCAATTCTTCGCGGCTGAGAGTGGAGTCGAGGCTGGCAGCGGCAACGCCTTTACTACGAAGAAAAGCCACCTGGTCCTGCATCAGTGCCAACAGCGGCGAAACGACTAAGGTCAGGTTCGGAAGCAGCAGGGCGGGTAGCTGATAGCAGAGCGACTTACCTGAACCCGTTGGGAAAATCGCGGCAGCAGATCGCCCGGCCAGTATGGTCTCAATAACGGGTTGCTGGCCTTCGCGTAGCTGTTCAAAGCCGAAGGTACGTTTAAGTGGCGATTGCCAGTCAGGATTCGTATTCATCTGTGCATCCTTGCAGAGTTTGTAGTGGATTAACAGTCCACGATAGCGAAGACAGACGGATCAATCCAACGGATTCTGGCAGCCGCTTTGTCGCTGGTGGCGTATTTTGTCGGGCGATTATGGGGCAGATAAGGCCACTTTGCCTCTTTTGAGATAATAGACAGGCGTTTATCAGGTATTCTGGTGTCCGACTCGAATAACAAATTAAATGGAGTTATCCATGCTCAAGCTCATTAAACCTGCTCTGGCACCTGCGGCCGTTGCTGGTCTTTCTCTTTCGCTGGCGGGGTGTTTTCCTCAGGGGTTTACTGGTCTGCCGCTAGTTGATCGCAGCCTGAGCGCGGAATCACCAGAGGGTATCTGGATGATTGTGACGGAAGAAAACTCCAGTATCCCGAACGCTGAAGACAGCATGAATCCATACGCCTATGCGGGTATGACCCGTGAGTTTGTAAAAGTCACTGCGAACGAGCAGGGCATTTACGAGCTCACCCGATGTGACAGCGAGTGGCGCAAAGACTTTGAACTGACAGCGACCGAAACAGGTTATGAGGCGACGCTGACTGAAACTGGTGACATGGATGAATCCGGTGTCACTGCAATGACACTGACCGACCTGACTGTGACGTTCGCCAGCAATAACCGGTCGCTGTCGGCAGAAGGTAGCCGCGTCACCACGCCTGTGGGTGAAAGTACGACGCTGACACTCGAAGGTGTCAAAGTCAGTGACAGCACCAGCTTTGAAGATGCTGAGCAACTGACCTCAACGTATGGCCTGGACTACACTAATTTAGGCAATGCAGGCTCAGTAGATAGCTCGATTGCTAACTGTGTTGGCATAGAGTACGGCGAACAGGTGACTGAGCAAGGTGGTGATGATTTTATCTACACCGAAAACATTTATACCTACTATGACGAAAGCGATCGTCAGACACAGTACTATCGCTTCTATCAGGCGAACGCTGGCACGGTGACGGAGTCACTTGGTGCGATCATTAACACTGAAGATGTTTTCACTTTATACGTTAACGCCTGCAGTGATGGTGAACCGGCCTGCAGTGCGGCTGCTGAGTGGACAGAAACGTCCTCAAACTCTATCGCGGGTGTGAGCTTCGATATCAATTACGAGGTGATTGATAATACCTACGTCATCAACCCGCTGGCGCTGACGCCATGGACAGCCTTCTTATGGCCACATGACGGCGACTTTATGCATGCACAGGTGGCGGTCACTATCGACAGCTACCAGCAGTACGAAGATTGATGATTACTGAATGATTATGAGAGCCCGGCAGCAGCCGGGCTTTTTTTATGCTTAGTCTTCGTTATCAGTGCTTTTGGCAGACAGTTGTTTGAGCAGGCTCTCTGGCACCTTGTGAATGAGAAGAGATTTGTTCGCAGGATTGAATTCAATATCTTTCCCCAGTAGGGCGGCCGAAAAGCTCAGACTCAGATCTTTGTTTTTTCCACTGAAACGAATAAACCCTTTGAGCTTCTTACGGTCCGGAATCAGCTCTGCTTTTACGGCATCGGCAACGTTTGCCACGGGAGCGCCGGCTGCAACCAGTTCTTCGGGGGTAGCGCCTTCGGGAGCGGGCTGCTTACGCCGCTCTTTCTTCTTTTCTATTACGTAATGCGAAAACGCTTCTGCAGGTTTTGCGTTGGTCTCGTTGGCGAGGTGGTTTTCCAGTTCTTCGAAGACGACGGGTTCGCCACGCAGATCCTGTTCGATGCAGTAATCGACGACCTTAGACTTATATTCAAACGCCTGCTCCTCGGGAAGCGTACGACTGTAGGAGTCAACGATTTCAAGGAACTCCTCTGTTTCTGCTGTTGTATTCAGGGTATCCGTGAACCCGATAGCGTCGAGGATCGCGTTCTGGAGAGGGCGGTCACCGCGGCCAAAAGAAAAGGTGATGTACTTTGCGTCTTCATCCTGTGCCCAGTCGGTGAGGTTGATACATACACCAAAGCCGGTATTTGAGAAGTCCAGGTAGCGGGTTTCTGACAGGTTGAGGTTAGCATCGACCGTTACGCTGTCTTTGTAGCGCAGGTGGAAGATATAGAGCTTGTCGGCATCCGCAAGTTCTTCGTGAAAGACTGCGATATAGCCGTCTACAAGAAGGTCGGTACTGTCGAGGCTGGCGCTGATGTGTGCAATGGCTTTGCGTGCCCAGCTCGAAAACGGCATGGCTTCTTTCTGCCAGTTGCGGATAAGCGCGCTGAACGCTGGCGATTCGGGATTGAAGACGCCATAACGCTTGCCGCTACGCTGAAGAAGAATGCCTTTCAGTTGAGAGGCACAACGCTGGTAGTAACCTGACAGAGTATCTTCACCTACTTCGCCCTCTAGGTCGCTGTAGGTCACAGTGGCCGCTGGTTCTTTTTCCAGCTTAGCTATTTTGTGAGTGATGAAGTGCTTGAGCGCCATACTATCTCCTGACATCACGCCTCAGCGACGTGTACGAAATGTGGCCGGATAATATCATGTCAGCGTTAAGACGGCCTGTTCCTTACCTGTCAGCGTTTTTGCTATCCTTAATAACCACATTGAGGAGAAAACCATGCGTAATTCACTCAAGCAGTTATTTTTTATCGGTGCGCTGTCGTTAACCTTTGCAGGCATCAGTGTTCAGGCTGAAGAAAGTGAAGGTAGCTATCCAGAATCCTGCCCGGAAATTTATCACCATACGATGAAACAGCTTCACAGTAGTAAGATGCTGAATCTGTGTGATGTGACGGACGGTAAGTCCGTATTACTTGTGAATACGGCGAGTCACTGTGGCTTTACCGATCAGTTTGGCGATCTTGAAGCGATTCATGAGAAATATAAGGATCGCGGACTGGTCGTTCTGGGCGTGTCTTCTGATTCTTTTAATCAGGAAGCAAAGGACGAGGCAGAAGCCGCTGAAGTCTGTTTCAAAAACTTTGGCGTCACCTTTACCATGTTATCGACAGTACCTGTGAAGGGGGAGAATGCTCACCCACTTTTCAAAGAGGTCGCCAGTCAGGACCAATACCCTCGCTGGAACTTTTACAAGTACATGATTAACCCGGAAGGTAAGGTGGTTCACTCGAATTCGAGTTTCCGCATTCCAGATGAAGAAGTCATCGAGAACCTGCTCAGCAGTGCTGGCCTGTAAAACAGTTTGAACTTCAGACCGGATAAGCCATCTATATCTTTACGTTCATTATGATGGAGAGTAAGACATGGATCTTATCCGGATTTTACTATCAGTACTGGTACCCCCACTTGGTGTGTTTTTGCAAGTTGGTATTGGTGGGGCATTCTGGCTGAATATTCTGTTGACCCTGTTGGGTTATCTGCCAGGTATCATTCACGCGGTATGGGTTATCGCGCGTAGATAGTTGCAGCCTAACGGTTGTGCAAGAACACAAAGAAGCCGCATCTGATGCGGCTTTTTTGTGGGTGTTTGATTTGTTGGTGTTTTAATACCAATACTCCGGCATCCGTGCCTCAGAAGTATTGAAGCCTGACGTCTTACCGGTTTTCAAGACGAGCGTAATCAAGCACGCCGTAGTTCAGCGGACTGTCCTTACGGAACCAGCTATGCAGCTCGTCACTCTTCTGCCAGAAGTCTGGTGACGTGCGACGGACAGCGAACTGCCCTGCCAGCGACTTGTAGTCTTCCTCTGATTCAAGCGCCTTAATGCCAGAGATAAAGTCACCTAACCTGTACTCAGGTACACGGTAAATGGCCGCTGGATAAGTGCCAAGAAGCCCAGGTACGATCGTCAGGTAATCCTCTTCCGGAAGACGATTGTTTTCCTCATACAGCAGGCCCGTCAGGTTGCTGTGGCCGCTTGCTCTCAACAGCGTGAATACCTGAGGGTCACCCATCACCTGATCAATCATAACGAATGAGATCTCAGGCATCAGCGTGGCTTGCTTACCCACAACATCATTGATCGGTAAGAGTGCTGAAAGCCGCTCAGGAGTGACGGCACCTGACAACTCGTAGCGCATAGAGGTGGCGCCTTTCAGGTGGGTCTTCAGCAGGCCATACAGTTCGATTTTCTGTTCCTGAGTCTGATATTCAATCCCCGGATCAGTAATAACTGAGTCTTCATAATTTACCAGATACTCATCGACTTCATCGCTGGCGTCCCGATACCAGTAATTGGCCAGTTCAATCCGCTTTTTCTGAGGTAGGAAGGTAAGGAAGTTGTGTTCGCCCTCCATTCTCAGAAAATCCATATACAGACGGGTCATCAGCTGATGGCCGACGTTACCGTAGACGTCGAATTCGGCGACTAGCAGATAGTGGATTCGCTCAAGCAGTGTGTAGTCGACTACCCAGGCCGTTTTGGTCGGCTGACCAATAAAACCCTGCTCAACAGACGAGCTGTCGAAGTGCCTCATAATTGTCAAAGCGGCATTCGGGTTATGCCCATCGCCGTCCCAGATCAGATCCAGATCGAGCTCTTTGCCCTCAGGGAAGTGCTCGATCATTTTTTGGTTTTTAGCTTCGAGGTAGTCTTTGTGCAGGTCAGAGTACTTCAACCAGTTGCTCAGAATCCCTGCGTTACTCTCTGCCTCGCCCGGTAAGCGCAGGTTCTCGCTTTGTTCGCTGAGGAAGTCTGCAAGCTCTCCGGAGTCAATGGCATCAGGGTCGATAAATACGGCCCAGAAGTGGTCATCGATCACATTCAACGCAACTTGCCCACGACAAACCGGCCCCTTGATAAAGCCACGGATAATGTATTCAGACTCTTCAAGCATAAAGCGATAACGGGATTTCACCGGTAAATCGTGGAAGGCGATAAAGGGATTGGAGGCGATATGAACTTCGTATCCCGGCAAGCTGCTAATTTCATAGTCTGGCTCGTTGAACAGCGACTTCATCCATTCCATGCGCTCATCGTTGAGGCGGTAAGGCATGTGAGTTTTGGCTACGATGGTTTCTTTTATACGCTCTAATCGATAATAGATACGCTTCACGCCCGGGTCGTCATATGGGCGACGCGTCGCTACAACCTCGATGGGGAGACCCGGTGGGGTATACGAACGGACCAGCCGGAAGAAGTTTTCTGGCCGTTGTTTCGGGTCGATACCACGGAAAAGAGGCTCATCCGAAAAATACAGGCTGGCCAGGAAGAGGTGTTCGTACATATACCGACTGGCCAATTGCTGTTTCAGGCTGTCGTCGTTCAGGTACGTTTCCCAGTCTCTGATCGTCTGTTTAGTTTTATCGGAAAGGGGCTTCGGCTGAGACATCGGCGAGCCGGCTCTCAGCCACTGCACCAGAGTGTTATATTCGCTATCACTGATCTCAGGGAGCCCGTATGGCATTCCCCATTTTGGGTGCTCTTCTGCGTACTCATTGAAATCTTCACGCGTCGGGCAAGACTGGGAGCGATTCAGAGCCAGATTGTAGTCATCACTCAGAAGTACATTTTCAGGTGCCGGCGCGTTTTTCTTCAGTGCCAGCATTTGATAAATGAGCGAGTTAGCGAGGTTTACTTCCGGGCTTTGAGTTCGCTCATTAAGCACAGAGTGGAAACCCATTTGTCGCCACTCCGCCGTTGAGTCTGCGTCGATACCTAATCGGGTCGGTTCGGCCGCGGTCAGCCTTGTTCCGTGGTATACCTTCTGAGGGTTAGCTCCCCTCATAATGCCTTCCGCCGACGTCAGTTTTAACTGGCACGGTGCATCGTTACAGGCATGACAGACAACACAACGCTGATCCAGAACCGGCTTTACTTCCTCTCTGAACCAGGCGGCTTCCTCAGCCTTGAAGTCAGCTCTACGCTCTACAATAAGCGATTTACCGAATAATTCCTGGGTGTCTAAAGACTGCAAGCCTGCAGTAGCACAGCCCGTCAGGACGATAATCCAGACGAGCCAGGTTCTTTTAAAAAATTTCATCATAATTCAGCACTACGATCAGGCGTAATCGTATGGTCCACCTTTCTTGAGTGCGTTCTGGTAGGCTGGAAGCGCGTGTACTTTTTTCACCCAGGCATTGATCGCGGGTAACTTAGAGGCAATATCGGAGCGGGTCATGGCAGCTTCCAGAGGGAATATCATCTGGAAGTCGGCGGCGGACATATCGTCTCCGGAGAACCAGACGTTTTTACTCAGGTGATCCTCGATAAAGCGCAGGGAGCTCTCAACGTTCGGGCTGATGAAACTCTTCATTACCTGATCGGCAATTCCTTTGGCTACCGGTCGGACAAAGAAAGGCATCGGGGCCGTTTTTACTTTGGTGAATACCAGACTCATAACCAGATACGGCATTAGCGAACCCTCAGCAAAGTGCAGCCAGTATTCATTTTGCTGAGCGGCATCAGAGTCGGGGGCATTGGTGAAGCGATTATCTTTGTCGTAGTTGCGGATCAGGTAGTTGATGATCACAGCGGATTCGGCGATCACTTTTCCACCGTCTGTTATCAGCGGTGACTTTCCAAGAGGGTGTATCGCTTTGAGTTCATCAGGCGCCAGGTTGGTTTTAGGATCGCGTTTATAAAGCTTGATTTCATATTCGATACCCAGCTCTTCGAGCAACCAGAGAATACGTTGTGAACGCGAGTTTTCAAGATGATGAAGCGTGACCATAAGTACCTGACCATTAAGAATTGAAGTTTACACACTCTTATAACGGACACGCTTTAGGATTGAAAGTGCCTTATCCGAGCGGGTACTGAATTGAGTGATAAAGAGAGGGATATGCAGCGAAACAGAGTGTTCCGTTGCTTCCAGAGCTGGCCGAATCAATCACATCTGTTTTTAAGCGGAGGTAACCAACCAGGGAACCGCGCTGACGGATAGCATCCCGCGTTGAACTCGGGACAGCATTGTCTGGAAGCGCATTCAGAAACTCGTCTGGAGCCTCCTGAAATCCTCGCGTCTCAGAACGAAGCAAGTGATCTCCACCCACGAGGAAGTTGTCGCCTGTTCATTGTAAACGATATCGCCACGGTCAGAGGCCAGGAAAACGTCATACAGGCCTTCGCCACTCAGATACTCGCGCTTCTCATGGGAGTTTCCGTTTATCGATCTGCCCAATCATCATAGAATACGGGAATCAAAGTGTGAGCTGATGTCATATATGACATAGGTTCGGAATTATTTATGGCCATTTGGCCCGACTGAGAGTGTAGTAAACAATGGAACGGACAGAGCGGGATTTTTACGCGCGCGATAAAGAAGATCAGGAAGCCTTTCTGACGCAAACCTGGTGCAATGACTGCATGGAAGTGGACCTGGGAATGAAAGACCCGGTTGAGTATGAAATGGGCGGCGTTGTTTATATCGACGGTAAGTGTGTAAAGTGTGGCAGCACGGTTACGACTGAGATTGCCGACGATGATACGGACGGAGAGTGGGACGACGAGTAACGTCATCCCATTCGTAGTGAGCAGGCTTTGATCGCAGATTAAGCCTGTTCTTCTGCTTTCTTCCAGCGCGTAAACATCAGCGAAGCGATGAACATCAGCGCTATGGTCAGAACCTGAAGCCACATCCAGGTGCCAGCTCCTGTTGCGATAATCACAACGAAGTAGAACATGGCCATGTACGCAAGCCAGGAGGCTGCGTAATGCGATTTCTTGATGATGCCCGGAATGAATAGCAGCAGTGGGATACACTTCACTAGCCAGAACATCAGTGTAGCTCCGAGAATATCCTCATCGCCTTTTACATGTTCTGGTGCGCTGGCGTAAGTACCTGCCAATAAAAGGCCGAAGAGGCCGAGATAACAGATCACCATTGCCCACCAGGCGCGGTTTGACTTCATTCGTCTGCTCCAGACAGTCGTTTCGCCAGTGTTGCCATGCGTGCCCCCTGAGCTTTACACAATCCAATTTCTTCCTTGCTTAACTCGCGATCGCCGTTCGGGCCCGCCCAATGCGTAGCGCCGTAAGGGGTACCGCCTGAGGAGGTTGTGGATAAACCGGCCTCACTGTAGGGTAGGCCAGCGATGACCATCCCGTGATGCATCAATGGTGTCATCATGGATGTCAGTGTGGTTTCCTGGCCGCCGTGCAAGGACGAAGTAGAAGTGAACACACTGGCAGGTTTATCAATCAGCGCGCCCGTCAGCCAGAGGTTGCTGGTGGTATCGAGGAAATATTTCAGCGGGGCAGCCATGTTGCCAAAGCGGGTTGGGCTGCCCAGTACCAGGCCAGAGCAGTGCTTGATATCGTCGAGAGTGCAATAGACTGCGCCGTCGTCTGGCACTGCCGGTGCCGTGGCTTCAGATACCGGGCTGACTTCTGGCACAGTGCGTAAACGGGCCTCTAGTCCGGTCGATTCGATACCGCGTGCAATCAGCTTAGCCATTTCTGCTGTTTTGCCGTGACGGCTGTAATACAGCACCAGAACGTAGGGCGTAGCCATTAAATAATCTCCAGTACCTGCTCTGGTGGGCGGCCAATGCGTGCCTCATCACCCTTGATCACAATTGGGCGCTCAATCAGCTTGGGTGATTCGATCATTGCCCGAATGATGGCATCGTCACCAACGTTTTTATCATTCAGACCATGTTCTTTATATTCGGCTTCTTTGGTTCGAAGTAGCTCACGCGGCGTGATGCCGAGCTTATCAATGACCGCTTTCAGGGTCGCTGCATCGGGTGTTTCTTTCAGATACTCGACCACCGTTGGCTCGACGCCGTTTTCTTGCAAAAGCGCCAGTGTCTGGCGGGACTTGGAGCAACGGGGATTGTGATAAATGGTAATATCGCTCATGCTTTTTCTGAATTCCGGTAGACAGTCATTTGGTCGCCATTGTAACAAGGATACCCGTTAAGGATACCTATGAAGCCGAGTTTTATCCCTGAACCAGCCCATGTCGGACGCGTTTTATGGCAGACACTCAAACGTTTCGAAAGCATGGAGCGTCGCAAAGAAGCTGCTGCTCTGACCTACACCACGCTGTTCGCCCTGGTGCCTGTGATCACCGTCAGCTATTCGATACTCAGTGCTATCCCGACGCTGCAGGAGTGGGGGCAGGATGCGAACCAGCAACTGCTTAGCTATGTTTTGCCGCAGGGCAGTGAAGTGATAACGGATTACCTGCGCCAGTTCAGTGAGCAGGCACGACAGCTGACCTGGATAGGTATCGCCGCCTTATTTGTGACTTGTATTTTCCTGCTGCAAACCATTGAAGGACAGTTCAACCGAATCTGGAACGTTGAAAGTTCGCGTTCGAAAATTCAGACATTTTTCCGCTATTGGGCTGTATTGAGCCTCGGTCCGCTGCTGTTTGGTGCCGGCGTGGCCACATCTTCTGTTCTGGCGTCGATGCCGCTTTGGGAGAGCTCTCCCGGTGGACCTCTGACAATACTAGCGCGGCTTATCCCGTGGATACTGACCATCGGCGCAGTGACTGTGGTTTATCTGATGGTGCCTAACTGCAAAGTACCCGTGCCTCATGCATTGATAGCCGCCGTTATCGTTGCCTCGGCTTTTGAATTGGGCAAGTTTCTGTTCAGTGGCGCTCTGGGGCTTTTTCCATCATATAAGCTGATTTATGGCGCGTTTGCTGCCGTTCCGCTGTTTCTGTTGTGGATCTATGTATCCTGGATGCTTCTGCTACTGGGGGCTGAGCTGAGCTATGGCCTGAGCCATTATCGTCGGCCTGGTGCAGGGCGTCATCCGGTGAATGAGCGATTGCGACTGGCAGAAATTCTGATCAAAGCCCGGAGTGGTGAACCTCTAAATCGCGAGCTGGATATCCGGCGCCAATTGGGTGACGTCGATGCAGGGCGAGTTACCAATATGCTTAATGAATTTCGCAAGTCGGGTTGGGTTGTATTCACGGAGGAGGGGCGCTGGGCCTGGGTTCGGGCGCCTGAGACCATTAAAACCTCTGAGTTCTTTGCCGGGCAGACATTGAAGGAGCTGTGTAAGGCCAATGCCGGAGATGCCAAAAAGCTGGTGAAATTACGCCAATGGCAAAATGACTTTAGTTCAGAGTTCGGAGAGCGCTTCGATATACCGCTCAGTGAATTACTTGACTGAGAGCGCGTGTCAGCCCCGAGTGATGAGCAGATACATCAGGAGAACCCAATGAAACATGCGATACAGGAAGTAGCGAGTGAGGCGGGCACGCCCGAGATCAGCGCTCCGGCGGTCTCGCTGCGCGTACACCCGCAAAGGTCATCGCTCTACGAAGAATTGCACAACCGTCCATCGCCAATCATTGAGGGCGGTTGTCAGGTCACTCACTTTACAGTGATGCTCGATAACAATCGTGAAGAAATTCTCGAGCACGTAAATGACCTATGTCGTCGTTATAGTGTGCCGGCTCCGGGTAACGACTCCAGTTGCTTGTATCAGGATTTTGGTGGGTTTGAGCTGCGCTGGGAACGCCATCTGGAATTTGCGAACTTCACCTTTATCAGCAAAGACGCAGCCCCGTTTTCTGACGATGCTCTGGCGTTTATTCCTAAAGACTGGCTAGCCAGCATGCCCGGAGAATTAGTCGTAGCCGTTAATCTGGTGATGGTTGAATCCGAACCCAGTGACGTTGACCTGAAGCGCTGGTTCGAAGGTCAGCGTGTGTCTGGTTCAGAAGTCGCTGAGAATAAAGCCCAGGTCTGGACCGCGTTTAAGCTTCATAGCGACGGATTTGGGCGTATCGTCGCCTGGAACCGGGATCTCAATGCTTATCAGGCCGGTCGCATGGTACAGCGGTTGTGTGAGCTGGAAACTTACCGCCTGATGTCATTGCTGGCTCTGCCTGTAGCCCGGGAAATGGGCGCAGAATTGTCACGTATCGAGGACAATCTGGCGACTCTGAATTTGAGTATCTCAGAAATCGACAAAGACAAAGATGAGCGCGAGCTGCTGCAGGAACTGTCGCATCTGGCGGCAGAAGTCGAGCGCCATCGCTCTGACACAAACTTCCGATTCTCAGCTTCAGTGGCCTACCACGATCTGGTCAGAGACAGGATCAAACAGCTGCAGGAAGTCCCAATGGATGGTGTTCAGAGCCTGCAGGAGTTCCTTGAGCGTCGACTGACGCCAGGCATCAAAACCTGTAACTCGGTCAGGGATCGTCTTGAGGATTTGTCGCGTCGTATTCACCGGACCACAAGTCTGCTGAGAACACGAGTCGACTTGTCGATTCAGGAGCAGAATCAGCACCTGTTATCCTCCATGAACCGTCGCAGTCAGTTGCAACTGAGATTGCAGCAGACGGTGGAAGGGCTCTCGGTGGTTGCTATCGGCTACTATCTGTTGTCGTTGCTGGAAATAGCATTTAATGGCCTGAAAGCGGTAGGGGTACCTATCGATGTCAGTCTGGCGAAGGGCGTAGCGATGCCTGTGGTGCTGTTATTGGTGCTGCTCGGTGTTCGCAGCGTCCGAACGCATATCACACGACGGAACCGGGCTGCTGACGGAAACAGCGGAAAATCAGAGCGGCAGTAAACTGACACTGTGCGGTAAGAAACGACCGCATATCTTTTTATCTATCTGATTTTTAAAGGATTTGTTATTTTGGCTTGCTAATTGCTGAATCCTCCTCATCTTCAGTGGAGGATGCAGTATGCTGAATTGGTTGCCTGAACATATACAGAAGCCGGTGGCGTCGATACCAACCACCGGCACTCCTCATTCTCTCGTCCGTCGTTCAGCGGATGTATTGGCTCTTCTTATTCGCGATGCGCTGCTGGCGGGCGATCATGAGAGCGCATTCGCACTTGCCGGAGTACGTGATGTACTCAATGGTCTGAGTAAACCGACAGATCCTCTTCGTCGACGTGCCGAATCTGACGCATATGACTTTATTGCCGACTACACTGAAAGTCAGGCAGAGGTTGGAGTGCGCGGGCAGGCTCTTGCAGATCTGAAACTCGTTGCTGATGTTCTTGCAGCAACCGATATCGCCCGTAAACAGGAAGCAGCCTCTGGGCAACTCTGCAGTTTTGCCCGTGTTGAAGAGATTATCGGAAATTTGTATGCGAAAAGTAACGACTAGCCTGCTGCTGTCATTGGCAGCACTTCAGGCAAATGCGTCCACCTTTCAATGGGGGCAGGAAATTTCAGGGGCGCCCGACAGCGGCGTAGGTACACGATTTGCGACCAGCACCGTTGCGATTTCATTGCCGCTTGAGCGGGCTGACCGTGGCACAGAATCTCTGACTTCTGATGTGTCTCTGGAGTTAACTGAATTCCGTTGGGAAGGCGCGAATGCCGCCGAAGGTGAATACATCTGGTTATCTGTACCAATTAAATACCGACAGAAACGCACTGGCAGCACTGAGTTTCATCTGATGGCTGAGCCCGGCGTCATGACGGACCTCGATGCTGTTGGTACTGAGAATCTCAATCTGAACGTTGAGGTCAGTGGCCGGACTTACACGGGCCGCACGACCTTCTGGCAATACGGTATTGTGGTTGACCGTAAATTTGGCGACCGCAAACCCCGGCCGCTTCTGGCGCTGGCCACCAAGCTGACCTCCGATACTGAAATGTGGTTGGGTTTTCCCAAGTCGAATATTCAGACCCGATGGAGTCAGGAGTTCTCAACCTATGCCCGCTTCTATCCTGACGGTGGTTACTGGAAAGAAGAAGTCGATGATCTGACCCCAGCAAAGGTAACGACCGTCTCTTATACGAACTGGAGAATGGGGGTTGGTGCAGAGTTTCGCTGGCGCAATGGCGTGTGGCTGAATGCCGAGATTGGTCAGCTAAGAAATCGTACGATCAGAGCGACCGACAGTACCGGAGTTGAAGTCAGTGCAGACCCGGCTGAAAACGGTTACTGGCAGCTGGGTGCCAGCCTGAGATTCTGATACATTGGGCAGAGTGTCACATAACAGGTTGCTTATGCTTCTCTTTGCCCGCTACATCCGGTTTTACCCTCTACTTCTGGCGGTAGTTTTCGCTTCTATGATGCCCTCTGGTGCATCTGCAGCACCGCCACCATTCCCCGACAGTGAATTAATCGAACGTTCTGAAGAGAGTGTTTCGCGTTACAGGCTTGTACTTTCTGAACTGAAGCACCAGCGTGCGGATACATTTGGAGAGCGTGAGTTGCGTGTCTCCGGAGAACGTGAGCGTACCGTGTATAATTTGCCGGACGGCGTAAGTCTCGAAGAGGTGAGAGTGTACTTCCGGCGTCAGACCGATGGCCAGAGAACGCTCTATGAGTGTATTGGTATCGATTGCGGAAGCAGTAACTTCTGGGCAAACGACGTGTTTGATCTGTCCAGCCTGGTCAGCCGCGACAAAGATCAGGCGTATTTCGTAACCATTGAGCCATACGCTGATACCCAGAAACTGACCATGGTGTATATCTCCATGCGTGGCGGGCGTCAGCCGAAAGTTCTGATTGATCAGCTAGTCACACGGGCACCCCTGAAAATCGGTCAGGTCACCCAGGACGAAGTACTTGCATCATTGTCCGTGACGTCGGGCTGGCTTCCGGGCTTTGTAGCAGACAGTCGTGGCGTGAACGTTACCGAAAGCCAGATTCTGTTTGATGCTATTCAGGGCCTCTCTGTTGGTCTGAAGACACGCTTACACTTGATGGTGCATTGTTATGATGGTGCACATATCAAGGACACATTAGAATGCTCCGAACGTTTGGCCGAGCAGGTACGCAAAGCGTTACCGGGCATTGATGTCAGAGCGCTGGGTGCATTAACTCCAGCCCCTGCGGCGGACCGCCGACCGGCTGTTCGCTTTACGTTCTGGCCGGGCCGTTAAAGCAGATAAATGCCAGCTCTGGCCTGGCGATAGGACTCGAAAATCCGATGAAACAGTCAAAGAAAACCGTCGCTCTCGCGCTGGGGAGCGGTGGCGCGCGCGGTTATACCCACATAGGTGTCATCCAGGCGCTCGAAGAGCGTGGCTACGATATCGTTAAAATTTCCGGTTGCTCAATGGGTGCCATTGTTGGTGGCTTTTATGCGGCAGGAAAACTTCCGCAGTATCGTGACTGGGTCACCAGTCTCGGTTATATCGACGTTCTTAAACTTGTGGATTTCAGCTTGTTATCCGGTGGTGCTATCAAGCTTGAGAAAGTCTATGGTGTTATCAGTGAGCTGCTGGGTGAGATCAATATTGAAGACCTGAATATTCCTTACACCTCGGTGGCTACCGACCTGAAGCATGAAAAAGAAATCTGGTTCCAGCGGGGTTCACTGGTCGAAGCAATGCGTGCTTCTGCTGCAATTCCAACCATTCTTGAGCCCGTCATCACTGACACAATGATGCTGGTGGACGGCGCGGTATTGAACCCCTTACCTATTACCCCGTGCGTATCAGCTCATGCTGACCTGATTATTGCCGTTGATATCAATTCGGATGTGCCGACACCACAGAACCTCGTAAGAGATGTTGCGGAATCTGAAAGCGAAAAGAAAGCCTGGCTCAATACCGTTATGGATCGTGCTTCTGAGTGGCTTGGTAAGCGCACGAATGAAGCCCGTAAAGAAGCGAATGAGAATCTGGGAAAACTGGAGACCCTGACCCGTATGTTTGAGGTCATGCAGTCTTCTCTGAGTCGCTTTAAGACGGCAGGGTATCCGCCTGATCTGCTGATCCGTATTCCGACTGAAAGCTGTGAAATGTACGAATTTTATCGTGCACAGGAGATGGTTGATCTGGGCTATCAGATTGCTAACGACGCGCTTGATGCGTTCGAGCACGGCCACAGTAGTCTCTATGGTGAGCGCCGCTGCTGATCCTGATACAATAGCGCCTTTTTTGGACGGCCAGACCTGATGAAATTCGACCAACTTGCTCAGGAAGCTATCAATGAACTGTCTACGTTGCAGGATTTTGTGCGCTGGGCTGTGAGTCGGATGGCGGAACATGAGGTTTATCATGGGCATGGTACCGACAATCCGTGGGACGAAGCTCTGTATCTGGTTGCACACGCATTGAATCTGCCATGGCAGTTAGCAGATAACTGGCGTTCGTCGAAACTGACTCGCTCAGAGCGTGAACGCGTTGTTGACCTGCTGAGCCAGCGGATACACGAAAAAGTACCGACACCGTATCTCACGGGGGAAGCCTGGTTTTGCGGTAAACCCTATCTGGTCGATGAGCGGGTTCTGGTGCCACGGTCGCCGATTGGTGAGCTTATTCAGGCACGTTTTTCGCCCTGGCTTCCTGGCAGTGCAGAGCCGGCGCGTATTCTGGATCTTTGCACAGGCTCTGGCTGCATCGGCATTGCCTGCGCTCATGAGTTCGGGAACGCTCAGGTGGAACTGCTCGATATTTCGTTTGAGTCCTTAGAAGTGGCTGAAGCCAATATTGGTATGCATGGCCTTGATGATCGCGTTTTTGCATTACAGTCGGACCTGTTTTCCGCGGCTTCCGGACGTTACGACATCATTGTGTCGAATCCTCCGTACGTCGATGCCGATGATATGGCGGAGTTGCCGAAGGAGTACCGCCACGAGCCTGAGCTTGCACTGGCGGCCGGGGATGATGGTCTGGATCTGGTCAGAATTATGCTGGCAGAGGTCCGGGAGTATCTGACGGACGACGGTATCTTCATTCTGGAGGTCGGTAACAGCTTCCCGGCCTTACAGGCGGCATACCCTCAGCTGGCGTTTGAGTGGCCCGAGTTTGAACACGGTGGGCACGGTGTCTGTGTTCTGAGAGCCTCAGACCTTGATGTATTAACTGAAGAATTAACAACAGGCGCGTGAGCGCTGCGACGGAAATCTTATGTCTGGTAACAGTTTCGGAAAATTATTCACAGTCACCTCGTTCGGTGAAAGTCACGGACTTGCCCTCGGGGCGATTGTTGATGGTTGCCCACCGGGTATTCCACTGACTGAAGAAGATCTTCAGGCTGACCTGGATCGTCGTAAGCCGGGAACCTCGCGTCACACGACTCAGCGTCGCGAGCCTGATCAGGTAAAGATTCTTTCTGGTGTTTTCGAAGGCAAGACCACAGGCACGCCGATTGGCCTGATTATTGAAAATACCGATCAGCGCTCTAAAGACTATTCAAACATTGCCAAAACCTTCCGTCCTGCACATGCTGACTACGCTTATACGCAGAAGTATGGTTTCCGCGACTATCGTGGTGGTGGTCGTTCATCAGCACGCGAAACCGCGATGCGTGTTGCTGCCGGTGCGATTGCAAAGAAAGTGCTGGCCGGAAAGGGCATTGAAGTCCGTGGTTACCTTTCTCAGCTTGGTCCAATTAAGGCTGAGGCCTTCGACTGGAACGAGGTTCACAATAATCCTTTCTTCTGTCCTGACGCGAGTAAAGTGCCAGAAATGGAAGAGTACATGGATAAGCTACGCAAAGAGTGTAACTCTATTGGTGCCCGAATCAGCGTCGTGGCGACAGGTGTAAAGCCGGGTCTGGGTGAGCCGATCTTTGACCGACTTGATGCAGATCTCGCTCATGCACTCATGAGTATCAATGCAGTGAAGGGTGTAGAAATTGGTGACGGTTTTGATGTTGTTGAGCAGAAAGGCACTGAGCACAGAGACGAAATGTCGCCAGAAGGCTTCCTGAGCAATCATGCGGGGGGCGTACTCGGTGGAATTTCTACGGGACAGGACATCATTGCGCATATTGCGCTTAAGCCAACCTCGAGCATGGCTCTGCCGGGGCGCTCTGTAGATACTGACGGTAATCCGATTGAAGTCATCACGAAAGGGCGTCATGACCCGTGTGTTGGCATTCGTGCGACACCGATTGCCGAAGCCATGATGGCCATCGTGCTGCTTGACCACCTGATGCGTGACCGTGGCCAGAATGCCGATGTTGTATGTACTACGCCAGTGATTCCAGGCCAGGCGCCGGAATAAACATCAAGATAAGCACTTCGACTACCAGCGGGCGCTTATGACCGCTGGTACCTTCACCTCATACGTTTGTCTGGTCGTCCGCTGATGCCAGTTTCACCATCGCGCTTCGCCTTATTTTACGCCCTGTACTTCGCACTCCTGGGGTGTATTGCTCCCTTCTGGGGCCTGTATCTGAAACACCTCTCGTTCACTGCGGTCGAAATTGGCAGCCTCATGGCCTTGTTTGGCGTTGTCAGAATTCTTGCACCCAATATGTGGGCCGCTCAGAGCCGACGATTCCGTGGCCCGGTTCAGATGGTGCGAATGGCTGGTCTTCTTACTCTGGTTTGCTTTTCTCTGATCTACGCAACACAAAGCTTCTACGGCGTGGCTGCAGTTATGATCGCGTATGGCTTTTTCTGGGCAGCCATGCTGCCGCAGTACGAAGTACTCTGCATGCAGTCGCTGTCGAATCAGGTCGATCGCTACAGTCGCGTTCGCATGTGGGGTTCCGTTGGTTTTATTGTCAGTGTGGTGTTGCTTGGTGCAGTACTTCAGGCGTTAAGTATATCAGTGTTGCCTGCTGTGATGTGGGCGCTCATGTTCTGCATCGTAGCTAACGCCTGGCTGATGCCACATGTTAATCACCCTGTCAGACCTGAAAATCAGACAGACCAGCAGTTCTGGCGGCGCTTACTTAAGGGGCCGGTTGCAGGTTTTATTCTTCTTAATATTCTTCTGCAGTTGTCTTTTGGACCTTATTACACCTTCTTTAGTATTTACCTCGATGAAGCTGGTTACAGCGCCAGTCTGACCGGGGTTATCTGGTGTGTGGGGGTGATCGCCGAAGTTGTGCTGTTCTGGCAATTCGGACGCATTATGCATCTGCTTAGCTGGAGAGGCTGGGTCGTTCTGAGTCTTGTTCTTACAGCCGTTAGATGGATGTTGACCGGATACCTTATCGGGTCTCTCTGGGTGCTTATGCTGTTGCAAATCTTACACGCGTTCAGTTTTGGCGTGATGCACGCAGTATCAATGCGTTATGTTCAGACACTTTTTCCGGATCATCTTCAGGGGCGTGCCCAGGCTTTATACAGCAGTGTCAGTTTTGGCTTAGGAGGTGCGGTGGGGGCCTGGGTCAGTGGCTTGCTCTGGGAGCCTCTGGGTGGCACGCTGGTGTTTGTGCTTGCAGGGGCAGCCTCCTTGGCCGGTGCGGTCATAGCCTGGCTTAGTTTGTCCCCAGATGAGCAGCGACAGAGCCGCCAATAACCAAATAAAGGAACACGAAATGAAAGTGAATGTCACATTCGATATGACGCCAGAAGAATTCCGTCGTCTGCTTGGTTTACCCGACGTTCAGCAATTTCAGGCAGATGTGTTTGAACAAATGATGGAAAAAATGAAGGCGGGAGAAGATGGATACGATCCAATGAGTATCTATCAGCCAATGATGGAAAAAGGCATGAGCGCAATGACCAATTTTCAGCAGAATCTGATGTCTATGATGATGGCGGGACAGTCCAAAGACTGACGGAATTGGATAAATCCGGACACAGTGGCGGGCAATGTAAGCTTTGCTCATTGCGGTGCGGTTAAAGAGGTGCAATCACCGCTGTGACTGCTACTTTAATCGTACGGCTGTCACCCAAGTGTAATGATACTTCTGCAGCATGTGGAAGTGAAAGTTGTTCTTACCAACCATTGAAGGAGCAAGACCATGCAAGAGAATATTCTTAATGCATTCGCTGAACAGGCAAAAACGATGTACGCGCCTATGTCGAAGTTCAACAGTCTGTTCGTTGAAAACATGGAGAAGCTGACTGAGTATCAGATCAACGCGGTTAAGAGCTACGCTGAAATGGGACTGAGCCAGATGAAATCCGCGGCTGATGTACAGGACCTGGAATCAATGCGCACGTTCGCATCTTCTCAGGCTGAAGTTGCATCTGGCATGAACAAGAAAATCATGGAAGACGTTAAAACACTGTCTGACATGACTATGGAGTTCAAAACCCAGATGGAAGGCATCATGGAAGAGATGCGCAACACTGCGGCTGAAACTGCCAAGACAACTGCTAAAACTGCGGCGTCAAAAGCTAAAGCGGCTTAATCTGACGGGTGCAGTGAATAAGGCCACCCTTGCGGTGGCCTTTTTTGATTGGACGTCTTACCAACTGGGTTGTTTATTAATTACATGGAGATTGAACGTCGATGAGTGATGTGTCTGAGCAGCTGACGGCTGCAGTTAGCGATTATTTTGATATGGCTATACAGGCGGCGGAGCATACCGGCAAAGTTTGGGAAAAATTCATACAGCAGCCAACCTCGGCAGAAGACCCGGCAGCCTGTGTATTGAACGATTTCTCAGAAGCCCTTAAAGAACTGGGCGAAGCCATGATGGAGCACCCGGATAAACTTATCGATGACCAGATGGATCTGCTCAAAAAACAACAGGCGTTATTTCAGAACACCGTACTTCGTCTGATGGGTAAAGAGGTAGAGCCAATTGTCGAGCCCGAAAAAGGCGATAAACGATTCAGGAATGCCGAATGGGAAGCGAACCCTTTCTTTGATTATCTGAAGCAGCTTTACCTTATTCAAGGAAATACCCTGAAAAAGATGATCGATGACACAGACGGCCTTAGCGATAACGCACGACGTAAAGTTGAATACCTGATCCGTCAGTATACAAATGCGATGGCACCCTCCAATTTTGCCGGCCTGAATCCTGATGTGATCAATAAAACGCTCGAAACCGGAGGGGCGAACCTCGCTCACGGTATCGAGCAACTAACTGAAGATCTGGAGGCCAGTGCGAATGGCGCACTAAATGTTGCTATGACGGATACGTCGGCCTTTCAGGTCGGTGTGAACGTAGCAACGACGCCGGGTAAGGTGGTGTATCAGAATGAACTGATGCAGCTGATTCAATATTCGCCAACAACGGAAGAGGTTTTCAAGCGCCCACTTCTGGTCATTCCGCCTTTTATCAACAAGTACTACATCATGGACCTGCGTGAGAATAACTCGCTGCTTCGCTGGCTGGTAGGTCAGGGGCATACGGTGTTTGTTATCTCGTGGGTTAACCCCGGTCCGTCATTACGTGATAAAGGTTTTGATAACTATCTGCTGGAAGGCCCGGTTGAAGCGCTGAATGTGATTGAGCAGATTACCGGTGAAAAAGATGTTAACGCGATCGGTTATTGCCTAGGCGGCACTCTGTTATCGGCGACTCTGTCTTACCTGAAGAAAAAGCGCAAAGAGCGTATTAAGTCGGCCACCTTTCTTGCGACACTGATCGACTTTTCGATGCCGGGAGAAATTGGCGTATTCATTAACGAAACGACCATCGCTGGGCTGGAAAAACAAATGGATATGCTCGGTTATTATGATGGCCGTCAGATGTCGTTCAGCTTTAACACCTTACGCGAGAATGATCTTTTCTGGTCTTTCTTTGTGAATAATTATCTGAAGGGCGAGCGTCCGGCTGCATTTGATTTACTGTACTGGAATACGGACAGTACGAACCTTCCGGCGCGCATGCATTCTTACTATCTGCGCAACATGTATCTGAACAATCTTCTACGCGAGAAGAATGCACTGGAAATCGATGGCGTAAAAATCGATCTTTCTGCAGTTAAAGTTCCGACCTATTTCCTGTCGACGTCTCAGGACCATATTGCTCTGTGGAAAGCCTCTTACGAAGGAGCCAAAGTGCTTGGTGGAAAGCCACGCTTTGTCCTGGGCGGCTCAGGTCATATTGCAGGTGTTATTAATCCTCCAGCCGCCAACAAATACAACTACTGGACCAACGACTGCTTGCCTGAAGACAGTGATGAATGGTTCCAGGGCGCCGAAAGCCATCGTGGCTCATGGTGGCCGGACTGGGAGGCCTGGATTCAGGAGCAGGGTAGTGCGGAGCGTGTGCCGGCTCGTGAGCCCGGGGACGGTCCACTTGCAGCGATCGAAGATGCGCCCGGAAGCTATGTGCGTATGCGAATTCAGGACGTGGTCGGCCGTTGAGTGGTCTTTATAATGTTTCCATTCAGGGTGGCTCCGGCAGTTTCTGTTGGAGCAACTTTTGGGTATGATCAAAGCCTTAGTCAGCATTGAGAGAAGCTCGTGTCTCAGTTTGATCAGGAATCGATCGTTTACGGCGTGATACGCCACATTCCTTCCACAGAAGACCTCGCAGCCCGCCGCGAGCGCCGCACCAACTGGAGTGCGATACAGTCCTTGCCTGTTGGTCTGGATGATGACTTCTCCCTGCTTAAGCGTGAGATGTTCTCAATCTCTGGAGATGACATTTTCAGTGGGGCCTATCAGACGCAGATCATTCACTTCGCTGCCTCTTACCGTGCTGTAGAGTATGAGTGGGAAAGCTGGTTGCGCCAGTTCGAAAGTCTGCTGAAAGCGATGCACTGGGTTTCCGCCACGGTCCACCTGGAAACCGAACTCTCTGGTAAGCACACCTTTAACTGGCAGGCCGAGCACGGTCACACACCGTCAGATGCTGAATTGCGTATGAGTTGTGAGTGGGAGCGGGAGGGTGCTTTTGCAATCTGACTTTCACTCTGGCGATGGACAGGCGCCAGAAGAGGGTGTCATCCGCGTTCCCTACGACCGTCTTTCGGCCGACGCCCTGGACGGTATTATCGAAGAGTTTGTCAGCCGTGAAGGCACCGATTACGGCGACTATAACTACTCTTTTGACGACAAAAAAGAACAGGTTCGTGAGCAGATACGCCGCGGGCAGGTTGTCATCCTGTTTGACCCGGTTGGGGAAACCTGCCAACTGGCGCTTCTCGATCAGTTACCCCCGGGGCTTTGACCATCGGCTTTTATAATTTATTGCGGATTAAATCCCGCAATAAAAACCGGTTTGGCGCCAAAGCATCGACCACGGTTTGACTGGTACTGACGGCATCACCAGCCATCTGTTCGGCGATCAGTTCTGCGCATAAAGAAGAGGACGCCAGTCCTCGCGAGCCGTGGCCAATATTCAACCAGACTCCGCTCATCCAGGGCATAGGCTCACGAGGGATGCGCTTCGCGTTTTTGGTCATCGGGCGAAAGCGCTTTACGAATTCATCTTTAACAACCAGTGGCCCCGCCATCGGCAGGTAGTCCGGTGTTGTACAGCGAAAGCCCACACGGCCACCAATAATTTCAGCGGAGTTCGCAGCAGTTTCCCATTCAGCACCAAAATCACAGAGATGGCTCAGGTTGGTTTGATGATCCGAGTCCCGAAGCTCTGCTTCTTCATCTTTTAAGTTATAGGTAGCACCGAGTACGAGGCGCCCGTTGAGTGGCGGTGCCATGTAGCTGCGCGCGCAGAGTACGGTATCTGCCGTTGGTAATGCATCAGCATTAAGATAAGTAAGCTGCCCACGAATTTTTTTGGTTGGCAGGTAGCTATGCTCACCAGCAAGTTCATTCGCTTGGTGGGCTGTTGCTATTACGATCGCAGAGGCATCAAGGTCACCAGAGTCTGTAGTAATGGCCAGTGCATTCTGTTCGCCGGTTATCCTTGTTACTGCGGCGGTAATAAACTGAATATTCGGGTGGTTGACGAGAGCTTTGCAGAAATCAGCCGGAGATACCCATCCGGCCGCTGGGAAGATCAGCCCTTTCTTTTCGCTATCAGACGCTACGAATTCAGCGGGTGGTTGATGCCGCTCTACAAAGCGTTGCTGACGCACTTCTTCTTTAGCGCTGTAGGCGAGCTGTAGTACGCCACAGGCATCCCAGGTTTTATTATTCTCTACTGGAGCTTCCAGCATACGCTCGACTTCTTTCAGAGCGAGCAGATAGGCCTGACGATAAAAATCAGAATGGGTTGCCTGGTTGTCTGCGGCCAGCTTTATGTAAAGTCCGCCTTGTGGATTCCCTGAGGCCCCATTGGCGATACCTTCAGGGTCGCACAGCGTGACCCGGAAACCACGCTCTGCCAGCGCTCGCGCTGTGGTGCAGCCAGAGAGACCAGCACCTGCAACGACGACTTTGCTGGCGTCTTTAAGTGGTGCAGGAAACAGTTGCCATGGTAGATGGTTATGCAACCGACCTTGCTCTGGGCCGGTGGTTGCCGCATACCTGCCTGCGAGCATTTCTCTTTTGCGGCCGAAGCCTGGTACTTTTGCGATGTTAAAACCGGCGCCTTTTAACCCTCGCCTGACCACGCCTGCTGCGGTAAAGGTCGCCACCGTCGGTATTCGATTTGAGCGAGGGTTTCTGCTAATGCGTCGAATCTCAGAAAACAGCGCGTCAGACCACATCGCAGGGTTTTTCGCTGGGGCAAAACCATCAAGAAACCAGGCGTCAACCGGGCCATTCAGTTGGGGGAGAGCAGAATGAACATCATCAAAAATCAGCGTCAAAGAGACCCGCTCATCCGGCCATTTGAGAGTATGGAATCCTCTTAATGCCGGAGGGTAAGCTTCAATAAGCCTGTCTGATAATTCCCTAAGCTCCGGCCACAGGGCCAGTGCTTTTTGCAGTTGTTCACGGCTTAACGGGAATTTTTCGATGCTGGTAAAGTGCAGCCAGTTATTCTCGCCACGAGTGGATTGGAAAGCCTGCCAGGTAGCAAGAAAATTGAGCCCGGTGCCAAAGCCGGTCTCAATAATGCGGAAGGGCGCCTGGTGAGACTGCCAGCGCTGCGGAAGGCCATTCTGTTTCAGAAAAACGTAGCGGGTTTCCTCTAAGCCGTTCTCAACTGAAAAGTATGGGTCGTCGAAGTCATCAGCCACCGGGAGCCCATGCTCGTTCCAGGTGAGGTCTGGATGCCTCAGAACCGTATCGGTATCACCCGTGGTTGTTTCTTTGATGCTCAAATTTCTCACCCGTCCGGTTTCTCGGTGCGTATTGTAATAAAGCTGACGAAGGAGCGGTATACTCCCGGCTATGATGATTGAAATAGCAACCGTACTCTTTCCTGTCGTGCTCTGTGCTTTGCTGGGCGCAATATGGGCACATACCCGCACTGGCTACGACAGTGATTTTGTGTCCCGTCTGGTGCTGAATATAGGCGCGCCTTGCCTGATGTTATCGGTATTAGGGCAGGTCGATATTGATCCTCAGGTCTTCGGTCAGACAGCTCTGGCATGCGTGCTGGTAACGGTCTTGATGACACTTCCGGGCATCATAGTGCCGCGTATGCTGGGGGACAGTGTCCGCACGTATTTACCCTCATTTCTTTTTCCTAACGTTGGAAACATGGGGCTTCCTGTTTGTATGCTGGCATTTGGCGAGCAGGGGCTGGCTCTGGCACTGGCGTTTTTTATGATGTTGTCTGTCGCGCATTTCCCAGTAGGTATTCTGCTTGCAGGAGGAAAAGACGCCGGAGGACTAAGTGGTGTTGCGCGTATGCCTATTATGTACGCAATTCTGCTTTCCGTCATTCTCGTTATCAGCGGCGCGCGTTTGCCTGAATTTCTGAATAACGCGGTGGCCTTGATCGGTGGTATGACCATTCCCCTTATGTTGATTACTCTTGGTGTATCGCTCTATGGCCTGCAGGTGAGCGGGTGGGGGAAGGCATTTTTATACAGCCTGATCCGGATACTCGGCGGTCTCGCAGCCGGGTTGCTTGTGTGCTGGTTTATGGAACTCGAGGGTGTCGCTCGCGGTGTGGTGCTCATCCAGAGTTCGATGCCTGTGGCGGTATTCAATTACCTTTTTGCCGTCCGTTATAACAAAGAACCCGGCGCAGTGGCCGGGTTAGTGGTCGTGTCGACCTTTCTGTCGTTCGCATTCCTGCCGGTTCTTCTGGCAGTGTTACTTTGACAGACACGTGGCTGACGACTGTGTGTCGATCATCCGCTTAGGGCTTCAGTTTTCAATCAGAGGGGCGGGTGCTTCTTCGCTGTCTTTTTCAACGACGACAGCGCTGTTGATAATAATATCTTCCGCCGGCTGATCGCGGCGGCCGACGCGTGTTTCCGCAATCTTATCGACCACATCCATACCTTTAACAACTTCGCCGAATACTGCATAGCCGTAATCACGTACGCCATGGTCCAGGAAGGTATTGTCTTTTACGTTAATGAAAAACTGGCTGGTGGCACTGTCTACGCTTGCAGTACGAGCCATTGCAACCGAACCGCGCTTATTTTTAAGACCATTTTTAGCTTCGTTTTTTATCGCCGCACGGGTTGGTTTGCGGTTCATTGAGGCATCGAAACCACCACCCTGGATCATGAAATTCTTAATTACGCGATGGAAGATGGTGCCATCGTAATGACCTTCCTCAACATAGGTAACGAAGTTTTCAACAGAAATTGGTGCTTTCTCTTTATCGAGTGCCAGCTCAATGTAACCTTCGCTGGTATTCAGACCGACGTGGACGGTCTCCTCGGCATTCGCGCTGAATAAAGGAAGTGCCAGGAGTGCCAGCATTAAAAACTTACGCATGAAATTTTCCTTATTTATTAATGTATCTGCTTTATGCCCAGCCGCTGTTACTACGACGACCGCGGAGACCCGGTAGAATAAGGCCACCGATAATACCTACGACAACCAGGCCGCCGCCGTAGATCAGATAAGAGAGACTTCTGTCGCCACGAAGTTCCTGATTTTCCGCTGACAGTGTACTTACCTGAAGTTCCAGTTCCTGTGTTTTTCGGGTCAGCTTTCGTGCTTTTTCGTCAAGCGCGACGGCATTCTCTGAAATAGTACGGATACGTTCGAGTTCGCGCTCTAACTCTGTGCTGGAGCGACTGGCATCGGCGCGTTCAGACTTGGCCGTTTCGAGTTCTTGCGTCAGTTCTTCTACCTGGTTCCGGGCGGTTGTGAGTTCAGCTTTGATATTATCGAGTTCACGATTTGCCAGAATCAGATTTTCTTTGGCCACGGGTTCGTTAACCAGGTATTGAGTACGTACGTAACCTTCCACGCCTTTCGTTGTTTTCACGTGCGTGAAGTCACCTTCTTCGCCAAGGTAGATAAGGTGCTCGCCACTCTGAACGACTTTCAGAATCCGATACTCATTAGATGGGCCAGAGCGTAGCTGGATATACAGTTTGTCGGTTACATAACGCTTTTCGACAGCTTGTGCTGCCTGGCTGGCAAGCATGAGTCCGAGTAGCAGGCTGATCATGTACTTCATTGAGTCCTCCGTCACTGATCTTGTTGGTCTTCTTGGCTTCAGTGGGTACTGTTTAAGGTAATACTTTTTTGAACGGTTTGACGACGACGTGTGCGTACACGCCCGCTGCAACGTATGGGTCGGCATCTGCCCATGCCTGTGCTGCATCAAGTGATTCAAACTCAGCGACGACGAGGCTGCCGGTGAAGCCTGCTTCACCCGGGTCTTCACTATCAATGGCAGGGTGTGGGCCTGCGATCAGGAGTCGACCTTCGTTTTTCAACGCTTCAAGTCGTTCAAGGTGGGCGGGGCGGGCTTCTTTCCGCAGTGGCAAGCTGTTTTCTATGTCCCGACTGATAATGGCGTACCACATGTTACGGTTTCCTCGTTGTATCACTTATTCTGTTGTTCGGAAGGTTTGGACAGGTTTTCTCGCTCACAAGAGAAAATATGGCTCAAAATCGCTTATTCGCTATGTGGCGGCTGTGCATTTACAATGGTCTGCATTATGTCGTAAGCCACCCAGAGCGTCCAATCGTGAACTCCGTGATAGACCTTCACTGCCATACTACTGCTTCCGATGGCAGCCTGAGCCCAGCCGAGCTGGTGGAGCGGGCGTCAGAACGTGGCATTAAAACGTTGGCCATCACAGACCATGACACCCTCGAAGGGTTCCGTCAGGGACGTGATATGGCCGAAAAAAAGAATCTGCGTCTGATACCGGGGATCGAGCTATCCTGCGTGTGGGGCGGTGCGACGATACATATCGTGGGCCTGAACATGGACGTAGATTCTGCAGCAATGAAGGAAGCCGAGGCGTTTCAGTTGAAGGCGCGCAATGAGCGCTGTGAGTTAATTGCTCAGCGAGTCGGCAAAAAACTGAAGCAGGATATCTGTATGGACTCAGTGCGGGAGTATGCGGGCAGTGATATTGTGGGACGTCCGCATTTTGCCCGCTACCTGGTCGATCAGGGTTGGGTGCCTTCGATGCAGGCCGCTTTCACGAAATATCTGGGCTCGGGAAAAGTCGGTGACGTGAAAACCAGCTGGCCTGAACTTGAGCAGGTGGTGCGATGGATCGTTGATGCTGGCGGTGTGGCTGTTATGGCGCACGCGCATCTGTATAAAATGACGCGAACCAAGCTTCGTGCCTGCATGTCTGACTTCATTGAGGCAGGGGGCTCCGCCGTTGAAGTCGCTTACGGGCAGATGGACAACAATCAACGCGGTCAGATGACGACCCTGGCAAAAGATATGGGTCTGATGGGCTCATGTGGTAGTGATTTCCATGGGCCGAACCGTTTTGGGCTTGATCTGGGCGTTATGCCAGCGTTCCCTAAAGATGTCACGCCAGTATGGTCTTTGTGGCAATAAGCAAAGAGCCATCTAATTGAACTATTGAAGGATTTATTTTGAGCCAGTTTTTTCAGATCCACCCAGAAAATCCTCAGGCACGTCTTGTTAAGCAGGCGGCGGACATAATCCGTGAGGGCGGGCTGGCAGTTATTCCGACAGACTGCGCCTATGCGCTGGCCTGTCGCCTGGGCGATAAAGCCGCGACTGAGCGTGTTACAAGGCTGCGCCAGTTAGGATCTAAGCATAACTTCACTCTGTTGTGTCGTGATCTCTCTGAGTTGTCGACTTTTGCAAAGGTTGATAATACCGAATACCGGTTGCTCAAATCGCATACGCCAGGGGCATTTACCTTTATCCTCCCGGCAACCCGTGATGTACCTCGCCTGTTGATGCATCCTAAAAAGCGGACGATAGGTATCCGTGTTCCGGATAACGCGATTGCGATGGCGCTGCTTGAAGAAATCGGCGAACCTCTGATGACGAGTTCGCTGATCATGCCCGGAGATGAGCTACCTCTTTCTGACCCGTATGACATCCGCGCCACGCTGGAGCATCAGCTGGATGTGGTCATTGATGGTGGTTTCTGCGGTTTTGAAGCGACGACCGTCGTCGATATGACCGGAGACGTTCCTGAGATCGCACGTCAGGGCGTGGGCGATGCCAGCGCCTTTGCCGAGTAAATTAAGTAAGTAATCCGCAGGTTACCGGCCCTGTGACTCACCGGTTAAAACCGCTATCATTGCGCCCTTTACGATTGAACGGATGTAACGGGTTCTTCCAATGAGCAAACAGCGTGTTTTAACCGGTATCACGACCACCGGGACTCCCCACCTGGGTAATTATGTCGGTGCTATTCGTCCGGCGATTGAAGCCAGCCGCGATACCAATAACGAGTCCTTCTACTTCCTTGCTGACTTCCATGCGCTGATCAAGTGCCAGGACCCTGCAGCTGTCCATCAGTCGACTAAAGAAATTGCCGCCACCTGGCTGGCTCTCGGACTGGACACAGATAACGCCGTATTCTATCGCCAGTCTGACATCCCTGAGATTCCGGAACTGACCTGGGTGCTTAACTGCGTGTGCGCGAAAGGGCTTATGAACCGTGCTCACGCTTATAAAGCTGCTGTTGATGCCAATGTTGAAGAAGGTGAGGACGCGGATAAAGCCATTACCATGGGGCTGTTCAGTTACCCTGTTCTGATGGCGGCGGACATCCTGATGTTCGGTTCAAACAAGGTACCTGTCGGTAAGGATCAGATTCAGCACGTTGAAATGGCCCGTGATATGGCGCAGCGCTTCAACCATATCTACTGCAAGAAAGAGCCATTGCTCACTTTGCCGGATTATCAGGTGGACGAAGACAGTGCCATTCTGCAGGGGTTGGATGGTCGTAAAATGAGTAAAAGTTACGGCAATACCATTCCTCTGTTTTTGCCAGAAAAGAAGCTGCAGAAGCATATCAATAAGATTAAAACCAACCTGCTTGAGCCGGGTGAGCCAAAAGATCCGGATACATCAGCCGTGTTCCAGATCTGGAAAGCGTTTGCGACTCAGGAGCAGACCGCTGAAATGCGTCGTGCTTTCGAGGAAGGTATTGGTTGGGGCGATGCCAAGAAGAAACTCTTTGCACTGATCAATGAAGAAATCGCCGAGGCCCGCGAGCGCTATGAAGACCTTCTTGCGCGTCCAGCCGACATTGAGGCTGAGCTTCAAAAGGGAGCTGAGAAAGCGCGTGCCGTCAGCAAGCCTATGCTGGCGCAGGTACGTGAAGCCATCGGTATTTCCGGTCTCAAGTAATTTTGAGCGGTAGCGGTGGTTACCAGAGCGTGACATCGCTGCCGAGTCAGCGTAAAAACGAATACATAAGAAGCAAAGAGAGGAAGCAGGCTTGAGTACAGTGGATCCGCAGAGGCGGGTGGTTTCCGGAATGCGCCCGACTGGCCCGGTACATCTGGGGCACTATCATGGTGTTCTGAAAAACTGGGTTAAGTTGCAACACGAGTACGATTGCTTTTTCTTTGTTGCCGACTGGCACGCCCTGACGACCGGTTACGCCTCCCCGGAAGACATCGCTTCAAGCACCTGGGAAATGGTGGTTGATTGGTTAGCCGCCGGCGTGAATCCTGGTGCCAGCCATATGTTTATTCAGAGTCGTGTGCCGGAGCAGGCGGAGTTGCACCTTCTTCTGTCTATGATCACGCCTCTCGCCTGGTTAGAAAGGGCGCCAGCCTATAAAGAGTTCATTGAATCTAACCGGGAGCAGGATAAGGCCAGTTACGGCGTTCTGGGTTATCCATTACTGCAAAGTGCAGATGTGCTTGCGTACCGGGCTGGTCTGGTGCCGGTGGGGGCGGATCAGACGCCACATGTCGAACTGGCCCGCGAAATCGCCCGTCGGTTTAATCATCTGTACGGTTCAGAAGAAGATTTTGCTGCCAATGCAGAAGCGGCAATCAGGAAGCTGGGCAAGAAGACCGGAAAGCTTTATACCGAGCTGCGTCTTGCACACACACGTCACGGCGATACAGAAGCTTTGGCAACGGCTCAGGCGCTGATTCGCGAGCAGAATAAGCTGACGCTGTCAGATAAAGAGCGACTGCTCGGGTATCTTGAAGGGGACAGTGTAGCCATCCTTCCGGAACCTCAGCATGTGCTGGCAGAGCAGGCGGCGAAAATGCCGGGGCTAGACGGACGTAAGATGTCCAACACCCACGATAATATTATTCCGCTGAGAGCGGAGCCGGAAACGGTTGAGAAGGCACTCCGTAATATGCCGACAGACCCCAACCGGGTGCGGCTTGCGGACCCTGGTACGCCAGAGGCCTGTGCTGTATGGCAGTTCCATCAGGTTTACACCGAAGGGGCTGAACTCATCGAAGTGCACGATAAGTGCAGCAGTGCTGGCTGGGGTTGTATTGAATGTAAACAATGCGTTGCTGACAAGATCATTGCTCAGCAAGCACCGATCAGACAACGGGGCCGGGACTTCGAAGAGAACATTGACCTGGTGCACAGCATCATCGCTGAAGGTACAGAGCGTGCTCGGGATGCTGCCCGGGCAACGTTAGAAGAAGTACGTGATGCGATGGGCTTAGCCTATCGCTGAGATCACTATGGAAGAAAACGGATCAGAGAAAACCAGTAAAGCCCGTCAGAGCGAAATGCCGTTTGCACTCGTGCAGGGGCAGCCAATGACGCAACTGCCACTCGATCTGTATATTCCGCCAGACGCTCTGGAAATTATCCTTGAACAGTTTGAAGGGCCGCTGGATCTGCTGCTCTATCTGATCCGTAAACAGAATCTCGATATCCTTGAAGTGCATGTCGCGGATATTGTTGAGCAGTACATGCAATACATCAGTATGATGCAGGCCCTGCAGCTCGAACTTGCCGCCGAATACATGGTAATGGCGGCCATGCTGGCCGAAATTAAGAGCCGGATGTTACTGCCGAGGCAAAAAGCCGAGGGAGAGGATGGCGAAGAAGAAGACCCGAGAGCTGAACTGATTCGCCGCCTGCAGGAGTATGAGCGTTTCCGTACTGCAGCGGAGCAGATTGATGAGCTTCCCCGGCTTGAGCGAGATATCTTTGTCGCTGATGTTGATGCTCCGGACAGAATTCAGGAGCGTATTCACCCTGAGGTCGATATGCGCGAAATCATGCTCGCTATGGCAGCGGTTATGCGTCGGGCAGAGCGCTTTGAACATCATGAGATTGAGCGCGAGCAGCTCTCAACCCGTGAGCGAATGGCTGATATTCTCGAAAAACTGAAAGGCGGGCATTTTGTTCCTTTCAGTCAGCTGTTTGCGCCGGAGGAGGGTAAGCTGGGCGTTGTGGTCAGTTTTTTGGCAATACTAGAGCTGATCAAAGAGCGCTTACTCGACCTTGTTCAGCATGAGGTGCTCGGCGTGATACATGTGAAATTGAGGGGTACGGATGAGCACGCCACCGCTTAAGAATATACTGGAAGCAGCCATGATGGCCGCAGGCGCGCCATTGTCTGTTGAGCGGATGAAAACCCTGTTTGCGGAAGGTATGGAGCCGACATCCTCTGAGCTTCTTGATGCGATAGTTGAACTGCGCAAAGACCTTCTCGGACGTGGAATAGAGGTGTCAGAGGTCGCTTCTGGCTTCCGTTTGCAGGTCCGTACAGAGACAGCACCGTTTGTTGCCCGTCTCTGGGAAGAGAAACCGCAGCGTTATTCACGGGCTTTGCTTGAGACACTGGCCCTGATCGCGTACCGTCAGCCGGTTACTCGTGGGGACATTGAAGATGTCCGTGGTGTCGTGGTCAGCAGTTCTACGATCCGCACACTGCTGGAGCGGGACTGGGTTCGTGTTGTCGGGCATCGTGATGTGCCTGGTCGCCCGGCCATGTATGCCACTACGAAAGAGTTTTTAGACTATTTTGGCCTTCAGTCGCTGGAGGATCTGCCATCTTTAATGGAGATTCGCGAACTGGAAGACACCAGTCGTCGGCTTGAGCTGGGCGATGATGCCGAAGCACGCCGGCCAACGCCTGACCGGTATGACTTTACCAGTGATGAAGAACGAGAAGAACGCGGCGCCGAAGTACTCAGTCAGACTGAGGATGACCTGGCGGCGGCCTCGGCACTGGTTGATAAAGTAGAAGATAACGTATTCGAACCGGTAGAAGGCAAACCCGGTAAAGGAGAGCCGCGCAAGGTCCGCGATCTTGGGCAGATCTTGCAGCGACTCGAAGAACAGCATTCTTCCGCGGAGGAGACCACGGAAGAGAATGACGAAACACAACGCAGTGACGAACATGATGATGTCACTGCTCAGGAAAAAGAATCTGACAATGAATGAGCGTATTCAGAAATTACTGTCGCTGACAGGTGTCGCCTCCCGTCGTGAAGCTGAACGCTGGATAGCAGACGGTCGTGTAACGGTGAATGGTGAGCGGGCTAAGCTCGGAGACCGAGCGGGGCGCAACGATGATATCCGCGTTGATGGCCGTGCGGTATCTGTTGAAGAAGCAGGGGTTAATACCCGTGTGATCGCCTACAACAAACCCGTTGGTGAAGTCTGTACCCGTGATGACCCTGAAGGTCGACCGACCGTTTTTGATCATCTGCCGAAAACAAAGAATGAGCGCTGGATCAATGTCGGCCGCCTGGACATCAATACCAGCGGTCTGTTGCTTTTTACTACCGACGGAGAGCTTGCGAATAAGCTGATGCACCCTTCGAGTGGTGTCGACCGCGAATACGCCGTACGAGTACGTGGTGACGTTGATCAGGATATGATCAATCGCCTGAAAGAGGGCGTGTTGCTCGAAGACGGCATGGCCAGCTTTACCGACGTTCGTTATTTTGATGGCGAAGGTCAGAATAAGTGGTATCACGTTGTTCTTATGGAAGGCCGTAACCGGGAAGTGCGTCGACTCTGGGAAAGCCAGGAAATTACGGTCAGCCGCCTGAAGCGTGTTCGTTATGGTTGTATCTTTATGCCAGCGAATGTCCCGGTCGGTACCTGGGTCGAGCTTGGGCAAAAAGAAGTGAACGATCTGTATGATCTGGTGGATCTGCGTCGTCGTACAGTGAAGAAGTTTGTTGGCAAAGAAAAAGAGCAGTATCTACGCCAGATGCGTCGCCAGAAAGTTCGCCAGACTGCGAGTCGCAGAAAGCGCTAATCGAGCCTCAGGTTCGCGCCAACCAGAAAAAAGCCGTGCAATGCACGGCTTTTTTAATCGGCTTATTCAGTGCCCATTAGCCTCCTGGTTTGGCTCTGGGCTAGGCTCCTCACTGACATCGCCCTGTCGGGTGTACTCGATATCAAGATCACTGATAACCCGGTTGCGACCGCTGTCCTTGGCAACATACAGCGCTGTATCGGCCCGAGATACGAGCTCTTCGGTATCATCGCTTGGCTGCAGTGTTGCACAACCAATACTGGCGGTGACCTGCAACTTGTCTTTTTTACCTGCAAAGGACAGCTGGCCAATGCCCATGCGAACGCGTTCGGCAATGCGTAAAGCGCCCGACTGATCTGCATTGCTGAGCATGATCAGAAACTCTTCACCGCCGTAGCGAAAACACATGTCGGTCTGGCGAATGCAGCCGGTCATGGCTTTAACGGCTTCTTTCAGTACTTTATCACCCATGCTGTGGCCAAACTCGTCGTTCACTTGCTTGAAGTGATCAAGGTCGAGCATCAGCACCGAGAGAGGTTGGTCGTGACGTTTGGAGAGTTCGACTTCGCGACTCAATGTTTTATCGAGCGCTACCCGGTTGCCGGCACCAGTGAGAGGGTCGCGGAAGGCAGCAGCTAATGCTTCATGGTATCGAAGCGCATTGCGCAACGGATAGACCAGTGTCGTCATTAAGCCTTCTATATTAGCGAGTTCATGTTCGCGGAAGCGAGTAGAGCGATGGAACGTCATATCACCCATGTAATCCTGTTGTGTCTGAAGTCGGTAGTTCGCGGTGTGCAGGCTGTTGCGCCCAACCGCTATTGTCGTATTGGTGGGCTCATGATGAAACGTCAGGCCGTCGACCAGAACCGCTTGCTGAATTTCTTCGAGAAAGATCTCGAGTAACTGACCTAATTCGAGCGTGGTCTGCAACTTGCCAGACAGGCGTAACAGCACCTCAGGGCGGATATCCGGTCGGGGTGCCAGATCCCCGAAAGGTGTAATGACCTTGTCGTCTCGCAGTTCCGCTCTGCCATTCATTGGGCTGACCATGAGCTACCTCATACATTGGTGATATCAATGTGAGGGAATAAGCGATTTCTGTGCCATAGTTTTAAAATCTTAAAAGTTGTTTTAAAACAATAGGTTATAAGATTTTTGGAAGTGGAGTGAAATTTAACGCCAGTTCATTGACGAAAAAAGCGGCAAAACTGAGCCAAATTGATGACTAAGTATGCCGCCCGGAAGGATGTCGTTTATTTTTGCTGAGCATCCAGGCTCTGCCCGTGCGTTCCTATTGAGGCTGGGCTCATCAGATGCAGGTAGAGATCCATGATTTCTGAGGCTGGTTTGACCGTCGCAGGGTTCTCTGCAGGATACGCTGCCGCCCGCATGCCGGTGCGTGTGGCGCCCGGGTTGATGCAGTTGACGCGAATATCACTGGTATTCTCAAGTTCTTGTGCAGCGACCTGCATCAGGCCTTCTGTTGCAAACTTGGAGACAGAATACGCACCCCAATAGGCTCTGCCTTCACGCCCTACGCTGCTGGTGGTGTAGATCAGCGATGCGTCTGCGGGGGCTTCGCGGAGAAGAGGAATCAGGTGCTTAGTCAGTAGGAACTGGCCGTTGACGTTGATTTTCATTACTTTCTGCCAGGTGTCCCAATGATAATTGTCGAGCATGGTGCGTTGCCCGAGAACCGATGCATTGAGTAACGCGCCGTCGAGATGCCCGAAGTGCGAGCCGATAAGCTGAGCCAGCTCGACAAAGAGGCTTTCGTCCTCTGATGCAAGGTCAAAAGGCAGTACGGCAGCCTGAGGCAGGCCTTCGGCTTCTATCAGGTCGTAGGTGTCATTCAGAGCCTCTTCCGTACGACCGAGCAGCAGAACCGTCGCGCCAGCTCTGGCGTATGTCAGGGCGGCTTCGCGGCCGATACCGTAACCACCGCCTGTCACTAATATGACGCGATTCTTTAATGTTTGCTCTTTATCTGCGGTCATTTTCTGATTTCCGTTTGATTCTTTGATAACTCGTAAGGGTTCTGGGCGGCAAGAGTGGCAACTGCCGGTCAGGCTTTGCCGCTCAGAAGGGCCGTAATTTCATATGGATCGTTGACGTAATGGTCGGCTTGCCATGCTTGAGGATCTTCTGATTCTTCTATATAGCCAAATAGAGCGGCGATGCTTGTCATGCCCGCTGCTCTGGCGGCTTCGATATCGCGGATATGATCGCCAACATACCAGCAGGAAGATGGCTGAACCTCCATCATAGATGCACACAGCAACAAGCTGTCCGGGGCTGGCTTGGTTCTTTGAACATCTTCAGGGCACACGACGAACTTACACGCCAGTGGCATCCTCTCCAGAAGCAGGTCGGTGTAGAGCCGTGGTTTATTCGTGACGATACCCCAAGGAACAGAACCTTGTTCCAGTTTATTGAGTAGCTCAGAGAACCCTTTAAACAGCTGAGCTTTGTCGCCTACGGTGTTCTCGTAGCGATCCAGCAAGCGTTGACGGTAGTCCTGAATATCCGGGTGGCTCCGGTCTATCTCCCAGGTAAGGCAGGCCAGTGCAACTCCACCGTTGCTTACCTGCTCGCGGATCGTGGAATCAGCGAGCGCGGGCAGGCTTTCTTCCTCACGTAGAGAGTTCACGACATTGAAGAAATCTAAGGCCGTATCGACCAGGGTGCCGTCAAGATCAAACAGAACAGCTTCGGGTGTCATGCGTCTTCCCGGCGGGTCGCAACGAGATAGTTCACGTCCACGTCCTGATCCTTGAGGCTGTATTCCTGCGTCAGCGGGTTATAGATCATGCCTGTCATATCAAGCACCGAGAGATCTGCCGCACGGCACCAACGCGTCAGTTCGCTGGGTTTGATGAATTTATCGTAATCGTGCGTTCCTGCAGGAAGCATGCGCATGATGTACTCAGCGCCAATAATGGCCATTGCGTAGGCTTTCGGATTTCGATTAATAGTCGAGAAAAATACCATGCCTCCTGGTTTTACCAGTTTGTAGCAGGCCTGAATAATCGATGCTGGATCTGGCACGTGCTCAAGCATTTCAAGGCAGGTGACTATGTCGAACGAGGCAGGCATTTCTTCGGCGAGTTGCTCAACCGGTATTTGTTGATACTTCACACTGACGCCGCTTTCAAGTGCATGCAGCTTAGCGATATTCAGAGGCGCTTCCCCCATATCAATACCGGTTACATCTGCGCCGCGTTGCGCCATGGCTTCACTGAGGATGCCGCCGCCACAGCCGACATCCAGTACCTTTTTACCCGCGAGAGAGGCGTGACGGTCAATGTAATTGGTACGCAGCGGGTTGATGTCGTGCAGTGGTTTGAATTCACTCTCACGATCCCACCAACGGGAGGCGAGGGCCTCAAACTTAGCAACTTCTGCACGATCTACATTCAGTTTTTTTAGTTCAGTCATAATATGTCCGCTGTTCTGTTACGCGTTAAGACCCGGCTCTGATATGCCCTTTGGTGGCATGTCTCAGGGTTGAATCTTGCTTTGCCATTGGCGTGTTTTTTCGAGAATCTGACTGGCGTCGATGGATGTCAGTTCACCCCGGCTCAATAGTGCTTTGCCGGCTACCCAGACGTATTCGGTGTAGCGGCTGCTGTCTGTGTATACAAGCTGTGACGCCGGATCGTAGAGCGGGCTCTGGGTCAGTTCGCTCATGCGCACTGCCTGCAGGTCTGCGTACTTTCCAGCTTCTATTGAACCTGTCAGTTCATCAATACCCAGCGCTTTGGCGCTGCCAGAGGTTGCCATTCTCAGCGCGGCCATAGCCGGGACGGCGGCGGCATCGTTAGCAACGGCTTTAGCGAGCATGGCGGCCGACTTCATTTCCCCCTGAATGTTCAGGTCGTTGTTGCTGGCCGCGCCGTCTGTGCCTAAGCCCAAATTAACGCCTTCGCTCAGGAGTGAGGCTACCGGACAAAAACCGCTGGCTAGTTTTAAGTTGGATTCCGGGCAGTGGACAACATTAGCGCCGGTCTGTTTGAGAATATCGATATCGATGTCGTTTATCTGAGTCATGTGAACACAGCTGACACTTTCGTTGAGAAAACCCAGTTCTGCCAGTCTCTGGGTAGGGCGCATTCCGCGTTCTTCAAGACTTTGGCTCACTTCAAATGCGGTTTCGTGAAGGTGAATCTGCACAGGCATCTGAAGCTGGCTGGCGGTGGTTGTTATCTCTTTCAGTGGTTCGTCTGACACCGTGTAGGGAGCGTGTGGACCAATGCCTACATGAGCTAAAGGCTGGTGGCGGTATTTGCTGTGAACGTCCAGAGTTTTGCGAATGTACTCGTCTGCGTTCTGAGCAAAGTTCGTCGGGAAGTCCAGCACAGGCGTATAGCTGACAGTCCTCATGCCCGCATCAATCGCTGCCTCGATGCTGTCGCCTGAATAGAAATACATATCGGCAAAGGTCGTGGTGCCGCAACGCAGCATCTCCGCGATGGCAAGCTGAGTGCCCTGATAAACAAAGTCACCACTGACCCACTGCGCCTCTGCAGGCCAGATATGATCCTGTAGCCAGGTCATCAGGGGCAGATCGTCGGCCACGCCGCGGAAAAGAGACATGGCAGCATGTCCGTGCGCGTTGATATAGCCGGGCAGGAGAACATGGTCTTCCAGATTTATATGCTCTTTTGCTTCGGGGCCTTGCTCAGTTTGGGGCTTCAGTCCGACAATCCGGCCGTTGGTCACGTATACCGAGTGGTTTTCCAATACTTCGCTGCTCTCGCCAAGGGGCAGTACCCAGCGAGCATCAATGCGCAGATCAGCCTGCATGGTGCTTCCTCATTCGCTTTGCTCGCGATTATAGCGAATGCAGAGGGCAGGGTGCGAACTGTTCCGCAAGGCTGACTGTTAATTGAACAGTAGGGAACGTCCGTTCAGAGACGAAAACGCCTCAGAGAGCCATTCAGGAGCTCTCATTAGGTATCAGCACGATTTGTGGTATGATCGCAGCCCTTGTTTGTCGCTCTGTGAGCGGCAACTCCATTCAAAGGAAATCCGCCGCCGGCGGGAGAGAGTACAGGCCCGAGTTTATATGAGTGACTTAGCCAAAGAAGTTCTGCCAATTAATATTGAAGACGAGCTGCAGCAGTCGTACCTTGATTATGCGATGAGCGTAATTGTAGGGCGGGCTCTGCCTGATGTCAGGGATGGCCTTAAGCCTGTACACCGCCGCGTGTTGCACGCTATGAACATTCTCGGCAATGACTGGAATAAGCCTTACAAAAAGTCTGCGCGTGTTGTTGGTGATGTGATCGGTAAATACCACCCGCACGGTGACTCTGCGGTGTATGACACCATTGTTCGGATGGCTCAGGACTTCTCTATGCGCTACACCCTGGTCGATGGTCAGGGTAACTTCGGTTCGGTGGATGGCGACTCTGCTGCGGCGATGCGTTACACGGAAATCCGGATGGAGAAGATCAGCCATGAAATGTTGGCTGATATCGATAAAGAGACCGTTGACTGGGTACCCAACTACGACGGTACTGAGCAGATCCCAGAAGTGCTTCCTACCCGCATCCCTAACCTGCTGGTGAATGGCTCGTCTGGTATCGCTGTTGGTATGGCGACGAATATCCCGCCTCATAACCTGACAGAAGTTCTGAATGGCTGTCTGGCCTTGATCGATGACCCGAATCTGACCGTCGATGATCTGATGGAATATATTCCAGGCCCGGATTTTCCAACAGCCGCATTTATTAACGGTCGCGATGGTATTGTTGAAGCGTACCGCACTGGCCGTGGACGCATTTATCTGCGTGCTCGTCATCAGTTCGAAGAGGACGAGAAAAACGGCAAAGTATCCATCGTCTTCACCGAAATCCCATACATGGTCAACAAAGCTCGCCTGATCGAGAAGATCGCCGAGCTGGTTAAAGACAAGAAAATCGAAGGCATTACCGAACTGCGCGACGAGTCGGATAAAGACGGTATGCGTATCGTCGTTGAACTGCGTCGCGGTGAAATGCCAGAAGTCGTATTGAATAACCTGTTCGCTCAGACTCAGTTGCAGGGTGTATTCGGTATTAACACCGTCGCCCTCGTCGATGGGCAGCCTAAGACTCTGAACCTTAAGCAGTTGCTTGATGCGTTTGTTAAGCACCGTCGTGAAGTTGTTACAAGACGCACAATTTATGATCTGCGCAAGGCGCGTGAACGTGGTCATATTCTCGAAGGTCTTGCTCTGGCGCTGGCGAATATTGATCCAGTGATTGAGCTGATTAAAAAGTCGCCTACCGCGGCGGAAGCGAAAGAGAGCCTGATTGCGGCGGCTTGGGCGCCAGGTGATGTGCTGGATATGCTGGAACGAGCAGGCGAAGATGCCTGTCGTCCGGATGACTTGCCAGAAGAGTACGGTTTCCGTGATGGTAAATATCACCTTTCACCGGTTCAGGCTCAGGCAATTCTTGATCTGCGCCTGCAGAAGCTGACTGGCCTCGAGCATGAAAAACTGATTGCTGAGTATCAGCAGAAGCTTGAAGAAATTGCAGAATACCTCGAAATCCTTGGCAGTGCTGAGCGCCTGATGGAAGTGATTCGCGAAGAACTTGAGTTGATTCGTGAAGAGTATGGCGATGAACGTCGTACTGAGATCATTGCGCAGAAACGCGATCTCACTATGGCCGACCTGATTCCGGAAGAAACTCTGGTTCTGACTTTATCCCACACCGGCTACGCCAAGACTCAGCCAATGGATGCTTATCAGGCACAGAAGCGCGGTGGTAAAGGTAAGTCGGCGACGTCGATGAAAGACGAAGACTTCATTGAGCACCTTTTGGTTGTTAACAGTCATGATACCGTTCTCTGCTTTACCGATGCCGGTAAAGTGTATTGGTTGACGGTTTATGATATCCCTCAGGCCAGCCGCAACTCTCGCGGTCGCCCTATTGTGAATGTGCTCAATCTGTCTTCTGAAGGCGAGCGTATTACTGCAATTCTGCCGGTGGAAGAATACCGTGATGACCTGTACGTCTTTATGGCAACGGCCCGCGGTACGGTTAAGAAAACCACGCTGGATCAATTCAGTCGACCACGCTCATCAGGCCTGATTGCCTGTGAGCTGGACGAAAACGACTGGCTGGTCGGTGTGGCTATTACTGACGGCCAGCAGGACATCCTGATGTTGAGCGATGCGGGTAAAGCAGTCCGCTTTAAAGAGTCGGATGTTCGTGCCATGGGCCGGACCGCTCGCGGTGTGCGCGGTATCAAACTGGCGGAAGACCAGCGTGTTATCTCACTGATCGTCCCTGAGGAAAACGGTACGATTCTGACGGCATCGCAGCGCGGCTTTGGTAAACGCACAAACGTAGAAGAGTTTCCAACGAAAGGGCGTGGTACGCAGGGCGTTATCGCTATGGTGACCAGCGAACGCAATGGCGCTCTCGTGGGAGCGGTTCAGGTCTTCAATGGTGATGAGGTCATGCTTGTCAGTGATCGCGGCACGCTAGTGAGAACGCGTGTCGACGAAGTGTCAGTTCTGGGTCGGAATACGCAGGGTGTCACGCTCATTAAAGTCTCTGAGAAGGAGAAGCTTGTTGGTGTTGAGCGCATCTGTGATGAAGACGAAGCTGACCTTCTTGACGGAGAGCAAGTGGACTCTGCGAACGACGTTGATTCTGATGGAGAAACAGCTGAATGACTGAAAATATGAGTCAGCAGTCGCATGATGACGAGATCGACCTGTTTGATCTTATCGACGATGTTCGTGATAAATGGTACTGGCTGGTGGGTAGTCTGCTGGCTGGTATTGCACTTGCAATAGCTTATGTGATGACGGCGACGCCCGAATACCAGACCGAGGCGACCATTACTGAAGCAGCTCCTTCGGAGTTGCTGCCTTTTAGTCAGGCAGCACTGCGAAATAGACTTACCCTTAGTGCGTCGGTTAAAGACGTGCAAAATAATGGTGTCGAAGATGAGCCTGTTAGTTTGACGGATGAGGCTGTTTTTGAATTGGATGCTGAGGCTGCTTTTTCCAGTGCGCGTTCTGTACTTCGTTCTGCGTCAACTCGTAAGGCTTTCTATAATTTTTTGCTGAGTCAGCCTGATGAAGAGTTATTGCCACTGATTTCCTCGCAAGCGCTGACGGAAGAACAGAATCTCGCTAATTTTCTTACGCGGTTCTCATTCAGCGATCCGGGGAAGGGCGATACAGACACCTACCTGACTGTAAAGTTTAAGTTGGGCAGTAATGCCGAGCTAGCGCGAGATGTTCTGAATGACTACATCGCTTACGGGCTCATTTTGCATGAGAAGCGCGTCAAAAATGAGTTCGAGCGTAAGGTTCATGCTGAACTTGAGCTATACCAGACCTGGGTTGATAACTTCCGTAGGGTCTACGAATCAGAGAAAGCGCGCCAGATAGCCCGATTGGAAGAAGCTGCTCAGATTGCTGCGAGCATCGGCCAGAAAAAACCGTTTTATAATACAAACGATGTGGTTGTCAGTAGCGAACCCCCGCTTTACATGATGGGAGAGCAAGCGCTTCGTCAGGAAGCTGAATTACTGCGCAAACGTTCAGACTCTCCATCTGAAGATATTTTTGTATCCGGCCTTTCTGTTGTTAAGAATTCGATAGCAACTCTTGAGGGTATCGTCGTTGATTGGAACGAAGTCGAGTTGGTCGATGTGGATCAGCCTGCACTCTTGCCTTTGAAGCCAGCTAAGCCCAAAAAACTTCTTGTCGTGGCATTGGGCGCCGTGGGTGGCGCAATGTTCGGTTTGCTGGCCGCTTTGATTGCTGCGGCCTCAGCTCGCCATTTGAGACGTAATGAACGTAACCCTTTGCATTTTTAAGCGTGTGGAAAAATTATGAATCGTATTTTTAATTTCTGTGCAGGACCGGCTGCGCTGCCTACAGCAGTGCTGGAGCGTGCTGGTGCTGAGCTGGCGGACTGGCACGGCAAAGGCATGTCTATCATGGAAATGAGCCACCGCAGCAAGGAGTTTGTTGGTGTGGCCGAGAAAGCTGAGCAGGATCTCCGGGATTTAATGCTTATTCCGGACAACTACAAAGTTCTTTTTATGCAGGGTGGCGCCAGCAGTCAGTTCGCTATGGTGCCCATGAATCTGTTGCGCGGTAAAAGCACCGCTGACTACATTAATACCGGGCAGTGGTCGTCTAAGGCGATCAAGGAAGCGAAAAGCTTCTGTACGGTGAATGTTGTGGCCTCGACGGAAGGTAATAATTTCACATCTGCGCCCTCTCAGGCGGAGCTGAAACTGAATCCTGATGCGGCTTATGTTCATTACACTCCGAACGAAACCATTGGTGGCGTCGAGTTTGACTACATTCCTGACACTGGCGATGTGCCTTTGGTGGCCGATTATTCCTCGTCCATTCTTTCTGAAAAAATCGACGTGTCGAAATTCGGATTAATCTATGCCGGTGCTCAGAAAAATATTGGCCCTGCTGGTTTATGTGTCGTTATCGTTCGTGAAGATTTGTTGGGTGATGTTGTTGCCGGTACTCCGACGATGTTCGACTACAAAGTGGCTGCTGATAACGCATCTATGTATAACACGCCACCCACCTACAGCTGGTACCTTGCCGGTCTTGTATTCGCCTGGCTCAAGGAGCAGGGTGGCGTTGAAGGAATGGCCGAGATAAACAAGCGTAAAGCGGATCGGCTGTACAGCTTTATTGACGCGAATGATTTTTATGCGAACCCGGTTGCGAAGAACAATCGCTCCCGTATGAACGTTCCATTTACCCTTGCTGATGATGCGTTAGATACGGTGTTTCTTGAAGAGAGCGAACAGGCAGGTCTTATGAATCTGGCTGGATATCGCAGTGTTGGTGGAATGCGTGCCAGCATTTATAACGCAGTGCCAGAAGAAGGCGTAGATGCATTGATAGCGTTTATGGCTGACTTCGCTAAACGTCACGGGTAACAGGTTGAATCATGAGTGAAGCACAGGAACTGGATAAGCTGCGTCAGCAGATAGATTCGCTGGATAAGCAGATTCAGGAACTGATTAATCAGCGCGCGCAATGTGCCCAGGATGTCGCTGAAGTTAAGCAAAAGTACGCTTCTCCGGGGGAGAAGGTTGTATTTTACCGCCCAGAGCGAGAAGCCCAGGTTCTGCGAAAAGTTATGGAGCGCAACCGAGGTCCTCTCGGCGATGAGTCAATGGCCCGGCTCTTCCGTGAGATCATGTCTCAGTGTCTGGCCTTGGAAGAGCCACTGCAGGTAGCCTACCTTGGCCCTGAAGGAACCTTCACTCAACAGGCGGCAGTGAAACACTTTGGTCATGCAGTGAACTGTGAAGGGCAAGTGTCTATTGCAGATGTCTTTCGTGAAGTGGCCAGTGGCGCCGCGAATTATGGTGTCGTTCCAGTAGAGAATTCTACTGAAGGTGTCGTCACCCACACGCTCGACAGCTTCTACGATTCCAATCTCCATATTTGCGGAGAAGTTACTTTACGTATTCATCACCATTTATTGGTGAAGAGCGAGGATCAGCAGATCACACGCGTATACTCTCATGCTCAGTCTCTGGGGCAGTGTCGGCGTTGGCTTGATCAGAATTTTCCTGCAAGCGTAGAGCGCATCGCGGTGAACTCGAACGCTGAAGCAGCGAGACGTGCGGCTGCAGAAGAAGGCGCAGCAGCGATTGCAGGGGAAGCGGCGGCGGAGTTATATGAGCTCGTGACGCTCCATGCGAATATCGAAGACCGTCCGGATAATACGACCCGTTTTCTTATTATCGGTCGACAGGAAACCGGAGCAAGTGGAGCAGATAAGACGTCTATCATGGTATCGAATCGCAACAAGCCCGGGTCCTTATATCAAGTGTTGGCACCTTTCCATGAGGCTGGCGTTAACTTGACGCGGATCGAAACGCGCCCGGACCCTTCCGGTACCTGGAATTATATTTTCTTTATTGATTTTGAAGGACACTGCGAAGACGATGCAGTGGCGGCTATTCTGAAAAAGTTGCGTGAAATTGCGGTCGATTACAAACTGTTGGGTTCTTACCCGCGCGCCGTGCTCTGACAGAGGTTATAAATAGTGGCTGTAGATTTTTCTGAATTGGCAGTAGAAGGTGTTCGTTCACTGCGCCCTTACCAGCCAGGTAAGCCTATTGATGAGCTTGCCCGGGAACTTGGTCTGAACGAGTCAGATATTGTGAAGCTGGCGAGTAATGAAAATCCGATGGGTCCGAGTCCTGCGGCTCTGGAAGCAATTCGTCGCGAAACAGCTGAATTGCATCGTTACCCTGATGGTGCAGGTTTTGTCCTGAAGAAAACCCTGAGCGATAAACTGAATGTTCGCTCCGAGCAGATTACTCTGGGCAACGGCTCAAGTGATATTCTCGATTTTATTGTCCGCGTGTTTGTGAACGACGGTGACAACGTTGTCGTGTCTCAGCATGCGTTTGCTATATATGGTTTGGTCGCACGGACGGTAGGTGCCGATTGTATCGCCGTACCTGCGAAAGACTTTGGCCATGACCTTGAAGCAATGCTGGGTGCAATTAATGAACGCACCCGTATTGTGTTTGTGACGAACCCTAATAATCCGACAGGCACCTGGAATCATCGCGACGAGCTGATTGCGTTCCTGAATAAGGTGCCAGAGAACGTTATCGTTTTGCTGGACGAGGCGTATTTTGAGTACGTCCATGAAGCCGATTACCCAAATGGTATTGAGCTTCTGGATCAGTATCCGAATCTGGTGGTAACCCGCACTTTCTCAAAAGCATACGGTCTGGCCTCTCTTCGAGTAGGTTATGGGGTTTCCAGTCCTGAACTGGCAGACCTAATGAATAGGGTGCGCCCTCCGTTCAACGTTGATTCTTTTGCTCTCGCTGCAGCCAACGCGGCGATGCTGGATGAGGAATACGTGCGGGAAAGCATTGCGCTTAACGATCGTGGCATGAATTATCTGACATCCGCTTTCGATAACCTCGGTCTCTCTTATATTCCATCTGTCGGTAACTTTATTAGTTTCCGCGTGCCGGATGGTGTAGATGCGATGGAAGTATACTCCGGCTTACTTAAGCAGGGCGTTATCGTTCGCCCTGTTGCGAACTACGAGATGCCAGAGTACCTCCGGGTATCAATCGGTACTGAGTCGGAAAATGAGATATTCATACGTGCGTTACAGAAGGTGCTGGCTTGAGCGGCAAACTTCTGATTCCTCGTGTTGCCGTCATTGGATTAGGGCTGATTGGCTGTTCCTGGATTAAGGGGCTCAGGGTTCGTGGTTGCCTGGAAGAGGTTCGTGGGTATGACCGCAACCTCGACTCCATGCAGCTGGCATTATCGGAGGGCCTGATTGACGCTTACAGTGAAAATATCGCTGATGTTGTCAGGGATGCTGACCTTATCATCATCTCTGTGCCTATCATGGCAGTTAAGAGTGTGCTTGAAGCGGTGCGGGATCACATTTCCGAGACTGCAGTATTAACGGACGTCGGCTCTGTAAAGGGGGCCGTTGCTTCAGATGTTGCAGCGATACTTGGCGCGAATTTCTCCCGCTTTGTATTGGGACATCCGATCGCAGGCTCAGAGAAGAGCGGTGTGATGGCTGCAAACGAACATCTTTATGTTCATCATAAGGTCATTATTACCCCGCAGGATCATACAGATAAAAACGCACTGGCATTGGTGCGCAGCGCCTGGCAGGCTGTCGGTGCCGACCTTGAGCATATGTCGGTAGATCATCACGATGAAGTACTGGCTGCGACCAGTCACCTGCCGCATCTTCTGGCCTATTCGCTGGTTGATACTCTGGCGAACAGTCACGAGAACAAAGAGATTTTTAATTACGCTGCGGGCGGCTTTCGTGATTTTACCCGAATTGCTGCCAGTAGCCCGGTCATGTGGCGCGATATTTTTGCTGCCAACAAAGACCACTTGCTGAAGACGCTGGACCTCTTCAGTCACGACCTGTCTTCTTTACGAGCTGCGGTTGAACAGGGCGATGCCACCACTTTGATGGGGGTGCTGACCCGTGCGAAAGCAGCTCGAGACCATTTTTCTAAAATACTTGCCCGCCGGGCCTATGTTGAACCTATGAAAACAGCTTCTATTTCTTACATCGCTAATCCAGGCAAAGCTCTGTCGGGTAGCTTCCGGGTGCCGGGAGACAAGTCCATTTCACACCGTTCAATCATGCTGGGTTCACTGGCGAATGGTACGACTGAAGTGACGGGCTTCCTTGAAGGTGAAGATAGCCTGGCAACGCTGCAGGCGTTCCGCGATATGGGCGTAGTGATCGAAGGCCCACATCGCGGTCGAGTGACGATTCACGGTGTCGGGCTACACGGTCTCCAATCTCCGCCTAACGCGCTCTATCTTGGCAACTCAGGGACGTCAATGCGCCTGCTCGCAGGTCTGATGGCCGGGCAATCTTTCGATGTTGAGATGAGTGGTGATGAGTCTCTCTCTAAACGCCCTATGGGGCGCGTTGCTGATCCTCTAGCTCTGATGGGGGCTATTGTTGATACTGCTGAAGGCGGTCGACCACCTTTGAAAGTTAAAGGCGGTAGTGACCTGAAAGGCATTCACTATGATTTGCCAATGGCCAGTGCTCAGGTCAAAAGTTGTGTATTGCTGGCGGGACTGTATGCCGAGGGTGAAACCTCCGTTACTGAGCCTGCACCGACTCGCGACCATACCGAGCGTATGTTGCGTGGCTTTGGTTATGACGTTATCACTGAAGGCAACAAAGTGACGCTGCGCTCTGGTGGCGAACTCACGGCAACTGAAATTGACGTGCCTTCTGATATCTCTTCGGCGGCCTTTTTTATGGTGGGCGCGAGTATCATGCCGGGTTCTGATATTACGCTGGAGCACGTGGGTATTAATCCAACGCGTGTAGGAGTGATTAATATTCTGCGAGCTATGGGCGGTAATATCGATGTTCTGAATGAACGTGAAGTCGGCGGCGAGCCCGTTGCTGATATCCGCATCCGTTCAGCTCAACTGAAAGGCATTCATATCCCTGAAGATCAGGTGCCTTTGGCGATTGATGAATTCCCAGCGATCTTTATTGCTGCTGCCTGTGCCGACGGCGAAACCGTACTGACCGGTGCAGAAGAGCTGCGCGTAAAAGAGAGCGATCGTATCCAGGCGATGGTTGATGGTCTGGTAACACTGGGCGTAAATGCAGTCGGCACAGAAGATGGGGCTGTTATTCAGGGCTTTGGCTCTGAAGGTAGTTTCGGCGGCGGCGAGATTGATAGTCAGCATGACCATCGAATTGCTATGAGTTTCGCCATGGCGTCGCTGCGTGGTTCCGCGCCGATTGTGGTGCGTGACTGTGCCAATGTGGCGACGTCTTTCCCGAGCTTTGTTGAACTGTCGACGACGGCCGGCCTGGAGTTGGTGGTTGAAGGTGGTGATTGTGAGTAATCCACAGGCGTTACCGGTGGTGATCACGGTTGATGGTCCATCTGGAGCGGGCAAAGGCACTGTCTGTGCGATTCTTGCCGAAGCTTTGGGTTGGCACCTCCTCGATAGTGGTGCTCTGTACCGAATTACCGGACTGGCTTCAGATCGCAGAGGCATCGCTCTGGATAGCGAAGAGCTGGTTGCTGACGTGGCGGCCAACCTTGATGTGCGATTCATCCCAACTGGGTCCGGTGTGCAGGTTATTCTCGAAGGGGATGATGTCACCACGACGATCCGGACTGAGGAGGTGGGTAGTCTTGCTTCGCAAGTTGCTGCGTTGCCAAAAGTCCGTGAAGCACTCCTGCAGCGTCAGCGTGACTTTCGTCAGGCACCGGGGCTGATCGCGGACGGTCGGGACATGGGTACTGTCGTATTCGCTGATGCCCAGATCAAAGTCTTCCTCACAGCCTCCGCCGAAGAGCGCGGTCAACGTCGCTATAAACAGTTGACTGAGAAGGGCATTGATGCTAGTTTGCCCGCCCTTATCGAAGACATCCGGGTTCGTGATGAGCGTGATAGCAACAGAGCTGTCGCTCCGTTGCGCCCAGCGAGTGACGCGACAGTGATCGACAGTACCTCTCTTTCTATCGAAGAAGTGCGTGAAGAGATCCTTTCGCTGGTCCGCCAAGCAGGACTGATCTGAGATTAAAACCTCTGTATCTGCCAGCTTCCCGAAGGAAGTCGGTACGGAGAGTTTTATTATTAACTAACCCCAGATGCTGGCAGTCTGGTCAGCGCTTACTGTTTATCCGATGGCGGATAGCAGCGCGTTTTATGAGACAGGTGTATATACATGAGCGAAAGCTTTGCTGATCTATTTGAAGAATCCCTTAAAGAACTGGACATGCAGCCAGGTTCAATCGTTGCTGGTACCGTTGTTGATATCGACAGCGATTGGGTGACGGTTAACTCAGGCCTGAAGTCGGAAGCTGTTATTCCGCGCAGCCAGTTCCTGAACGAAAAAGGCGAACTGGAAGTTGCTGTTGGCGACGAAACCTTCGTCTCACTGGAAGCTGTAGAAGATGGCTTCGGTGAAACTAAACTGTCTCGTGAAAAAGCTAAGCGCGCTGAGAGCTGGAAAGAGCTGGAAAAAGCCTTCGAAGCTGATGAAATGGTTACTGGTGTTATCAACGGTAAGGTCAAAGGTGGCTTCACTGTTGAACTGAAGAACATCCGTGCGTTCCTGCCAGGTTCTCTGGTTGACGTTCGTCCAGTACGCGATACCGCGCACCTGGAAGGCAAGGAACTCGAATTCAAAGTGATCAAGCTCGACGCTAAGCGTAACAACGTTGTTGTTTCACGTCGTGCCGTTCTGGAAGCTGCTAACAGCCAGGAACGTGAAGAGCTGCTGGCTAACCTGCAGGAAGGTCAGTCTGTTAAAGGTATCGTTAAGAATCTGACCGACTACGGCGCGTTCGTAGATCTGGGCGGTGTTGACGGTCTGCTGCATATCACTGACATGGCGTGGAAGCGCATCAAGCACCCAAGCGAAATCGTTGCTGTTGGTGACGAGATCGACGTTAAAGTACTGAAGTTCGACCGTGAGCGTAACCGAGTATCTCTGGGTCTGAAGCAGCTGGGTGATGATCCATGGGTTAACATCAACGACCGTTACCCAGAAAACGCCCGTGTTAAAGCACGCGTTACTAACCTGACTGACTACGGCTGCTTCGCTGAGCTGGAAGAAGGTGTTGAAGGTCTGGTTCACGTTTCTGAAATGGATTGGACTAACAAGAACATTCACCCAAGCAAAGTCGTTCAGGTTGGCGACGAAGTTGAAGTGATGATTCTGGACATCGACGAAGAGCGTCGTCGTATTTCTCTGGGTATCAAGCAGTGCACCATGAACCCATGGGAAGAGTTTGGTACTAAGTTCAACAAAGGCGATAAGATTTCTGGCAAGATCAAGTCAATCACTGACTTCGGTATCTTCATCGGTCTGGACGGTGGTATTGACGGTCTGGTTCACCTGTCTGATATCTCTTGGAACGACACTGGCGAAGACGCAGTTCGCAACTACAAGAAAGGCGATGAGCTGGAAACCGTTATCCTGTCTATCGATCCAGAGCGTGAGCGTATCTCTCTGGGTGTGAAACAGCTTGAAAGCGATCCATTCTCTGAGTTTGTAGCTGAAAACGACAAGGGCACTATCGTTACTGGTAAAGTGATTGCAGTTGACGCTAAAGCAGCAACTGTTGAAATTGCTGAAGGTGTTGAAGCAACTCTGCGTGCTTCAGAAATCAGCCAGGACAAAGTTGAAGACGCGCGTAATGCTCTGAACGAAGGCGACAGCGTTGAAGCTGCAATCACCTCTGTTGATCGCAAGAACCGCACTATCAGCCTGTCTGTTAAGGCAAAAGATTCAGTAGCTGATAAAGAGGCTCTGAAAGAGCAGCGTGCTAAAGCAGAAGCTGAAATGACTGGTCCTACCACTATTGGTGACTTGCTGAAAGAGCAGCTTCGCGGTAAGGAGTAATCCTTCACCCCGTGCTAAAGAAACCCGCTCCGGCGGGTTTTTTTGTGCCTGAATACCTTGGATTGCTCACAATTGACTGTTTCTTGAGCTTGCGACTTGCAAATTCCATAAGCTAACTGCATGATTTAACTGGAATTATCTAAAAGCTTCGTTCTCAAGGAGGGAATGCAGTGACGAAATCCGAGTTAATAGAGAGAATCGTCAGTCGTCAACCGCAGTTGTCGGCGAAAGATGTTGAACTGGCGGTCAAGACGTTGTTGGATCATATGTCCCAGACATTGTCTTCTGGAGACCGTATTGAAATACGGGGCTTTGGCAGTTTCTCGCTTCACTATCGAGCGCCGCGGGTTGGTCGCAATCCTAAGACTGGTGAGACTGTCGAGCTGCAAGGGAAGTTTGTACCGCATTTCAAACCCGGAAAGGAGCTCAGGGATCAGGTGAATGATAGTATGGCGGTGTGACTTCTACGCCTGCTGTACTTAACCAGCTATTGCTGGCCCAAACTCTGAATCTATACGAAGTACACACCAATCATGCTGTCTGCTGAACTGTTCGACACGGCACTCCTTTATATCCTTCTACTCGCAGCAGTGGCGCTGGGTTGGACGCTTGGTTATCGCTATGCGCAACAAGGTAAGAAAGTAAATTACCCGGACTGGATTCCCTCCGTTGATTACTTGCTTGCCGAGAGCAACGATGCCGCTCTCGAAAAGCTTATAAAAATAGACCAGATGGACGATGAGTCTATCGACTTGCTTCTGAAGCTTGGTAAGAGCCTTCGTGATAAAGGCGAACTCGACCGGGCCATGCACCTTCATCAGAAACTTTTTGCCCGTGCGGATCTGGAGCGTAGTGCCCTCTACGCGATTCAGTTTGAATTGGCCTGTGATTATTCAGCCGCTGGGTTGCTTGATCGAGCGGAGCGCATATTGCGTGAGCTACTCGCTGCAAAAGGGCGCAATTCAGATCGGGCGGCGACTCTTTTGATCGAACTCCTTGAAGAGGAAGGAGAGTGGAGCAATATCCTTGAGCTTTATAAGGATAAAAAGTTGCCCACGACTGCCCGTCTCAGTCGCCGAGTGTCCCACGCTGTTTGTGAACTGGCGGAGAGAGCACTCAAAAAGTCCGATTTCCTTGAGGTTCAGCAGCTCTGTAAGCAAGCACTTAAAATAGACTCGGCCTGTGCTCGTGCTTACGTCGTTCAGGGAGATCTTGCGTTTGGCCAGAACGAGTATCGGGAAGCTGTGCGCTGCTATCTGAAGGCGGCAGAAATCGACGAGAGCAGCGTTGTCAGTGTTGTTGAGCGAATGACAGAAGCTTTCAGTATCAGTGGTGATAAAGAAGGTCTGAAAACGCATCTTCATGACCAGTGGGCCAGGACCGGGTACGTGCCCGCCCTCATGGCGTCCATGGGGGTTGTTGTTACACAGGGGGCCCCCGAAGAGGCAGTAAGCAGGATTCTTGATGAACTCAGGCTGCGTCCCTCGAATCAAGGGTTCCTGGCACTTGCTGAGCTCGTTGTTACGCAGCGTCAGCAGCTCGACAAGTCGCAGTTGTTACAGCTCTATGATATTCTCCGCGGCATCGTTGCAGTCGAACCAAAATTCGTCTGTTCTAATTGCGGATTTAAGGCGAAGGAGCCACATTGGCGCTGCCCAAGTTGTAAGGACTGGGCAAGCATTAGGCCATTCGTACCGTCGCCTGTTCAGAAAAAGCCAGATATATGACCACAACCTCACCTATTGTTGTCGCGCTCGACTTCCCCGATATGAAACAGGCATTGTCGATGGCAGATCAGCTCGATCCATCTTTGTGCCGCGTCAAAGTAGGTAAGGAGCTCTATACCGCAACCGGTCCTGCCATCCTGGAAGAGCTTCATAAGCGAAATTACGAAGTATTTCTCGACCTTAAGTTTCACGACATCCCGAATACCTGCGCCAAAGCCGTTGGGGTTGCTGCCGACCTAGGGGTCTGGATGGTCAATGTTCATGCCTCTGGTGGCCAACGGATGATGGAAGCCGCCCGCAACGAACTTGAAAAGAAATCGCACAAGCCACTACTGATAGGTGTGACCGTCCTTACCTCAATGGAGCAAAGTGATCTTGCAGGAGTAGGCTTGGATGTCGAGCCGATGAAGCAAGTTGAGCGATTAGCGAAGCTTACTCAATTATCTGGGCTGGATGGTGTGGTCTGTTCGGCTCGTGAGGTTGCTCTAATCCGGGATGTGTGCGGTCCAGAATTTCTCACTGTCACGCCAGGGATAAGACCGGATGGTTCTGATGTGGGCGACCAGAAACGCGTTATGACGCCGAAGCAGGCGGTTGACGCTGGCGTGGATTATATGGTGATTGGCAGGCCCATTACTGAAGCTGCACATAGTGGGTGTGCACTTGAAACGATAGCAGGCGAAGTGGCCTAAAAGAATTTAGTTGTGGAAAGAAAAATGACGGATAAAAAAGTTGCACTCATCACCGGCGTTACCGGCCAAGACGGCTCTTACTTAGCAGAATTTCTTCTGGAAAAGGGATATGAGGTCCACGGTATCAAACGTCGTGCCTCACTGTTTAACACAGAGCGTGTTGATCACATCTATCAGGACCCGCACGAAGAAAACGTTAACTTTCACCTGCACTATGGTGACCTGACGGATACGTCTAACTTAACTCGTATTCTTCGTGAAGTTCAGCCAGATGAAGTATACAACCTGGGCGCACAGTCCCACGTTGCTGTTTCCTTTGAGTCGCCGGAATACACGGCTGACGTCGATGCTATGGGGACGCTGCGTCTGCTTGAAGCGATTCGTTTCTTAGGGCTTGAGAAGAAAACACGCTTCTATCAGGCATCCACTTCTGAGCTGTATGGTCTGGTGCAGGAAATCCCTCAGAAAGAGACCACGCCTTTTTACCCGCGTTCTCCATACGCCGTTGCAAAAATGTACGCGTACTGGATTACCGTAAACTACCGCGAGTCATACGGTATGTACGCCTGTAACGGTATTCTGTTTAACCACGAATCTCCACGTCGTGGCGAAACCTTCGTTACCCGTAAGATTACCCGCGCGCTGGCTAACATCTCTCAAGGTCTCGAGAAGTGTCTGTATCTTGGCAACATGGATGCGCTCCGTGACTGGGGCCATGCTAAAGACTACGTACGTATGCAATGGATGATGCTGCAGCAGGACACCGCAGAGGATTTTGTAATCGCTACGGGTAAGCAGATTTCTGTTCGTGAATTTGTTCGCCTGTCCGCTAAAGAGCTGGGTATTACACTGCGCTTCGAAGGCGAAGGTGTTGAAGAAATTGCCATTGTTGAAGCGATTGAAGGCGACAATGCTAAAGCTCTGAACGTCGGTGACACCATCGTTCGCGTTGACCCTAAATACTTCCGCCCAGCAGAAGTAGAAACCCTGCTTGGTGATCCTACCAATGCTAAGAACAAGTTGGGGTGGACGCCAGAAATCACCGTTGAAGAAATGTGCGCTGAGATGGTTCAGTCGGACCTGCAGAAAGCAAAGCAGCATGCACTCCTGAAAGAGCATGGTTTTGATGTCGCTGTTGCGATTGAAAGCTAAGCCTCAGGCAAGGAGATAGATAGAGCTATGAAGCGCATATTCGTTGCTGGCCACAAGGGAATGGTGGGATCAGCCATCGTTCGTCAGTTGTCAGAGCAAACAGACGTTGAGCTGATTGTGCGAGACCGCATTCAGCTCAATCTTCTGAATCAGGCAGAGGTCCAGGCATTCTTTGAAAAAGAGAATATTGACCAAGTATATTTGGCTGCGGCTAAGGTAGGGGGCATTATTGCCAATAATACCTATCCAGCGGAGTTCATATACGAAAACCTCATGATCGAATGCAATATCATTCAATCAGCGCACCTGGCGGGAGTGAATGATCTGTTGTTCCTGGGGTCATCCTGTATCTATCCTAAGTTGGCCGAGCAGCCAATGTCCGAGAGCGCGTTGCTTACTGGCACTCTGGAGCCGACCAACGAACCGTACGCAATCGCCAAGATTGCTGGTATTAAACTCTGCGAAAGCTACAACCGTCAGTATGGTCGTAACTACCGTAGCGTGATGCCAACGAACCTGTACGGTGAAAACGATAACTTCCACCCGGATAACTCCCACGTTATTCCTGCGTTAATGCGTCGCTTTCATGAAGCCAAGCTCAATGATGTGCCCGAAGTCGTGGTGTGGGGCACTGGCAAACCAATGCGAGAGTTTTTGCACGTGGACGATATGGCTGCGGCCAGTATCTTTGTGGCGAACGTGAGTGATGAAATCTATCAGTCATGCACTGAGCCTATGCTGTCGCATATTAATGTGGGTACGGGTGTGGACTGCACTATCTCTGAGATGGCACACACCATGGCCGAGGTGGTTGGGTATAAAGGTAAAATTACCTTTGATACGACCAAGCCCGATGGTGCACCGCGCAAACTGATGAATGTGGATACGCTTAAGAAACTGGGTTGGACGTACAATATCGAGCTGAAAGAAGGTTTAGCCAGTACGTATGAGTGGTTTTTAGAGCATCAGGATGATTTTCGCGAATAGTTCAACGCAAGCCCTGTCATGTTTTTGAATATTCTATTTTGAACAATTTTTGTAGGGTTGCGGGCATCGGAGCAGCTTGGAAATCTTCGGTGTATTGCGTGGCTTTAACCAAACGCTAGTTTCGAATACTAAAGCCTGATAAAGGGTGGCATAACCAAAGCTCAGCGTACCTTTTATCAATGATTGCACAAGGCTAAGATATGGATACTGTAGACAGGATATTTTTAGGCTTACGAAAGATAGTTGCGAATACTGTGAACAGTGTTGTAAATATATTTCGTAAGGACGTGCTAGTAGAATCCTCTGCAGTACATCGTAGCGTTGTTATTGGTACGGGATCACAAGTTAAGGTTGGTACCGCAATTGACCCGGCGAGTACTATAGGTTCATACGTATACATCGGGAAATATTGTAACGTGACCAGAGCTAACATCGGTTCCTATGTCTCAATTGCTAATGGTGTATCAATTGGTCAGGGTGAGCATGATATTACAAGAATAAGCACAAATTCGTTATTCTATGAGAGTGCTTATGATGAGCTGACAAAGGAAGACCTCATCATCGAGGAGGATGTATGGATTGGGGCTGATTCTATTGTATTGAGAGGTGTTGTTATTGGGCGAGGAGCTGTAATCGGTGCTAATAGTGTTGTTACTAAAAGTGTTCCTCGTTATGCCGTCGTTGTAGGGGCTCCTGCTAGGGTAATTAAATACCGGTTCTCAAATGATCGTATCGCTAGTATTGAAAAATCTGAATGGTGGACCTATAGCCCAACGGACGCTAGATTAATATTTAAAAGAATTACTGAAAATGTATAAAAAGGCTAGTTTGGTAGTTGATTACCATCTGAATAATAAAATATTTGACATTAATGACTGTGCGGTCAATAGGGATGACTATGGCTATTCCATATGGCTCTTAAAAGAGAGATTAAAAGCGAAAGGATATGAGCTTTCAACTTGTGATATTAATCGGCCTTCAGATTCTGAACTGGTAATATACTTTGACTACCCGGCAACGGGAATTGAAAATCCTTCAGCTATAAACATATTATGTCTTTTTGAAAATGAAATAATAAAACCAGAAAATACGCCGTCACCCGTTTTTGATCAGTTTGATTATGTGTTTTCTTGGAACGACGACTATCTAGAGAAGCGTAATTTCAGGAAGTTTAATTATACTCACAAACTGAATCGCCCATACAACTTCAGAAATTACCCCGGCTTCACTGATAGAAAGCTATGTACTTTGATTTCAGCAAATAAGATGACTGAACATCCTCGGGAACTTTATTCTGAGAGACTGAAGGCTATAGCTTGGTTTGAGAACAATGCAGCGGAAGATTTCGATTTGTATGGAGTTGGTTGGGATCAATTTCCTAACGACGGTAGATTGAGAAGTAGAGTATTGAATAAACTAGCTCCATTTACTAATTTTATGAAGAAGTCATATCCCTCTTATAAGGGTATGGTTGAATCAAAAAATCAAACTTTAAGAAATTATCGGTACAGTATTTGTTTCGAGAATGCCTCGGGATATCCGGGTTATATATCAGAGAAGTTATTTGATTCTCTAATGGCTGGTTGTGTTCCCATTTATTATGGTGCGCCGAATGTGGCTGATTACATTCCGGAGGGTTGTTACATAGATTTTAGAGATTTCACTTCATATCATGATTTATATGATTATCTTATCGTGGCTTCATCAGATGAATTCTACAGTCGTCAGCGTGAAATCGAGAGCTTCTTGAATTCGGAAAGGTCTAGTCCGTTTGAGGCTCAGCGGCTACCTGAGCTGATACTCAAATGCTTGGAGGAGCACTAGTGATTACTATTAAACTCAATGGAGGGTTGGGAAATCAACTATTTCAGTATTCAGTAGGAAGAGCTCTTTCCCTTAAATACGACGTTCCATTAAGAATTGACGCTTCATTGTACCAATTCTATGACGTTCATCCTTTTAGACTTAGTAGTTATTCAATTGGTGGCAGCTTATATAGTAGACCAGGAAAACTATATAAGATTATTAATAGTATTAAGGTACAATCTAATCTTAAGAAACTTAACCTGAGGAAGAATGTTTATATTGAAGAATCAATTGAATATGACCCTGGTGTTATATCAATGGGCGCGGATGCGGTTCTGTATGGGTACTTTCAATCAGAGAAATACTTCTCATCAATAAGGGATGTTTTACTCAAAGACCTTCAGATCGGTCAGCTTCAGAAAGAATGTTGTGGGCATATTGTTAACGAAATAGTTGGTCAGGAATCTGCATCATTGCATGTTCGCAGAGGTGACTATGTTACAAATGGTGAAGCTAATAAGGTACATGGCCTATGTGGTTTGAATTATATATATGAATCAGTATCTATAATTCGAAATCGAGTTGGTAACTCCCATTTAAGAATATTTGTTTTTTCTGATGATATTGAATGGTGTCGGAATAATATTGAATTGGATAATGTATTTTTTGTGGAGGGGAATGATACATCACCTGAAGTAGACCTGTACCTAATGAGCCTTTGTAGTCACAATATAATCGCAAATAGTACGTTCAGTTGGTGGGGGGCATGGTTAAATCAGAACTCCAAAAAAATAGTCATATGCCCAAGGCAATGGTTCAGAAGTAACTCCCTTAGTGATAGAGATATAGTTCCCGACAGCTGGCTTAGGTTATGAGCTTAAATTTTAATAGAATAGATCGTGACCTGCTAATAGTTGCAACAGGAAAAATAATACAGATAATGGTCGCGTTTGTCGCTCTCAGGCTTCTGACGTATCAGTTGGATGTTTCAGAAGTAGGGCGGTATTACATACTACTATCGCTGCTCACATTCGTTAATTTTCTATTTTTAAATGGGGTAGGTCAGTACTATAATCGTTTCTTATATAATTACAAAGATGCTGGTAGTTTGGCCTCTGCCACAAAAGCACTTTTCTTAGCTCGCACTATCTTGATTTTAGTTGCGACGACTGTCATGCTTCCGTTTTTCTTTCTTTCAGAAATATCCAAGAATTTTAGTTTTTATTACTTTTTTCCTGTTATCTTACTTTCACTTTTTGCGGGCACTGCATTAGCTTTTATCAATGCGGTGAATATATTGAAGTTTCGGGTTGCTTTTGTTGGTTACACTGTTGTTTATTCTGTTGCTGGCGTAGCGCTGGCTTTTACTTTTACAGAAGCTACTGAGCTTGGTGCTATAGGTTGGTTAATTGGAATATCTATTGGCCAGCTGTCTGTCCTGTATTTTTCTTATAATAAGTTAATTATAATGACGGAATCAGGTGTTAGTCTCAAAGGTTTCTTGATGGGCGTAGACTTTAAAGGTCTTATTGCCTTTGTTATTCCTATATCTCTGGTTCTGCTACTTCAATGGGTGAATAATAGCTCTTTTCGGTTGCTTATTGCGGAGTCATATAGTCTTGAAGTTGTTGCTGGTGTGTCTGTCGCCTTCGCTGTCTCTGCTTCCATTTTTAATGCCTTCGAAGGTTTTCTCACTCAGTACTATTTACCTGGTTACTATAGTAGTATTTCAGCAGCGGATCGTGAAGTGCGTTTACTGCATACGAATTCTATAATTTCAAAACTTTTAGGATACTACTTTTTATTATTTGGCTTTATAGTGTTTTTTAGCGACTACATACTTATATTGCTAGTAGACAGTAAATTCCATCATCTTGGCTTATATCTAAAGATTGCTGCCGGGTTTGAATTATTTAGGGCCTCGTCGAATGTCATTTATTTAGTATCGCAATCCGAGGTTAATACAAAGGGTGCAATATTTCCTTATGCTGCCGGTGCTGCTGCTTTAGTTTTCTCACTAAGTATCTTTAATTTTCAATCAGAAATGTTTTTTGTTCCGCTAATAGTGTTCTTATCATCATTGTTGGTTTTTATATTGTTATTTTTAAGTATGAGAAAGTTGCTACCGATAGTGTTTCCTTGGAAATCGTTGATGCGATCGCTAATATTGGTGATGCCACTGAGTGTTACGCTCTTACTGGAAATTCGCTATGAGTTGTTATGGGTGATATTTCTTTCTTTAGCTGGTTCGGTTTATTTTCTGTTTTCTCTTTTAATATTATATCGAGAGGATTCTAGCGGATGATCAGACGATTTTTACTGGATTAGTACATGGAATATTTTTCGATTCTTTTCTTTGTCATATTATTTTCAGTACTCTCGATATTCAAGAGACGTAATGCAATCTATTTTTTTCCTATTGTTTTATGCTTGGTTGTTTTTTCTGGTACTAGGTACCAGACAGGTAATGACTGGATGGGCTATCAGCAGGTTTTTGATGCGCAAATATCGTCTAGAGCGGGCATATTTGATACGTCTGGGCGAATGGAAATAGGGTATTTAGTAGTAAACAATATAGTTGTTTCTGTTGGAGGAGAATTGTGGTGGATATTTTTTATATTCGCTTTAATGAATGTGTTTCTTTTCTATAAAGGATTTTTGATTTATACGCCGTTTGTATCAGTTGCTTTGCTATTGTACTTGAGATTTAGTTACTTACAGCTTGATTTTATGTTCCTACGGCAGGGATTAGCGATAGCGATATTCTTCTATGCGTTAAAGTATATAGTGGAGAAGAGAGCGAAACTTTACTTTATATTGATATTATTAGCTTGTTTTTTTCATATCAGTGCAGTCGTTCTTTTTCCTTTGTATTTTCTTCTTAATCGTCATTTTAGTTTGAAGTTTTTGTGGACTTTGGCTTTGACTTCGTTGATTCTAGGAATGTCTCCATGGATGGAGTATCTATTCTCTATTATTGAGGCACCGCTTAAGGTAATAGGTTTGGCCTCCCCAATCAAATCTTATCTATTTGGAGATACCTGGGCTGACCAGGGCCGTGGGTTTAGTATATCTATTGTTGAAAAGGTTTTTGTACTTGTATTTTTCTCTTGTTATATAAATTACTTCAATAGAAGATTTAATTACTTTTCAATATTCTTCAATCTAGGGTTTCTTGCCCTGCTTACTAGTTTGATTTTTATGAACTATTATGTTTTCTCTGAACGTCTTGTTATTATTTTTAATGTGGCATATATCATTTTGATATCCTACACTATGTCAATACTTTCACCTTATACTAGGGTTTTCGCACTGATGGCGATCGCATCTTATGTGTCCTTCTGGTGGATTAGATACATCTTAACAAGTGATGTTTACTTACCCTATAATAGTATTATTTATACCGGTGGTTTATGAGTGTGTCTGTTATACTCCCTGTCTATAATGGTGGGAAGTATCTATGTCAAGCCGTTGAAAGTATATTAAGTCAAACTTACAGAGATATTGAATTAATCTGTATAGATGATGGTTCTACTGACGGCTCTCTTGCCGTTCTCGAGTCATTTAATGATATACGTATGAAGGTTATATCTAGGGAAAATAGAGGTTTGATCGCTACATTGAACGAAGGAATACAGCTTGCCAAATATCGGTATATCGCGAGAATGGATGCTGATGATGTATCACTGCCAGATCGACTGGAGAAGCAAATTAAGCATATGAAGCGTCGCAGGCTTGCTGTTGTTGGAAGTAGCTATGAGTATATAGACTCAGATAGTGTAGTCTTGGGACGTAGAGTTGTACCTGGGAGCAGAGTGTTCACGAAGTACCTCTTAGATTTCGGTGCGTCCCTTTGTCACCCGTCTGTAGTTTTTGATCGAGAACTGCTCGGTGAAGATCTGTATTATTCTAAGGACGCTATCGCCTGTGAGGATTATGAGCTTTGGCTCAGGCTATCTAATTTAGGGAAGCCTATGGGTAACGTTAAAGAGGTTTTACTAAGGTATCGTGTATTAGATAGTAGTATCTCAAGAATGTTGTCCGAAAAGCAAAAGAATGGGAAGGTAACTTTATTGTTAGGTGAGTCGTCATATATAAAAAGCTTTTCTGACGCCGAGTATATGCTTGGAGAAAGTGGCTCGGGTGCTAGTATCGGTTTGCTTAGAAAATTATCATTGTCCATATCTGCATTCCGATGTCACGGGCCACTCAGAGCTTTATTTGTATTGACGTATCTAGTAATTCGGAGGTAAACATTCTTTGGCTTCTATAGACTTTTTATTTTCTACTTTTGAAGAGAGAATTGATGGATTATTGAAGAACCTTCCGGGATTCTGTTCAAATCGAAATATTATAATCGTCCATCAAACTCAGGATCCCAATAGTTTTCGGTACGTTAAAGAATATTTGTCTGATAGAGATGATGTTCAATATATTCAACAGAATGAATATGGAGTTACAAAAAGTAGAAATCTAGCAATTAAATATTCATCTTCGGACTATGTTTTATTTTGTGACGATGACGTCGTATACGAAGATAATGTCACTAGTATTCTTCTTCGCAGTATGGTCGGGTGTGACGCCTGTACTTTCAGAATATCGTCAACCGCTGAGGGCTATACTAAAGACTTTAAAAATTATGAATTTACTCATAGTAGGTTTTCTATTTTATCGGTTGGTACTATTGAAATTGCATGTGATAGAGCATTCTTGATTAAATATGAAATTTTGTTTCCAGAGGAGTTGGGAGCAGGAGCTAAGTACCCAAGTTGTGATGAACCTGTTTTCCTTTCTAAAATTCTCGCTAATGGAGGAGTCTTAAAATACAAACCTGTGACAATATGTTCGCATCCTCCCATTAGCAGCGGGATCAAGATTGACACATTTGAATCATTGTTATCCAGAGCTATTGCTTTTAAATATATTTTTGGTAGCAGAGTTTATATTGCGGTATTTGTTTTATTCTGGATTAAAAATATTCGACGCATAGACGCGAAATTGGCATTATATGTCCTTCTAAAAATTTTTAGAGGTAAACTACTTTAATTTTTTTATTAATCCATGAACAGAATACTTTAACATTCGGCTTAAACTTTGTTTTTTCGAAAGGCCTACGGTTTTTGTATATAAGTCCCACTGTGCTCTCGCTGCTGAAAGCTTGTTTTTTGTCATCCCTGTATCTGTTCGGTAGTAGGCTAGGCTTTCAGTGATGCAGTACGCACGATCTATGTGTGTCAGTAGAGTTAACCACAATGCCATATCTTGACGCATCCTAATCGTCGGCATGTAATGTTTGCCAAGTATATATTGGTCATATACCGCCGTGAGGCACCCTATGCAGTTTGAGTCCAATAATTTGTCATAAGTAACGATAGGAGGAGCTTTTACTACTGAACCGTATTTCTCTGATGTAAACTTTTGGTAGTAAGTATATGTAAAGGCGTAGTTGTACTGCTGCATAATACTTATTTGTTTTGATAGCTTTTCCTTCCCCCAAAGATCATCCGAGTCAAGAAATGCTATATAGCGCCCGGTGGCACGAGCAATGCTGTTGTTTCTTGATACCCCTGCTCCGTAATTTTTTTTCGATACGGCAAGTTTAATTCGCGGATCTTCGAAGTTGGCTATTAGCTGCGTGGTATTATCGCTGGAAGCATCGTCGGTAATTAACAGTTCCCAGTTTTGATAAGTTTGGTTGATTACGGATCTTACAGATTCTTCAATTGTGCTGGATGCGTTGTAGGTTGGCATTATGATAGATACAAGCTCTTCACCCTTTGTTACCGTGAGGCTCATCTGGCACCAAACCCGGTCAACATCGTCTTTATCGTCTTGAAGACGATGTCTAGGTCCAGCCAAATGCTTAGGTTTTTTACATAGTAAAAATCGTGAGCAAGTTTTTCCCGTGTCTCGTCTTCATCGGCAGCGTAGCCATGTGTGACTTGTGCCCATCCTGTGATCCCGGGGCGGACGATGTGTCGGAAGCTGTAGAGTGGAATAACTTTTTCAAATTCCTTAACGAAAGCAGCCTGCTCCGGGCGCGGGCCAATCAGGGCCATATCGCCTTTGAGAATATTCAGGAACTGCGGCAGCTCATCAATCCGCATTTTTCGTATAAATTTACCTATACGTGTAATTCGTGGGTCATCCTCGCCCGCGAACTGAGCACCGTTCGCTTCAGAATCAGTACGCATACTACGGATTTTATACATGCTGAACTCACGACCACCTTTGCCTACTCTACGCTGTACAAAGAAGGCTGGCCCCTTTGATTCTAACTTTACCGCTATGGCTACTATGATGATGAAAGGCACGGTAACAGGTGAAGTGGCTAGTATGAGAGACGACTCAAGCAAACGCTTCGCAGTCAGGTAAGCTTGCGAGGGCAGGAGCTCATGTCCTGCAAGCTCGCCGTAGTGGTCGAGAGGGCTTTTTCCTGAAATTGATTCGTAGGCAGCTACTGAATCCATTACGGGAGTGTCTTTTGAGAGCTCTTCTGCAATGAATTGCTGCCATTCTGCAGGCAGCTGCTCATTGCTATCCACAATGATGCCGATCGTGTCAGGGGCGGTAAACGATGGCTTTTCAAGTGCATAGAACTTGGATGGATTCAGCCTGATTAATTCCTGGTAGAACCCAAATGGAATAACTGCATAGCGTCCAGTTTGCAAGTGCTGTCTGAGCTTGAATTCGGAATATGTAACGATTGGAACTACACACAAGGACAGAAGTAAAACTGAGCGTGAATAATCGATGCGCGTGAATATGATAACTGCAGTAATAGATAGCAGAGAAACCGTAAGCACCGGGATCATATAAGACAGCGGTCTATTCCCGGGGAATCTGCCCAGGTTATGGAGAGTAACGCTCGAAATAAGATAGCCTATCAGTGATCCAAACAGCACGTTCAGAAACTGAGGTGCTTTTAGATTTAATCCGGTAAAGAGGGCTGAACCCGATGTGATAAGCGAAGCACAAATAAATAGCCCGAGAAGGACGGTAGTGCTGTGTATCAGGAAAGATTTTCGAGAGAGTGACGCTGGCTGCAGGGAGCTGTCAATCGCGTGTCCTTGTACCATGCCGCCGACCTTGGAAAAAGAAGTGGCTCCCCGAGCTGGACTTGAACCAGCGACCAATAGATTAACAGTCTACTGCTCTACCGACTGAGCTATCGGGGAACATCAAGCAAGTGGTGCGCATTATGTCAGGATCTTTTTTTCTGTCAATACAATAATGCGCAAAATTATGATTTTTATAGAGTTTTTACGACTCAGAGTATCCGTTAGGGTTGGAGCTCTGCCAGTGCCAGGTGTCTTTTACCATTGCGGCGATGTCGAGCTCAGTTTCCCATTGAAGTATCTGCTTCGCCTTGGTCGCGTTTGCATAGCATGCTGCGACGTCTCCTGGGCGACGTGGGGCTATTTCGTACGGTACGGGCGTGTCGTTGACTTCAGAGAATGTGTTCACAAGTTGCAGCACGCTGGTGCCATTGCCTGTGCCCAGATTAATCGCTTCTACGCCAGTTACAGCTTTACTACTGAGTAAGTTGTCAACGGCTTTCAAGTGACCCTTTGCAAGATCCACGACGTGAATGTAATCACGTACTCCTGTGCCGTCTATGGTGTCGTAGTCGTCGCCAAACACCGAGAGCTTTTCTCTTCTGCCGACCGCGACCTGCGAAATGTAAGGCATCAGATTGTTGGGAATGTCTTTCGGGTCTTCGCCAATTAACCCCGATTTATGTGCTCCGACAGGGTTGAAGTACCTGAGCAGAATAACGGCCCATGGTTGTTCAGTTTCTGTGAGGCGGTCGGCTTCAGGCAGATCGCGGAGCATCTCTTCAATAATGAGCTTAGAGCGTCCATAAGGGTTGGTCGCCGACAAGGGCATGTCTTCCGTTAATGGAAGCTTTTCTGGATCGCCATACACGGTTGCAGAGGAGCTGAAGACCAGGTTTTTTACACCGGCTTTCTCCATTTCCTGGCATAGAGTGATAGTGCTACCGAGGTTGTTGTCATAGTATGCCAATGGCATCTGGCAGCTTTCCCCAACGGCCTTCAGGCCAGCGAAGTGAATGACTGCCGCAATGCTGTGTTGGCTGAAGATACTTGCTAACAACGCTGGATCACGGACATCACCTTCAATGAAAACAGGCGCTGTTCCGGTGATTTTTTCTACACGATTGAGGGCTTCAGGTGAACTATTACTCAGGTTGTCGATCACGACCACATTGTAGCCGGCTTCGATCAGTTCAACGCAGGTGTGGCTTCCAATATAGCCAGCGCCACCGGTGACCAGAATTGTTTTACTCATATCAATCCTTCGCTATTCGTGAAAATACCGCACCTTTCTGGCCGCGATATTTTGCATTCTCTCGTTTGTTATAAGGACGCTCAGCCGGGCTGCTCAAGGTCTCGAATGACATAGCACAGATAACCATTTCGGGCCTGAGCGCGAGTGGAAGCTTGCCATTGTTATAAAATTCGAGAACGATCTGTCCCTCCCAGCCTGGATCAATCCGGCCAGCGGTTACGTGGACCATCAGGCCGAGGCGTGCGAGTGAAGAGCGGCCATCGAGCCAGCCAACGAGGTTGTCCGGAATACTGACAGACTCCATAGTGGCGCCCAGAATCAGCTCGCCGGGGTGGATATAGAGGGCTTCATCCTTCGGGATCTCGATCTCTTTGCTCATGATACGATCTATATCGCGGTTGAGCTGATCGCGGTCTCCCGACAGGTCCAGGTGGGTGACCGAGTTGTTATTAAACACTCGAAAACGGTGATCCAGGCGCAGGTCGACACTGATTCCAGCAATTGCATCATGCCCGGGTGGTGGGTCGATGATGATATCGCCAGAGGCAATTTTCTGTTCGATGTCTACATCGCTGAGTCTCATTGTTTGGCCTCGTTATTGCGCACTGTTGTCTGAAAGTTCAGCCTTGTGCTGCGGGTAATGTACTTTAGTCGCTTGAATCTGGTAGCGGAGCTTACCGTCTTTTTTATCACGCAAGCGGATCAGTGGGTAGCCAGGGGCATCGGCTAGCCAGGCATACACTTCTCGCTTCTTGCTGTCGCGTACCTGCTCGATCTTAATCGCGTCGAATGTTCCCGCTTTGATTCTAATTTCTTCTTTTCCAACTACGCGGAAGCGGAAGGGTTTCGTTTTTGATTTTTCAAAAACGGGTAAGGTGAACTCTGTATTACCTTTCGCTACCTCTATGCTAGCTTGCAGCATGTAAGTCAGGTTGTCCTGAATACCTTCCTGCCAGTGATCATCACGCTTCCGGTCTTTCTCGAGGTCTTCAATGCTTTCGGCATCTGCAACAAAGTGCAGGGTGCGGTCGGGTTCGTCGATCATCCCCGAGGCACGATAGCTGTAGTTGACCGGTACAATCTGATTGTCTTTATAGATGAAATCACTGGTCTCCCGCAGTGATGCAATGCTTGCCTCTGCATCAAAGTCTACCCGCCAAAGGTTCTCTGAGCGTTGTTCCAGTGTACGTGTTGCGTCGATATCGAAGCTGAACCACCCAATACGGTACTCACTTGTGTACTCAACAGAATAAGGCGTTAGTGTTTGGGGAGTCTGAGCTTTAGATTCATCTGATATTGCAGAATTAGGTGTGATGGTGGCACATACGGCGACCAGTACGCTGGTCAGCTGCTTGCGGAGTAGGCCTTGAATCATGGTGCCGTCCTGTCGTTGAAAGGTCTCTTATGAGACCTCGGATTATCCTTCCAGTTTCACACCTGTGTCTGGCATTGGTTTGCCATCGAAGGTGGCGAGGCCTGACACCATCTCCAGTCGGCCTTCGACGAACCATTTTACAGCGATGGGATAAATAATATGCTCTTGAAGCTGGACGCGTTTCCGCAGAGTTTCTTCGGTATCGCCGTCCATTACCGGTACGACCGCCTGAATAACGTTGGGGCCGTCATCCAGTACTTCAGTCACAAAGTGCACCGTGACGCCATGCAGGTCATCGCCAGCTTCGAGTGCCCGGCGGTGGGTGTGCAATCCCTGATATTTAGGCAGCAGAGAAGGGTGAATATTGAGCATTCGGCCTTCATAGCGGCGCACAAGATCGGGAGTGAGGATTCTCATAAAGCCCGCGAGAACGACCAGGTCAGGTTGGTAGTCGTCGATGGTGCGCATCAGAGCGACGTCAAACTCTTCTCTGGAAGTGAAGCCACGGTGATCGATGACACTCACATCCAGGTCGCGGTCGCGGGCTTTCTGCACACCCGCGGCCTCAGGTTCGTTACAAATCACGCCAGCGATTTCTGCATCGATTGCGCCACTCAACACCTGATCGGCAATGGTCAGCATATTGCTGCCACTGCCTGAAATCAGAATAACGATGCGTGGCTTTTCTACATCTCCAGTAGGATAGCGTGACGTTACGTCGTTCATGCACGGTTTCCTGTGAACTGAACAGCGTCTTCATCGCCATTGAGTTCCTGGATTTCACCGATGATCCACGACTGTTCACCTTCGGCGTTGAGAAGAGCGATGGCTGCGTCTGCTTTCTCTTCTGGTAGCGCGATGATCATGCCGACACCACAGTTGAAGGTTCGGAACATCTCGCGGGTTTCCACGTTGCCGTTACTCTGCAACCAGGTGAAAACTTCAGGCCATTGCCAGCTATTGGTATCAATGACAGCCTTGGTGCCTTCTGGCAGGACGCGCGGAATGTTTTCCTGGAAACCACCGCCGGTGATATGAGACAGAGCGTGGACGTCTGAAGCATTGATCAACTTGAGAAGAGATTTAACGTAAATCTTTGTTGGCGCCATCAGAGCATCAGCAACAGGCTGGCCGTCGAGGTCAGCTGCCAGATCGGCATCGGATACTTCAATGATCTTACGGATCAGAGAATAACCGTTTGAGTGAGGGCCGCTGGATGCAAGGGCGATCAGCTTATCGCCTGCCTGCACCTTGGTACCGTCAATCAGATCGTCTTTTTCGGCGATACCGACGCAGAAGCCAGCAAGATCGTAGTCTTCGCCTTCATACATGCCTGGCATCTCAGCGGTCTCACCGCCTACCAGAGACGCTCCAGCCTGGGCGCAGCCCTCACCAATGCCTTCGACCACAGCAGCGGCCACGTCGACGTTCAGTTTGCCGGTTGCATAGTAGTCGAGGAAGAACAGAGGCTCCGCACCTGCGACAACGAGGTCGTTCACACACATGGCAACCAGATCGATACCGATGGTGTCATGCTTGTTAAGATCCATGGCAAGGCGCAGTTTCGTGCCCACGCCATCGGTTCCGGAGACCAGCACAGGCTGACGATAGCCCTGTGGTAGCTCGAAGAGGGCACCGAAGCCGCCAAGGCCAGCCATGACCTCCGGTCTGCGAGTGCGTTTGGCGACGCCTTTGATGCGGTCAACCAGTGCGTTACCAGCGTCGATATCGACGCCTGCGTCTTTGTAGCTCAGGGATTTTTGATCACTCATGCCGTCTGTCACAGGTAGTGGCTTATGAAAGGCGCGTATTCTAACGATTTGTCCGCCATCCTGCATCCCGCAAATAAAAACAAACTGCAGACTGTTTATCGGCGGGCTTCGTGGCACAATAGCCGCGGACACGAAAGACTGAGGAATAGTAGTGCGTCTTCTGACATTCCTAACAATATTTTGCATAAGCGTTTCAGCTTCCGCCGCGACAGTTAATAACCTCTATGATGTTGCGGTTCCTGTTGCAGATCAGACAGAAGAAAGCCGCAGTGATGCGATCGGCGGTGCTTTTCAGCGCATGTTAGTGCGCCTTTCGGGGACTGAGCAGGTGCTCGAGAACCCGGTTTTAATGGGCGAACAAGGCAATGCACAGAGTTATATGAGCAGCCTGCGTTATGAGCGCGGCAGTGAAGAGCAGCTGTTGCTCAGCGTCACATTCATGGCCGGGCCGATGCAGAAGTTACTTGAGCGGGCCGCAGCGCCTGTCTGGGGTAGCTCACGCCCACGCACCCAGATATGGCTGGCGGTGAACTCAGATGATGGGCGTACCGTCGTTGGGCCAGAAGAAAGTCAGTGGAAGTCAGCATTTGATGATGCCATGCGTAGCCGCGGCTTGCCCTGGATGTTCCCAGCCTGGGATCTCGAAGATCAGATGGCTCTGCCTGTTGCCAGTCTCTGGGGACTTTTTGAAGAAGACATCAATTCCGCAGCCGCGCGTTATTCCAGTGATGGCTATGTAGCAGGGCGTATCATGGCCCTTGGTAGTTCGTTCAGTTTCACTGGCTATATCAATCACGCAGATATTCATCATTCCCTGTCAGTACAGGCCGACACTCCTGAATTGCTGGCATCAGGCGTCGCAGGTGAGATTGCTGAAAAGCTGTCAGAGCGCTACGCGGTCATTCCTCTCACGGGAATAGATAACAGTGAATTGATTCGCGTCACTGGTGTGACGACCTTTGCTGATTACCGCGCGTTGCTCGAGTACCTGAGCGCGAATGTCGCCGTCAGGGATGTTGTAGTCGTGGCGTCTGACCGGGATGAGGTCACTCTTGCGCTTGATTTGACCTCTAGCTGGTCGCAGGTGCTTGATAGTATGGCACTCGATAAGAAGATTACGGCAAACGAGGAGGGCGTCGCCTATGTCTGGCAGCGCTGAAGTCCGTAACAACGAGCCATCTCAGCTGACCCTACAGGTCGCACTCAGAGATGACGCCCGGTTCGCGAATTTTTACCCCGGAGTGAACCAGCAGGTCCGGGATGCTCTGCAAGGGCAGTGGACGACCGCCGGTGAGCCGTTTATTTATCTGTGGGGCGCTACTGGCTCTGGAGTCAGTCACCTTCTACAGGCAGCGTGCCATTACGCAGAAGGGATCGGACATCAAAGCATGTACCTTCCTCTTACAGAGCTTAAAGACATAGGTCCGGGAATGCTCGAAGGCGTCGATCAGCTGCCTCTGGTCGCCATTGACGACCTGCAGGAAGTCATGGGGGATGCGGAGTGGGAAGAAGCGCTTTTTCACCTCTACAACCGCATACGCGACCGCCAGAGCCACTTGCTGATTGGCGCGAGTGCTCCACCGTCGCAAGCAGGCGGTAAACTACCGGATCTCGTATCCCGACTTAGCTGGGGGATCACCTACCAGGTTGAGACGCTATCGGACGAAGAGAAGGTACAGGCTCTGATTCTACGGGCTCGTCAGCGTGGTTTTGATCTTCTTGATGATGTTGCAGTGTTTATTATGAACCGCGGTCCGCGGGATATGGCAGGGCTGTGTCAGATACTTGATCAACTGGATCAGGCATCGTTGAAAGAGAAGCGAAAACTGACGATTCCTTTTGTGAAGTCTGAGCTCGGCTGGTAGCTGCTGGTAGCGGGCTGATGCTATTACCACAGATACAAAAACGGCGACCTTAGGTCGCCGTTTTTATTGGTTGCCTGAGTGACTTAACGCAGAGCAGTCATCCCAGGGGATGACATGCGCATGTAATCGAGCAGGATATTGCCAGTCTCAATCAGCATAGCGTCAGGCTCTTCGTCGTCCTTGTCGTCCGACTTAGCTTTTTCTTCACCTTCTTCAGACTTTTCGTCTTCTTCTGGATCATCGAGTGAAGCCAGCTCGGGCATGCCCTTCGCTTTGCGGCGCTTGTTCTCAAGTGCCAGGCGTCGGCGGTCGTTCTCTTCCCGTTCTGCTTTGCGCTCTTCTTCGTTAAGAGAAACCTGGGTTTTATCCCGCATTTCAGAGACTAAGGCTTTTTGCTCTCGGATGAAGATGAAGTCCGGGTTGTCGCTGATACGTTCCTCATGCAGTTCTTTTAGACGTGAGAGTTTGCTGCGCACTGGGTTGCTCTTGGTCTCGCGTGCGGGCTTGATGGTATCCCACGGTAGTGCCTTCTCAAGCGCACTCTCACCGATTTTGTCTTTATCAAAGAGCGAAGGGAACATAATGTCCGGTATCACGCCCTGGTTCTGGGTGCTGTCACCTGACACACGGTAAAATTTCGCCTGGGTGATCTTCAGCTGGCCCTCGGTCAGCGGTCGCAGTGATTGAACCGTCCCCTTACCAAAGGTCTGTCCACCGATGACCAGACCTCTGCCGTAATCCTGAATGGCGCCGGCAAAAATCTCAGAGGCGGATGCGCTTAAACGATTGACCAGTACCGTCATTGGGCCGGCATACAGAACTTCGGGGTCGCGGTCGCGCAGAACATCGACATCGCCGCGTGCCCCACGTACCTGAACCACTGGGCCAGTCGGAATAAACAGACCTGTCAGGTTAATTGCTTCTTCCAGTGAACCGCCACCATTACTGCGAAGGTCGATGATCAGACCATCGATTTTTTCGTCCAGAAGCTCATTGACCAGGCGGCGTACATCGCGGGTCGTGCTGCGGTAATCTGGCAGGTTATTCATCCGGCCTTCGAAGTCGATGTAAAAGGTCGGAATATCGATAACACCGATGCGGCGGGTTTCTTTTCCGTCCTGGATCTCGATCACTTCTTTCTGCGCAGACTGTTCTTCCAGTTTTACCTCGTCACGGACGATAGAAATCGTTTTCGGCTCTGCTGTGGCGACGGCACCGCTGAGGATCTCAAGGCGGACTGTCGAGCTTTTTGGCCCGCGGATCAGGTCCACAACTTCATCAAGGCGCCAGCCGATCACATCGACCATGTCCTCATCGCCCTGAGCAACGCCGATGATCTTGTCTTCCGGTTCAAGGTTGCCTGCTTTGGAGGCTGGGCCACCCGGTACCAGGCGAACCACTTTGGTGTGTTCGTCTTCTGTCTGCAGAACTGCGCCTATGCCTTGCAGCGACAGACTCATATTGATGTTGAAGTTCTCAGAGTTACGCGGCGAGAAATACTGAGTGTGTGGATCAAAGGTGCGGGTAACCGCGTTCATAAAGGTCTGGTACGCGTCAACCGGTCTGCTCTGATGCACTCGGTTGAGCTGATTCTGATAGCGCTTGGTGAGCAGCTCGAGGATGTCTTCATCCTCTTTGCCTGCCAGGCGCAGGTTCAGCATTGAGTTCTTCAGGCGCTTACGCCAGAGCTGGTTGAGTTCTGCCTTGGTAGATGCCCATGGAGTCTCTTCGCGATCCAGCTCCAGAACTTCTTTGCTTTTGAAGTCGTAACCTTTCGCTTTGCTCTCAAGCTCAGTCAGCATAAAAGACAAGCGTTCACTGACACGCTGTTGAAAACGATTGTAGATATAGAACGCAGGCTTCATATCACCGCGGCTGAGGGCTTCGTCGAGGTGATTACGGAATTGCTCAAACTCTTCGATATCAGACGCCAGGAAATAGCTGTGGGTGCCATCGAGGTCATCCAGCAAGGTATTCAGGACTTCCGACGAAAGATCGTTATTCAGGCGCTTACGCTCGTAATGCCCTCGCAGCAGGTTGCTCATGATCTGCTGCGTTGTGATCGCTTCTTCCCGCGTTGGCTCCAGTGGAGTAAACGGGGTGCCGGGTTTTATCTCAGGAATCGTCGCATTCGCACTGATTCCCGAGAGGGTGAGTACGACAGCGATGGCTGAGAGAAGAAGGCGTTTGCCGGTATGCATCATAGCTTTACCTGATCCTTTGTTTCCTGCGATTGTCTTTATGAGTCAGCGCCGCTACCATGCGCGCCGTTCGTCCAGTCAGGCCCGGACATGCGTTAATACTTAATAGTAGACCCTAACAGAGAGCCTGATACCAACGTAAATCCCCGTTGTTTTGTGAAGAAGCGTCGGGTTCACGCCGAATTTGTAACCCATATAAGACAACAGGAGCCATCAGTGGCACGCGTTAATCTTGAATTGCCCGACGTTTTTACCTTTTCTACACACCTGACGGTTCGCGTCTCGGACATTAACTACGGTAATCACCTTGGGAATGACCGGATGATTTCGTTACTGCACGAGGCACGTCTGCGGTATCTTCACGATCATGACTTCAGTGAGTTCAACATCGGCGGCGTTGGCCTGATGGTGACTGACATCGTTGTAAGCTTCGTATCTGAATCATTTGTGGCAGATCGTCTGACTTTCAAGGTAGGTATCACTGATTTCAACAAATACGGCTGCGATTTCGTTTACCTTGTCGTCAATGAGAGTCAGAACAAAGTCGTGGCCAAGGCAAAGACGGGCATCGTTTTCTTTGACTTCGATGAGCGCCGCATCAGCCGGGTTCCCCCGGTCTTTTATGAGCGCTGTGCTCCGGACGTCACTCCCGTCACTGAATAGTATTACCCGTTGTTAAAGTAGGCCGTAAGGAAGTCCAGGAAAGCGCGACTTTTGTTCGCCAGATAGCGATTCTGCGGGAACACTACCTTTATAGTGCGCACCGGGATTTCCATGTCGCTGAACAGGCGGACTAATTCACCATTGCGGATATGACGCTCTGCCACGTAGGTCGGTAGGGCAGTAATCCCCATGCCAGCCAGGCAAGCCTCGTAGATCAGGTCAATGTCGTTCACGGTGAGTTTGCGTTCGATATTGGCCAGGGTGAAGTTGTTTTCTTTCTCGAACTGGCGTAGCCAATTGATCCGCGCGTACTCGGCGTTTGCTACCACCAAAATACGATGACTCATCACTTCCTCTAGCGTGGTCGGCGTTCCCCACCTCTCAAGGTAAGCCGGAGAGGCGCAGATAACGATGCGTTGCTCAGCCACTGGCTTGGCGATCAGGCGAGAATCTTCCAGTGAGCCGATGCGCAGCGCAAAATCATACCCTTCTTTTACGATATCCAGTGGACGGTCCGAAATGTGAAGGTCAAAGCTCACATCCGGGTACTTATCAGAAAAATCGCTGAATATACGAGCCAGCTCCTTGCGCCCGAAGTTCGACATCGCGGTAATGCGTAGCCGGCCTTTCGGCGTATCGTCGAAGTCCGTTACCAGCTTTTCGGCTTCGGTGATGGAATCGAGAATGTTCTCGCAATGCTGGTAGAACATCTGGCCGGCCTCCGTAGGGCTGACCGAGCGGGTTGTCCGGTTCAGCAGTCGGACGCCAAGGCGTTCTTCAAGAGCGCTGATCTGCTTACTGACGGCCGAAGGGGTTACGCCAAGAGATTCTGCCGCACTGGAAAAGTTTCGGGCTCTGACCACCGAGACAAAGGTTTGTAACGGATCGACGCGCGACATGGGCTGTCCTTTCTGGTTGTCTGGCTGAACTCTTTCCCCGATGAAAAGCAGCCTGGCTTTTCCTCAAAGTAGGGAATGAGTGAAATATTCTCCTCATAGTTAAACAAAAGGAAATAATAAAAGCCAGAATCTGCCAACGGAAGGTCAGGCTTTCTTGGACGGCCTGTAGAGATTGATAAAGCCCGCGGCAATAATTAACGAGGCGCCCAGCCAGGTCGTCCACATCGGGATCTCATCCCAGATAAGCCAGCCCATCAAGGCGCCGTAAAGAACAGCGCTGTAGGCATAAACCCCCACCTTACCTGTGGGCGCCGTACGGTAGGCTCGGGTCAGGGCCAATTGGCCGAGTGTGGCCACAAGGCCGAGAAGAAGTATCCAGCCCCAGAGATCCGCTGATACAGGTTGCCAGGTCACGGCCGCCCCGGGGGCACTGACGAGGGCCGCAATGACGCCAAAGTAGAATACGATCGTCTGACTGGATTCCGTTTCAGACATGCGTCGAATCGTGACTTTGGCCAGGGCAGCGAGAAAAGCACCGAGCAGGGCGACCAGTGCAATAAAAGTAAATGTGCTGTCGTCGGGTCTGAGAATGCAGGCAACACCGGCAAAGCCGACAAATACAGCGGCTATGCTGTATTTACCTGCGCGCTCGTCAAGCCACAACAAGCCGATGAGTGGCATAAAGAAGGGGCTGGAGAGTTTCACCAGAAATGCCTCAGTCAGGGGCATGTGTCCGAGCGCCCAGAAATAACAGTACATGGCGCTGACGCCGACCAGCCCTCGCATCAGGTGCCAGTGCCAGACTGAGGTCTTCAGTAAGGTGGTGCCTTGCCGCAGAATCAAAGGCATCAGAATGATCAGGCCAGCCGCGTTGCGGAAGAACACGATCTGTTCTGTCGACAGGCTTTCTGAGAGGTATTTAATCAACGCACCCATGATGGCCAGCAGAGCCTCTCCGCCGATCAGAAATAAAGCCGCTTGTCGCAAGTTTGAGGTCATAACATCCAGAACAGTAAGCCGTGCCCTTGAGCTAAGCCCGACTGACACTATATAGAGAGTGATAGACGCTACAGCGCGCCGTCAGAGGCGTCGCATTATACGCATGAATCGAGCTGTCTGATGAATTGAATGGTCTTCGGAGTAAGCTTGCGCTGTATCAATGAATTAAAAGTGAATTTTACTAAAGTTATATATGTAGTTGTTGAAATTTATTAATTTATCACCATATAGACTGCAGACCAGACACTTAAACAGGCAGCTGCATAGATAGCCAAATAGCCAGATAAATAGTTGCCCAGAGATTTAAACCGAAATCAAAACTCGGTTAGCTCGCCAGCCCTCACCGGGAGCGCGCTAACCATGAGCAGGAGAACGAAACGATGCGGATGGACCGTTTAACAACAAGCCTTCAGAACGCCCTGGCTGAGAGTCAGAGTATCGCGCTTGGTCAGGATCATAATCAGATTGACACAGTGCACGTGCTCCTGGCGTTGTTCGAGCAGACCGACAGTTCGGTAAAAGACGTTTTGCGTCGTTGTGGCGCGAACGTCAGTAACCTCGAAGGGCGCTTACGTGCCATTCTCAGTGATCAGCCCAAAGTCAGCTCGCCGGATGGCAATGTGCAGCTGGCCCCCGAACTGGGCCGCTTACTGAATCTCGCCGATAAAGAAGCCCAGAAGGGCGGCGATCAGTTTGTCTCCAGCGAGATTTTTCTACTGGTGGCACTGGATGAGCGTGGCCCTTCAGGTCAGGCCTTAAAAGAAGCGGGCGTTACCCGCGAAAACGCTGAGAAAGCAATCAAAGATATGCGTGGTGGAGAAAAAGTGACCGACGCTAACGCAGAAGACAGCCGACAGGCGCTGAGCAAATATTGTGTTGACCTGACCGAGCGTGCAGAAGCTGGCAAGCTCGATCCTGTGATTGGCCGTGACGAAGAGATCCGTCGCACTATTCAGGTGTTGCAGCGTCGTACTAAAAACAATCCGGTGCTGATTGGCCCTCCAGGTGTGGGTAAAACCGCCGTGGTCGAAGGGCTGGCGCAGCGCATCATCAATGGTGAAGTACCAGAAAACCTGAAGAATAAGCGCATTCTGTCGCTGGACATGGGCGCGTTACTCGCGGGTGCAAAATACCGTGGCGAATTTGAAGAACGTCTCAAAGCCGTTCTGAAAGACGTCTCGAAAGAAGAAGGGCAGATCATTCTCTTCATTGACGAGCTACACACAATGGTCGGCGCTGGTAAGAGCGACGGTGCCATGGACGCGGGCAATATGCTCAAGCCGGCTCTGGCACGCGGTGAGTTGCACTGTGTCGGCGCGACCACGCTGGACGAATATCGCGAGTTTATTGAAAAAGATGCTGCGCTCGAGCGTCGTTTCCAGAAAGTGCTGGTGGATGAGCCCAGCGTCGAGGATTCGATTGCCATTCTGCGTGGCCTGAAAGAGCGCTATGAAGTGCATCACGGTGTCGAAATTACCGACAGTGCCATCGTCTCGGCGGCCAAACTGTCGCAGCGATATATCGCTGATCGACGTCTGCCGGATAAGGCGATTGATCTGGTGGATGAAGCCGCGTCAGTCATCCGTATGGAGATCGACTCCAAGCCTCAGGAAATGGATCGTCTGGAACGTCGCCTGATTCAACTGAAGATCGAGCGCGAAGCCCTGCGTAAAGAAAAAGACGATGCCGCCCGTAAGCGACTCAGCGACCTGAACGAAGAAATCAACAAAGCCGGTCAGGCGTACGTTGAACTCGAAGAAGTCTGGAAGAAAGAGAAAGCTCTGCTCGAAGGTGCCAGTAAGGCAAAAGAAGAACTCGAGCAGGCAAAACTGGAGTTGGACGCCGCGCGCCGCTCTGGTGATCTGCAGAAAATGTCAGAGCTCCAGTACGGGCGCATTCCAGAGCTGGAGAAGCAGGTGGCCTCGGCCAATGAAGCCGAAACCACAGGTACGCAGGAGTTTACGCTGCTGCGTAACAAAGTGACGGAAGATGAAATCGCCGAAGTGGTCTCTAAGTGGACCGGCGTGCCCGTGACCAAAATGCTGGAAGGCGAGCGTGAGAAGCTGTTGCGCATGGAAGACGTGCTGCACGATTCTGTGGTTGGTCAGGATCAGGCGATCTCGGCGGTCTCGAATGCGGTGCGGCGCTCACGTGCAGGGCTCTCTGATCCGAATCGTCCGAACGGCTCGTTCCTGTTCCTTGGGCCAACCGGGGTCGGTAAAACAGAGCTGTGTAAAGCGCTGGCCGGTTTCCTGTTCGACAGCCGTGACGCCATGATCCGTATTGATATGTCGGAATACATGGAGAAGCACTCGGTAGCCCGCTTAATCGGCGCGCCTCCGGGCTACGTTGGCTACGAAGAAGGTGGATACCTGACCGAAGCCGTACGCCGCAAACCCTACTCGGTCATCCTGCTGGATGAAGTTGAGAAGGCACACCCGGACGTCTTCAATATCCTGCTTCAGGTGCTGGACGACGGACAGCTGACGGACGGTCAGGGCAGACGTGTCGACTTCAAAAACACCGTACTGGTGATGACGTCGAACCTGGGTTCGGATCTTATTCAGACCATGGCCTCGGATAGCGGCAGCGATTATGAAACGATGCGCGATGCAGTGATGGAAGTCGTGGGCAGTCATTTCCGCCCGGAATTCATCAACCGTATCGATGAAGCTGTGGTGTTTCATCCACTGGAGAAAGATCAGATCCGCGGCATCGCGGACATTCAGTTGCACATGCTGCATGAGCGCTTACGCGAGCGCGATCTGTCTCTGGAGCTGACGGATGCGGCTACCAGCAAGCTGGTGGATGTAGGGTACGACCCCGTGTTTGGTGCGCGTCCTCTGAAGCGTGCGATTCAGCGCTGGATTGAGAACCCATTGGCACAGGATATTCTGTCGGGGCGCTTTATGCCGGGCAGTACTATTGTCGCTGATGTAGAGAATGATGAATTTATATTCTCCGCACGAGAAGGCTGATCGCTGAGGTCGTAAAAGCCTGACAAGTCCTGACGCTAACCAGCACCTCGGTGCTTTGTGTCCCCTGACAGGCCAGGGAGCGGCCTGTATACTTGCCGATATCTATACTGGGTATCGGCTTTTTTATAGGGATTCATGATGTTGAGCGTACGTTTCTTCTCCTCTTTATTGGTCGCTGCGTCTGCAGCCGTGCTGTCAGCCTGTGCCGGTACGACTTCGCAGCTCGACCTGGCCGCAAGTACAGACCTGCATTGTGGATCAATTCCAAGTGTTACCGTGGTGGATGACGTACTCACCATTGGGGCTGGTGAAAAACCGACTCCGGGCTATGCCGTTCAATTGAATGAGCAAAGCCGAAAAGGAGACAGAATTCGTATTGCTTATCAGGTCTCCGGCCCAAAAGAAGGCGCAATTTTAGCGCAGATGATCACAAGCCCATGCACCCGTGTGACCCTACCCGAAGACTGGCAGCGTCTGACCGTCGAGAATAAAGATTCTGGTCAACAATGGGTGTTTGAGAACGCAGCGAACTGACCCTCACTTGTGATTATTCTCGGTATTGACCCTGGTTCGCGTATTACAGGCTTTGGCCTGATTAATTCGGTTGGCGGTCGCAAAATTGAATACATTGCCAGCGGCTGCATTCGCGCAGGCACCGGTGAGCTGCCTGAGCGACTTGAAACCATCTACAAGAGCGTCTCCGAGCTTATCCAGCAATATTGCCCCCAGGAGTTTGCCATTGAGCAGGTATTTATGGGGAAAAATGCCGACTCAGCGCTCAAGCTTGGTCAGGCCCGTGGTGTGGCGATTCTGGCTGCTCAGCTGGCGTCCTTGCCAGTACACGAATACGCTCCACGCACTATTAAACAGGCGGTGGTCGGAACCGGTGGCGCAGGAAAAGAGCAGGTTCAGCACATGGTCCAGCGTCTGCTTAAGCTCCCGGGGCTACCACAGGCGGACGCCGCCGACGCACTTGCCATTGCGCTTTGTCATGCGCACACGAACGCCAGCCTGATCAGCCGTGCTGGCTTAAAAACCTATCGTCGTGGCCGCGCTTCCTGATTGAGCAGTACTGTATTTTGCTGGTAGTCTATGCCGGTTAATTTATACAGCACACAAGCGAAATTCATACATGATTGGTCGACTGCAAGGCTTCATCCTCGAAAAGCAGGCCCCGGAATTACTTATTGATGTTCAGGGCGTCGGATACGAGGTGCAGGCACCTTTGTCCACATTCGCGGTCCTTGGCTCCATTGGTGAGCCCATTACTCTCTATACCCACCTCGCCATTCGCGAAGATGCGCATCAGCTCTACGGTTTCAGTGATAAAGGGCAGCGTACTTTATTCCGTACGCTGATTAAGGTCAGTGGTGTTGGCCCCAAGCTGGCGCTAGCCATTCTGTCTGGTATGGATGTGAATGCCTTTGCTAACTGTGTTCACAATGAAGATGTTAAATCCCTGACGCGTTTGCCCGGCGTGGGTAAAAAGACCGCCGAACGCCTGATTGTAGAAATGCGTGATCGTCTGAAAGAATGGCAGGCTCCGGCACCTCTCTGGGCTGCTGCCGATCAGGCGGAGAAGAACACTCAGGAGCAAGCGTTCGCTGAGGCGGAAGGTGCGTTGGTTGCCCTCGGCTATAAGCCGCAGGAAGCGTCAAAAATGTTGATGAAAGTGGCGGATCAGTGCAGCACCCCCGAAGAAATGATCCGTATTGCTCTGCGTAACACCATGGGTGGCAAATGATAGAAACTGATCGCTTTGTTGCACCGACACCGCAGCTTGGTGAAGAAAAGCAGGATCGCGCTATCCGCCCCCGTATGCTGGATGACTACATTGGTCAGCCGCACGTGCGGGAGCAGATGGAGATTTTCATCGGAGCGGCCAAAGGACGTGGTGAAGCGCTGGATCACACCCTGGTATTTGGCCCGCCGGGTCTGGGTAAAACGACCCTCGCCAATATTATCGCCGAAGAGATGGGTGTTCAGATCAAGTCGACATCCGGTCCGGTACTTGAGCGAGCAGGCGATCTGGCTGCGATTCTGACAAGCCTCGAAGAGGGCGACGTGCTCTTTATCGATGAAATTCATCGCATGAGTCCGGCGGTCGAAGAAGTACTCTATCCCGCTATGGAAGATTATCAGCTTGATATCATGGTGGGTGAGGGTCCGGCCGCACGATCAATGAAGATTGAATTGCCGCCGTTCACCTTAGTCGGGGCGACCACAAGAGCAGGTTTGCTGACCTCACCGCTGAGAGATCGTTTCGGTATTGTGCAGCGTCTGGAGTTTTATAACATTCATGACCTGTCGAGCATCGTCAGCCGCTCCGGGCGTCTGATGGAGCTGGAGGTCGAAGAAGAAGGCGCGCAGGAAGTCGCCCGTCGGGCACGTGGCACTCCCCGTATTGCGAACCGTTTGCTGCGTCGTGTGCGTGACTACGCTCAGGTCAAAGCGGACGGACGTGTAACCAAAGAAGTCGCAGACCTCGCCCTGAACATGCTGAACGTCGATGCGCAGGGCTTTGATCACATGGATCGCCGTCTGCTGCTGACGTTAATGGAAAAATACGACGGAGGTCCGGCCGGGGTCGAAAGCCTTGCAGCGTCTATTGGTGAAGAGCGGGATACCATCGAAGATGTGCTTGAGCCATACCTGATGCAGCAGGGCTACATCACCCGTACGCCTCGTGGGCGAACGGCGACAAAGCTCGCTTATCTCCATTTCGGGATTGATCTGCCAGCACGTTTCGGGTCGGATAATGATGGCGTTTGAATGGCCGCTGAGAGTCTATATCGAAGATACGGACGCCGGTGGTATCGTGTTTTACGCCAACTACCTGCGCTATATGGAGCGTGCCCGAAGTGAATGGCTGCGCTCACTCGGTTTTGAGCAGCAAGCTCTGATGCAGGCGGGAGTCCGTTTTGTTGTTCGGGATCTCAACATCCGATATCGCAAAGCAGCCGTATTAGATGACCAGATAGTCGCGACAACAGAGTTAGCTGAAATAACGAAAGCCGGGATGACGTTGAACCAGACGGTGATCCGGCGGTCTGAATCAGCGGAAAAAACGGAAGAACGAACCGAAGAACTTTTAGTCGATGCGCAGGTGCGTGTCGCGTGTATTAACAACGAAGGGCGGCCTGCAGCAATACCTGCTGATATCGTTGCCCTGATGAAAACCTAACGGAGCCAAAGTGAACGAGTCGGTTTCAATTACGCATCTGATTTTAAATGCGAGTTTTGTGGTACAGCTGGTGATGCTGATGCTGGTGGCAGCGTCAGTATTAAGTTGGGTCATTATTATTCAACGCGGTCGCCTGATCTCTGCCACTGAGCAATCTATGCGTCAGTTTGAAGAGCGGTTCTGGTCAGGTATTGACCTCAACGATCTTTATCGTGAGTGCCAGCAGCAGCCAGAAAATTCGTCTGCCGAAAAAGTCTTTATGGCCGGCCTGAAAGAATTTGGAAAAATGCGTCAACAAAGCCCGGGGGATCCTGAAGCCATGATGGCGGGTGTTCAGCGTGCCATGCGCATCGCGATTACTCGGGAAACCGAAGAGCTGGAAAATCATCTGCCAATGCTGGCAACCATTGGCTCGACCAGCCCGTACGTCGGCCTGTTCGGTACGGTATGGGGCATTATGCACTCCTTCCAGGGCTTAGCCAGTGTGAAGCAAGCAACGATTGCAACGGTAGCACCGGGTATTTCTGAAGCTCTGGTCGCGACGGCTATGGGTCTGCTTGCGGCGATTCCTGCGGTAATTTTCTATAACCGTTACGTCGTTAAAACCGAGAAGTTCCAGACGGCTCTCGTCACTTTTGCCGATGAATTCAGTGCTCTGCTGTATCGCCAGGCACACAAGGTAAGTCAGAGTCAGCGTACCGGAGCGGAGGCTCTCTGATGGAACCGCTTCAGCAGCAAATGACGAAACGCCGCCCAATGGCGGAGATCAACGTTGTTCCCTACATCGACGTGATGCTGGTTCTTCTTATTATTTTCATGGTGACTGCGCCCATGCTGGTGCAATCTGTCCCTGTGAACCTGCCTGATGTTGACTCTACGCCGACCGAAATTGATCCGGACGACACGACGCTAATGATCTCTGTCAGTTCAGATGGTCTTTATTATGTTGAGCGTGGGGAAGAAGAGCCAGAGCCAATGTCTTTGACTGGCGTGACGGATTACGCAGGAAAGTTACTGAAAGCTCAGCCGGACACTCGCTACATGATTCGCGGTGATGAGTCTGTGCCTTACGGTAAGGTGGTGCTGCTGATGGGTAACCTTCAGGGGGCAGGAATTACCAACGTCGGCCTCGTCACCGAAGCGCCAGACCCGGAGGCTCGCCCCTGATATGAATTGGCGCGAGCCCGGCAGTTATACCCTGCCAGTTGTAGGTGCCGTAGTCATTCACCTGGTCGCCGTTATCCTGCTGGTGAGCGAGTGGCAACGTGATAAGCCGGTCATGTCTGAGCCTGTTCCACCGCACATGATTGCGAAAGTTGTTCAGGAAGAGAACAAGGCGGCAAAAGAGCGAGATCTGCAGCGTCAGCGTGAAGCTGAACGTCTGCGGCAGCAAAAACTCGCGCGCGAGAAAGCAGCGCGAGAAAAGGCTGCCCGCGAAAAAGCAGCGAAAGAAAAAGCCGCTCGGGATAAAGCTGCGGCTGACAAGGCTGCAAAAGAGAAAGCTGAAGCCGAACGAAGAGCGCGCCAGAAAGCTGCTGAAGAGAAGGCAGCTAAAGAAAAAGCTGCAGCGGAAAAGTTAGCGAAAGAAAAAGCGGCCAAAGAGAAGGCTGCGAAAGAAAAAGCAGCACGCGAAAAGGCGGCCGCAGAAAAAGCCGCTGCTGAGAAGGCTGCTGCCGAAAAAGCGGCGCGGGAGCAGGCTGCAGCTGAACAAGCATTGATGGAACAAATGGCACTTGAGCAGGCAGAGGCGGAAATACGCCGACAGGAAGAGGCTGCGCGCGCTGCCGAAGCGGCAGAAAAAGCGGCCCAGATGACGGCGGAGTATCAGGATCTTATTCGCGCACAAGTAGCGTCCGTCTGGAACTATCCACCGAATGTCAGTGCCGAACTGGAAGTTGAAGTACGTCTTGTTATGGTGCCAACCGGTGAAGTTATTTCCGCCAACGTAACGCGTAGCAGTGGTAATGATGCACTGGACCGTTCGGTAGAGCAGGCGATTCTGAAAGCGTCGCCGCTTCCTGTGCCTGACGATATTCGGGTGTTTGAGCAAAACTTCCGACGCTTAACCATGAAATTCAGACCGGAGAATGCCTCTTGGTAACACGAGTATTATTTGTACTGGCGCTGGTATTGGGCCAGATCGCACACGCAGAATTAGTGATTGAAGTAACGCAGGGCAGACAGAGCGCTTTGCCGATTTCTGTTGTGCCTTTTGAATGGAACGGAGCACTGGAACTGCCAGAAGACATCAGCGCCATAGTGAATAATGACCTCGGAAGCTCGGGATATTTCCGCACGCTGGATCGCTCTCTTATGCTGGCGACGCCTCATACTCCGCAGGACGTAAATTACGTCGACTGGCAGCGGCTGAAACAGGATTATCTGGTAGTTGGCCAGATAAGTTCCGCAGAAGGTGGATACGCTGTCGAATTTCAGGTGCTGGACGTACATCAGCAGCGAACTCTGATTCATCACCGTGTTAAAGGTAAGGCGACTCAGCTTCGGGATCTTGCGCATTACATCAGCGATCATATTTTCGGGCAGCTGACTGGTATCCCGGGAGTATTTTCGACCAAGATGGTTTACGTCACCACTAACCGGGAGCGTTCACGTTTTAACCTGAACTTTGCCGACGCAGACGGTGCCCGGGAGCAACTTATCTTCCGTTCAGACGAACCTATCCTGTCGCCGACCTGGTCTCCTGACGGCAAAAAAGTAGCGTACGTTTCATTTGAAAATGGACAGAGCGAAATCTTCTTCCAGGAGCTGGCAACCGGGAAACGCGAAAAGGTCGTAGCATGGGATGGATCAAATAGTGCGCCATCTTTCTCATCCGATGGAACCAAACTGGCCTTTGTACACTCAAGGTTGGGTAACCCGGATATTTACGTGATGGATCTGAACACCCGTAAGGCGGAAAGAATTACCAAACACTATGGCATTGATACTGAGCCGCAGTGGATGACCGATAATCGCCATATTCTGTTTACCTCCAGCCGGGCTGGTGGGCCGCAGATTTACAAACTGGACACTGTCGATGGCTCGGTAGAGCGGGTCACCTTCGAAGGTCGGTACAATGCCAGAGCGAGAATGACCGCAGATGGCCGCAAAATGGTCTACGTACACGGTAACGGAGACCAGTTTCATATCGCTTCGCAGGACATGGAAAGTGGCCGGGTAAGAATACTGACCCGGGACACGAATTTGGACGAATCGCCTAGTGTTGCCCCCAACGGAAGTATGGTAATTTATGCGGCAACTGAGAAAGAACGAAGTATTCTGGCGGCAGTATCGGTGGATGGGGAAGTAAAATTCCGGCTGCCATCCAGATTCGGAGACGTACGCGAACCGGCCTGGTCTCCGATACTGAATTAATCTGAACTACTAACCACAATTGGGAAGAAGCAACTATGCAAAAAACAGCACTGTACAAAGCACTGGGTATCGCCTTCGGCGCACTTCTGGTAACTGCATGTGCCAACAATGGTGACCTGGAAGAGGGTGCAGGCGCTGCAACGACTGCTACCGAACAGCAGGCAAACGAAGCAGCTGATAGCGCTACTACTGGTGTTGAGTCTGCGTCACTGCAGGGTGAACAAATGATGTCAGACGCTGAGAAAGCGGCTCAGCAGGCTCTGCTGGACATCACTGTTTTCTACTTTGACTTTGACCAGTCAAGCATCAAAGAGTCTGGCAAAGCTGCTCTGAGTGCGCACGCTGCATACCTGGCGTCAAACTCAAGTGCCCGCATTGTACTGGAAGGCCACGCTGATGAGCGCGGTACTCCTGAATACAACCTGGCTCTGGGTGAGCGTCGTGCAATCGCTGTTCGTCAGTTCCTGATGGCGAAAGGTGCTTCTTCAAGCCAGATCAAAGTTGTTAGCTTTGGTGAAGAGAAGCCAGCAGTTACTGGTAGCACCAGCTCGGCATACGCTAAGAACCGTCGCGTAGAAGTTAAATACCAGAGCCGTTAATGAAGCGGCTTGTCGTTACTCTGGCGCTGGCAGCCTCGTCTGTCAGCGCGCTTTCAGATGACGGCTGGGTATCGGTCGGGTCAACCCAAGTGGTTGCCCCGGCCAGTTCTGAACCCGTCGTTACTCCCGATCAATCTCCGATCCTTGCCCCATCCGCCAATCCTGGTGGAGACCTTCTTACCGAACTGATGCTCCAGGTGGAGCAGATGAAGACGGAAGTTGCCTCCTTGCGCGGCCAGCTCGAAGAGCAGCAGGCCAAAGTCAGGCGAATGGAAGCGTCGCAGCAAGATCGCTACCTTGACCTTGATAGTCGAATCTCTGCATTAACTCTGGCGCCGCCAGCGGTTAACAGCCAGGAAGTGTCTCAGTCAGAAGCTGATAACAATGACGGCGAGGCACTCCCTCCAGCAGGAGAGGCCTATAAGTCAGCGATGCAGCTTGTGCGGGATAAAAAGTTTGCTGAAGCACGTAAGGCCTTCGATAGCTTTGCTGAAAACTACGCCGGCGATGCACTCGCAGTAAATGCAATTTACTGGGCAGGCGAAGTCAGCATGGTTGAGGGGAAGCTCGATGTTGCGGAAGCGCGCTTCCGAACCGTGAAAGAGGATCACAGTGATCACTCGAAAGCCGCGGATGCTTCATACAAGCTCGCCGTGGTGCTTGATAAATCAGGTAAGAAGGCAGAGAGCAAGGCGCTGTTGCAGGAAGTCATCAGTCAGTACGCTGGCAAGAGCGACAGTACCGTTTCTCTTGCGCAGGCCTACCTGAAAAAAATGCAAGGCACCTCTGAATAATGCACTCGCGCGCTGCATGACTGCATCACTCAAAGGTGCCCAGGTTCAGTAACGCGGGCTTTCAGGGGCTAAGTTACTGAATCTGAAACTTTTTTCAGAAAAAGGGTTGTCAGCCGCGAAAATATCAGTAATATACGCGGCTCCTTCGGGTCGTTAGCTCAGTTGGTAGAGCAGTTGGCTTTTAACCAATTGGTCGCTGGTTCGAATCCAGCACGACCCACCACCTCCACACGTCAGGTGGGTTGAAGGAGTTAAGTTGCTGAAATTGTTGACATTTTCAAAGCGTTCTGTAGAATGCAGCAGCAACTGGGGGTCGTTAGCTCAGTTGGTAGAGCAGTTGGCTTTTAACCAATTGGTCGCTGGTTCGAATCCAGCACGACCCACCACCTTTTCTTTCTCGTCCGAGAAGTCTGATTCCCCAAGCCTATTGAAACCTTCGTATCCATACTGCTATAGAGCTGTTTTTTCGTGGTGAGCGTATGAAACTGCGCACTCAGTGCACAGTTTCTGTCAGTCTGGCCGCACGAATCGCGTAATCGTTATCCTCCTGAGCCAGGGCGTTCAATACTTCTTCCGCCTCTTCCGTAAAACCTTCCCTTCGTAACAAAAGGCCATGGTAATAACGGCATCGTGGGCTTTTCTTTGATGCCTCTGCCAGCCTGTTGAGTAAAGCACGAGCCTCCGAATCAAGGTACTCGGAGATATATAGAACGGCCAGTTCGAGTATCGCACTCTGGTCATCTGGTGTTTGCTCGAGAATGGTCTGGAAATGTTCGATGGCCGCTTCCTTATCGCCTTGGGTCAGTACAGCCAGCGCCAGATGCCGTCGTGCATTGGTATCCGAGGGATTCAGTACGAGTGCCCTCTGTAGTGCTTCTTTTGCATCGCCAATATTGTTCATCATAAAGCTGGTGATGCCGGCCTGGGCCCACGCCTCTGAATTCGACGGGTTCAACTCCAGCGCTTTCTGGTACTGAGAGAGAGCGTCTTTGAATCGCCTCTGAGCGGCTTGCGTGATGCCAAGGCGAACATAGAAGCTACTTTCTTCGGGTGCAATACCAATAGCTCTCTGAGCGGCGTATTCAGCGGTTGTGAAATCTGCAGCCAGAACGCGGAAGCGGGCGAGGGTATCCCAGGCAATAGCATTCTCAGGGTTCTTCTGAACAGCAGTCTCAATGTGTGCCATCCCGGTATTGGTGTCGCCCGTCGCGATCAGAACCTGGCCGATATTACAGTGCGCCATGGACGAATCCGGGTCGAGTGAAAGTGCCGAACGAAGATGAATGAGTGCGGGTTGCCACTGTTGTTGCTGCGCAAGCGCAAAGCCCAGATTGTTGTGAGCGTTGGCATTGTCCGGGTCTATATCGACCGCGGCCTGGAAGTGGTTTTCCGCTGCAGTAACGTTGCCTTGTGAAAGCGCTGCAACGCCTTGTTGTAGATGGTCAGCAACAGTCATCAGGTAATCCTCGAAATCAGACCCTTAAGCAGGTCGTTGGTACTAATATCTGGTATCTCAAATTCGATGTCATCGGTGGATATATCGAACGGCTCGCCTTCTTTGTAATGTACTGGGAGTTTTATACCAAAGCGATAATCAGAGCCGAATGTATAAGAGGCGAATTCAAAGCGGTCATCGTAGACGCTCCACCCGAAGACCTTCACACTGACGTAACCGCCGATATCAAAGGTAAAGCTAGGTTGAGCATAAACTTCGAGATCGGCTGTCAGGTCCAGACCGGTAGCGGGTGTCCAGTCAATGTGTACACCCGCGGTAGCCGCGCCAGATATGCCTAACGTTCCCCCGATATCTAAGCCACCAGTCGCGCTCGCACCTGTAATACCCAGGCCGATGCCAGCTCTGACCGATAAGCGTAGCCCTGCATCGGCAGGTACTTTGAGGTGAGCATCGCCGGTGACTTTCGTGTCTTGTTCCCGGGCCGGGTTGTATTCGATACCAATCTTGAGCTCGTCAATAACACCCGGTCCAATACCGGCAATGGCGGAAAGGCCACCGCCAACTTCTGCGACAATGCCTGGAATAATAGGTACCTGAACTGCAACCTGAAAAATCGTTTTATTGATCTCTTTTCGGGCGAAAATTTCCAGCTCATCCGGAATACCAATTTCACCTGAGACGGTTACCTCACCGTTAGGGTCAAATTTTACTCCGGCGGTTCCTTGTAGCCATGGTGCAATCTGTATCGTGGCTGACCCAGAGCCGTACACCAATAGTTCGCCGCCGGGCAGTGGGTCACCGCTGGGCTTGCCGTCTTCACCGACAGCCCGGTTACTCACACCTACAGTAACGTCTCCGGAGAGCATACCTCGTTCGAAGCCACCGCTGAACTCCGCGACAAATCCACCGTCTTCGTAGCCGACAGTCAGTTCTGAATCAATGCCCGGAATATCAGGCTGGGCCGTACCTTCGCCACTGACTTTCCAGTTTTCGTCCTGCTTACGTAGCCTCAGGTTCACTTTTCCTGATCGGATACCCGGGCTTTTTGCTATCTGAACTTCGCCAGAAATATCCAGCCCTTCTTCCTCTGAGTAATTGAGCTCTAACGTACCTTGTTCAATTGCAGGAAGGGCAGGCTTTACTTCACCTGTCGCTGAGAAGGTGCCATCGTCATAGCTGGCTTTAACATTTGCACTTTTAATACCTTTTATTTTGTCAGGCTTGTCGATTCCTATTTCACCTTCACCGCCAAGCTTGCCTTCGCGGTACCACATTTTTATTGAGGCTCTGTCGAAAAGGTCAGAATCGAAGTCGAATCCACCCTCTAAGCCCAATCCTCCAGATGACCCAATTTCTCCTTCAAGATAGCCCGCCCCAAGGGCATCGACAGTAAAGTCAAGGCGGCCGCTTGCAGCAAACCCTCTAGAGCCTGCTGAAATTGTAAGGTCACAGCTCTCCATCTCTATCGGCTTAGGTAGGTTTATTTCGCTGACATTGAAGGTTTTGGATAGGGTGAAGTCATTCCCAGAAATTTCGTAGCCAATATCCGCTTCACCAATTATAGGGAGTGTGGGAAGTATTTGGCCTTTAATAACTAAACCAGTATCGGGTATGAGATCGACGCTATCGTGTGTGAGTGGGCTAAAGCCTGTTGCCTCCAGAGAATCTGAAGACTCAGAGGGTGTTGCACCTTCCGATTTATTTTCTCTGCGGAGCTTCATTATCTGGCTCCAGCGCTCCATCGGAAGATAGCCTACCTGATCAGAGCCGTTCAGGCTCATAACGTCTATGGTTTTATCTGAAGAAAACTTTTTCAGTTTGGTATTGCTGTCCGGAACATTGACAGACAGTGTTGCGATTTTCGATGCATCACCTGTTTCGAAGTTTACATTGGTAATACTGAAGGGCTTGAATAATTTATTCTTCCACCCGGCAGTATTAGTCTTATGAACCTCATTTTTATAACCGCCACTGGGGCTATTAAATATCCATATATGATTTTCTTTGACGTCCATTTGGTCAACAGTCAGGTACTGTATCTCGTTGGCATCGATTAACGATTGGAGGTGATCGCCACCTTTCACTTGCTCGCGGGTCCAGCGATCTTTATCGTTTATTGACAGGCTCCCTCCAGCTGTTGTTGAGTTGAACTTAACACTCAGCTTACCGAGAAGAGCATTTGTACTCCATTTTGAGAATTCTTTATTTCGGTATTTATCTGTATTGTTTTCTTTAAATGTATCTACCTGAGACCGGACTGCGTTCTTTACTTCATGCATCTTATCCGTATTTTTACTATCAATAAGAAGTTGGAAGTTATCCAGACCATCCAGATCCTCTCTCATCTGAAATTTCTTTCCAGATTCTGACGCCGACCCAACTTGTTCCTCTACAATATGATCAACATCGTAGGAGGTAAGCCTGTCTCCTCTCTTTGGTTTAACACTCTTTCCATCTGTGTCCCAGCTAGGAACAGATAGCTCTCTCGCAACTTCATCAAGACTTCCCATCGCAAATCTTGGACTCTTTCCATTGATTTGCTGATGAGGTGAGGGCACCTTAAATATATATTGTTGCGGAGAGGAGCTGGCGACGTTAGGGTGTGAACTCAGTACCGACTGAAGTTTGCTGATACTTCCGGTCTTTTCAATGTCATTCTTCCATGTCTGCTGTTGTTTTGTTGTTCGGTTATCTTGTGAAAAAGCACGATGCCTGATCAGAGGAACCTTGCTCTGGTAGAAAGCTGCGTGGGGTGAAGGAACAGTAATGTTATCAAAGACGATTACACCACTACCTTTTGTGTAGGTTCCAGCTCCTCCGTCTGCTTTTGCTTTACGACTAATCTTTCCGTTCTGCTGAACAACATGCGTCAACTCATGAGCGAGTAACTCCTGACCGCGTTCACTATCTGGATTAAACTCACCTGTAGCAAAGTAGATGTCATTCCCAATAGCAAACGCCCGAGCATTCAACTCTTTGCAAAGCTCGTCAGACTGCATATCCGTATGAATGACAACCCGCGAGAAATCTTTGCCAAACTGCTGCTCCATTTTCTGACGGATCTGGTCGGGTAGGGGAGATCCGTTGCCACGTGACTGGGCGATGCGGGCTTCCACCTCATCCATTTTTTCATCGTCAGCTTTCTGTTCGTCCCGCTCTTTTCTCATTAACTTGGCTTGAACGGGTTCTTCTTCAGTCCGCTGCAGCCTGGTTTTTGCGACTTCCTCTTCTTCCTGCCGGTGCAGCTTTGCCTGAGCGAGTTCATCTATGTTCCGGAAAAGTTTTGGTTGAGCTGCTTCTTCCTCTTCTTCCCGGAAAATTTTGGTTTGAACTTCCTCTTCTTCACGATGTACTTTTGTCTGCGCTTCTTCTTCCTCTTCCCGGAATAATTTAGCCTGTACGTCGTCTTCTTCTGTTCGGCTGACAGAAGGCGTAGAGGAGCTTACGCTTCTGGCCGCAACGGCAGGCTCGTCGTTGCCTCGCTGAAGGTTCTGCTTCACATCGGCTGCAACTTTGTCAGCTTCTTTTTCCTGGCTGTCTGCCGGGTCGCTGACAGCCATTTTTTTCTGGATCTTCTTTTTAAGGTATTCGGGCTTAGTGGCTTTCTTTCTCGCAGGTTTCTTATTTGCGAGTTCAGTAGCTTTGTTTCCCTTCTTGCTGAGCGACTTTGATTCCATCACATCACTCCATGACTTTGTAGTGCCGCGGGTAAGGACTTACCCAGCTTCTGGTATTCGCGGGATATCGCCTTGATGATCGCCGTTTTACTGAGTACTTCAGAATCCGGGCTGTTCGCGGCGGCACTGAGCACGGTGTTGCGAATCTGCCCACCAGACAAATCACAATGGCTGGCCAGAGCTTTCAGGAAATCGTCATCAGGGCTGCGTTGCCCCATGTGACTGCCCCACAGAGCCAGCCGCTCATTAAAGCCCGGCTGTGGAAAATCGATAATGATTTCAAGGCGGCGGTTGAACGCCGGGTCGATACGGTCCCTGTGGTTCGATGTCAGTATGACAACCCCAGGGTGAGTCTCTATGCGGGAAAGCAGGTAGTTAGTGAGATTATTGGCAAAGCGTTCATTGCTGCTGCGGGCATCAGTACGGTTGCCAAATACAGATTCAGCTTCATCGAATAGTAGTATGGTATCGGTAGCTGCGGCGTAGTCGAGCAGCCGACCTAGGTTTTTCTCACTTTCCCCAATGTATTTATTGATGACAGAACCAAGGTCTACACGAAACAGTGGGGCACCTATCTGGCTCGCAATATAACTGGCTGCCAGGGTTTTTCCCGTTCCACTGGCTCCCACAAAGAGGGCGCGCAATCCAGGGTTCTGGTTGGCGGTCAGAGTATCTCCGAGTTTCCAGTACAGAGATTCCCGTTGAAGCGCGCGGGCAATAAGATCATCCAGATGTTCATTGATCAGTGTTGGAAATATTACTGCCTCTTTCGGAATATCCTTCGTCACGGCTTGCGCAAGCTGGGTGAGCCCGGGGGCGATATTCAAAGAGCGCCACGTACGAATTTGTTGCTCCTGATTTACCCCTGATGAGCCCTCAGGTGGGGTAATTTGCTCTCCGATGTTTTTAATCATTGGGCCACTGAGCAAAGCAGAGCCTGCCAGCTTTTCGGCTAAGCTCTGGTCTGCAACATGTTTATTCCAAAGCTTTTGGCGCAGTGTCGAATCTGGCATAGGTAACGCGTAGTTGTAGCAGCTGTTTGCAATCACACAGCTGTGCATGCCCGTTATTACGATGGCAGGCGTTTGATATCCTGAACTGACAAGCTTGTAGTTTTCACCCGGTACATCAGGCAGTGTGATGACTGGAAGCCAGCCGGCGACTGCTGCTGCGAGCCGCAGCTGCGGCTCCTCTTGCCAGTTCTGGTAGGGAATACGCATGGCGCGGTAACCCGAGAGCAGTCCCAGTTCAGCAGCCAGTATTGATCGGCCACTGTGCTCCTGTCCGCGCAGAATCAGAAACTCGCTCGAAGTGAGTTTCTTGCACAAGTCAGGCAATATTTTTCGCGTTGCAGCTGGGAGTAATTCCCGCTCATGAGAGTCGAGTTCCTGGACGCCTTGCCAGCGATTGTGCTTGCTCTTGAGGATCGACCAGAGTGGAACAGAGATTGCCAATCCCTGGAGGCTGAGTGGGCCATTATCTGATACGGTGACCACGGACTCATTAAACAGAGGTGTGTTGATGAGGTCGAGAACATCCCAGTCTGTCGTATCCGGAAACAGAAACTGAACCATATCAAGCACCAGGTGTACACTCAGCCGGGCCTGTTCGGAAGGCTGTTGCAATTCATTGATGGCAAAGGCAATTCTGGGCTGCGTCTCCATCATGCCGGTAATAAACAGAACGAAGGCTTCGGCGGGAGATAAATTAAGGGTTTGGATCAGACGCGAAGTTCGCCCGTTAAGGTTCTTCCACTGCTGTTCAAGGTCACGAGTCAGTGTCTGAAATTGAACGCCTGAAGGAAGTGGAGCCGTAGCTTCCAGGGATAGCGATTCTGTATAGAACACCAGACCAGCTTCTGCCCATTGCTGAAGTGGATTGAAACAGTCTGCCTGGGGCTTTATTACAGCGAGATCATTCATGCTGCCCTCTCTTAACAGGCGTAGGCCGAAAGCCATGCTCGAATTGGAACTGGACGGTATATCCCAACCATGGAAGCCAGCCAGGATTAATGTCCAGGCCGTGTAGCCGGGCGTTAATATTGGCCTCAGATATATCAGCACGTACGACAATGCGGTCCTGAGAAATACCAATGTCAGACGAAAGAGACAGCAATTCGGTATTCCATAAATGGCGTGGATACAGAGTCTCTGAAACTTGCCGTAGTTCACAGATCAGTTCTGGGCTTAAACAAGTTGTGTTGATAGGGTGTGTACCGGCCTTTGTGCGCGCTGGATGTGTGCGGTGAATTATGTAGTCATATAAAGGGTCATTCTTTAGTACTGAGTTGTTGTCGAAAGTCTCTACTGCGCCTGATAGCCAGGTCCAAACGCCAGGAACACTTCGCCAATGTTTACGGATGATTGCCTGTACTGGTTGGCGATTTAAGAAGTTAAGCAGGTAGAGTATTCCCCCGAATTGGCTGCCAAAGCTCCTATCGGCATCCTGATCTTTATTGAAGCTATTAAGAAGGTCTGAAACAGGTGTGACTTCCGTGTCATCTTTTACTGAACGAACTGCCTGTCTTATTAATGACTCTCTACCTGATGATTCACTCTCAGAAGAGATATGTAGTGATATGGACTCGTCGGCGATCGTCGTGTCTTTGTCGGCGGATTTATCCGAGCCATGGTCTGTAGTCATGGTCGATTTTTCTGAATCTACTACTGGCTGTCGGTATTTATTTTCGTGCTCTCCCGAAAAGCCTGACTGCGGTTGATAGCTCTTGTTCGTATACTCCTGATTTTCAGGTCGTTCAACCGATATACCCGTATCAAAAACAGATCTATTGAATTTTTCTGCGACCACAGATAACACCTCTTCTGTTCGATTATGTAGTGGAAGAGGTAGGTGCTCCTGAGCAATCAAAAAAGCGACAAGCGCCAGGTGTGCTCGTGATACGGTATTGGCCAATGCCGTTTGCCAGATACGAAAGTGATGTTCGGGGATTTGATTTAATGACTCCTTATCGAAGGTAAAATCATACGAGTCTATATCAGATATTCGATTCTCTGATGCGGAAGCTGGATCAATTGACTCTTCGTGCGGCCGAGGATTGTCTTCTTCTGGCGTGTTCCTGATAACATGACTGCCACGCCCCATAGCTGTAAGGCTATTTAAATAATCCGTATTCAGAGAGTATCCCGAGTGAGAGCTCAACTGTATGAGTAGGTCGCCAGCTTCTCTTTCTGACAAAGCTTCCATGATTACCGCAGCTTTGTTTTGTTTTGCCAGAAATGTCAGTGCAGAGCTTATGGTCGGAATATGCTCTGACAATATGCTCATTACAGGACTATGCGCAGAGCGAAGCACGGTTTCATTCCATTTTCGCCAATACCAGTGATGACCCAGCTCGCCTTTTGCGGCATCCATCAGTAACTGAGCAAGCATTTGATGAGTATTGGGAAAAATACGCACATTATCGCCAGGTTGCTCACGGATCTGGCGCAGTGTTTCTTCACGAAGAGAATGAGCGATCTCGTTGGCTGGTCCCGTAGCGGTAATCTTCCTGATGAATATGATCCTCTCATCATCCGTAGACGGCCAGTCAGCTGTGGTTACGTCCCTTTCGATCTTCGAATGCAAAGCTTCCGGGGCTTTAATAGTCAAAGCCCGTATGCGAGTCGTCTCTGCTCCCTGATAATCAAACATCATGCTCAGCGAACCCGGCCAATGACGGTGATGTTGTCTTCAAAGTCGATGTCTTCCCGCAGAACCTTGGTAATTTTTACTCGGGTACTGGATTCATCGTGCTCTTCAATGGTCAGTTCAGCTGCAACTTCCTGTTCTCTATTAAGTAATTGCAGCGTCTTACCTATGCGCACAATCTGGTTAAGGCTGACGCTGAAGCGCTCGCCGTAAGCGATACGCCGTGGTGGGCTGAAGATACTGCCTTTCACTATTTCCTGTGGGTTACCGAGTGAGGCATAGATGACTGCCGCACGGACCATGTCCCGCATGGCCTGGCGACTGTCACTGTCTGCATTTTCGCCAAGCTGTTTAAACCACCACTCAATCAGCTCTGCTAATGTGCGAGTGGTGTTGAAGTCAAGTTCCTCTGCTTTTTTAAGCCCGGGCCAGCGACTGATCGCTTCAACGGGTAAGCGGTTGTCCTCTGCGAGTTGTCCCCAGCGTAGCCGGATTGACCCCGGCAGTGACCCAAGTACTTTCTGAAGGCAAAGCTGGCACTGCTCCAGCTTTTCCTGGAGCGTGCGGCTCGCTCTTCTGAGTATCCGATGACTGTGGTTATTGAGATCTTCCAGCGAAAGTACTTCAGCTACTTTATGGGCTGGAACAAAATCAGTCATCGGAAGTGGAAGTGACGCCCAACGTTGAACTCTTTTCTTGCTATTCGCTGCCAGCTCGACGAAAGCGGGGCTGTCTTCAATAGACCTCATGGCAGCATTCGCATAAGCGGTTGCGACTTTTGCTTTCAGAACCGGCAACTCAGGGTACGCCTTAGTCATCCTTACTTGTCTTAGCTGTGCGAGATAGTCGATATTCGGTTGGGTATTAAGACGTGCAGCGAAAGGCGATATTGCGCGCCAGTGTCCTGCAGGAATTTCCAGTGTTGCCTGCCAGAAGGGAAGAAGGGCCTCAGCAAGGTCGGCATCGTCGTCAGCCGAACAGCCGGGAACAAGATCTTCAGCATTATCACGGCGTAACGGCAATGGGTCTGCTAATGGTCTGCTGATTTCAACCTGCCGTACCCGAACGTAGTAAAGCCCTTCGACCTGTGTGGTGAGCACGCGAGTGCGCTCCTTATACTCTTTGTATACGCGTTGCCAATCTTCATCAACCAGCTGTTGAGCGACGGTGTAATCACCGAGTGCCTCATCGGCAATACTGTCGAGGTGGCGAAGAGTCTGGCGGGTACGTACAATTTCAGCCTTACGTTTTTCTTGCGTCGCAATCAGTTCTTTCTGAGTTCTTAACAGGGCCTGAAGCGCCTGTTCGCTGCCGTTATATTGATTTTCAACCACGCTGATCCAACGAGTGAGAATCTTGCCTGCGGTAAAGATTGCTTCGTATCTTCGCTGGTTGGCGATCAGATTACCGAAATGCGCTTTAGTTGGCTTACCCTCTGTCGGTAAGGCTGCATATTCTCTATCGGTTTCAGAAGTAATCTCAGTCTCCAGATCCGACGGTGATATCAGCTCCGTACTCAGGTCGGTTAACTTGGTATGTAGATCGGTTGCATCAGGTTCTTCGAAAATATCCAGAACAGTCATTAGGAGGTCATGCATTCCCGAGTAGATTTTCTTGTACTCGTTAATGTCCGGGCTGATGTGATCCATGACACCAAAGCTGAATTCTTTGGCGTTAAACGCAGGCTTGCTGACTGATGCCGTAGGAATCTGCAACCGGTCTATCCGGTCTTTATTCAGCGTCAGTTCGAACGCAGAATATTTATCGGGCTCTATTTTTGTATACGTAGTACCTTTAATTGCTTCCGTATATTGATAATTGCGGGTACCGAGTAGTTCGAGTTTTTTCTGCTCTTCGAGTGATAACATTTCTCTCTCAGCAACCCGATACTGAGTATCAGCTGTCTTCTTTGACTCTGTCGCTACCTTAACGGACGACGTCGAACTGGTCGCCACTGACGTCGCAATACTACTTGTTTCGGTCGGCAGCTTATCCGTATTCAGACTGGCGTAAGGTAACCAGCGAGCCACCTGCATGCCTTTACCGTCGCCTGCTACGCCACCGGCCAGCGCCGCCAGCGCGACGGTTTGAGAGTCCAATTGCTGACGTTTTAAAAGAAGAATATCCCGTGTCGCTTCCAGCTTTTTACGCTCATCACGTATTTTCTCTTCGGTGGTATCGAGATCTTTTTCCGTGATGGCGTACTGACCAATAAGACCGTGCTTATCCGGGCGCTCAGGTATCGGAGGCATACGTTCTTCATCAATCTCTGGCGCCCACTTATCGAAAAATTCAGGAATTTCGAACTCGGTTCTGTCGTATGGGTAAGGGGCGTTTTCGGAATCTTCCAACGCAAAGCGATTCATAGCCGCAGCGATCAGGCGGTTGAACAATGCATCAGGGAGCAGAGGTGATTTCGCGGGCTCAGGAAGATTAAGACTTTTAACGTCTTCTGCGCTCAATTCGTTGTCGTACTTCGAATCTGATTTCGGAGCGATGTAGTACAGGCTGTAGAATACTTCTTTCCAGTCGTACCAGCGCATGTAGGCTTTCTGGCAGTAGCGGTAAAGGTCTGTCTCGAGCTGTTTGTCTAGGCCTGGAATATCCAGTAGATCCGGCTTATAGACTGAGCGCTTCATGGCTAATAAGAGGCGAATACGATCTCCCGCTGGTTGCGTCAGGTCAATCACACGACGCGGAAGGTGCCTGAAGACTAATTCATCAATACCATCTGCCGCGACGGGTATGACGTCGACGCCCAGGTAAGCAGGAAGACCATGCATTTTCGGTTTTTTGCTGGCTATGTCCTCCAGCCAGGAAAGCGGTAACTGGCCCGACGCTGGTAAATAGTCCAGCTGCAGGTGCTTATCGAGAAACTTCTTCAGAGTTAATTGATGGTTCGAGCCTTCATTGCGCAGAGTGACCAGCTGGCGCAATGCTGCCTGTGTCTGATTTAATAGCGTCAGGTAACCCGAAGCACTATTTGATTCGTAACGCCCGGCCTCTTCTGACACCCAAAGTAGGGTGGTTTTATTCTGATCATTAATAGCAACGAGTGCGAGCGGAACAGAATTCGGAAACTGACGTGCAAAATCAAGGTCGACGCGATCAGCACAGATCGTATTCTGTAGCCGATGAGGGTGTTCTGTTTTTATCTTTTGACTATCGATATCTAAGCGGCGCAGCCTTAGCGACGCGAGCGTGACCAGGCGTGTATCCCGTGTCGGGTCGAAAGCTGTGCGCTGGCATGGGTCGACGTTGGGTGGGTCAATATGTAATTGACTCTGGTGTAAGGTCAGATAGAAAACACCGCTGGCATCACTCACTTGTTTGCGGTTGCGATACTCTTCGACTAAATCCTGCCAGGTACAGTAGAGAGGGGATTCCAGTGTGAGGGCTGCACCCTTGGGAGTAATAGCACTGCCTGGGCTGACTGCCAGCTGGATATCATCCACTGGGCCGCGCTCGCCTCGGGATCGCACGTGCAAGCCTGAAACTACACCCGGCAACTGCTGTTTTAATAAGGGCGCAAGACGAGCTTCAGCGTAGTTCTGTCGTTGGTCGAACTCGTCTTCTCCCAGATGTCGTCCCGCAAACAGATGCAGTCGTTCAAGGTCTGGGTGGCTTGCAACGGGACGGTGCAGCAGGATAGTCGTCATGATCGTCTCCTTACGCTTTTTCCAGTTTCATGGCTAACTCTTCCCACTGCTTCAGTAGAGTTTTGCTTACGCCTTGGCTGGCCATGAGCTTAACGAGTAATTTTGCCGTCATCACCGGATGGCCCGTTTCATTTTCGGACAGAATTTCCTGCGCTTTTTCAATCAGGTTTTTCTGGAAGAGTGCTTTGATCGTGCGCCACAGTACCGGGTCATACCAAGGGCTGATTCTTAACAACAGAAACAGTAGTTGCTGCAATGCCTCTGCTTCTTGCCCCGGTTTTTCTTCTACCCAGGTGAAGGCCTTTTTCTCGACCTCAGTTCTTGGCATGCGGAATTCACCAATGGCACGCAGACTCAGGAAGCGTTTTATAACGTCGTCTTCATCGACAATAACGCCACCCCGATCGGTTGGTGAGTTGGCAATGGTGAGAATGTTATTGTCTGACGTGCTGACCGTGGTATTGCTGCTCGTCGGTTTCTTGACCGGCGGGAAATCAAACCCGTTCGCTAAAACAATACCGCTTACCTGGGTTTCGGCAGCACGTAACGGACGTCGAACATAAAGCAGGGTGTCTTCTTCAGTCGCATTAAAAATAGCGCGCCATACGGCTTTATCGGTATCCAGCTGGTGTGGTGCTGGTCGTGGGTAAATAGTAAGACGCAATGGATCAAAGGCTCTTAGTTTGCGCTCACTGATATTGGGATCACGCTCAAGCTGAGACGCATAGCGTCCGTAGTTCTGATTGCTGAGTGGCACCAGAATAATAATATCGACCGTTTCACTGGAGGTCAGGTCGACTGCCGGAAGAGGCAATGATTCCTGCAGAAGCAGATCGACCTCGGCCATTCTGACCGGGGCAATATGAATCTGATAATTATCTGGAAAGTAACTCTGCACAGCGCGTTCAGGATCAATGCAGGCTTTTGGCATCGAGCCGGCTGCGGGCATCAGGCTGAAGTAGTCACTTGCAGAGAACTCCAAGGGCAAGCCGCCAGACTCGCGATGCTCCAGCACGTCATAGAACAGATTTTCGTGTTGCCGGTGCAGGTCTTGTTTCATCGAAAGTGCACTGTCATCGCGACGATTCGGGTGGCGCAATAATTCAGAGTCGAGCCACAGTGGTGTGTCGTCGCGCACCGCTAAAATACCTAACGGCAAACTATCACCAGGAATCATATCGTCCACTAGCTTATTATCCTGCAGCGCGCGGATGAGACTGGCCCGGGTATGAAGTTCACTCTGTTGTGCAAGTGGTACCGGAAGCGGAACAAGTCCAAGCTGAACCGCTTCCGTCACTGAGGCATATTCGGCGCCGCGTTTACTCGCCAGATCGGTTGGGAAAACTTCCGCAAGATCCGTCGCGACTTCGACGTAATTGAGAACCACGGCGTACAGCCCGCGGTTAAAGCGGCGGTACTTGCCTTTATTCAGCTGAGATATCAGAGCGGAGTCTGTGACGTTGACGGTTAGTTGTTCATCAAGCTGAAGAATCCGCCCGTGTCGGGTCACACCATAACCGGCTTCCAGAGTAAGCAGACCGGAGTAGCGGTCGAAGCTGAGTTCGAGGCCCGAGGCAACACCTTCACCAAGCACCTTACCGGCCTCGCGGAGACGTTCATCCAGGTATATCTGATCGCGCTCAAGATCTTCAGCCGTCAGCAGGCGTCCATCGAAGTAATGCGTTCGTGTCAGACGCGAATCTATGTCAGCTATTTTTTCCATCGGGCGGCTGGCGGCCAACGGATTACCCAGTGGTTGGAAGAGTATCTCAGTCATGGTGTCTCCTTGCGCTCTGTGAGTCCGTTAGTTGTTATTCTGCGATTGGCGATTCAGCCAGGCGAGTTGGCTGGGCGTTGTTAAAAACGGACGCACAAGATTATTAATCTGGATTCGCATCGGGTTGATAATCGGGTCTCCGGGTTGGCTGGTTTCAATCCGGATTCGGGCAAGCAATAGTCTTGCGCCTGCATCTAATTCATCAGCGAGGTTCGTTGTGCTGAGTCCACTTCCATCGAGCGCATGAAGCAGTCGGGCGTGCATCTTCAACTGTGATTCGGCTTCGGGGCTGGTGGCTGTTGCAGCCTGGAGTGTCTGCGTTTCAATACTGCTTAATGGCGGCATGGCATCACTGACCGGTTCGTGACTGGACCACGGGTGATAACGGTCATCCTCGGGAGGCAGTCTTTCGGGGATGAGTTCCAGCTGAACACTGTCGGCAGTACGAGCCGGTTGAACGGCGTCTGTACTCAGATTGAGTTTCCGTGCTAATACCGGCTGGCGGGCAATGGCGCAGTCTTTGTGACGGATACAGACTTTTAGCCACAATACTTCTGGCCCGCCGTCATAGCCTTCGAGCAAGTGCGCTTCCGATTGAGCTTCAATCCATTGTTTCAGATCTATGCAGTAGGCTTCGTGCAGCATGACTTCGCGGCCAAGCCCATCGATGGCGACACCGGGGCTGACATGTAGACGTACACTGACGTCGTCGTTGGCGTCCGGGTGAGTGTCTGGCGTCATAGTGACGTTCAGACCTGCAAGGGTACCGAAGCCCTGTAGCCAGTATTGGTGGCGTGTCAGTCTACGACGATGATAGGCCTGCTCGTCACGGGTTGCTTCAAGCCCAAGCATCATGCCTGCTTCGTAAGACACCCGACGCAGGGGTTCAGCCAGTTGGTCGTCCTGTTCTAGCGTCGGTAGATCATCCATCTCAGACATAAGGCCTCCTTTTAACTCTGCCTTTAATTTTGTGTTATCAACTCAGGCGTTGATTGATGTCGCTGGGTGAAAATGCCAATGGATTCATCAGCAGATCGGTACGACCAATATGGGTTTTATTAATCTTCAATTGTTCATAACCCGGCCGTTGTTCAAGCCAGGTATCGATACTGAGAAGAGGTGATGTCCCTAAAATAAAGGGTTGTTCTGTTTCGATAATTCGCCATTGAAGGTGCGCGGGTAGCTGCGCTTCCAGCATGGATTCAATTTCCTGACGTTGCTTACGGGTATCGCCGTGCAACAGGATGCTCACTCTGTGCGCGTATTTCTCGAAGAACTCAGTCACGGCCTGACGCTCATCTTCTGTTGCTATTTCTGGTGCGAACAGCGCAAGGAATTCTTTGGCGCCCATTTCAGAAAGAATCAGGCTGTCACCCACAATGCTGTTGCCACTGATTCCGGTACCAAGCGTAAGCGGGTGGTCTGAATCATCCATGTGTACCCCGAGAAGGGTGGCCATGGTTCTGCGCAGGCGAAAGTTCTCAGTCACGACCACGCTACCATTCTGAACGCCGCCATCTGTGACGATATCCAGTGCAAGGTTCAACGCGGGCAGGGTGCCTTTGCGCTGTTGTATCAGGGTTGCGTTTTCCAACCAGCGGCGCCGGCGTCGCTCTGGCCAGTGAGACGGAATTGCCTCTCCTACACTCTGTGCCAGCCAGTTCAGATTTCCGGTAGGCGCTGCCATCGGGTGAAGGAGCTGGTCTGCTGCCGCGACCCGGCCTTCCAGGGGGGTGAGAATACTCTCGAAGCTTGCCAGCAGACGCTCCCTGACATCGGCACCGTTAGCAGGGCCGATTGAATTTTCTGGCGTCGGGCTTTCTTCCTGACGGAACAGCTCGGGGAGGTACGCTTCCTGATAGGAAAACCGCGGAGAATAAACGCGGATGGCATGAATCTCTGGGGTCCTCCGGCCACTGCCAGTCAGATGCAATTGCAGTTGCAGATAGCGTCCTTCGAGGTTCCTGACCCGCCCCTCCGGGCGTTGCAGGAGAACCTCGAACAGTCCGCGTCGATCTTTTTCATAACCTGATAATGCCTTCTGAAAAGGATGCTCTGAAGGCAGAGGATTCCATACTGGAGCAGGCTGCATATGAATATCAGCCTGGCTGCGGGCGTCGTCATCATCGAATACCCGTGCACCAATTTCTACACTGCAGCCAGCAGGGATACAGGCATCAATATATACCCTGTGCCAGACAGTACCAGGCGTACCTGAGTCCAGAACTTCCCGGAGCAATGCTGAGGCGCTGTCTTCATATCGTGGCTGGCGCAGTACATGCAATTCACGCGGCCTTGGCGAGAACCCCGGATAATCGTCATCTTCTGGCGCTTGATAGCGAAGCTGGCCATCGGCGCTACTGGCAAAACGAGGAACCGCGAGGTTGACCATGGGGTAGCGTTCGTAAATCAGTCGAGCAGACCCTGGCCCACCATCACCGGACGCCTCAAGGCGAACGACCGGACAGTCCCGCTGAACGAAGCCAGAATCATCACTCTGTCTCGGAGCCAGTAAAGCGAGGCGACCCTGGCCAGCCAGACCAATATCAATAGCAAACGGACAATCTCTGTCGACAGAGTAGGTATGCAAGGGTGAGGCTGGGTTATCGGTCAACGAACGTACAAGTATTTGCTGGCTCCCTGCGCCGTCGTGCACTAACACATAAAGGTATTGCTCGTCGCAGCATAAGCCTAATGGCGACCAGCCTAACGGTAGCTGCTGTTGCCAGTGGCACGTCAGTGGCGCAGGGTTAATTACTTCGGGTTCGAAGCGCGACGAATCAGGCGCGTAGGGTGCGGGCAAAGGTTGCCCATCGCAGAACATCAGACTGGTCGCAGACACCACCCAGATACGTTCTTCGTTATCTACCTGGCTTCGCACGGGTTCTTCGGGCAGGGTGCAGCTCGTTAACCAACGCTTGCCCAGATGAAATACGGTCAGTCCATGCAGTTCATTTCTATCTGTGTAAGGCAGTGCCATGCGACCGCTCGAATTCAGCGTCATATCGGTAAATTGGCAGCCCTCGGGACATGAGAAACTTGTTCCCGTGTCGTGATCCAGTGTCTCCCAACCGCGTCCTCCGTTGCAGATCACAGTATCGCCGTCGTTGTTGAGCAGCGCGACCTGATAGTGCTGATCAACTGCCATGGGTGCAGCGTTCTGCCATTGCGTCAGAGCATCTGCCTGAGTATCCGGAAGCCGCAACGATTGTTTCTGCCGTAGCATTAACGCCTGTTGACCCGGGTGCCACTCCATTCTGCTGGAGCCTTGCCGCAGTTCATCTTCGGTACGGAGTAAAAAGTAGGGAGTATTGTTCGCGTCCATCAGCACACATCCGGAACAACAGGTATCGCAATTTCGTAGTCGCCCTGATCATCGCCAGTAAGACCGTCGCGAATTCCTTGAGGGAATGGCGGTAACAGATGGTTGGCATTACTGCCGTGTCCATTCGGCGAGCCCGGTGATCCGTCACCAGCAGAACCACTGGCGCCCACGTAAATACCAGCAAGTTCAGGAAGTTGGAAATCATCGAGCATCAGGCTCTCATTTGCCGTTAGTCTGCGCCAAGCTGGTTTTCCTTCGTCATTAGTGCCCTGCGCAAATAATGAAATTGCATTAACCGACAAAACGCCGGGAATACGTGCTGCCTGAGTCATTAATTCATTCGCGCGGACTGTCGCGCCGACAGGCCAGCCGGTACCTTTACTTCCACCCGGAGCGAGAGGCGACAGATATTGAGTGACGGTTTCGGCTACTGCATTTAATGTTTCGCGTTCGGTGGATGGGTCCCGGACTGTGACCAGAATACTGACCGCCATAGGTACAAATTGCGGGCTGAGTACGTACAGCTCGGTGCCCACCATGCAGCGGTTAATCAGATAATTAAAAACGTCTTTCAACAGTCCTCTGGTAGGGCGAGGCCAGTTATTAATGCTGACCTCTGTCGGCGGCAGTACAAATATACTGATGGCTCCGGGAACGTCGCGTTGCGCTGCGGCGAGCGTTGCGCCGGGTAAAAAGCCTTCTTTTACTTCGGCACGGGCAACCGGGCTGACTGGGTTGTTCAGGCAGAGCGCCTGAAAGTCGGTCGCGGTAACAGCGCGGTTGCGGTGAGTGAGGAACTGGGGGATACGGCTCTCGGCCTGAGCGAGTGACTCGGCATCGCGACCGCCGCTCAATGGCCACTCGTGACGCACCCGTAAACGGGAGCTGCCATCAACGATCTCTTTAATTTTCCCTGCGGGGAGATTACCTGCGTTTCCTCCTCCCGAACGATAGGATGCAACGCGTACGCGAGCGCCTTTCGGGGGGCGGAAACCAGAATCCAGACCATCGCCAAAATAGACAAGACCCGATGCTGCATCGAGGCGATACACCCGGGCATCCTCACCTTGACCTGACGTAAAATCCATACCGCGCCAGGTCGACCAGGCACCATTTTCTTCGACCTGAAGTTCCAGAGATGCGGTATCAATATCTGTATCGGGAAGTTGAAGCACCTGCTCAGGCAGTCCCGTGCCTGTGCCGATCAGTAGATCATTACGTTGCCCCTGAGCGACGACATCGACCGCATTAATTGTGAGGTAAGCAAGCTTCAGGTCGGGTTCATCAGGAGAGCGAAGGCGGACCCAGAAGGCCACTCGCTCTGCGGCCTCATCGTCCTCAGGAGCCGGGGGCAAACTGCTCGTACCGTTAAACATCGGGTCTGCATTAGCAAAACCACTGAATAAATCCGGATTCGCCGGTAACCTGAGTGTAACAACACCGGTTTTACGCCCGCCCATGGAGGAGTCACGGATAACTTCCAGAGGGAGAAAACGGGTTTTTCCGTCTGGCGTTTCAGACATCAGCTCCCAGACCAGATGACGCGGATACAGGGTACTTTCACTGTCGACGATAAAGTCTTCTTCCTGAAGCGAATCTGCAGGGGCTATTCCAACATTAAGCCGCAGTCCTGAAAAAGACGAGCGCAGTGCGGTCATCTGATCTGATAAGGGTTTCGGTGCAATACAAGCCAGGTAGAAACTCTTATCCAGTGTATTACCAATACTCAGGGTTTCCTGCCCCAGCGAAAACTGGCGGGCGCGAAACGGTTTAGGCATCTCGCCTGCACGTAATCCGTACTGCTCGTGCAGGTCCTGGAGTGTCATTCCCATGGCTTCGAGGTCGCCGGGGCTGAGCAATTCTTTAATCAATACACTCAGACTCAGGCAGGTAGGCTGCACCTCGTTGGACGTCGATAACGTGACTTTCCCCGCACGTAGCTGACTCCCCGCCGGAAGATAATCCTGTAACGTCAGACTGTTAGGGCTGGCATCAATCGCTACAAAGCCAGTCGCAGGTACCGCCGGGCGAACAGGAATCTGGAGGAGGTTTAAAAAGACTTTGCGCTGGCGTTCAGGAATAAGGTTGGCGCGATAAATAATGGTCTCGGTAAGCCAGGCAAACAGGTCAACAAATGCATGTACCGGATCTCCCGGTGCAATTTGGGTAAGCTCCGGCAAGTGACCGGCAAGGCGTGTTCTGGCTTCAGCAACCAGATCATCAAAGCGGCGATCGTCCAGATTTGGAACAGGTAATGGCATAGCCGTAAATCCTCCTTACACGCCCAGGTTCAGGCGTAACCCCAGCGACGCTGGTGTCTGGTTATGTCGCAGACGGTAACGAATATTGATGTGCACTTCGGCCAGGTTGTCTTTTGCTGTCGTGACATCGACGCCGTCTACCTGTACGCGTGTCTCCCACACGGACAGTGATTTTTTTACGACGCCAGCAATCAGGTTGCGCGTCGTTTCATTGTTAGGCTGGTGAATAAACTTGAGCAGCCCAGCGCCAAACTCCGGACGTTGAATACGTTCGCCGGGGCGGGTTAGCAGAATATTGAGCATATTCTCGCGAATACTGTTGTCGTCTTCCGACCAGCTCAGGCTGCCATCACTGTTAATTGAACCCAGAGGCCAACTGATTACTTTAGGTACCGGTGTACGCAGCGTCATCCATCAGATCCTTTTGGCATTTTCGGGAAGGGCAGGCAGACTTTTACCCACGGCATCCAGAAGAAAATAATATTCAGCAGCGATACCATGATCATTAACAGGATCATGGCGACGATGGTGATAACAGGCAGGCTGAAAGAGCATATCCATTGAATGCCTGCTCCGAGATCAAAATTGCCACTGACCGTGTCTTCGCTGATGCCTTTTTTGAATTTAAGCGAATTGACCAGAGAGAAGGTGTCTCCCGGTGTCAGGATGCTTGCGCCTTTGGCCAGACCACGTTTTAAATCGCGCATAGAGGGCATTGGAATCAGTGAAGGGCGACTCGCCTCCGGGTCAAATGTGGCAGCGACACGGAAGGTCGTTGACTGAGAGTTCTGGTCAGCCCAGGTAATCTGCTCATGCCGCTCATCATTGACGGATCTGACGAAGGGAATAATCCGGAATAAATCGTCAGGTCCCTGAGCAAATTTCGGCAGTGGAATTTCGAGTGAGGTTGCCAGAGTCAGGTCACGCAGGCGCTGACCGAGTGAAGAACGCATGGATTCCGCCTGACTCTCGGTAAATGCCAATGAATCGCTAAGGCTTCCCTGGCCGTTATGTAATGGTAATGCAGGAATATTACCAAGACGATTCATGCCGCCGGCTGCATCAGCCAGATCGCTGACCTGTGCGGCCCAGCGTACCAGGGGATTATTTTCTTTATCGGCAAAGCACAGGCGCAGATAGTCAATCAGGCTGGTGGTGCGGTAAACGGGAATAAATTCTGCGTGAGAGAAGTCGAATGGGTTATGAATACCTGTGCGCATTTTCTGCATTTTCGGTAGGTAAATCGGAATGCGTCTCCAGGCATCAGGGTCATAGAAATAGATTTGATCACACAGGGTTTCGAGTTGTTGGTTATCCGCTCTGTCTTCCTCTCCGAGGTGATAGCGATGGATCAATTGCATTAAGAGCTCCGCAAAGGCCGCGGTTGGCCGGCCACGGTCCAGCTGAATGCGGTCCTGTTCAGGGTTCCATGCCTGGTTCGCCCCATTTGAATACCCAAATGGCCAGGGCAGGTTTGCAACGGCAAGATTATTAATCTCCTGAACATCACTGGTATCAAACTGAACGTTTCTTTCGTAATAGAAGCCACCCAGAGGTACATATCCAAAGAGCAGGGTGCGGCACTTTCCCTTGCTGTCTTTAACTTTAACAGGATGAAGTGGGTGTACTTCTTCACCACTGAATACAGGGGATGAAGTCCGTTTTTGCAGTAGACCGTTAGGGCATAGCCGGCGGTTGATATCCGGGTCGGCTATGGGGCGTTGGCGGCTTTGCCATCCCACGGCTTCACCTTCTTCTATGATCCAGGCCTGTTGTCCCGTTGGTTTTTCTTTGCGGATCACAAAGCCCGCCGAGCTGATTTTCTGTGGGTCCAGTGCCGGCATTCCTGGTCGATGACAGACAACCTCGCAGCAGACAATGTGAAAGGCACGGTGGGTCGGTAATCTGAGCACAGGGTGTCGATCGTGTTGACTGTGTCGCTCTTCCTCTAACCAGCGGCCAAACTGAACGGCATTAAATCGCTGCTGCTGAATATCCTGTTGAAAGCGATTAATAAAATCAGGATCAAGGTAGCGTAATAACGTCGCTTGCTGGCCATCCTCGAAGAAGGCGGGCTGGAGTTTTACATCGTGCAGAGAGTGTCGTTTATTCATCATTATCTATGCCCCTTTACCAGATATTTCCGGCACCCGGCGTGTAGGTCGTCCCTACTACGGAGGTGGCAATGATGGTGTCGCACTGTACGACGCCACTGAATTTAGACATACCAGCGTCGACCTGAACCATGGACGCACTGACGTTTACGGTAGCGGCGTTGATATTCACCGGCCCTGAGCTGTCGATATCGATACTCGATGTGCTCAGCGTTACGGTTTGTGTGCCTCTTTCGATACGAATCTCGCCACCACTGCTTTCATCAATGGTGATGTTGTATCCAGAGCGTGTTGTCAGGGATGCTTTAGGCTCTTCATCACTGAATTCAAATACCGTTCCTGATGGTGTTTTAACCGCGTATTTTTCTTCGACGGGAGTGGCTACTTCGGGCTGACTTTCTGCGCCTTGCCAGACACTTCCAAGCACCATGGGCACGTCGTGACTGATGAAACTGACGACGACGATTTCATCGAGGCGCGGTAAGAAGCTGGTACCGTAATCCTGACCTGCTGAAGGCACGACAACACTGGCCCAGAGTTCGAGCGAGCTGGCCTGCATTCTGACTTTTACGCGCCCGCGTCTGTCCGGGTCCTGGTTATCAATGACCTGCGCTATCTGTAATGCCTGTAATTGTCCGGTGGAGTGCGTATTCATTGCGTACTCCAGTCGGCTTTATTTACTTTCAGATGTGTTTCAAACCCAGAACGTCGATCAAACCTGTGGGTGCAGTGGATAACCTGATATTTACCGAGTAGCCTTGAGGACACACCGCTCAGCTCGATCTCGCGTCCAGAGGTCAGTTGTGGAATGCCCTGACATGCGATATCACCGGATATAAACCGCTTAGCCTGACGTTGAAAATGTGCCTTAGCGTAGGCTTCTGCTTCGGCCTGAGACCGGGCAAATGGGTGGGGCAGAATCTCTTCGCCATCCCAGGATAATTGGTTGAGGCTTTCAGCAGCCGAGGTCTCGCCCGGAGCTGGTGTCATACTGTCGCCGTCGAAATTTACTTCCTCAGCCGTGGCGAGGTTGTAACCCTGAGTGCGTGATTGAGTGATCTGATGATTGAGGTCGGCCAGCAGGCGCAGTTGTAAAATATTGTCCTGAACATCTAACGCAACAGGCGAGTTGTCTTCCGCTTCAGGCCGGGCCCGCAAACTTGAACCGTCCAGACGCGGAGATATATCGAAACGCTGACAGAGCCGCAGGATAAACGCGAGATCACTCTCATTGATCTGATGCCAGGTATCGGTAATAGCAGATACCTGAATGTCGCTTTGCAAGCCAGCGTCACTGGCGATGCTTTGAAGTATGTCGTCAGGAGACTGATCTTCCCAAGCCTGGCTACGGCGATGACGAGCGAGGTGATGGAGTTTATCCTGCAGTAATAGCGTAAGTTGAGGAGCACCCTGGCCGTACTCCTCTTCGACGGCGGTAATTTCGCCACTGAAAATGAGTTCGGGCTCAGGCTGACCGATATGAATTTCAATCGCTGCTCCGGGCAGGATATCGCTGAACAGAAAGTCCGGCTCCTGGGCGTCTTTGCTGAGTCCCCAGTTGTTCACCTGTAATTCCGCATGTGCACATCCGCTAAGACCCAGGTTGACCACCATGCTGCCAATTGCATCGCTCAGGTCTTCACGGTTTTCTCCGTCGACGTTGATCGCCGGAGCACTGCTGTAAAATGCCTCAGGAATCCCCATTGCTATTAATCCACCTGCAAGCGATCTTGGCGCTGTTGTTGTTTTTCAAGCAGACGCAGCATGTCCTGCGCGACCGGCGGCACAGTTTGCTGGGATGATGGTCGTTCTGCTGCCGCTTGAACAGGGGTTGCAGGTACATCCGCGATAACTTCATCAATGATGACGGGCATGGTTCTCCCTTCCTTTGAATATCGACGTGAATTTATTCAAAGCCAACTCCGTTATCCGTTTTAATTCGTGATTTAACAGAGGTGGAAATCTTTGCTTCTACGTTAACAGTGACGGCAGCTTTCAGTGCTGCTGACAGCCCGGCTCGTGGCTTACAATCTGGCGTAGGCGTCGCTAATACAGGTACACCGGGCATACGTGGATTTTCGATGCCGTTGTACTCTGCGGTATCACGCCAATTGTTTTTGCCTTCACTCGGACCCGGAACAGGTTCTGTTTCCTGCTCTTTAGCTTTCGGTTTTGCCGGGGGCTGATTGTTGTCTGGATCTCCCGGGTTATCAGGTTTTTCTCCTGACTCAGCATCCGTATCTTTTCCGCGGGGTGACAGCTGCGGCATGGCTGGTTTTGTAGGATCTGAGAAGTCGCTTGTCTGGCGGAACTGAAAGCGGTCTTCTTTCATTTTCAGTGCCAGCTTGGCTCTTAGCGGGGTACCGCCCGGTGAAAAGTAATCCAGCGTTTCATCGTAGCTTTCGATCATGCCGATAAATTCGAACGCGCCCCATTGAAACAGGCATCGTTTAGGGGCCTTTAGGTCGCTGCCCGATTTTTCTGGTTGGATAAACTGTGTTGCTATTTCACCCGTCAGGTTACGAACGTCGGAGCCCTGCTCGTAATTCGCATCTTCTTCTTTCCGTGTGGTGTCAAAGATCAGCTCAAGGCTCAGACTCGATGAGCTTTTCTCGACGAACTGAGCAGCACTGCTGCTGCCACTTTGTTCGCTCGCTTTCAGTGTGTTGGAGAGATTTATTTTCAGAGTCACCGGATTGAACTGCACATCAATGGCGTTCTCCATATCCGGTTCATCATTTTCTCCCGTCACCGGGATTAACTTACCGCGCTCAGGTACCGTCATGGCAGAGCCCCCTGAGTGTCAGAGTTCGCTGCGGAAGATTGATCATCCGCCTGCTTAGTCCGTTCGAGCTCCAGCCCTTCGTGAACCAGCTGTACTTCTTCAATCGCGACCTGGCTTGCGGTTGAGTTCAGGTCGGGCCCTTTAAACTTGGTTGCCATCACTCCGGTGAGCTTCCACGTCATAACCGGATTGTCTTGACCGTCCTGGGTCTGGTGCCCGAGAACAATAATTTCACCGCTGAGGCGATATCCGTAATTTGCACCACGTGTGGTTGCATCAAACCAGCTCCATAAATCATTGACGCTGGTGACTCCGCGTTTGAGTGTCATAGGCGCAAATTTGGTCTGACCCGAGCGGTGAATTTCGCCCCAGTTGCGGCCACCTTCCTGAAACGTTTTGGGCTCCATGGTCAACTCAAAACCGCTGACTTCGCTGAACTTTCCGGAGCACAGTAATGTGTTCTGCTCTGAGTCATACAGATTGACTTTAAACCGGAAAGGCACAAATACATCGGCAAGAGGGTTAGGCACTTTGCACCTCCGTTTGCCAGTCGGTGCCGGTGTTTGTGAACGTCAGTCGAATGCGGTCAATAGGAAGTGCCGGCGCAATTTCTATCTCCAGAAGCAGGGTACTTTCACCTGCAGGAATCTGACGCAGGCTAAAGGCGTGTTCTGAGCGTTCTCCACGCAAAGCACCCCTTTGCCAAAGCTGTCGCAAAAAATGCTCGATCAGGAGTTTCGGCCGGGGGTCGTTAACATCGGAATTAAAAACGAGTTGCTCACCAAATTGGCGTAACTGACGGCGTAGATATCCCATCAAACGCATCAATTCTGCGGAGCGATAGCCATCAAATCTTTCCAGACTGGCTGCGTGTCGATAGTCATCGGCAGGCAGCGCAGGTACGCATAGCCGTTCATCGTCCAGTTCGACCCGGTTGTTTCGCAATTCAAGAATCGAAATCCCCGGTGTTTCCCTGAGGCTGACGACACTGGCCCGTTTCATGCGGGGGTAGGGTAGGTTTTTAGACACCATGGGCTGCCCGGCAATAGATCGCCATGGACCTGCCGATCTGGCTGTCGCCGCCTGTTTACCAGATACAACACCAACCGGTGAGAGTAGAGCTCTCCCCTGACCACGAAGGTAGGGGTAAAAAAACTGTACCTGCCGCAGATAATGCGCAGCATCGGACAGCTGCATGTTGGACAGTAATTCAAGAGCCTCCGGATCGGCATCCGGGCTGTCAATTTCATTGGCGTAGGCGAGAGGCAGTGTCAGCAGGCACTGAATATCCGGGCGATAGCGGGTCAGCCAATGTAATATTTCGCGCAAAACCCGCTGAAATTCTATCGGCTCCGGAAGATCATCCAGCGCCATTTCTGAGGTATTCCGCCGTTCGCGATGATCGTCATCGAGAGACTGAGAGCAGGGTAAAAATGCTGGCTCCGGATTATCCAGACGGACCCGAGGAACGTCGGGCAGCCGCGCCGGAATCTGTAGCCGCTCGAGATCTGGCAGACAGATAGAGCCCACAGAGGGCACTGCAAGCAGAGTCGCTATCCCTCTCAATGTGCTGGTGTCGGTCAGATCCGTACTTTCAGCTGCGAAAAAGCCTTGTTGTGATTCTTCTTCAGGTACTACTACGATCCAGAGTCGATGGCCTCCATTAGCGAAGAAATCTTCGACACAGGGAGCCAGCCAGGCGAGGTTTCCTGCCAGTGAGCTTCGATACTGTGCAGGAGCGCTGGCTGCATCCGGAAAGATATCGTGAAACTCAGACGCTGAATGGAGAGGGAGCGGCAAATGATACAGGGAAGCACTGGCCGGATTGCTGAGGATCTGATCAATGACCTCACCGAATCCTGCTTGACGAATGGCTGCAAGAGCATCTTTCAGCGCCAGTAACCGCTCAGGGCGTACACGCCCCGGGCAGTGTCCGAGCATAGCGACTTCCAGTGGCAGCGCAGAGTCGTTCTGCGGCCTGGGGGTCAGCTGAATCCGTCGTGCCAGTAAATCCTGCATCATTGGCGACTTATTCCTGCTCGATATGCTCAACAGACAGAACAAGTTCTTCCATCGCAACATCACTTCCGCCCTTGGCGGTTAATGTTGGGCCTGTCCATTTAATCGGCATTGCGCCACGCAGTTTCCAGGTGACAACTGCCGCGGAGCTGGTGGGGTCTTCGTTTTTTAATTTGATCGTAACGTCGCGCTTGGACATCACATTACCGCCACGAACTTCTTCCAGCCATTCGTAGATATTGCCAGCGCCGATGACTCCGCGTTTCAGAGTGACGTCTCCGGTTTTGTGCAATGCCGGTACTTTGTTGACGTAATTAACGGCTGAATTACCGTTGCGGTATTCGGCGACGGTAACTTCGGCGTTCAGACCGGAGACTTCTGAGAAACCTCCAGCGACCTCACCTTCGGTGCCGTCGTCCAGGTTGACCAGATAGTTAAAAACGCCATAAGGGGTTTCACGAAACTGTGCCATGATTTTATTCCTTCTTTAGTCCCAGTGGCTTCAGCAGAAGCTACTGTCGGGATGAATATTGTTTAGCTATCGGCGGTTTTCTGACCGATGCGGAAAATCACAAACTCTGCTGGTTTCAGAGCGGCGACGCCGACCTCGCAAACCAGGCGACCGTTGTCGAGATCGTTCTGAGTCATGGTGCTCCGGTCACAACGCACGAAGTAGGCTGTTTTAGCAGTGCCCAGCAGGCGGCCGTTTGCCCATTCGTTGTAAAGGAAGTTTTCGATGGTAATCCGGACGTTGTCCCACAGGCGTTCGCCGTTAGGTTCGAAGACCACCCACTGAGTGGATTTCTCGATAGAGCGCTCGAGGTACAGGAAGTAGCGACGCACATTGACGTACTTCCACTCAGGGTCGCTCGACAGCGTGCGGCCGCCCCAGACGCGATGACCGCGACCAGCGAAAGAACGTAGGCAGTTCACACCGGCTGGGTTAAGCAGCTCCTGCTGGAACTGGTTGATTTCCTGAGTGAAGCCCAGTGCTCCAATCACAGGTTCATTGGCTGGTGCTTTGTGCACACCGCGTTGAACGTCGGTGTTGGCATAAACCCCGGCGATAAAGCCTGCAGGTGGGAGGTTCACGGTCGGCTGAGTGCCACGGGGGTCTGCGGCGACGACCCATGGGTAGTAAAGTGCCAGGCGGCTGTCGTCGAAATTGGAGCGGAATTCGCGCACCTCAGAAAGTGACATCCCTTCACGGCTGTCGACAATACCGACGCGGTAACGCATCTTGCGGCAGTGCTTCTGCATTTCGGCGACAATCGCCTGATGATTTGTTTCATCGGCAGCGGCCGCCGGACACATCACGATTGAAATGTCTTCGATATCTTCAAATGCTGCAAAGCCGGTGCTGCCGTTTACTTCGTCGGATTCACCACTGTAATTCACTGCAACCGGAGTGCTGCCATCATCGCCACCGGACAGAGTGATCAGGTAGCGTGGGCCTTCAACGGACATCGGCCCTGGGTTCATTGCCCCTGAGTCGAACATGTTATAGAGCGCAGCAATGATCTGGTCACCGGTGACACTGTTTGCCAGTGTGCAGCTGACGGGGCTGGTAAGCTCGTCGTAGCGCTTACCAGGTGATGCACTCATGACATTACTCAGACTGTTCTCAGCGTCCGGTGCAGAGGAGATGTCGGCGTAGGTGTAAATAACCGCGCCGTCGGCACCGCCATTGCGAACGTTAATGTTAAACGAACGCTGAACCATCATGGCGCGAACACTGCCGGGGGCTGCTGCCAGTGCGCTCAGGTAAAGTTTGATTGGGGCTCCTACGACGGCCGGATTGCGCGAAGAGTCTTCGATTATGAACTCGGTTCCTGCGGCGTTCAGCGTGCCATAGAGAGTCGTCAACGTCCCCCAATCGCCTTCATGAAATCCATTCAGTCCTGCGATCTCACTCAGCGAGAGCACAGCCTCGGTCCCGTCAGCAAGCGCACCGCTGGATGGTCTGCGAGCGGTGACTTTGGTGAAGGTAACGCTGGTTGAGCCATCGTTCACCAGTCCTGCAGCTTCGAGACCATAATCGCCAACTTCAATATCCGTTACATCTACGCTGTCGCCATTCGTATCGGTAATCACTGCGAGGTCGTCGACAATTTCATACTGGCTACCGGCTTTACGAACGAGTCCGCGGAAATCAAATGGGTGGGCTCTTGCGGAGGTGTCTGCGGTGGTTGCTGTGTTGGTCAGGCCTGTCGCTTCAAGGAACACCACCTCACCGTCAGCGGGGGCGCTGGTGATCACAGAGAGCAGAAGGTTTTCACTGTCGCGCCAGTCCAGTTCCAGAGTCAGGTTGCCCATGGCGCCGGGGAACCGGCTGGCAAAGGTGACATGGTTGTTGGAGTTGGTCGCTGAGGCGAATCCCGACGAGGGTGTGCTGAAATTAGCAACCCGAGAAACAAACAGTTGTTTGCCGCCGCCATCGAAGAAAGCTTTGGCTGATAGAGCCGTGTGGTTCAGTACCGTTGAGCCAGAAAAACTCAGGTCCTGAACATCGCCGTAAATGCGGGTGAATTCAGCGAAGCTGGTAACAACCTCAGGCTTACCCCGCAGCGGACCGGTACGGGTCGGGCCTGCTATGGCGGCGACACTTGTGCCCACGCCTTCGATTGATTTGGAGCGAAAGCTCACTTCCTCTACAAACACACCCGGGGCTAAGTATTCAGGCATGGTCTTCTCCTTTCAGACGGGTCATACAGGTTTCAGGGCAAGAAAACTCCTGCCGTCAGACCGCAGGGTTAAAATGTCACCGGGTACTACTGAGAATCCGATGGTTTGGGAAAAACTGGTGCTGTTCAGCTCGCCAACATCAAGCGGGCTGAAGGTGTCGGGGTCAGCGGGAACTTCACTGTCAGTGTCGAGCCTGCCGACTACTTCGAGGGTAGCGCTGTAATCACTCACGCCTTCCGGTAATGGTGGAAGACGAAGGAAGGGCAGTAACAAGTCGCCATGTTGATCTGTCTGCCCCCGGTAGGTTTGTGATCCCAACCCGGGGATGGCGACGGTTACTGTCACAATTGCCCAAGGAAGCGCTGAATCGTCCGCGTCGCGTGCCAGCGTCATACGAAGTCCGCCCGCAGAGTTAAAACGTACGGAAACCGGCGATGGATAGAGCACAATCGCATGCCCGGTCGGAGGGGCATCGCCTACTGTCAGAGACAAGAAACGAGGCAGAAACTGGCCCTTGGGGTCGCGCACTACACCGGCAAATGTGTATGTGCCTGAGGTAGCAAAATCTTTCTCGCCTCCGGTTGGTTTACCTGCGACAAATGAATCAACTGAGTGTCGCCATAGGACAGTCTTTCCGGCGCCCTCACGAATATGAAGGTCGGAAGGCTTTTCAGTAATTTCGGTGCGGATCTGACCGTTGACTCTGCGCATGTCAGACAGGCTTTCAGCAGAGCTGCCATCGAGCCAGAATATCTGGTCACTTCCGTGCAGAATGGTGGATTCGAGTACATTCACCGAGCGCATCAGACCGTTCCCCCTGATATCACCCGCGTAATCAACGGGCTGCCTTCCGTGCGCTGCGGCTGCAATCTCAAGCGAACTGTTTTTGCAACGTACGCCATGGTGGAGGTGTAGGGGGATTCGAAAACATCCCAGATTCTCATCAGGTCTTCGGTCGACGTATCTTCGGGAATGATGGTCAGAATTTCTGACTCTCCCCATTCTGAATCCGCCGTTTGCAGGTGAGAGATATCAAGCTGAGTCTGGTTGGCAAGCTCCACCATCGCCCAGCTCATCAGGTCTGCTTCAATGGCGGCGCTGTTCGCATTGGCAATCAGTAGAAAGTGCAGATTCAAGGGCAGCTCGGCACTGGCATCGGATGTATCGGTGCCCTTCGGTGCAAAGTACCGGCTGCGACCGTGATCATCGATGGTCATTCTGTGGAGATAAATACCCAGCAGGTTGCCGGTCAGCCGGTTAGCAATATCAGCACTACCAAGTACTTCGACTGTGGCATTTGTAGGGCCATCGCTAAGCTCACTGGGCAGGCGGCTTTTAAAAAACGCCTCCAGTGCGGTCAGAACGCCTTGTACTCCCTTGTACGATGCCATGCAGTCTCCTTTGCTGCGTTACCGACCAGTTCAGAAGGTCTGCCTCTATGGTCGGGCAAAGATAGAAACACGGTAAAAAATAAGGGGTCAAGGGCTATTTGGACTATGGCGACATTGCCTTAAAGGCGCAATATGACTAGTTGTTTTAGTGTCTGAATAACCTGAGCAATTGTTTATCAAAACACACTCTTCAGGATTGATTGCTGGTCAGTGTTCTCGGTTAGGAACGTTTTCCCTAAAACAATCAGACGCTTGTCATTAAAGAAATATTCTTTTGGGGTGGCAGTCTTCTCAGACTCATGGAACCTGTGATTCATTCCTTATGCTTGATTCTTGTTTGTTTATTGATCAAAGAATGAGACGGTGTGCGTCATTCATTTGTCGTGAGGGGACGGGAATTTTTTCATTCTGGCGCTCCAGGTCTAGATGTTTTTTCATAATGGGCCAGAGGCCGAACGGCTCTTATCGCATGCGATGGTAGTTGCGTTATCTATCCATTCTTTATCAGAAGTGGTTGAAATTTCGCCAATTGCACCTATTCAAGAAGAGTGTGGTAAAATTTCGCGCTTATTTTTTCTCTGCGCTTTGTGATCCGAGCGCTTTACCGTGATGAACTGATTCGATAGCCATGACTCTGACCCCGGAAAATGTAGTTCGTGAATACTGGGCCCGCAGCCAGGAACCCCGCAGTGACGCAGAAAAGGCGGCGCTGATAGAAGAAATCCGTGCACTCCTTAAACAGGAAGATGCGGCGATCGTGGCTCATTACTACACCGACCCTGAAATTCAGGCATTAGCCGATGCTACAGGAGGCTGTGTTTCAGATTCTCTGGAAATGGCTCGTTTCGGTCATGATCACCCAGCCAGTACTCTATTGGTTGCCGGCGTTCGCTTTATGGGTGAGACAGCGAAAATTCTGAGCCCGGAAAAGCGGATCCTGATGCCGACACTGGAGGCAACCTGTTCACTTGACCTTGGTTGTCCGGCAGAAGAGTTTTCTGCTTTCTGCGATCAGCACCCTGATCGTACCGTCGTTGTTTATGCCAATACCTCGGCCGCTGTGAAGGCGCGTGCAGACTGGGTGATCACTTCAAGTATTGCTTTAGATGTCGTCCAGTACCTCCACGATCAGGGCGAAAAACTGATCTGGGCGCCTGATAAGCATCTGGGGTCCTATATTCAGAAGCAGACCGGCGCAGACATGATCCTCTGGGACAGTGCTTGTATCGTTCATGACGAATTCCGTTCTAAAGGTGTTCAGGACCTTAAGAATGTACACCCGGATGCTGCAGTGCTGGTGCATCCTGAGTCACCAGATGCGGTGGTTGCTCTTGCTGATGTTGTTGGCTCCACGAGTCAGTTGATTGCTGCAGCACGTGACTTGCCAAATGACACTCTTATTGTCGCTACCGACAAAGCCATCTTCTATAAGATGCAACAGGAAGCACCGGGTAAGTTGCTGATTGAGGCACCGACGGCGGGGAATGGTGCGACTTGCCGAAGCTGTGCTCATTGCCCGTGGATGGGAATGAACCAGCTGGAAAATATTCGGGACGTTCTCAAAAATGGTGATCAGGAAATTCTGGTCGACGAAGGCATCCGCCGTAAAGCGGTACGTAGCCTCGACCGTATGCTCAACTTCCGCAAGCCTGTCAGCGCCGCCTGACGGCTTCAGCCTCGTGGTGGACGCAACAGGGCGTCTACCGCTTTTAATCTCTCTTTTAACGCCAGTTCCCGCTGCAGGTCGTTAGCTTTTTCTGCCTGTCTGATGGCATTCCGGAGTTGCTGGGCGGCTTCCTGATTTCTTCCTGTTGTGAAGTAGTATTCGGCGAGCGCTCGGGAGGCGAGGATCAAATCGCCTTGCTTGCTCGCATTCTGACTGAGTGCCTCCCAGAAGGCAGGGACGTCAGGGTACGTCTCCGTCAGCTTCCGCAAGACTCGGGTTGCCTCGCTGTAGTTACCGCTTTCTGCAAGCAAGTCAGCGTAAGCACTTTCAAGAGGAAGGCTGTTGGGATGAAGCTTTCTGAGCGATTCCAGTGCCGCCCGGGCGCGCGCCGGCTCACCTGCGGAGGCCGTGATACGCTGATCTAACACCTTCACCAGAAGATGACTCTGATCTGCCAGAGCTAGTTGCTTTGCAGCTTCCGCGTACTGGCGCTGATCATGATGCAGGACGGCAATCATGTAGTTCAGTGCGTCTGCCTCCGCGCCATTGGCATTTTGGAGGCGCTCTTTCAGCTCGGTCATGGCGCCATCGCCAAGTTGATATCGGGTTTCTGCGTTGAGCTTCAGTATGCGGAAGCGGAAGCTTGCCGAAGGGCTGACATTGCGGAAGGCGCCAGCCCGGCCTGCGGCATCCGCGACCCGGGTTGCTGTCAGTGGGTGAGTCTGAAGAAATTCGGGGGCTTCACCCCGATATCTGGCAGCATCGAGCATATTCTGGAACATGGCGGGCATCGCTTCAGGAGAGAAGCCAGAGCTGACCAGCGTCGACATGCCAAGCCGGTCTGCCTCACGTTCAAACTCTCGGGTATAGGCCAGTTGATCCTGAACTGCGGCAGCCTGCGAGGTCATAATGCCAGCAATGCCTGCTTCGCCATTGCTGGTTGCGATCAGGATCAGACTGGCCAGCAGTGTCGCCAGTGTTACAGGGTCTCGCTTTCGGGCGGCTTCGACCTGGCGCGCGAAATGTCGTTGACTGAGGTGAGCAAGTTCGTGTGCGAGTACAGAAGCGATCTGATCTTCATTGTCAGCGTACAGGAGTAGGCCATAATTAATACCGACGATACCACCGGGTACCGCAAACGCATTGAGTTGAGGGCTGTCGACCGTGACAAGGTGCAGGTCACTGATCTGTAAGTCAGAGTCGGGAACAAGCTGATAAATAAGATCGTGGAACCACTCGAGAAGAACCGGGTCATCCAGTGTCGGTGCCTGGGATCTCAGGTTTCTGAGCCAGCTCTGACCCAGGGCCTTTTCTTCCTGCAGGGAGATCAGCCCAGAGGTAGCATCGCCGAGAGACGGCAGTTGCTGAGTATCCTGTGCTGATACATGTTGCACCGGGCTATAGGTGGCGCAGAGGGTTACGCCCAAAGCAGATAGCCAATTCCTGATGTTCAATGCCCATTCCTGTCTGTTGTCACTGGTTATGTCGCCTCTCAGCACTGCAGTGTTATCGTGAAATGATAAATTTTTCGACTGATTTCAGCGTCTTAGGTTCATTGTCGCGGTTGTTTCCGTATAATCTGAGCATGACAAACCCTGATACAAGTGTCTAACCCCATGACGCCTGACTCGACTCTCGACGCGAGCGGACTCCAGTGTCCTATGCCTCTTCTTAAAACTAAGCTAGCCCTGCGTGATCTGTCACCCGGACAAGTACTTGAGGTGATGGCAACAGATGCAGGTAGCCTGGTCGATATTCCGCGTTACCTTGAGAAGAGCCCTCACACTTTGCTGAGTCAGAGTGAAGCGGACGCCGATCGTTACATTTTTCTGATTTCCTGCGGAGTATGACATGTTAAAGGTCGTAAAAGGGTGGATAGATCGTTACTTTTCAGATGAAGAGGCATTAGGGCTTCTCTTTATTCTGATCGCCCTGATGCTCGTCATCATGTTGCTCGGCAACGTGTTGGCCCCCTTCCTGACAGCGCTTGTGATTGCCTACCTGCTGCAAGGTACGATGAATTATTGTAAGGCGCGTGGTCTCAGTCACCTTACCGCGACCATCGCCGTATTTCTGTTGTTCATGGCTGTGATGCTTACGCTGCTTTTGATTATTCTGCCCGCGACATGGAACCAGCTGATTCAGTTTATATCTGAAGTGCCGCGAATGGCCTCGAAAGGGCAGGAACTTCTTCTTTTGCTGCCTGAACGTTATCCAGAGCTGGTATCCGTTGAGCAGGTAAAAGAATGGACGAAACAAGTGGGAGATGAAGTCGCATCGCTAGGACAGCTGGCGGTTAGCTTCTCTCTGACAGGTATCACAGGTTTGATGGCGGTATTAATCTATTGCGTACTGGTGCCGATTCTCGTGTTCTTCCTGTTGAAAGACTCGACGCAGATTCTCACATGGATTACCGGCTTTCTGCCTGCGAAGCGCAGCCTGCTTAAAAATGTCTGGTCCGAAATGGACGAGCAGATAGCTAACTACATCCGTGGTAAAGCACTTGAGATCGTGATTGTCGGCGGCGTTACCTACATTGCGTTTGTTATTCTGGGCCTCAATTATGCCGCTCTGCTGGCGATAGCCGTTGGCTTCTCAGTGCTCGTGCCGTACATAGGTGCTGCGGTGGTGACCATACCCATTGCGCTTGTCGCTTATTTTCAATGGGGCTTAGGTGATGAGTTCACCTGGGTTCTGGTTGTGTATGCCATTATTCAGGCCCTGGACGGAAACGTTCTGGTTCCATTACTGTTCTCTGAGGTTGTGAACCTTCACCCAGTGGCAATCATTGTTGCGGTGCTGGTCTTTGGTGGATTATGGGGCTTCTGGGGCGTATTCTTCGCTATTCCGCTGGCGACACTGTTTAAGGCGGTATTACGTGCATGGCCGGTTGCTCTGTCAGCTGGTACAGAAGAGGCACAGTGAGCGTGATAAATTGGCTGGCTCTGACCCCCGGGCTGACTTGTCAGAGATACCGGGCACCTTTAGACTTGCGCCCCTTATCACCACGTAATGCCTCGTATAACAATAAATCAGGAGATAGGTAACTATGATTACCGGTAGTATCGTTGCTCTTGTTACTCCAATGAACGCTGATGGCTCAGTAGATTGGGAGAACCTTGATCGATTAGTTGATTTTCACGTCAAGGAAGGGACGGACGCCATCGTCGCGGTCGGTACGACTGGTGAGTCGGCGACTCTTGAAACGGACGAACACGTCGCGGTTATCGAGCGCGTAGTAAAAACAGCAGCAGGGCGTCGTCCGGTGATTGCAGGTACCGGTGCGAACAATACCTCAGAAGCGATTGAGTTGACTCAGGAAGCGAAGCGCGTTGGCGCAGACGCTTGCCTGCTGGTGACACCTTATTACAACAAGCCTCCACAGCGCGGTTTGATTAAGCATCATGAAGCAGTAGCGGCGGCGGTTGATATCCCGCAGTGGTTGTACAATGTGCCGGGCCGTACCGGTATTGATATGCTGCCAGAGACGATTGCTGAGCTTGCCAAAGTGCCGCAGATTACGGCGGTGAAAGAAGCCACCGGCGACATGGATCGTGCGCGCCAGCTGATCGATCTGGTGGGTGACCAGTTAGCCGTTTACTCGGGCGATGACGCAACCGCTTATGAGCTAATACTGCTCGGTGGTAAAGGCAACATCTCTGTGACCGCCAATGTTGCGCCCGCAATGATGCACGAACTCTGTATGCTGGCCCTGGATGGTAAAGCAGACGAAGCTCGTGAACTGAATGAGCGTATGATGCACCTGCATAACGCCATGTTCGTAGAAGCGAACCCAATCCCTGTTAAATGGGCTGTTGAGCGCATGGGGCTGAGTGGCTCAGGTATTCGCCTGCCACTGGTAACCCTTGATGAACGCCTGCAGCCAAAAGTAGAGCTGGCTCTGAAAGACGCTGGCATCATCTGACGGAAAACAATGCGACTAATTCTTCTCTCTGCTCTGGCTGTATTCTCAACAGGATGCAGCTGGATTCTCGGCGACAACCAGGCGCTTTCGTATCTCGATGCTCAGGAAGCTGCTGAAACGCAGGTCCCTGAAGGAATGACCCTGAACACATACGATCGCTTCCCGGTGCCTGACCTGGAAGGCAATCCGGGGCCGGGGGAAGAGTTTAAAATTCCTGTTCCAGCACCCCTGACCGTGGCTCGCGAGGATTCTGAGCCAACGTCGTTGAGTGATTTCAAACGCGAGTTGAACCCACGCTTTGTGCGTGATGGCGCGGGCACTCTGACGTTGCAGATTGATGCGCGCTTTGCTCTCTCCTGGTCGCGCGTCGCTGATGCTCTGGCGGCCACGGATGTTAAGCTGACGGACCTTAACCGCAGTATCGGTACTTACTTCCTTGAGTTGCCAAATCCTGCGGCCGAGGAAGATGACCGCAGCTGGTGGGGACGTCTGTGGGGTGAGAAAATTGAAGAGGTTCTGCCGTACCAGCTGAAGATGGTCGAAGCCGGCGATGGTGTTTATCTGACTCTGCAGGAAGATGCAGAAACGCTTGCGGAAGACAGTCTGACGCGGGACCTTCTGACACAGGTTAAACTCCAGCTCGAAAAGTGAGATTTCGTTCTTTAGGCAGTGGCAGTCGTGGTAATGCCACTCTGGTTGAGTTCAATGCGCAGGCGCTGTTGATTGACAGTGGCTTTGCCAGACGCACCATGCTCCAGCGCCTGACTGAAGCGGGTGTTGAACACGGCGCTCTGAAAGCTGCCTTTGTTACTCATGAGCACAGCGATCATGCCAAAGGCATTCAGTCGCTGTGTGAGCATCTGAATATCCCTTTCTACGCCTCGTTTGGAACTGCACGCCGCATGGAATGGACTGGCCATTCTCTGTGGCGTTGTCTGGTCAGCGATAAACCGGTAGATGTTGCCAGTATGCAGGTGACGCCTGTCGTCGTTCCTCACGATGCACATGAGCCTCTGCAATTTGTTATTCAGAGTGCAGAAGGGCGGCGCCTTGGTATATTATCCGACCTCGGATCACTGACATCGCACGTTGTGAACAGCTATCGTGATTGCCATGCGCTTCAGGTTGAAGCTAATCATGATCCTGTGATGTTGGCGAACGGCCCATACCCACCGAGCTTGCGAGCACGTGTCGCCGGTGCTTATGGTCATCTCAGCAATGAACAGTGCGCTGACTTTATTCGCCGGGTAAAATGGCCCGGATTGAAGCATGTGTCTGCTGGGCACATCAGCGAAAAGAACAATGACCGGAATCTGGTAGCCCAGGTTCTGGCTGAAGCAATTGGTTGCTCCCCTCAGGACGTTCCCCTGCTGTCGCAGGATGAAATGTCAGACTGGGTTGCACTGAACGATTAAAACCGACCCTCATTCCCGGAGAAACCCATGGAAAAACGCGAACTTCTTTATTCAGGCAAAGCCAAGTCTGTTTTCACAACAGATGATCCGGATTACATGGTGCTTGAATTCCGTAATGACACTTCCGCGTTTGATGGTAAAAAAGTAGAACAGCTCGATCGCAAAGGCATGGTAAACAACAAGTTCAATGCCTTCATTATGACCAAGCTGGCTGAAGCTGGTGTGCCGACGCATTTCGAGAAACTCCTGTCAGACAACGAGTCGCTGGTGAAGCGTCTCGATATGATTCCACTGGAGTGCGTAGTCCGTAACGTCGCTGCGGGCAGTCTGGTACGTCGTCTGGGTGTGGAAGAGGGGATGGACTTGAATCCGCCAACGTTTGAACTGTTCCTGAAGAACGATGAACTCGGCGACCCTATGGTGAACGAGTATCACGCTCAGTCGTTCGGTTGGTCAGACGAAGCGACGATCAACAAAATGAAAGAGCTGACGTTCAAGGTCAATGGCGTTCTGAAAGAGCTGTTCCTGAACGGCAACATGCTGCTGGTTGACTACAAGCTTGAGTTTGGTGTCTTCAATGGCGAGGTTGTGCTTGGGGATGAGTTCTCACCAGACGGTTGCCGCCTCTGGGATAAAGACACTCGTGAAAAACTCGATAAAGACCGTTTCCGTCAGGGGCTGGGTGGTGTTGTAGAGGCTTACGAAGAAGTCGGTCGTCGCCTGGGCATGGACTTCTGATCCTGCTTGTTACCTCCTTATGTATCCGACAAGGCTAACCTTGTCGGATATTGCCATAACTATTGGCTTTTCATGATTCTCTGTGCACACTAAGGACGCTGGCGATAAGCCGGTGCTCTGGAACACAATAAATTACGGGAATAATTCATGAAAAAGACAGCACTTGCGGCTTTTCTGGTCGCGATGACTCCGGTCGCCGCTCAGGCTGACCTGCTTTTCACAGTAGGTGCTAAGGCAAACTCCTGGACTGCTGAACCTAGTGGCCAAGTAGATGATGGCCTATCCGCTGACAGCGAAACCAATGGTCTTGGTCTCGACTCTGATTCTGGCACTAACCTTACTGTGTTCTTCGAGCACCCTGTACCGGTTGTTCCTAACCTGCGCATCCGCCAGACGAATCTTGAGCTGGATGGTAGCGGTACCATCGTCACTGAAGAATTCAATGGTATTCAGTATACCGGCGAAGTGGACAGCTCAATGGACCTGAGCCATACAGATGCAACCCTGTACTGGGGCCTGCCTCTGCCAGTGCCGTATGTTGATATTAATCTGGGTCTGACCGCACGTATGTTTGGTGGTGACGTCATCGTTGACGGTGCCACCGTTTCTGGAAATCGTCGCGAAGAAGTCGAACTCGATTTCACCCTGCCAATGGGCTTTGTTGAAGCGCAGGTCGGCACGCCTTTCGGTATCTACGCCGCGGCAGAAATTAACGCGATCGGTTATGACGGTAATTCACTGACCGATACTGTTCTGACGCTGGGCTATGATCTTCCTGTGCCAGTGGTTGATCTGGGTCTTGAAGTCGGTCACCGCGCATTGAGCATGAAGACCAACAAAGACACCACCGATATTGAAACTGACTTTGATGTTTCAGGTATCTTCTACGGTGCGTCATTTGCTGTAGGTTTCTGATCGCATTGTTAATGCCGATCTAAAAAAAGCCGGGCTGAGCCCGGCTTTTTTGTGCGGATGGCCCGTCGGCGATTAATCCGACGCACTTTCGATGCGCTCTGTGCGTGTTTTCCGTTCCGGGTGTGTGCTCAGGTATTCTCGCCAGCTATTGGTTTCGCGCTGGCTGCCGGGCAGTGAATTAAGTGCACTGGCCAGAAGGTCTGGTGACATGCCTGCTGCTTTCAGGTGCTCGACGGCGAAGTCATCTGCATCGGTTTCCATCGTCCGGCTGAAGGCATTTTCGCCGAGCGAAATTCCGGTACCCAGTACGACTTCTGATAAGCCTTCAAGGTCTCCAAGCAAGAGCCCATAAACAATGGCACCGGCACTGGCCTGAACCATCATTTGTGCGCCGTGCCGGCGGTCTACATGGCCTGCCTCATGAAATAGCACAGCTATCAGTTCGTCGCGACTGAGAATATTAACCAGCTCATCAAATACCACGATGGTGCCATCGGGCAGTGCGAAAGCATTGGGAGCGATGGCGCTGCGGAAAAGGATTCGATAGTCATTATCCAACCCCGCTTTTTCTGCGGCTTTATTCCAGTCTTTTATGATCGAAGCCTGCTCATACTGGGCCAGCCTCGAAGGTTCCAGAGAATAGTCGAGCGTCTTCATTGATGAGCGACCAACCCGATTCAGTACTTCTTGCGGCACTAAGGGCGCCGTAGCCTTTGCACCGGCAGGAATAACCTGAGTAAACACAAGCCAGAAGGAAAGAGGAACCATCAATGCGGCGGCCAGAACCATCACCATATGACTTTCGAGGTAAGCCAGAAAGCCACTGCGCGGTGTCCATCTGAGGTCTGGGTCCTCTGGAATAAAATAGTCACCACTGTCAAAGTGCAGCTCAACTGGAATACCGGGGAGGACATCCCCTTGTCTGCATTCTTTCAGTGTTGTCGAGGTCAGCTCGTAATCGAAATCGGTCGCAAGGACGCGGAGCGAGCCGTCGTCCCTGAGAAGAAGAATGGCAGGGCGTATGTCACTGCGGCCTGCCATACAGTATTTGCCAGTGATCCTTTGCATCAGACGATGGAAAGGTCAGTATCGAACATACCGGCAGCTTCTTCACCAAAGGCGCTTTCTTTGCCTTCAACCTGATTGGCCATATGATCGATACGCGGCGTCAGAAACACGGTCGTTTTGGACGCGATGTAGCGCATCTTGATGACTTTAGCAGCCGGGAAGGCAAGGCCGAGAGTAAAAAGAATCAGGACGGCGTTAAGCAGAGTAATACCCAGATAACCAGCAACCGTAATGCGTGACTCGAAGCGAACAAGTTCATCTGCTTTGAGACTTTCAGCAATGTGGTTGCGGATCATGGCATTGAAGACAGACTGGACGAGAAAGCTGAAGAAATACATGACCAGAATGATAGGTAAAAACGACAATGGGTTCGGGGCTTCACTACCCTGCATGGTCGTAAGTGTTCCGGCCATGGATGAGGCAATCAGGATGAACGCAACAATGGAAACCAGGAAAACGACCAGCGCCGCTTTGTAATACTGACCTGTGCTGGTATTCAGTTGCAGTTTTTCACCGCCGTATTCGCAGTTGCCGAACATGAATTGATGAATTTTTTTGATGACCCAAGGTAGAGCAAGATACAGGGTGACAGCAGCTACTAATGGCAAAACGATAAAGTGATACAGAGCCCCCATATAGTCGCCTTTAAAATCAAAGCGAACATTACGGTAAGCGGTATTGCGGTAGGTAAATTTAAGGCCCTGAACTATGAGCCACGGGCTCAATGGGATCAGAGCAAGATACATAATGCCTGCGGCCATGGGTTCGACCATGGAAACGCCCACAAAAATAAGAAATACGCCCAACGCTAACAAGCGACCCAGCAAAATCTGCTTAGGCGTTGCAGGTATTGCAGGCGATTATCCTCGATGCTGGTGTGGCCGTAGAGGTACTGGTTATTTCGTACTTTCGCCCATGCCCCATAAATACCCAGCGTGGCCAGGGTAAGAAGCATATTTACTAACCAGAGCTTAGTGTAACCCCATGGTGTGGCAGTAAATTCAATAGCAGCGCTACGCTCATTTGCGAAGCTTTCAGGCGTCGTCATAATTACGTCCTTGTAGTGATCTGCAGGCTGTTCATTCAGCCATGGTGCAGGTTTGGTTTATTTGTCCTCGCGGACGAATTCGGCCAGAACCCGGCCAGAAGCCCGGCTACCAACCAGAATGCTCATTACGTCGGTGCGGATCGCACTGATCGGGTGTTTGCGATATTCATGCTCCAGGCGGCAGCGCTGAAGCGGACAGAAACGGAATCCAATCTGCATCGTCAGTGCACGTTCACTGGTGTGCTCGTATGCTTTTTCCGGGCTGATGTACCAGCTCATATCTTCGAACATGCCTGGCTCCCAGCGCCAACTGCTTTGCATGGTGGCGAGCACATCGTAGTCTTTGAAATTCAGCGTCGCAGCAACCCAGCGCTGGCCATCTTCACGCTCAACCATCTGACCCAGACGATTTTCAATTTGCTGATTTTTGAGGGTGAATTCCAGAACCGATTTGGCTTTCTGGCCCGGTTGGTAAGCAGCGTTTTTATCTGGAAAGAGTGGGCTATATACAGTGCTGTTCGGGAGGTTCCGCATGCCTACAATAACAAAGCTTTGCTTGCGTTCGCCGTAGTTGTATTTAGCTGCCTGAAGTTCAAGTTCGATATAGTAAGTTTTACCGGCACGGAGATCAGAAGTAAGGTCGCCGCTGAATAAGGTATCGATGTCGGATTCAGAGAGGTACTCAGCGCCGGACCAGGCATCGCGGGCATCATTCAGACGCTCCTGAACCCGTGCGTCTCGCTCAGCGGCGAGTCTTTCGGCTTCAAGACGCGCTTCTTCCAGTCTCTGGGCTTCCAGCAGTTGCTGACGGCGTAGTTCTTCTTTGGATGGCCCACAGGCAGAAATGACAATAGCACAAAGCACCAATACAGCGAGACGGAGCATGTTAATTCCTTACTTATTATACTGACCCGAACTGAGTATTGCTGAGCCCAGCTGGGTAAAAAGCGATTACAGTATACCGTCGACGAATGAAAAAGGGGACTCGTTGAACTCATTCAGTGCCCTGTGGACAAAGAATGGTGACTATGACACTCTTCGGGCTGTTTTCAATGATTGGGGACGTCTGAATTGCGAGCTCTGCTGATATTAGTGATTACGTTTATAACCGGATGCAATCTGGTAGAAAGCCCTTTTGCGGACACGCCCGACAGAGAGCTGAGAGAACGTAATTACCGGTGTCAGATGGCGGGTTCGCTATCGGCAGCGGAAATCCAGGTATGCAAAAATATTCGAAGGGAATGTGATGCGCGTGCCGAGAGAGGGAATTTCGTGTGCTGACCCAAGCTTGGGTACTGAGATCTTAAACTGCCATCAGGAAATACTATGAAATTGAATAAACTGGTTCCAGCGATTGCGTTGGGAACACTGTTATTGGCTGGTTGCGGCCAGGAGGAAAAAGTGAAACTTGAGACCACCGCTCAGAAAGCGAGCTATGGTGCAGGCCTGAACATCGGTCGTCAGATCGAACGTGAAGGTGCAGACATTGATCTTGATGCATTGGTTGCGGGTATCCGTGATTCTGTTTCTAAAGCTGAACAGCAGGTCAGCGACGAAGATATTCAGGCGGCATTCATGTCACTGCGTGAAGATGCTGAGCGCAAGCAGAAAGCTCTGGATGATGAAGCAGCTCAGGCGAGCGAAGAATTCCTGGCGAAGAACGCAGAACGTGAAGAAGTAAAAGTTACTGATTCAGGCCTGCAATATGAAGTTCTGACTTCTGTAGAAGAAGGTGAGTCACCGGCAGCAACCGATACTGTTCGTGTTCACTACCACGGTACGCTGATCGACGGAGAAGTTTTTGACAGCTCTGTTCAGCGCGGTCAGCCTGCCGAATTCCCGGTAAACGGTGTGATCCGTGGTTGGGTCGAAGCACTCCAGATGATGAAGCCAGGTGAGAAGTGGAAGCTGTTCATCCCGGCAGACCTGGCTTACGGTGCTCGTAGCCCAAGCCCTAAAATTCCAGCGAACTCAGCGCTGGTGTTTGAGGTAGAACTGCTCGAGATTGTTAAGTAATAAATACAGCCTCGCAGAAAAGGCCCTCTTCGGAGGGCTTTTTTGTGCCTGCTCATCGAGTGTGCGTATAGAAAACAGAAAGCCCGAATGCGTCAGGTTATTGAGCGACGGCTTCTTCTAGCTCTTCAGATACTTCGTCTTGTTGACCGCCGCGGAGTCCGCAGCCAGACATGTGGGAGAGTGTTCTCTCAAGACTTTCAAGTTGTTGGTCGGTCAATCGAATCGTATTTCCACAGACGCGACATATGGATTTGCGATCTATCCGTAATTTCTCAGCAGGCTGTGATGTGTAATTTTTACACTCAGGACAAGGCAGCGGGTACTGAACAACAGAAGCAACAGAAGACATAAGCAATAATTAAACAAAAACCAGTGTTGAAGCTGATTTATACAGCATTAAAGGTATTGTTTGAAGGGCATTGCGGACGAAGTGTGAGAATGGTCGGGGTAGAGAGATTCGAACTCCCGACATCCTGGTCCCAAACCAGGCGCGCTACCAGACTGCGCTATACCCCGAATGCTGTGTTGGCTCCCCGAGCTGGACTTGAACCAGCGACCAATAGATTAACAGTCTACTGCTCTACCGACTGAGCTATCGGGGAACATCTCAACAGCGGGACGAATATTACGGATTTACCCGGATGTCGTCAACACCTTTGTTTCAAAAAATCATAGAAAACAAAAAGATAGAGGAAACATCAGGGCTGCGCGGCAGCCCTGATGCGTATCCTCAGACGAGGGCTTATTTGCCCTGTTTGAAGATATTCTCGTAGACATAGTTGGTCGCTTCAACGAAACCGTCGATGCTACCGCAGTCGAAGCGGGTACCGCGGAACTTATACGCCAGTACACAGCCTTCCTGAGCCTGCTTCAGCAGGGCATCAGTGATCTGAACCTCACCGTTTTTGCCCGGAGGTGTATCTTCGATCTTGTCGAAGATGTCCGGTGTCAGAATGTAGCGGCCAATAATCGCCAGATTGCTTGGTGCATCTTCTTTGGCTGGCTTCTCAACCATATCGGTTACGCGGAAGAGGCCGTCTTTCATCTCTTCGCCAGCAATCACGCCGTACTTATGCACTTCGTCTTCAGGCACTTCCTGTACTGCAACAATAGAGCAGCGGAACTGAGAGAAGACTTTAACCATCTGAGCCAGTACGCCTTCACCGTCGTCACCAGCAACACATAGGTCATCGGCCAGAACAACGGCAAATGGCTCGTCACCCATCAGGTATTTGCCGGACAGAATCGCGTGGCCCAGACCTTTCATATGGTTCTGGCGTTTGAAGGCAAATTCGTTTTCATCGATGAGGGTGCGGATAGAGGTCAGCAGGCTTTCCTTACCAGAACCTTCGATTTCTTTTTCGAGCTCGTAAGAGATATCGAAATGGTCAGCAATGGCACGTTTACCACGGCCTGTGATGAAACCTATGCGATCAATACCAGCCTCAGTTGCTTCTTCTACGCCATACTGTACTAGCGGCTTGTTAACGATCGGGAGCATCTCTTTAGGCATTGCTTTGGTTGCTGGGAGGAACCGGGTTCCGTATCCGGCGACCGGGAATAGGCATTTGCGAATCATTGACGTCTTTCCTTGTTCAGACATGTAGTTTGTAACCTCTGATTAGGGGGCAGATTATGGCAGATTTGTTACCGTTTTGCGTCACCCTGCAGTATCGCCCTGATTTTTTATCGAGCACGGAAACGCTCGTCCTGAATCAGAATGGTGCAAGTATGATGCCGACGGTATGGAACGTGCTTGTTATCAAGGAGGAGTTAGTCTGAACCTTTGAGGCAATCCGCATGGGGGCTCAGTGGGAACAGCTGGACTTCAACTATTGATTGGAAGGTAAGTGGAAGCCGTGAGAGGATGAAGCTACGCCCCAAAATGAATCACCGGAGGTAATGAATGCACATTGATGCACCGTTTGAACTGGTTCTGTTCGGTGGGCTGGGTGATCTGGCTTTGCGTAAGCTGATGCCAGCACTGTTTTTACTGGAGAGCGACGGACGCCTGCCCGATGGCGCCATCTATGCGGTAACGCGTCGCGACATGAATAGAGACGAGTTCGTGGCCAAAATCGAGAAATCGGTCAAGTCGCATGTGCCCTCTAATTATCTGGAAAAGGAACCTCTCGATCGCTTCCTGAGTAAGGTGCATTGCCTGACGCATGACGTGAACGATCACCAGGGATACAAGAACCTGAGTAAGACCCTGTCTTCCGATGACATCAACCGGTTGTATTACATGGCGACTGGTTCTGATCTTTACACGCCAGTATGTAAGGGACTGCATGACGCCGGCCTGATACAGAGTCAGAGTAAGATTGTTCTTGAGAAGCCGATTGGTCACGACCTTGGTACTGCACAGGCGATCAATGACACCGTAGCTGAGTACTTCAAAGAAAAGCAGATCTACCGTATCGACCACTACCTCGGAAAAGAAACGGTTCAGAACCTGATGGTACTGAGGTTTGCGAATTCGCTGTTCGAATCGCAGTGGAATCAGAATTACATCGACCATATCCAGATTACGATTTCTGAGCAACTTGGTGTTGAGCAGCGCGCAGGCTTCTACGAGCATGTCGGGGCAATGCGGGATATGTTTCAGAATCACTTGCTGCAACTATTATGTATCACCGCAATGGAGCCGCCGGCCAAGCTTGAGCCAGACGCCGTCCGTGACGAGAAAGTAAAAGTACTGAAGGCGCTCAAGCCGATTACAGGCACCGCGATTAATGAGAATGTGGTGAGAGGTCAGTACGATTCTGGTGTTGCGGAGGGGAAACCCGTTCCACGCTACCGTGATGAACCCGGTGTGCATCACAAGTCTCTGACTGAAACCTTTATTTCAGCGAAAGTAGAGATCGACAACTGGCGCTGGGCCGGGGTGCCTTTTTATCTTCGTACCGGTAAGCGCCTGGCTGAGCGTGCCTGCGAAATCGTTGTACAGTTTAAAGAAATTCCACACTCGATTTTTCCACTCCAGCATAAAAATACCATGGCCAACAAGCTGATATTCAGACTGCAGCCAGATGAGGGGGTGCGCCTGATGTTGTGTGAAAAGCGTGTTGGCCCAGGTATGAATGTTCGCCCTATGAATCTCAGCCTGAATCCATCGAATCAGCGGCAGACGCGCGTCCCGGAGGCTTATGAACGACTCCTTTTTGATGCGCTTAGCGGAAACGCTACCTTGTTTTTACGGGATGATGAATTGCTGGAAGCCTGGCGCTGGGTGGACCCGATTATTAAACACTGGGAAGAGCAGGAGCAACGTCCAGAACCTTATACCGCAGGTAGCTGGGGCCCAGCGGCCGCTACTCTGTTACTCGCACGCGATGGTCGCTTGTGGGATGAGAACAGTTGAGTTCGTCGATAATAATAATGGAGATACGATAAATGACAGACAACAGATTTAAATCAGCAGATGCACTGGCTCGCCAGCTGGCTGACGACCTCGCAGGAAAAATGCGTGAAGCGATTGAGGCGCGTGGCCGCGTGTGCATCGCAGTAAGCGGTGGGTCAACGCCGGTACGTTTTCTTGAAGAACTTTCAAAGCGAAAGCTGGACTGGAGTAAAGTACGTATCACTCTCGTTGATGAGCGCTGGGTACCTTTGGATGACGCTGCAAGTAACGCTGCGCTGGTGCGTCGCCACCTGCTGCAGAACGAAGCAGAACAAGCGTATTTTCTGCCATTAAAAAATGCTGCAACTAATCCTGTCGACGGTTTTATGGAGTGTGAAAACAGCCTTCACGAATTAATGGTCAGGCTCGATTTTGCCGTTCTCGGTATGGGCAATGATGGCCATACTGCGTCCTGGTTTCCAGGTTCTGCAGCGCTACCTAAGTGCCTTGATGAAGGAAATGCAGCCTGGTGTTGCCCAGTCACTGATGAACCCGTGGACCTGCCGCGCATGACGCTGACCTGGGGGCTTCTGTCTAATTGCCGTCATCTGTACCTTCATTTTGAGGGGGATGAAAAAAATCGTGTTTATGCCCAGGCTCAGAAAGAGGATGAGCGGCAGAACATCAGCGCGATGCCGATCCGTACCGTGCTGTACCAGTCTCAGGTTCCATTAAGTATTTTCCGGAGCGAGTAATGACGCATCGCATTATTGAAGACGTTACAGAAAAAATTCGTCAGCGAAGTCTCGATACGAGAGCCAGGTATCTGTCTCAGATGGAAGACGCTGCGCAGCAGGGGCCGGTGAGAACAGCTTTAAGCTGTACGAATCTGGCGCATGATTATGCTTCTGCCAGTGACGATGAAAAAATGATTCTGACGAGCAGCAGTCGCGGCGCTAACGTTGCCATCATTAATGCGTACAACGATGTGCTTTCGGCACACGCACCTTATCGCCACTATCCCGAAAAATTGAAAACTTATCTGGCAGAAAAGCATCACGTCGCGCAGGTTGCAGGCGGAGTTCCGGCAATGTGCGATGGTGTCACTCAAGGTCAGACCGGGATGGAAATGTCTTTGTTCAGCCGTGATGTGATCGCCATGAGCACTGCGGTTGCACTGTCACATCAAGTATTTGATGGCAGTCTGATGCTGGGCATCTGTGACAAAATTGTTCCGGGGCTGTTGATGGCGGCACTGCGTTTTGGCCATTTACCCGCGGTATTTGTTCCGTCTGGCCCGATGCACAGTGGTATCAGCAATTCGGATAAAGCCAAGACCCGCCAGGCATACGCCCGGGGGGATGTTGGCGAGGCCGAGCTACTCAAAAGCGAAATGGGGTCCTACCACAGCGAAGGCACCTGTACCTTTTACGGTACCGCGAATTCCAACCAGATGCTGATGGAGATCATGGGGTTGCAGTTACCCGGATCGTCTTTTGTCAGCCCGAACGGCCCATTAAGAGATGCCCTGACCCGGGCCGCAGCGCATCAGTTGGCTGAAATCACCGCCTTGGAACCCGGCTATATGCCGATCGCCAGAATCGTTGATGAGAAAGTCATGGTGAATGCCATGGTGGGTCTGCTGGCGACCGGTGGTTCTACGAATCACAGCATCCATCTCGTCGCCATTGCCCGAATGGCCGGCATTGTTATCGACTGGCAGGACATGGCGGAGCTGTCCGATGTTGTGCCATTACTGACCCGTATGTACCCCAATGGCAGCGCCGACGTGAATGCGTTCGAGGTGGCGGGTGGTATGCCTTTCCTGATCAGAGAACTGCTCGATGCGGGGCTCCTACATGAAGACGTGAATACTATCCTGGGTGAAGGTTTACGCCAGTGGTGCAGAAAGCCTGTGCTTGATGCGTCCGGTGAACTTGCCTGGACGAACGTGGCCGCTGAGTCTGCAGACCTGTCTGTGTTGGCACCTGCGCACGCGCCGTTTCTGCGAGAGGGGGGCATGAAGCTAGTGAGTGGAAACCTTGGGCGCGCCGTCATGAAGGTTTCTGCAGTGCCTGATGACCGCTGGGTCATTGAAGCCCCGGCGCGTGTCTTTCTGGACCAGCAAGAGGTACTGGCGGCGTATCAGGCTGGCGAGCTGAATCAGGACGTGATTGTCGTGGTGAAGGGGCAGGGGCCAAGGGCGAACGGGATGCCAGAACTGCATCAACTGACGCCAGCACTGACTAACCTGCAGGAAGCCGGATATCGGGTTGCACTGGTGACTGACGGTCGGCTTTCTGGTGCATCAGGAAAAGTGCCCGCGGCGATACATCTTAGCCCGGAGGCACTTGCGGATGGTCCCTTACACTATGTTGAAGACGGTGACATCATTCTCCTGGATGGACATGCCGGCACGCTCGAGGTTGCGACAGAAGGATTTGAAAATCGCCTGAAAGAAACAAGAGAGGCGCTTGATGTGAGTGCTTCGTCGCACGGTGTCGGGCGCGAACTATTTGCCGGATTCAGAACGTTGGCAGGGCCAGCGGATGAAGGTGCAATCAGTCTTGGAGGCGTGTGATTATGGAGGGTGATAAGTATGTGGGATGAGTGGCTTACAAAATCAAAGCCTGTAATGCCGGTGATTGTCATTGATGATATTGATACCGCTGTACCTATGGCACAGGCGCTTGTTGCCGGCGGTGTGAAATTGCTTGAAGTAACCTTGCGGACGCCGGCAGCTCTGGCTGCTATTAGTGAAATCAGCCGTAACGTGCCAGAGGCGATTATCGGTGTCGGCACCGTTACGTCGCCAGATCAGTTACACGCTGCACTGAATCGGGGCGCGCAATTCGCTGTAAGTCCGGGGTTTACGCCGAATCTGCTGGCCGCTGCATCGGAGTGGGGTGGGCCTTTCCTACCCGGTGTGGCGACCCCGAGTGAAGTTATGCAGGCACGCGAAGCCGGCTTCACAAAAATGAAATTCTTTCCTGCGGTTCCAAGTGGCGGTCGCTCTATGCTGAAAGCCATAGGAGCCCCCATGCCTGAGGTCAGCTTCTGTCCTACAGGTGGAATCAGCGCTGAGACGTACCACGACTTCCTTGCACTGGATAACGTGTTTGCCGTGGGAGGTAGCTGGTTAACCCCTCCTGATCTGATGTCGGCACGGAACTGGCAAGCGATAAAAGACCTGGCTTCAGATATTTAAGGGAAACGCATGACTCAGGCGGCACTGGATCAATTTACCCAACGTGTTACAGAGATTTATGGTGACGCGCAGAACAACCAACAGATCGCACGGGAAATTCTGACCATCTGTCAGTGTTTTGCAGATAAAACATCCCGGTGCGTGCTCGAAGTACCTACCGCGACCGGGCATAAACGTTGGTCAGAAGAAGACGTCATTCTCATTACCTATGGTAATAGCGTTCAGACCGCCGATGAAATGCCGTTGAAAACGCTCTCCGATTTTCTTAAAGAGCGACTTGCCGACGTTATAAATTCGGTCCACATTCTGCCGTTTTTTCCGTACAGCTCTGACGATGGTTTTTCTGTTATTGATTATCGTCAGGTACATCCAGATTGGGGAACATGGGAGGACGTTGCCTCGATCGCTGATAATTTTGATCTGATGATTGATCTGGTGATCAATCATTGCTCGCGGGAAAACCTGTGGTTTATTGATTACATCGGTAACCGGGAACCCTACACAGATTATTTTATTGAAGTCGACCCGGCCACGGATGTCTCACTGGTAACACGGCCTCGCAACACACCACTGTTGACGCCTGTGCACACGCACCGGGGTGTTCGCCATGTCTGGGCAACATTCTCTGAAGATCAGATTGACCTTAATTTTGCGAACCCCGAGGTCCTTTTCGAGTTTGTGAAAATCTACCTGTTTTATATCGAGCAGGGCGCGCGCTTTATCCGCCTCGATGCCGTGGCATTTTTATGGAAGCAGTTAGGCACGACCTGTCTGCACCTCAGTCAAACGCACGCTGCGGTAAAATTACTGCGTGATATCGTGAATTTCGTTGCACCGGAAGTCGTTGTTATTACAGAAACCAATGTGCCGGTAAAAGAAAACCTGAGCTACTTCGGTAATTCAGACGAAGCTCATATGGTCTACCAGTTTGGATTACCGCCACTGGTGCTGCACGCATTAAACCGCGGCAATGCCTCCTTTCTGAGTGACTGGGCTGATGCGATTCCTCCTCTCCCGGAGGGCTGTAGTTACCTGAATTTTACAGCGTCTCATGATGGTATTGGTGTCCGTCCTGTCGAAGGCTTGCTACCTGAGCGGGAAGTTCAGGATCTGATTGATTCTATGCACCGCTTTGGCGGTTTCGTCAGTATGAAAGCCAACAGTGACGGCTCTGAAAGCCCGTATGAAATTAATATCACCTTGTTCGATGCCTGTATGGGAACCCGTCGTGGCCCGGATCATCATCAAGTACAGCGGTTCCTGTGTTCTCAGGCAATAATGCTGGCCATGCAGGGGATTCCTGCGGTCTATATTCACAGTCTGACGGCGTCTCCGAATGATCTGGAGCATGTTGAACAGACGGGGCGTACACGCTCGATTAATCGCCGCATCTGGGAAGAGCATGAGCTGGAATACCTGCTCTCGAATCCAGTGACGCCTCAGGCCGAAGTCTTTACCGAGCTTACCCGTATGCTGAGAATTCGTCGGGCCCAGCCAGCCTTCAGCCCGGATGCCCGCCAGGACGTGGTCAAAATTAATACCGACCTCTTTATTCTGAAGCGCACCAGCGAAGATAACAGTCAGCGTATATTCGCAATTTCCAACGTGACCGAGCGTATTCTGAAACTACCTCTGGCTACGCTGGGCTTTCTTGAAAATGGCTTGTCTGATTTGCTTGCGCATGAGAAACGTATTGTTGAAGACGAGCTGGTACTGTATCCGTACCAGACGGTGTGGTTATCAAACACCTGAGTTTCAGAGCTTGATAATGACCTGATAAAAAAGCCCCGCAGTGCGCAGTGCGGGGCTTTTTTCTGAAGCTACCTGAGTTATCAGATATCCCCAAATTCGCTGTTGTCAGCTTCTACCGCTTCATAAAGACGGTCGAGAATATCAGGTACTGCAGAAATCACCCGGTTCCAGCTAGGAATAAATGGTGTCTCCATTGGGTTCGCCAGGAAGTGCTCACCGGCATTCATGATATTTTCAGCAAACAACTCAACAGCCTTTTCTTCTGAGTGGCGGTCAAGTTCGAGGCCGTTCATACGTGCATCATTGTGGTAGGTTTCGATAAAATCGAGTGCCACGCGGAAGTAGGTTGCTTTGATCGTACGGAAAGTTTCAGTCGTGAATACTTCTCCCTGTGTCGCCAGCTTACGGAAGATGGCCTTACAGATGTCGGTACTCATTTTCGACAGGCCTGCACTTGCATCCGCTTCTGACAGAGGCTGGTGTTTATGATCATAAACATCAGCAATATCGACCTGACAGATACGATTGGTTGCGTAATTACGCTTCATTTCTGACAAAACACCGATCTCTAGACCCCAGTCGCTCGGGATGCGGATATCGTTAAGCGCATCTGCGCGCATAGAAAATTCACCTGAAAGCGGGTAACGGAAGCTGTCCAGGTACTCAAGAAAATCGAGTGAACCATAGACTTTCTTAAGAGCGCGAAGCAGAGGCGTTACCAGCAACCGGCTGACACGACCATTCATTTTCTGCTCGGCAATACGGGTGTAGTAACCCTTACCAAAGACGTAATTAAAACCAGGGTGAGCAACTGGATAAATCAGGCGTGCCAGCAGGCTACGGTCGTAGGTAACAATATCGCAGTCATGAAGCGCAACAGACTCGGCGCGGCCACTGGCGAGAACGTAGCCGTAGCAGTACCAGACGTTACGACCTTTGCCCATTTCGGTGGGTGACAGGCCTTTTTCCGCCAACATTTCATCCAGCTTGCGCAGACGTGGGCCGTCGTTCCAGAGAATGCGATGGTGCTGCGGCAGCTTCGAAAAGAACTTCTGAGCAAATTCATATTGAGATTGATCTGCGCGGTCGAGGCCAATCACGATCTCATTCAGGTAAGGCACCTGGGCGACTTCATCAATAATGTTGGATAACGCAGGGCCTTCAAGTTCAGAGAACAGGGATGGCAGAACCAGTGACATAGGCCGCAGGCGTGAGAAGCTCATCAGTTCACGTTCAAGGTCTTCCACCGGACGGTCTGTCAGGTTGTGTAGCGTGGTTACAATGCCGTTCTGATAAAAATCAGCCACCGCAATTCTCCTTAAGCAGTTTTTCTAATAATGGTAGTAAGGTGTTATTCCAGCCCTTAGGGCCCTTAAATTCAGCGGTCTGAGCTTCAGGGTTATTCAGCTCAAGAGTACCGGATTCGCCCGGTATCACAACTGGATAGTCAGAGGCCTCCAGCATGGCCCGGTCGTTTTCGCCATCGCCCAGAGCGATCACTTGCGGTGCTTCGTTCAGCCCCCATTGCTGACGATAGTAATCTTTGAAGAAAGTGACGGCAGAGGCTTTATCGGCATCGCCCATCACATGATAGAAACGGCCGCCTTTGAGTAGCCTCAGACCGTGTGCCAGCAATGCTTCGCGGAATGCAGTAATTTCGGATTCTTCGCCGCGCCAGAGCAGAGGTTCGGTGGCTGCTCGCTGGCGTGCGTGGTGCGCATCATCGATCGACAACCCTGTAATGGCTGCGACTTCGGTGTCCGTCATATCGTTGAAACCACGGAAATTAAATCCGTCTTTGCGCAACTGATTGAGCACTTTCAGTATATCTGCGTAACTTGCGCCTGGGAGTTCACAATGCCATTCGTCATCGCTGTCTACGTGGTAAATAGCACCACCGTTCTCGCACACATAGGGAGATGTATTAGCTAGCTGACGGCGTAACTGAATCACTTCTGGCTGCGTTTTACTGGTATTGAATATCAGCGGAATATTATGCTGCTGAAGAAAACTCAAAGCATCACGTGCGGCTGATGTGCTGTAGTCGTGATGGTCGAGGAGAGTTCCGTCGAGATCGGTGAGGACAATCACAGGTAATGTTGGAATAGCGCTCATTACGATGGTTTTCCCGGTTGGACGTCAGCAACCTTGTGCGCGTCGTTAATTACAAGTACCAGATTGGCAACATCCGGGAGCCGGGTCAACGCTTGTTGGGTCAGTCGTTCATAATGTTGGATGAAGCGTCTTATTCCCGCATCGTCTAGGCTCCGGTCGGTTTCTCCTTTCGCCATTTTTTTATTGCCTACTTCCTGTTCAGTGCGCCACCGTTGGACAGCACTCATGTCAGGGACTTTGAGCATCAGCAGGAAATCAATCATGCTGAACCAGGTCTTATAGTCACCAGCGAGTTGCTGGTTTACCCAGCCACGCCAGGTGCCATCCGGATCTTCATTTGCTTCAAGATCATTAATGGGAGCAGTGAGCAGTGCGTCATCAACCGACTGGCAACCCACACACCAGCCTTCGAACAGAATGGCATCAACAGGGCCTTTGACTGTATGCCATTCTGACTCGGGCAGGCGGTCATCACTGGCTTTGTCGAATGCCGGTATCTGGCAGTGTGCTCCTGCATCCAGTGAGCGTAAGGTTTCAAACAAGCTTATGCCGCGCTCGACTTCATGGGTGCCAGGAACGCCACGCGTCTGCAGAAGTGGGTGAATCGTCTTGCTAAGGTTTTTACGGTCGGCATGGCTGAGATAAAGATCGTCAATGGAAACAACCACCACATTCCAGTTGAAGGCCTGTTCATAGATATCTTTCAGGGCGAGAGACAGTGTGCTTTTCCCCGACCCCTGGCCGCCATGAACTCCGATAACCGGTGGGACGCCAGAGGCTTTGATAGTCTTTGCAAGATACGCCGCCAGAGGGGCCCAGATATCTTCCCACTGACTGTGCCAGCCGGAAGGAATTCGTGCATCACGCGGCGGGTACTGCTGTATTGTTCGCAGCGTTTCCCCATCGGGTTGCAGTGAAGCGGGCCATCCGGGCATAGCGAGACTCCGAGGTTATTTTTTTCATTGTCTGAATTGTTTGCACGCACTATGCCACTTACGAGGGCGCTGAGATACACTGGCGCAATCAGGCGTCGTAAGCGGCTCCCGCAGCAAAGCGGGATGACGGTGCTTGGTTCCTGTGCATTGTTTTGGTGCATTCGATAGGTTTGATTTTGGAGTGCACAGTTTTGGGGCGTAGTTATGAGTAGAGTGGCATATCAGGGGACAGCAGGGGCTTATTCTCATCTTGCTTGCACTAAGGTCTTTCCGGATTGGGAGTACCTTGCCTGCGACGATTTTATCGGTGCTCTTGATCTCGTAAGTAATGGATTTGCCGAGCGGGCAATGATTCCGTTAGAAAATTCCACTGCGGGCCGTGTAGAAGAGATATACCGCCTGATTCCGAGAACTCAGCTGTTCGTGATTGCGGAGCATTTCGAACCAGTAAACCATTGTTTGCTGGCACTTCCTGGATCATCACTTGAACAACTCAAGCGCGTTCGCTCACATCCGCAGGCATTGGCTCAGTGTCATCAGCGAATGATCAATCTTGGTCTGAAACAGGAGGCGGCAGTAGATACCGCTATGTCTGCGAAAGGTCTGGCTGAACAAGGCGATCTCAGTGTTGGCGCTATTGCGTCTTCTCTCGCAGCGGAACTCTATGGATTGCACATCCTGCATGAAAATTTTCAGGACGTTATGGGGAATACCACACGCTTTCTTGTGTTTTCCAGGGAAGCCGAGCACCAGCACTACGATGCAGAAAAGAGATATATGACAAGTTTACTCTTTTCCGTGCGCAACATTCCTGCTGCTTTGTACAAGGCACTGGGCGGCTTTGCGACCAATGGCGTGAATATGGTGAAGTTGGAGAGTTATATGGATGGTGGCACGATGGAGGCCAGCCATTTCCACCTGGATATCTACGGGCATCCGGATCAGCTGCCTGTAGCGAATGCTCTTGAAGAGTTACGCTATTTTGCCCGGGATGTTCGCGTGCTGGGCAGTTACCCTATGCATACGTATCGCAAATCGGCAGCGTTTGTATAAGTTTATTCCGTTTCAGGTAGCCAGATACTGAACAGGTTACTGAGCGTACTCTTACGAATCGGTTTAGTGACCAGATCATCCATGCCAGCCTGGCGGGCCATCTGTTCGAACTCACCGCCAAGGTGTGCCGTCAGGGCAATAATTGGGGTGCGGCGGTTAATATTGTTTGCATCGCTGTCCTGCAGACGACGGATTTCGCGGCAGGCGTCATAACCGTCCATGACCGGCATTTCGCAATCCATCAGAATAAGATCCGCTTGCTCAGGACGTTTACCGTAAGCCGCAAGAATCTGGGCTCCGTTAGAGAATACCTCACATTCCATATTCAGATGGCGGAGCATTCCCGAGATTACTTTCTGATTGACGATATTATCTTCTGCCACCCAGATCGTGCCTCTGCGATACCCGGTGACAGCCTCTGTTGACTCTGTCTGGACCTGAATCAGGTTAGATATCTGATGCAGAAGAACATGAGAACGAAGAGGACGCTCGCTCTGGCGTTCAACACCAATACGTGGCCAGTAGTCGTCAACAACACAAATGAGGTTTTCAGGGATGGTTTTATCGGCTGGCAGTGCATCGACGATCATGCAGTCCAGAGGTGTGTGGAAACGACTGGTGACTTCCTCCAGACCAAGGCGGGCAGTGATCATTTTGACGAAGCGTCGCTCGACAGGGTTCGATAATTCGATAAAACATGTGCGGCCAGACAGATCTGGTATTGCTTGAGGTGACCCAGGAGCAACATCGGGCAGTCTGACAGTGAATGTAGAGCCAGCACCCGGGGAGCTGCTCACTGAGATCTCTCCCCCGAGTAAATGAGTCAGTTTCTGGCTGATGGTCAGCCCAAGACCTGTACCGCCATAATAATTGCTCGTGGTTGGTGTCGCTTGTGTGAAGCTGTGAAACAGGCGGCGCCGTTGCTCCTCTGAAATACCAATGCCGGTATCAATGACATGGATCTGAAGTTCGGGCTCCCGCCACTCCAGTCGGATTTCAACGTGTCCCTGCTCGGTAAATTTAACGGCATTATTGATCAGGTTATTGAGCACTTGCCTGAGTCGCATCTCATCCGTTCTGATTGTCGTGTACAGCGGTGTGCCTAAATCAGCGGTTAAGGTCAGTCGTTTATCCAGTGCCTTCTGGCTGTGTAGCATCAGACATTCATTGATTAAGGGGGCCAGCTCAACCTGTCGACGCTCAATGATCATTTTTCCGGATTCAATTTTAGAGAGATCCAACACATCATTGAGAAGCGAAAGAAGATTCTCACCTGAGCTGGCGATGGTACTGATATAGCGTTTTTGTTGGTTGTCGAGACGTGTGTGCTGCAGTAATTCAACCATGCCAAGCACGCCATTCAGCGGTGTCCGGATTTCGTGGCTCATCATGGCCAGAAACGCAGACTTGGCATTCGCTTCCGCATCTTTTTCTGCCAGAGAAGCCTCTGATTGACGCAGTTTTTCTTCACTTTGAAGTGAGCGTTTTCGTGCAGCAATAATGTCTTTGCGTGCACGAATTTGTTCAAGCCGCTGCTCATACAGGCGCAGAACAATCGCCAGGCTATGAATAGCAATCAGGCTTACGCCACCGATGTGTGCGGCATATGCAATGATGTCATTGGTAGGAATAATGCTCTGACGGGCCAGGCTGTGAACAACAATAGCGATTGCGAGCGAATATACTCCCAGGGTATAGACGGCTCTGGATGCCGACGACAGTGGTTGCGACAGGCTCGCAGAAATAATCAGGAATACAGGCGTCAAAAGGGTGACAACCCTCATAATGATTGCCGTGGTGTGGACCTCAGTAAACAGGGCAGAAACAGCCCCAGCGCCCGTGAGTAACACAGCGATTTTGTACACCAGCGTCAGCGCGCGTCGGTTAGGGCCAGCAACTTTCAGAAAACTCATGCTGAACAATATGATTAACAGCATGGCAAAGCAGGACGTCAGGAAACTCGACTGCTCCTCGAAACCTGCCCAGTCTGGCCACAAGTATCGGTAACCCAGCCCCGTATGTGCCCAGAAGAACAGTAGATACGTCGACACGAAGCCACAGAACAGGATCATGTAGCGTTCACGGATAACCAGATAAACCGCCAGGTTGTAAAGCAGCAGTGCGAACAGAAACCCGGTATAGAGCCCGAAATAGAGTTGTTTCTGCTGCTGGGCGTCGCGTAAGCCTGCATCTTTGAAGAGACGTAACGGGAAATTCAGCAGTACATTGTTTTCAACCCGGAGGTACAGTACATATTCGCCCGGCTGATCAAAGGGCAATTCAAAACTGAAAGACAGTTTTGCTCGCTGGGGTGCGTCTGAGTGAACCGGGTTGCCGTCTTCGGAGGAGGCGATAAGGGTTTTACCGCGGAACAGCCGCATATCAATACGTTCTATTCTCGGGTAATCCACGTCGGCGAACCAGCGCTCTCCGGTCTTGCTCACTTTGAGCGGCAGGCGATACCAGTGAGGTGGGCTTGAAACACCGGGGTTGGGCACCATCGCTCTGACCTGAGTCCAAGGCAATGAGTGTGAATGTATATCGTCCGGGCTAATCTGCTCTGATTCAGACCACTCCTGAAGAGAAGTACCCAGCAGACGTCCTTCCAGATCGTCCGTCAGCGTAATGGCGTGGGCGGCACATGGAGTCAGAATGAAAAGAAGCAGAAGTATCCTTACCGCCACAATGTGTCTCTCGTAAATTGTCTGAGTTTAAAGTTTAGTTTCGCTGCTGTCATTGTCACTCAGTGCTTTGGCCTCAACGGCTGCTGTTTCTGCGTCGGAAATTTGCAGGTGAATCTCCGGTCCAGCGGGAGAATGCTCGTGTGAAGGCACTTGTCTCCGAGAATCCTGACGCAACAGCGATATCTGCAATGCTTAACTCTGAGCCAGCCAGTAAACGCTTGGCTTCCATCAGTCGTACGTTGTCTTTAATGGTCTGATACGTTGTTCCTTCCTGACGGAGACGGCGCCTCAGGGTTGCGCCAGACACAGATAGAGCGTCGGCCATGCCGGTAAGGTCGGGCATCTGATCGCTGGCCAGGCTCATCAGTGCGTGTCGAACTTTCGCACTGGTGCTTTCGTGTGGGTTTGGCCGGGCAAGAATATCAGCCGGTGAGTGTCCGAGGAATTCCTCCAGGCTTGTCGCTGATTGCACAACTGGAGCATGAATCGCCTGCAGGGGAATGGTCAGAGACAAACTATCGCAATTGAAGGTGACCGGCGTTGCGAACAAATCATCGTATAAACTAACGTGACCTGGCGCTGCATAAGGACATTCTACTTTCAATAAAGGAATGCCGCGGCCGATCAGCCAGCTACAGAAGCGGTGCCAGATGACCAGCAAAGACTCACTGAGAAAATGATCCGTGTCGAAGCCGGTATCGTGGCTGATGATCAGTCGGGCTCTGTGTTCACTTTTCTCGAGGGTAATCTGTGGGGAGTGAGGTTGCAGCCTGTAAAACGAACTTGCTCTGCGAATCGCGTGTTCGAGTGTGGCACAGGTAATGATTGACCGACCCATCATAGCGAAGGTGCGGAACACAACGGGTTCTGGATTCAGCCCCATCGCCTCATCGTTGGTTTTCCGCCAGATAGTGAGCATCAGTCGGGCGTATGATTCAGGAGCCAGTGATCCATCCGGGTTGAAAGATCCTGCTTCAATACCGGCTTCACTCAGAATTATGTCGCGGGCGAAGCCGTGACGTTCTACACCTTTCAAAGGTGCATCTATGAATGCGGGTGGTATCGAAAAAGAGGCCATAACAGCAAGCAGGATCAGGAAGTCTGCTGCGTATGATAGCAGGTCACCGTTTAAACAGGGATGTGCGGTTGCGGCCGCTTTCCTTTGCGTGGTAAAGCGCTTTGTCTGCGTTACTTAACCATTCACTGGCACTCGGCGTATCGGCAAGGCGTTCTGCAACCCCGATGCTGGCGCTGATCGTATGCTGCGAGTTTTTGCCGAGACTAAAAACTGAGCGACGTAATTTTTCGGCGATCTGCATGGCTTCCTCGGCCTCTTTTTCAGCAAGAATGACCGAGAATATTTCGCCACCGAATCGAGCAGCGTGCTGTTCATCGCCCAGAGTTTTTAAGCCTGCGCCGATCCGCCGTAGAATCTCATCACACTGTTGGTGACTGAGGGCATGGTTCAGATCGCGGAAATGGTCCATATCGAGTAATAAGAGGCAGCCTTGTTTCTGACTGGCGTAATAACTTTCCAGAACAGTCAACCAGGCAGATTTGTTCATCAGGCCCGTCAGCGTGTCGCGAACCTGAATTTCACTCAGGGTCTGGTTTGCCCGGGAAATATCGAGCTTACCAACGGCCGTATCTGTAACGTCGTAAATAATAACGCATAGATGATCAGCCTGGCGGGTAACAGACTCCAGTGGGATGATACTGGTGTTCTGATACATAAACTTGCTGCGGCCAGTAATCGGGCGCGAATTCCTGAAGTGAAAAAGATACGGGCGCTGCTCCCAGATGGTGAAGGTCCGGGTTTTGAGTTGGAATACTGGTTCTGCTTTCTGTTTAAACCAGGCTTCATCAAGGTCTGGAAAAAGCGAAAACAGGTTCTTGCCTTTCGCCAGCTGCGGGCTGACGCCACTGTGCCCCTCCATAAAGGCATTCCAGAGCTGAACCTCGTAATTGCGATCAAGCACGACAAGGCCGACGTCGATATTCTGAAGAATATCCATCAACCAGTGGATGTCTTTAATCGTGTCTGCCTCGCTCTTGTCGCTCATCTGTCTGGTGTCTCTCTCGGTCGGGTGCCGGTGTTAATCAAGAAGGTAATCAATCTTCTTATTCAGTGCTCGTACAGACTCCTCGGTGAATAGCAAGAGGAGCTCACACTCTATATTTACGTGCTCAATCGTATAATGGATTTCTATCGCCAGCGCTTTATCCCAGCCATTGTTGCCATAGGCCACCAGATCAGCCATATCGCAGTGTTGACCGAGTACCACCGGATGCCCCTGATTAAATACGATCTCAAGCTGATCACCGATGCCATGAATACAGGCGCCGATTAATACTGATGCAGTATCCATCAGAAGCTCAAGCTCTGCCGCCTGAGTCAGCGGACCCGAATACTTCATCAGGGACGCGAGACTGGCAAAGGAAGCATCATTGAACATCAGCATAGCTTCGCCGGATATACCTGCGCCGATAAATCCCTGGCAGACAGCGGAGACACTGTTGTCGCTGGTGGCGCCTTGCAGAGCCATATTCAGGTCACTGTTCTCAATGACGCTGATTTTTGGGATAGGAAGCACGACGTATGCATTCAGCAAGCGAGCCAGACGATCAGCCGCCTGACCCATAGCTACGTTGGTAAGTTCCTGATAACAGTCGCGCTGGTCTTCATTAATAATCGCTGCTGCTGACATTTCAGGCCCCCGTCATAATGCCGTATTCGGTCAGCACGGAGCGCGCTTTGTCGGCATCAATCGGTTTTTTGATAAACGCCATCGCTCCCAGCTTTTTGACTCTCTCCTGGGCGTCGGGCTGGATATCGCCAGAGACAACAATAACCATGGCTGGAAGGTCGTCCCGACGGATAGTTTCGAGTACACCATAGCCGTCCATGTTCGGCATAGTCAGGTCGAGAAAAACGACATCACCTTTACCCTCACGGATCGCATCGACGCCTTCCACCCCATCACCAGCAAAGTGGACCTCCACCTGCCACTCTTCAGGCAGTGCTCGCGCCATCTGTTTGCGGGCAAAACTCGAGTCGTCACAAATCAGTACATTAAGGCTCATTCCGGTTCTTCACTTCATGTAAGTCTGGTGAGAGGCTGCTAGTCACATAGAACGACGTCGCTGAATACATCGCCCACGCCTTAAGTAATAGTTGCTCTCAGTGACTACAGCAAGGAAGAACCCTGTAAAGATCAGCTGCGTTTGTCGTAAACCACAACCAGCTGGCGCGACAGCGCAAGAAGGGAGCCATCAGCGCGGAAGATACGTGCGGTTGTGTGGGCGTAGCCACCGTGCGCTTCGGCGATGTCAACTTCGTAATAGAGCCAGTCATTCGCCTGTAAAGCCTCACCACCAGTAGAGGGCGCAGAAGGCGAATCGAGGAGTTCGAGGCTCCAGGTGATACTGGCACAGGGAGCGACTGACTTAAGCTTCTGAAGAGTGGCGGGAGGCCAGGAGTCGATCAATGCAACGAGATGGGCTTCGGTAAGAGGACCAGTACAGTCATTGAAGCGCATCCAACCATGGATGTGGTTGTCTTTGCTGTTGGAGAAGGGCAATCCACCGCTGACATAGCTGAAGTCAATATGACGAACGAACTCCGGAGTCACGCCCTGGATATATCCCAGGCGGGTGCCACTGCCGGGTTCACCCGGTTCGCGCTTGTCTGCATGGACAATTACATCAGATTCCCGAGCCTTGCCATAGCAGGCACTGACTACGGTGGCACAGTCCTCGTTCTGGATGACCTCTGCCTGTAAGTGTGAAACTGAGCGGCCGGCTCTGAGCTCCCGCGTAGCAATATCGTATGGTTGCTCAGTCGTCAGTGCTCCACAGAAATGAATACTCAGAGATCGAAGCGGCGCAGTTTGGGGGTAGTCCCGCTCAAGAGCAGCTAATGCAAGCGCTGCTGACATACCGCCAAAGGTGGTCTTTCCCTGACCCCAGGTGGCATCGACAGCAGGCATCTCGCCATTGAGAAGGGCTTGGTAGTAGTGATCGAAAGAGGTCATTACGAGTCCTGTTTTACTATAAAGATCACCTGCTTCTGCGTGTGATGATCATATATGTCAATTTAATAGCTCGGATACAGCATTGCTCATCGATTGAGTGACAAGTACCTTAACCATTCTGGTTTTTAGGAGCCCTTCATTATGTCAGATCAGCTGACGCAGAGAGCTACCCGGTTTGTATCGGTTCTGCCGCATTGTCGCGTACTCAACATGACGGTGGAATACGCCGACGGTGAAAAAGTGATTCTCAAGTTACCGTACAGTGAGGCCATTATAGGCAACCCTGACAATGGCATCGTTGCGGGTGGCAGTCTCACGACCTTGATGGACACAGCATGCGGCACAGCCGCGTTTAACTGCTTCGAAGACGGGGAAGTCTGTCCAACACTGGATTTACGGATGGACTATCACCGCGCCGCTAAGCCCGGTGAAAACCTGATTGGCGAGGCCAGAGTGGTAAAGCGGGCGAACAGCCTGGTGTTCACACAGGGCGAAGTACGGCAGGAAAGTGACAACGTCGTTGTTGCTACTTGTACCGCTAACTTTATGCGCATTGGTTTGCGTCTTGGTAGTAAGTAAGAGGACGAAAAAATGACTGAAGCCATGCGCAAAATTCTGCAGCAGTGCCGAGACAACGGTGATTTTGATGCTGTGATTGATGCTGTTCCGTATGCCGGGCTGCTGGGTATTAAGCTGCACGCGATGGATCTGCAACCAACATTTATTCTGCCTGCAAATAAAGACAATATCGGTAACCCGATGCTACCAGCCATTCATGGTGGTGTGATTGCGGGGTGCATGGAAACCTCAGCGGCGCTGCACCTGCTGATGACCATGGAAAGTATTGCTCTGCCTAAAATCATCGACTTCTCGATTGATTATCTTCGTGCGGGACGTTTGCAGGATACTTTCGTCAGCTGTCAGGTATGGCGACAGGGCAGCCGGGTTGCTAACGTGGCTATTAATGCCTGGCAAACGGATCCGAGTGAGCCCATTGCGACGGCGCGAGCACATTTCCTGTTGGTTCAGGAGTAAGATTTTACGGCCGCTATGAAAAATCGCACAGGGAAAAGAGTGCGGTTACTAATTGAGGAATGCGCCTTGTAAAGAAAGGGCGAATCACCATACACTGTCAGCGAATTATCTGTCGGGGTGCCTGATCGGTTATCAATGATAACCACACAGGCTGAGATCGCGAATGCGGGTCCCGTTGAACCTGATCTGGTTAGTGCCAGCGTAGGGAACAGAGATGAACTGCCGGGGCTCCCCGTGGTCTGCGTACGCCAATTCTTATGGTCACCTTCGTGTGATTCTGTGTGGTGTTCCCATCTATTCTCGTCGCTGCCTGCCTGATCCTTTCTAAGGAAAAGAGCATGGCTGACAATACAAACACCGAATTTAACCTTACCTACGCGTATCCTGCGTCTGAAAAAATATACCTGAGCGGCAGTCGCGATGACATGCACGTTGGTATGCGTCAGATTAATCTTTCGGATACGACTCAGGCGGACGGCAGCAAAACGCCGAATGCTCCACTGCGCGTTTACGATACGTCAGGCCCGTACACCGATCCTGCAATTTTGGTCGATGTCACAAAAGGGCTGGCACCGGTGCGTGAGCAATGGATTGAAGATCGTGGCGACACTGAGTTCAGCGCCATCACCTCACGAGAATCAAACCGCATAGCGATCAAAGAAGGCCAGCTTTCTCTGCGCCAGAAAGTACGAAAGGCCAAAAGCGGAAAGAACGTCTCCCAGCTCTGGTACGCACGTCAGGGCATAGTTACCCCCGAAATGGAGTACGTTGCCATTCGCGAGAACATCGGCCTGTCACAGGAAGGTATGTCTGCTGAAGTCGCTAAGCAGCATCCCGGCAAGCGTTTCGGTGCGAAGATTCCAGACTATATTACGCCTGAGTTTGTTCGTGATGAGATTGCCTCGGGCCGAGCGGTATTACCCTCCAATATTAACCATCCTGAAAGTGAGCCGATGATTATCGGGCGTAACTTCCGTGTGAAAGTAAATGCCAATATTGGTAATTCTGCGGTGACATCCAGCATCAGTGAAGAGGTCGAAAAAATGGCCTGGGCTACCCGCTGGGGTGCTGACACGATTATGGATCTTTCTACCGGCGATAATATTCACGAGACACGTGAATGGATTCTACGTAATTCACCGGTTCCGGTCGGCACGGTTCCTTTGTATCAGGCGCTTGAAAAAGTCGGTGGGGTTGCAGAAGACCTCACATGGGAGATCTATCGCGATACATTGATTGAGCAGGCAGAGCAGGGCGTCGATTACTTCACTATTCATGCGGGAGTGCGCCTGGAATTTATTCCGATGGCGGCAAACCGTTTAACAGGGATCGTCAGTCGTGGCGGGTCGATTATGGCGAAATGGTGCCTCGCACATCATAAAGAGAGTTTTCTCTATACCCACTTTGAAGATATCTGCGAAATTATGAAAGCGTACGATATCTGCTTTTCATTGGGGGACGGTTTGCGGCCGGGTTCCATTGCGGATGCGAACGACGAAGCACAATTTGCGGAATTACGTACATTGGGCGAGCTGACAAAAATCGCCTGGAAACACGATGTACAAACCTTTATCGAGGGGCCGGGTCATGTGCCAATGCACCTGATTGAAGAAAATATGACAGAACAATTAGAGCACTGTCATGAGGCCCCTTTTTATACGTTAGGCCCACTGACTACAGATATTGCACCGGGGTATGACCACATCACTTCTGGTATAGGAGCAGCTCTGATTGGTTGGTATGGCTGTGCGATGTTGTGTTATGTCACACCGAAAGAGCACCTCGGTCTGCCAGATAAAAAAGATGTTAAGCAGGGTCTGATTACCTACAAAATTGCAGCTCATGCTGCGGACCTTGCGAAAGGGCATCCGGCGGCGCAGATGCATGATAATGCGATGTCTGCGGCGCGATTTGAATTCCGTTGGGAAGATCAGTTCAACCTGGCACTCGACCCCGATACAGCTCGACAGTATCACGACGAAACCATGCCAAAAGACGGCCATAAAGTAGCGCACTTCTGTTCCATGTGTGGACCTAAGTTCTGCTCCATGAAACTGTCTCATGATATTCGCAACCAGCGACAGGGCATGGAGGAAATGTCTGAGAAATTCCGTGCAAACGGATCGGAACTTTACGTCGATGCAGTCGAGCCCTGAGCCATGTCTTCAATAGCCGTGATCGGCGCTGGTTTGATGGGAAAGCTACTCGCATGGCGACTGAGCCGGAGCGGGATGCAGGTCATTGTTTACGAACGCGCCAGTGAAGAAACACCTGAATGTGCGGCATGGACTGCCGCTGCAATGGTTGCCCCTGTTGCTGAAAAACCGTTGTGTCATCCCGAGGTTTTTGATCTCGGTATGAAGTCTCTGGCTCTATGGCCCGGGCTTCTGGAGGATTTATACAAAGACTCTGGTATCCGGGTGCCATACCGACGTCGCGGCACCCTGGTTGTTGCGCACCCGTCGGATCAGGCAGAAATGGATTTGTTTAAGCGTGATATGAGCGCCCCCGATATTCCGGGGGGCTCTTATGCCATTGCGCTTGACGGTGCTGGACTGCGACAGAAAGAACCCGCGCTGTCTGGCGAGTTTAAACAAGGGTTCTGGTTACCCGATGAAGCGCAGGTCGATAACCGTGTCTTACTCAGGACCTTAAAGCTTGATGCAGAAAAGCATGGTACGGATTTTCATTTCGCCTGCGAAGTAAACAGAACGGACGGCCGCTATACGCTTGACGTGCTCAGCTCTGAATTATCCGGCCTGGAAATCGATAAATTAGATAAAAAACTACAGCAGGCAGATCTTGTTATTGACTGTCGTGGAGCCGGAGCCCGAAGTGATGCTGAGCGGATTATTCGCGGAGTGCGTGGCGAAACACTTTGGGTTTCCAGTCCGGGCACCGAATTTCATCGTCCGGTGCGTTTGCTTCACCCCAGGTACCATTTGTATATGGTACCGCGTGGAAACGACTGCTATCAGCTTGGTGCAACAGAACTGGAGAGTGATGATTGCTCTCCGGTGAGTGTCCGTTCTGCAATGGAAATGCTGAGTGCGTTCTGGGTGCTTTCTCCGGATTTTTCGGAAGCTCGGATTTTGTCTATGGAAACGAACCTCCGGCCTGCAACGCAGGACCACAGACCTTGCATAAAATTGCAGAATAATTCTGGGGGGCAGAAAACACTCTTTGTTAATGGACTGTTCAGGCACGGATTCTTAGTGGCACCGGCCTTACTGAAAAAGATCGAGTCACTGTTAACTGATGAAGGGCTGGAGAGTATGAAAATGAGAGTATCTGAACAGGGAGGTGTGGCGTGATTGAGATCATCGTCAACGGTAAATCCATGGCCTGGACCAGTGAAAAAAATGTATACACTCTGATCATCGACACGCTGAACTATCCGGCTGAGAGCAGTCGTTTTGTCGTAGCCCTGAATGGCGAGCTTCTGCCAGCAGAGCAGTGGCCTTCAACCAGAGTAAACAACGGCGACATCATTGATGTGCTGGGAGCAATTACCGGTGGCTGATTCAGACGTATTTACTATTGCACGTGAAGAGATTTCAAGTCGCTTGTGGCTCGGGAGCTCAATGTACCCCTCGCCCGATATAATGGTGTCTGCCTTTGCCAGTGCGCAGCCGGGGTTTGTCACCATGTCGCTGCGCCGACAGACGGCGGGTGATCTTGCTAACAACGATTACCACGAGCGTGTTAATCAATGGTTGGGCGCCAGCCAGTCGCGTCTGTTGCCCAATACTGCCGGATGTCAGTCGGCAAAAGAAGCGATTCAACTTGCCATTCTCGCGCGTGAATTATTCAAAACTTCATGGATTAAGCTTGAAGTTATCGGCGATGAATACAGCCTGCAACCCAATGTTTTCGAGCTTGTGAGTGCTGCCCGGGAGTTGTCTGCTCAAGGGTTTTACGTCTTGCCATATTGCACGGATGATCTGGTGGTGTGCGAGTCATTGTTGCATGCAGGATGCCCAGCGGTTATGCCCTGGGGCGCGCCGATAGGGACAGGTAAAGGCATCATTAATCCATATCAGTTACGTACCCTTCGTGCACGGCTGCCTGATACCACGATTATTGTTGATGCAGGAATCGGTCGGCCATCTCAGGCGATGCAAGCGATGGAAATGGGCGCCGATGGCGTGTTGCTTAATACGGCGGTCGCAAAAGCAGCTAACCCGGTAACAATGGCGGGAGCCTTCGCTGCCGCCGTCGACGCCGGTCGGGCTGCTTTTCATGCGGGTTTTATGACTGAACGTGATATGGCATCGCCGAGTACCCCAGTGGCGGGCCTGCCGTTCTGGCATACGGCCATGCGGGAAGGGCAACATCATGATTAGCGAAACTAAGCCCCGATACTTATTGGCAATCTGCGCCTCTGACAGTCGAGGAGGCGCTGGTTTACAGGCCGCACTGTCGCAGGCGGCTTTATCCGGGTGTGAGTGCCGTAGTGTTGTTCTTGCAGTAACAGCACAGAGTCATCAGGGAGTGGAAGCCGTCAGTCATGTTTCAGCCTCTATGGTTGAAGCTCAGGTTCAGGCCGCGCTCAGAGACGGCCTGCCAGAAGCAGTCCTGATCGGCTGGGTGCCGCCTGAACCAGAAGTGTTGGAGTATCTGCGGACGTTCCTGAACGAGCTTCAGGCCAGCAAACAGGTACCGGTCATCTGGGACCCGGTCGTATCAGCAACCCTGGGAGAATTACCGGCGGCACACTCTGGCCTCACCGATTTAATTCCGAACGTTTCTGTAATGACCCCATCCCTTGATGAGGCCCGCTGGTTACTGGGAGATCAGACATTGAGTGCCGCTGCGGCGGGCGCGGCTCTGCAGCATGCGGGTGCTCATACGGTGGTTATTACCGGTGGCGATGATGAGCAGCAGCAACACTCGGCCTGGGTTACAGACCTGATATTCAGCCGTTCTGATGAGAACTTTCCGGAGTGCGCCGCAAAACCATCCTTTGCTCTTCATCAGCAGCGAGAAGCAGTTCAGGCGCACGGCACGGGAAGTCAGTTCTCGGCGGCCCTTGCGGTTCAGCTCACAAAAGGTACGCGCTTGTACGATGCGATTGTCATTGCCGCCGCTGCCGCACGTCAGGCACTGATTGCCAGCTCGGGAGTCCTTGGTATTGAGTTCGGAGGCACTGACTCCGGAAGCACGAAACCTGAGAGCTCTGTCTACAGAAACTGCATTGCCAGTGCATTGCCGCAAAGCGGAGATGAGTGGCCCTTGATTACTGATGTTGGGACGTATCCTCGTACTGATCGTTTTGAACCCTACCGTCCCGGCGTCTATGTGCTTACAGAGTCGCTGGACCACCTTGAAATGCTGCTTGGTATGGGGGTGGATACCGTGCAATGGCGAATTAAAGTGCCGGGGCCTGATTACAAGGATCAGACTCGGCGGGCGCTGGCAATGTGTCGCAGTCAGGGTGTCAGTTTCTGGCTCAACGATGACTGGCCGTTAGCGCTTGAACTGAAGCCAGATGGTGTGCATCTGGGTCAGGAGGATCTGGTCAGTGCCGATATAGACGCTCTTCACGCCGCAGGCGTATCGTTAGGTATCAGCACTCACACCGAATGGGAAATTGCCCGGGCACGCGCCCAAAAGCCGAGTTATATCGCCTTTGGCCCAGTGTTTACGCCACTGTCCAAGCGCCTGCGCTATCAGCCTCTCGGTATCGATTGTCTGAGTGCCTGGAGTGAAAGGTATCGTTCCTGGCCTCAGACCTGTATCGGCGGCATTGTTCCCGAAAACGCCCGCCTTGTTGCAGAGTCGGGTGTGGGTTCTCTGGCCGTAGTGACCTGTATCGCCGGAGGCCCAGCTGACGAGCCTCTTATACGCAGTAACATCGCCGACCTTCGCGCAGCCCTTGAAATGTTCTCGCCAGCCCCAAAATAGGTCATCAGTACATAGTCGATGGTCAGCCAGTAATGGGTGGCTGGCCATCGGCGATCACAGTAAAAGGGCTGACACGTCTGAAAGGAGAGATGAATGACTGCCGCAAGTAAAGAAACACTGGGATTTAAGACAGAGGTTAAGCAGCTTCTGCACCTGATGATTCACTCTTTGTACTCCAACAAAGAAATTTTCCTGCGTGAGCTGGTATCCAACGCATCGGATGCCTGTGACAAGTTGCGTTTCCAGGCGTTAACAAACAATGACCTGTACGAATCAGAGTCAGACCTGAAAGTCGACATCACGTTTGATAAAGACGCGAAAACCCTGACCATTGCCGATAATGGTATCGGTATGACCCGTGATGATGTTGTGAATCATCTGGGTACCATCGCCAAATCAGGGACTGCTGAATTTCTGAGCCAACTGAGCGGCGATCAGCAGAAAGACTCGCAATTAATTGGTCAGTTCGGTGTGGGTTTCTACTCGGCCTTTATTGTTGCTGACAAGGTGATCGTTGAAACTCGTCGTGCCGGTGAGAGCGCAGAGCAGGGCACGCGTTGGGAATCCGAAGGCGAGGGCGAATTCAGCCTTGAGTCAATTGAGAAAGCTGGCCGCGGTACAAGCATCACCCTGCATCTGAAAGAGGGCGAGGAAGAGTTTGCTGACAGCTTCCGCCTGCAGAACCTGATCAAGAAATATTCGGATCACATTGCGATCCCTGTATTTGTACAGCAGGACAGCAATGATGACGACGGCGAAGGTGAAGATGCCTCCGCTCCAGAAGCTGTGAACCAGGCGCAGGCGATGTGGACCCGCGCTAAGAGCGACATCAGCGACGAAGATTATAAAGAGTTTTATAAGCACGTTTCCCACGACTGGAACGAACCACTGACATGGATGCATAACACGGTCGAAGGCAAGCTGAACTACACCAGCCTGCTGTATATTCCGGCGCAGGCGCCGTTCGATATGTGGAACCGCGAAGCCAGCCGTGGCGTTAAACTGTACGTTCAGCGCGTCTTTATTATGGATGACGCCGAGCAGTTCCTGCCCGCGTATCTCCGCTTTGTTAAAGGTGTTCTGGACTCCAACGACCTGTCTCTGAACGTCTCTCGTGAAATCCTGCAGCAGGATAAGCAAGTCGATAGCCTGCGTTCAGCACTGGTGAAGCGAGTGCTGGATACACTCGAAAAAATGTCGAAAAAAGACGCTGAGAAGTACCAGACCTTCTGGAATCAGTTCGGTGAAGTTCTGAAAGAAGGCCCAGCTGAAGATTTCGCCAACCGTGAAAAAGTGGCAGGTCTTTTCCGCTTCGCGACTACTCAGAGCGAAGGCACGGAGCAGACCGTTTCTCTTGCTGACTACATTGCTCGCATGCGCGAAGGTCAGAAGAAAATTTACTACATCACTGGCGAAAATCACGACGCTGTTGCAGCCAGCCCGCACCTCGAATACTTCCGTAAAAAAGGTATTGAGGTACTGCTGCTGACAGATCGAGTTGATGAGTGGATGGTCGGCCACCTGAGTGACTTTGATGGCAAAGCATTCCAGGATGTTACCAAGGGCGAGCTGGATCTTGATGAGCTGGCTGACGAGTCCGAAAAGGAAGAGCAGAAGCAACTCGAAGAGTCGCACAAAGCACTCATTGAGCGTCTGGAAGCAGCGCTGAAAGACGACGTTAAAGAAGTCCGTGTCAGCTCGCGCTTGTCAGATTCTCCCGCATGCCTCGTGGTTGGCCAGTACGACATGGGTGGTCATATGCGTCGCCTGATGGAAGCTGCTGGTCAGAAGGTGCCAGAGCCTGAAGTTGCACTCGAAGTGAACCCGTCACATCCATTGATTGAGCGCCTTGATCAGGAAGCGGACGAAGATCGCTTCGCCGAACTGGCACAGGTCATTCACGCGCAGGCCCAGCTTGCAGAGGGCAGTCAACTGAAGCAACCCGCTCAGTACGTTACCCGCCTGAACAAGCTGCTGCTTGATCTGATGAAGTAAGCCTTGCCTTAACAAAATGCTCATGCGCTTCTGGTGTGTGAGCATTTTTCCTGACACTCCCGTACACTCCTCAACACCTAGGTCACCATGCCTGTCTCTGGCGTACTTTTCCCAACGACAGACACGCTGGTATCATAGACCGATAAGAATTCTATTACTGAACATCTATTACTAAAAACAGGACGCCGTACCACGATGAACACACTTACGTTGGCCCGTCGCATTTCTCTGGCTGCTATAGCGTCAGTCGCTGCAATTTCTACTTCTGCGATGGCTGGGGGATCTTTAGATATCAGCCTGGCGGACACTACTGCTCGCGTTGGCTGGGATGCCACCCGCATGGATACCGGTATGCACCTGAACCTGGCGGCTCTGCACGAGAGTGACCAGGGCGACATCATCTCGGGTGGCGTTCATGTGGTGGATGTCCGTAATCCGAATTCAGACCTGTATATCGGTGTTGGCGCCAATGCTTACGGCATATTCACTGATGACAATGACGGAGCCGCCATTGGTGTAGGCGGCTTTGCCCGTTACAACTTCCCGTTCAACCGTAACTTTGGTGTGAGTGGTCATGTGTACTACGCGCCGCCGGTTGTGTCATTCAGTGACGTGAATAACTTTGTCGATGCAGATCTGCGTCTGCACTTTAATATTCTGCCGACGGCCCACCTTTACACAGGCTTCCGCATGACCTCGGTTTCTTTTGATGATCAGAGCGGTCGTCATAAGATCGGCGATGGTCTGCACCTCGGCCTGAAGCTGAACTTCTGATGAGTCAGTGGCTGAGCTTCACCAACCAGAAACTCTATCAGGCACGATTGCTGTTGGAGCAGTCGCGTCGCGAAACCGGTAACCCGGCACTTGCTGAAGGGCTTGAGACCTCAGGCCTGTACCTTATGCAGGATGCCTTTATTTCGTATCTGAATGAGCTGGCGACGCTTGCTACTTACCGCGGCGAAGTCAGTTCATTTTCAGATCTTCTGAACAAGACACCTCTGGTGACCGGTGAAATGACCGAGATTCGGATTCTGGCCGAGGACCCTTACTCATGGTTGAGTGCATTTCTGCGTGAGGCAGAAACGCGTTGGCGTCCGGGCCCGGCTGGAAACCCGCAGGCAGCGGGTGCGGTCAATGTCATTGCCGTTGCACAGAGCGATGACATACAGCCACAGTCCTGGTGGCAGCATCTGTCTGACCTGATCGATAGTCAGCGTGAGAATCGGCAGGAAAGCTGATTCTCCCAGTGACTCTCGTATAAAGCGTCACCCCCCTGTGTTATCATCCGCGCTCAGAAACGAAGAGGCACTTATGGCTGGTTTTTTCGAAATTGTAGAGTTATCCAATGGTGACATTGCCCTGCGTCGTGCCGACGAACAGGACAGCGATGCGCTGGTTCGTATCTGTTTCTCTGAAGATGCGAAAGCAAGTCTCCAGGAGCACCATATGGATGTGGCCAGAGTAATGCTCGAGGCTGGCGTGCGCCTCGTGGGCGATCTGTCTGGGATGGAAGTCGAGAGTGACGACTTTGAGGTGCCGCAGAGCAGTCAGCACCTGCATTGATTTGTCCCTGGCAGACAAATTCATAAAAAAATCCGGTATCGGGCAACTGATACCGGATTTTTTTTTGAATTTCAGTATCCTAACTAAAGCCCTGTTAACGGGTGTACTTGTGAAAATTGATTTCTGAGGATGAGAATGAAAAAGCTAGTAGCACTCTCGACTGTAGTACTTTCCGCTTCACTGATCACCGCGTGCAGCGATGAGCCAGAAAGTTCTGAACTCGTTCAGGCATACACTGAAGCCCGTGAGCAGACGCGCACCGCGCTCGAAGAAACAAAAGATGCCATTAAAGCGATGGAGAACAACCAGGACGCGCTGGAAAAAGCCCTTGAGCGACTGGATCGTGTTGTTGAGTTGCACGAAAAAGGTGCCGTTGTGCACGTTCCTGCGGCTACTACTGCTCAGTAATTCGGGCGGATCAACTACCAGCTCCGGCTGGTAGTGTCTTATTCTCCACGCACAATGAACAGGTGTGATCCGTTTTCTTCTGCGACACGGCGTAGCAGTTGACGGGTATCTGCCGCGAGTTCGCCTGACCACTCAACAATCAAATGGCTTTTACCTGATCTCAGCGCCTTGATACACAAGTCAAACTGAGTAGCGACTTGAGTATTCAGGTGAAGTACCGGAGAGTCGCTGATGCCCGCTTTTGCCAGCCATTGTTTGTTCAGATTCTGGCTTGGGCTCAGCCACATCAACCAACGTTTCTGGTCGCTGCACAGAGCCAGCACAGGCAACAGCTGGAAGGGTTGTAATGCACTGCCTTCAGACACAATGACTTCCGTCATACTGCCTTTAGGCACGCTTCTGACGGGTGCCGCAGAGCTGAGTGGTGCTGCTTCTGGACATACTTCGAAAGATAACTGACGCATAACAATCTCTCCTGTCGTGTACCGTTTACCTGTTACTCTGGTCGGTCGCGTTACTGGCGACGAATAACACCTACGTATTTACCTTCAATCGCAAATTCCTGCTCTTTCAGGTTGACCTCAATCGGGGCGTAATTTTCGTTCTCAGCAAACAGAGTTACCTGATTGCGGCTCTTGTGGTATCGCTTAACGGTTACTTCTTCACCGACGCGGGCAACCACGATGTCACCATTGCGTGCGGTCTCTGCTTTATGCACTGCGATGTAATCGCCATCCATGATGCCGATGTCGATCATGCTGTCGCCATGCACCTCGAGCAGGAAGTTCGCTTCCGGCTTAAAGAACGACGGCGGAATTTCGCAGTAATCTTCAATATGCTCCTGAGCCAGGATAGGCTCACCGGCTGCAACGCGACCGATTACCGGCAGCCCCGGAGAGTCTTCACCGACGATGCGAATGCCACGGCTGGCGCCAGGCATCATCTCAATGGCACCTTTGCGTGCCAGTGCTTTCAGGTGTTCTTCTGCTGCATTCGGTGAGCGGAAGCCAAGTTCTGCGGCAATTTCTGCTCTCGTCGGCGGGTAGCCTGTTTCGTCAATGGCTGAGCGAATCAGGTCAAGAACTTCCTGCTGGCGAGCCGTGAGCTTTTCCATGACATTTATCCAGTCTGTTGATTTATACAGTGTGTGTAAATATATACAGTACCTTCTACTGTGTAAATACCCAGTGCCGTCTAATTTCAGATCTGACGGAATTTTCCCCGAATTGCTGCAATTGTTGCGTGTTAAGTGTTTTAAACGTATGTTTGAAACACTTGTTAGTTGGATAAGGCACTATGGCGCAGAAAGATACCGCGCGCAGCATTCTCGATGCTGCAGAAGAGTTGTTTTCAGAACGGGGTTTCGCGGAGACTTCGTTGCGTAATATTACGACTAAGGCTGATGTGAATCTGGCTGCCGTGAATTATCACTTTGGCTCTAAAAAGTCTCTGATACAGGCTGTCTTTGCCCGCTTTCTGACGCCCTTTGTCGCTGAACTCGATAAGGCGCTCAATACCTGCGATGCAGAGCAGGGCGAACAACCCGCTGACCTGATGTCTTTATTGCGGCTCTTATCTGACACCGCATTACGTTCGGGGGCAGACCGGCCTGAACGTCTGCGTATCTTTATGCGTTTATTGGGGCTTGCCTACAGTCAGGGTCAGGGCCATGTACGTCGTTTTCTGCGCGTGGAGTATGGTCATGTATTTCGCCGCTATTCGGATCTTCTTACCCGGGCGACGCCGGAGCTCTCCGACGAAGACCGCTTCTGGCGGGTTCATTTCATGCTGGGTGCGACTATGTTCACACTGAACGGGGTTGATTCTCTGACCGCGATGGCGGAGCATGATTTCGGTAAACCCACTACTACGCCGGATGTTATTGATCAGCTGCTGCCATTCCTCGCCAGCGGGCTGAAGTCACCTGCGGGTAACTAAGGAACGCGTCAGCAGATGTCAGATCTTCCGTTTATTGAGATCTCAGTCGAGGATCAACTCCTGCGGCTGACTGAGCGCGATGGCATTACCGAGTATTCAGTGTCAACGGCATTGAATGGCGCGGGTGAAGAAGAGGGCAGTGGCTGCACACCGAGAGGTTGGCATCGCATCTGCGCTGTTATTGGCCGTGATCAGCCAGAGAACGCCGTATTCCGTGGGCGTCGCTCAACGGGTGAAATCTATTCTTCAGAGCTTGCCGAAGAGCATCCGGATCGGGACTGGATACTTTCCCGCATCCTTTGGTTACAGGGGCTGGAGAGTGGGCTCAACCGCTTTGGTAACGTCGACTCCCAGCGTCGTTTTATCTATATCCACGGCACGCCGGATACTGAACCTATGGGCAGGCCTTTGTCTCATGGTTGTGTTCGCATGCGCAACAGCGATGTGATTGACCTTGCTGAACGGATTCAGGCCGGTACCCGGGTGTGGATTCAGGTGGCCAGCTTTCAGCGAATTTCCTGCATCAATTTGTGAGATGACCATGACCGAGTCTTCAGTTTCTTCCACTGATTCATACGCTGTGTCGGATGCGTTAGCTCAGGATGTCGGCGTGATTACCGATATTGAAGGAACGGCGTTGACGGATGAGGATCGTGATTTCTTAACTCAGCCGGAAATCGCCGGACTTATTTTTTTCGCGCGCAATTACGAATCTCCCGAGCAGCTGAAAGCTCTTACGGGCGAGTTAAACGCGTTGAGACCAGACCTCCTGCTTACCGTAGATCAGGAAGGTGGTCGTGTGCAGCGCTTTCGCTCCGGCTTTACGCTGTTTGAGCCGATGATGCGTTATGAAGCAATCTATGCGGAATCCCCAGAGGAAGCGCTCGAGCTTGCCCGTTTGGGTGGCCAGCTTCTGGCTTCTGAGTTAATCGCGCATGGCGTTGATCTGACGTTTGCCCCGGTTCTGGATATTGAGCGAGATCTTTCGCGGGTGATTGGCGATCGTGCCTTCGGTCATAGTGCAGACACTGTGACGGCATTAGCCAGAGCCTGGTGTGAAGGACTTTCTTCTGCGGGCATGTTGTCCGTTGGTAAACACTTTCCGGGGCATGGCGCCGTTGAAGCGGACTCACATCTGGAGTTACCGGTCGACCCGCGTGATGCCGAAGCCTTAGAAGCCGAGTCGGTACCTTTTAAAACGCTGATCAGCGAAGGCGTGATACAGGGCATTATGCCTGCTCACGTCGTCTATCCTGCCATTGATGCAAACCATACCGCCGGTTTTTCTTCTGTCTGGTTGCAGGACATTCTGCGTAAGCAGCTCGGCTTCAGCGGCATCATTTTCAGCGATGACCTGTCCATGGAAGGCGCTGCCAGTGGCGGCGACTTTTATCAGCGGTCGATCGCTGCGGCTCAGGCGGGAGCTAACGCACTGGTGGTCTGCAATAACCGACAGGCCGCCAGAGATGTTGTCAGTGCCGTTGCCGATTTGTACCGTGCAGGCACTGGCGCTTTAAAGCTTGAATCACTAAAACCCGATAGCAAGGCTAATGCCCTTGATGAAAAGGGCATGGCCGAGGCCCGTAAAATACTGGGCTCGTATCAACTGATCAGAGACGACAACCTGTGAGTGCAACTTCTCGTAAAATCGCTGTTATTGGCGGCACCGGCTTAACCGAGCTTGATGGGCCGGAGATCAGCCAGACATTGGCTGTAACGACTGACCTTGGACAGCCATCTTCACCGCTGTCAGTCGGGCGCTGGCGGGAGCAGGAGGTCGTGTTTCTAGCGCGGCATGGGCATCCTCACAAAGTCCCTCCTCATAAGATTAACTACCGCGCTAACCTGCTGGCATTAGAGGCGCAGGGTGTTACTCATATCATTGCTGTGAATGCTGTGGGCGGTATTCACCCGGACATGGGTTCAGGCAAAATTGTGATTCCTCATCAGGTGGTTGATTACACCTGGGGGCGCGAAAGTACTTTTTTTGATGGTGAGTACCGTCCGCTTGAACATATTGATCTCACGCATCCGTATGACGAGACATTGCGCTATGCGCTTGTTAAAGCGTCATCAGAATGTTCAGTCGACGCGCTTGATTTCGGGGTCTATGCGGCGACACAGGGGCCAAGATTAGAAACTATCGCTGAGATTAATCGTCTCGAAAGAGACGGCTGTGATCTGGTCGGTATGACGGGCATGCCTGAAGCAGCGCTGGCGAGGGAGCTGGGTATTCCTTACGCGAGTATCTGTCTGGTAGTGAATCCGGCCGCCGGAAAGAGCGACGACCTGATTACCATGGATGAGATACGCGCCGTGATCGACTCAGGAATGAGTGAAGTCCGCGATATTATCGCAGCTTCATTATCCCTGATCTGAAGCTTCGCTCTCTGGGGCTTCTTCTGAGGCCTCTTCTGGCACCTCATAAGGCGTTACCTTAACGACCATACCTACCAGAGGGTGATCAAGGTAGTGGACCTCACCGCTGCGCATGCGGCGGCTACGCTCAATTTTTGCTGCGCGCAGCGGAATCCATTCTGGCTCAGGTTCAGCCACAGGCTCATTGGTGATCCCTTGATCCGAGGGAAGGATCGTCATCTGACCTTCAACCCCAGGAAGGGCTTCCGAATTACTAATGCTGTCAGAGGTGACGGCCATGGTCATGGCGCCTTCATCGGTATTGTCATTAGTCTCGCCAGACAGTGGTGCATCATCCGGAATGGTGAAGATCAGCTGGTCTACTTCAAGATCCGGGCGGATGTGAATGTAACGGCTACGGTACAGGTTGAAGCTACCGCTGATATCGATACGGAAGTTCTCTTCTTCGTAACTGGCGGTTACTTCGTGATCGTAGGCGTTGGCTGAATCCTGAAGTTCTTCGATCCAGGCCTGGTGCCACACGACTTTCATATCGCTGCGGTAGCCAAAGCGATTAACGGCGTTGGCGAATTCGAGGTCGTCGAGCAGCGTTACCGGAGGCGTGCTGTCAGTATCTTCTTCGGCGGAGTTCATCTCGTCTGAAGCGTCGGGATTAAGCTCTGACGATTCTTCAGCGGATACCTGCAGAACACCTGGATTGGCGTCGCCCGCCATACCTTCCTCTGACTTCACAATGCCTGGCTCTGATTCGGCCATCGCTGAAGTGTCTTCTTCTAATGCCGCCGCAATTGCAGCTTCTTCCGCCTCTGCGCGCTCCTTAAGGAGTGGCCAGTGTTCCTCGCGGGCACTGTTTTCGTCCAGATAAGTGAACAGCATAACTTCGACACGATAATGTTCTGTCGCGTTTACAACGCTGGGCAGCATGCTCAGTGTCAGGCCCGCAGAGAGCAGGGCGGAAAGGGTCTTCACGAATTCGGGTCCTTCTGTAAATCTGTCAGAAGTTGATCAATAGTGCGGAAACGCTGGTCGAGTGTTTCCATGTTCGCGTAGAAACGCAGCGAGTTTCCGTCGTCCAGTTTATAGGCATCCGGTCGCGTCTGCACCAGCTTGATCAGAGTGAATGGATTTATCTCGGTATCACGGCTGAATTCAATTTTGCCCGTACTGTCGTTGGCATCGAGTCGGGCGATACCCAGCGGTTGCAGTTTGAATTTGAGTGACGCAATACGGAAAAGGTTCTTAACCTGTTCAGGTAACAGGCCGAAGCGGTCGATCATTTCTACCTGAAGCTCTTTCAGCTGGTGATCGTCTTTGGCGCTGGCAATGCGCTTGTAGAGCGTCAGGCGGCTGTTCACGTCTGGCAGATAGTCGTCCGGAATCAAGGCCGGAATATGCAGGTTTACATCGACACCGTGCGTTGCGGCAAGGTCAACTGAAGGCTCTTTACCGGCGCGAATCGCATTAACGGCCTGCTCAAGCATTTCCATATAGAGGGTGAAACCAATCGTTTCAATCTGACCCGACTGTTCATCGCCTAACAGTTCACCAGCGCCACGAATCTCAAGGTCGTGCGTCGCAAGCATAAAGCCCGCTCCCAGGTCCTGGGAGGCACCGATAGCATCCAGACGCTTTTCTGCATCTTTGGTGAGCTGCTTCGGTGGTGGTGTCAGGAGATACGCATACGCCTGGTGATGTGAGCGACCGACGCGGCCTCGGAGCTGGTGAAGCTGCGCCAGACCAAACTTATCAGCACGCTCAATGATGATAGTGTTTGCCGATGGGATATCGATACCTGTTTCGATGATGGTGGTACACACCAGCATGTTGAAGCGCTTGTGGTAGAAGTCGCTCATCACGCTTTCCAGTTCGCGCTCTGACATCTGTCCGTGGGCCACACCGATACGCGCCTCAGGAATGGCTTCGCTCAATTCACGCGCGGTCTTCTCAATGCTCTTCACTTCGTTGTGCAGGTAATACACCTGACCACCACGCAGAATTTCCCGCAGAACCGCTTCTTTGGTGACAGTATCGTCCTGCTGGCGGATAAAGGTTTTTACACTTAAGCGCTTGGCCGGTGGCGTCGCGATAATCGACAGATCCCGGATGCTCGCCATTGCCATATTCAGCGTTCGTGGAATCGGCGTGGCCGTTAAGGTGAGAATATCGACCTCTGCCCTTAAAGCTTTGATTTTCTCTTTCTGAGCGACACCAAACCGGTGTTCTTCGTCGATGATCAGCAGACCAAGATGATCAAATTTCACGTCTTTCTGCAGGAGCTTGTGGGTGCCGACCACAATGTCGGTTTTACCTTCAAGCATCCGATCGAGTGCGGCCTGAGTTTCTTTCGCGGACTTAAAACGCGACAGTACATCAACTTTGACCGGCCACTCGGCAAAGCGGTCGGCAAAGTTCTGATAATGCTGTTGTGCGAGCAGGGTAGTCGGTACGAGTACGGCGACCTGTTTACCACTCTGAACGGCCATGAAAGCGGCGCGCATGGCAACTTCGGTTTTACCAAAGCCAACATCACCACACACCAGGCGGTCCATTGGGCGCGGTGAGCACATATCACCAATCACAGCTTCGATGGCTGCTTGCTGATCCGGTGTTTCTTCGTAAGGGAAGCCTGCTGCAAAACGCTCGTAATCGGTATCTGGTTCGTCAAAAGCAAAGCCTTTACGCGCCTGACGGCGGGCATAGATATCAAGCAATTCTGCGGCGGTGTCCCGGATTTTCTCAGCGGCTTTGCGCTTTGCTGCTGACCACTTATCGGTGCCGAGTTTGTTCATTGGCGCGGTTTCTTCGGCGCCACCACCGTAGCGGGAAATCAGGTGCAGGCTCGATACGGGTACGTAGAGCTTGTCGTTACCAGAGTATTCCAGCACAACGAACTCATTCACCTGGCCGCCTGCATCCAGTGTCTGAAGCCCCGTGTAGCGCCCGACACCATGATCGAGGTGAACCACCGGAGAGCCTTCCTTCAGCTCTGACAGGTCGCGGATCACCATATCGCTGTCAGTTTTCTGCTTCTGGCGACGGCGGGCCTGGCGGATACGCTGACCGAATAATTCGTTCTCAGTGATCAGGTGAATCTGTCGACCCCTATCGGTCATCGATGCACCGGCCTCAAGTGGGCCAGTCAGTATCAGAATGCGCTTCTCTGATACCAGGGCATCGGGCCAGCGTTCAAATTCATCCGGCAGGACTTTAATGCGTTGCAGTAACTCTTTCAGGGCCTCACGGCGACCGGCGGACTCAGCGCAGAAGAAGACCTGACCTTCGGCGTCTGACAGCCATGCTTGCAAGCGCTGTAGTGGTTGATCCAGTCGCGAATCGACGGTGAGATCAGGAAGAGGCTGAGTTTCGAATGCCACGGCGCCCGCGCGTTCCGGAAGCTCTTTATCGTGCAATTGAACACGAGGGTAGTTGTTCAGCGCGCTGAATAACTCGTCGTGCGCCAGAAATAGCTGCGCAGGTGGCACGATAGGGCGCTGAATATCGTAGCGACGACTTTCATAGCGGGCCTCAACATCGTCACGGAAATGTTTGGCAGCGTCTTCGATCCCCGCATCATGGATGACCAGCGTATTGGCTGGCAGGTGTTCAAACAGGTTGCCGAGATCATCACTGAAGAACAGTGGCAGATAGTATTCAACACCCGCCGGAGCAATGCCCTGAGCAACATCGGTATACACACTACAGGCTTTCGGGTCCTGTTCGAAGAAGTCGAACCAGCGGGCCTTAAAGGTGCGGATGGCCGTGGTATCTAACGGGAACTCACGCGCTGGTAAAATCCTGACCCGCTCAATTTTATCCAGCGTGCGCTGGTTGTCTGGGTCGAAGGTACGTAGTGATTCAATTTCGTCGTCGAACAGCTCTATGCGGAACGGCAGTGGCTGCCCCATAGGAAAAATGTCGACGATTGAGCCGCGCACTGCGTATTCCCCGTGCTCATACACCGTATCAACGCAATGATAACCGGCGTTCTCAAGTTGACTTCGGGTGTTGTCGACATCAAAAGTACTGCCGATATCCAGAACAAAAGTCTGGCCCTGATAGAAACTTGCAGGTGGAAGTCGCTGCTGCAGGGTTGAAACCGGAATGATCAGCACACCCTTGCGGACATCATGCAGCTGGCTCAGAGTCGCAATACGCTGGGAAATGATGTCTTGGTGGGGCGAGAAGATGTCGTACGCCAGAATCTCCCAGTCCGGGAAGTGCATGACCTCAAGATCCGGCGCGAAGTAACGGATCTCTTCTTCGAGGCGCAGCGCCGAGCTGGTATCCGTGGTGACAACCAATGTCAGCCCCGTGTGTTCAGTCGCAGCACTGGCCAGTGCCATGGCCTGGGTAGAACCCGTCAGCTGGCCCCAGAAACGGCGTTCACCTGCACGTTGGGGGAGGTCAGGGTGTAAAGGGCTGGACATTCGCGCTCCTGAGCGGTGTGATCGATGCAAATAAGGCCGGCTAGTTTACCCAAAGCACCGGGCACTGTTAACCGAATGAAATCGCGGCGGCACGGCGCCTGCGAAAGATTTGTCGGCAGCCTCGAAAATCGGCATAATACCGCCCCGATTTTTCCTCTTAAATTAACTTCTTTGTAAGGTGACCCCGTGAGCAAAGACCAGCGCGACGCCTGTTTACAGGACTGGATGGACCGTGAAGCCATCGCCGAGTCAATGATTCCTCTGATTGGTACCCTGTACCGCCAGAAAAGCATCGTTTCTTCTATCTACGGCCGTCCGGTCATTAATCGCTCAGTCATTGAGCTTCTGAAAGCGCACCGTTTTGTCCGTCACATGGAAAACGAAGAACTGTCAGTTCAGGATACCTATCCTCTGCTGCAGGCTCTGACCGAGATGGATGTTGCTCAGGCACACATCGACCTGGGTAAGCTGGCGGTTAAATATCGCACCGAAGGTAACGGCAAAGACGTTAAAGAATTCCTGGCTGAAGAACTGGCTAGCCTGAACGGCGAAGCGGGTGACAGCGAAAACCGTGACGTTGTCCTGTACGGTTTCGGTCGTATCGGTCGTCTGCTGGCTCGTATCCTGATCGAGAAAGAAGGTGGCGGTAACGGCCTGCGTCTGCGCGCGATCGTTGTTCGTCGTGGTAAAGGTGATGACCTGGTTAAGCGTGCATCACTGCTGCGTCGTGACTCTGTACACGGTACTTTCCGTGGTTCTATCAGCATCGACCACGAAAACGAAGCCATCATCGCGAACGGCACTTACATCAAAATCATCTACGCCAACAACCCGGCTGAGATTGATTACACCGAATTCGGTATCGAGAACGCTCTGGTTATCGATAACACTGGTGTATGGCGTGACGAAGCTGGCCTTGCTCAGCACCTTGAAGCAAAAGGCACCGCGCGCGTACTGCTGACTGCTCCGGGCAAAGGCGACCTGAAAAACATCGTTTACGGTATCAACAATAAAGACATCGATGCATCTGACAAGATCCTGTCTGCAGCATCATGTACTACCAACGCGATTACGCCTGTACTGAAAGTGATGAACGATCAGTACGGCATCGAGAACGGTCACGTTGAAACTGTTCACTCCTACACCAACGACCAGAACCTGATCGACAACTACCACAAAGGTGACCGTCGTGGCCGTTCTGCTCCGCTGAACATGGTAATCACTGAAACAGGCGCAGCGAGCGCAGTAGCGAAAGCACTGCCAGAACTGAAAGGTCTGCTGAGCGGTAACGCGATCCGTGTACCAACGCCAAACGTTTCTATGGCGATCCTGTCTCTGAACCTGAAGAAAGAAACCAGCGCTGAAGAAGTTAACGACTTCCTGCGTGATCAGGCGCTGCACTCATCTGTGCAGAAGCAGATCGACTGGGTTAACTCTCCAGAGGTTGTATCAACTGACTTCGTTGGCAACAGCCACGCAGGTATCGTTGATGCCAAAGCGACTATTGTTAACGGCAATCGTGTAAACCTCTACGTTTGGTACGATAACGAGTACGGCTACAGCCGTCAGGTGGTTCGCATCGCGCAGCAGGTATGCGGCGTTGAGTACCCGACTTACCCGTCTCGCGGTTAAGCCGGAAAAGAAAAAAGCCGTTGTCGTCTGACAGCGGCTTTTTTTTGTCTAGAATTTATACAAAACCAGTACGGGCGTGGCTGGCATTATCCATTAGTGTGAGATTGACCGTAACGTCAGTGGATAAAAGTCAGTTGCGTCATTATACTTAGCGCGATTTTTTACTTGGGAAATGGGTAGTCTCCGCACAGGTCCGTGCGTGAATCTACGCTTTGTGGTACCCGATACCTCAAAGTGTATTTCTGTACGCCTGAGGAAGACAGAATCCAAACGTGATTAGGCGAGGCATATGATCAACATTAAAAAAGGTCTCGACTTACCAATCACCGGTAGCCCTGAACAGAAAATTTCGGACGGTCCTAAGGTTACTCAGGTAGCCGTAGTCGGTCCGGACTTCGTTGGTATGAAGCCAACGATGGCTGTTCAGGAAGGTGATCGAGTCAAGAAAGGCCAGGTGGTATTTACTGACAAGAAGACCGATGGCGTTCAGTACGTCGCCCCGGCCTCTGGTGTGGTAAAAGCCATCAACCGCGGCGAACGCCGTGTACTCCTCTCCGTCGTTATAGAGATTGATGGCAACGACGAAGAAACCTTCGACAGTTATCCAGCTGACAAACTTGCGACTCTGAGTGCAGGCGACATCGAGAAGAATCTGGTGGCATCGGGTCTGTGGACCACGTTGCGTACCCGTCCTTTCTCTAAGGTGCCAGAACTGGGTAGCCGCCCAGAGGCCATCTTTATCAATGCGATGGATACCAATCCTCTGGCCGCTGATCCTCAGGTTGTGATCAGTGCCGATGCCGAAGCCTACAAACAAGGTGTTACGATCATCAGTCGCCTCACTGATGGTAAAACCTACGTGTGTAAAGCACCAGGCGCGTCTGTACCAAGCGCGGGTGTTGAGCAGGCTGAAGAATTTGGTGGTCCGCACCCAGCGGGCCTGACGGGTACGCATGTTCACTTCCTGCATCCAGTGAGTGAAAGCCGTACCGTGTGGAGTATTGGCTATCAGGACGTGATTGCGATCGGTAAGTTGTTTACTACGGGTAAGCTGAACACGGATTGCGTTATCGCGTTGGCTGGCCCTCAGGTGAAGAACCCACGTCTGGTTCGCACTCAGGTCGGTGCTTCTCTTGCCGAGCTGACTAAAGGTGAGCTGAAAGACGGCGAGAACCGTATTATTTCTGGTTCTGTATTCGGTGGCCGTAACGCTGCCGGTGATCTTGCCTTCCTTGGTCGTTACCACACCCAGGTATCCGTGCTGGAAGAGGGCCGTGAGCGTCCGATGCTGCACTATCTGCGTCCAGGTTTTGATCGCTTCTCTGCGATGCCGATCTACGTTACCAAACTGATGAAGAAGATGTTCGACTTCACCACGACCACGAATGGCTCTGAGCGGGCTATGGTGCCGATCGGTACGTACGAACGCATTATGCCACTTGATGTTCTGCCAACTCAGCTGCTGCGCGCGCTGATCGTTGAGGACATGGAAAGTGCCATTGCTCTGGGGGCACTGGAGCTGGATGAAGAGGACCTCGCACTGTGCAGTTTCGTCTGCCCAGGTAAGTACGAATACGGTCCAATTCTGCGTAAGAACCTCACCAGAATTGAAGCGGAGGGTTAATTATGGGCCTGCGTAGTATGCTCGACAGCCTCGAGCCTCACTTTTTGAAAGGTGGCAAGCTTGAGAAGATGTATCCGCTTTATGAGGCAATTGATACAGGTCTGTATTCGCCTCCAAGCGTGACCAATAACACTGCTCATGTGCGTGATGGTATCGACCTTAAGCGCATCATGATTACCGTTTGGGTATGTACCTTCCCGGCGATGTTCTTCGGTATGTACAACATTGGCCTGCAGGCGAACGACGCCATCGCAGCCGGTGCTGGAACGCCGCTTGAAGGCTGGCGTGAAATGCTCATCGCTATGCTTGGCGGTGGAGCACATGACGCTTCCAGCCTCTGGGATAATATGGTCTTTGGTGCGGCTTACTTCCTGCCGGTTTATGCCGTTACCTTTATCGTAGGTGGCTTCTGGGAAGTCCTGTTCGCGACTATCCGCAAACACGAAGTGAACGAAGGCTTCTTCGTAACCTCGGTGCTGTTTGCTCTGACCTTACCGCCAACGATTCCGCTTTGGCAGGTTGCTCTGGGTATTTCCTTCGGTGTTGTGATCGGTAAAGAGATCTTCGGTGGTACAGGTAAAAACTTCCTGAACCCAGCACTGACGGGTCGTGCTTTCCTGTTCTTCGCATACCCGGCTCAGATGTCAGGTAACGCGGTATGGACTGCGGCCGATGGCTACACAGGTGCAACTGCACTGGGTCTGGCGGCTGAGGGCGGCGTTCAGAACGTTGTTGAATCTGGCATCACCTGGATGGACGCTTTCCTTGGTTTCGTACCGGGCTCCATGGGTGAAGTAAGCACACTGGCCATTATGATCGGTGGTGCAGTGCTCCTGGTGATGAACATTGCTTCATGGCGTATTGTCGCCGGTGTGATGATCGGTATGGTGGCAATGACGCTGCTGCTGAATGCCGTTGGTTCTGACACCAACCCACTGTTTGCGATGCCTTGGTACTGGCATCTGGTTGTTGGTGGTTTCGCGTTCGGTATGTTCTTTATGGCAACCGACCCGGTATCCGCCTCAATGACCAATAAAGGTAAGTGGTTCTTCGGTGCACTGATCGGTGTGATGGTAGTGATGATCCGTGTGATCAACCCAGCCTACCCAGAGGGTATGATGCTGGCGATTCTGTTCGCTAACCTGTTCTCACCACTGATTGATCATTTTGTGGTTCAGGCAAACGTTAAACGGAGGGTGGCACGTGTCAGCTAATAACGACAGCATCCAGAAGACACTCATCGTTGCAGTTCTGCTGTGTCTGGTGTGTGCAATCATTGTTGCAGGTGCGGCGGTTTCACTGAAACCACTGCAGGTTGCGAACAAAGTTGAAGACAAAAAGAAAAACGTTCTGGCAGCTGCAGGTATGTTGCAGCCAGGCGTGAGCGTTGAAGAGCAGTTCAAGAAAATCACGACCCGTATCGTGAATCTTGAAGAAGGTCGTTTTGCGACGGAAGCCGAGCTGGCTGAAATTAAGGCCGCCGGTCTTGATCCGCAGAAGTACGATCAGCGTAAAGCTTCTAAAACGCCTGAATTGTCCAAGCCTCTGTCTGGTGATGAAGATCCGGCCAGCATTAAGCGCATGGAAAAGTACGCTGAAATCTACATGATCGAAAACAACGGTGAAATCGAGAAGATCATTCTTCCGATTCACGGCTACGGTCTGTGGTCGACGCTGTACGGCTTTATCGCACTGAAAGGCGACATGGATACCATCGTTGGTCTGGGTTTCTACTCTCACGCAGAAACACCAGGACTGGGTGGTGAAGTCGACAACCCATCGTGGAAAGCGATCTGGGAAGGTAAAGAGGTTTACGACGACAGCGGCGACGTTGCTATCAAAGTTGTGAAGGGGCCTGCGGAGCCGGGTAACCCATATCAGGTCGATGGACTCTCTGGTGCTACTCTGACAAGCCGTGGTGTAAGCAGCCTCGTGCGTTTCTGGGTAGGCGACCGTGCTTTCGGCAGTCTGCTAACCAAACTGAAAGAACAGGGAGCCTGAGATGTCACAGATTAAAACTGTTCTGACTGAACCGCTCTTCAGTAAGAACCCGATTGCCGTACAGATCCTTGGTATCTGTTCTGCACTGGCGGTAACCACAAGTCTGCAGGTGACACTGGTAATGTGTCTGGCACTGACTTCGGTAACGGCGTTGTCTAACACAGGTATCGCACTGATCCGGAATCACATTCCGAACAACATCCGTATTATCGTACAGATGACCATCATTGCCTCGCTGGTAATCGTGGTAGACCAGGTACTGAAAGCCTTCGCTTATGAAATCAGTAAGCAGCTGTCGGTATTCGTTGGTCTGATCATCACCAACTGTATCGTAATGGGTCGCGCAGAAGCCTTCGCTATGAAAAATGGCCCGGTTCTGAGCTTCTTCGACGGTATTGGTAACGGCCTTGGTTACTCGGTGGTACTGATCACGGTTGCGGTGATTCGTGAACTCTTTGGTGCGGGTAAGCTGCTGGGCTTCGAGATTCTGCCTCTGGTCACCGACGGTGGCTGGTATCAGTCTAACGGTCTGCTGCTGCTGCCACCTTCAGCCTTCTTCATCATCGGTGGTTTCATCTGGGTACTGCGTACCTGGAAGAAAGATCAGGTGGAAGAGTCTGAATTTAAAATTCTGCCAAACACTGAACACAGCGGAGGTCACTGATGGAACACTATATCAGCCTGCTGGTTAAGGCAGTCTTTGTTGAAAATATGGCGCTGGCCTTCTTCCTGGGGATGTGTACCTTCCTCGCGATCTCGAAGAAGATTCAGACGTCTCTCGGTCTCGGTATCGCGGTTGTTGTTGTACTCGCGATTACCGTGCCGGTTAACAACCTGATCTATACCTACCTTCTGAAAGAAGGTGCGCTGGCGTGGGCCGGTGAAGAGTTTGCTCAGGTCGACCTCAGCTTCCTGGGTCTGCTGACCTACATCGGCGTTATCGCGGCGATGGTTCAGATCCTTGAGATGGTGCTCGATAAGTACTTCCCATCACTGTACAACGCGCTGGGTGTATTCCTGCCGTTGATTACGGTGAACTGTGCGATTCTCGGTGCATCACTCTTCATGGTTGAGCGTGACTACAGCTTTGGTGAATCAACGGTCTACGGTGTGGGCGCAGGTGTCGGTTGGGCACTGGCGATTACTGCACTGGCAGGTATCCGTGAGAAGCTGAAGTACAGCGACGTACCGGCAGGCCTTGAAGGTCTGGGTATTACCTTTATGACGGTTGGCCTGATGTCTCTTGGCTTCATGTCATTCTCTGGCGTATCACTGTAAGGAGTCGGTTGTGGATATAGAAATCATACTCGGCGTTGTGATGTTCACCGTGATTGTACTGTCACTGGTGTTCATCATCCTGGGTGCTCGCAGCAAGCTGGTTAACTCCGGTAAGGTAAAAATCCTGGTGAACGGTGAGCGTACCGTTGAAACAGAAGCCGGTGGCAAGCTGCTGAACACACTGGCAGCCAATAATATCTTCCTGTCATCAGCCTGTGGCGGTGGCGGTACCTGTGCGCAGTGTAAGTGCATCGTGAAATCTGGTGGTGGTGAAATGCTGCCTACAGAAGCGTCGCACTTCACTAAGGGTGAAGCCCGTGAAGGCTGGCGTCTGTCTTGTCAGGCACCGGTTAAGCAGGATATGGAAGTGGAAGTTCCTGAAGAGGTCTTCGGTGTTAAGAAGTGGGAAACCACGGTTGTATCTAACCCGAACGTTGCGACCTTTATTAAGGAGCTGACGCTTGAACTGCCTGAGGGGGAGAACGTTGACTTCCGTGCCGGCGGTTACGTTCAGCTTGAGTGTCCTCCGTACGAGATTAACTTCTCTGACTTCGACATCGAAGAAGAGTACCGCGGTGACTGGGAGCGTTTCGGCTTCTTCGATCTGAAAGCGGTCAACAAAGAAGACACCATCCGTGCTTACTCGATGGCGAACTATCCGGAAGAGAAGGGCGTTGTTAAGTTCAACATCCGTATTGCTACGCCGCCTCCGGGCAGCAAAGGCATTAACCCGGGCATCATGTCGTCTTACGTCTTCAACCTGAAGCCAGGCGACAAAGTGACGGTATACGGTCCATTCGGTGAATTCTTCGCGAAAGATACTGACGCTGAAATGGTGTTCGTGGGCGGTGGTGCTGGTATGGCGCCAATGCGTTCACACATCTTCGATCAGCTGAAGCGTCTGAACTCTAAGCGTAAGATCAGCTTCTGGTACGGTGCACGCTCGCTGCGTGAACTCTTCTATCAGGATGAATACGATCAGCTTGCCGAAGAGAACGACAACTTCGAATGGCACGTTGCTATGTCTGACCCTCAGCCAGAAGATAACTGGGAAGGTCTGACCGGCTTCATCCATAATGTACTGTATGAAGAGTACCTGAAGGATCACCCGGCACCGGAAGATTGCGAGTTCTACATGTGTGGGCCGCCAATCATGAACCAGTCGGTGATCAGCATGCTGGAAAACATGGGTGTTGAACCCGAGAACATCATGCTTGATGACTTCGGTGGCTGATTACCAGTTGCCGTAAAGAGAACCGCGCTTCGGCGCGGTTTTTTTATGTCCGCAAATGGCACTCTTGTTGTGCATTCGGGCCTTGAACTGTTGATTAAATGGAAAGAGTTATTTGAACTGGGCCAATCTGACGCCATATTTACACTAAACAATGACTTAACACCGGATTCAGGACATCCATAACTGACTAATTCCGGTATCATGTCGCAACAGTGTAATGCTCCATCGCTACACTGCGTAGAGTAACTGACGTAAACCAACTGAGTTGTCTATGAGTAAATCAGTACAGAAAGAAAAAGCCCCCATTAACTGGACGGCGACCATCATGTTCATCGTGACGACAGGCGTTGCCGTCACACTCGTACCTTGGTACGGCATGACCTATGGCTACGAAACTTCAACCTGGGTCTCCTACCTGGTGCTGACCTGGATTACCGGCATGGCGATTACTGGCGGTTACCACCGTCTTTGGTCTCATAATGCTTATGATGCCCACCCGATTCTGCGTGTCTGGTATGCGCTGTGGGGTGCGGCAGCGCTCGAGAACACCATCCTCGACTGGTGTTCTGGCCACCGTGTACACCACCGTCACTGTGACGACGTGGATAAAGACCCGTACTCTGCGAAGCGCGGTTTGTGGTTCTCTCACATGGGTTGGATGATTCGCGAATACCCAAGTGGTCGCGTAGATTTCGCCAACGTGAAGAATCTGATGAAAGACCCAATCGTTATGTGGCAGTACAAGTACTATGTGCCTATCGTGTTTGCGATGAACATTGGTGTACCGCTGGCACTGGGCCTGATCTTCGGTGATGTATGGGGCATGCTGCTTCTGGCGGGCTTCCTGCGCATCGTGACGACTCACCACGTAACCTTTTTCATCAACTCGATTGCTCACAAGTGGGGCTCTCAGCCGTACACGGATGAAAACACAGCGCGTGACAATGCATTCTTCGCATTCCTGACGCATGGTGAGGGTTATCACAACTATCACCACATCTTCCAGACTGACTACCGTAACGGTATCCGCTGGTTCCACTGGGACCCAACCAAGTGGTTCATTAAAGGTTGCTCATACGTGGGTCTGACCAGCAATCTGCGCACGGTTCCGGATTTTAAAATCCGTCGTGCCATGGTGAAGATGCAATTTAAACGCGCTCAGGAGAAGCTTGCGAAAGCTGAAAATTCTGAGAAGTGGACTGAACTGCTCGAGAAAGAATACGAGAAGTACCACGCCATGCTGAATGAATGGGCAGAAGCACAGAGCGAAAAACTCGATGAGACGCGCAAGCAGCTCAAAGAGAAGTGGGAAAAGAACGCGATCCGTCAGCAGTACCACGAACTCGAAGAGCAACTGCACGAACAGAGCCAGCGTATTAAGTCTCTGATGGCTGAATATAAGGCATCTGTCGCTTGATGCGGATCAGATTCTGAGTAACTCAAAAAACCGCGCCTCGGCGCGGTTTTTTTATTGCCGTTAAATTGTACCTGAATACAGGTTTCTGTATTTCGCTTGCAAAGTATCAGTAGGGAAGACGTGCGATTCCAGAATCGTTAGACTTGCGTCTATCAAATTGTGGAAGGGCTGATCATGGCAAACATCGTAATTACTGGGGCAAACCGGGGAATTGGACTGGCATTGGCGAAGCTTTACGAAGCGCGCGGTGACTCAGTTACAGCGGTTTGTCGCGAAACCAACGACGAGATCGAAGAGATCGCCGATCAGGTGCTGTCAGACATCGATATTACGAATGAAGAGCAACTGCCGGGCATTGCCATGGTACTGGACCGGATTCTCGATGATCCCATCGACGTATTGATCAACAACGCAGGCTTATTCACTAACGAGACTCTGCACGATCTCGACAGTGATCGCATTCGCGCACAGTTCGAAGTGAATGCCATTGCTCCACTAATGGTGACCCGTGAGCTCCTGCCGTTAATGGCTGAAGGCACTAAGATTGCGAATATCACCAGCCGTATGGGTTCAATCGAGGACAATACCTCAGGCGCGTACTACGGCTATCGTGCTTCAAAAGCGGCGGTCAATGCTATCGGTAAAAGCCTCGCGAATGATCTGAAAGAGCACGGCGTAATGGTGGCTCAGATTCATCCGGGTTTCGTACAGACACGTATGGTTGGGTTTAACGGCGATATCTCGCCAGAGCAGGCCGCAGAAGGTATTGCCGCCCGCATTGACGACCTGACCCTCGAAACAACAGGTAGCTTCTGGCACTCTAATGGCCAGCCGTTACCTTGGTAAGTCACCTTCAGGGATTCAAATAAGGATTCACTATGAAACCGCGTATTTTAAAAAAGCACCACAGCCGTTATCTTGCTGAGTTTCTGGTTGAGTGCAGCCAGAACCCTGAGTGGACGAAAAAACTTCAGGGATTAAACGAAGAAAACAAACTCGATACCGCCGTTGAAGGGTTACCGAAAGAATTTCTTGAAGACTTTCCGGAAGCCGAGCAATACAACCTGGCCTACAGTGTTGAGCGTGTCGACCTGAGCGAAGTCCCTCGCGCGGCTTCCTGCTGGTGGCCGGTCGACGAAGAAACGCATTACTACGTTGCGTACCCAACGGCGTTTCCTGAAGCGAAGCTGTATCTGGCCATCGACTTTGACGATCATTCCGACTGCTGTCATTAATTGATACCCGTAAGGAAGCTGCATGACACCCGATGAATTGCACGAGCGTTTGCGTGCACAGAGAGATCTGTTTAACGAAGAGCACTCGACGCGCCTTCACCGTGCAATCAGCTGGTGGCGTGCAGCCCAGGAGCAGCAGGGCAATGCAGACCTGCAATTCATCACAGCGTGGATTTCTCTCAGTGCCTGTTGCCTGACGGACGAAAGCCAGCCGGGTAACAGCAGCTTCCTGAAACTGATCGAACAGTTGGTCTCCCTCGACAAAGAACAAGCCATCTACGAAATGCTCTGGCACCAGTACTCTGGTTCAGTAAAAGCCTTGCTCAAAAACCAGTTTGTGTATGGCCCGTTCTGGGAAGCACAGCGTCAGGTTGCGGTGAATCCAACCGCAGAAAGCGATTGGAAAGAGCGCTTTGAACGCTCATCGGTCGAAGCATTGAACTGTCTTAGCCGAAAGAAGGTCCCTGAGTTGCTGGCACTGACGCTTGAGCGTCTCAGTGTACTGCAGGAGCAGGTGATTGGCGGTGGCGCGACCTTCAACAGTCGTGTGAACCGTGAGCAGGTCGAAACCGGCTCAAGTCTGCTGATGACACTTTTGCCTGTCGTTCTGAACATCATGCTTGAGCACCCGCATGAAGACTGGGGTACGTTGGCATTTCCTGTAGTTTCCAATTAGTCTCTCATTAGATTCCAGACAGTTTCAGGCTGAAAGCACTGAACCTGTTGCTCATTTCTTAGTCATAACAATTACCTTGTTGGGTATTCTCCCACTAAGGAGAGGTTATGAAACATAGAAACAGTGAGGAACATCGTATCGAACAACGTCTGCGCAGAATCGAAACACAACTTCAGGATATTCTGATGGCACTTGATCACCAATCGTCCGAGCGTCCTGGTGACGATGATCAGAGTCTGCTTGATAGTGCCCTGCGTGAACTCCAGAGCAACCGAGATGATATTGCTCTGAGACTTTTTGCCATGGAAGCGGCGAATGATCCTGAGCATGGACCGGAATCAGACCCAGAGCACGACATATAGAAAACTCTGGGCCTCTGGCGTAATTCTTACGCCGCTTTCTCGTCGGCGGACTCCGCCGGCGTGATGTCTTCAAACTTCATATTGGCGTTCTTCTGCAGGCGCTCCATAAACACCTCGTTGAACAAGGCACCCGGCGTCCAGAAGCCGCCTTTGCCCCAGCGTTTCTTGCCACGGTTGTGGTAATCGAGAGCGAGGCAGACGGCGGCTTCGCCCAGCATCTTGCCTGTAAAGCCGTAGCCCGGATCTTTGTCGCCGGTGACTTTGGTGGCGATCACGGGCTCTTTACCGTGCTTGTAGTCTTTGTCGTAGCCGTAGAAGCGGATATCAAAGTAACCTTCTTCCTGCTCTTTCGGCGATGGCCCCTGACCCGGCTTCGGCAGGACAAATTTCTCCAGCAATGCGCGGGTTGGTTTCAAGGCTGCACCAACCATAAAAGCGCCAAGCCCTAAGGTCATCCCTTTAGCCATGCGGCGACCTTTTGAACCTTTGCCGGTGAGCATAGCTTCGTTGTACTCGAAGCGATCGCCATACTCATTTTCAAGCAGTGCGTTCGTGCGGTGAACTACGCGCGTGTTGATGGCCGCCATGATGAACGGCATACCCCAGGCGTTCGAAGCACGGTCGAAAAAGGCGCGCTTGATATCAGGTTGTCTGACGCGAAAACCATGATCCGGCGGACAGAGAGAGTAGGGGTTGGCGAGTTCTTTTTTCAGTGAGGGGTTTGCCATTACCTCTTTCGTCAGCTGCAGCATACTTGCGATGGTGCCGCCTGACATCCCGCCTTTGGCCGCCTTAACACGCATCTCAACTTTGCTGACGGTGTGGCCGACTTTTTCTTTAGCAAGCTCTTGCAGGTGGCGCACGCCCATATCTGATGGAATGGAATCAAAACCACAGCAGTGAACGATACGTGCGCCGGTTTCTACCGCCTGCGACTCGTATTTATCCAGCATACGTTTAATCCACTGTGGTTCACCGGTGAGGTCGCAGTAGTCAATGCCGGCGTCAACACAGGCTTTTACCAGTGGCTCACCATACAGAGCGTAAGGACCCACGGTAGACACAACCACGCGGGTTGAATCGCACAGTTCGGCGAGACTCGCTTCGTCGGCGGCGTCAGCAATGATGTATTCAACGTCTCCGGCATCATTACCGAGAATCGGCGCGAGTGTGCCACGCACCTGCTGAAGCTTACGCTCAGAACGGCCAGCAATTGCCCATTTCAGATCTTTGTTCCAGCCGTATTGTGCAGCGATGTAGCGGGTGAGAATTCCACCCACAAACGAAGTGGCACCAAAAATAATGACGTCATACTTACCGCGTGGCATGTATCGCTCCTTAAGCTCAGTCAAAAGAGGGTTTGAGAAAGATGAGATAACACTAGCAGCCTTTTAGTTACTTGAAAAAGGGGCAATCCGGCCGTTTGGCAGAGGTAAAATTTGCATATACGGAAAAACATATATATGGTTTTCCGTATGTGTTGGCTGGCGACTTCTGGTAAAGGCTACGAGTCGAAATACAGGGCTTAAAAACAATGACACCCGTTGAACTCATGAAACTGCTCGCCGATGAGACACGGCTGACCTCAGTGATTGCAATGAAATCAGGGCCAAGGTGCGTCTGTGACCTGATGGAGATACTGCAACTCAGCCAACCCAAAGTATCCCGGCATCTGGCTATTTTACGCGAAGCCGGTCTGGTCGAGACCGAGCGTCGCGGCCAGTGGGTTTATTACTCCTTAGTACCTCAGCTACCTGCGTGGGTAGATCAGACCATCAACGCGCTGGCACCTGTCGTCATCGAGTCCGTAATGGAATCTACCCCCGGAATAACGATCACCCCTGGAGAATCGTCAGCGTGCTGCTGATGTCTGACTTATGAAAATACTGTTTATCTGTACCCACAATCGTTGTCGCAGCATCCTCGCTGAAGCACTGACGCGTCATATTTCTGAGGGCAGAATTGATGCCCGAAGCGCCGGTAGCCAGCCTGCAGGTGTCGTGTTTCCGGGCACCTTGAAATACCTCGAAAGCCAGAATATTTCCACTGAAGGTCTTGTCAGCCAGAGCTGGGATGACCACGAAAGCTTTGCTCCTGATGTGGTGATCACCGTGTGTGACAGCGCAGCGGGCGAAACCTGTCCGGTCTGGTTTGGCAATGCAGCACGGGTACACTGGGGCTTACCTGATCCATCAAAACTACCAACAGAAGACATGCAGCAAGGCATGTTCAGAGAAGTAGGGGAGATGATGCAGCAGCGCCTGTCTCAACTGGCTTCTGCATCATTGAATGAGCTTACTGATAAACAATCACTCGAAGCCGCGATCGGGCAGCTTCTCACACCGGAGCGTTTTTCCTGATGGGTATTTTCGAACGTTATCTTTCTGTCTGGGTCGGGCTTGCCATTATTGCAGGTATCGGTGCCGGTCTTTTTATGCCCGAGGTATTTCAGGTCGTAGCTGATGCTGAGGTTGCGAACGTTAACCTGCCGATTGCGGTACTCATCTGGTTGATGATTTATCCGATGATGATGCAAGTCGATTTCGCATCGATCAAAGATGTAACTAAACAGCCGCAGGGCCTTGCACTCACACTGGTGATTAACTGGCTGGTTAAACCATTTACCATGGCGGCGCTGGGCTGGTTGTTCTTTCATCACTTATTTGCGGATCTGGTGTCACCGGCCACCGCCCAGGAATACATCGCCGGTATGATCCTGTTAGGCGTTGCGCCTTGCACAGCCATGGTATTTGTCTGGAGCCACCTGACACGCGGTGATGCGAATTACACCCTGCTGCAGGTATCGGTGAACGATGTCATCATGATTTTTGCATTTGCACCGATTGCGGGTTTCCTGCTCGGCGTCTCCGATATTGAAGTCCCGTGGGAAACATTGCTGATCTCAGTCGTCTTGTATGTGGTATTGCCGTTACTCGCTGGCGTTATTACCCGTAAAGCGCTGGGCGCTGACGGTGTGGCACGCTTATCGGAAACCTTAAAGCCGCTGTCTATTCTGGGCTTGCTTGCGACCGTACTTATTCTGTTTGGCTTGCAGGCGCCGCGCATCGTTGAGAATCCTCTGGATATGCTGCTGATCGCAATTCCTCTGCTGATTCAGACCTACGGTATTTTCGCGATTACCTACTTTATTGCGATCCGTCTGAAGCTTAAGCACAACGTCGCTGCACCTGCTTGTATGATCGGTACGAGTAATTTCTTTGAGCTTGCGGTTGCGGTCGCGATTGCCTTATTCGGCCTGAATTCGGGTGCTGCACTGGCTACGGTTGTAGGTGTTCTGGTTGAAGTCCCTGTGATGCTTTCTCTGGTTGCGTTTGCTAACCGTACTAAGCATTGGTTTGAACCGTCCTGATATGACCAGAGCGCTTGCTGCTGATGTCGGCTTAGGTGACCCGCAGGCGACATTGCGGGTATACCTTGCTAACCGACCGTCGCTCGAACCCTTTGCTTATCCGGGCGATGTCATACCTCTGGCAGACGGTGACATTGCTCAGATCAATTCGCACGAAGGTAATCACTGGCGAAAAATTTTTAATGTCTTTGCCAAGTTTCTGTATGAACTGAAATTTACTGGCACTGAGGATTTCAGTCGCTGGCAGGATTACCGCGACACCCTGATGCTCCAGCCGGGCAGCCAGGTTGCTCTTTGTTACGGGGCTCCTGGTAGCGAGGCGCCAGCCAGTCAGATTATTTTGATGGGCAAGCAGTTCGCTGAAGAATGCGGATTTTTCAAAACGAATGGTGCAAAATGGCTCGACAGCAGATTTGCGATCAATGATGCCGGCGTGATTGTTTGTCCATACTTTGACTACCGCCAGCTATCCGACGAACGTATTCGTTATCTGGTATCTCTGCTGTAGGGTTCAGAACCTACCTTAAGATAAGGGAACACAGCTCAAATGGCAGGGTTTGCAGAAATAGGCATGTTGAATTTTATCAGCCTCGGCTGGTTAATCTTCTGCTGGTTTGGTTACGCTAAATTTGCTCACTACCGGGCTAAGCGTTCTGCGTCTTTGTCTTCGGTACTGCATGTGCATCGTATTAACTGGATGCGGCGCATGCTCAAGCGCGAGATACGTGTTGGGGATGCAGCACTTCTGGCAAACATCGAGCGCAACGTAAACTTCTTTGCTTCATCATGTGTGCTGATCATTGCCGGTCTGCTTACCGCACTGACCGCAACCGATAAAATCAGCGCCATGCTCAGTACCGTCTCGTTTGTTGAAGGCGATTCACTAACCGAGCTTGAGTTTAAACTGGCAGTGCTGGTGGTCATCTTTATCTACGCCTACTTCACCTTTACCTGGTCAATGCGCCAGTTTGGTTTTGCCTCGGTATTAGTGGGCGCTGCACCTATGCCTGACGATAATTCGGTGACTCCCGGTGATCGTCGCAGTATGGCGCTTTACAGTGCAAAAGTGATTGATCAGGCCAGTCACAGTTATAACAACGGGCTGCGGGCGTTTTACTTCTCGATGGCCGCGCTGAGCTGGTTTGTCTCTGAGTGGGTGTTTATGGGCACCGCCGCGTTAATTACCGCGGTGCTGTATTCACGCGAGTTCCGTTCCAGCTCGCTGAAGGCGCTAAAGCAGGCTGAAAACGTGGGCGATAAAATCTTTACTGACGACAAAGAGCTTTATCGTCAGTAACCCTACCTGCTGCTTCAGCCTTGATTCTTTTTCCGCAACAGCTCAGCGTTACCACCAATCGCACTGGTATTAACGCTGACAGTACGTTCGCAGGCAAAACGTTTTACATAATCGGGCCCACCGGCTTTCGGGCCAGTACCTGAGCGCCCCAGACCGCCAAAGGGCTGTACACCCACCACGGCGCCGATCTGATCGCGATTAATATATACGTTGCCTACGCGAGCGGTGCGCGCAATAAAGCCCGACACTTCAGGATTGCGGGAATGCACAGATAAGGTCAGACCGAATCCCGTGTTATTAATATCTTCAATAACTTTCGGCAGGTCAGTGTTCTGGTAACGGATGACATGTAAGATCGGCCCGAAGTGCTCGTCGTCCAGTTCTGAAATTGATGCAATCTCGTACGCAACGGGGGCTAAAAAGAACCCTTCTTCGGGAACGTTATCGACTTGAGCCAACACCTTGCCATGACTTTTTAAATGGCGGATATGAGCAAGCAGACTGTTCTTTGCTTGCATCGAAATCAGTGGGCCGACATCGGTTGATACATCGCCTGGATTTCCCACCACCAATTCATTCATAGCACCTCTTAATAAGCGGATAACTTCATCGGCAATATCGGATTGCAGATACAAGGCTCGCAATGCTGAGCAACGTTGCCCGGCACTGCCAAAGGCAGAGCGTAAGACGTCTTTAACGACTTGCTCAGGCAGTGCGGTCGAGTCAACGATCATTGCGTTCTGGCCACCGGTTTCTGCAATAAATGTCGCAATCGGGCCGCGACGATGGGCAAGATCCATCGCGATCTTATGGGCTGTTTTATGAGAGCCTGTAAAGGCTACGCCAGCAATACGTGCATCGTTGCAGAATACATCGCCCAGTATCGGGCCAGACCCAGGTACACACTGCAGTAATTCTTGAGGTACGCCCGCAGCATAAGCGAGTTCAACAGCACGTGCGGCAATCAGGCTGGTGGCTTCTGCGGGTTTAGCGATGACGGCATTGCCAGCGGCGAGTGCTGCACTGATCTGACCGATAAATATCGCCAACGGGAAATTCCAGGGGCTGATACAAAACCACACACCACGGCCTTCATAGTGCAATTGGTTTAATTCGCCGGTCGGGCCGGGTAGGGCTATCGGCTCAGCGAAACCTTCATCAATAAAGCCCGAATAATAGCGACAAAAATCTACGGCCTCGCGAATTTCATCCACGGCGTCCTGCAGGGTTTTACCCGCTTCACGCACACACAACATGACCAACTCATGTCGGTGGGTTTCTAGTAAATCTGCCAGGGTCAGCAGCCAGGTTTTTCGTTGGGCGGCAAACGCGGGACGCGGTTCGTTATTCCAGTGAGTAAAGGCGCGTTGGGCAGTATCAATAATGGCGTACACATCGTCAGGGTGCGCCCATTGCACCAGACCCACTTTGTCGTGTGCAGAGAAGGGGCAGCCCACTACGATATCCGGCTGATAGGTGGTCAGGCTGCTGATTCTTACCTGAGGGCGAGCTTGCCACTGGTGAGATTTCCAGCGCTCTAAACCTGCGAGTAATGAATCGGTTTCATCGCGGTTATTCAGGTTCAGCCCGGCCGAGTATTGACGCGGTGCAAGAATATTAGCCGGCGCGGGAATATCCGCTGCGGGCGCAAAATGGTGTTCCCGGGCAAGCTCCAGCGGCGACTGTGCCAACGCTTCAGGGTTGATTTCAGACTTCCATAAGTGATGCACAAACGAAGTGTTGGCGCCGTTTTCTAACAAGCGCCGCACCAGATAAGGCAGCAGTTCTTTGTGTTCACCGACCGGAGCATAAGTACGCACGTAGTCTTTGCGTTTACTTTGCCAGGCATCATACAAAGGCTCGCCCATGCCCTGCAGGCGTTGATACTCGCAGACGTCGCTCTTGTTCTCGCTGCTGCCTCCTGACGACAGTGCATCCGCCATCGCCGACACCGCCATTAAAGTGTGTGCATTATGAGTCGCAAACTGCGGATAAATGCCTGTGCTCTTCAGCATAAATGCGGCACAGGCCAGATAAGAAAGATCCGTATGTTCCTTGCGGGTATATACCGGATAACCGGGTAAGCCACGTTGCTGCGCCAGTTTGATTTCGTTATCCCAGTAGGCACCTTTGACTAAGCGAACCGGGATCTTCACCGCGTGCTCTCGTGCTAACGCATCAAGCCAGCCCAGCACGGGCAGAGCACGCTTGCTGTAAGCCTGCACTGCGAGGCCAAACTGACCCCAGTCAGCGCCTTCGCTACGCAGTACCTGTTCAAATAATTCCAACGAAAGAATCAGCCGATCAGCTTCTTCGGCATCAATGGTGACAGGCACCGAGAGTTCACGGGCTTCACGTACCAGAGTTGCGAGGCGATCATAGAGCCTGACCTTAACGTCTTCCCGTTGGGTATCTTCATAACGAGGATGCAGAGCAGAAAGCTTAATTGAAAGCGAGCAGGGGCGTTTAGATGCACTAGTGGTTTTATTAGAGTCTTCGTTCTGAAGTGCGATCTCTTTTAACGCCGCGCGATAGCTGGCCAGATACTTCTCGGCGTCGTCATCACAGAGCGCTGCCTCACCCAGCATATCGAACGAAAAGGCATTCAGCTCCGAGTGCGTACGTTCGGCATTGGCACGAGCACTGCTGATGTCTTCACCCAGCACAAACTGATTGCCCAGCATCTGCATGGCATATTGCAGCGCATTGCGGATCACTGGTTCGCCGGGGCGGGTAATCAGGCGACCGAGTGCGTTCTTTAACCGCGCCATGCGGCCACTGACCGACAAGCCACGCGTTGCCATATTCACCCAGTGGGATGGGCTATGGCTCAGGTGCTTCTCCCAATCCGCCTGAGAGATCTCAGCGCGGATAAAGGCATCACGTGACGCCTTATCCGGGATGCGCAACAGGGCCTCGGCGATAATCATCAGTGTCAGGCCTTCGTCGTTATCCAGGCTGTACTCCTGCATAAACTGATCAAACAACGACAGCTCATCGGTATGCTCGCGCAACTCGGTGATCAAGCGACAAGCCTCACGGGACGCATGGGCCAACAAAGGCTCAGACATCTGCTCGGCCATCGAACGCACGAACTGAGTCTCGTCGGTGCAACCGCCTGTGTAATACCCTGCACGAATCAACGCCATCCAGCCCGACGCTGGCACCGCCGCCATCTTGCCCGTCAGCATACGTTCTGCACTGAAGCTCTCAGCCATAAGCCACCTTAGTTATGTGTTCCTTTTATAAGTCTAGGGCCAGATGGCAGGGGCTGCATCCTAGCAGTTGGCAAAAACTAGTAATAAAGTGCTAGATCGGCAATAAGCGATGCGGACAATCTGAATGTAAAGAGATGGGGGGTATCCATACAGTATGAATTGGAGTTTTTGAGCAAAACTGGCACGCTTTACATTCGCGCTTGCGCGTTTTGTCAGACGGTAGTACGGTAAATATCAGGCGAATCAGATACTTACAAACTTGGTTTACAAGTTTATGTGCCCGCGGTTATAGAAATAACAGGCGTGCGCGTTTTTCTGGAAGGGAGATTTGAATTATGGAAGATTTTTCAATCAGTTCAAAGAGTTACCTGGGAAACCTCGAAAGAGTGTCCCAGGATAAATGCGCACGCACACTAACAAGCTAATGAAATGGACACCCCTCCCTTACACTGAAACTTCAGTTTCTTCGCGGGAGGTGGTTTATGGAACAGCTAAGAGTGATAGGAATCG